>DPGH01000007.1 GCA_003523255.1 Clostridiales bacterium
ATTTATTATATTATATCTTAATTATAATAAACCATATTTAAACCAAACCGAATATATAATTAAACGACGCAAAAACCTAACGGAAATGCCGGTTATTTTGCAAAAATCGTTTTACCGTTTCTCACGGTGAGGGTAACGTTAAAGTCTTTGTCGAGAACGGCAAAGTCTGCGTTTTTGCCCGTTTTTATAGAGCCGATTTTATCTTCGAGCCCCAAAGATTTGGCGGGGTTTATCGTGGCAAAGTCTATTGCGTCGGTAAACGAAACGCCGCATTTTTCGACTACGTTTTTAACCGCATGGTTCATTTTCAATATACTGCCGGCGAGAGTGCCGTCTTTAAGACGCGCTTCGCCGTTTTTAACGAAAACCTCTTGTCCGCCGAGTTCGCTGACGCCGTCGGGGAGATGTTTTGCACGCATAGAGTCGGTAATAAGTACGAATTTGTCGTGCGGTTTGTTTTTGATTAAAAGTTTAATTGCAGGCACGCTCAAGTGAATGGTGTCGCAAATCGCTTCGCAACGAAGTTCGTCGAAAAGCATTGCCGAGCCTACCGTGCCGACTTCTCTGTGGTGTAAGGGCTTTTGCGCGTTATAAGTGTGCGTAACGTTTTTAAGCCCGCTTTCAATCGCGTGGCTCATTTCGTTGTATCCTGCGTCGGTATGTCCTGCGGAAGCGGTTACGCCGATAGCCGCAAGGTGGCGGATAAGTTCGTCCGCACCTTCTACCTCCGGGGCAAGGCTGACGATTTTAATATTGCCGCCGCTCGCCTTATTGTATTTATCGAACGTTTCGACTTCGGGTTTCGCCACGTATTGAATGGGTTGCGCGCCTACGTGTTTTACTGAAATAAAGGGTCCTTCTAAATGTATGCCCAAAACCTTTGCGCCTTCGTCGACGTCTTTTTCAACGTATTCTTTTACCGCGCCCATTGCTTTTAAAATGTTTTCGGGGCTCTGCGTCATCGTGGTAGCCAAAAAGCCGGTAGTGCCTTCGCTTGCGACCGCTTTCGCTATAACGTTTAACGCTTCGGTAGTACCGTCCATCGCGTCAGACCCCATCGCGCCGTGAATATGCTCGTCGATAAATCCGGGAACGACTATTTCGCCCTCTTTAACGTTAAACGGCTCGGTAATTTTGCCGCTGTTTTCTTGGATAAAGGCTATTTTGCCGTTTTCAATGCCGATGTCGGTAGTGATAACGCCTTTGCCTTCAACGTACGCTTTTACGTTTTTAAAACCTTTCATAATTTCGCTCCGTAATAAAATTATACGGTTACCGTTTCGGTAACCGTTTTAAATTTTATCACTGCCCGCGCGCGTTGTCAATAAAATACGCCGATTTTACTTTTTTACAATATATTTTCGATAGATACGCTGAAAGATTTCGGTATTTCCACGGAGAGTTCTTTAAGTACTTCTACTTTTGAAAGAGCGTCCTCCCACTTTTCGTCGCGGACGAGTTTAACGCACTCCGCAACCCACAGGTCGAATTCTTTTATTTCGTTGTGCGGTATAAATACGTGCAAATATCTTTTTTTATCGTGCCAGTTGGTCTGAACGGCGTATACGTCGTCCTCCACTGCGATTTTTTCGTCCACCTTAACGTACAGCACGTCAAGCGCGGCTTTGAATTCCGTAAACTGCCGCGAAACGAAGTCGTGTTCGTAAAAAGCGAAAACCGTTAAAAGCAACGCGACCGTAAGCATGGATATTATAGTTTTTTTCATTTTTTCACCATTTAACTCCTGCGGGCAAAGTAAGCGAAGTAATTTCGTATTTTTTGTTTTTCTGTTTGGAATAAACTCGTCCGTTTCCGTCTATCGTCATCACTTCGGTTTTTTTAAGAGTTGTACCCGATTGTTCTATATACGCCGTTATATCGGAGTCGCTTATGTTTATAAGTTTCAGGTTTCTTTTAACTATTTTGCCTTCGTTTACAATAAGCAGGGGTACGGATTCGCCTTTATCCTCGCCGCCGCGTTCGAAGGGTGAAAGTTTACCGTTAGACTCGAATATGGCGTAATCGAGATCGTCGAGAGAATAGTAGCCGAGCGCGCGCATAGACTCTATCAAATCGTCTACGCCCATATTGTTTTTTTTGAGTTCGGCAATGCAGACGCCGTTTTTGTCTATAACTATGCTGGGTTTGCCCGAAAGCGCCTTTTTAAATCCGTCGCCGAGTTGCTCTAATATCGAAAACAATTGATGCAGTAAAAACAACGCGAGTATGGCGACTATGCCGTACGCAAGCGGTATCGAAACGTCCGCCATAGGTATGCAAGCAAGGTCGGCGATGATAAGGGTTACTATAAATTCAAAGGGTTGCATTTCGCCTATCTGTCGTTTTCCCATAAGACGCATAACTATAACGAGCGTAATATAGGTGATAAGCGTACGCAAAAAAATAACGACCATACCGCTATTATGTTTAACGGGCGGTTTTTTATGCGAAAACATGCGGGGTACAAATTTTCGCTTGACAAAGAAAAGTTTAAATTTTATACTGTACTAAAAAATAGAGTAGTAAAGACGCGTAAAGTGTTGCAGACAGGGATGTTTTTTGCAAACGAAAAGGGCTTTCTCTTGCGGTGTCTTTACGCGTCCGCTATTATTGCGCTCTAAGCGATTTTCACTCTGGGCGAGGATATCGGTCTCTCTATCTTTCGGGAGAGATTTTTTTATGTCTTATTTACTTTCGGCTTCTGCCGCTTCGTTTGATTTTGCCGTCATTTTCGGTAATATTCTCACTAACTGGTATTACTATCTTGCGCTTGTCGTTTGTTTAATCGCGATAGCGGTGTTTTTTGTGGTTAAAAAACCAAAGGCGCGGCATACGCTTACGCCCACTCAAAAATTAACGTACGTTTCGGTACTTACGGCGCTTTGCGTGGTAGCGAATTGTTTTTCGTACTTTCCCGTTTCTTATATAAGCGTGTCGTTTACGTATACGGTTTGCTTTATCGCGGGGTACGTACTCGGCGCGAAAGCGGGGTTTGCGGTCGGCTTTATCGGCGACCTTATCGGCGGAATTATCATGCCCGCGGGTGCGTATAACCCTCTTATAGGTCTTGCAAGCGGACTGTCGGGGTTGATACCGGGGATAGCCTTCGATTATTTCGGAGGTAACGATTACGTAAAAACGTGTGTTTCTTCCGCGGTTAACCTTGCGGCGTGTACTTCGGGACTTAATACTTTCGCGCTGTGGCTTATGTACGGACTGGGTAAAAAAACGTTTTGGGCGTATTTGTGGGTGAGGCTGCCCTGGCAAGTGCTGGTGGCGGCGGCAAACCTTGTTTTATGTCTTGCGCTCGTCGCGATAATTCCTCGCGTTTTGCCGGTCGGCAAATTTGATTTTGCGCGAAAAAAAGATAAAAAAACGGACGGAGAAGACCCCCGTCCGTGGCAGAACGAAAACAAAAGCGAATAACTTAAAATCCGCGTCGCCCCGAGCGCTTAAGCGTTTTCACGGGCGACTTTTTTGTTTTTTTTTTAATTTAAACTTTTCTTTAACGAAGGCCACGTCTACGAGTCCGAAGCCGAAAAACAGCGCGGATATAAACGCGGTTTGCACGGCGGCGCAAAGCAAAAACGTGGTAAACGTGCCTAATACGGGTAGCAAAAGTTTATCGAGCATAAGCCCGAGAAGCACCGTCGGCAAGGTAAACGCCGCCGAGTACGCAATAAAGCGTTTGTATTTAAGTTTTAGCGGGCAATGCTTTTTAAGGAGCAGAAAATTAAGAATGGTCGTTAAAACGTATACGAAAGAAAAGCCTGCGAGCAAAGCGTAAATTCCTAAAAATTTAGGTAAAATTATAACGCAGGCAAGCATAAACGTGCCGCTTATAATATAGTAAAGCAAAGTTTGTTTTTCAAGCCCGATAGAGTTTAATATGCTTGTCGTAATGCTCGAAAGCCCCATAAAAAGCATTAAAAAGGACGAGGCGGCAAGATATTCGCCGCAACTCGGGCTGTTAAAAATCAATATGCCTATTTCTTCTCCGTTGGTGATGAAAATCGGTATAGTCGCGCAACTTAAAAACGCGGTGAATTTTACCGCTTTCTCCGTGTCGGTTTTAAGCGACGCCCAGTTTTTTTTGTAATAACTTTCGGATATCTCCGGCACGAGAACGAGCGCGAAAGAGCCTATAAGCGTAGTGGGTATAAACAGTATGGGTATTGCCTGACCCGCCGCCGCGCCGAAAAGGCTCATTGCCTGACTGCTCGTATATCCCGCGGAGATAAGCCTTGCGGGCAGTATAACCGAAACGAGCGAAATCGCGAGCGAGTTCGTGGTGCGCATGGCGGTAACGGGCGTTGCGGAGGCAAGCAAGGGCTTAAGTTCCGGAAAGGGATTCGTCAGTCTGTTTTTTCGCATAAAGAACGCAATCGTTGCCACCGAGAAAGAGAACAGGTAGGATATAAGTACGGCAAATCCCGCGCCGTTCGCGCCGTCGGCAACGCTATCGGCGCGGCTTATTATAAGCACGCCGGCGATTATCATGCAAATTTCTTCTAACAGTTCTATAACGGAATAGGGTAAAAAATCTTTATCTCCCCAAAACACGCCGCGCAGTACCGAGTAAAGCGAATTGAATACGAGCCCGGGCAGTACGGCAAGGAAAACCGCCACGCATCTTAAGTCGCTGAAAATTATGCCGAGACGATTTTTGAATATAAAAAACAGCACGCATACGGGCAGGGAAAACGCAAGCGCGGAAAAAAGCCCTGCGGAAATAACTTCGTTGCGGCGTTTAAGGTCGCCTTCCGCTTTGTATTTCGTCATCAAGCGTGAAACCGTTATCGGCGTGCCCGAACAGCATACGGTTAAAAGCAACGCGAAAACGGACAACGCGACCTGATATATACCTATGCCTTCCGCGCCGATTGCGCGCGACAGATAAATGCGGTAGGTAAACCCCAAAAATTTTTCGCAAACGGAAAACAACGTTACGGTCGCTACGGTTTTAAAAAAAGTTTTCATTTATATCTCCGATGTCGTCAGTGCTATTTTATTCGCGCGGCGGCATAATTATAATACGGGTATGGAAAAGTTTTTTTACAGAGTAAAACGCGGCGATACCGCAATCGGCGTTGCCGAAAAGTTTTCGGTAAGCGTTTTCGGTTTGATAAAAGACAACGCGCTCGTTGGCGAAATACGCGCGGGGGACATTCTCGTCGTAAGACGCCCGGAAAAACTTTACGCCGTAAAACCTTTCGACTCGGCAAGACGCGTTGCGGAAAAGTTAGGAATCGGCGAAAGCGAACTGCTTATGGCTAACGGGGGCGCGCCGTATGTTTTTTACGGACTTAAAATAAAAACCGAAGTATAAAAATTCGCCGCATAAGCGGCGCGGCGCGATTCGGCGATATTTAAATAAGGCGAAAGGGCGAGTTATAGCCGCTCTTTCGCCTTGACTTTTTTAAAAAAAGGAAGTACAATGATAAAGTGATTATTGTCGGTTTCGACCCCGGTCTTGCAACGCTCGGTTACGGGGTCATAAAAAAAGAAGCGAAGCGCAAGCCCGAGATGGTGGATTACGGCATAATTTCCACCCCGAAAGATGAAAATCTTGCCGTAAGACTTTGTATGCTCGAAAAAGGCGTAAAGCAGGTTATAGACAAGTTTAGCCCTGCGGAAATAGCGATAGAAGAACTTTTCTTCGCGAAAAACGTTAAAACCGGTATTGCCGTAGCGCATGCAAGGGGCGTAATACTCCTTACCGCGAATAAAGAGTGCGGCAAAATTTTCGAGTATACGCCGCTGCAAATCAAACAGGCGTTAACAGGCTACGGCAGGGCGGCCAAAAACCAGATACAGCAAATGGTAAAAAGTTTTTTAGGGCTTAAAGCCGTACCCAAGCCGGACGACGCGGCGGACGCGCTCGCCGTGGCTTTATGCCATGCTCAAACAAATAATTTAAGCGGACTTTTCAGTCTGTAAAGGAGCGCATATGATAGGCTACCTTAAAGGAAAATTGATGTACGCGGACGGCGACACCGTGCTTTTGGAAACCAACGGCGTCGGGTATGAGATAACGTGCTCGGCGGCGGCTTTCCGCGCGATAGCGTGCGACGGTAAAAACGAAGTTTATATATATACTTCGGTTAAAGATGACGGTATAAGCCTTTACGGCTTCGTTTCTCCGGAAGAAAAAAACATGTTTCTAAAACTCATATCCGTTTCGGGCGTGGGACCTAAAATGGGCATCACGGTACTTTCCGGCATGAGTACCGAAGAACTCGCCGTAAAAATCGCAACGAGCGACGTAAAGGGGTTGTCCGCGATAAAAGGACTCGGTAAAAAGACCGCGGAGCGAATAATACTCGAACTGCGCGAAAAGTTTTCGGCAGAGTTACCGCTTTCCGGCTCGGAATCGAAAACGTCCGCAAACGCGGCGAAAGACGAATTGAGCGGAGAAGAAAAAGACGCGGTTATCGCGCTGACGGGGCTCGGGTTTACGAGAAACGAAAGCGCGGCGGCGATAGAGAAAGCGAAATTACGCGGCGCGAAAAGCGTTCAGGAACTTATAGCGTTTGCGCTTAAAAACATTTAACGGGTAAACTATGGAAGAAGAAAGACTCGTAACCAGCACGATGGAAGAAACGGAGAGCGAAGTCGAAAACGTTCTCCGTCCGAAGTCGATGGAAGGTTACGTCGGACAAGACAAGATAAAAGACACGCTCGCGGTTTCTATAAGCGCGGCAAAACTCCGCGGCGATTCGCTCGACCACGTGCTTTTGTACGGACCGGCGGGGCTTGGCAAAACCACGCTCGCGCATATAATCGCAAGCGAAATGGGTACGCAGATAAAGGTAACCAGCGGACCCGCGATAGAGCGTTCGGGCGACCTTGCGGCGATACTTACAAACCTTTCGGACGGGGACGTGCTGTTTATAGACGAGATACACAGGTTAAACCATAACGTAGAAGAAATTCTGTATCCCGCGATGGAGGATTTTTCGCTCGACTTTATAATCGGCAAAGGACCATCGGCTAAAAACGTGCAGTTGCCGTTGCCGAAGTTTACGCTCATCGGCGCGACGACAAAGGCGGGCATGCTTTCTTCTCCGCTACGCGACAGGTTCGGCGTGCTTTGCAGACTCGAATCGTATAGTTTTTCGGAACTTACCGAAATCGTTCTTCGCGCGGCGAAAATGCTTTCTACCGAAATAGAAAAAAGCGCGGCGGAAGAAATTGCAAAGCGCAGTCGCGGCACCCCGCGTATAGCGAACAGGCTTTTAAGGCGCGTTCGCGATTATTCGGTGGTGAAAGGACATAGCGAAATAGAACTTTCCGACGCGAAAGGCGCGCTTAAAATGCTCGGCATAGACGAACTGGGGCTTGACGCGGTAGACGTAAGCGTGCTAAAGGCCATGGCGGAAAAGTTCGGCGGCGGTCCGTGCGGGCTTGACACGCTTGCCGCAACCACCGGCGAGGACGCGGGCACTATAGAGGACGTTTACGAGCCGTATTTGTTGCAACTCGGGTTTATCACGAGAACGCCGCGCGGGAGAGTGTTGCTTAAACGCGGATACGATCACATCGGTTTAGTTATGCCGGAGAATAAGTTTTTCGGCGTTACGGCTATGGGGGTAAAAGATGAAAACGAGTGATTTCGATTATTATCTTCCCGAAGAGTTGATTGCGCAAACTCCCGCCACGCCGAGAGATTCTTCTCGGTTACTTGTTTACGACAGAGAAAAAGACGAAATATATCATAAACGTTTTTACGACTTGCCGGAGTTTTTAAAGCCCGGCGACGTACTCGTGAGAAACAATACCAAAGTTTTGCCGGCGAGAATGTTCGCCTATACCGAACACGGCGGCAGAGTGGAGATACTTTTACTGAAACGTTTCGATTTAACCGAGTGGGAAGTGCTCGTAAAACCGGGTAAAAAAGCGAAAAAGGGTACGCGGCTCGTTATATCCGAAGAACTCTCGCTTGAAGTGTTAGACACGATTGATGAGGCGGGCAGCCGCAGAGTTCGATTTTATTACGACGGTGTTTTTGAAGACATTATATCCCGGCTCGGAGAAATGCCGTTACCCCCGTATATTAAAGAAAAACTGAAAGACCAAAATCGATACCAAACAGTCTACGCAGAGGTTTCGGGGTCGGCGGCGGCGCCTACCGCAGGTTTGCATTTTACGCCGGAACTGTTAAACAAAATACGCTCTTCGGGCGTAGAAATCGTAGACGTGTTGTTGCACGTGGGGCTCGGTACTTTCAGACCCGTTAAAGCGGACGATGTGTCTGAGCATCATATGCATTCCGAATATTACGAAATAAGCGAAAGCGCGGCGCAGAGCATCAACCTTGCGAAAAAAGAGGGAAGAAGAGTAATCGCGGTCGGCACGACTTCCGTACGCACGCTCGAAAGCGCGGCGGACGAAAACGGGTACGTTAAACCGGTAAAGGGCAATACGGACATTTTTTTGTATCCGCCGTATAAATTCAAATGCGTAGACGGACTTATCACAAATTTTCATTTGCCTAAGTCTACTCTTTTAATGCTCGTGTCGTGTATGTCGTCGAGAGAGAAAATGCTTTCCGTGTACGAAACGGCGGTAAAAGAAAAATACAGGTTTTTTTCTTTCGGAGACGCGATGTTTATAATTTAATCCGCGAAAGATTATCGGACTATTATGGAAAAATTTTATTACGAACAGATTAAACAGGACAAAAGAACGGGGGCAAGGCTCGGCGTTCTTCATACTCCGCACGGGGATATAGAAACGCCCACTTATATGCCCGTCGGTACTCAGGCGACCGTTAAGGGCGTGCTTCCGCGCGACCTTAAGGACGCAAAAACGCAAATACTTTTGGCAAACACGTACCACCTTTATATGCGCCCCGGCGACGAAACGGTAAAAAAAGCCGGCGGCTTGCATAAATTTATGGCGTGGGACAGACCTATCCTCACCGACTCGGGCGGGTTTCAGGTTTTTTCGCTTGCAAAACTTAACAGAATTAAAGACGAAGGCGTGTATTTCAATTCTCACGTAGACGGCAGTCTGCATTTTATCACGCCCGAAAAAGCGATACAGATAGAAAACAATCTCGGCGCGGATATAATAATGGCTTTCGATCAGTGCAGCGCGTACGGCGAGGATTACGCTTCTTCGAGAGAGGCGATGGACAGAACTCTCAAATGGCTCGACAGGTGCGCAAAAGCGCATAATAATCCCGACCAAATGTTGTTTCCTATAGTGCAGGGTAACGTTTACAAAGATTTAAGGCTTATAAGTCTTAAAGAAACGTTGCCGTACGCAAAGTGCGGTATAGGCATAGGCGGTTTGTCCGTAGGAGAGCCGAAAAAACTTATGTACGAAATAATGGACGAAATGCTCCCGTACTATCCCGTAAACATGCCGCGTTATCTTATGGGCGTAGGCAGTCCGGATTGTCTTATAGAGGGCGTGCGCCGCGGTATAGATATGTTCGATTGCGTGCTTGCGACCCGTATAGCGAGAAACGGCACCGCGCTTACTTCTACGGGTAAAGTGGTTGTCCGGAACGGCGCGTATAAAGAGGATTTTACTCCGCTTGACGAAGAGTGCGATTGTTACGCCTGCAAAAATTATACCAAGGCGTATCTCCGCCATGCGATAAACGTCGGTGAAATGGTAGGCGGCATGATGATTAGTTTGCATAATATAACCTATCTTAACCGCCTTATGTTTGAAGTGAGAGAGTCCATAAGGCAAGATTCTTTTACGGAGTTTGCAGAGGAATTTTATAAAAAGACGGGCGATACCTATCAAAGGTTTTGATTTTTACGGTGCGAAAGGGCGCAAAAAAAGTCGATTGCGAAATTTTCGGTAAAATCGCTTGCGTAAATTCGTCAAATACCTTACAATGTAAAGGCAAACCAAATTAAGGAGAATATAATTATGAATTTTTTATTGCTTGACGAAGCCGGACAGCAGGGCGGCAACCCCGTTCTTACTTACGTAGTGTTCGGCGTAATCCTTTTGGCTATTATCGGTCTTTTCGTATGGCAAAGCATTTCCGGTAAAAAGAAACAGAAAGAAGCGCAAAACATGGTCGATTCGTTAAAAGTCGGCGACAGGGTTAAAACCATAGGCGGCGTTTGCGGCTTCGTTGCGGAAATCAACAACGCCGAAAACACTTTCGTGCTCGAAACCGGCACGGACGACAAAAAGTCTTACGTTAAGTTCGATAAGGGCGCGATTTATCAGACCGCTCCCGCACAGGGTAGCGCCGTAGCGGCGGAAGAAACCAAAGCGGAAGAACCTGCTCCCGTTCAGGAAGAAGTTAAATCAGAAGAGCCCGCAGCGGAAGAAACCAAAACAGAAGAAAAAAAATAACGTTTTTTAATTATTGTTTATCAGGTTATACTGACGTTAAACCCCGCATATCTTTATTGTGTAAAGACAAGCGGGGTTTTTCTTATGAAGGGGAATAAATCGGAATTTTTTACGAGCGTAATCAAAGCGTTTGCGACGGCGATAGTCGTTTCGCTTGCGGCAGTGCTCGTTTTCGCGTTGATAGTTAAAATAACGGGGCTTGGCGAAGCGGCTATAAAAACCGTAAATCAATTTATAAAGGTCATATCGCTTTTCATCGGATGTTTTATTTCGCTTAAAAACGGCGCGGGGCTTATTAAAGGCGCGCTCGTCGGAGCGACGTACTGCGTTGTTTTGTATCTTATTTTTTTAATTGCGGGCAGTAATTCCTTTTCGGCGGCGTTCTGGTTAGATATTTTGTTCTGTACGGCGATAGGGGCTATTTCTGGCGTAATTACCGTAAACGTACGCGCAAAAGCGTAACATTATATATAATAGCGGGTTTTAGGTGTTAAACGCCTCAAAAAATCACAAAAAGACGACTATTAGACGATTTAAAAAAAATTTAAAAAAATGTAGAAAAAACTTGAAATTTTGCTTGACTTAAAAATTCATAAATGATAATATATTTAGGCTATCGTTTGAAACGGTAGCCTTTTTGTAAGGCTTTTCATAGGTAGCGCGGGGCCGTCGCTCCGCTTGCGTAGATTGACAACTGCATAGAGAGAGAAAGAGAGATATAGCAAAGAATATATCGAACGAGTAAAGACTTTAATAAACTAAGATAGAGTACATTAAGGCAAAGAAAGCAAATATTGAAAAAAGAAAGGTTAATACGAAAAAGAAGACGTAATAAGGAAACTGAAAACGGATTTTTCACGAATTAGTCGAGTAAGAAGTCAAGGAAATAAGTAGACGAAGAGAGAATTCGACGGATTGCAAAAGTGCAATTTGAAAAAAGATCAAGCTACAAAGAGCATACAGGAGGATGCCTTGGTACATGGCGCCGAAGAAGGACGCGACAAGCTGCGAAAAGCTGCGGGGAACTGCAAATGAGTTACGATCCGCAGATATCCGAATGAGGGAACTCACCGTAAGTAACGTTACGGTATCGTACGATGAATAAATAGTCGTGCGAAGGGAACCCGGGGAACTGAAACATCTAATTACCCGGAGGAAAAGAAAGTAAAGCAACGATTCCGAAAGTAGTGGCGAGCGAAATCGGAAGAGCCCAAACCGCGAGTAGTAATACTTGCGGGGTGAAGGACTCCGAAATCCACCGATAACGGTAGACGAACAGTGCTGGAAAGCACGGCGAAAGAGGGTAAAAGCCCCGTAGTCGAAACTGTTTAAGGGGAGGGAGTATCCGGAGTACGGCGGGACACGAGGAATCCTGTCGGAAAAAGCGAGGACCATCTCGTAAGGCTAAATACGACCATGTGACCGATAGAGTATAGTACCGTGAGGGAACGGTGAAAAGAACCCCGGGAGGGG
>DPGH01000010.1:0-17071 GCA_003523255.1 Clostridiales bacterium
CTTTAACGTGGGACGAAACGGCGAGTTTGATGACCTTGCTACACAAGCCGTCAGACGATTTCGAAGAGAATGGGAGGAGTGGTGCGAGCTTAGACTTGTCGAACCGTATCCCGTGGCGAATTTGGATATTATAGAGAAGTCTTACGATAGCGTTATTATCCCGACCGATAGGAAGTGCCATTACAAAGCGGCGATAGGGGAACGCAACAAATGGCTTGCCGAGAACTGCGATATGATGATCGTCTATATCAAGCGTGATTATGGCGGTGCGTATAAATGCTATAAGTACGCACAGGAACTCGGCGTGCCGATTATGAATATAGCGGATAACATAAAAAATCAGGAGTTGTAAACGGTTGACAGCAAGCGATTCGACTTTTCGTTTATGGGGCAGAATGGATTGAAAAAATCGGAAAAGTATGCTATAATATAAGTAACTAACGAAAAGGAGGAACGATGAAATGCGGACTGCTATTAACAAAAAAAGAATAGTTCTATATGCCGTATGCGCGTTTTTCTTTTGTTTAGCGGGCGTATTTCAGGCGGTAGATTCGAGCCTTCCTGTTTTTTGGCACGCTTTGTTTGCTTTGTTGGCGCACACGATACTGATTTCTCTCGTGGTGGCGTGGGGCGTTTCTCTTATACATAGAATGATGCGGAAAGATCTGCGTGCATATTTCCTTACGGTTGCCGTGCTGATTTTGTTTTTCCTTGTGGTGCGAATGATAAGGTACGAACTGACAAGGGACACAGACGCCCTTTCGCGCTATCTTTGGTACGCATACTACGTTCCGCAAATGTTTATTCCGCCGACGATTTTGCTTGCGGCGTTCAGCATAGAGAGCAAAAAGGGCAAACCGCTCGCAAAGGCGTGGTATCTCTTATATTTACCCGCCGTGATATTGCTTCTTCTGATATTCACAAACGACGCACACGAATGGGCGTTCGCTTTGAACTTCGAGAACGGTTTTTCCTACGAGCATAGAACCGTATATTATATCGCGCTCGCGTGGGAGATTGCCGTAACGTTTACAAGCCTTATCGTGCTGATTTTGAACTGCGGCATATCGGCGTGCAGGCGTAAAACGTGGATACCCGTAACCGTTTTCATTGTGTGCGTAGCTGTTTCCACCGTATGCTTTTTGACGGATACGCCGGCGTTCAAAATCCCGGAACTGTTGTGCTTTACCTGTATCGTAATGATAGAAAGTTGTATCGCCATAGGTTTGATTCCGTCCAACGACGAATACGAAAACTACTTCTATCGTTCGGTATATTCGGCGGTTATCACGGATGAAAATTTTAACGTGATTTATAACTCCGAAAAGTCTGTTTTTACGGATAAAAACCTGCTCGGTCGTGCGGCAAAAAGCCCCGTAATGATAGATGAAAACACACGGCTTTCAGCAGAAAAAATACACGGCGGATATACTTTCAGAATCGAAGATTTATCCAAGGTCAACGAGATAAACGCGGCGCTTTCCGAAACCAACGAAAGACTGTCCGAAGAAAATTATATCATCGAAGCGGAGAACGAACTCAAAGAGCAAAAAGCGCAGATTGCAGAGCAAAATAAACTGTACGCAAAGATGGATGAAGTTACCTGCGAAGAACTGAGACGCCTTGATGCGCTTTTGTCGGATATGTACCACAAAACGCAGTTAAACAGCACGGAATATATAGATAAAATGCGTTTTGCGTGCATTTTGGCGGCTTATATCAAACGCAGAAGCAACCTTGTTATGCTTGCCGAAAAGCAGGAAAATATAGACGTGGGCGAACTGTCGCTTGCGATAAAAGAATCGCTTGGGTTTCTTTCGCTTACGGGTGCGGAATGCACTTTTGATTGCGCCGTTTCGGGTAAAATCTATGGCAAAAACGCAGGTGTTTTCTATGACTTTTTTGAGGCCTGCATTGCAAATTACGAGGGACTACCGAGCGCCGTTATCGTTCGTCTTTCGAGGCGTGGCGATAATCTCGTTTTGCGTATCGAATGCGACAATAAAGCGAAAGAAATTTCGGAGAAAGTAAAATCGAAATTTGAGAAATACAACGTAACAATTCAAACGGACGACGAAGAAGTTTATTACTCGCTTACTTTGCCCGAAGGGGGTGCTGTATGAGATTTATAGACGCACCGTTTTATGTAAGACAGATGATTGTCGTTTCGTTTATTTTCACGTTCGTTCTGGCGATTATCGGGTTGTTTGCGTCGGTCAGATTTTACAAGAAACGCAGCTATATCGTTTTGCCGGTGGTAACGTTTGCATTGTCGTTTCTATCGGTATTCCTCACAATGTGCGGAAGTAATCTCTATCGTGTAGGGGAATCTGTATTCGAGCCGTCGCTCACGATCATTTCTTTGCCGCTATGGTTGCATTGCGTTGTTGCTGTCGTATTGCTCACCGTTGCTGTATACGGACTTGTCAGCGCAGTGCTTTGGAAAAAGAAACACATCTCGCCGGTATCCATAAAAGAGAGTGCGGACACACTTCCTGTCGGAATATGTTTTTATGAGCAAAGCGGACTCGTGCGGTTTTTCAATACCGAAATGAACCGTCTTTGCGTTCTTGCAACAGGTAAGGCACTTTTGGACGGCGCAAGTTTTTGGCGGAAGATCTCGCAAGGCGAAATAGAAGAAAGCTGTCTGCCGCTTCAAACGGGAGAAAAACCTATTGTAGAATACGAGGGCGGCAAAGTGGTATCGTTCAAGAGATACTCGCATGAGATAGACGATAAAACAGTTTACGAAATCGTTGCGGCAAACGTAACCGAAAGATACCGTCTTACCAAAGAGTTAGAGCAAAAACTCGAAGAACTGAAAGCCGTCAACAAACGCCTTGTCGCATACGGGGATAACGTTGTGCTCCTCACGAAAGAAAAGGAACTTTTGGCGGCGAAAATCCGTATCCACGACGATATGGGCAAACTCTTGCTTGCAACAAAACGCAGACTTGCCGAACCGCTTGACAAAGCCGAGCAAAAGCAAATGATATGCTTCTGGCAAGCGGAAATCGCCGCATTGAAAAGCACTCGTCCGCGCACAAAGAAAGACAACTTGCAAGTGATAAATGACGCAGCAAAACTCGTTGCCGTAACCGTGGATTTTTGCGGCGAAAAGCCGAAAGCCGATACGGTAAGCGAAAAAATACTCATCGCCGCAATGCACGAATGTCTGACGAACACCGTTTCGCACGCAAACGGTAAGACGATGACGGTTACGGTATCGGAGAAAAACGGCAAATATACGATAGAAATCACCAACGACGGCGAAAAGCCGAAAGGCGAAATCATAGAAGGCGGCGGACTATCGGGGCTTCGCTTGCTTGTAGAACGGGAAAACGGCACGATGATTATTCACAGCGCACCGCAATTTGAACTCATTATCGAACTGCCGCAAGGAGAAACTTTATGAAAGACGGAAAATACTCAGTCATGATAGTCGAAGATCAGCAAATGCCGAAGGCGCTCTTTTCGCATTTTGTGGAGTCGTCGGACAAATTCTATCTGCAAGCGGCGATAGAAAACGCTTCCGTTGCAGATATTGTCTGCACACGCATGCCCGTAGATTTGATACTGATGGACGTAGTTACGGAAAACGGCGAAAGCGGACTCGAAGCGGCGGCAAAAATCAAGGCGAAATTCCCGAAAACGAAAATTATCGTCGTCACGAGTATGCCGGAGTGTTCCTATATAAAGCGTGCAAAACAAATCGGCGTGGAAGGCTTTTGGTATAAGGAAGTCAATGAGCAACCTATTCTGTCGTTGATGGAACGGGTGGTAAACGGCGAAATCGTCTATCCCGATAGTCCGCAACCCGTCAGAATGGGACTTGCACTCAGTACGGAATTTACCGAAAAGGAACTTGAAATCCTGCGCCTTATGACGGGCGGATACAGCAATACGGAAATTTCCGACAAACTCGGCGTTTCTTCGGGCGTTGTCAAAAACCACGTTGCGGATATGCTGTTCAAAACGGGTTTCCGCTCCCGCACGCAACTTGCCGTAAGAGCAAGAGAATCGGGGCTTGTGATACTCGACAAAACCGACGACGAAATCTGACCGATAATGCAATCAAATATATAGAAACAGGCAGTCGCTTACCGGCGGCTGTCTTTTTTGCAAAAATTTTTTCTGAAAAGCATAAAAATTTTGCCAAAGGGGTGCCGAATGGCACTCCCCAACCGCATACCAACTATAATAAAATATATACGCAAAATGAAAAATCAGAAATCAGGCGTAGAGTACGCAAAGGAGAAAGGATATGAAATGAAAAGAGTCGTACTCGCAATCAGGAACAGACTCGTTTTGGAAGCGGTGACAAACGCCCTGAAACGCGCCGGGTTCTTTGTGGAAAAATCTTCTTCGCAGGAAACTGAGCGTATCCTTACGCTGACGAACGCGCTTGCGGCAACAACTCTTGTAATGGACGTTACAAGGTCGGGCGACGGCACGTTCGATATGCGAATGAACACCGCGCGCGAAGTCAGGAGGCAGAACCCCGAAATCAAAATTGCGCTTCTTTGCGACAACGTGTCGGATGAAAGCAGTGCATACAAAGTCAAATGCGCCAAGGAAGACGGCAGCATTGACGCATTCTTCTATGAATCCGTTCCGTCCGACTATCTTGCAGACGCAATCGACGCACTTTAACGAACGAAAACGGAAAATTATTAACGGTTTTAGAACGCAATTCCTGATTTGCGGTTTGAAATAAATCAATTTAGAAACAAGGAGACAAAAACCATGAAAAGAAAATCACTGTTCACTATTTTGGCAATAGCGTTGATGTTTGTTTTGTCGCTCTCGGTGCTTACCGCTTGCAACAAGAACGTGGAACACAACTTTGCGGAAGAATGGAGCCACGACGAGACTTATCATTGGCACGCGTGCGCAGACAAGGACTGCAAGGAAATCAAAGACAAAGCCGAGCATTCCTGGAACGGCGGCAACGTGACTGTTGAGCCTACCACGGAAAAAGAAGGCGCTATGGTTTACACCTGCACGGCCTGCCGCAGGGAAAAGACCGAGAAGATTGATAAACTTGTTGCCGAAAAAGAATATACTATAACTTTTGACAGCAAAGGCGGCAGCGCGGTACAACCCGTTAAGGCAAGCGCAGGCGCGGCGATCACGGCTCCTGTCGCACCCACCAAAGACGGTTTTGTTTTTGCAGGCTGGTATGAAAGCACGGACGGCGGCACAACGCTTTCTGATACGGCATTCAGTTTTTCATATATGCCGGCAAGAGTTTTCACTCTTTACGCAAAGTGGGCGACTCCCGACATAAAGGGCAAGACTTTCAGCAAAGTCGACGCAACCATCGAGTGGGAGTCCGAAGCCGTCAAGCAAGCGATTCTCGCGGAAATGGAAATGACGGAAGAACAGTTTATACAAACTCATAAGGCATCAATAATTACGCTCGTTTTTGCGGCGGATAAAGATTCCGTGTCGGTGACTTTTGATCAAAACCCGGGCGAAGAAGACGATAAAGGCAAAGGCATCGGAACGCTGTTGTACAGGATTAAAGGCTCTGCTATCGTGTTCTATGACAGCCAAGAAGATATGGAAAAAGAACGCCCCGCGAACAAATACGGATTGCTTGCCGGCTCAACGTTTGAGTTGTCCGCAGACAAAACAACCATTATACAGAGCAATATCCAATCGGGAATGGGAACGATTAAATATAAGTATAGCGTTGTGGTAAAATAATCCGACAAAGGCATACAAACACAATAAACAACGGTTTTAGAGCGCAAATACTGATTTGCGTTTTGAAATAAATCAATTTAGAAAAAAAGGAGACAAAAACCATGAAAAGAAAATCGATCTTCACATTTTGTGCGATAGCGTTGATGCTTGTTTTATCGCTCTCGGTGCTTACCGCTTGCAACAAAAATAAACACGAGTTTTCAAGCAAATGGAAGTTTGACGAAACAAACCACTGGCACGAATGCACCACGGATAAACACACCGACACGTCGGAGAAACTCCCGCACGTGTTCACGTGGACAGAAAAAACGCCCGCAGGCGTTCACACGGACAAAGTCGAAAAGGGCGTGTGTGAATGCGGATACGAAACCGAAAGGACAATTTCCGACACCGCAACGCACGCTTACGGCGAGGAATGGAAAAAAGACGCGACGGGACACTGGCACGAATCGACCTGTGACGCAACGGCTCCCACGCATGACGTAATGAAGAGCGATTTCGCCGCGCATACCTTTGACGAAGGCGAAGTTACCAAACCGGCGGACTACGGCGTAGTCGGCGAAAAGAAATTCACCTGCACGGTATGCGGTTACGAAAAGACCGAAGACATCGACGCTCTTGATGCAAAAGACAACGAAATCAAACTTGCAGAAGGCAAAACGCTTGGCAAGGAATACGACGGAGAAGTTGTTTCGATTACGAAAGGCGATTTCGTAATTGAAGGCAATCGCGAACCCGCATTTATGTTCAAGGCAAAAGGCGCGGACGACAATACGTACATTGCAACCGCCCCGAAGAATGCCGGCGAATATACCGTGAAAGTCAGCGTAGCAGCCACGGCAGAGTGGAAAGCCGCGACAAAAACTTTTGACTTTGCAATCACCCCCATGGTAATCAGCGTTGATTGGGAGCATCTATACGATAATACAAATGTTTTCTCAGGCGCACCCGCCGAATTGCTTGCAGGCGACGAAGCAACAATTACCGTTACAATGAGTAGTGCCAACGTCGGCGCGACGGTTCAAAGCTTTGAAATCACCGGGAAAGACGCGGGCAATTACAGCCTTGCAATAGAAAACATTAACGTGGCAATCGTCAAAGCAGACATCGTCGACTTTACAATCAGCAATGCAGACGCATTCAATAATCTTGTTATCGGCGCACAGAGTATCCCCGCTCCCACAACAAATTACGTTGAAATCGGCACCGGTTACGGCGCAAAGACTATCTTTTGGGAACAAAAACTTGATGGCGCTTGGAGTCGTAACCTTACAAAAGAAGAAGTAATAAACATTAAAACGGGAACGTTCCGAGTGCACATTAAATATGCGGAAGGCGACAACTACAAATCCGGAGACGCGTTCGTCGAATTCACTATGAAGGCGAAATCAAGAAATCTTACCGTCAGGAACTTTGATGGTAAAATGTACGACGGCAAGCAAGTGGCGAACTTCACCTTTGATACCCTCGTTAATAAATTTAGCACCCCGTTAATTGAAGGCGGCGTAGAAAATATCACGCCTATTTCTTCCGGCGAAAAATACGTCGAGTTCCGTGAAGTTGGCGGAGAATGGGGAAGGAATTTGAACGTCGCCAACGTTCTCACGAACGCGGGAGAGTATGAATACCGCATCGGCGTCACGGCAACGGACGAATGGGAAGCAGTGGTTTCCGAAATAAAAACGTTCACAATTAAACCGTATGAGTTCGTGCTTGAACTTGGCTACATTAGAAATCAACAAAATCCGTCGAATGATAGAGGCAAAACGTTTTTATTCGGACAATACGAAAATCGTATCGAAGGTCAGAAAATCCAACTTTGGCTTGACAACGAAAAAGCAGGGTTTGAAACCAAAGCAGGAAACAACAGTGTTTTCTATTTTATCCCTGACCAGAAAAAGCAAGTAACGACGGATTGTTTCTTCCTTAAAATAGGAAACATTACGAACCCTGTTATGGAAAACTACAAAATCGTTCCCAAATCCCCATCCGTTACGACAGTTGAGATTACGGTTGTTGAGTTTACAATCGGAAAGTCCACCTCCGGTTCGATCCAAGTAGTACAAGCGGCAGAAAAAGCGATTTACGCGACTGTTAAAAAGGGATACTTCATGGTCGGACAAACGGTTGTGATTTACAAGAGCGACGGCACAAGAGTGGGCGAAGCCACGATTCAACAAATCACAGCCGGAGGCTCAATAAGTGCAAGTGGTTGTGCAATTCCTTCCGACGGTAGAGTCATCATAGTTTTGGATAAGATATATGAGAATATTGATATACTGGGTGGCAAAATCGAGGTAAAATAACTTAAAAGTTATTATCTGATCAAAATTACGGATAAGCGGGCGCAAAAACCCGCTTATCCGTGTCGTGCTCTATAAACATAAAGGAGACATCGATGAAGAAAAAGTCTTTATTATTTCTTGCGCTTGCGCTGGCGTTGTCGCTGTGCCTTGCGTTTGTCGCTTGCGGCGACAAAAACGGAGGAGTAAACAAACTGACTGCCGAAAGCGGCATTACTTTGGACGGCGCGTTTGAAAACGACTCCGTGCTGAAAGCCGAACATCATGCCGCCGACAGCGAACAGGGAAAAGCGGCTATTGCTGCGATAGACAAGCCGTATGACAGCACACGCGTTGCCGTATTCGACATTACCCTTACCAAAGACGGCGAAAAGGTGCAGCCTAACGGCAAGGTCAGAATCACCATGCCGAAACCGTTTGAGTCGGAACTCGGATATGTCACATATCACGTCAAGGACGATAATACGGTAGAAGAACTCGCAACGACAGTTGACGGCAACAATATTTACTTTGAAACGGCAAGTTTTTCGTATTTTGTCGTTGCGGGCTTGGTAAATGCCGATCAACAGCATATACACAGTTATGTCGAAAAAGTTACCGACAGAAACCTTGTGGACAATGCAACATGCCAAAGGAGGCTGTGTATAGGCTTGTTTGCAGTATTTGCGGCAGTTTGGGCAGAGAAACCTTTGAATACGGCGAACTTGCCGATCATAACCTGCGCGAAGAAAAAGGTTACGATCCCCGATGCGAAAAAGACGGACTTACCCACGGCAAACGTTGCATAAATCCGGGATGTACTTATACCGAGCAGAAGCCGATACCCGCTATCGGACACGATATGCAGGACGTTGCCGCAAAAGAGCCGACTTGTACGGAAATCGGCTGGAAAGCGTACAAAAGATGCGAGCATTATTGCGGAAAAACCGAAGGGTACGAGGAAATACCCGCCACGGGACATAATTTGTCCATAACCGTGCCGCGCGTTGAGCCAACTTGCGAGAGGTGGGGCAACGAGGAGTATTTAAAATGCTCCAATGAGGGGTGCGATTATCACACCGATTATAATGGTTTGCCCGCTCTCGGACACGATTTGCAATGGCACGATCCGTACGACGCAACCTGCACCGAGGACGGGTATTGGAGAGGCTATTCCACCTGCAATCGCGAAGGTTGCGACTACAACACAAAGGTGGATAGATATGTCGAAAAGGCTCTCGGACACAATCTCAAACATCACGAGGCTAAACAAGCGGACTGCCTGCCCGGCTGGGAGGAATACGACGAATGTCAGCGCGAGGGTTGCGATTATAATACGAAAGTGGAAATCCCCGCCAACGGAAAGCATAGTTACGTTTGCGACGTATGCACCACGTGCGGTGGACTTAACCCCGTCAGGTACACGCGCGAGGGCAAATATATCTATTTCGGTCACTGGCCGCAAACCTTAGAGCGCGACGAAAACGTCGTTGCAAAACTCAACGAAATGGCAGGGACGCCACCCCTTCCGCGTGATAATAACGCAAATCCCTACAATTGGGAAAGTCACGAGGGTACTACTTATATGTGGCAAAAAATCGTTATATATAACGGCACAAAATACCTTGGCGTCCAAATGAACGACTATCGCGCGAATGGGATTTATGCTCTGGGCGATAAAATTACGGACAACGGCTATTATAAGCTCAACGTGTACCGCTTGCAAACAAGGTTGAACTTTCGAGTTCTTCAAGCAATATGGTTTCTTCTTTACCATTAGCATTATAGACGATTTTTATATGGTCGTCATACATATAAATCGAATTGATAAACGTGTCGATTATCTTTCTTTTTCCGTCCTGCGTGGATATATCTATCTTTCGGAAATTATTGAGAGCCATTCTGAAATGGTCTTGCGTGAATATCGGCGCTTTTAACTGCTCTTTGGCGATTGCGTCGTTGATTTCGTTTTGCTCTTTTTCAAGCTCTGCAAGCCGCTTTAACAGTATTTCCGTCGCATAGCCTTTCTGTACGGCGTTGACGATATTCTCAATCTCTTTTTCTTTTTGCTTTAACTGCTCCTGTAATTTGGGTAGCAAGGTGCTTTCCGTGTATTGCAATTCATACAACTTTTCCGAGAGCTTTTCAATTACACCGTCGTCATGGAGAAATTCCATTGTCTTGTGGACGATAAACTCTTCCAACTTGGTCTTGCTGACAGGCTTTTTGCCGCATTCGTGCTTTTTCTGCCTTACGCAAGCATAATACCGATAGACGACGCCTTTCGTTCCGCTCGTCCCTGCCTGCGCAACCATCATTGCGCCGCAACGCCCACAAAAGAGTTTGGTTGTCAAAAGATAATCGTCGTCCGCCGTGTGTCTTGCCGGCGCTTTACTGTTTTTAGCAAGTTCTGACTGTACGGCGTTAAACAGTTCTTCCGATACGATCGGCGGTACGCTGTTTTTGATTACCACGCCCATATGACTGTATTCGCCTATGTATACTCTGTTGGAGAGCATATACCGAATGGCGTTGTACCGTAAGAGCTTGCCGTTGGAACGGGTAACTTTACGATCGGACATTAAGTTGAAGATCTCTTTTACGGTCTTTCCGTCGTTGCTCATTTTGAATATTTCGGCAACGATAGGAGCGGTTTGCGGGTCTATATCGAGTTTATGTTCCGCATTGATTACATATCCGAAAGGAGTATTTCCGCCGTTCCAAAGACCTTTCAATGCGTTTTCTTTCATGCCGCGCGTAACCTTTTCGGCGAGTTCTGCGGAATAGAACTCCGCCATGCCTTCAAGGACGCTTTCCAACAGTATACCTTCCGAGCCTTCGGCTATCGATTCCTTTGCAGACACGACCTTTACGCCGTTCTTACGGAGCAAAGCTTTATAATGTGCACTATCATAGCGGTTACGGGAGAACCTATCCAATTTCCACACGATAATGCAATCGAAAGCGTGTTTATAGCTGTCCTTAATCATTCGCTGGAATTCTGGGCGGTTATCTGTTTTTGCAGAATAAGCACGGTCTATGTAGTTACCGATAACCTGAATGTCGTTATAAGTAGCGTATTCCATACACTCTCTAAGCTGACCTTCAATAGAAGCTTCCGTCTGGTTATCGCTTGAATAGCGGGCATAAATTACGGCTCTCATTTTTATTTCTCCTTTACTCTTCTTTAAATTTATATTTTTTTGATGCTTCTACACGTTCCTTAACGCATTTTATATCCGGATGTTTTTCTACTTGCTCGTCCAACACCTTAATCAAACCATTTTTTAAAGATATATCCACTTTAACAACAAAACTGCAAATATCGTGGTAGAAATGCCAAGTGTTTTTCGATATTGTTTTAGATTAGATGAGGCGGTTCCTATTAGTTACTCTTATGCAATGGTAGATGCTCTGTTAAAAGCGGGGAACAATGCTGAATTTACGATTTTTCATAATGTGGGTCATAACTCGTGGGATCGCGCTTATACGAAAGACTTGTTGGAATGGCTTATTTCAAGGGAAAAATCCAGGCAGGCAGAATAAAGAATTTTTTAGTGATTTTATCGATTACGTCTTTCGATATGCAACAATGAAGACATCGTTGAAATTGGTAAGTACAATGTTGGGGTAAAGAACTTATATAATCCTTTTTGTGAGGATGTGTGATTAAAAATATAGAATTATACTATTACGAAATATGAATATTTACATTATAATATTGTTTTTCGTTGTGATAGCGATAATGCGCGTTATACAAAAGGTGTGCAGCAAAGTTTCCAGCGAACAAATAACGGACAATAAAACTTTTTTTGCTTACGGAGCATTATATCAATGCGTCGCGGCGACGTTTGCTTTGATTACGGTGGCTTTTACCGGCTTTCATAACTTTAACACGGGCTTAATTGTTTGTTCGGTTCTTTCGGCGGTGCTGTTTGCGGTTGATTTATTCACCGGATTAGAAGCCGTTAAGGGCTGTTCTATTGCCGTAGCAACTATGTTTGGTTTAGGCGGACTTATCATCTCTGTAGTCGTTTCTTATTTTTGGTTCGGGGAGGAAATTAAAAGTTATCAGATAGCAGGATTGTGCATATTTTTTGTTTCGGCGTATTTATTATCGAGTAAAGACGGAAAGAGCGGAGAAAAAATATCCGCAAAAACGTTTTTGATGCTTTTTGTAAATTTTTTGGCAAACGGACTCGTAATGGTTGTGCAAAAATACTTTGCGCTTAAAGTAGAAGGGGCTAACACTCCGTTGTTTTCGTTTTTAACCTTTATGCTTTGCGGAATATTTATGGTTATTTGCTTTTTGTTTACGTTATGTAAGAACAAAGCGAAAGCGATAGAAAATCGGCAAGAAGAAGAGAAAAAACCCGTTTTAAACAAAAAACTTATAATTTGCGGAATACTGCTTGCATTGGCGTTGTTTTTGATAAATATTATGATTACGGAAATGGGTAAAACCGTGCCGTCCATTATAATATTCCCTGTGTCCAGCGCGATATGTATAATAATTGCGACTTTGGTTGGCTATTTTGTGTTTAAGGAAAAGTTATCCGTAAAAAAGATAATAGGCTTACTCGTCGGTATCGCATCTATAATAATTATAGGGATTTAAAAAATTTTATGGTTTGATTTAACGAATTTGGTTCGCATTACATACTGTTTTTGCAACCAAATAGAACCGAGCCAGCCCGAATGCGGGTTAACTCGGTTTTTTCTAACGATTTTAAGGTTTGGTCTGAAAAGCAAATTTGTACACAAAAACAGCTGCGAGCAGTTGTTTGTACAAAAATGGCTTTACCGACCATATTTTTGTTCAAAAATAGACTTTGACAAATATTTCTATAGTCTGAATATTCGGAAAATTTAAAATAACGTATTTGATTGTTTTAAATTTTGTGGTAAAAAGAAAACCCTGACCGCCGTCGTCAGGGTTGATTTTTTAAAAAAAGTAAAACTTATCGGAATTTAAAAGAAAACCGACCCAAACCTAACGGTTCGGGTCGGACTCTCTTGGTGCCGATTGCGGTAATAAGCACGAACCTAAATTGAGAGAAGAAGCAGATTCGCTCTGCTTTTCAATCTCTATTGTATTTTCGGGTGTAATCTTTACGGTGTTTACGTTGTCCGTAAAATTGTATGTAATTATGAGTTTGTCGGGATAATAGATAATCTCACGTATAAACGTATTCACGATAAGTTTTCTAACCTTTATATTGTCCGTATCGGCAAACACTTTGCTTTGCAAAAACTCTACGATATTTTCAACTGTAAGGAACGTATAAGTGCGTTGTTTTTCACGGTCTATATCAAAGTCAATTTGTAAAAGTTCTTGTTCAAGTTCTTTAAGACGTGTTTTCGTTTGCTCGGTTATAATTCCTTGTTCAATCGCTTTAATGATATTATCCGTTTTCTTTTGCACGTCTTGACGTTGCTTTAATAATTGTTTCAAAACTGTGCTGTCGTTTGTTTCCTTTTCGTGTGTTTTGTAGATATTTTCGGCTACAAGTCGGATATTTTCATCACTACTTAATAAAACACTTGTGGCGTGTATAACCAAATCTTCCAAATATTGCTTTGTAACGGCTTTTGTCGTGCAAGGCAATTTTTTCTTTCTACGGCTCGTGCATAAATAGTAGTAATGAATATCGCCCGTGTGTGAAGTTCCGCTTTCGCCACTCATACGGCGTTTACAATCACCGCAAACAAGTTTACCCGAAAGTATGTAATCGAATATTTCTTTTTTACGGCTGGGCGCAATCTTGTTTTCTTCATTGATAGTGTTTACCGCAAGCCACAATTCGTCAGATATGATTTGCGGAAAGATTTTATCGTAAATTACGCCGTGATGTTCAACTTTACCCGTGTAACGTTCATTGTGCAAAATAAAATAAACGTATTTAATATCAATGAGTTTTCCGTTTTTACGCTTTGCGCCACGCATCTTTAATTCTTCGGCGATTGCTACGGCTTTATAACCCTGCGCATACTTTGTAAAAATCTCTTGAATAATTTGCGTTTCGTAAGCGTTTACGACGTATTTTTTATTGACTATATCATAGCCGAATAGACCGTTACCGCCTGTGGCATTGCCTTTAAGCCAACTTTCTTTAAGTCCACGATTAACTTTTTGGCGTAGTTCTTCTGAAAAGTATTGATTAAAGCCTTCAAGTAAACTTTCCATAAGGTTACCTTCGGGCGTATCGGGTATATTTTCCATAGCGGATAAAAGGCGAACACCGTTTTCTTTGAGTTTTTGTCGGTTGTTTACTGCTTCAAATTTGTTACGTGCAAACCTATCAAGTTTGTAAACGATAACAAAATTGAATTGTCTTTTTTTACTGTCGGCAAGCATTTTTTGAAAGGCTGCACGATTGTCGTTTGTTCCCGTCATAGCCCTATCGATATATGTGTCAACGATAAGCAAATCGTTTAGTTGAGCGAATTGCTGACAAACCCGAAGTTGCCCTTCGATAGATTGCTCGGTTTGGCTGTTGCTTGAATACCTTGCGTAGATAACTGCTGTTTTCATAAGTTTATAACTCCTTTTAACTAAATTTGTCTTTCGACGGAAACGGAGCATAAAAAAACGGTGCTGACTGTCAAGGAAACAGTAAAAAATATTGCGTGGATATTACCCTAAATCACTTGTTTAAGCGATAATTTTTACCCTTGACAGCAAGACGTTTTTTGATACCATAACCGAAAGAGAAAGAATATGGCTTGCCTTTCTTTCTCTTATCCAGCCCACATCACAATAGCCTGTGTTAACGCGCGGGCTATTTTTTACGTTCAATCCGTCTTTACGCAAGAGTTTACAAACCAAACCGGAAAGAAAATTTCCGCATTAAAAAAGAAATTCAAAAATATCCACAAAAAATTTTTTAACTCGGTAAAAACCTTACCACTTTAACTTTTACAATGTAGCAAAACAGCAGTAAAAGGAGCAACAAAATTGAAAAAACAACACGAAATTATCCATAACGGTAAACCAAATCTAAAAAATATGAGCAAAACCGAGTTCAACGTCTTTTGCAAATCGCTTTTAGATATTTTAATCGCTGAAAAACCTAAACAAGCCGAGCGACCACCACCAACAAAGGACGATAAAAATTAAAATTAACGTTTTTGTTTCGTGCAAAAACTGCACGGAATACAAACTAAAATTATAAAAAAATCTTGAAAGGAGGTATAGCGGTAAGTGTCAGCATTTGAACGGCGAAACGAAATATTACGAATATTGCGTTTACGCAAGTTTGAAAAAGTAGAAAATCTTGCTTTTGAGTTTTCCGTATCAGAGAAAACCATAAGGCACGATATTTTAATGCTGTCCTTAACCGCTAATATCTACACAAAGCAAGGTCGATATGATGGCGGTATATATTACCTTGACGATACCGATTTAAGTGTTAAGGAAAAAATATCGCTGTTACATAAACTTGAAAGATATTGCACCCCCGAAGAACAAGCAATTTTACGAAAAATCATAAAAGATTACGGCGCATAGCCACGTAAAACAACAACGTAATGAACGGGGTAAAAATAACTGTATATACGAAAAAGCGCCCGAAACGGTAAAAGCGGAGATTTCGCAAACGGTTTAGTGCGAAACCCGCTTCCGTTCGGGCTTTCGGATTGTTATTTTCGTTATGTTTATTTTAGGGCGCGTGTGCTTGGCTCGGCGGAGCGTAGCGACGCCGACTTGTATCAAGACAAGCACACGCGCCATACTCACAAACCCAACTTTACCCCAACTTTTAACGACAAAAATTTTTAATAAAAGGAGATAAAAATGAAAACTATTGAAACCATAAAAAAAGAACTAAAACAAGTAAAATATTATTATCAAATGTATGACTTGTTTGCAAACAGACCAGGCACTCGCCTTATCCCACCCGATTACGTTACACAAATGGTAAACGATTACGGGCATAGAATTTTCGGTGCACCTATACGATTGCGTATGGCTTACGACCATTTATATCGTTTGTGTAAATCACAAAAAACCTATGCGCAAGAGTGTGGCGTTACGGATAAGTACATACAAATTCTTAATAGACGTATTGTAAATTTTTTCTACGATTCATTTAATAAGGAGCAAAAATAATGAAATACAAAACTTGGCTATTAGATTGGCTTGAAAACTACGTAAAACCGTCCTCTAAAATACGGACTTATGAAAGATATTTTCAAATTTGCACCTTACATATTATCCCAGCGCTCGGTAATTATAAGTTAGCCGAAATATCCGTTATAGATTTGCAAAAATTCATAATTACATTGCTTTCTAACGGCAATCACAAGACGGGCAAGGGTTTGTCAGCAAACTTTGTAAACACGGTCATATCCGTTTTGCAAAATTCACTTAAAACGGCGCGTTTGATAGGCTTAACGCCCGAATACGTTGCGAATAAAATAAAACGCCCTAAAATCGTTGAAAAGCAAGTTGATTGCTTTACTTGTCAAGAGCAAAAGAAAATTGAGCAATACGTTTTACATAGTCCAAAGGACAAATTGTTCGGGGTGGTGCTGTGTTTATATACGGGCTTGCGCATCGGCGAATTGCTTGCGCTTACGTGGAAAGATATTGATTTCGGGAAAGGCTTGCTTTTCGTGTCTACAACCTGCCACGACGGGAACGACGGGTGTAATCATATTCGTATAATAGACAGCCCTAAAACCGTCCATTCTCGCCGCGTTATACCTTTACCGAAGCAAATATTGCCCCTGCTTAAAAACCTTAAAAAGCGGTCAAATTGTGAGTATATCATAGCCGACGGGGACAAGCCCGTTTTCGTGCGCTCTTATCAGCGAACGTTTGAGTTGTTGCTCAAAAAATTAGGTATTGAGCATAAAGGCTTCCACTCACTACGCCATACTTTTGCAACAAGGGCGTTAGAGTGCGGTATGGACGTTAAAACGCTGTCCGAGTTGCTCGGTCATAAAAACGCTACTGTAACCCTTAACCGATACGCCCACTCGCTACTTGAACACAAAACGGATATGATGAATCGTTTAGGAAAGTTATTGTAAAACAATAAAAAATGTGCGCCAAATAAAGTATTCGGTGCACA
>DPGH01000010.1:17360-30976 GCA_003523255.1 Clostridiales bacterium
TGTGCACCGAATACTTTATTCCGTGCACTTACTCTATGGAAAAAGGTGCACCGAATATGTCAACAAACGTGTCAAAAGAAAAGCGTGAAAAACTCGTTGAAAAGATAAAAGCAATTAAAACGTATATCGCAACTGCCAAGCAGGACGAAAATACGGCACAATTATTAACGTATATTGCTGAAATTGAAAAGGATATTAAAGGCAAAAAATACGGGCTTGTATTTGAAGAACACCGTGAAAGCATTGACGAAACGCTTGAAAGCAATCTTCCCGTTTTAGTGGAAGACGAAAGCCTTTTTATTGATAACGGTGGGCAAATGAACTTTCTTATAGAAGGCGATAATTTAGCAAGCCTTAAACTTTTAGAAAAAACGCATAAAGGCAAAATTGATTTAATTTACATAGATCCCCCGTACAATACGGGGAAAGAAGATTTTATTTATAACGATAAGTATATCGACAACGAAGATACTTTTCGTCATAGTAAATGGTCATCTTTTATGGAGAAACGCCTTATATCTGCGCACAAACTGTTGGCAAATGATGGAGTAATTTTTATTTCTATCGACGATAACGAATATGCCCCCTTAAAACTTATTTGCGATAATATTTTTGGCGAAAATAACTTATTATCAATACATCATATTCAAGTGCGTTATGGAAATAAGAATCTAAACGAAAAAAAGGATTTTCAAGAAGTTTGCGAATATGTGTTAATTTATGCAAAGGACACGCATAATTTCCACGCAAATAAGCCTTATGAAGAATATGATTTAAATAAGTTTTGCTATGAAATAGTAGAAACTGCCGACGGAATAGAAGAAATCATTGGTGGAAGAAAAGTCAAGATTTTTCCGAAAGGCACTTATGAAATCAAAAAACACGATAAAGGCTCAACCAAATTATTAAAAGCAACTTGGGCTTCAGGTAGTGTTGTTAAGGGTAATGCGTCGGGAAAATATTTTGAAACGCACTTAAAACCCCGTAAATCTATTGACGGGCTTGGAACTCTTTATAAAGTTGATGGTGTTGGTGAAGACGGTATTGGATATAGATACTTTACGGGACCATTAAAAGAAAGTGCAACACAAGGTTTATTTTATTCGGGCGTTCCGCTTTCCCGATTAGAAGAAATTGCAAATGGCGAAGCACGCAAATATAGACCTATTCAAAACTTTTATGATTTTAGTGCTGATTTTGGAAATATTCGCCACGAAGGTGGTGTGGGATTTAACAGCGGTAAGAAACCAACAAAAATGCTAAAACAATTCCTTAATTATCATTTAAGAAAAGATATTCTTGTTTTAGACTTTTTTGCAGGCTCTGCTTCAATGGGGCACGCTGTTTTAGACTTAAACGACGAAGACGGTGGAAATCGTCATTTTATAATGTGCACAAGCCCAGAGAAAAATATTTGCCGTGAAGTTGCTTATACCCGCTTGAAAAATGTAATTTCTAAAAATAGCAAGGCAAGTCTTAAATATTTCAAGGTTGATTTCGTACCTATTTCCGACAAACTCTATTACGAATACGCCGACGAACTTTTGAAGCACGTAAAAGAACTTGTGGAACTTGAAAACGCTATCAATTTTAATGGCAACGATAAAATTGCAATTATTCTTACCGAAGAAGAACTTGACGGCTTTGCAAACGCTATTCCCGAAACTTGTAAAACGGTATATTTAGGGCACGACGTTTTGCCGAGTGAAACGCAAGAAAAGATTTTTAAGAAAAACGGTATCACGATAAACGTTATTCCCGATTACTATTACAGGGATTTGGAGGCTTAACAATGACGATAAATTTAGCAAACTTTCAATTAAACGCTATAAAAAGTCTATTAGAAAGTATGGACGAGCCTTTCCGTGAAATTGTCCTTAAAAGTCCTACGGGAAGCGGTAAAACCATTATCCTTACGCATTTTATGGACGAATACATAAAAGGACACGCTAAAACGGTCTTTGTTTGGCTTACACCTGGCAAGGGCAATTTGGAAGAACAAAGCAAGGCAAAAATGGATAAATATATCCACAATGCGCAAACAAAATTACTTGCCGACGTTATGACGAGTGGTTTTCAAGAAAACGACTGCTGTTTTATAAATTGGGAAAAACTCACTAAAAAAGGCAACAACGCCTTAAAAGATAGCGAACGCACCAACTTTTTAGAGTGGATAGACAAGGCTTTTAATAATGGAATTACTTTTAAGATTATCATTGACGAAAGCCACCAAAACTTTACCGAAAAATCTGATGCGATTATACAACTTTTCAAAACGGATAAAATTATACGCTGCTCGGCTACGCCCCTTGTAACTAAAACGGCAAAACTTATCGAAGTTAGCGAAGAAGACGTTATTGCAGAAGGTCTTATTAAAAAACTGCTTGTAATCAACGAAAACTTCCCACAAGTAATTGAAACGGAAAATCAAACGCATTATCTTTTAGAAAAGGCTTATGTAAAGCAACAAGAATTGCGTTCCCTTTTTTTACAACGTGAACTTGATATAAACCCTTTAATTGTAGTGCAGTTGCCGAATAATTCCGACGCACTTTGCGAATCTGTTGAAAAATGGTTTGAAAGTAAAGGCGTTACGACGGAAGCGGAAACGCTTGCTATATGGCTTTCGGGTAGGCACGAAAACGTTGACGGAATTTCAAACAATAACGCCGAAAGTGTTGCCGTTATTATGAAACAAGCCGTTGCAACGGGTTGGGATTGTCCACGTGCGCATATCCTTGTGAAATTGCGTGAAAATATGGACGAAACGTTTGAAGTTCAAACCATTGGTCGTATTCGCCGTATGCCCGAAGCAAAACATTACGAAAACGATTTGCTTGACAGTTGCTATCTTTATACGTTTGACAGCAAGTTTACGCAGGGTGTGAAAGCAAGTCTTGGTAAGTCGGCGTTGGAAGCAAAAACCTTGTTCTTGAAAAACGAATACAAGACGTTTACGCTTACTAAACAGCAACGTACTATGATTACGGATTTACGTGATCCGCGCAAAGCGTTGACTGCTATTGCACAGTATATTAAAAAAGAATTTGCGCTCACGGGGAATAAGAAAGAAAATAAAACTCGTTTAGAAAGTAAAGGATTTGAATTTTCTGAAAACATTGTAAGATACACCATTTCGGGTAGCGTAGTCGTTTTTGCGGAACTTTCTGAAAAGGACAAGTTAAACGCTATAAAAATTGCTGAGCCTATTTCTACCACAACACACGGACGTGAATATCATAACCGTGTAGGTCGTATTGGCTTGGAAATCGGTATGCCGTATAATTATATGAATACGATTATAGGCAAACTCTTTGGCGAAAAGTTTGATTATCGTGAAAAAGTGCTTGCACTTGCTCCGAGAGAATTATATGCTTTTGTAATCAATAACTTTGATTATTTACGCCATATTTGCCGTGAAGCAATGGCGGTGCAATTAAGTCAATTATCCCTTACGCTTGATATGGTATCAGAAAAGCCGTTTACAATTCCGCAGTCAACGTTGTTTACATACGATTTGCAAAGCAAAGTGCAAACTATCAGCGAAAAGAACGTTTATGGCGAATATTTAATGTCAGCCGAGCCACGTTCTTCGTCCGAAAAGAAGTTTGAAAAGTTTTGCGAAAGTTGTTCCGCTGTTGATTGGATATACAAAAACGGCGATAAAGGCGACGAATATTTTTCTATCGTTTATCTTGATAACGCTAACCGTCAAAAACTTTTCTATCCCGACTATATCGTATCGGTAAAAGGCGAAGTTTGGATTATTGAAACAAAAGGCGGTTTTGATAAAACGGGTGCAAGCGAAGATATTGATATTTTCTCGCCAAAGAAGTTTGAAGTTCTGAAAGCATATCTTACAAAATACGGGCTTAAAGGCGGTTTCGTCCGCTATGATAAACAAAGCGAAGAACTGTGTATCTGCACCGACAATTACAACGAAGATATACACTCTGACGATTGGAAAATTTTAAGGGAAGTATTTAAGTAAAGCAAAAAGCCGAGATTTAATTCTCGGCTTTTAATATTTCATCAATGTCTTGTGTAAAATTGATTGCAATAAACACAAGATATGGTATAGCCAACTTGACTTTTATCGCTAAATGTTGTATAATAATGTCGAAAAGTAATGATAAGGAGACCCTTATGGCAACGACAGTAAATACTGCTTTTTCCGAATTTATGAAAAATTATGTAAATTTGGATTCAACAAAAACCGAAACGGCTCGTAAAAGTAGAGAAAACCTTAAAACTAATATTCACGATTTAGGTAAAAGTGGCACGCTTTTTGATTTGGCAAGTCAAAATGACTTGTATTTTGGGTCATTTAGTAGGAAAACCAAAATCAGAGAACTTGATGATATTGATATGATGATTGGATTAAGTGGCTATAATACATTATACAGTTCAAGCACTTGGGATAATATAAAAATGAGCATTAAAGACAATGATTGTCAATTTAATGATTATTGTGATTCAAATGGCTACATAAGTTCCACGAAAATCAAAAATAAGTTTATATCCGAATTAAAAAAACTAAGAGATTATTATAAGGCAGGATTACACTCTCGTGGCGAAGCGGTGACATTAGAATTATTGTCTTATGATTGGACATTTGACATTGTTCCTTGTTTTAAGTGTAGTGAACAAGATAAATACATTATACCAAACGGAAAGGGTCATTGGAAGTTTACAAATCCACGTATCGAACAAGAGCGTGTAACACGTATAAACCAAAAACACGGCGGAAAAGTTTTAGACACTATTCGTTTAGTAAAGTATTGGAACCGCAGGGGCAAAATGCCGACAATTGTTTCCTATGTTTTAGAAACAATGATTTTAGATTATTTTGATAGCATAGCAAAAACACCAGATTGGATAGAACAACGTTTTCGTGATGTTTTATGTTATATCAAAAATAATATTTGGAACGCCATTTATGATTCAAAAGGTATTGAGGGCGATATAAATACCTTATCATACAATGAAAAGTATTCAATTCAAGTGAGAGCGACTAATGATTACAATAAAGCGTGTAATGCTATAAACGCTGAAGTAAGCGAAAATAATCAGCAAAAAGCGATAAATATATGGAGAGATATATTCGGGAGTGATTTTCCAAGATATGAATAAAGATAGCAAACAAATTTTCCAACGTCAAAATCAAGTCGGTTTAGTTGATGCTCAAAAAACTGCAGCGTGTTGTTATGCGTATGGAAAGAAATTAACCATAGTGTTAGCCCTTATTTTGATATTCTATCCCATAACAGTAAATATACTGGTATTTTTTATAGATAATATGGTTTTAAGTGGAATATTAACCGCTTTATTATTTGTGTCTTTAGTGATAGCAGAAGTATTGCGAAAACAAATTAGCAAAGCCAAGTTTAATGGCGCTGGTATGCAACAATACTTTGATGAAGTTGTTTTTGATTTGAAAAATTCTTGTAAAAAATATTTAGTGCCGAAAAAACTAACGTTGTCCGAAAGATTAAAATTGATTCTTAAATACAAAGATAGAAGTAGTGAAAATTACAAAAATTGGTATTCTGATTTTTCTTCACTACCTTATGAACAAGCAGTATATCAATGTCAAAAACAAAATATCCGCTGGGATTTATCAGTAAGAAAAAAGTATCTCATTCTATTGATGGTTAGTGCTTCATTTTTGGCATTAATAGTAATTCTAAATGCGATAATTCAACGTTATGAAGTTTTGTCTTTAATAACCATATTGTCTTCGATTTTCCCCCTTTTCTCATATTTTTTTAATAGTTTTAAGAAATTAAATTCTGACATTAGCGCTCAAGAAGATTTGTATAAACATATTGAAAAAATGGAAGAACAAATAACAACAGAAAGTGAAATATGGAATGAAGTAGAAGAACTTCAAGTTGAAATTTTTAGTTATAGAAAAAAGGCATATTTAATACCAGATTGGTTTCATTGTATATTCAAAAAGGACTTGCAAGAAAGTGAAAATGAATTTGCAAAACTATTTTGTGAAGGAAATACCAAAAATAATGAAAAAGCCGAAGATTAACTTCGTCTTTTATCATTGAATTTTTGACTATTTAAATTTAACAATTAAGCCGAAATAATCTTTTGTAAAAAATAAAACGAACTTTGACTTTTCATCAAGGTTCGTTTTATTCTTGTTTGGTGCCGCTGAACGGACTTGAACCGTTACGGTATCACTACCATCGGATTTTGAGTCCGACGCGTCTGCCAATTTCACCACAGCGGCAAAAAAACGTTATATTTGTTGCAATGCGCGGGTATTTTTGGTAAAATTATAGGTAGAATTATTATAACCCGCCGCAAACGCTTGCTATAAGATAATAACATAATTTAAAAGCAAACGCAAGCGTATAAAGGATAGTTTATGGAAAAATTAGTTCTGATTGACGGAAACAGCCTTATAAACCGCGCGTTTTACGCGATGCCGCTTTTAACGACTAAAGACGGGGTGTATACAAACGCCGTCTACGGGTTTATGAATATGTTTTTCAAAATTTTGTCCGACGAGGAACCGACTTACGCAGGGGTTGCGTTTGATATGAAGGCGCCGACTTTTCGGCACGGCATGTACGAGGCATACAAGGGTACGAGAAAACCTATGCCCGAAGAATTACGCCCGCAGGTACCGCTTTTAAAGGATCTTTTACGGCTTATGGGTATAGCCGTGTTTGAAAAAGCAGGATACGAAGCGGACGACATTATCGGCACGATTGCAAAAAAAACGCACGTAAAAACCTTAATTTATACGGGGGATAAAGATTCGTTTCAACTCGTGGACGAAGAAACGGAAGTTCGCTTTACGAAACGCGGCATAACCGATACGGAACGTTACGCTCTCGATAACTTTACCGAAAAAACGGGGCTTACTCCCTCGCAGATTATCGACTTAAAATCGCTTATGGGAGATTCTTCGGATAACATACCCGGCGTTCCCGGCGTGGGCGAAAAAACGGCTTTAAGTCTTTTGCAAAAATATTCCACGGCGGAAGGCGTTTACGAGCATATAGAGGAACTTACCGGTAAGCTGAAAGAGAAAATAGAGACTTCCAAAGACCTCTGCTTTTTATCCAAAAAACTCGCAACCATAAACGCCGATTCCCCGATACCGTTTTCGCTTGACGATATGCGAATAAACACGCCGTTTTCCGCGGCGGTGAAAAAGCGTTTTGCGGAACTGGAATTTAAAAGTCTCGTTTTGAGAGAAAACTTTTTCGTTTCCGTCGGAGGCACTGCGGCAAAAAACGCAAAAGAGCCGCCGCAAAAAGCAAACTTTGTTAAAATAGAAGACTTATCTGCTCCGATAAACTTTGACCTTACCGCACCGCTCGCATTCGCGTTGACGGGCGAGGGCGCGTTTTTAAGCGACGGTAAAACCGAAACGTTTATGCCCGTAAGAGAAACGCTTATGGACGAAGGATTTACGTTGACGGAAACGCTTAAATATTTTTCTCCCGTTTTAGAGAACGCAAAAAAACTCGTCGTTTACGACAAAAAGGAATTGCGCCATACTTTAAAGAAAATAACGGGTAAAGAATTGACCGATTGCGTCGACGACGTTGCGCTGATGAATTATCTCGGAGATTTTACGGGCGGTGCGGAAAAACTTTACGAAACGCTTTTAAAATTCGGTAAGGACGAAAAAACGCCAGCAACTTCTATGCTGGAAGTTTACGGGGAGTTGAAAACCACGCTCGAGGAAGAGGGCGTTTATTCGTTGTATTCCGATTTAGAACTTCCGCTTGCGGACGTGCTGTACGATATGGAAGTGTCGGGTTTTAAGGTTGACGCCGCCGCGATGAAAATAACGGGGGACGAATACCGCGCAAGGCTTTGTCGTTTAGAAGAAGAGATAAAAACTTTAACCGACGAGCCGAACCTTAATCTGAATTCGCCCAAGCAACTCGGCGAAGCGCTTTTCGGCAAACTTAAAATCGGCAAGGGCAAAAAAACGAAAACGGGGTATTCCACCACCGCCGAAGTGCTGACTTCGCTTGAGGGCGCGCACCCCGTCGTTCCGCTCGTGCTCGAGTACAGAAAAATTCAAAAACTTTTATCCACTTATATAGACGGGTTTAAAAAACTTATCGAGCCGGACACCGGCATAATACGCACGTCGTTCAATCAGACGGTTACTTCTACGGGCAGACTTTCTTCAAAAGAACCGAACCTTCAGAATATCCCCGTGCGCGACGAAGAGGGTAAAATCTTGCGCAAGTTCTTCGTTCCGAAAGCGGAAAACAGAATTTTAGTAGACGCAGACTATTCGCAAATAGAATTAAGACTTTTAGCGGCGTTTTCGGGAGCAAAAGGTCTTACGGAAGCGTTTTTAAGCGGAAAAGACGTACACGCCGCCACCGCCGCGAAAGTTTTTCATAAATCGGTAGAAGAGGTTACGAGCGAGGAAAGAAGTAAAGCGAAAGCGGTAAACTTCGGCATAATATACGGTATATCCGAATACGGGCTTGCCAAAAATCTTAAAATACCCGTAAAAGAAGCCAAAGAGTATATAGATTCTTATTTCGCGACTTATCCAGAAGTGAAAGAGTATATGGAGAAAAACGTGGCTTTTGCTAAAAAAACGGGATATGCGGAAACGGTGTTAAAGCGCAGGAGATACATTAAAGAGTTGTCCTCGCCGAATTTTACGACGAGAAGTTTCGGGGAGCGCGCGGCGATGAACATGCCGCTTCAGGGCAGCAGTGCGGACATAATAAAACTCGCCATGCTCGGCGTCGCCAGGCGACTTAAAAAAGAAGGCTTAAAATCCGAACTTATTTTACAAGTGCACGACGAACTTATTATAGACGCTTACGAGGACGAAAAAGAGCGGGTTGAAAACCTGCTTAAAGAAGAAATGGAAAACGCCGTTAAACTTTCCGTTCCGCTGACGGTATCTTTATCCGCGGGCAAAACCTGGTTTGACGCGAAATAACGGATATGAATAAAATCAGACTTATAGCCGTAACCGGCGGAATAGGCAGCGGCAAAACCGCCGTAACGGAATTTATTAAAGCCGCAGGATACCCGGTGGTATCTTGCGACGAGATAACCGCCGAACTATATCGAAACGAAGAGTTTTTAACCGAACTCGCGAAAATTTTTCCGCAAGCGATAAAAAAGGCGTGGACGGGAGAAAGCGAGCGACTTATCGCGGATAAAAAAGAAATCGCGAAAGAGGCTTTTTCGTGCCCCGATAAATACGAAAAACTCAATATGCGCGTAACCGAAAAAGTGTTTTCTTGCGGTATGGAGCGCGCAAAAGGACTTGCCGAAACGGGCAAAAACTCAACGGCGTTTATCGAGGTGCCTTTGCTTTTTGAAAACGGGTACGAAAAATTTTTCGATAACGTAATCGTCGTAAAAAGGGACGTTTCCGCACGGATTGCGGCTGTTAAAGCGCGGTCGGGTCTTTCGGAAAAAGAGATTGCGGACAGAATCGAAAAACAGTACGACTATGCGAGTTTACCGCCGTTTGCCACGGTTATAGAAAACGAAGGCGACCTTACGGCATTGAAAAAAGCGACGACGTCCGCGCTTGAAAAAATGGGGCTTTAAAACGCTTACGTTTCGTTTTTGATTAAAACCGCACGCGAATATGCGTGCGGTTTTGTTTAGGGGGATACTCAAAAATCTTTCGCGGTGCATAAAATAAGTTTACGCGGGATATTATTTGTGTTAAAATAAGCACGAAAAGATTTACTGTCGCATATACGGATATAAAATATGTTAAAACTCATAAAGTTTTTAAAAGGATATTGGTTCAAAACGATATCGGGTCCGCTTTTTAAACTGATAGAAGCGGTATTTGAACTGATAACCCCGCTCGTGGTGGCGTGGGTTATAGACTTTGCCGTGCCGTGGGGGCAGGCGGGTGATATTTCCGCGCTTATTAAGGGCGTGCTTATAATCCTCGCGCTCGGTGTGTTCGGGCTGGGGTTCGCGCTTATCGCGCAGTTCTTTGCAAGTCGCGCGTCTCTCGGATTCGGCACGAATTTAAGAAGAGAACTTTATAAACATATAAACACTTTTTCTTATGCGGAACTCGATAAATTTTCGACGACTTCGCTGATAACCCGCCTTACCGCGGATATAAACCAAACCCAACAAGCCGTGGCTATGTTTATAAGGCTCGTGCTGCGCGCGCCGTTTATCGTGGTGGGCGCGATAGTTATGGCGATGCTTATAGACGTTAAACTATCGCTTATATTCGTTGCCGCCGCGCTCGTTATCGGCGGCGCGTTGTTTGTTATTATGGCTACCACTATGCCGAAATATAAAGGCGTGCAGGCTCGTCTTGACGAGGTTACGCTTTTAACCGAAGAGAACCTCTCGGGGACACGGGTTGTCAGGGCGTTCGGCGCGGAAGAGCGAGAAAAAGCGGCGTTTGACGGGGCGGCGGAAAAACTTTCTTCGGCGTCTATACGCGTGGGTGCGGTGTCCGCGCTTCTTAATCCGCTAACGTACGCCGTGCTTAATCTCGCCGTTATCGCGATATTGTATTTCGGCGGCAAAACGGTGTACATGGGCAGTCTTACGCAGGGCGAGGTAATCGCGCTCGTAAACTATATGACTCAGATTCTTAACGCAATGGTCGTTTTTGCCAACCTTTTAATAACGTTTACAAAGGCATCTGCATCTGCGGCGCGCATAAACGAAGTGCTTGCGGTAAACACCTCTATGCAAGAGGGAAAGGGTGCGCAGGCAGACTTTAATGCGCCTGCGATAGAACTTAAAAACGTTTCGCTGACGTATGCGGGCAGTCCGGCTCCTTCTCTTTCAAACGTAACGCTTACCGTTCCGCGGGGCGCAAGCGTGGGCGTGCTCGGCGGCACGGGCAGCGGCAAAAGTACGCTCGTAAGCCTTATGACGCGGTTATACGACGCTACCGAGGGTAAAGTAAAGGTTTTCGGCAACGACGTTAAAGATTATACCAACGCGGAACTTTCCGCTCTGTTCGGCGTTGCGCCGCAAAAGGCGGTGCTGTTTTACGGTACCGTGAGAGAAAACGTGCAATGGGGTAAAGAGAACGCGACGGACGAAGAAATTTACGCCGCGCTTGACGTGTCGCAATCGCGCGAATTCGTAGACGGACTCGAGGGCGGGCTTGACTTTAAAGTCGCGCAGGGCGGTAAAAACCTGTCCGGCGGACAGCGGCAAAGGCTGACGATAGCGCGCGCTCTCGTTTCCGTGCCGAAAATACTCGTGTTAGACGACAGTTCGAGCGCGCTTGACTTTGCAACCGATGCAAAACTCCGTAAAGCGCTTAATAAACTTCGCGAAGAAACGGGGCTTACTACGGTAACCGTATCGCAACGCGCGACGAGCATAAGCCGTTCGGACATAATAATCGTACTTGACGAGGGCAAAGTCGTAGGAATAGGTAAACACGAAAACCTTATAGAATCGTGCGCGGTTTACCGTGAAATTTACCTTTCGCAGGATAAGGGGGAATAACGTTATGAAAAAAGTTAAAGCAAAAACCCCTTATATGAACGAAATCTCCGGAGGTAAAAAAACCGATTTTTCTTCGATTAAAAAGTTGCTTAAATACGCAAAACCTTACGTGCCTATAATTGCGCTTGCGCTTTTTTGCTCGCTCGTGCAGATTGCGGCAACGCTTTACGCGCCCGTCGTAATAGGTAACACCATAGACTATATCGTCGGCGAAAACAACGTGGATTTTACGGTTATACTTAAAAACGCGGGCTTGCTCGGCGGACTTATCGGCGCGGCGGTGCTTTTTCAATATTTCGGGTCTCTTTTAATTAACTTCGCCTCGTACAGAACCATACGCGACCTGCGCCGTTTTGCGTTTAAAAAATTAAACGACGTGCCCCTTTCGTATATAGACGGCAACTCCCACGGCGATCTGATGTCGAGAGTCGGTTCCGATATAGACCAGATTTCCGACGGACTTATACAAGGCTTTTCGCAATTGTTTACGGGCGTGGTAACTATTATCGGCACGCTTGTATTTATGCTTACCTATAACTGGCTTATCGCGGCGATAGTCGTGCTTTTAACGCCGCTTTCGCTGTTCGTCGCGTACTTTATCGCAAAAGGATGCCACAACATGTTTGCCATGCAGGCAAAAAAACGCGGCGAACTGTCCGGGCTCGTAACCGAAATGCTTTCGAGTCAGCGCGTGGTCAAACTTTTCGGGTACGAAAAACGTGCGGAAAGTCGGTTTGAAGAGATAAACGGCGAACTTAAAACCTGGGGACAAAACGCGGCGTTTTATTCGGCGATGGTGAACCCGTGCACGCGTTTCGTCAACAACGTGGTATACGTTGCGGTGTGCGCGTTCGGGGCGTATCTCGTAATAAGGGGCGGGGGCGTGCTCGGCACGGGCGTGTTTACCGTAGGCGCGCTGTCCTGCTGTTTGTCTTACGCCAACCAGTACACAAAGCCGTTTAACGAAATAACGGGCGTAGTAACCGAACTCCAAACCGCTTCTGCGGCGGCGGCAAGGGTATTCGATTTGCTTGAAACCGAAAACCAGTCCTCTGACGAGGGTTTCCCGTCGCTTACCGGGGCGAAAGGCGATATAGACATAAGCAACGTATATTTTTCTTACGTGAAAGAAAAGCCGCTTATTCAAAACTTTTCGCTGTCTACCGCAAGCGGCGAGCGTATCGCGATAGTCGGACCTACCGGTTGCGGCAAAACCACGCTTATAAACTTGCTTATGCGCTTTTACGACCCCGATTCGGGCGAGATAAAAGTAGAAGGGCAAAACGTGGCGAAGGTTACGCGTAAGTCTTTGCGTTTAAGTTACGGAATGGTACTTCAGGATACCTGGATAAAAAAGGGCACCGTAAGAGAAAACATTGCCTACGGCAAGCCGGAAGCGACAGAAGAAGAGATAATCGCCGCGGCAAAAGCCGCCCGCATACACGGGTTTATAATGCGGCTCGAAAAAGGTTACGACACGGTTTTATCCGGCGACGGGGATAGCATTTCGCAAGGGCAAAAACAACTTTTCTGTATAGCGCGCGTGTTGCTTACCCGCCCGCCTATGCTTATTTTGGACGAAGCGACATCTTCTATAGATACCCGTACCGAAATAATGATACAGCAGGCGTTTGAAGAACTGATGCGCGGCAAAACCTCGTTTATCGTGGCGCACAGACTTTCGACTATCAAAAACGCAGACCTTATACTCGTTATGAATAAGGGTAACGTTATAGAACAGGGTTCGCATAAAGAATTGCTTGAAAAGGGCGGATTTTACGCTAATCTTTATAACTCGCAATTCGAGGGTTAAATTTACGTTTTTTCGCTTCTCTTTGCAAAATTAAAACTTAAAAAAGATTGTTCTTTTGCAGTTTAAAAAAGCAAACGGTTTAAAAAGCAAATCGTAACAACGTTAAAACGCCCCGCACGATTTTTCGTGCGGGGCGCGTGTTTTATTCGGGCGTTTTCTGTTTTAACAACTGCCTGTCGTTACGGTGCGGCGGCGTTTAGTGTTTTTAATCTTCAAGTGTTAATGCGGGCTAACGGCGTTTAGTATTTTTAATTTACTCCTTGTTATAGCGGGGTAAAAATTTTAGTATTTTTATAATTATTACCTGTCATTGCGAGGCAACGTAGTT
>DPGH01000010.1:31236-31473 GCA_003523255.1 Clostridiales bacterium
TCCGCGGGATTCCGTCGCTCCGCTCGGAATGACATATAATAAAAAGTAGCCGTGCGCCACTCGGAATAACGTGAGAAAAGGGTGGCGGGGTGCCGCACGGGATGACAATTAAAAAAAGTAATGTGGTGCCGCTTGAAATGACGTCTAAAAAACAAGAAATAATGTTTTGCCGCTCGAAAAGACAATATAAAAACAAATTTTTTTCATCTCTGCGTGTCATTGCGAGGCAACGTAGTT
>DPGH01000010.1:31739-139041 GCA_003523255.1 Clostridiales bacterium
CGCATCCGCGGGATTCCGTCGCTTCGCTCGGAATGACATATAATAAAAAGTAGCCGTGCGCCACTCGGAATAACGTGAGAAAAGGTTGCGGGGTGGCAAACTGAATGACAAAGGATAAAAAGCAATTATCAAGTTCGGAAAGTAAAAAGCGATAAAATAAAACCGTCAGTCGCGGCGTAAGCGGTATTGTAAAGGCGTTACGCCGTATTTCTTTTTGAATTGCTTTATAAAATAAGAAAGCGAGTCGTACCCGCAGAGCGAGCAAACCCGTAAAACCGTGTCCGAAGTGTTTTTGAGAAGTTCCGCGGCGTGCTCCAATCGTAAACTCATAACGTAGTCGTTCAGCGTAACGCCTACGTATTTTTTAAATGTTTTTGCAACGGTCGCGTGCGAGTAAAAAGTCGTTTCGATGATTTCCGCAACGGGTTTGGTAAAATTTTCAGGCAGATACAAAAGTTGTATAAGTTCGATAAGCCACTCGGGGTATGCCGGCGCCTTAAGTAGTTTTTGCGTTTTGTATACGCCTAAAACAAACTGCAAAATCGTAACGTTGATTCTCTTTATTTCGTCGGTGCCGATTTTTTCGTCTCCCACTTCCATAAGCGAAAGCGCCTCTAAATGTTCCCCTTGTTCGATAATCGCCTTGTGTACCGCCGCGGATAAATGCGGATGTACGAGTTTTTCACCTGTTTTGACTTTATCGAACAGTTCGGGCGAAACCGCGTCGCACGCTTCTTTAACTTCTTCTTCGGTAAAATAGAAATCGCGGTGCAAATGCGGGGTAGTACGAAAAACTATTGCGTGTTCGTGCGGGGGACCGAGCAAAAAAGCGTCGCCGGAGCGCGCGTCGTATTTCACGCCGTTTACCACGTTGTCCGTTTCACCCTTTTCAAACACGGCAAGTTCCCACTTAACGTGTTTATGCGGTTTGTTGGGCGTGGAGTACTTTCTGTAAACCAAATCTTTATTTAAAGACATTATTTCGATTTTGGCTTTCATAATTTTCTCCCTTAATCCCTTTAAAAATTTCGCCTTGCAGAAATTTTGTACGTTAACTTATATTATATAATAAATTTTTTAATTTTTCAACCTCGTTTTTAAAATTTGTTGATAATTGTTTTATAAAAAAACATAATTAAACCCTAAAACCCGCAATTTTATCCTTAAATTTATAAAAAAAAGCAGTTTTTATATACAAAAAGACAAGACAACGGAGGGGGGGGGGGGTAGAATAATATTACCCTATAAGGGCGAGAATAAATGTTGAAGGAGTGAAATATGAGAAAAACTCGTAAACTCGGCGTGGCTATAGCGTCGCTTTTGGCGGCGGTGCTTTTAGCGTTTGCGCCGGCAGTCGTTAAAGCGTACGACGCGCCTGAACTTAAAGGCTACACGCCGCAGCGTGTGGAGTTAAGCGCGCAGCGTTCCGCTTTAAACGGTTGGCAATGGTATTTTAACGACAGCCTTAGAGGAATGTATTACGACAGCAACGACGTTGTAGTCAGCGCGACTTCCGCAGGACACGGCGGCAATCAAGGCATCGTAATAGACAGAAAGAAAGACGACGGAATGGAAGCGGTATTCTATTCTTATAATTTTGACGTTACCGCGGGTACGCAGTATCAGATAAATTACTGGGTAAAATTTGAAGGCGCCGCTAACGCCGGCAGAATGGCTTTCACCATGGTAGACGGCGGTAACGTAAGTTACGATACCGTTAATTTTGACGAAGTCGGCACCTGGAAGCAGATAACCTTTAACCATACCGCGAGTAACGCGAAAATCGGCTTAAAGTTTTCCGCCGGCGGTATAGGCAAGTTTATCGTCAGCGATATAACCGTTAAAGAAGTTATAGGACACGAAAACAGGAATTTGTTCGCCATGCAGGCGATAGGACACGACGGATCGGAAGACCCCACGAATATGGCTTACATTACGAGTGCTAATCTTTCTTCGGATTCTTCCGACGGGGACGGGTATTCGCTTAAAGTAAGCGACGGCGATGTTTACAAAACCACGTTCGGGTTGTTGCCTCACGGCGGCACTTATACGCTGTCTTTTAAGTACAAAGTCGTTGCGCAGGGTAGCGCCAGCACGAGAATGTCTATTCGTTTAGACAACGTAACCCTCCGCGGAGAGCGCGTGTATTATGCGCCCGCACCCGAAGTTGACGCAAACAACACTACGACTTGGCAAACTTATAGTTATACGTTTACTGCAGTATCGGGTCAAACGGATATAAAATGGATGGGCATTGCGTTTTACGGTTCTTATCTTGTAGACGAATTGCAGATAACGGGTACAGATACCAACGGCGCGCAGATGAATTATATACCTAACGGTTCGTTCTCGGGTGCGTATTTCGGCGGGTTTTCCACGATAGCAGGTAACTTTAACATTGTTAAACTTCCGGACGGAACATATTGCTTTGCAGGTTCTTCTCTTTGTGAATATATGTCCGCTACCAGCGGTCCGTATATGCAATTCGGTTTTAACCTTAACGAGGGAGAACAGTATACTTTAAGTTTCGACTATCGCTCTGGCGGTGGCGAAGCGGTAAGAGTTTTCTACGGAAACGGTTGGCCAGCAAGTGGTGCTACTCATCCTTATACGCTTATAAAAACTTGCGGTCAGGCAACGAGCCCTGAGTGGAGAAGCGAAAGCGTAACGTTCAACGCATACAATGATAGCCGTATTGAACTATACGGAGACGCGGGTTGCGGTTGGCCGTCTTATATCAAAAACATTAAACTCATCGGCGCGGACGGCGTTGACCTGATAAACAATACCACGCTCGTAAACCCCGGCGTAACGTACGGCGCAAACGTGTTCCCCTACGGTACTTTTGCCGGAGATACTACGGTTACCACCGACGGTTGGACGTTTGCAAGCGGCGCGGAGATGCAAGGCTTTACTTTTGAAGACACCAACACTTGTTACGAAATCGTGCTTATCGGTACCGAAGAGGCGCCCGCCGTTGCTACGAGCGCGCCCGTTACCGTAAACGCAAACGTTATAAAGGTTTCATATAAAACCTATTTAGGAAACGACAAAGTTACCGTAAGCCTTATCGCAAACGGTACTGAACTGTTACCCGTCGGCGAAACGGTATTTACTCAGGCAAGCGGTAAACCCACAGGCGAGGGGGTAACCACTACCGGCAGATTTACGTTGCCCGAAGGAACTACTTCCGTACAGGTAGTGTTTAAGGGAACGGGATATACTTCTCTTAAATACGTTGATTTACAGTGCCACGTACACGGCGAGACCTGCTCTTTAGAGGGTACCGGCAATCCGACTTACGTTTGGAGCGCGGACAATAAAACTTGTACCGCGACCGAAGGCGCGTATCTCGTATGCGGTAAGTTACCCGATAACCCCGTTACCGAAACGGTGAACGCGGTAATTACCGAAGATACCGCAACGTATTTTGCAAAAGGCACCGGAACTTACACCGCGACTTTCGCTAATACGGAACTCTTTGCTTCGCAGACTAAACAGGGAGAAGAAACCTCCGTTAAAACGCTACCCGTAACGACGTATGCAAAAGTATCGGCAAGGGTATCCGCTCCGTACGGATTGAGATGGTCTGCCGGCATAAACAAAACTTTATGGCAAGAAATTACCGCTTATGAAGGCGTTACGGCAGAAGCGGGTATGCTTATCGCTCCTTACGATTACGTAACGGCGGCGGGCGAGTTCACCATGGACGCGCTCACTGAAAAAGGTCTTAACTTTAAGGCGGTAGATTTCGGCGGCGGCTTTAACGAAGCGTTGACGGCTGACAAGAACGACGATAACAATTGCTGGTACGGCGCGCTCGTTAATATTCAAAACGCTAACCTCGACCGCGAATTTGCGGGCAGGGCGTATGTTAAACTTACCAACGGTGAAAATACCGTTATCCATTACGGCAATTTCAGTTACGAGGACCAGGTAAGAACGTTTGAGTATATTTGCAAGAGCGTAGTTGCGGACGATAACGTTACCGACCAGACTATTAAAGCGTTTGCAAAAGAGCAACTCGATAAAATCGTAAATGTCGTTTATGAAAACGGCGTTGCGACCATCGTGGATGCAGAAGGTTACGCTACGCCTTACGCGGTAACCGCAGCAGACGGGGTTATTAACATTACTCTCGCGAATGCGGAAGCCGGCAACCTTGTAAACGTCGCTAAAATAAAAGTAAACGGCAAGTCCTGTGAGTTTACCTTAACGGGCAATACAATAACCGTTACTCTCGGCGAATAAAGGAGGAATAAATTATGAAAAGAGAATATACTTCTCCCGTTGTCAAGGTAACGGCATTTGAAGAAAAGGACGTATTAAAAGTCAGCGGCGTAAGCGGCGACAGATACGATTTCGACGATTTTGAGGCTCTCGACGAGTTTAATAACTGACGACTCGCCTAAAACGAATTTAATCGCAACCCGTACGAAAACGCTTAACTCGCACTAAAAACAACACTTATTAAGTATAAGCAAATAACCGCGCGGCGGCAGTATTCGCCGCCGCGCGATTGCTAAAACGGCGTTTCGTACACAAATCGAAAAATCTTGAGTTTTTCACCGAAAAAAAGGTTTTGTTTGCAAAAGCGAACGAAGCAATCGTTCAAACAAAAAACGTAATAACCTTGCGGGTAATAAGCCGCTTGTTTTTAACCAAACTATTATTAAACGCCCGTACGGGCGAAAGAAAAAAACGGCATTCAACGCCGAAAAGGAGACTATATGAACCGCAAAAGCGCCGACAACGGCAGGGCGGCGGGGTTAACCCGTTCTACCAGACTGAAAACCGTTTTGGTTATGGTTTTAATCTTTGCGCTTAGCGCGTGCGGATTCGTTTTATCCGTAACGAAAACGGGCGTTTTTTCTACGCGCGCACACGCGGAGGAAAACGTTAATCTCGTTTACAACGGCAATCTCGAATATACCGATTCTACGGGCGTTTGCCCCGCAGGTTTTTATTACTCTTACGACGTGGGTAAAAGCCTTTTTACGGTATCTCACGCGGCGGAGGGTGCAGACGGCGGCAAGGTCGCCAAAATCGTGAAAAAAACCGCTTCTTCGGAATCTCTCGGCACGGCAAGATTGTCTACCGGCGTTATTTCGGTAGAGGGGCTTGTTAAATACACTCTTACTTACAAAATCAAAGCGACGATTTCCGGCGACGTAAAAATATATTCGCGCTGGGTAAGCGGCACGCAAAACGCAAGCAATAAAGACGAAGTTACCGCCACGACGGCGGGTTTTGCCACCAAAACCGCAAGAATACCCGCCCCGGACGGCGCGCAGTATATGCGTATAGAATTCGTCGTTACGGGCAGCGGCTCCGCAACCGTGCTTATTGACGACGTATCTCTTACGAAATACGTTTTCGACCCGTCGACGAGAGAAAATCTGGTTTTAAACCCCGATTTCGAGGAACTCGAAGGCGGCTTTCCGAAAGAGTGGACTAAGTGGGAAACTGTCGCGGAGCAGAGCGCAAACGTTTCATACTCTATAGTTACCGGCGACGAGGCTTACAGCGGCAACTCGCTTAAAATCGTAAACGCTTCTACCGTAGATAACCGCGCGGTGCTTAACAATACCGCTTTCGAGGTAGACGGCGGCGCGACTTATCAACTTTCTTTCTATTATAAATCCGATTCTCCGTCGGCAAAAAACAGTTTTTGTTTAAGACAATTTAAGGCTAACGGACAGGCTACAACTAAAAACAATTATTACTGGAACGATTCCGCAACCGTAACCGGTACCACTTCCGGCTGGAAAAAGGTTATGGCTGTTTTCCAGTTGGAGCCGGACGCGTTTACCGCTTTCTTTCAGGTAGATATCGCGCCGACGGGTAACGCCGCGGTGTATTACGACTCGTTTTTCTTTGAAAGGATAGAGGTTGACGAAGTAAACAAAGGTTTTGAAAAGACCGAAGGCACGGACGAAGTAGGCGGCTGGCTTTTCAGCGAAACGGAAAGCGTGAGTTTTGCGGACGACGTTTATCACGACGGCAAAAACTCGTTACACGTTCAGAGAAAAGATTATTTTTCCGATTTTACCGCCTCCACCATCGGCACGCTCGAAGTCGTCAGCGGGAGAACTTACGAGATAGGCTTTTACATGCGTTCGCAAAACTCTCTGGATGCAAAGGCGCTTTTAAAAATAGAACTCTATAACGGCGCAAATCAGCGCACGATGTTTCTTGACAGCCCGTATGTATTTTTGAAATCGGGCGAAGGGCTTTCGGACTGGACGAAAGTGTTTATACGCTACGTTATGCCTGCCGATACGTTTAACGTACGCTGTACCGTAACGATAAAAACCGGCGTTGCCGATTGTTATATAGACGGACTTTTCTGTTACGACGTTGAAACCGTCGCTTATCAAAACGACCTTGAAAGCATTTCGGACAGCGGCGTTGCGGCGGGCTTTACGGGAGACGCGGAATCGTTTAAAAACGGTAAAATTTCGCTTGCCGCAAACAAGCAGGTTACGACCGAGTTTTACGGCGCGCTTTACGGTTACGGATATACCTTTACGGGAGAACTTAACGCCGATGGCGCGGCTCGCCCCGTTATCGCGGTAGAGTGGATAAACTTCCGCGGAGAAAGAGCGGGATATACCGAATACCCGCTTATCGAAGAGGACTCGGCTTTCACCTTCGATTTTCTCGCGCCGAGCGCGGCTTACGCGAAATTGTACTTTAAAAACGCCGGAAGCGGCACCGTTACGCTCGATAACTTGCAAATCGAAAAAACTTACGACCCCGTAGTAGACGCCACGGGTTGGAAAGGTCAGTGGATTTGTTACCCCGCGACGGATATTGCCTACGGGTTAGAGTATCAGAACACCTATTACAGAAAGACTTTTACGCTTGAAGAAGAAGTTTCTTACGCGCGCTTGCAGGTTACCGGCGACGACGTTACCACTTCTTACGTAAACGGCAACGAACTCGAGGACCCCGGCAAAAACGCGTGGGCAGACCTGCTCGTTATAAACGTTACGAATCTTTTAAACGTCGGCGAAAACGTGCTTGCATTCAAAATTTATAACCAGACTTATTACACGGGCGTGCTGTTTGACCTTGAAATAGTTACCGTCAGCGGTAAAACCCTGCGCGTTTACTCGGATGAGGAAACGCTTTCCATGGACAACGCCATCGACGGAACCGTCGACTGGATAAACGCCGTTTACGACGCGAGCGACTGGAAAAAGATTCACGTGGTCGGTCCCGTTACCTGTCAGCCTTGGGGTAATATCCCGTACGAACGTTCAACCGACGCTCTTCCGAGCGCAACGCTCGTTTCGGTAACGCTGCCCGCGTCGGTTAAGGCAGGTGAAAAACTCGAATTTTCCGTTACGTTTGAAATTAAAAACAGGATAGAAGACGACTTTTCTTTCCGCGTGTTTTTCCGCCCGTGGCTGTCCTCGGACGAAGAGGAGGTTATAGGCGCGTGGATTATACCGGAAATCACGGGCGGTTTATACCCGACGGAATGGGTCGTGGGAGAGTTAAACGAAGTTACTTTTTCGGTGTTCGTGCCGGACTTTATCGCAACGGATACCTACATGATACAGTTCGACCCCAAAGAGTTTTATATCGACAACGACGAGGACGGGTTTAACCCCTATTACGAAAACATTATCCGCGGCGAGTACTTCGATATTGAAAACCCCGGCACGGTAGAACTTAAAAAGACCGAAATCAAAATTATAGACGGCACCGCCCGCCTTTTAATCGACGGCGAACCCGTCGCCCCGATGATGTATTTAAGAGAGCAATCCACCGTATTTGAAACGGAGTACGCTTCCGGTATGGCGGGCGCGGGCGTAGACCTTATGTGTTTGCCTAATTGCCGTATTTATAATATGAACAACGCCGGCTCTATGTGGAAGGGCGACGGGAGATACGACTTTTCCGCGCTCGACAACGTCGTGTACGAAACGTTGCAAGGCGCACCCGACGCGCTTTTAATGCTTATGCTCGACGCCGACCCGCCTACCTGGTGGCTTAACGCGCACCCCGACAGCGTTATTTACGTTAAAAACAGCAAAAACGTTTACGAAAAGAAAATCTCGTACGCGTCGAAAGAATGGCGTGAGGACGTTGGCAAATTTTACGAGGCGTTTTTAGAATACGCTATGAACCAGCCTTGGTCGGGACACGTTTACTCGGTTAAGATTTCCGCCGGCGCGACCTTTGAATGGCAATATTACGGGCACGCGTACAGCGCGACCGAACCGATTTGTGCGGATACGAGCCGCGTGGCGACGACGGAGTTCAGGGCGTGGCTTAAAAACAAGTATGAAACGGTTGAAGCGTTGCGGAAAGCCTGGGGCAACAACACCGTTACTTTCGAAACGGCTAACGTGCCTACTTTTGACAAACGCAAACCGACGACTTATAACACGCTGTTAGACGGTAAAACTCAACGCAACGTTTTAGACGTTCATTACTTTTTGTGCGATATGGTAACGGACAGCATATTGTACCTTGCCAAAGTCGTTAAGGAAACGACCGGCAATCAATGGGTCGTGGGTACTTACAACGGTTATCTTACCAACGTTTTAACGTGGGAGGGCGCGGGACTTGCAAACGCTTCTATTTCGCGCGTTTTAGAGTCTGAATATATAGACTTTTTATGCGCGCCTGTCTGCTACGACGAACGTAATATCGGTATGAGCGCGTCTTACATGATGATGGTCGATTCGGTTATAGCGGCGGGCAAAATGGCTATAATCGAATGCGACAGCCGTACCGTTTATTTCGACAGCAAAAGCACGCCTCCCGCAACTCTCGGAGAATGGGGTAAAACGTACACCGTTAAAGCCACGCTCGAATCGATGAAGAGAGATTTTGTCAATATGATGATAAAAGGCGCGGGACTTTGGTGGTACGACATGTACGGCGGCTGGTTTAACGACCCCGAGATTTACGACCTTATAAGCGTTATGTCTAAAGAGTGGGAACGCGCCGCTAAAGAACCCGTAGAAAATACCGCTAAAATAGCGTTCGTTGTCGGCGACGACATCGCGACGGCAATGGCTTACGATTTTGACGGGTCTTACGACTATCTGTATCAATCGCTTTACTGGCAAAAAGAAAGCCTTGCTCATATCGGCGCGCAATTCGATTTGCTTTACGCTTCCTCGTTTGCAAACGGATTTATGAGAGATTACGACGTGTACCTCGTGGTGGCGGTCGACCTTACCGAAGAGCAGATTGCCGGCATAAACGAAAGAGTTAAAAAAGACGGCAAAACGGTTATATGGGTAGGCTTCCCCGGGATATACGGCGCGGGAGGCGAAATGAGTGCCGAAAGAGTTTCTTCCGTAACGGATATTACGCTCGCGTTTGCGCCGAGCGGCACCTCTTACGGGGTTGAAGTTACCGCGAACGAAGGGTTTGCACAGGGAGTTAAAAGCTATATTTACGGTAAACCCTCTTCGGTAAAAGTAAACCCGATGCTTGTGGTAACCGACGAAACCGCTACCGTTTTGGGAAAAATATACGGCACGCAACTTACCGGGCTTGCGGTTAAAACCGTAGAACTCGAGGGCGGCGGCAGTTACACTTCGGTTTATTCTTCGGTAGGTAACGTACCCGCGGCGTTTATACGCAACGTGCTTAAAAATTACGGCGTAACCCCCGTCGGAGAAGAGGGCGGCGACGCGGTTTATCAAAACGGCAATTATATCGCCATCGCTTCTCTTTACGGAGGCACCAAAACCATAACTCTCGATAAACCCACTTTCGTTTACGACGTGTTTAACGGCAAAGTGCTCGGAGAAAACGTTTCTACCGTAACGATAGAAATGGAGGCTGGTACTACCGTACTGATAAGAACGGGCGAGTACGCGGAACCGATTGACCCCGACGACCCGGATAATCCCGATAATCCGGACGACCCGGTAGATCCCGTCAGACCCAACAAAAACGTGCTCGGCGCGGGCGAGATAGTCGCCATAACGGCCGCCTGCGTTATCACCGTAGGCAGCGTGGTCGGCGGCGTTTTGCTCGATAAACGTAAAAAAAGAATGAAATAATATATAAAAGGAGAAAGTTATGAAAAAACTTAAAAGATTTATCGCATTGTTGCTTTTTGCGTGCCTTGCCTTTACGGCGGTCGCCTGCGGCAGTAACACGGACCCCGATACCCCTATCGACCCGGACGCGCCGCTCACCGAAACGAACGAATTAACGCTTCAAATCAACACGAGTTCCTCTTATACGAGAGAAATGTGGGATTACGTTATTTCTCTCTATAAAAAGGACCATCCGAACGTAAAGGTAACGCCCTACTTCGGCAACACCGTAAACAAACAGTTCCAAAATAAATGGAGAAACGGCAACCCGCCGGATTTCGTGTTCCTTGACGGCAACAACCTCGATAAAGATACGATGCTTAAAGAAGGGCTTTTGTACGACTTTACGGAATGGCTCGAAACGGCTACCGTAAACGGCGAAGACGTAAAGATAAAAGACAAAGCGAATCTTAATTACGCGTTTAAAAATACCAACGGCAGTAAAACCATAACTTACGGAATGCCGCTCGTAATATCTTCTTACGGAATGTGGTACGACGAGGCGTTGTTTACCCAAAAAGGTTGGAGCGTACCGACGAATTACTCCGAACTTAAAGCCTTTACCAAAAACAAGGCGACATCTTCTTGCAGTTCAATTATATTCCCCGGCGCGTACTCCGGATATCTCGTGCAGGGCTTTATACTCCCCGCGCTTGCGGAAAAAGGCGATGAATTTTTCGACAGGGTTGAAAACGCTAAAGATAAAGAAGTTTTCACTTCCGCCGAATTTAAAGAAGTTATGAACAGGTTCGTGGAGTTTTCGAAACTTACGAACGCTTACGCCACGTGGGACGATAAAGACCATATCGACGCGCAAAAAGACTGGCTTAACGGTAAAGCCGCGCTTTTGCCTTGCGGACTTTGGCTTGAAAGCGAAATGGTAAAACAATTAGGCGACGAGTTCCCGACCGCCGTTAAGATGAGATATACTTCTTCTCCTCTCGTCGAAAACCAAAAAATACTCGTTACTTCCGCGGTTACCTGCGGGATAGCGTCGCAAGCCAAAAACAAAAAGAACGCGCTTGATTTTATGACTTATCTTTATCGCGACGACGTTGCTAAAAGATTCGTTAAAACGACGGGTTCGCTTTCGGTGGTACCGGTAGATTTATCGGGAGATACCGACATAAGCGAAACGTTTAAAAACGCGCAGGCGGTTCTTTCCGATACGTCTTATAAACAAGTGATACACGTAGGCAGTTGGGGCAATATCGACTCTGCTTTTAACGACGGCGTAAATTCCCTTATCAAGGGCGAAATGACCGTAAACGAGTTCTGCCAAAGTCTTGTCGAAAGATGGGAACAAATGCACGCATAACAATGCTTTAATCGCGTAAATTCGCGCGGGGAGAAAATATATGACTAATCATTTGCAAAAAAGCAAGTTAAAGGGAAATATGACAAAGTCTAAATGGGCGTTCTTTTTCGCTACGGCTTTCGTCGTGTTCGCGCTTTACTTTATCTTTTGCGTCGTGCCGATTTTGCAGTCCGTCCGGATGAGTTTTTACGACTGGGCGGGCATGCAGAAAAAGACCTATATAGGTTTTAAAAATTACGCCGCCGTGTTTAAAGAACCTCGTTTTTGGCGGGCTTTTAAAAACGACCTTATATTAACGGGTATAAAAGAAGTCGTTATATGTTTTCTCACCGTGCTGTTCGCGGTGTCGCTCACGCGGTTTAAAATGCGCGAGGGAGAAATAATTTTTTACAAGTTCGTATTTTATATTCCTAACGTTTTATCGACCGTAATCATAGGTCTTGTATGGCGGTTTACGTTTATCTCGGGCGACCAGGGTTTGTTTAACGCCATATTGTCCTTATTCAGCGGCGGTACGGACGTTGCCTGGCTTGTAGAAAGACCCGCAAGCGTTATAGGTTTTGTCGCAAGTTGGTGCGGTGTGGGGCTGTTTATGCTTACCATGATGGCGGCGATTCATCAGGTACCCGGCGAACTTTACGAGGCGGCTAAAATAGACGGCGCGACCGAACTGCAACAATTAAAATACGTTACCATGCCTGCGGTCTGGTTGCAACTTACGTTTATGATTGTCAGCATACTTTATCAGTCGCTCGGCGGAAACTTTGCGCTCGTAAACGTAATGCTGCCGGGACAACTCTCCAAAAATTTCGAGGTAATGGGACTTTTCGTGTATAAAGAGGGTTTAGACATGTCGAGATACGGTTATTCGTACGCGGCTTCGCTCGTGATGCTTTTAATCACTTCGGTAATGTCGCTCTCGGTAAAATTCTTTATGGATAAAGCGGGGGACAGAGAATAATGACAGAAAACGCATCCGTAAAAAAACGCAACAACGCGGTAAGCGACAAATCCCTAACGATACTCAGAAACGTTACGAGAGTGTTTCTCGTAATATGGGTGATACTCGTTTTGTTTCCGCTCGTCTGGACGATAGTGTCATCGTTAAAAACCGAAGGCGAGTTTTACGCAAGCGCATGGTCGCTGCCTAAATCGCTTAAATGGGAAAATTTCCGCGTTGCGTGGGAAGAAATGAATTTTGCGAAATACTTTTTAAACAGCGTTATTTTAAGCGTGGGAACGGTTGCCTTAACGGTCATCATGACGACCACCACCTCTTATTGCGTGGCAAAGTTCGTTTCGCCGGCAACGAGTTTTTTAAGTAAATTTTATTCGCTGTTTATGATGGTGCCGCAATTGCTTTTGCTTATACCGTTGTTAAAGTTTTGCGAAAGCCTTAATCTCGTGGACGGCGGTATAGTGCTTTTTACGCTTATGATTACTAACGCCCTTCAGGGCGTGCCGTTTTACGTATTTATGACCACGCCTTTTATGCGCGGCATAAACAACGCCGTGTTAGAAGCGGCTGAAATCGACGGGGCCAACCAGTTTCAAACGTTTTTCCGCATAGTGCTGCCTATGGTTATGCCCGCGGTGTTCGTGGTAACCCTGTTAAGTTTCGTCGGCATATGGAACGAGTACGTTATGAGCATAACGTTTATAACGTATCAGGAAGAGTTTTACACCGTTTCGGTCGGGCTTAACAACCTGCTTACCGACAATACTTACGTAGACGTAGAAAAATTCGCCGCAATCGTTATATCGATGATACCGATATTCATAGTTTACGGCATATTCCAAAAACCCTTGCAAAACGGGCTGTCTTCAGCAGACGGCGTTAAAGGTTAAACATGAAAAATTTTGACTTGAATTTATTTAAAACCCCTCCGAAAGACTGTTCCGTCGCGCCGTTCTGGTTTTTAAACGGCGACCTTAACGAAAACGCGCTTCGCGTTCAGATTGCCGAAATGAAAGAACAAGGCGTAGACGAGTGCGTGTTGCACGCGAGAAAGGGACTGACCGTTCCTTACCTCTCGGGCGAATGGTTTGAAAAAATTCGTTTTATTTTAAGCGAACTTTCCGTGCGGGATATGAAAGCCTGGATATACGACGAGGATAACTGGCCGAGCGGGTATGCCGGCGGCAAGGTCGTGGGGAGTAATCCGCAGTTTGCCGCGGAGTGTCTTTCGGTGGAAAAAATATATCCCGTTCTCGGCGAGTATATTTCCGTTGAAAAGAAGGACGGCGCGGAAATAGAATGCGTTATCGCCGTGCATAGCGACAGTTATTTTCTCGATATAACCGATTACGAAAACAAATGCGCAAAACCTTGGCGTTCCGAAACGCTTTGCTGGGAAGTTTTCGTTTTCAGAAAGGAAAAATGCAAACATAAACCGGCATATAGTCCCTATCCATACGTAGACCTTTTGAACTCTTCCGCTACGGACGAGTTTATAAAAGTAACCCATGCGGCGTATAAAGAAAACCTTGCGGAATACTGGGGCGGTACGATAAAAGGCTTTTTTACCGATGAGCCGGGGTTTTATCAAAACTATCTCGAACAGTGCGCTAACCTTAACACCGTTATATGGACGGAGAATTTCGCTTCACGGTTTATCGAGGAATTCGGATACGATATAAGGCCGTATCTTTGCTGTTTGTGGCAGGATATGGGCGAAAGGTCGGTTAAAACCCGTTGCGACTATTACGCGGCGGTTGCGAAATTTTACGCGGAAAGTTATTTCGGCAGAATACGCGCGTTTTTAAACGCGGACGGGCTTAAACTTATAGGGCATCTTCATAGAGAGGATTATATAGAATCGCTCGTGCAGACGGAAAGCGACTTTTTCTCCGCGATGAACGCGATGGACTTTTCCGGCATCGATTGTATAGACCGCAACATAGACCGCATAACCGAAAAATTAGGGTCGTCTGCCGCGCACGTTTACGGCGAAAGAATTTGCTTTTCCGAAACTTTCGGAGGGTTCGGCTGGGGTCTTACGCCCGAGGAAATGAAAAGGCGTACGGATTTTCAGTACGTGCAGGGCGTAAACATGCTCGTGCCGCACGCGTTTTTTTACTCGATTGACGGCGTGAGAAAAACCGAAAGCCCGCCTTCGCTTTTTTATCAGAACGGGTACTGGAAATATTTTAAACAATACGCGGACTACGTAAAACGTTTAAGTTTCGTTTGCCGCGCGGGCGAATATCGTGCGGACGTGCTTTTTTACTTTCCGCTTAAAACGTCCTGGGCAAAATTTCGCCCGCTTTATCGTTACGATGTTCACGAACTCGACAGACAGGTTCTCGCGCTGAAAAACGCGTTGCTTTCAAATCGCGCCGACTTCGATTTTTACGACGACGTTTCGCTCGGGAAATGCAAAATCGACGGGGCGGAATTTATCGGCGGCGAAAACACGCGTTATAAGGCGGCGGTTATGCCTGAACTTTCGGTTATGCCGAAATCGAGCGTGCTTAAAATAAGAGATTTCGCGCTGGCGGGCGGCGTTGTCGCTTGCGTAAACGACTTTAATCCGACGGACGAGCGCGGGGAGCGCGACGACGAATACGCCGCGGCGGTACGCGATATAGTAAACTCCGCAAGGTTTTTTACCGTGCCGAGATATAGAGAAGAAGAGATTATTTCGCCCGTTCGTTTTGCCGTAACCGACCCCGTAACGTTCGGAAATGCGGAAGGCGTTTACGCGTTAAAGAGAGAATGCGGCGACGTTAAACTTGCGTTTTTCGTAAATTTAACCGAAAAAGAAAAAACGTTTGCGTTTACCGAAACGGGCGTTTTAAGCGCGGCTATACTTAACGCCGAAACGGGTGAAAGTGAATGTGCGGATTTTGCGGCGGCGTCAGGCGCGTGTACGGTAAAAGTAAATCTTTTGCCTTTCGGCTCGGCAATAATAGCGTTTTATAAAAAAGAAACGGTCGCGTCTTTAGCAAAAAATCTTCGTAAAACGGCGGATATATCTCTTAACGGCGGCTGGCTCGGCGAAATCGAAAATAAAAAAGTACCGACGGGCGAAATAAGTTTCCACGCGGCGGGGTTAAAAAACTTTTCGGGAGAGGTTAAGTTTACCCGTAAAGTCGTCGTTACCGAAAAATTCACGCGCGCGGTTATCGTCGCGGAAGACGTAAAAGATTATCTTTCCGTCTGCGTAAACGGCAAAACCGCGGGTGCAAGGCTTTATTCTCCGTACGAGTTCGACGTTACCGAATTATTGCGTTCGGGCGAAAACGAAATAGCGTTTACGGTGGGTAACGTTTTGGAAAACGAAATAAACGGTACGGATAACGACGCGGGCGTATTCGGCTCGAAACGAATTATCCTTTACGACGAAGATTGACGGGAGAGGTTTTATGGATAAAAAAAGAATAGCGATAGTAGGTTTCGGCGGCAGAGGGCAATTGTTTGCGGAATATGCCGTAAACTCGGATAAAGCGGTTCTTACGGCGGCGGCGGATATCAACCCCGAGTCGCGCGCGGCGGCGAAAGAAAAGTTTAATTTAAGCGAAAAAGACGTTTACGTCGGTGCGGACGAGTTTTTCGCGCAGGGCAAAATAGCGGACGCCGTTTTCATCTGCACGCAGGACAGTCAGCACCGCGACCACGCGATTAAAGCGCTCGAACTCGGTTACGACGTATGCCTCGAAAAACCCGCGGCGACGACTTTAGCCGATTGCGAGGCGATACTTGCGGCGGAAAAAAGCGCCGGTAAAAAGGTAATGATTTGCCACGTTTTGCGGTACAGCCATTTTTATATGGAAATTAAAAAAATAATCGACTCCGGAGAACTCGGCGATATAGTTACGATAAGCCAGACGGAAAACGTCGCTTACTGGCACGATGCGCATTCTTACGTGCGCGGAGCGTGGAGAAGTAAAGAAACGTCTTCTCCCATGATTCTCGCAAAGTGTTGCCACGACCTCGATATAATATTCTGGCTACTCGGTAAAAGGTGCGTTTCCGTATCTTCTTACGGCGACCTTTATTACTTTAAAAAAGCAAACGCGCCGAAAGGATGCGCGGACTATTGCGTCGATTGTGCCGAAAGCACGCGCAAAAACTGCCCGTACGACTCGTTCAAGATTTATAACGACGTTTATAAGGCGTACAACCCTATTTTAGGTAACGCCATGGGTATAAGAACGGGCAGGAAAGAACTTATTGAAAAATTGCTTACCGAAAAACCTAATTTATACGGCAGGTGCGTTTTTAACTGCGATAACGACGTAGTGGATCACCAGGTAGTAAACATGCTGTTTGAAAAAGGCGTTACCGCGCAACTCACGATGACGGCTTTTTCAAAGGAATGCCACAGGTGTATAAAAGTACACGGCACGCTCGGCGAGATAGAGGCGGATATGGAAGAGAACAAAATCACCGTCAGACCTTTCCTCGGCAGCGACAGAGTGATAGATTTATCGAAAATGTACGAAGATTTCAGCGTGCACGGCGGCGGAGACAAACTCCTTTTCGACGACTTTATAGACTATATAACGGACGGAAAGCCTTCCGCTACCCGTACCACGCTCGAAGACAGCATTATATCGCATAAAATGAGTTTCGCCGCGGAGGAATCGAGGCTTAAACTCGGCGCACCCGTTACGATATGATAAATTCCGCATACGAAGAACTTATAAATAGTTATTTCGTAAACGATATTTCGGTTACATACACGCTTAAAACGGACGATATAACCGTTTGCGACAAGCCGCAGGGTACGCCTTATCTTTCGCGAAAAGACGAATTCGACGACAAGGGCTATGCAAAAAAGACCCAAAGCAAACTTTCGGTTTGCGCAAAAAACGGCGGGTTCTACCTTTCGCTTACAACCGAAAGCGACGAACTGTCCGAATTCGGGCTTAACCTTCCGTTTAAATTCATGGGCAAAAAGAATTGCGGCGGGTGGAAAAAGCAATACCTGTTCAATTCTCCGTACGCTTCGCTTTGCAGCGAACATATCTTTTGCTATCTGACTAATCCCGAGGGCAAAAATCTTATATTAGTTTGCTTGTCCGAAGCGGACGGGTGGAAAATGGATTATTCGCTTTTTTCGGGCGGACAGTATTTCGATAACCTAAAAATTCTGGCAGATTTCGATAAGGCGTATAAAATAAGCAACCGAAAAACGCTTGACGTTTATATAGGCGAGGCGGGCAGTTATCTTGCCGCGCTTAAAAAGGTTTCATTTCTTAAAAAACTCCCCGTCGCGCATTACGAAAAAAGTTTCGTTCGCGCGGGCGAGTATATCCGTATAGACGTAACGGGAGATTTCGATTACGTTGTCGCGGAAAACGAAAAGTATAATAATCTCGGCGGGTATGCGCTTGTTAAAGGGAACGGATACGGGCTTATTACGTGTACGCCTTACAAAAGCGGCGCACGCGGGATAGACTGTACTTTTTACTGTTACGACGATATTGAAAAGTTAAGAGAAAGGTCAATGTTTTCCGTCTCGCAAAAAGATAACGCTTTGACCGACGGCAACGATTGCGAGTGGAAGTGCCACGTTACCGCGATACTGAAATATATGCAGGATTACGGTTTTAACGCCGCGCTTTACGAAAAGATAAAACCCGACCTTGACGTTATGACCGAGCGTAACGAAGATAAAGCAAAAGATCGCCAAACCGTTTATTATAAGGCGAGAAAAGGGTTTTCGGAGTATAACGTATTCAATTCGGATCGCGTGCAGGAGCAGTTTTTTGCCGCGGGGATTTTTTTTGAAGCGTACAAAACGCTCGGAGAGAAAAAGTATCTCGAATACGCGACGGGCGCAATGGATTGCGCGCTTAAGCGACAGAGCGCGGACGGGGCGATAAAAACCACGCTTGAATGGTCGGTTAAAGAAGAAGATTATACTACCGTTTGCTGTCTGATAATTCCCGTTATAGACGCGGCGATTTTTCTCGAAAAAATCGATAAAGCGCGCTCTGACAGATATTTTGAATGCGCGGCGAAAATGGCAAGGCACGTATACGAACGCGGATTCGATTTCCCAACCGAAACGGTGTTGCAAACCGAAGCGGAGCCTTTTATCGAAGAGGGCAGTATGTCCTGTTCCGCGCTTACGCTTTTATATTATTGCAGCAGAGTAAAATTCGTAAAAGAATACGTCGTTCGGGCGAAGGAAATACTCGATATGCATGAAAACTGGGTCGTTAAAACTCCCTTTGCGCCGATGTTTCACAGTACGCTTCGTTGGTGGGAAACGAAGTGGGAGGGCGATAAAGACGGTAACGCGCTTTGTATGGGGCACGCCTGGACGATTTGGCGCGCCGAGGCGGATTATTTATACTACACCTTGACTGGCGACGAAAAATATTTGCTTAAAGCGCTTAACGGTTACGCGAGTAATTTTTCCAAAATAAACGAAGAGGGTAAAAGTTTTACCTGTTATCAACCGGACTATATAACGGGCGGCGGTTTTACCACGAGCGGAAAGCAGGTAACCTTTAAAATCGCACACGATTTTCCTAAACAAACGGACAGCGGATTGTCGCGCTATGCGTGGGCTCGCGCCGAAGATATTCTCAAAGAAAAAAGCGGTTTTTAAGTTGACAAAAACATTAAATGTTTATACAATAATAAAAAACCGTAAAAGAGGAGAAACAAAATTGACTAAAAACATAGTAATATTCGGGCTCGGCGCCAGAGGAAAAATTTACGCTAAATTCGCCGCGACGTATCCTGAAAAGTTCAAGATAGCGGCTATAATCGAAAACGGCGAAAAAAACGTTTATTACGCAAAAGAACATTATCCCGAAGTTCCGCTTTATACGGATTACAAAGAGTTTTTAAAGGACGGAATCAAGGCCGATTTGGCGTTTATCTGCACGCAGGACGATTCTCATAAAGAGCATGCCGAAGCGTTTATGGCGGCGGGTTACGACCTGTTGCTCGAAAAGCCTATCGCTAATAACGAAAAGGACTGCCTCGATATATATAACGCAAGCGTAAAAGAGGGCAGAAAGGTTATAGTTTGCCACGTTTTAAGGTATACTCCTTTTTACAGAACGGTTAAAAGAATTATTGACGACGGGCGCCTTGGCGATATAATTACCGTCCGCGCAAGCGAAAACGTAGGTTACTTTCATCAGGCGCACAGCTTCGTGAGAGGTCCGTGGAGAAATTCTAAGGAAAGTTCTCCTATGATACTTGCAAAATGTTGCCACGATATGGATATTTTAAGATATCTTATAGGTAAAAAATGTCTTTCCGTAAGTTCTATGGGCAAACTTTCTTACTTTGTAAAAGAACGCGCGCCGGAAGGCAGCGCGAATTATTGCTCCGACTGCAAGTATAAGGACTGCATATATAACGCGCAAAAACTGTATCTTACTGATTTTTCGCGCGAGTTCAGCGGATATTTCAACGCCGAGGAACCTACCGACGAAAATATTTTGAAAAATCTTCGTCATTCGCCTTACGACAGATGCGTATATAAGTGCGATAACGACGTAGTGGACCATCAGGTAACCATCGCGACGTTTGAGGACGGCGTTACGGCATGCCATTCGATGACGGCGTTTTCTAAAACCATTTACAGAGATTTACATATACACGGCACCAAAGCGGAACTTTGCGGCAGTATAGAAAGCGGCGAACTCGAAGTAAGAACTTTCGGCGGAGAAACCGAAAAAATAGTTATCGATTCGAGCGCGGCGGTAGTCGGCGGACATATGGGCGGCGACTACTTTATGATGAACGCCTTATACGACGAATTAAACGGCAAAAAGGGCGAGGGAATAACGTATTTAGACGTTTCGGTAGACAGCCATAAAATGAGTTTTGCCGCAGAGCGTTCGAGATTGAACGGCGGCATGCCCGAAATAATAAAATAACCTTTTTTATCGCGCTTAAAGGGGTTATGGGTTTAACGGATTAAACGGTTTTAACCGTAAGATAAAGGAGAAAATAGATGAAAAAATTTTTAACGATACTTTTTGCATTGCTCTTGGCGCTTTCCGCGTTGTCTTTTGCGGCTTGCGGTTCCGATTCGTCGAAAGACTCGGACAATCCCGATAACCCCGGCAAAGCCGAAATTTATACAATCAGTTATGAGTTCGGCGATATGGAGGGAAAGGCGGAAGTTACGATTGCGAGAAAGTCTTTTACCGTTAAATCGGGAGAAAGTTTTACTCTCGACACTCCGAATCCTTCCGATAAATTTGAATACTGGGTTATAAAAGGCACGACGGAAGAGTTTAAAAGCGGCGTGTTTACGCTTGATAAAGACGTAACGCTCGTTGCGGTGTGGAAAGTGGAAACGCCGGAGTATTAAACAAGTTTTAACTGATACGAAAAAGCGGGGGCGAAAATTCGCCCCCGCTTTTATTCGGGTTTTATTTTTATTCCGCAGGTTTTGCCTCGGGTTTTATCACGGTAACGATAAGGTCGCCTTCCGCTTCGTCTACTTTTAACGTGCTGTTAGGTTCGAGATCCGCTTCGAGCATCTTTTTCGCTATCATTGTTTCGACCTTCGCTTGCAGGTAACGTTTAAGCGGACGCGCGCCGTAAACGGGGTCGTAACCGTGGTCAACTATAAAGTCTTTTGCCGCGGGCGTGATTTCGAGTTTAACGCGCCTGTCTTCCATACGTTTTTTAAGCGACTCCACAAGTAAATCTATTATACCCGTAACGTTTGCTTTTGTAAGCGGTTTGTAGTAAATTATCTCGTCTAACCTGTTCAAAAATTCGGGGCGGAAAGATTGCTTTAGCAGTTTATCTACCCGGTCTTTCGCTTCCTCTGTGATTTCTCCTGTTTTTTCGTCTATGCCCTCTAAAATGTAGTTGGAGCCGAGGTTAGAGGTGAGAATTAAAATAGTATTTTTAAAGTCTACCGTGCGCCCTTGCGAGTCGGTTATTCTGCCGTCGTCTAAAACCTGCAATAAAAGGTTGAAAACGTCGGGGTGCGCCTTTTCTATTTCGTCGAAAAGCACTACGGAATAGGGTTTTCTTCTTACCGCCTCGGTAAGTTGACCGCCCTCTTCGTAACCGACGTATCCGGGCGGCGCGCCGATAAGACGGGACACCGAGAATTTTTCCATATACTCGGACATATCTATCCTGATAAGGTTATGTTCGTCGTCAAACAGACTTTCGGCAAGCGCTTTTGCGAGTTCGGTTTTACCTACGCCCGTCGGTCCTAAAAACATAAACGAACCTATCGGGCGGTTGGGGTCGGCAATGCCCGCGCGTGAACGCATTATCGCTTCGCTTACTTTTTCGACCGCTTCGTCCTGCCCGATTACGCGCTTATGCAAAATATCCGCAAGGTGTAAAATCTTTTCTCTTTCGCCTTCCATAAGTTTGGAAAGAGGTATGCCCGTCCAGCGCGATACGACTTTCGCGATTTCTTCTTCGGTAACGGTGTTACGGAGCAGGGTGTTCTTTTTGCCGTCCGCGTTCTTTTTAGCCTCTTCGAGTTTTTTGTTGAGTTCGGGCAGGGTAGAGTATTTGAGTTTTGCGGCGTGTTCGTAGTCGGCGTTTCTCTGCGCCTTTTCGATTTCGGCGTTAACGCGCTCTATTTCGGACTTTATGTCGGACTCCGCATGTATGCTCTTTTTCTCGTTTTCCCACTGCGTTTTCATCGCGCCGAATTTTTCTCTTAAATCGGCAAGTTCTTTCTTTATTTCGTTAAGTCTTGAAATCGAAAGTTCGTCGGTTTCTTTTTTAAGCGCGGTTTCTTCTATTTCGAGTTGCATTATTTTTCTCGAAATTTCATCCATTTCCGTCGGCATAGAATCTATCTCGGTTCTTATCATCGCGCACGCCTCGTCAACGAGGTCAATGGCTTTATCGGGTAAAAACCTATCCGTTATATATCGGTTAGAAAGGGTTGCCGCCGCAACCAGCGCGCCGTCGTGTATGGTTACGCCGTGATAAACTTCGTACCGTTCTTTAAGTCCGCGGAGAATGGAAATCGTATCTTCTACGGTCGGTTCGTCAACCATAACGGGTTGAAACCTTCTTTCAAGCGCGGCGTCTTTTTCTATATACTTGCGGTATTCGTCGAGAGTAGTCGCGCCGATACAGTGGAGTTCGCCGCGCGCGAGAAGCGGTTTTAAAAGATTACCCGCGTCCATCGCGCCGTCCGTTTTGCCCGCGCCGACTATCGTATGCAACTCGTCGATGAAAAGTATTATCTTGCCTTCGCTCTTTTTTACCTCGTTAAGCACCGCTTTAAGTCTTTCTTCAAACTCGCCGCGGAACTTTGCGCCCGCAATAAGCGAGCCCATATCGAGCGCGAAAATAGTCTTTTCTTTAAGTCCTTCCGGCACGTCGCCGCGAACGATACGCTGGGCAAGCCCTTCTGCTATCGCGGTTTTGCCTACGCCCGGTTCGCCGATAAGTACGGGGTTGTTTTTCGTTTTTCTCGAAAGTATTCTTATAACGTTACGAATTTCGTTGTCTCTGCCGATAACGGGGTCGAGTTTTTGCTGTTTCGCACGTTCTACAAGGTCAAAGCCGTATTTATTAAGCGCGTCGTAACCGTTTTCGGGTTCGTCCGAAGTAACTCTGTCGGTTTTAACTTTTTTGAGTTCCGCTTCGAAAGCCGCTTTGGTTATCCCGTGCGCGCGGAATACGCTTTTAATTCCCTCATCCGCGTAGTCGAAAATGCAAAGCATAATATGCTCGACCGAAACGTAGTCGTCTTTCGTTGCGTCCGCCAGCCGCTCCGAAGCGGTGAGTATTTTATCCGTAAGCGGTGAAATATACACTTTATCCGGTTCTCTGCCGGGACCCGAAACAGAAGGGATTTTACGTATAAGCGTGTCTATGCCCGACAAAAGTTCGTCGGGGGATTTGCCCATCTTTTTGATAAGCCCGCCTATCAATCCGTTTTCCTGGTCGATAAGCGCGTATAAAAGGTGAGCGGGTTCTATTTGCATGTTGCCGTTTTCAACGGCTATATTCTGGGCGGAACGTATCGCTTCCGCCGCTTTTTTCGTTAATTTCTGAGCGTCCATAAATTTATTCCTCCTTTATTTTTTATGTGCCTTGTCGCGGAATTTTGCCGCTATATAAGCAGCATTCCGCCGTTAAGCGCGGCAAGGTAGTCGTTTTCGAGTTCTCTTACCGACTTGTATTCGCCTGCAAGAAACTTTTTTAAAAGCCTGTCGAAAACCTTTACGTAGTCGCTTATCGCGCGGCTTAAATCTTCCGTTTCGTATCGCCTGTTTTTCGGAAAACTCAGCGACCTCGTCCACTTGTATTCGTCAAGCGAATAGGTAATGTTGCCCGCGTTAAACAGCGAAAACACGTAAATTTCTTCCATGCGCTCCCAGTATGCGAAAAACTCGGTGAGTTTGTTCAAAAGTTCGGGCGACTGCGTGCGAAAGTTCACTTTCAGTTCGCCGAAAGTTCCCTCGGGCGCGCGGTATAATTCCACTTCGTACCTGAGCGTCGGGCGGTAGCGATAGGAGAGAGCGCTTTTAATCGAAAGCGTGTTGTCGTGATTTTCGTAGTACACGGGAAAGTCCCCGTTCGCTCCGAAAAAGTCTTCTATTCTCTTAAAAACGTCCGCTATCCGCTTTTCCGGCGTGGTTACCGAAACGTATTCCGCTAAAACCTCGTTGACGAGGTTCGAGCGATTAGTACCCTCTTTTTCCGCAAGACGGTCTATTTCTTTTACCACGTCCTCCGACAGGATAAGGCTATATAGCGTTTTTCTCATATTTCTTCCTCCAAACTTTTTCATTCATTTTTATATATATTATACCACAAATTTAAAAATATACAAGCGTTTACACAAACTTTTTTACAAAAATTTATATAAATTTTAATGCAAAAGTTTTGTGCGGAGTACGTGGCAAAGCAGTATATAAAAACGCTTGACAAATTTTTCTGGGGTGGCAACGATTTGCGGTCTTGCCGCATTGTTACATTTAATCGGTGCGGCGTTTATTCAAAACGATTTTGTAAACGTTATATTCAAAACAAGCGAGGGCGTCAGCGTTTCAATCGGCGGCGCGGTAGCCGCTCTCGTTCCGGGTGCTTTTATAGTGGCAAGCGGCATAATAGCCGTGGTATTTTCTAAAAAATCCGCACAGACGGATGAGTGAATAAACTTAACTTAGATTAAGCCCGCGGCGAGTTTATCGCCGCGGGCTATATGTTTTAAAAAGTTATTATGTTTTTTTATAAACGCACGGTAAAATTATTCTTTATGGTTCCAGTCCTTAATTTCGCCTATGCGTCTACCGTTTTCGTCGTAAACGTCATAAGATTTAACCGTGCTTTTCGGGCGGTTGCCGTTACGTATAATATCGCGTGTTTCAGAAAGAATTTGACTTAATTCCTCGTCGGCTTTGCTACGAGAAGCATTTTTAGCGGTATTTTCCTTTTCGCGCCTCTCCGTCGCAACGATTTTTTTACGAGCAATTTTGGCTTGTTTTACCAACTCGCTTTTGCTCCCGTATTTTTTATACTCTTTTGCAATAGATTTCAGTTCGCCGTTTACGCGCCTGAGATACTTTATATCCTTAAGATACTCTATAAAATACGTAAACAATGCTACGATAACGTAACAACATAAAACGAGCAGACCTTCTCGCCATAAAAATTCGATAAACCCGTCTGAAAAACAATTTTGAGCAAAAACGAAGCAACCTATTATAAACCCTAACGGAACGACAAAAAACGGAACGACAAAAAAACAATAACCGTTATTGGGTGAAAATGTTCTCTTTTCGTTTAATTTACGAGCGTATTTTTGAATAATAGAGTTTTGTTCGTACGAAATCGATTTATATTTTTTCATATCCGTTACCTCGCTTTTTTTTATTATACCCTAAAAAGCCGCGCGTGTCAACGTTAAACCTGCGGCGGGGTGAGCCTTGCGTATTCGTCGAATAAAGCCTTAAACGCGGCAAGAGAATTTACTATCGTGTCGTAAGTGGTGCAGTAGGCTATGCGCACGTAACCGGGGCAACCGAAATCGTCGCTCGGTACGAGCAGCAATTCGTGTTTTTTCGCCTTTTCCGAAAAGGCGCAAGCGTCCTCTTCGAGCGCTTTAACGAACAGGTAAAAAGCCCCGTCCGGTTTAACAACCGTGTAGCCCGTTTTTACCAAAAAGTCGTATAAAAGTTCGCGATTTTTTTCGTATGCGGCGATATCCGCGGTTTTTCCGTAATTTTCCGCAACGGTAAACTGTAAAATACTCGGCGCGCATACGAACCCGAGCGCGCGCGCCGCCCCCGCGACCGCCGCAAAAACCAAATCGAAATTTTCGCACCTCGGCGAAACGAACGCGTAGCCTATGCGCTCGCCGGGGAGCGACATGGATTTGCTGAACGAATAGCATACTATCGCGTTATCGTAATAATTCGGTACGAACGGCACTTTAACTCCGCCGTAAACCAGTTCTCTATACGGCTCGTCCGCAATTAAATAAATCGGCTTGCCGTATTCTGCGCTTTTATCGGTTAAAATTTTTGCAAGCGCGATAATTTCGCTTTCGGGTATAACGCGCCCCGTGGGGTTATTTGGAGAGTTTATTATAACGGCGCGCGTTTTTTCGGTTATCGCTTCCGAAAGTTTATTCGTAGGCAATTCAAACCCAGGCGCGGCGCAATCTACCGTTACGAGTTTTGCGCCTGCGTGCTCTATAAAGACCTTATATTCGGGAAAAAACGGGGTAAACGTTATTATTTCGTCCCCGCGGCTTTCGGTAACTGCGGTTATAACCGAGGTTAAAGCCGCCGCCGCGCCGCAGGTCATATAAATATTTTCCGCGCGGCATTGCGCGCCGAACTCTTTGCGAATATACTCCGCGATTTTTTCGCGTACGGCAGGCGCGCCGGGCGCGGGCGTATATCCGTGTAAAGCCGTCGGTTCGACTTCTTTAAGCAGCCGTTCCATTGTTAGCGTAACGCACTCGGGCGCAGGAATGCTCGGGTTGCCTATGCTGAAATCGAAAACCTTGTTTTCTCCTATTTCTTTTTTGCGTTTAAGCCCGTACTCGAAAAGTTCGCGTATAACAGACCTTTTCGTACCGAGTTTTACCATTTTTTCGTTCATATCCGTCTCCCGTAAGCGAGTAAAGAGTTATCTTAAATCCGCTATTTCGTAAATAAGTCTTTCGGTTTTATCCCAGCCGAGACAGGGGTCGGTGATAGATTTGCCGTAAACGTTTTCTTCTATTTTCTGTGCGCCGTCCTCGAGATACGATTCTATCATAAGCCCTTTAACGAGTTTATAAATGTCCGCGGAGTGGCGGGTGCTGTGTAAAACCTCTTTACAAATTCTCGGTTGCTCGTACCATTTTTTACCCGAGTTAGAGTGGTTTACGTCCACTATTACGGCGGGGTTAGAAAGTCCGCTTTTAGCGTAAAGTTCGCTTAAAATGCTCAAATCCTCGTAATGGTAGTTGGGCAGGGTTTGTCCGTATTTGGTAACCGAACCTCTTAATACCGCGTGTGCGAGAGGGTTGCCTTTACTCTCGACTTCCCAGCCGCCGTAACTGAAGTCGTGGCTGCTGTGCGCCGCGATAATCGCGTTTACCATTACCGAAAGGTCGCCGCTGGTCGGGTTTTTAAAGCCCACGGGAAGGTCGAGCCCGCTTGCGGTTAAACGGTGTTGCTGGTTTTCTACCGAGCGCGCGCCTATCGCAACGTAAGACAAAACGTCCGCAAGGTAGCGGTGATTTTCGGGGTACAGCATTTCGTCCGCGCCGGAAAAGCCTGTTTCTTCAAGACAGCGTATGTGTACGCGCCTTATAGACATTAGCCCTTTAAGCATGTCGGGTTTTTCGTGCGGGTCGCTTTGGTGAAGCATGCCCTTGTATCCGAGCCCCGTGGTGCGCGGTTTGTTGGTGTAAATTCTCGGCACTATAACGATTTTGTCTTTTACTTTTTCCTGCACGGTGCGTAGCCGCGAAATGTAGTCTAACACCGCGTCTTCTCTGTCGGCGGAGCACGGTCCTATTACCAGCAGTAATTTTTCGCTTTCTCCGCGAAAAATTTTACGTATTTCCTCGTCGTTGTTCTTTTTCGCATTTATCGCCTCTTCCGAAAGCGGGTACATTTTCATTATGTCCTGCGGCGCGGGAAGTCTTCTTTTAAAAGTCATGTTCATAGTAGTTGTTTTCTCCTGTAATTGCTTATTTATCGAAAAGTTTTCGCCTTGCGGTGGAAATTCTCATTAACTCTTTAAGTTTGGTTTGGTCATCGTTTTTAATACAATCCCTTATCTCGGTTATCTTTTCTATAAACGCGTCGGTGTCTTTAATAAGCGCGTCTTTATTCATCATAAAAAGCCCGCACCAAAGTTCCTCGTTTATTTTGGCTATGCGCGTTAAATCGTGAAAAGAGTCGCCCGTGTAGTCCGAAAGGTGAGCCGAATCTTTACAGTTCATCAGCGCGACCGCGATTAAATGCGTCAGTTGCGAAACGAAGCCTATCATTTCGTCGTGCTCCTCGGGGGTTATCACGCTTATTTTTTTCGCGCCGATAGCCGCGCCTACGTCAGATGCTGCCGCAATGCCGTTTGCGGTGTTTTTATCGGTCGGGGTAACTATAAAATTACAGTCGGTGAAAATCTTTTTTGTGGCGTTTTTCACGCCTAAAACCTCTCTGCCGCGCATGGGGTGCGCGCCGATAAATTCAAGGTCTTGCCGCAAAATCGCCTGAACGGGGTATACGGTGGCGCACTTAACGCCCGAAACGTCCGTTAAAATCGCGCCGCTTTTGATTTTGTACTGGTTTTCGGTTATCCATTTTAAAAGTTTTTCGGGGTACAGCGCGAATATTATAACGTCGAACCGACTTATATAGTCCTCGTCTGCGTTTACCGTTCCGTCTTTTATTATGCCCTTTTCAAGTGCGTAGTCAATAGATTCTTTATCCACGTCTATCGCGCCGACGGTAAACCCGCCGTCCGTCAAAGCCTCGGCGTAACTGCCGCCGATAAGTCCTAAACCTACAATTAAAATTTTGTATTTCGGATTTAACATCGTTATTTCTCCGCTAAAATTTCTATATTCATTCCGAGCGATTTCATTTCGTCCCAAAAATTCGGATAACTTTTTTTAACCGCCTCCGCGCCGTCTATTTCGCCGCCGGTTACGCTCGCTATCACCGCAAGCGCCATCGCTATTCTGTGGTCGTTGTGAGAGGATAGCGTTTCTTTCGGCGGGTGAAAGTCTTTCGGTTCTATTATAACTTCGTTTTCTCGCACCAAAGCCGCCGCGCCGAATTTTTCTAATTCCTCTTTCATCGCCGTCGCGCGGTCGCTTTCTTTAATTTTAAGCCGCGCCGTGCCGGTAAATTTTCCGCCGCGTTTTGCCGCCGCCGTCGCAAAAAGCACCGGGGCAAGGTCGGGACAGTCCGCCAGGTCGAAATTTATATTACCCGCGGGTATTTCGGCTAAAAGTTTTTTGCAAACCTTATCGCCTTGCGCGCTGTTTTCCGTAAGCCCCGTAACGTTTACGTCGTGTCCCATAACTTTTAGCGCGTATAAAAACGCCGCGTTCGACCAGTCGCCTTCTACCGCGTAATTGCCGGCGCGGTAGGTTTGCCCGCCCGAAACCGTAAAAACGTTTTCGTCTTTTTTTATTGCGTTTATTCCTAAAGTTTTAAGCGCCGCAAGGGTTACGTTTATGTAATCGCGACTTTCAACGGGCGGTAAAACGCAGATTTCGCCGCCGCGTTCCGTCAGCGGCAGGGCAAGCAACAACCCCGTTATATATTGACTGCTTACGTTGCCGGGTATTAAGAATTTTCCTCCGTAAAGTTTACCCGTTACGGTAAGCGAAGTTTTTTCGCCGCAAAAATTTATACCTTTATCCTTAAAAGCCTCTTCGTATAAACTCACGCCGCGCGCCATCAGCCTTTCCGCGCCGCAAAATTTTCCGCCGCCGCCTAAAAGAGATACGGGTATCAAAAACCTTAACGTACTTCCGCTTTCTCGCGCGTTAAGTTCGCTTTTCGCTTTCGGTTTGCCGTTAAAGCCTTTTACGAACGCCTTGCCGTTTTCGAGTTTAATCTCCGCGCCGAGCGCGTTTAAGCAGTCCGCCGTCGCGAGCATATCCTCGCTTAAAGCAACGTTTTCAATTACGCTGTATCCGTCTGCCGCCGCCGCGCCTATAAGCAGGCGATGCGCAAAACTTTTAGAGGGCGGCGCCGTTACCGTGCCGGTCAAACGGGAAGGGGTTATTTTTACTTTCATATCGTTTTGTCCGTACGCTCTATAAGCGCGTCTAACGCGCGGAGGTATCCGTTAAATCCTTCGCCCGCAATCGTTAAAAACGCCGCCGCGCGCACGTAACTTATTTTGCGGAAAGGTTCTCTTTCGTTTACGTCGGAAATATGCACCTCTACGGTAGGTATGTTTACGGCTTTAAGCGCGTCTAATATCGCAACGCTCGTGTGCGTGTACGCGCCGGGATTTATTACGATGCCGTTAAACCCGTCGTAATATGCTTTTTGTATCTCGTCAACGAGGTCGCCCTCATGATTAGACTGATAAAACTCCACCGTAACGCCGCGTTTTTCGGCGTGTTCCGTTATAAGCGAAATAAGATCGGTATAAGTGTTTTTTCCGTAAATATCGGGTTCTCTTATGCCGAGCATGTTAAGGTTCGGTCCGTTGATAATCAAAAATTTCATTTTTCAGCCTCTTTCAGTATTTTGTCTATCGCGGCGTAAACGCTTTCGTCGTTTTTTACAACCGCGTCCGCGGTTGCAAGGTATACGGGGTAACGTTCTTTATAACGCTTTTTCAGCGACTCTATATCGCGGGAGAGGGGTCTGCCGTCGGTCGGTGTGAGTTTATCCGGCGACCTGTCTATAAAAATTATTTTGCCGTTCTTTTTAAGTTCGGTTACGTTTTCTTTTACGGTAGGCGCGCCGCCGCCGGTCGCAATTACCGCTCCCGTTTTATCCGAAACGCTTTTTATCGCTTCCGTCTCGAGTAAACGGAAATATTTTTCACCCTTTTCTTCAAAAATTTTCGGTATTTTTTCTCCCGCGCGCTCTTCGATCAGGTCGTCTGTGTCGTAAAACGGTCTGCCGAGTTTTTTCGCTATCAGTTTGCCGATAGTCGATTTGCCGGAAGAGGGCATACCCGTTAAAACGACGTTTTGCTTTTCGCATTTAACGGAGCGGTAAACTTTTTCGGTAAGTTCTTGCGTAACGGTACCCCCCGAAAACAGCCCGTAAGCGTGTACCGCTTGCGAAGCGAGCATATAAAGCCCGCCCGCCGCGGGTATGCCTTTTTCTCTCGCCGCAAGTATAAGCCGCGTGTTAAGCGGGTTATATATCACGTCTATCACGCCCGAAAGGTTGTTAAAAGCGTTTAAATCGACAGGCGTTTCGTCCGTGTAGGGGTACATGCCCTTGGGGGTGGTGTTTACTATAATATCCGCAAAGTTATAGTCTTTTACCGCGAGGTCGTAACTTATCTGCCCCGCGGACGGCGTTCTTGAAACTTTTAACACGGTTTTCGCGCCGAGGCCAGTCAGCACCGCGTTTAACGTGTCGCTCGTGCCGCCCGTGCCGAGTATAAGCGCGGTTTTGCCTTTTACGGAAACGCCCGCTTTATCGATAAGTTCTTTTGCGCCGAAGTAATCGGTATTGTAACCTTTAAGCACGCCGTTAACGTTCACGACGGTGTTTACGGCGCCTATTTTTTTCGCTCCGTCCGAAACGTAGTCGAGATAGGGGATAACCGCTTTTTTATAGGGAATCGTTACGTTTACGCCGAGAAAGTTTTTTTCGGTAAAAAACTTTGCGAGTTCGCTTTCGTCCATCGGGCAAAGTTCGTATTCGTAATCTCCGATTTTTTCGTGAATTTCTTTTGAAAAACTGTGTTTAAGCGTTTTGCCTATAAGTCCGTATTTCATAATTTTTACTTTTTCTCGGTAAAAAACCTTTCGCCGTATCTCGCGATTAACAGGTCTGCGGTAACGAGCGCGGAAACGCATTCTATAACGGGGCAGATTCTCCTCACTATCGCGGGGTCGTGTCTGCCTTTTACGGTAAGTTCGGCGTTTTCGCTCGTTTTAAGGTTTATTGTTTTTTGCGGCAACGCAATCGACGGGGTGGGTTTTACCGCGCAAGTGAAAATCACGGGCATGCCGTTGGTAATGCCGCCGTTTATTCCGCCGTTGTTGTTGGTCGAGGTAAAAATTTTGCTTCCGTTTGATATAAACGGGTCGTTCGCTTCGCTGCCGCGCATATCCGCAAACTTAAAACCCGCGCCGAATTCTATGCCTTTAACGCCGCCGAGCGAAAAAAGCGCGTGAGAAAGCATACTTTCTACGCTGTCAAACCACGGGTCTCCGAGCCCGGCGGGTAATCCGGTTATCGCCGTTTCTATCGCGCCGCCCACGCTGTCGCCCGATTCTCTCGCTTTTAAAATCGCTTCGGTCATTTTCTCTTTCGCGCTTTCGTTTATAACAGGGAAATCTTTCGACTTTTCCAGCAACGCAAAGTCTTTGACTAAATCCGAAAATCTCGCGTCCGTTTCTCCGCCGCATTTATATACGTGGCTTTTTATTTTGACGCCCGCGCCGTTTAACGCGCCCATAACTATTGCGCCCGCCGCTACGAGCGCCGCCGTGATTCTTCCTGAAAAATGCCCGCCGCCTCTGTAATCGTTAAAGCCGTCGTATTTAACGAAAGCCGAGTAGTCCGCGTGCGAAGGGCGGGCAAGAAGCGCGGTCTTTTCGTAATCGCCGCTTTTAACGTTTTCGTTGGGTATGATTACGGTAATCGGCGCACCCGTGGAATAGCCGTTAAAAACGCCGCTTATTATTTTAAACTCGTCTTTTTCGATTCTCGGCGTATCAGTTTTTCCGTTAGGGCGGCGGCGGGAAAGATAATCTTTTATAAGTTCTTCGTCTATTTTAACGCCTGCGGAAAGCCCGTCAAGCACCGCGCCGACAGTCGTTCCGTGGCTTTCGCCGAAAAGAGTTACGCTTAAATCGTTACCGAAAGTATTTTTCATATTCGTTCCTCGTAAAGTGAAATTACGTCGTTTAACGTTACGTTTTTAAAGTAAAACGAACCTATTTCGTCCGAAAACACCGCTTTAACGGTGCCGCCCGCGCCGCATTTTTTGTCGTGGGCGATAAGTTCTGCGATTTTTTCGCTTTTAACGTCCGTTTCGGTCGGCAAGTCGTACTTTTTAAGTAGCGGTATAAGTTTTTTTCTTACCGCGGGAGATGAGAAGGGTATCATCCCTACGGCAACGCATTCTCCGTGCAAAAGTCTGCCGCCTTCCGCGCTTTCTATCGCGTGCCCTATCGTGTGCCCGAAGTTAAGCACCGCCCTCAATCCCTTTTCGGTCGGGTCCTCTTCAACTACCCGTTTTTTTATTTTTAACGATTTTTCGATAATCTTTTCGGCATTTAAATCGAAATTTTCTTTATCGTCGATTAAATCGAAAAGTTCTTTATCGAAACAAACCGCCTCTTTAATCGATTCGGCTATTCCGGCTGAAAGTTCGCGTGCGGGCAGAGATTTAAGCGTTTCGGTAGAAATTATAACGCCTTTAGGTTGCCAGAACGCGCCCACAACGTTTTTAACGCCGCAAAAGTCAATCGCCGTTTTACCGCCGATAGAGGAATCTACCATAGAAAGAAAAGTCGTCGGAACGTTGTAAAAGTCTATTCCGCGCATGTAGACGGAAGCGGCAAATCCCGCAAGGTCGCCCATAACTCCGCCGCCGACCGCAACGACGCGGTCTTTTCTCGTAAACGAGGATTCGACCATTCTCGTTAAAATAAGTTTCAGGCTGTCCGCGTTTTTGGTTTTTTCGCCGTGAGGCAGCCTTATAGTAAGCGAAAACTGTCTGTTTTTCGCGATTTTTTCGGCGTATTCTTTCGGCACGCCGTCGTCGGTAACGATAAGCGTTTTGCCTTCCGTCGGTATAAGTTTTTCCGCGCGGTTTAACGCTCCGTTTTCAATCGTTACGGGATATTCTCCCGCAGGCGAATTTACGTGGAGTATCATACGGTTTCTCCTTTACTCGTCGCGTAAAACTTAATTATAAGTTCCCGCGAGTTTTAATTTGGCGCATACCGCCGAAAGTTCTTGCAACATTTCTTTTCCGTTGGTTGTGCCGACGTTTCCGTCCGCTTCAACGTAAAAATAATAGTTCCACAAAAGTTCTTTCATCGGGCGGCTGATTAAACTGCGCATGTTGTAGCCGTGCGCGCCTATTATGTTTAACGCCTGCGCAAGCGCGCCCGCCTCGTTTTTGACGGTAAAGGTAAGTATAAAATGTTCGTTTTCGTTTTTGCTGTTTGCGGAGGGAACGTGTTGCGCCCGCGAGAATACTGCAAAACGCGTCGTGTTGGTTTTAAGCGAGTTTATGCCGCTTGCCAAAACTTCCAGACCGAAGTTTTCGGCGGTTTCGTCCGAAGCGATTGCTGCAACCGTCGGGTCGGCGAGTTCCATGGCGTATTTCGCGGCGAGCGCGGTGTTGGAGTATTCTACGACTTTAAAGCCGTGCTCTTTTATATACTCCGCGCACTGGCGCAGTGCCTGCGGATGCGAAACGACCGTTTTTATTCCCGAAAGCGGCGCGCCTTTCAATCCGAGCAGGTTGTGTTTTACCTCTAACTCCAAGACTCTGTTTATAAACAGGTCGCCCGTAAAAATCAAGTCCAGAACGCCCGAAACGTCGCCCGCATAACTGTTTTCAATGGGGAGAACGGCGTAATCGTATTCGCCGCGTTCTACCGCCCGATACGCCGCCTCGAAATCTCCGCACGAGATAAGCGTGCTTTCGGGAAAGAGTTTTTTAGCGGCGATATGCGCAAAAGCCCCTTCCGTTCCGCTGTACGCCACACGCGTCCCGTCGAAAAGTCGGTTTTGATAATCTTTTGAAATACTCATAACGTTTTTCGCGTACGTTACGTAGTATTCGCGAAGTTCTTCGTTTTTAACGTAAGCGGAATTCTTTTTTATAACTTCCGTCTCGCGCACGGGGTCGAAAACGGCGAGTCCGCGTTCTTTTTTATACTTTGCTATTTCTTTCGCGGCAAGCATTCTTTCTTCAAACAGTTGCGCCGTTTTTTTGTCGATTTCGTCGATAAGTTTTCTGTTTTTTTCAAGTTCGTTCATGTTTCATCTCCGTGTCGTATTTTTCGCTTAAACAAAAAAGCGACTTCCCGCGAAAAGGGAAATCGCCCGAAAATTCCCGTTAAAGGAATTATATCCGTTTTAAACCCTTTCGCGCATGCATAAATGCTTTAACGTAAAAATAGCAATACGAAATAAATCGTATCGCAAACGCGCCGTAATAATAGCGACCCGTTAATGCGGGCGCGTTATTAAGTTGTAACGCAGAAAGAGTGTTCATAACCTAACCTTACCGTCTATTATAGCCGCACTAAAAAGGCTTGTCAAGCGCGAAACGCCGCAAAATAAGCAAAATAAACTCTTTTTGCCGTTTTTAAACCGTATTTTTGTTTTTAACTTTACAAAAACGCGCGCGTGTGGTAAAATTGCCGAAACAGATTAAAAGGCGGATAGGATGAGCGATAAAGCGGTTTGGATGTGGAACTACGGCGATTACGAACTGTTTCATAATATAAAATTGCATTCGAGAAGGCAAGAGTTCGGCATGGACTTTCCGCCGTTTTTCCCCATTGCGGGGATAACGCCGTTGGCGATTTTTTCCGCGAAGGTAAACGTGCCGGAGGACGATTTTATCACCGTAAAATTAAACGGCAAGGGAAGAATCGGGGTCGATTATAAATTTTACTCGCCGAGCGATAAAATCCCCGTACCTAAAGGGGAAAGGCATATCGAAATAACCGTTATAAACGAAAAGGGTCTCCCCGCGGCGTACGTCTGCGGTAAGTACGTTAAAAGCGGCAAGGCGTTCGGGTGTTCGCAATTTCGCGGCGATTATAAACCCGTCGGGTGCGTGCCGGAATACCGTTCTCCGTCGGCAAACGTTGAAAAGTTTCCGTTTAAGTATCGAAAAGTTTACCCCGTACGAGAAGAGGAAACGGATGGCGGCACGTTGTACGATTTTAACGAAGAATCTTTCGGCCTTATCGTTTTAGAGGGGCTTGAATCTTCCGCCGCCGTTTACTACGGCGAAAGCAGAGAGGAGGCTCTTTCTTGTGGCGACGCGATTTTATCCGAAAGCGTAAAAGCCGCTAAAAAAACCATATTAAGGGCAAGGGCGTTCAGATATATTTTCGTTAAGGGAGCAAAGCCCGTTTCTCTTTACGCAAAACTCGAATATCTGCCGGATAAAAGCATAGGGGAATTCCGTTCCGACGAGGCTTTGGCGGAAAAAGTGTTTAAGGTGAGCAAACACACCTTCGCGCTGTGTTCGAGAGAGTTTTATCTGGACGGAATAAAACGCGACCGCTGGGTTTGGGCGGGGGACGCGTATCAGTCGTATATAATAAACAGATATTTAAACCGCGACGACGAAATAGTTAAACGCACGATAATCGCGCTACTCGGAAAACCGCCTTATACCGCGCATATAAATACCATAAACGATTATTCGGCTTATCTTATAATGATGACGGCTGACTATTACGAAAACACGACGGACGCGGATTTTATAAAAGCGATTTACCCGCGCGTAAAAGCGTTATATCTTTTTATAAAAGAACGACTTGACGAAAACGGTTTCGTCGTGCAGCGCCCCGGCGACTGGATATTTATAGACTGGGCGGATCTCGATAAAGAAGGCCCGCATTCTTTCGAACAGATACTTTTGTATAAGGTATGCGTTTCGATGAGAAAACTCGCCGCGACGGCGGGCGACGCCGACGGTTTTATTCAAAGCGAAGCCGCGCTTAAAGAAAAAATTTATCAAAAGTTTTACGATAAAAAACTCGGCGGGTTTATCGACGGATACGTTTCGGGCAAAAGACAAATCAGCCGTCAACAAAACGTTATGGCAGTGCTTACGGGTTTTACGACCGAAAAGGAGAACGCGCTTATTCTCGAAAAGGTTCTTAAAAACCCCGCGGTGCCGCCGATAAAAACGCCCTACTTTAAGTTTTACGAACTTTGCGCGTTTTGCGAACTCGGAGAGGTGAAAGTCGCTCAGGATATGATAACCGAATACTGGGGAGGTATGCTTAACGACGGCGCGACCAGTTTTTACGAGGAGTACGACCCCGCCGTAACGGGTATAGAAAAATACGCCATGTACGGCGACAAATTCGCTAAAAGTCTTTGTCATGCCTGGGGTTCGGGACCTATAGCGATGCTCCTTAAATACGTTGCGGGCGTCCGCGTCAAAGACGGCGGAAAATCGTTTACGGTTTCTCCTCGTCCCGGTAAATATAAAAAGTTTACGGCAACCGTTCCGGTTTTCGGCGGCGCGGTTAAAGTGATTTACGATAACGGCAAAATAACGGTTATCTCAAACGTTTCGGGCGGTAAGCTGATAGTTAGCGGCAAGACTTATAAAATAAACGAAAAATCGCCGGTTACGGCGCAATTTACGGAGGAATAAATATGTCTGTAGAAAGAGTAAGAGAGTATTTTAAGAAATTCGGAATAGAGGACAGAATAATGATATTGCCCGAATCGAGCGCGACCGTCGCGCTCGCCGCGCACGCCCTTAATACCGAAGAAAAACGAATAGCGAAAACGCTTTCTTTTCGCGCGGGCGAAAATGTAATTTTAGTGGTTTGCGCGGGCGACGCGAAAATAGACAATGCAAAATACAAAGCGTATTTCAAAACGAAAGCGAGAATGCTCGGCGTAGAAGAAGCCGCTTCTTTAGTCGGGCATGCGGTCGGCGGGGTGTGCCCGTTTGCGGTAAACGACGGGGTACAGGTATATCTCGACGAGTCGCTTAAACGGTTCGATACGGTTTTCCCCGCGTGCGGTAGCGGTAACAGCGCGATAGAGATGACTATTGCGGAAATGGAAAAGTATTCGGGTTATATCGCTTGGATAGACGTTACCAAATTACCAGAGTAAATTTTTCGCCGTCTTGATAAAAACGTAAGAATAAAGGGTTGCGGTTCCTCCGCAACCCTTTTGCGTTAAATTATACGGGTTAGTTTTGCAGTTCGGCTTTTGCGAGGTTAAGCGCCTCCGCAACCGTTTTATCCATATCGAAGTATTTATATCTTCCGAGTCTGCCGCCGAAAAGCACGTTTTTCTCTTTTTCGGCAAGTTTAAGATATTCGGCGTAAAGCGCGTTGTTTTTTTCGTCGTTTACAGGGTAATACGGCTCCGCGCCGGGCTTCCATTCGGAAGAATATTCTCTCGAAACCACGGTTTTTTCGCTCTTTTGAAACTCGAAATGTTTGTGCTCTATAACACGGGTAAAAGGCACGCTTTTTTCGGTATAGTTGACCACTGCGTTGCCCTGATAGTTGTCCGTGTCCATAACTTCCGTTTCAAAGCGAACCGTTCTGTATTGAAGTCTGCCGAGAGAAAACCCGAAATATTCGTCAATCATTCCGGTATAAACGATTTTGTCGAAAGTATCTTCGGTGCTTTGTATAAAATCTTTATAAGTTACTCCCGTTTTTACGGGTGTGCCCGCAAGCATTTTTTCGACTATCTGTGTGTAGCCGCCTATCGGCACGCCCTGATACCTGTCGTTAAAATAATTGTTATCGAAGGTAAACCGTAACGGCAAACGTTTGATTATAAACGCGGGCAAATCTTTGCAATTTCTGCCCCACTGTTTTTCGGTATAACCTTTTATCAGTTTTTCGTAAACGTCCTTTCCGACGAGTTTGAGAGCCTGCTCTTCGAGGTTTTTCGGTTCGCCGATATTAAGGTCTTTTATTTGGTCGGCAATAATCTTTTTCGCCTCGGCGGGGGTCTTTACGCCCCACATTGCGGCAAACGTGTTCATATTAAAAGGCAGGTTATACAGTTCGTCTTTATATATCGCGACGGGGGAATTTACGTAGTTGTTAAATTCCGCGAATTCGTTTACGTAATTCCATATCTCTTTATCCGAAGTGTGAAAAATATGCGCCCCGTAACGGTGTACGGATATGCCTTCAACCTTTTCGGTATAAATATTGCCGCCTATATGTTCTCTTTTGTCTATAACAAAGCATTTTTTGCCCTTTAAGGTCGCTTCTCTGCAAAAGGTCGCGCCGAAGAGTCCCGCGCCGACTATAAGGTAATCGTAACGCATCAGTTTTTGACAAGCCTCCTTGCCGTTCTGTATAAAAAGTTAGCGAACGCTCTGCCGCCTTTACCGGGCATAGACTGAAAGGCTATCGGGGTAAAGTGCAACATTTTTCTCGCAAGTTTTTTATCGTGCTCGCGGCAGTCCTGCCACATTTTCAGGCGGGCTTTTTCCGCTTCTTCGGTGCCGTTAAGTCTTGCGGCGGCGGTGGCGAGCGACATAAGCATTAAAGCGTTGTGGTAAAAGTATTTGCCGCGTTTTTTGTTCTTTTTCAGTTCTTCTTTCAAGTTAAAACCTTTAAACACCATCACGCTTACGTTTACCTGCATGGCGTATCTTTTCGCCCATACGTCCGACTGAACGGATTGTCCGTCGCGCCCTATGTAATAATAGTAAAGGCTTACGCCTATGTATTTAAATTTATCGACCCATTTAAGCGGGTAAAACGAAAAATAGTTGTCCTCGTAAAAAGTATGTTTCGGTAAAACGATTCCGCTTTTACGCAAAACCTCTACGCTGTATATAAGGGAGTGCAGGGTAAGATACGTTCCGGTTCTGAATTTGCCCGTTTCTTCCCATCTCGTCGCCTTGCCGTTTTTGAAAACTTTGGCGTAACTTATCACGTGGTTAAGCGAGATGTCGTCGTGGTCGTAAACGTAATCGGTTATTATAAGGTCGGTGCCGCCCGTTTTTTCGAGTTCGCGCATTTCGTTTAAAACGGTTTCAAGCGCGGTTTCTTCTAAATAATCGTCGCTGTCTACTACCATAAAGTATTTGCCGGTCGCGCGGAGAATGCCTTGGTTTATCCCTTCGCCGTGTCCGCCGTTTTCCTGATGAACGACTTTTACTATCGACGGGTAACGTTCCGCATATTCGTCCGCAATTTTACCCGTGCCGTCTTTACTGCCGTCGTCTATTATGATTATTTCCGTTTCCTCGCCGCCTTTAAGCAGGCTTTCTATGCACTTGCGCATATATCCCTCGGAATTATAACAAGGAACGGTAACGCTGAATAATTTCATTTTTCTCCTGAAGTCCGTATTTTCGCACAAAAATTTTATACGCGTGGCGGCTTTTCCGTCCGCATAGGCATTATAACACATTAAATCGTAAAAAGGAACGGTTTTTAAAAATTCGTTTAAGTCCGTAAAAAATTTTACGCTCTGAAAATTATTTTATTCGTATAAAATTTTTGCGTTCGGCAATTATTTATAAAAAAGAACAGGAGATTTTTATGAACAAAGTAAACCCTTTTTACGAAAAAAACCTTAAAAGTCCGGAAAAATTTTTAAGCGTTAAAGACTACTCGCCTAAGCCGTACGATAAAAAAATCGTTTCGCCGTATACCAAAACGAGAATTATTTTACTTAACGGCGCGGAATTCGAGCAAACGTGGTTTTTGCATCAATTTCACAGAAACTGTCCCTGTAACGACCTTCGCAGAGAAATCGCTTTGATAAGGCGGCACGAACAGCAACAGCAAAAACTTATTTCCGCATTAAAGCCGATTGACGAAACCGACCTTGAAACGACTATCGGCTACGAGCAACTCGCCGTTGATTTAACAGCGATACTCGCCCAAAGGGTAAAAGACGACTACGTTAAAAACGCGCTTAACTTTGCGCTGTTAGAGGACTTCGATCATCTTTACCGTTACGCCAACCTTCTCGAATCGGAACAAGGTATCCGCGCGAAAGACATTACCGGCGGTTATACCGAAATAACGCCGGGAAGACCCACCGTGGCGGAACCCCGCCACCCGTACGACGAAATCAACAGGCGTATCGTCAAAGAACTCGCCGACCCGTTTACCAAACTCGTGGTAAATATAATTACCGCGGCGGAACAGCAAACGATGAATTATTATATGAATATAGCGGGCTTTCATTCGACGGAGGCGGGCAAAAAACTTTATTCCGAAATCGCCATGATAGAAGAACAGCACGTAACCGAATACGGCGGGCTTATTCCCGCGGATTGCACGTATCTTGAGAACTGGGTAATGCACGAGTATACCGAATGTTATCTGTATTACAGTTGCTATGCGGACGAAACGGACGAATATATAAAGAACGTTTTTTACGAGCGTTATCTGGAAGAATGCGGACACCTTCGTCTTGCGGCGGATATGCTTTATAAATACGAGGGTAAACCCTGGCTTTCGCTGTACCCTTGCGGTGGAGATTTTCCCGAACTTTTGTCGTTTAAGGGCAATATAGATTACGTAAGGGGAGTACTCGAAAAAACCGTAAATTATACGCGTTCGGGTGAGGATTACGCTCTCCTTAAAGACGTTCCGGACAGCGCAAACTTCTTTAAATATCAGAAAGCCAACGTTAAAAACCCCGAGAGTCTGCCGAGCCATACGGTTATAAAAGACCACATAAAAACCTACGGCACGGATTATCGTTACGAAACCAAACCAAACCCCGTAGCGAAACTTCGCGACAGAGAAACGGATAACGTAGACATTGCGAGAAAAAAATAATTTTAATAAACGATAAAACGCTCCGCCTTTTTCGGCGGGGCGTTTTTCACGTAAAAACAAAACGTAAATTTTACGGACGGGTATTCAAAAGGTATCATAACGCATAAAAACGCATAAACTTTTTAAAGCGGGTGTAGTATGAGTTTTTTCGACGATATAAAAGAATGCCTTTTCGGCGGCGAAAGCATATCGCCGCCGTTTCGGCTGTGTTTAATCGGTAGCGGCGCGGCTTATATCGAAAACGTTACGGGAATAAAAAGTTTCTCGCCCGAAGAAATTTCGGTATACCTTAAAAAAGGCGGGCTTACCATAAAAGGGAGCGGGTTATACATAAAAAAATTCTGCGAGGGGGACCTTGCCGTCGCGGGGGAAATAATTTCGGTGGAGCGCGTATGAAAAGACTTTACGACTATTTTGAAATAGAGGGACTTAACCTCGGCAGGGTTGCAAAGTCGTTTGAAAGCCGCGGCGTTACGATTTACGATTTTAAGCGCACGGGCAAAAAGAAAGCGCGTTTTTCGGTAAAACACGACGATTGCGAAAAAGTTTTTGCAATTAAAGAAGAATTGTGCTACAATATTAAAAAAAAGGGGACGGGCGGCAGGTCTTACCCGTTGTTTTTTATAAAAACCAACCCGGGGGTGCTTATCGGCGCGCTTTTATTCGTCGCCGCGGCAACCTTTTCGGGAGATTTTATTTACGGCGTGGAATTTACGGGCGCCGGCGCGATTTATAAAAACGAAGCGTACGCCGCGATTAAGGACTGCGGAGCGGGCGTGTTTTCCCGCTTTTCCGACGTAGACTTGAAAAAACTTTCGGCGGCGGTGCTTAAAAGCAACCCGCGTCTGAGTTTTGTCGATTGCAGGCGGCGCGGCAATTATCTTATCGTAGACCTTGCGCCGTCGCGTACGGGGACGGAAAAACTTACGGGAGATAAAACTTCGCTTATCGCGGAGGATGACGGCGTTGTCGAGAGCGTAAAGGTATACCGCGGTACGGCGAAAGTCGCCGCTGGCGACAGGGTTAAGCCCGGCGACGAACTCGTTTCGGGCGAGGTTACCGTAAAAGAACAAACCGTAACGGTAAGCGTGCTTGCGACGGTTATTCTCGTCTGCGAAAAAGAATACGTGTACGTTTCCTCTCGCGAGGGAGAAGAAACGCTTGCCGAGGCTTTCGCGGAGGAGGCTTTCGGTAAAGAAGCCGTAAGTCTTGCGACCGCTTCGGTTCGCCGCGGCGAAGATGTATATTATACGGTAAAAATTTCTTACTTAAAAACCTATTTTACCGGATGATTTTAAGGATAAACTATGGAAAAAGTTACTTCTAAAAAACTACTTCCCTGGACGAAAAACGATTATATACTGAATATTTTCGTTTACGCCATTAACGTTATAATATTTATGTTGTTTTACGTCGCCACCATGTCGATAACGAACAGAGAGGTGAGCGAGGTATTTTCGGACGCGGCGCAGTTTATAAACTTCGTCGTTTTAATCGTATTTATTTTTGCGGTTATGGCGGTTTACTTTGCGTTCGAGGACAGAAATTTTCTGAAAAGCGCGGTTAATTCCGAAATGATTTTCCTTATAATGGAACTTTCGTATATAGTGTGCTTTGCGAGCGGGTTTTACGTTAATTACTATCTGCGGCCGCTTGCGCTCGTCGCATTGTTGACGCTGTTTTTAACGAACACGAGAACGGCTGTTTTCGTAGACGTGCTTTTTTGTATGGTACTCTTCCTTTTCGACGCGTTTTCGGGTATGAAAGGCATGTTTGAAAACAACATTATTTCCGCGGCGTATTTTTTGGTAACCGGTTTAACGTCCTCCGCGGTCGCGATTTATTTTACCAAAAACGTTTATTCCCGCATCAAACTTTTGGCGTTGAGTTTTTTAATTTCCGTGCCTACCGTGATATGCGTGGCTATTCCCACCGTTTCGCTCGGAAGCAACGACTGGCGCGCGCTTTTATGCGCGGTCGCGTCGGGTCCGCTTTCCGCTTCCGTTTGCATGATACTCTTACCGGTACTCGAGTCTTTTTTCAAAAAAGTTACCTGTTTTAAGTATGCGGAACTTACGGACCACAAGGCAAAACTTATAAAACGACTTATAGAACAAGCCCCCGGCACGTTTAATCACTCTATGGTCGTTTCCAACATAGCGGAGGCGTGCGCCACCGCTATCGGCGTAGACCCGCTCCTTGCAAGAACGTGCGCGTATTATCATGACGTGGGTAAACTCCGCCGCCCCGAAATGTTTAAAGAAAATCAGACTGACGGCGTTAATCCTCATAACGACTTAACGCCCGAACTTTCGGCAAATATCATACGTTCTCATACGCAAGACGGGTACGCCCTCGTTATGAAAAACAGACTTCCGAAAGCCGTTGCGGACGTGTGTTTAGAGCACCACGGCACTATGCCTATACTGTATTTTTACGACAAGGCTAAAAAGTTTACGGACGGCGACGTGGATATTTTACAGTTCTGCTATCAGGGGCCGAAACCCAAAACCACAATCGCCGCGATAATAATGATTGCGGACGCTTCCGAAGCGGCTACCCGTGCGCTTAAAGACCGTTCGAGAGAAAACGTGCTCGAAGTCGTAAGAAAAATCGTAAACGAGAGAATGAAACTCGGGCAGTTTGAAGATTGCGAAATAACGTTAAAAGAAATAAACGTGATAATCAACACTGTGGTAAACAGCCTGACCGGCGTATATCACAGCAGAATAGAATACCCAAAAGTAAGCCTTGACGAGATAGACATTACTTCGTCCGGAGAGGAGGAATAAAGTGGCAACGCTTTATATAGACGCACCCGAAAACAAAAATCAATTTAAAACCGTGGCGGCGGCGGTTTATAAAACGCTGGGGCAGGTTGACCCGTTAAAAGCGGAAATCGTTTATCTGAATGCAGAAGAAATGCAAAAATTAAACGCTTCTTCACGCGGGGTAGATTCGGTTACGGACGTGCTGTCTTTTCCTTCTATAGAAAACGCGCGCGGCAAGGTTTTGCTTAAAAAAGACAACCCCTATTGTATAGACGGCAACAGGCTGTTTATAGGTTCTATCGCGCTTTGCAGAGAAAAAATCGCTTCGCAGGCAAAAGAACTCGGACATTCGGAAGAAAGAGAAACGGTCTATCTTACCGTGCACGGACTTATGCACCTTTTCGGATACGACCATATAGAAGAAAACGACAAAAAACAAATGAGAGAAAAGGAAAAAGAAGCGTTGTCGCTTCTCGGTATAACGGAATGAAAAGCGGTACCGTAGCCGTAATAGGAAGGGCAAACGCAGGCAAAAGCACGCTCGTAAACGTACTCGTCGGCGAAAAAGTTTCAATCGTATCGCCGCGCCCGCAAACCACGAGAGACAGAATAGCTGGCATAAAAAACGGAGACGGGTATCAGATAGTATTCGTCGATACGCCGGGTATATATTCAGCGGACAATATGCTTAACTCCGTAATGCAAAAGACCACCGCCGACGTTGCTAAAGACGTCGACGCGATACTTCTCGTCGTCGACTCGCACGACGGGCTTACGGATAAAGACGTAAATATAGTGCATAAGTTTTCGGCGGCGGGCGTGCCTATGGCGGTCGCCTTGACTAAAATCGACATCGCAAACGAAAACCTGCTGATAAGCGAAATTAAAAGATTATCCGAAACGGGCGCGGAGATAGTGCCTGTTTCCGCAAGGAAAGGCAAAAACCTCGGCGAACTCGTTAAAGTTCTCGTGTCCATGCTCGGCGAGGGCGAAAGGCTTTTCGGCGACGACGTCGTGTCCGACCGTTCGGAACGGTTTATGGTTTCGGAAATAATCCGCGAAAAGATTTTGCTTAAATTCGATAAAGAAATTCCGCACGGCGTGTGCGTCGTGCTTAACAAATTAGAACTGTCCGAAAACGGCAGGTTTTACGATATAAGCGCGGATATTATTTGCGAAAAACAAAACCATAAAGCCATTCTGATAGGCAAAGGCGGCAGGGCGATAAAAGAGGTTTCGTCCTTCGCGCGCGAAGATCTTGAAAAGTTTTTAGGCAAAAAAGTTTTTTTAACGACATACGTAAAAGTAAAAGAGGACTGGCGTAACTCTGCGTTTTTGATAAAAGAGCACGGTTACGGGGAAGAAAATTTTTAAAGTCGCCGCATATGTTTTTAACCTGTACCCATACTGTAATTAAGGGGGTGCACGGTGAAAAAGGAAAAAAACTCGGGCAAAAATCTTGCGGATACTTCGTGGGAATTGTTTGAAAAAACGGGCGACGTTACTTTTTATATGCTGTTTAAAAGGTTGCAGGACAAATAACTGCTTCTTTCGATTTTATTTATCGCGGTGAACGAATGGAAGAAAAACTCAGCGGAATAGTCGTTTCGTCCGTTTCTTACGGAGAAAGCGACAAAATACTCGGCGTTTTAACGCTTGAAAAAGGCGTCGTTTCCGCTATATGCAAAGGCGTAAAAAAGGCGGGGGCGAAACTTAAGTTCGCTTCGGAGCCTTTTTGTTTTGCGGAATTTTTGTTTTCGGTAAGGCAAAACCGCAGGGTCGTAACCGGGGCAAGTCTTATAGACAGTTTTTATCCGCTCAGAGAAAGCGTTAATAAACTTTACGCCGCTTCCTGCGTGTTGGAATTTGCAAAAAGATTTGAAAGGGAAAACATCGTTTCGCCCGGGTTGTTTTTAGACGCGGTAGATTGTCTTAAAAACCTTGCGTATAAAACGGGCGGAGAAGCGGCTTATCTCGTCAGGTTTTACCTGTCCGCGCTGAAAAAAGCAGGTTTCGGACTTGAACTGAACGGTTGTTTTAAATGCGGAGAGCAGATAACGGGTAGAGCGTTTTTCGACTACCGAACGGGCGGGTTTTACTCGGAAGGTTGCGCGGAAAGCGGTGCGAGAGAAATCAAATTTTCAACATACGACGCGCTTAAAAACATTGCTTCAGGCGGCGTTTCGGACGATAAATCCGCCGAGGACGCCTTAAAACTTATAAGGTATTTTATTGAAAACCGCGCGGACGAAAACCTTTCCGCGTTAAACCAAACCATAACCGTATTTTCTCGTGGCAGTACTCTAAAAGCCTGATAAACAGGTAAAAACGCGTAAAAACCGCCGAAAACGCAAAAAAATCGTAAAAATCGTTGACACGACGATTTAATGATGATATACTGACGATACTTTCAACGAAGTTTTCAGAATCGTAAGAAACCGAAAACGGAGAAACTCTGGAGAAGCTCTTTTTACAAGAGTGCCGAAGGGGCAAGGGATAACCCGAAACTCTCAGGCAAAAGGACAGGGCGCGTTAAATAATAACACGGCAAAGCCGCGTGCGTTCTAATCGTTTATCAGAGATTGTCTTTCGTTGAAAGGCAATTTTTTGTTTTAAGGAGAAGGTTTATGCAACGGTTTTTGGATTGGCTGCTTACGGCGGTGCAAACGGTAAACGCTTATTTATCCGACTACGTGCTGGTTATTTTGCTTATCGGCGTAGGACTTTTTTACACCATAAAGACGCGTTTCGTGCAAGTGCGGTGCTTTAAGCAGGGTATGAAAAAGGTTTTCGGCGATTTGAAGTTTTCGGACGATAAACATAAACACGGCATGAGTTCGTTTCAGGCGTTTACCACGGCAGTTGCGGCGCAAGTCGGCACGGGCAACATAGTCGGGGCGTGCGGCGCGATACTCGTCGGCGGGCCCGGCGCGATTTTCTGGATGTGGATTATAGCGTTTCTCGGCATGGCGACTATTTATTCCGAAGCGGTTCTCGCGCAAAAAACGAGAAAAGTTTTGCCGGACGGCTCTATTCAGGGCGGACCCGTTTATTACATAAGAGAAGCATTTAAAGGTAAATTCGGAAAATTTCTCGCGGGGTTTTTCGCGGTGGCGATAATAATCGCTCTCGGTTTTATCGGGTCTATGGTTCAGTCTAACTCGATAGCAAGCGCGGTTACGAGCGTTTCCGAAAGCATTCCCTCATGGGTTAAGTGGGTCGTAGGCGCGTTCGTCGCGATAACCGCGGCGATAATATTTATCGGCGGCGTAAAAAGGATAGCCTCGGTTACCGAAAAACTCGTTCCTATTATGGCGGTGATATATCTTCTCGGCGGCGTAATTATAATTTGTTGCCGCATAACCGTCGTGCCGGAGGCATTGTGGATGATTTTAAAGTACGCCTTCACTCCCTCCGCGATAATAGGCGGCGGGCTCGGCTACGCGCTTAAAACCGCCGTAAGTATGGGTGCGAAACGCGGACTTTTTTCTAACGAAGCGGGTATGGGTTCTACTCCGCACGCGCATGCGCTCGCTAACGTAAAAACCCCGCACGAACAAGGCGTTACGGCTATGATAGGCGTGTTTTTCGATACTTTTGTAGTGCTTACGATGACCGCGCTTATAGTTATTACCACGCTTTACGCGGGCGGCGGCGGGGTTGCGGCAACGTCGGAAAGCGCGATAGCGGCGGGCGCTTCTTCCGACGGAGTTCAAAACGCGGTTGCCGCCGCGGGGTACAACAAAAACAATCTCGTGCAGGCGGGCATTGCTTCGGTTTTCGGCGGCGGTAACGTCGGGCTTACCATCGGCGGCGTATTCGTGGCGGTGTGTTTGTTTTTCTTTGCGTTTTCCACTATAATCGGCTGGAACCTTTTCGGTAAAATAAATTTTATATATCTTTTCGGTAAAAAGTCCGCCGTCGTTTATTCAATATTATCCGTTGCGTTCATTTTCGTGGGGGCGGGGCTTAAAGCCGACCTCGTGTGGGAGTGCGCCGACCTTGCAAACTATCTTATGGTAATACCTAACGTTATGGCTTTGTTCGCGCTGTCCTCGCTCGTCGTTTCCGAACTGAAAGAAAACGGCAAAAAGTCTTTTAAAGATACACCTAACGAGGCTATCGGAGAGGGAATTAAAGAGGAAACTAAATAAACCCGAAAAATCGTATAAAAACTTGATATTATAAAATTTTTGTGATACAATATCGGCGAAGAAAATTTTTAACGGAGAGGCGTTATGAAAATTATAATCACCAAAAATTATGAAGAAATGAGCGACAAAGCGTTCGAAGTCATGAAAGAAGTCGTCGTAAACAAACCCGACGCGGTTTTGGGTCTTGCGACCGGCACAACTCCTATCGGTCTGTATAAAAGAATGATAGAAGATTGCAAAAAAGGTACGAGTTATAAAAACATAAAAACCGTAAACCTTGACGAATACAAGGGGCTCGATTATTCGAGCGACCAAAGTTACGTGTATTTTATGAGAGATAACCTTTTCGACCATATCGATATCGATCTTAAAAACACGAATATCGAAAACGGTAAAGCGGATGACGCAGATAAAGAGTGCGCAAGGTACAACGCTTTGCTCGAAAACATGCAACAGGATATTCAACTTTTGGGTCTCGGTTCTAACGGACATATCGCGTTTAACGAACCCGGCACCAAATTCGGCAGTCTGACCCACGTGGTAGACCTTACCGAAAGCACGATTAAAGACAATTCCAGACTTTTTAAGGATATTTCCGAAGTTCCCCGTCAGGCGTTTACGCAGGGACTTCGTAATATAATGAACGCAAAAAAGATACTTATTCTCGCAAACGGCGCAAACAAAGCCAAGGCGGTATACGGTATGGTTAAGGGCGAAGTTACCGAAGCCCTTCCCGCAAGCGTTTTGCAACTTCATCCCGACTGCACGCTTATCGTAGACGAAGCGGCAGGAGCGTTGCTTAAATAAGGTTTTTAATTAAAATCGCACGCCCCGAGAAAGATAGTTTTTCGGGGCGTGGTTTTATATTTGCAACGTTTATAAAATAATTTTCGGCAAGAAGAAAAATTTTTCGCAAAACGGCGAAAATATAATTGACAATATCTTTTAATTTAGTTATAATACATAAGCATTTATCGAGAACTTAACTCGGTGTTATGCCATATGGCGGCGTAGCTTAGTTGGTTAGAGCGGCCGGTTCATACCCGGCAGGTCGTCGGTTCGACTCTGACCGCCGCTACCAGAATATAAGCGGCGTCAGCCGAAAAACATATATAGTAAAAGCGCTTTTACGGCGCAACAGCAAATACGGCCCCTTGGTCAAGCGGTTAAGACACCACCCTTTCACGGTGGTATCATGGGTTCGAATCCCGTAGGGGTCACCAAAAACGGTGGTTTTTGATTAAAAAACGGTCAAAAATCGCCGTTTTTTTGTTTTAAACCCCTATTTTAACCGCAAAAAGTTGTCAAAAAAGTTGTCAAAATTCTGACAACCGAAAGCCGAAAAAACCCTGTCTAAAACTGAATTTTTAAGCCCTCTTTCAAAAGATATTCGTCCGACAAATCGGTGTACGTGTTCCCCAACGTTCCCGAAGAATGCCCCACGAACTCTTTAAGCGCGGGGAGTGCTACGCCGCATTCTACGCATTTAGTATAAAACGTCGTGCGCAGGTCGTACAGTATGTGATTAGAAAGAATTTCTTTAAACTTTCGGCGCAAGTAGTCCGGGTCGCTTAAATACAGCGGTTCTTTAAGATACGGCTTTAAGTTCTCGCAGATAGGTATTTTTTTGTACTCCGTGCGCTTGGTCTTTCGCTTCGAGTTTACGGCAACGATAAATTCGCCGTCGATTTTAACCGTTTTCAGTTCGTTGGGGCGTAGCCCGGTATAAAGCAGTATCATAAACGGCATTTTAAGCGGCGAGGCTTCGAGGCTCGTTTTTAAATGCGCTATCTCTTCCGAAGTCAGAGCGGTGCCGCTTTTGCGCTCGTGTTGCGCATGATAAACTATGCTCATAGGGTTGCGCGTGATTATCCCGTGAGATATCGCGCCCCGGAAAATGATAGTTAATAGGGAAAACGTTTCGTCTGCGGTTTTGCCCTTGCCGGCGTTAGTGATTTCGTCGATAATGTTCTGGCACTCGCTCGGGTTAATTTCTTTGATAGGTTTATTGCCGAAAAACGGCTTTAAGTAATTTTTGAAAATGTTGTTGTTCGAGTAGTAAGTTTGCGCTGCAAGTTTCCGCTTTCTGAATTTTTCAAAGTAGTATTCGGTAAAGTCCGCAAAGCGCTGCGGTATGCCGTTAAGGTCAATCGTTATTCGTTTTTTAGGCGGACCGTATTTTAAAATGCGCCGAATTTTGGCGACTGTCTCTTCTTTCGTTTTGCCGTAAACGTAGCAACGCTTTCCTTTAACGAGTATATATCCCATGTATCGACCGTCTTTGCGCGGTTGCGACGCAACGGATATACCCGGTAGGTCTATCTTCATTTCTTCTTTCTCCTTTTTAGATAAAGCCTTTTTACGTTTATTCGGTTGTGAAGCAACGGGGTTTTCCTGCGGGCGGCAGGTCGTTATTTTATAGCCCGCCCTTTCGGCAAAGGCTAAAAAATCAATAAGTTTGGCGCCTTTTTCGGGCGGGTGTTGCGCCGTTCCCGGCATGCCGCCGGAAGCGTTTTCCGCTTCGGCGCATATCTCTATCAGGCGCATTGCGATTTCTTTTAATTCCGATAAAACTTTTTCCGTCATGTAGACCCCTTTTTTAGGGGTATTTTAACGCAAAAAAGTATATATATTTTAATATAAATTTAAAAATCTATCCTATACGCAAAGTATAAATAACATCTCGGTATAGGATAGATTTTTACTTTTTTATTAGTTTTTATCTTTGTTTCGGGGGCAGTTCTTTTTTCGCTTCGAGGGCGGCTTTGTTTTCCGCGTTGGCGGAAGATATAACCGAATGTCCGAGCGTTTTTTCAACGGCTTTTCTCGCTTGCTTTGCCGTTTCGCCGCCGGCTTTCGCAACGGACCGACTTTCGTCAAACGTTTGCGGGTCTGTCTGCTTCGATAAGTTGGTCGTCGTTGCCTCGGCAAGCATGTTTAAAATCAATTCAAGGTCGGTCATGTTGTCGCGCAGACTTTCTTTTTTCAGGTTTTTAAATTCTTTATACTCTTTAACCGATAGCCCGCTCCACGCTTTCGTCATTTCGTTGGTTAAAATGGCGTATTCTTTGCTTTCGGTTATCCCGCGCGAGTTCCACTCGTCGGTCAATTCGTTGCGCACCGTTACGGATAGCATGCGCTGGTTTATCCAGTCTTGCGGGTAACCTTTTTTTCTGTAATACTCCACGCCCCGGGCGATTGCCTTTTCCGGGTCGGCTATTTCGTCCAGACGTTCGGCGCCGACTTTTGCAAGCCAAACCTTAAACGGCTCCGCTTTGGGAGAGGGGATAGACTGAATCAGCCTTAACACGCCTTTCGTGTTTAAGCAATCGGTTTTATAATATTTTCCGTCTGCCGATTGTATTTTCAGTCCGTGACAATCTGTCACGACCTCGCTTTCTTCTTTCTTTAATCGCTGTTTTAGTTTACGCCAGTATGCGCCCGGGTCTTTACTTGCGGAGTCTGCTAAAACGTTGCAAACGTCTACGACGGAAAAATACCAGTCTTCTTCGTCGGCGTTCCATAACGTACGTATCTGCTTGTTTTCAAAAATCTTTAACTTGTTATCCATAGTTCTACTCCCGCGCAGGTTAAGCCCGGCGTTCTTTTGAGATAGAAGTTGCTTTTCGTGCAAACGATTCGGCGGTAATCTCTATCGCGGTTTTACCGACGTCGTTTGACAGTCTGTAATTTTTAATAATCTCCGCCTCTTTATCGTTCAAGCCTGCGGTCGCCACGTGGCTGACGTTGCCGTCAAGATAGGGTTCTTTGCCTACCAAACAATCCAGACTTACATTAAAAAAATTACTCAATTTAAGAAGATTTTCAATAGACGGTTCAATACGTCCCTTTTCCCACTCGCAAAGATTGCCGGCGGAAATACCCAAATAGTCCGCAAGGTCTTTTTGCTTTATTCCACGTTCTTCGCGTAATTCTTTAAGTTTTAACATTTATTACGTTGTTACTTGATTTGCTCGTAAAAGGTGTTGTTTTAGCAAACGCCTTTGCCGTTAGTTCTATTGCATTACGACCTTCTTCATTTGCTAAACGATAGACTTTAATAATTTCCAACTCTTTTTCGGTAATAATAGAAGCGTTTACGCTTGGAGAAAACTCTAAAAGATAGTCGGTTGTTACGTTGAAAAAAAGTGCAAGTTGTTTTATTTTTTCAATGCTCGGCTCGCTTTTACCCGTTTCCCAGTTGTTATAGGTAGATTTCGATACTTGGAAAATAACGCTCATTTCACGGGTTGTTAAATTTCTTTCTTTTCTCAATTTAGTAAGATTAGTCATAAAAATTTATCTTTTTCAAAGTTTTATGCCCGGCGTTCTTTTGAGATAGAGGTCGCTTTTCGTGCAAACGATTCGGCGGTAATCTCTATCGCGGTTTTGCCGACGTCGTTTGACAATCTGTAGTTTTTTATAATCTCCGCCTCTTTGTCGTTTAAGCCTGCGGTCACCACGTGGCTGACGTTTCCGTTAAAATCGTCTTCAATACCTAAAAGATAGTCGGTACTTACATCAAATATAATTGCAGTTTGTTTTATTATGTTTCCTGTCGGTTGACATTCGTTGCGTTCCCATCGTGTAATCATTGACTGGTCGCAATCGAGAAGTTCTGCTAATTTTTTTTGGGTTAGACCCTTTTTCTTCCTCAATTCTTTCAATTTTTCGCTAAACATACATTTTATTATAAAAAAAATGCAAAAAATCATTGACAAAATGAATATTCTCATATATAATAAACGACAATAAATGAGTTTACTCATTTTATGGCTTTGACTTGCTTTTGTTTATGAGCCGTATGCTTGTTATATATAGCAGTGGCAATCGCTTTGCCGACGGCTTTAAATAAGTCCATAATATGGAACTCCTAAAAAAAGGACAAAAAAATCAAAAAACCGCCTGGGTTTAATGAAAATTTGTCCGTTTAAGTGATTATATCACGAAAGCGTTAGGGGGTCAACCATATCGGGAACCCGCCCGGGTTATACATCTCGCCCGGGTGGGGAGATAAACGAAGAGATTAAAACGGACCCTACAACTTTATAATTTTTGCTAAAAACGCCGTTCGGGTTTGGTAAATACTGAAATATTCCACAATGTGAAAGTTTTTGTCCGTTTATTTCCACCGAGCGGCGTTTTTATAGAAACTTTACCCCGAACGGGGTTAAAAATAAATTTACTTTAACGGAGAGTAACGAAAAAATGAAAAGAAGACTGATACTTTACAGGGCAAAGGCGAAAGAGAGTAACGAGTGGATATACGGCGACGTCATAGACCACCCGACGAAGAGAACGCGCATACGACACTTTGTTAATACACAATACACGGGCGCAAGGTTCGTAGAAGACCCCGTTTTGCCGGACACGGTAAGCGAGTATACGGGCAAAGAAGATAAAAAAGGCAAAAGAATATTCGAGGGCGACGTTTTGAGGTTTCATTATTCTTTTCCGGACGTAACGGGTACTTTGTTGTCCGGAGACGAAGATTACGTAGTCGCATGGAGCAAAGAGCAAGCGGGCTGGTACTTGTATTCTTCTTCTTACGACGAAGAGGACGGGTTAAGCGGTACGGACACGCTTTTCGAGGTGGTCGGCAACGTATACGACAACCCGGATATGTTAAAAGGACGTCAAAAGTTTTTAGCGTTTAAGACGATATAACGAAAAATTTACTTTAACGGAGAGTAAAAGAATGTTGCAAATAGAGAGAATTGGAGACAAGGTCAGATTCAGAAGGGTAGAAACGATAAAAAGAGCGTGCCCGGGCGCGGCGGTAAAAACCCCGGCAAAGGTACGCATAAAGCAAGAACGGGCGGAAGCCTGGCTTATCGCCTGCGAAGAATATTCGGAGAGAAAAACGTTATGGAGAACGTAAAACAGTTAGACGAAAAAACGACTTTAAGCGAGTTTATCGAAACAATGCTTGACGGCGGAATAACCGCGACCGTTATCGAGGCGTATACGGACGATATAGAATTTAAGGTTAAAATCGAGTTGAAAGACGTAAAAAGGGCGCGATACAGCGCGTAAAAAATGAAAAAGAAGCAAGAACGTATCGAGGCGCCCGGGCAACTCGTCTGGAAAGACGACGGGAGCGTAACCGAATACGAAGAGGTAAACAAAAATGACGTTATGGGAATTTACAAGGGCGCACCCGTCGATTATTCATTACGAACGGACGGGCGTCGAAGGAATAGACTTCGCCGCGCTCGATAAAAAGATAGAAGGCTCGCGTTTGCTTAAACGCATGCGCTCGTTCATATTCTTTTCAAATAACTACACGGAGATATTAGCGGGCAAGTACGACGATTTTCCCGCCGCGGTGGAAGAGAAAGAGGACGGCGCGAGCGTAGAAGAGAAGCGGCGCGAGGGAGTAAAAAAGAAAATTGCCGCGCTTAACGCGCTTAAACTTTCCCCGGCACAACTTGCCGCGCTGAAAGCGGAAACGGGGGTATATCCTGCGGACGTTAAATCGGAACTCGAACTCGCGATACTTAACCCGGGGCGCGAAAGCGCAGCCTTCGAGTTATACGGCAGGATAAGGGAGTACGTAAAAAATGGCTGCATGGCTTAAAAGCGAAAGCGGGGAATATCTTTCACCGGCGAAGCAGAAATCAGAGCGCGCCCGGGCGCGGCGTAAAAAGCACAAGACGAATAAAGACAAGTACACTTCGCGCACGCTTACGCGAAAATGCCCCAAAGACGGCGCGGTGATAACGAAAAAGCGGCGGCTTAAAGCGGATAAAGAGTTAGGCATACCGAAAGACGTTACCGTGTATATTTGCCCGGAGTGCGGCGCAGTGTGGGGCTCGAAACAGGTTATAAAAGTTTGGCAAAACCTTAAAAGGTCATCGCCTAAAATGAGCAGAAAAGAGTTTAAAGCGCTTTTGAACTCGGTTCAGATTTAATCGATACGACGGCTGTAAACGGAGCGGCTCGGGTATAAAAAAAATTTTTTATAGAAGGAGAAACAAGACAATGAGAAAAAGTGGAATAAGAGCGTTTTGCATTATACTTGCGTTTCTTATACTCGGCACGGCATGCACGGCAGCCATAACGAAAGGTTTTACCGACTGGAACCCTTACGGGTGGTTCGATAAAATCAAAGAACCGGAAAAGCCGGATACTCCGGACACACCGGACGAACCGGACGCACCCGGCGAAAAAACGGAAGCGGTAACCGACGGTGAAGGCAATGCAATGGTAAGCGGAAAGGTATATAACCTTTCCCCGCGTATGCTGTTTGCTTCGACAACGGCGGAGAACGCCGAAACAGCCGCCGGAATAACCGTTCAGGCGACGATTGAGCCCGCCGACGCGGACAACAAGGCAGTAGACTGGGCGGTGTCGTTCGTAAACCCCGCAAGCGAGTGGGCAAGTGGAAAAACGGTAACCGACTACGTTACCGTAACCCCGGAGAGCGACGGAAGCCTTACCGCAACGGTTAAGTGCCTTAAAGCGTTCGGCGAGCAAATAAAGATAACCGTAACCTCTCGCGACAATTCGGATGCAACTGCTTCCTGCACCGCAGACTATTACAAAAGACTTGCGGGGATAAAATTAGGCGAGATTATAAAACAAAATAAAGAAACAGTTCGCAGTATCGAAGTAACAAACGACGGCGTAAACGCCTTTTTCGGCGGTTGTGTTGAGTTTGGCGTCGGTACGCTTCCGCCGGAAAAAGACCCTGCCGAATATCTCACTTTTTCCGCAAAATTTTACAGCGGTACGGACGTTAAAGAAATATTAAGCAGGATAAGTAGCGACACCTTTATAATTTACGATAATAATTATCCTTTGCCGACGATTGACGTAACGCAAACTTCCGGTGATTTTTCGATAAAGTGGAATGCTTCTTTTGAAAACTTTTGTGCAAGAACGTTTAAAAGCGAAGTCCTCAGTAATGCAAGTTATGATATAAGACCGGAAGTAAAAAGAGTGTTAAAGGAGAACCCGCAGTTAGAAATGACGCTCGAAGTTACCGCTACATACGACGGTCAGACCGTTACGGAGAGTTTTAAAATTCCGCTGACGTTTAACGTAAATATCGGCGTAACGGGGATAAATTTAGACAATTCTTCGCTTAAATTTTAAGTTGAGCACGGGAGCGACATATGAACGTTAAAACGAAAAAACGCGGCATAGCCGCACTTATAACGATATTTATAGCAACCGCCTTTATAGGCGCGTTGCTATTGCTCGTTCCGCCCGTTCGCCCCGCCAAAGCGGAAGAAGAAAGCAAAATAACGCCGTATCAGGCATACGTGGGGATAGACGGCACCGCAAAAGAAGTCAATTCGGTAAACGTTTCTTACATACTTTCAAACGATTTAAGTCAGTCGCTGAAAAACGGTTGTAGCGACGTTCACTCGAATATCGGTAAAACGGACGAATATACGGGAACTTTCCGCGCCGTTTTAAGCGTGAGAGCCAAAAAAGATATTTATTACCAGAAAGCCTTTCCGCAGTCTTTTGGGCAAGAACTTTCGACGGGGAAATTGAATATAGAGAGTTTGCCGTTTTATCACCTTTTAGGCGATTCCGACGTTTACTGCTCGTATAATTCGACCGAAGATATTACTTACAATCAAGGACTTACTTTGATAAAAGGCTTAACTTCCGGCAATTTTACGGTAGCGAACGACGCCGCGTTAGAAGCCTCGACGTTTTCGAGTTTTAACGTTTCGGGGGAAGCGTTCGACAATACGTATTATTATTTTGCGATAGCGGTAAACGCCGTATACAACAGCAGAACGACTTCCGGATACGTTGATATTACCTCAACGGGTTATTCGTTGGAGATAGTAGCACAATCTTCGAGGACTAACGAGCAATCGGAAGACGGGTTTACCCGGTACGATTTTACGGTATCGGACTTGTGCAGATACTATTTAAATAACTTTAAGCCGAGCGGCAACGCGAAAACTACCGCCTGTATGAAAGCGTTAGGGTATTACAGCGAGCAAGCGACAACGCTTACGGTTAAGTATATCGAAAGCCCGCAGTTCGGCGTATACACGGACAGAACCCGAGTTTTAAGCATGCCGAATTATTACCTTTTGCGCGAAGACTACGCTACGCAATGGGTATACGACAAAACGGAGTTCAAACAACTATCAGACTTTAACGTCGTTAAAGTCGATACCGTTACGTCGGTAGAGGGCGACAGCGAAAAAACGTACGTAACCGATAAAAAGATAGTCAGACAGGCAACCGGCTACAAATACGAATACAACAAAAACAATCAAGCGACTTTAACGGTAGAGTATACGCCGTTTCATTACAAAGACTTGTTTTTGCGCGTATACAACAACGATGGCGGCGCGGATACGGCGCTGTACTCGGTAGACGTATATCCGATATGGACGACCGCGCTTGCCGGCGGAAAACGCAAGGTAACGTTTAAGGCTACGGACGTGCAAGAACTTTGCTTCGGCAAATGCCGTTGGCTCGTGGAGTTCGACGGGAAAGGGCTTAAAATAGACGGCTTCGAGGGCGTTGCGGAAGTAGAATACGAATACGGCGAAGACGGTACGAGTGTAACGGGTTTTTCGCTTATCTTCGACGAAGCGAGAGAAAACGATTTAAGCAAAGTCAGTATGAAGTGGTGCGCGAAAATCGTACCGGATAAAGACCTCGATTTTTATTACACGTATTTATATACCAACCCGCTGACGGACGCGTCCGAAAAAGCGAACTACGAGTTTAAAACGGTTCAACTCGAACAAACGCGGAAATACAGCGATATAGTATCTTACACGTTTAACGATTTAAAAAAGGAAGCGTTTTATACCGAAATACTTTCCGGGCTCGAATATGCGGAGTTTGACGGCAGGACATACGCCGTAATGACGGGCGAGATAGAAAACGTTATAGACTATCACTTCGAGGACGCGGACAAAAACGCAGAGTGCAACGTTAAAGTAAAATACCGTTTTAACCCGATAGTAAAATTTACTAACTCGGTAGACGGTACGTGTAAGTACAGGGTTTTCGATACGGCATACGCGCAGTATAAAGCGGAAGAATTTTATTCCGATATAATTCCGTACGGTTATCGTATCGTTTCTTACGACAACGTCGGCGACCCTTGCTTTATGTTTAGCAATTTTAACGTGTTTTACCCACTTACGACCGACTTTACTTTTAACGTAAGATTAGAAGAAGGCGAAGCGCGCTTTTACGTTGTCCGGGCGAACCTTTCGGACGAATATCCGGTAACAATGGAATATCTTAAACGGTTTAAGGACAGTCCTTTCGCCACTCTCGAAACGTTTAACGGAAACGTTAAAGTAGCGGACTACGACCTGTTAAATCTTACCGGCGACGACATAGAACGTATGATAGGCGAGGAAAACGTCAGCCATATAGAGTTTAACAAAATACCGATAAAAATACGCGACGGAATAAGGAGCGACGGCAAGTATTACGCCGACGAAAACAGTATAAAGGTAACCGCGAACGGTACGCAATTCAGAATCGCGTTCGAATACAGTTATACGTATATAAAAGGTATAGACAGCGACGGAAAAGCGGACTACTTTAACGTAAAACTTACCCCGTTTTCGAAATGGTGCGAATACTTCGGCAAAGACTGGACTATCCTTGCGCTGTCTGACGCGTTTACGTATTCGGACGAAGTGCCTACCGATAAACTATACGGTTTTTTCACCGTAATGACGTTTAAGGAAGAAGTATCGGACTTTAATTCGTGGTTTAAGGAATACACGGCTTCGGGCGCATGCGCGTTTTTCTCGAAACAAGAAATACGAGGGAGCGATTTTTACAGGTTTATGCGCAACAACCCCACGCTTTTAACGGTAGCGGGCGGAGCCGCCGGGCTGATATTCGGCGGAGCGGCAGGCGCGGCGGCAGGTGCCGCAGGCGGTGCGGCGTTGCAGTTCTCCATACTTTCCGCGGCGGAAAGCCTTAATTCCGATAACGGCACGTATTACTCGTATTTTCTGTATTTAGACGGAACTACGGACAAGGCGTATACGTCGCACAACGGCGCGACCGATTACAACGACACGGAAGGCGCGTTCGGGAATAAGGTTCAAAAGGTAGCCGCCTCGGTGGTGGACTTTTTCAAAAACACTACGTTCGGGCGCGTGCTTAAATGGATACTTATAGCCGTAGCGGCAAGTATACTTATCCCCTTGCTTGTATCTTTAATCGTAAAAATCGTAAAGCGAATACGGGGTTAAGTCTATGAAGATAGGGGCGTTTATCAGTTCGATAATAACCTTTATAATCGCGGCGGTAGCAACGTACGTAGTATATAACTTTACAAACGGCGCAGAGGGCGATGAATGGGCGGGGCTTGCAACCGTGATACTGTTGCCTATCGTGCTGATAATTTACGTAATACTTGCGGGGACGCTCATAGGAACGTTGATAACCTCGATAAACGGGGCGTTCTCGCAAATAACCGCGATAAAGGTAATATGTATAATCATACTTGCGTTCACGGTGGGGCTAATCGTTTTCAACGCGATACACGGCGTAAACGCATACAACAAAATTTTTATTAAATAAGGAGAAAAGAGAAAATGAGTTTATTTAAAAGAAAAGAAGTAAAACCGGCGAAAACCAAAAAGGCAAAGACCGTGGCGAAACCCGCCGCGCCGAAGAAAAAGACCTCGAAAACGAAAAAGACCTCGAAGTCAGGCACGAGCAAAAAACCCGCTACCGCGAAGAAGCCGGCAGAGAAAAAGACCTCGAAGTCTACCTCGAAGTCCGGAAAACCGAAAACTTCCGCGACGTCGCGGAAAACGGGAAGCAACATCGGTAAGGTTTATCGGGGAAGAACGAAATACATAGACAAGGAAAACAAACTCGAACGAAACTACGTCGTTGTCGTGGACGACGGAAACAACGTAACTATTTCTAAACTGAAATCGATTAAAATCGTTGACATAAACGGGAAGAACGCGGATAAAGCGTTAGTCGAAATAAATTCGACCCGGTACGGTTTAACGAAACGTACGGGCGTAGATTTTCAAAGGTTCGACAAAAACAGAATGTCGGGAAAAGAATTAAACCTTAAAGATAAAGACGTTTTTCCGGAAGGGAAAGAGAGGTTTAAACTCGGGAGCCACGACACGAATCGGGCGATAAAGCATACGGAAAAAGGGCAAAAAAAAGGGGACGATTAAAAATAATCGTCCCGGGCAACAAATAATAATTATTTGCCCCCAGAAGAAACGGCAAAGCCGTTTCAGCTTGCGAGGTCGGAACAAAGCCGACAACTGACCGAAGTCAGGTTCGCTACCTTGTAGACTATTATATGATAGCGAGCCGAAAAAGTCAACGAAAATAAACAAAAAAAATGATAACGATAATTTTCGGCGTACCGAGAGTAGGAAAAACGTGTTATATGACCCATATTTTAACCGAAACGGCGTTTGACAGAGAGCGCAACCGCGCCATGCGCACCGCGATAACGGATAAAATCAACGGCGGGTTCGAGCGTTTGACGATTCCGCAGCATTGCGTAAGCGCGAACTATGACCTGACAATGAAAAAGTTCGGATACAGTCCTCGATACAACCGCCTTATAAACCCCTACCGTTTAGGGTACGCAAACGAACATGTAAAAACGCACTTTAACTTTCCGTATGAAGCGATAGGAATAGACGAAGCGCAAAAATACTTAAATTCGCGGGCGTATGCGAATTTTCCGGAATGGCAATCGCGTTGGTACGAACAGCACGGACACAACCATTTAGATATATACCTTGCCGCGCAACGCCCTAAACTTATCGACGTCAATATAAGGGAACTTGCGAGGTTTGAAGAGATAGTCAGACTTGACAAGTTTTACGACCGAAACGGAAGGATAAAGCGGTTAAAATGGGTAATACGGGAGATAGACAATTGCGCCGCCCTCGAAGCGTACATGGAGAGCGGAAAGAAAGACCGGAGCCTGTACGCGTTGAAAACGGTAACGGCGGACTATAACGTATTCGACTGTTATAAATCGACGTCGTGCGAACCGGAGTTTTACCGCGGGCACATGTCGGAGAACTTCGACCTGAAAATAAGCGAACCGATAGAAGACAGTTACAAAGGATATATTAAGTATCAGAAGGAGCACGAGGAAACAATGCCGAAAGGATACTTAAAGAAGTCCGGCGGAAGTAAAAACGACAAGGGGGAAAAGGGGATTGCCTGATTTTCATAAAAACGACCTTATAGACGAAACGCTCGAAAGATATTACGAAACGTTTAAATGTACGCTCGACACGTTGGACTTCGTACCGTCTAAAACGAACTCATATATATTAAAGTATATAGACAAGAATTTAAGGAAGACGTTCCGGAAAGTAAATAAAGAGGAACGTATGTACCAAAAAGAAATAAAACGCGCGAAAAAGGCGGAAATAAAGGCGGAGAAAGAGGAAGAAAGGAGCGTACGTCGTGCGGCGAGAAAAGAGGCGCAGGCGGCTAAAAAAGCCGAAAAGCGGCGCAAAAAGGAAGAGCGCGAGAGAACGAGAAAAGCAAAACGCGCAAAGCCTGTAACGGGCACGCAGGGCGGCGTGCAACCTCTGTCAGCAGAGGCAAAGTTAAAAAAAATCTTCGGGAAGCGGCAAAAAAACGGGGGAGCGTAGGCGACCGTTTTGCCGCTTCCGAGGGGGCGAAAAGTTATAATCGTCCCGCATGGCAAAGGATAAGATATCGCCGTAGCAAAGCGCAGGCGAATATCTTACCGAAAGACGGATATAACCCTAACAAAACCGAATTTTTGCCGTAGCAAGTGCGTAGGCAAAAATTCGCCGTTTAACTCCCCGGGAACGCCCGGGCGAAAAAATCGGAGCAAAAAAATGGACGAGAAAAAAAGTATAAACGTATACGATATTTCGGTACTCGACGACTTCGACGCGGTGGCTTCGGCGGCGCGTCTTTTACTCGTGTATATGCAACTCCGCGACGAATGCAATAAAATAAAGATAAGCAAAAGCGCGCTGTCAAACGAACTCGGCGCCGGATACAGAACGGTAACCGACTGGATAAATAAACTCCGCCGGGGCGGCGCGATAAAGTACAAATACAACGGCGAAACGATATTGAATCCGCACTTCTATTATTGCGGTACGGAAACGAATTTTAACCGAGCAAAAACCGAGTGGGAAGGTTTTCCCGCGATACATAATATATAAAACAGATATAACATAAACCGCCGTGAAAGCGGCAAGGCGTTTTTCTCACAACAACTACATATACGGGGAGTTAATATCGTTGCGTCGGTTCTCTCCAAACCAAAAACCGTAGGTCAGGACGAAGACGTCGGCGGGCAGACCTAAGAAGCAACCGGAAAGAACAGCCCATAGATAACGAGAAAAACGGTACGCGCATATCGCGCCGTGCGAGTCGGGAAGCGCACGTTAAATATGCTACACGGGGTGGGGTCGCTTCCGAAAGGAAAGGATTGAGCAAAGTCGAAAGGTTAGCGACGTCGGCGTGCGGGCATGCGCTCGTATACAACAGGTCAAAACAAGCGTGCGAAGGCTGCGCTATACGCAGTAAAGCACCAACAGCCGCCCCCTTGCTAAAAAGAAGCCTTTTTGACAAGGGGGTAGTCTGTCCTTTTTTAATTATAAAGGGAAAACTGCGCCTTGCTCCGGCAGACGGTACCGCAGTATAGCGCTGCGAAAAAAGTCCGTCCGTCCACGGTAAAAGGCTTCCGTAAAATAGGCGCTTTCGGCTTTTGAGAGACACCACGAAAAAGCCGTACGGTTGTACGGCTTTTCTGCTTCCGATAGTTGTCAAATAAAACGTAAAAAGGCATTTCGTTAGTGTTTTTCTAATGATTTAAGGTGTCAACCTTGCTTCGAATCCCGTAGGGGTCACCAAAAACGGTGGTTTTTGATTAAAAAACGGTCAAAAATCACCGTTTTTTTGTTTTAAACCCCTATTTTAACCGCAAAAGGTTGTCAAAAAAGTTGTCAAATCTGTTTTTAAACCACCATTTAACTATAAGACAGTCATCAAATTTGCTTTTATTTCAGCACTTTGCGTATAATTGCAAACTGTATGCTTTTCGGCAAGGCGTTAAACGTCATAAGCAAAAAGTTACGGTTTACGGGGTAAGCGAAACGCGGGTGCTTTTTGCGTAAAATTTTTAAAGTCATTGCCGCTATTTTTTCTGGCGGTATTTTTTTTGCTTCGACTTTATCGACTATTTTTTTAAACTTTTTTGACTGAAATTTATATCTTTTTGTATTTTCGCAAAACCTGTTAAGCGCGGTAGTCGAAACGTCAAGCATACCCGTATCGACCGCACCTGCGCGGATGACCGAAACGTATATGCCGGACAGTTGCATTTCCATTCTTAATGAAAAGGCGTATTTATCGAGCGCGGCTTTGCTTACGGCATAAAGCCCGGTAAACGGCAAAGGAGAAAGCGGGGCAAGTTCGCTCGTTGTCATTACTATTCTGCCGCCCGTGGCGACAAAGGGTGCAAAAACCCGATTTACCCGCGCCGCGCCGAGAAAGTTTATTTTAATAACCCTTTCAAACTTTTCCTCGGACATTTCTATCAAAGAGTCAAGCGCGTAAACGCCTGCAAAATGAATTATTGCAAACAACTCTTTCGTGATTGCGCTGACTTTTTGCGCGGCAGAACAAACGCTTTCTTCGTTCGTTACGTCCGCGCAAATGGGAATAACGTTCTCCTCCGGTTCTTTTACGTTTTTATCCATGGCAAAAACGCAAAAGCCCTCGCTTTTAAGTTTTTTTACGGTAGCGTAGCCCATTCCGCCGTACGCGCCGGTTATCAATACGTATTTCATTTTATAATCCTTTTTTACATTATATATTTTTCGCGCGTAAAAAGCAATTAAAGCGGCAATCGCATTTTTGCGTAAAAAAATTTTTTAATTATAAAGTTTTAAAAATCGCTATATAAATTTTAAAATAAACAAGACAAAAACGTAAGTTGTATTATAATTTAAATAAAGGATAAAATCGAAGTACAGATGTTTACAATCTCAAAAAAAATTCCGGTAAGAGAGTTTGAAAAATATTACTCCGACATACAAGCCGAAATACACGTTTGGTCGGAAAAAGTCGTAACCCCGCACGGGCATGATTACTACGAAATCGCAATTTGCGAACGGGGAAAACTTCTTCACGTAAAAAACGGACAACCATAGAAATACCACGCTTGCTTTCGTAACGATAGAAAAAGGTGAGAGAGATTTTTCGTTTTTTCGTAACCATACGGCAGATTACCACCTGTTTCTCGACAGTGCGATAAGGCTTCCTTTTCAGGTACACCCGACGAAAGAATTCAGCAGAAAAAAATTCAATAGCGAATACGGTAAAACCGAAGCGTGGCTTGTGGTAGAAACGAGAGAAAACGCAAAACTGTATTTCGGTTTTAAAGACAAAATAACTAAAGAAGAATTGTCAGCACTCGAAGAGAAAAGCGAAACGGAAAAGAATATAATGGGCAGCCTTTTTAAATAAAAATTCGCCCTCCTTGAAAAAAGCGGGGGCGTTTTATTTTTCTTTCAACATGAAAAAAAGTCCGTAAAAATCGTAAAAACTTTTCGTTTACAAGCGGCTCTTTCTGGGATATAATAAATATAGTTATATTTGATACGTTTTTGCAAAAATACATATATCTGATATAAATTATAAAATTATCTATTGCCAAACGCTTAAACCTATTGTAAAATACAAGCGAAAATGAAAATTGTTGCAACTAAAAAGGAGAATTTTATGAAAGTATTCGACGGACATTTACACACGTTCAGATTTAAAGTGCCGGTAAGAGAGTCTATTAACTTATTTAAAAGGCAGTTCGACCGTTTCGGGGTGGACAGAATGGCGTTTTTGGCTTTGCCGCTCGACGCGCTCCCCGGGAAAGTGGAATTCGACAAGACCGACCTTACGGACAATTTAAAGGTAATGTATTTTAAGTCGGTATTCGCACCGAAGGCGTACGCATACGCGGGGCTTACTTACAAAGGGCTTAACCTTAAAGATAAAAAAGCGGTTGGCGAAGAACTTTTAAGACAGGTAAAAGAGTATAAAAGGGTCGGCTACGACGGAATGAAAATGTACGAGGGGCACCCCAACATGCGTAAACTTTTATTCCCGCTCTACGACGAAGTTTACGACCCCTATTTCAATTTTTGCGAAAAAGAAGGTTTTCCGATAATAATGCACCTTGCAAATCCCGCCGAATTCTGGGACCCGAACAAAGTTTCGGACTACTGGAAGACGCGCGGATGCTTTTTCGACGAAAGTTATCCGACGTTTAAAGAGTTCCACGAAGAAGTGCTTAAACGTCTTGAAAAGAACCCGAACCTTAAATTTTCGCTTGCGCACTTCGGATTTTTAACTTACGACAAGGTTGCGGCGGAAAAGTTTATGTCGTTTAAAAATACTATGCTCGACGTATGTCCCGGCGGAGAAAACTATTTCAAGATTCTCGAAGATAAAGATTACTGGGTTAAATTTATCGAAAAGTACGCAGACAGAATTACTTACGGCACCGATACGTATAACTTCGAATACGACAACGAGGAAAACTGGCTTAAAAACACTGGGAACCGCCCGCTGCTCGTTCAAAACTTTTTCGCGACCGATACCGAGCACGTGTATATAGACAAAAAATATACGGGTATAGGTTTAAGCGAAAAGGACGTAAATAAAATATTCTACGAAAATCTTTACAATCGCCTCGGAGAACCGAAGCCCATAGATTACGATTATTTTATAGAAAAGTGCGACGAATTGCTTTTTTCTGCCGACCCCGAGTCGCTTAGCCGGTATAACCTGTGGTGCATGAAAAACGATTTTATCACGATGAAAAAGGGCGAAAAAGTATGGTAAAGCAATTTAAAGAAAAGCAGGGCGTTATATATAACCCTTATATAGGTTTTACGAGTTTTCAGCACTTTCGCGGAGAGGCTCTTTATTCGGACTGTATAACCGGCAGAAACGGAATAGCGAGTTGCGAAACGGAAAATTACGAGTGCTATCCGGTACCTGCGGGAGTTGAAGAAAGGGGCAGAGAGCAAGGCTGGTACCCCGATACAACCGTGGCGTATATCAGAATACTCTGGAAGGAGTTCGAACCCGAGCAGGGCAAGTATAATTACGACTTTATACAAGGTATTTTAGATAAGGCGAAAGAGAAAGGGCAAACGGTAATGTTCCGTTTAATGCCGCACAGCACCTGTGAAAGAGACGACGTGCCGGACTGGCTTAAAAAGATAATGCCGTGTCCCGCGCGCCCGGCAGGTATGCGCGTAAAAGACTCTCCTACCGACCCGAGATATCTTAAACTTTTCGGCTTGGCGGTAGAAAAATTCGGCGAAAGGTTCGATAGCGATCCTACGCTCGATTGCGTGGACGTGTCTATCGGCGGCGCCTGGGGCGAGGGCTCGCAGGACTTTCCGATAGAAGCGATGCACGCTTTAATGGATATTTACGTTAAAGTGTTTCCTAATACCAAACTCGTAGGACAGTTTGCAAACGACGACCTGCTCCATTATATAGGCGCAAAACGCGCAATCGGCTGGCGTGCGGACGGAACGGGTTCGCCGCGGCACATGAACGAACTTTTTCCCGCAAGTTTCGGCAGACTTAAAAAAGAATTCTGGAAAACGGGCCCTATATCTTTCGAGTCTTACTGGTGGATTTCCGAATGGAAAAGACAAGGCTGGGATATAGACGCCATTATCGCGCAAACGCTCGAATGGCACCTGAGCACGTTTAACACCAAATCTTTTCCCATTCCGTACGAGTGGAAGGATAAGATAGAAAACTGGCTTATAAAAATGGGCTATCGCTTTGTTTTAACCGAACTCGACTGTGCGGACGAATTTACCGCCGGCGGCGACGAGAAAATCGTGATTAAAGGTAAGAACGCGGGCGTTGCGCCGATTTATAACCGTTTGCCCCTTACTTTGCGCTTAAAGGGCGAGGGCAAAACGTACGATATAACGACGAAAGTAAACGTTACCGAATGGTTGCCCGGCGATTTTAACGAAGAAATTAAAATCGCGGTGCCGAAAGACGCGAATGCCGGCGAATACGAACTTTCGCTTGCGATAGGCGGCGGCAACCTTCCTTTCGTTACGCTTGCAAACGAAGGCGAGTGCGAGGACGGATATTTTAAGCTCGCGGATATAAAAATAATCAAATAAGACCTAAACGCACCCGCAAACTCTCTTAATAGGAGAGTTTGCGGGTATAGTTCTCTTAATTCGGGGTTGATAAAAAAATAGAAAGGGTATATAATCTCCTTATGAGAGTTAAACGCGTTTAAAAAGCGTTTCAACTGAACGATACGGAGATTTTATATGCTTAAAACGGAAGAGAGAAACCCAAAAACAACGCATATCGACGAAATGAGCGTTCCCGATATGTTAAAGGTTATAAACGAAGAGAATTATAACGCGGTAAAAGCGGTCGAAAACGCTTCTTTGCAAATCGAAAAGGCGATTGAAGCCGTAATAGAAGGGCTGAATCGCGGCGGCAGATTGTTTTACGTCGGCGCGGGAACTTCGGGCAGAATCGGCGTTATGGACGCCGCAGAGTGCCCGCCCACGTACGGCGTAGATAAAAACCTCGTAATAGGTATAATCGCAGGCGGTTACGAGTGCATGACGAGAGCCGCCGAGCATGAAGAAGATTCTTACGAGCAGGGCGTTGCGGATATAAAAAAATACGACATAACCAAAAACGACCGCGTGGTAGGCATATCCGCTTCGGGCGGGGCGGCGTACGTTATCGGCGCGCTCGAATACGCAAAGGCGCAAGGCGCGGTTACGATAGGCGTAACGAGCAACGTAAGCCCGTTAAGCGAAAAATCGGACGTCGCGATAATTACCGATACCGGCGCGGAGGTCGTTACCGGCTCTACCAGAATGAAGGCGGGCACGGCGCAAAAACTCGTGCTTAACGCGATTTCTACCGCGGCGATGATTAAAACGGGCAAGGTTTATCAAAATCTTATGATAAACTTAAAGCCCTCCAACAAAAAACTCAAAAACAGAATGATAAGAATTACTTCCGAAATACTCGGCACGGGAGAAGCCGAAGCCGAGCGCAAACTCGAAGAGAGCGGCTGGAATATACGCGCCGCGGTGGAGAAATGATTATGGAAGTATCAGAAAAGATTTTTGCGGCAAACGTAAAAACGCTGCGTAAAGCGAAAAAACTTTCTCAAAGCGAACTTGCCGAAAAACTTAATTTTACCGAAAAAGCGGTAAGCAAATGGGAGTGCGGCGAGTACGTGCCGAGCATTCACGTTTTATTTAAAATCGCCGAAGAGTTCGGTGTGAGCGTTGAAAATCTGTTTGAAGAAAATTCCGGCATATACTTTTTGGGTATAGACGGCGGCGGTACCAAAACTTCGTTTTTGCTTACGGACGAACTCGGCAATCGCGTTCGGTCAGAAGTCGCGCCGGGGTGCAACCCTTTCGACATAGGCGAGGACGAATCGAAAAAAGTTTTGTCGGACGGAATAAGAAAAGTTTGCGGCAACGTACCCTTTCAGCGCGTGGTGTGCTTTGCGGGGATTGCGGGCGGCACCGTCGGCGGACATAAAAAACTGTTTGCTAATTTTTTGAAAACTTTCGGCTTTAAGGCAGCTTATAACGGCAGCGATAACGAAAACGTGGTTTGCGGCGGGCTCGGCGCGGATGACGGCGTAACTCTCATAACGGGTACCGGCGTTTGCGCTTACGTTCAAAAAAACCGTCAGATTAAAAGAGTTTCCGGCTGGGGGTATTTCTTTGACGAGGGCGGCAGCGCGTTCAACTTCGGGAGAGAAGCGATTTCTTTCGCGTGCGGCGTAGAGGACGGGAGATTTTTCGAAAGCGAACTTTATAGGCAGGTTAAATCGAAAAACGGCGAGAGCGTAGAGAGTATCGTTCAAAAATCGTACGACGCCGGTAAAAAGTACGTTGCGAGTTTTGCCGATTGCGTATTTAAATCCGCCGCGGCAGGCGACGAGGCTGCGGCCGAGATAATAAAAAGAAACACGAAAGTCGTTGCGGGCGTACTCGAAACGTGCGCAAAGGTTATCGGTACGGAAAAAGTAAAAACGGTTATAGCAGGCGGCTTAACCAAAGAATCCGCCTTTATAAATTATATAAAATCAAGTCTTAGTCGACCCGAAAACTTTGAGATATCGGTGTTATCGGGCGAACCGGTAGAAGGCGCGGTGCGCCTTGCCGAATATTATTATAAAAAGGAGAACGAAAATGCAAACCGCTAAATACGAGGTAACTCACGAATGGCTTAAAAAATACGAACAAGCCGCAGCAGACACTTACGCCGAAAACGCGTACAGGTTTGAAACGGATTACATAATGCAAAAGTGTAAAGAGGCTTCTCTCGAGGACTCTCACGTGGCGGAGATAAAAAACTTTTGCGACTATCTCGAAACGGACGAAGAACTTAAAAAGTATTTGTGGCTGTTTTATTATATGCAGTTCGAATCGGGTGAAAGAATCATAGAACTTTGGGGGTACGGTCTTTGCACCGTGCATATGCCGGAGGAAATAGAAAAAAAATACCCCGGTATGTGCTGCGCGGTCGTTTACATAATCGCAATCGACCATCTTAGAAAAGCCTTTGAGGGTTTCGGTTACGACGACGAGAGAATCGAGGCGGGCATGCAAAACTACTATTCGTCTTACAAGCGTTTTGCAAGTCTTAACATGATGAGTTATAACACGCACGGGTTTATTCGTTTGTGGCCGTTCGTTTACGCATATGCCAAACCGATTATTATAAGGCTTGGCAGGCTTGCTTTCGAGGTGGCAAACTTTAAAAACACGATAACCGTTTACAAAAACGCAGAGGGTAAAGAGATTATCGCGGCTTTGCCTTTATTCAAGTACGATAAAACGGGACATTACAATCAGGAAGAGGGCGATTACTACCCCGTTTACTTAAACGAAAACGGCATTCTTAAATACAACACTTTTGACGACGCGGGTATTTTAGACAGAACGGTGAGAGAACTCGACTTAAACGAGTACACGCTTGAACTGCAACCGGGCGACAAAGTGCTTACGGCGCATATCCCCGGCAACGAAAAAATGACCGCCGACAAAATAGACGAGTCCTTAGCGATGGCGAAAAAAGCCATAAACGAAGAGTTTAAAGAGTACGGCGTAAAGAGAATCGTTTGCTCCTCTTGGATAATGGATTCTCAATTGCGCGAGGTGTTTACGGGTAAACACTCTAACATACTCGATTTTCAAAACAGATTTATGCTTACTATGACGGACGACGATACCAGGCACACTTTAAGAGAACACATTTTCCGCGTTAAGCAAGATATAGCAACCGAAGATTTGGTACCCGAAAACGACTTTCAGCGTAAAATGCTTGACAGAGTTAAGGCGGGTAAAAAACTATATATCGGCTTTGGTATACTAAAACCCGAAAATTAACCAGGAGCGTAAGTAAAATGTTTATAAAAGACAGCGTAAAATTTGGCGATAAAGTTACCGAGTATCTTATAGACTTTCCTAAAAACTTCGATAAAAACAAAAAGTACCCCGTACTTTTGTATTTGCACGGACACGGCGCGGTAAACCATCCGATAGAAAGGCTTAAAGAAGTTTGCCCCGTTCGGAGAGAAAGAGTACCAAAAGATTGCGAGTTTATTTTAGTAGTGCCGCATTGTCCGGAAACGTTTTGGCTTTTCCGTTTTGAAACGCTTACCGCCTTTATCGGCGATATGATAGATAAGCCGTACGTAGACCGCGACCGCGTTTACGTTGCGGGTAGCAGTATGGGCGGCTACGCCACGTGGCAGGTATTGCTTTACGAGCCGCAAGTTTTCGCGGCGGCGATAGTATGTTGCGGCGGCGGACAATACTGGGCGCTTAAGTGCGCAAACGGTGCTTTTAAGCATTTTCCCGTAAAAATTATTCACGGCGAAAAGGACGGCGATATTTTACCGCGAGAGTCGGTGATAATGGCAGAATCTTTAAACAAAGTCGACGGCAGAGCGGAACTTACGCTTTACCCCGAACTTGCGCACGACGTTTGGACGGTAACTTTTACCTCGCCCGACACATATAAGTGGCTGCTATCGCACAAAAAAAGCGACAGATAAAATTTTTTTTTTCAGTTGCTTGACAAAACCGTTTTACGCGTATTAAAATACGGTAAACAACAAACGAATATCCAAAATTCGTGTGAATTTTTCATAACGCTTTGCGTTGTTTTTTCGTCGCACGCCCGAAAAGGCGTGCGATTTTTTATAATCGTAAAACAAAAAAGGAGACTTTTATGAAAAAATTGAGTTTAAGCGGAGAAGCGGTTTATTTAATCGCCATATGCCTGTTGTCGCTTGCGGTCGCAATGATTTCCGCGGCGAACTTCGGGTTATCGATGATAGTCGCGCCGGCGTATCTCGTAAGCGTTAAAACGGGAGTGCTTACTTTCGGACAGGCGGAATACGTCGTGCAACTTATTTTGTTCGCAGTATTTTGCGTCGTAATGAAAAAGTTTAAACTCGTTTACGTTTCTTCGTTCGTAACCTGTCTTATATACGGTGCCGCGCTCGATTTGTGGAGACTTATTCCCGCGTTTAATCCGGATATAACGCCGCCCGGCAGTATGGCTACCTGGCTAAGAATAACGTATTTTATAGTCGGGGTTTTATTGACCTCGTTTTCGATAGCGCTTTTTTATAAGACTTATCTTTATCCGCAGGTTTACGATTTTTTCGTTAAAGGAGTAAGCGCAAAGTACGGTTTTAAAATCGCAAAGTTCAAAACGATATTCGATTTATGTTGTCTTGCCGCAGGCGTCGCGCTTTCGTTCGCGTTTTTCGGCGAACTCCGCGGTATCGGCGCGGGCACTTTCGTTATGGCGGCGATAAACGGATTTTTAATAGGGTGCTTCGGTAAACTTATAGATAAAACGCTTGAAATAACTCCTCGGCTTAAAAAGTTTGCGGGGTATTTCGATTTAACGAACCCGAAAAAAGAAAACGCCGCCGAAGAACCTAACTCCGAAAGCCATATCGAATAACCGTCAATAAAAAAATAAACGCCGTCTGCCCCGTAAGGACAGGCGGCGTTATTAATCGTAATAAACGAATTACGCGGTTAGCGCGGATAAAAATATATCTCTTGAGGGAATATCTTTCGCGCCGTCGTAATTAAAGGTTATCGTTTCGCTTTCCGTACAGGCGGGACTGCCGAGCACAGGGAGAGAAATGCGGTAGTTGCTTTCGTAAGTCAATAAAAGCGGGCGATAGTTTTCGTCTATCGTTAAAGTCGCCACGGTGTCGCTCGTAAAAGCGGGGTAGCCTGACAGCCCGCCGAACTCTTTCATCTGAAAAATCACACGGGAGTGCGCCTTTTCTTTATCGAGCGTTATTTCGTAAACGAAAACGCCGTCTTTTTTCTCTTTGAGTGTGGCGGATTTCACCGATTCGTCGTTATACACGTGCCCCGATAAAAGTTTATCCGCCGCAACGCCGTATTTATCCAGATAATCGCTTTTGCTTATCGCGGCGGCAGCGTCGTCGTTAAAGCGATAGGCAAGTTCGTTATCTTTTACGAAACACTCCTGATATACTTTTACGAACGCAGAGGTCGAGCGCGAAATCGTAAAATATTCGCCGCCGCGTTTTATCGCGCGCCCCTCTATCGTTTGTTCGTATTTAATCAAAACGTTCGCTACGGTTTTGCCCGTGGTAGTCGTTTCGTAAAAGTCAGCCGTTTTTAACGCGCCGAGCGCGGCGAATATTGCCGTTTTAGGGTCGTTTTCATCGGGCGCGCCTTCTACGTCGCAAACAATATAATCTTCTCCGTAGGGCTTTATCGGCGGAGCGGGGGCTTCGCTTTCGCCACCCTCGCCGCAAGACGCGGAAAATATAGAAAACGTTATCGCAAACGCCAGAATAATCGCCGTAAAGGTCGTTTTTTTCTTCATAAGTTAAATCCCTGTGTAAAGGTTTAAATAGCATTGCCGCAAAATTTATTTGCAACGCCTGGTAAAAAATTCTTTAAGCCAAACTTTTGTGTATTCGTGTAAATCGTCAAGCGTTACTTCGGTATAATTTCTGCAAGAACGCACGTATTCGCACAAAAGCCCCTCGATAAAAATTTTAATCTCAAGGTCGATATACCGTTTATCTTTAACGCGCGGGTCTTTTCTGACGGTATCCATAAATTTGTTGCACGCAATGTCCGATAACTTTTTCGCCGCGAAAATAAAGTCGTTAGAACGGCATAAAAGACGATAGTTTTTATCGTTTTCGGAAATGTATTTAAAAAACACTTCGACAAACTGGTCGATGCTATCGAGTTTTAATAAGTTCGCGTTGGTAAAAAACGCGTCTATAAGTTCGTTCTCGTAGTCCTCCGCTACGCCGTAAATATCGTCGTAATGCGAATAAAACGCCCCGCGGCTTATATTCGCACGCTCGCAAAGTTCGCTTACGGAGATTTTGCCGAGTTCTCTTTTCTCTCCGAGCATTTCGGCAAATACGCCTTTAATAAGTTTTTGCGTTTTTTTTAGAAGCGTTGTTCACGTTTCTCGATTTCATAGATTACCTCATAATTTGACAAATTATTCAACGGTGTTCAATTTTTGACACCTGTTGCGCATTTGTATTTTCATACAACACTGCGATTATTATAATTTAACAGTGTTAAAAAGTCAACAATGTTTACCACGAAAGGAGAAAAATTATGAAATACGCGGTGTTTTACAACCCTCTCGCGGGACTGCTAAAATTTTTGTACACACCCAAATTATTATTAAAAACAAACTTTTCTGTCCGTTTAACACTATTTTACATATTATTTTATATATGAAGATTGTTAGATAAATTAAATTCATAGAGATTTTAATAAATTGTAAAAAAATATACAAATTTGGAAAGAGTATGTTAATTACTTTAACTATACGACGATAATTTCGCTGTTCGACGTCGTTTCGATAATCGAAGGCACCGGCGCGCACTACTGGAAGTTCGCTATACTTTTCGTGCTCGGCGTAATAGGTTACGTGGCGGGTTCCGTAAAGTTCGACAAAAAAGACTTGCCGCTTTAATATAAAAAGAGTACAATATAACGTAAAAGAAAAAAACAAAAGAAAAGGAGAAAAATTATGTTTGAATTTACTAAAATGTGCAACGAGTTTGAAAAACTCTCCGCGGTGGAGCGCGGCGTAATACTTACCGAAAAATCGGTAAAGGTTCTCGCTATGTTAAGATTATACGACGAGCCGGAAATCGACCCCGTAGAAACGCTCGCAACCTTTATACTCGGCTCAATCGTGTCCGACGGCAAGGTTGACGAAAAAGAGTACCTCTTAATGTATCCCGCACTCGTTAAAGTGTTCGGAGAAAACTTTGATTTCGAGGCGGTTAAAGCCGCCGTCGCAAAAGACAACAAAGCAAGAAAAACAATTAAAAACTATTCGAGAGAATTGCTTAAAGTTTTAGCGGAAATAGACGAATTTTTTATCGAAGATATAATTACATTATGTCTTTGCGTGGTTACGATAGACGGAAAAATTTCGCTTAAAGAAAGAAACTACATTAAAAAACTTATAAAGGCTTAAAAAGCGTTTATATCAGTTTTATAAACCCTTCCGCATAGTCCAAAAGAAAATGCGTATTGTCGTCGGAATATTCTACTTCGGCAGAATACGTTCTCGCGGCTTCCGTCAAGGCGGCAATATTATCTCCGCCAAGGGCTTTCGCAAGATAAAAAACCGCGAAAAGCGAGTAAACGGCAAACGCAAGCCGAACTTTTAAGTCGGTTTGGTCGCTTGCTCGCGAAACGTGGCGAAATATAAAGTAGGATAACAGAGAGGCGGCGGCGTTTTCAAAACCGCAAAACGGATTAAGGTCAGGCGTAAGGCTTAACGTTTTAGCGTAAAGTTCTTTTATCGACGGCTCTAAAAAATCCGTTTGTAAAAGCGCGTTTGCGATACTTTTCGGCAAAACGAGTTCTTCTCTTGCGGAGGCAAGCGTTAAAAGCGTTTTTACTCTGTCCGAAACGGAACGGGTTTTATCGTTGGCGATACTTACCGCTTTATTGCGGAAAAGTATAATACTCCTTTCAATGCGGGATAAATGCGCCTCTTCACGCGTGTCGCGTAGAAGAACAAGGCGCATTTTCCCGTTTAAAGACAAAATTTTTCGAGCGGCTTCTTCACAGGCGAGTCCTAAGCCCGTTTCCACACGTCCCGTAAAAAAGTTTTTAAACCGCGGGTGCGTTTTGCAAACGAATGGCAAAACTCTTTCGCCGTATTTTTTTATAATATAACAAAGCCCGTCGTCGTCTAAAAAAAGACAACGGCGGTTTTCGTCCGTTTTTAAGGTTTTCGTTTTTTCGTCAAAGCCGCGTTTAACGCGCTCGTCGTTTTCGCCGAGCAGGGCAAGGCGTTTAATCGCGCGCGCGTCAACGTCTATTTCCCATTTTGCGCAACACGTGTGTTCGCATCCGCCCGCTTTGCACTTAAAATTTTTGCAGTAGTTTAGTTCGTAATGCTTCATTAAAACTTATCGTCTAAAGTGGTTATTTCGGTCAAAAACTCGTTGTAACCGATTTTACCGAGTGTAAATTTTCCGTTTTCGTAAAGAATTTCGGTTATAGACGCGTTAGAAACCCAGTTTATTTCGCCTACTTTTTCAATCGGGAGATTTTTAAGACCGCATACGAGCGAGCGTATCACGCCGGCGTGCGTTGCGACGAGCACCGTGTCGTCCGAATCGGCCGCGGTTTTACGCAAAAATTCGTACGCCCTTTTTTGCACGTCGAAAAAACTTTCGCCTTCCGTGCAACGGCTGTTACCCATATCTTTTTTCCAGTTTGCCATATCTTCGGGGTAAAGCCTTATTATTTCGTCCATTTTAAGCCCTTCCCATTTGCCGCCGAAAATTTCTTTCAAAAGTTCGTCGGTAATTATTTTAAGTCCCGTTTTTTCGGCAAGGGTTTTTACCGTGTTTTTCGCGCGGGAAAGAGGACTCGAATAAATTTTATCGAAGCGGTAGTTGTTAATAAGATACTCGCAAAGAGATTGCGCTTGTTTTATGCCCACGTCCGAAAGGGCTACGTCGAGCACGCCCGAAAACGTGCCCTGTCTGTTAGAAACTGTTTCGCCGTGGCGAACGAATACGTACTTCATAATAAATTTATTGTAACATAAATTATTTTAAAACGGAAATATATAACGCCGGTTTGCTCGTTTATTGACAAAATAAACTACGGCGTGATATATTGTAATAAAAAAAGGCGGAAATTAAATGCTTAAAATAGAAAATCTCACTAAAACGTACGGAACTCTCACCGCGGTAGACGATTTAACGCTGCATATCGCCCGCGGCGAAATATACGGCTTTATCGGGCATAACGGCGCCGGCAAAACGACTACGCTTAAAGCGGTTGCGGGAATTCTCGGTTTTGAAAAGGGCGATATTTTTATTGACGGCGTTTCGGTTAAACTTGACCCCGTCGCGTGTAAGCGCAAAATAGCGTATCTCCCCGATAATCCGGACGTGTACGAATTTATGACCGGCAACGGTTTTTTGAACTTCGTTGCGGACGTGTTCGGTACGGGGGAGGCGGAGCGTAAAGAAAAAATTAACGAGTTTGCCGAGGCGTTCGGGTTAAATTCTGACCTCGATAAACCCGTTTCGTCTTATTCTCACGGAATGAAACAAAAACTCGCGCTTATATCGGCGTTTATGCATTCGCCGGAACTTATTATAATGGACGAACCTTTCGTCGGGTTAGACCCGAAAGCGGCGCACGTCTTAAAAGAAAAAATGCGCGAGCATTGCGACAGGGGCGGGTCGATATTTTTCTCTACTCACGTTCTCGACGTGGCTGAAAAACTTTGCGACAAAGTCGCAATTATAAAAAACGGCAGACTCGTGCGTGCGGGTACTATGGACGAAGTGCGCGCCGGCGTTTCGCTTGAAGACGCTTTCCTTGACGCGGAGAACGAATAATGATAAAAGTTTTACTGAAAAAGCAGTTAAAAGAAACGGCTTCTTTCTTATTTTCGGACAGAAAAACCGGATACCGCAAAAGCGCGGCGAGAATCGCGGCTTTCGCGCTTTTGATGGCGTTTATAGGGTTAAGCCTCGGTTTTACCTGTTATTTGTTTTTTTACGAACTTGCTTTCGCGCTCGTAGGTACGGGGGCGGAATGGTTTTATTTTACCACCGTCGGGCTTGCTACGATTTTTATAGGCATAATAGGCAACGTTTTTAATGTTAATTCCGCGTTGTACCTTGCAAAAGACAACGAGTTTTTGCTCTCGATGCCGATAAAACCTTCGGCAATACTTTTCGCGCGGATTGCGGGCATATGGATTTACAGTCTGTTGTACGAACTTATAGTGTTTTTACCCGCCGTTATAGCATGGCAGGTCGCCGCGTCTTTTTCCGCATTAACTCTTTTAATGCAAATTTGCGTTTTGTTTTTGATTTCTCTTTTCGTTATGGCTCTTTCTTTGGGACTCGGGTATCTCGTGGCTAAAATTTCGGTAAGGCTCAAAAACAAAAGCGTGGTAAGCGTAATTATTTCGATTACGTTTATCGTCGTGTTTTATTATTTCTACTTCCGCGCGACGACGCTTTTAAACGAATTTTTGGCAAACGCGAGCGAAATAAGCGGCAAATTCAAAGCGATATATCCGCTTTACGCGCTCGGCTCTGCCGCAGTGGGCGACGGGTTAAGCCTTTTAGCGGTTTTCGGTATAAACACCGCATTGTTCGGTTTGTGCTATTTTATCCTGGCAAAGTCTTTTGTTAAAATCGCAACCGACAAAAAAGCGGGCGCGAAAGCCGAAAAAAACAAGGGTTATCACGTTGTGGGGCTTAACCGCGCGTTGTTAAAAAGGGAAGCAAAGCGTTTCGTTTCGAGTTCCGCGTATATGTTGAACTCGGGTATCGGCGTATTGTTTATACCCGCGGTATTCGTGGTGGCGGTTATATATTCAGGCGATATAGTCGAAATTTCCGCCGCGCTTTTTATCGAAACGGGCATCCTCGGCAATCCGCTCGCGCTTGCGGTTGCGATCGTATTCGGCGTTACGTCTACTATGATTGCGATTTCCGCGCCGAGCGTTTCGCTCGAAGGTAAAGGTTTATGGATAATAAGGTCTTTGCCTATTCCCGCTAAAAAAGTAGTCGGCGCAAAATTCGCTTTCCACGCGCTCGTGGCAGGTATCCCTATGGCGGTTTTTTCGGCGGCGACCGTAATCGTGCTGAAAATTCCGTTTCTATCCGCGGTGCTTGCCGTGTTGTTTCCCGTAATCGCGGTTATGCTCGTAGACGCAACGGGGCTTTATTTAGACGTAAAATCTCCTAACCTTAACTGGACCAGTCAAAACGTTCCGATAAAACAAAATTCGTCCGTAATGGTTATAACTCTCGGAGGAATGGGCGTTTTTGCGGTATTCGCCGCGATATTTTTTGCGGTAAAAGGTTTTATGTCGCCAACTGCGTACCTTGCCGTCCTTACCGCCGTTCTTGCGGTAGCGTGCGCGTTTATGACCTACCGCTTGTTCGGTAAAGGCGTAAAAACGTTTGAAACGCTTTAATAACCGTAGACGTCGGTTTATAATTTAAGGGGGGCGACGGATTTTCCGTCGCCCCCCTTAAACTTTTAAATAAATTCGATTATTTGGACTCTTTTTCTATACTTGCCTTAACGAACGCCTTAAATAAAGGATGGGGTTTGTTCGGGCGGCTTTTGAATTCGGGGTGGAATTGCACGCCCACGTAGAAGGGGCGTTCGGTTATCTCAACGGTTTCCACGATTTTATCGTCGGGAGAAGTGCCGCCTATCGTCAAGCCCGCGTCGGTGAGTTCTTTTCTGTATTCGTTATTGAACTCGTAACGGTGGCGGTGGCGTTCCGAAATGCTTTTTTTGCCGTACGCTTTGTATAAGGTCGTACCCTCTTTAACTTCGCACGGGTACGCGCCGAGGCGCATCGTGCCGCCTTTTATAAGTCCGTACTGGTCGGGCATAAGGTCTATCACGAGGCGATTGCCTTCTTCGTCGAACTCGCGCGAGTTTGCGTCTTTATACCCGAGCACGTTTCTCGCGTATTCGATAACCGCGATTTGCATGCCGAGGCATATGCCGAAGTAGGGCAGGTTGTGCGTTCTCGCGTATTTTGCGGAGTTAATCATACCTTCTATGCCTCTGTTGCCGAAGCCGCCCGGTACGATTATACCGCCCACACCTTTAAATATTTCGGGAGCGGTTTCGTCGGTAACGGTATCCGCGTCTACCCATTTTATTTTAAGGTTTTTACCGAGCGCGATGCTCGCGTGGTTAAGCGACTCGACTACAGACAAATACGAATCGTGCAGTTTGGTGTACTTGCCGACGAGCGCGATAACGACTTCGCCTTTTTTGTTATGCACCGCGTCTATCATCTTCTCCCACGCGGTAAGGTCTATGGGTCTGTTTTCAAGCCCTAATTCTCTTACGACCACCTCGTCAAGCCCGTTTTTATGTAACATAAGCGGGGCTTCGTACAAGCAGGGGAGCGTAACGTTAGAAATAACGCAGTCTTTATCCACGTTGCAAAACAGCGCGATTTTGTTTCTTATCGCTTCGCCCACGTCGCCGTCCGCTCTTGTGATTATTATGTCGGGGTGAATACCCGTGGACTGCAATTCTTTAACCGAGTGCTGGGTCGGTTTGCTTTTGTACTCGTCCGACCCCGATATGTAGGGAACGAGACATACGTGTATAAACAAGCAATTCTTTCTGCCGACTTCAATCGAAAGTTGCCTTATCGCTTCTAAAAAAGGCTGGCTCTCTATATCGCCTATGGTGCCGCCTATTTCGGTAATCATAACGTCCGCGCCCGTCGTTTCAACGTTTTTGAGTATAAAGTCTTTTATCTCGTTGGTAATATGAGGTATAATCTGTACCGTTTCGCCGAGGTATTCGCCGCGGCGTTCTTTATTTAAAACCGTCCAGAAAACTTTACCCGAGGTAAGGTTAGAGTATTTCGTCAGATTTTCGTCGATAAAACGCTCGTAATGTCCGAGGTCGAGGTCGGTTTCCGCTCCGTCCTCGGTAACGAAAACTTCGCCGTGCTGAAAGGGGCTCATAGTGCCCGGGTCTACGTTCATGTAGGGGTCTAATTTTTGCGCGGCTACCTTAAAGCCTCTGCATTTAAGCAGCCTTCCGAGCGAAGCCGCGGTTATGCCTTTGCCGAGTCCCGATACGACGCCGCCGGTTACGAAAATGAATTTAGCCATATATAATCACCTTTTTATAAAATTTATTCGTATTTCTTAAGTATTTCCGCCGCTATCTCGCCGCGGGTTTTGCGCGTTTCCATAGCGCGCTTTTCTATCAGTTTGTGCGCTTCTTCTTCGGTAACGAATTCTTTTTCGACGAGAACGCACTTTGCGCGGCTGATAAGTTTTATTTCGCCGAGCATTCGTTTTAATTTATCGTTTTCCGCTTTCACGCCGTTAAGCCTGCGGTAAGCCGCTTCCGCCATTTTATAAACCATAAAAAACGACTGGCGGGTGAAAGGTTTTGCAAGCACGAAAACTCCGTAATCTTCTACCTTTGCCGCCACTTCTTCGGCAAATTCGCTTTTAACTATCAGTATAACCTGATCGGCTTTGTCGCCGATAATCTGCGTTGCGAATTTTTCTCCTGACTCGTCGGAAAGGGGCGCGTTTATAACGCACAGGTCGAAAGAACACTCGATTAAAAGCCTGCGGGCTTCGCCGCAAGAGTAAGCGTAGGCTTTCGCGCCGTATTCCGTTTCTTTAAGCATTTCGTCGAAAAAGACTTTTGCCTTTTCTCCCGACGAAACGACGAGTACGTTTTGCATGGTGGGTTACAGGTATGGCGTTTTTAATTAAATTCTTCTGAACGCGTCCGCGTTTACGGACACGGGGTCTTTTTCGTATGCGGCGGCAAGGCTTAACTTGCGCTCCGTATAGCGTTTTACGAATTCTTTGCCGAGCGTTTTATTAACGAACTCGCTTTCGGAGGCTTCTTTTATCGCTTCCGTAAAGGTTCGCGGCAGACTGCCTGCTTTAACCGAGGCAAGCGTTTCGCCGTTTTTAATGCCGTCAAGCCCGGCGGCAAGCGTTAAAGCGACTACGAGATACAAGTTCGCCGCGCCGTCTACCGAGCGTAGTTCAAAGCGTTTGGTGCCGTTTTTAACCGCGTACCGCGCAAACGCCGAGCGTTCGCCCGTAACCGAAAGGTTAATGTCCGAAGCACAGTCGCCCGCGCAAAGCCTTTCAAACGAGTTGGGTACGGAGTTCGTAAACAAACAAATTTCTCTCGCGCGGGAAAGAACGCCCGCGGTAAAGTTATCGCAAAGCGCGTCGCCCGTATCGAACAACGCTTTTTTGTCTTTAAACATTTTAAGGTCTATCGACAGTCCGTTGCCGTTTTCTATAGCGGAAGGTTTAGGCATAAACGAGGCGAAAAGTCCGTTTCTCGTCGCAACCGCTTTTACTACCGATTTGAATATAACCTGATTATCGCACGCGACAAGCGGGTCTCTCGATAAAAAGTTTATTTCGTTTTGACCGGGTCCTTTTTCGTGGTGAGAGGAAAGGGGAGATATTCCCATTTCTTCGAGCGTCAGGCAAATTTCTCTCCTTACGTTTTCGCCGCGGTCGAGCGGCGCGACGTCAAAGTAGCCCGCTCTGTCCTGAAATTCCGTAGTGGGGTTACCCGATTCGTCCGTTTTGAAAAGGTAAAACTCGCTGCCCGTGCCGACCGAAAAGGTTATGCCCGTCGTCTTGTATTCTTCTACGACGGATTTTAATATCCGGCGCACGTCGAAAGGCGAGTCCTCGCCCGCAGCGGTTTTCACGTCGCACAAAAACCTTGCCACGCGCCCGTGCTGGGGGCGCCAAGCGAGAATATGCAGCGTGCCTAAATCGGGAAAAAGTTTTAAATCCGCTCCCTCTTCCGAAAGTCCCGAGGTCGCGCCGTCGAAAATATATCCGCCTTCGATGACTCTTTTAAACGAGTCTGCCATTACGGCGATGTTTTTTTGCGCCCCGTCGAGGTCTATAAACGAAAGACGAATAAATTTTACGTCGTTTTCCTTGATAAATCCGATTATTTCGTTCTGGGTAAGGTTCATTTTTTCTCCTTTAATCCGACACGTAAAGCGTTTTATACGGATTTGCGGTATCGGGCTTTAAAACCGTAAACTTTTCACTCGATAAATTATTATAACTTATATCGGTTAAAATAGCAAATTCTTTTAAAATTTCTTTAAGCTCGATTAAATCTTCTTCGGTAGGAACGTCGCACTTTACCTGTGCGGGTAAATTCTTTGGCGGTTTATGCCCGCGGATAAAAATTTTGCCGCCGTGCATGCCCGCGCCCGTAAAATTGCCTACGGCGTTTTCTTCGTCGTTTAAGTTGAGCACGACTATTCTGCCGCCCGCCATGTATTCGCCGAGAAAACTCCCCGCCAAACCGCCGATAACTATTATCGGTTTTTTGTCGCGGTATTCTTTTATGTGAACGCCCGCGCGGTAGCCCGCATTTCCCGCGACGAAAATTTTACCGCCGCGCATGGCGTAACCGAGCGCGTCGCCGGCGTTGCCTTCGATTATTATTTTTCCGTCGTTCATGGTGTCGCCCACGGCGTCCTGAGCGTTACCGTAAACGGTTATCGTCGCACCGTCGAGATATGCGCCGAGCGCGTCGCCGGGCGTGCCGTATACGTCTATTTTTTTATTTTTCGCGCCCGCGCCGAGATATCTTTGCCCGAGGCAGTTGTTGATTCTGACGTATTCGTCTTTGCTCGAATTTATTTTTTTGTTCATCGGGCGAAGAAGAAAAGTTTCTTTCGCGTCTATTATCATAACGTTCCTCCTTTACACGGATTCGCCGGCGTGTTTTATGCCGAGAATTTTAAGTTCTACTTCGTTAAGTCCTACGCCGCGCAGCATAAGTCGGTTGCCTCTTAACGCTTCTATCGAGTTTATGCCCATGCCGCCCATCATTTCTTTTATTTCGTTCGTCCAGGCGGTTACGAGATTGCAAAGCCTTTCTGCGGCAAGTTCGGGGTCGAGCCTTTTAACGAGTTCGGGTATCTGCGTTGCGATGCCCCAGTTGCATTTGCCGCGGTTACAAGTTCTGCAAAGTCTGCATCCCATAGCCATAACCGCCGCGGTGCCTATGTAACATGCGTCCGCGCCGAGGGCGATTGCCTTAACCACGTCCGCAGACGACCTTATCGACCCGCCTACGATAATAGAAACGTTTTCTCTTATACCTTCTTCGCGCAGTCTTTCGTCTACCGCGGCAAGCGCGAGTTCTACGGGTATGCCCACGTTGTCGCGTATACGCGAGGGAGCCGCGCCCGTACCGCCGAAAAAGCCGTCAATCGCTATCGCGTCCGCGCCGCTTCTCGCTATGCCGGAGGCTATCGCCGCAATGTTGTTTACCGCGGCGACTTTGACTATAACGGGTTTTGCGTAGTCCGTCGTTTCTTTAAGCGAAATTATAAGTTGCCTTAAATCTTCTATCGAGTATATGTCGTGGTGCGGTGCGGGGGAAATGGCGTCCACCCCCTCGGGAATCATTCTCGTTTCGGATACGGAAAGCGAGATTTTCGCGCCGGGCAGGTGTCCGCCGATTCCGGGTTTTGCGCCCTGACCCATTTTTATTTCGATAGCCGCGCCCGCGTCGAGGTAATCTTTGGTAACGCCGAATCTACCGCTTGCGACTTGCGTAATCGTGTTTTCGCCGTACTCGTAAAAATCTTTATGCAGTCCGCCTTCGCCCGTATTGTAAAAGGTGCCGAGGCGTTTTGCCGCGGTAGCCAAAGCCTTGTGCGCGTTATACGAAATCGACCCGTAACTCATCGCCGAAAACATTATCGGCGTGGAAAGTTTAAGTTGCGGCGGCAGGTTGTTTATAAGCGCGCCTTTTTCGTCGCGCTCGGGTTTAACGTTTCTGCTGCCGAGATATACGGTCGTTTCCATAGGTTCTCTTAACGGGTCAATCGAGGGGTTAGTTACCTGTGAGGCGTTTAGCAATATTTTATCGAAATATACCGGCACGTTTTTAACGCTGCCCATAGAAGATAACAATACGCCGCCGGTCGCCGCCTGGCGGTAAACGTCGTTCATAAGCGAAGCGGAGAACGTGGGAGATTCTTTATAAGTATCGCCCGAGCGCACTATTTTAAGCGCGTGCGCATGGCAAAAACACACGCACCTGTGGCAGTTTACGCATTTGGTCGAGTCGGCTACCATTTTGCCGAGTTTTTCGCTATACGTATGCACGCCGTTATAGCATTGCTTTTCGCATGCGCGGCAATTGTCGCAAAGCCCTTCGTTTCTCACTACTTCGAATTCGGGATATATAAAAGGAAGGTTCATAAGTTTTCTCCTTTAAGCGTAAATATCACGGGTACGCCGCCGGCGGGGGCGTAAACTTTGTCAAGGTTCGGTTCTACCGCGCGAATGGCGCATTCTTCGCTCGCCACGTATTTAAAATCGCCTTTTTCGCCTACTACCATAGAGCGAAGTTTAAGTCTGTCGTTAAGCGCCATAATGCCGCCCGTAAAACCGAGAATAATCGAAAACGGTCCCGTAACGAGCAAAGAGGGGTAAAGCCTGCGTAAAAGCGTTTCCGTTCTTTTTTGCTCTTCGGGCTTGCCTTCTATAACCTGCCAGAATGAAGCCGCAACCACGTTAGCCGCTTCTTTAAGGGTAAGTTTTTGCTTTTTTACGAGATAGTCGAATATATAGGTTATAACCTCGGTGTCCGTTTTAAGTGTGCACTTATATCCGAACATTTCGATAAATCTTCTGTTTGCGTCGTAAGACGAAATTTCGCCGTTATGCACTACGGAAAAATCGGACAGTGCAAAGGGGTGCGCGCCGCCCCACCAGCCGGGCGTGTTGGTCGGGTACCTGCCGTGCGCGGTGAAAGAATAACCTTCGTATTCTTCGAGCCGATAAAATCTGCCCACGTCCTCGGGGTAACCTACCGCTTTGAATACGCCCATGTTTTTCCCGCTCGAAAAAACGTACGCGCCCTTTATCGTCGTGTTTACGTAAAACACCGTGCGAAAAACGAAATCTTCCTCGGTGAGTTGCGTCGTCATAAGGCGCGTTTTAAGGGGAGATACAAAGTAACGCCATATAAGCGGCGGGTCGGATATTTCTTTAACCGTTCTCGTCGGCATTTTGGAAAGGTCCACTATGTCGAAGTTTTCTTCTATATATTTTTCGCACTCTTTTTTTGCTTCGGTATCGGTGTAAAAAACGTGAAAAGCGTAAAAATCTTTGTAGTCGGGATAAATTCCGTATCCCGCAAATCCGCCGCCGAGTCCGTTAGACCTTTCCCGCATGACGGAGATGGATTTTATAATCGCCTCGCCGGAAAACTTTTTGCCGCTTTCGGAAAAAATCGCGGATATGGCGCAACCCGACGAATTTTTAAATTGCCCTTCTTTTTGCATAACTAAGCACCGTCCTGTTATACGGGTTTTCCGCCCGAAATAAAAAGAGACGCCCGCTCGCCCTCGCAACCATTTGCGAAAGCGTAACGGACGCCTTTGTCCTTTTTTCAATTTACGGTTATTATAGCCCCCTTAAACGCCGTTGTCAACGAATTTGCAAAAAAAATTACAAAATTCGCGTAAAAAGCGTTGACAAACTTTTTCGGCGGTGCTATACTCGTGCCATAAAATAGCAAAGGCGCTGCGGCATATTTTTGCCGCGGCGCTTTTTTCTTAAATAAAATCGTAAAACTAAACGCAAAACGTACAAAGGAGATAAAGTTATGTCAAAAGTACCCGAACTTTTCGGCTCGATGGTTTTTAACGAAACAGTTATGAAAGAAAGACTGCCTAAAGAAACGTTCAAAGAGTTTCAAAAAACTCTTGCGGAGGGCAGGTCTTTAGACCTATCGGTGGCGAACGTTATCGCAAACGCCATGAAAGACTGGGCTATAGAAAAAGGCGCAACGCATTTTACGCACTGGTTTCAGCCGATGACCGGCACTACCAGCGAAAAACACGATTCGTTTATTTCGCCCGTTAAAGGCGGCGCTGTTATAATGGAGTTTTCGGGCAAAGAACTCGTCCGCGGCGAACCGGACGCTTCGAGTTTTCCTTCCGGCGGGCTCCGCGCGACGTGCGAGGCGAGGGGGTACACCGTTTGGGATCCGACCTCTTACGCGTTTATAAAAGACGGTTGCCTTTGCATTCCTACGGCGTTTTGCTCTTACGGCGGCGAGGCGCTCGATAAAAAAACGCCCCTTTTACGCTCGATGGAAGCGATAAACCTGCAGGCTTTAAGAGTGCTTAAACTTTTCGGCCACGGTGAGGTTAAATCGGTAAACACCACGGTGGGCCCAGAACAGGAATATTTTTTGATAGATAAAACCGTTTTCGATAAACGTGAGGATTTGTCCCTTACGGGAAGAACGCTTTTCGGCGCAAAGCCGCCTAAAGGGCAAGAACTCGAAGACCACTATTTCGGCATTATAAAACCGCGCGTTCAGGCGTTTATGAAAGAACTTAACGAAGAACTCTGGAAACTCGGCGTTCTCGCTAAAACCGAGCATAACGAAGTCGCGCCCGCACAGCACGAACTCGCCCCGATTTTCGCAACGACAAACATCGCTACCGACCATAACCAACTGACGATAGAACTTATGCAGAAAATCGCCAAAAGACACGGTATGGTATGCCTTTTGCACGAAAAACCTTTTGCGGGGGTAAACGGTAGCGGCAAGCACAATAACTGGTCTATATCGACCGACTCCGGCGTAAACCTTCTGGAACCCGGCGACACGCCTAAAGAAAACGCGCAGTTTTTGCTTTTCCTTTGCGCGGTCATAAAAGCGGTAGACGAGTATCAGGACTTGCTCCGTATATCGGTCGCTTCTGCCGGTAACGACCACCGTCTGGGCGCGAACGAAGCGCCGCCCGCAATCGTGTCGATGTTTTTGGGCGACGAACTCGACGCGATATTAAAATCGATAGTAGACGGCACCGCGTCCGGCGAAAAGAAAAAAGAACAGATGAAAATAGGCGTGCACGTGTTGCCTAAATTTCCCAAAGACACGACGGACAGAAACAGAACCTCGCCCTTCGCGTTTACGGGCAATAAGTTTGAATTCCGTATGCTCGGCTCGTCCGATTCGATAGCCTGCGCCAACATTATGCTTAATACTTCCGTCGCGGAAGAACTTAAACAGTTCGCAGACGAACTCGAAGGAGCGAAAGATTTCCACGCCGCGCTTTCCGCGCTTATAAAACGCGTGATAAAAGAGCACGGCAGAATAATTTTCAACGGCAACGGCTACGACGAAAAGTGGGTTAAAGAAGCCGAAAAACGCGGACTTTTAAATCTCAAAACCACGCCGGACGCCATCGCGAGATATCTGGACGAAAAGAACGTTAAACTGTTTACTTCGCACGGGGTTCTCTCCGAAACGGAAATGAAAGCCCGTCAGGAAATCGGTTTGGAACACTATTCCAAAGTTATAGATATAGAGGCTAAAACCATGGTAGACATGGCGGTTAAACAAATTTTCCCCGCGGTGGCGAAATTTACGGGAGATTTAGCGGCTCTTTCGGCAAACAAAAAGGCTTACGCGCCCGTCGATTATGAAGAAAGCGTTGTAAAAACTCTTTCGGAATTGCTTAAAAAAGCGTACGGAGAGACGGAAAAACTTAAAGCCGCGGTTAAAACGGCGGAAAGTGAAAAAACCGAAAAAGCGAAAGCGGAAGTTTATAAAAGCACCGTTATAACCGCAATGGAGTTCTTGCGCGCGACTTGCGACGAAATGGAAACGCTTACCGCAAAAGACTACTGGCCTATGCCGGGGTATACCGAAATACTGTATTCAGTAAGATAAAAAGCCGTAATAAAAGATAAAAACGTAAATAGAGGATAGAAAATGGAAGACCAGAAACTGCTCGTGCTCGACTTTGGCGGGCAATACAAAGAACTCATCGCGAGAGTCGTGAGAGAACTCAAAGTTCATTCCGTTGTAGAACCGGCAAATATCGGTATCGACAAAATCAAAGAGATAAACCCTGTGGGTATTATTTTTACCGGCGGACCGAACAGCGTATACGACCCGACTTCTCCCCGTTGCGACGAGGGCGTGTTTAAACTCGGCGTTCCGATACTCGGAATATGCTACGGTATGCAATATATCGCTAATTATTTCGGCGGCAAAATAGAAAAAGCCCCGGTACCCGAGTACGGCGAAACGAACGTATGCGTTTCGCGAAACAGCGAAATTTTTAACGGACTTTCTGAAAATCAGGTTATGCTGATGAGTCATACGGACTGCGTAAGCGCGGTTCCGGGCGGGTTTAAGGTTACGGCGCGTACGCAAAACTGCGTCGCCGCGATAGAGTGCGAAGAGAAAAAAGTTTACGCGGTGCAGTTCCACCCCGAAGTTAAACGTTCAGAAAACGGGGCAAAGGTTATAGAAAACTTTTTATACCGCGTTTGCGGCGTTAAAGGCGACTATCTTTTAGACGATGTTATAGAAAAAGAAATAGTAAAAATAAAAGAAAAAGTTAAAGACGGCAAAGTGCTTTTGGGTTTGTCGGGCGGGGTAGACAGTTCCGTCGCCGCCGCGCTTATCGGCAAAGCGGTACCGGGCAAACTCGTTTGCGTGTATATAGACCACGGGTTTATGCGCAAAAACGAAACGGAAGAAATTAAAGCGGCGTTTAAGGATATGCCGATAAGACTCGTAGTCGTGGACGCGAAAGAGCGTTTCGCGGCAAAACTTAAAGGCGTTACCGAGCCTGAACAAAAGCGCAAAATCATAGGGAAAGAGTTCGTTGCGGCGTTTGCGGAAGAGTCCGCCAAACTCGGCGAGTGTGATTATCTCGCGCAGGGCACCATTTATCCCGACGTTATAGAATCCGGCGCGGCTAACTCCGCTAACATAAAAAGCCACCACAACGTGGGCGGACTACCCGAAAATTTGCCTTTTAAGGGGCTTGTGGAACCGCTACGCGGACTGTTTAAAGACGAAGTGAGAAAAATCGGGCTTAAATTAGGACTTCCCGCGGCGCTCGTAAACAGGCAACCTTTCCCGGGGCCGGGACTCGCCGTAAGAATAATCGGCGAATTGACGCCCGAAAAAGCGGATATTTTAAGAGACGCCGATTATATATTCCGTACGGAATTATCGGCGGCGGGCGTAAAAGCCGACCAGTTTTTCGCGGTGCTTACGGATACGCGTTCGGTCGGCGTTATAGGCGATTACAGAAATTACGGCTACGTCGTCGCGCTGAGGGCGGTTACGACAGACGATTTTATGACCGCGCGCATAACCGAAATACCTTACGCGGTTTTAGAGAGTGCGTCGCTTAAAATAGTAAACGAAGTAAAAGGCGTAAGCCGCGTGGTTTACGACGTAACGGGCAAACCGCCCGCAACCATTGAATGGGAATAAACGGAGAGTAAAATGTGTTCGATAATGAGTGCGGAAGGGTTCGACTTAACCCCCGAGGAATTTAAAACGGCGTTTGACAAAACGAAATATCGCGGTCCCGACATGACGCGGGTTATAACCGTTAAAGGCGGGTATCTCGGCTTTCATCGTCTCGCCATAATGGGCTTAAACGAAAGCGGTATGCAACCTTTTAGTTTAAACGGCAGATATTGCGTTATAAACGGCGAGGTTTACGGATTTCGTAAAATCAAAAAAGAACTCGAAAAAGAGTACGAGTTTAAAAGCGAAAGCGATTCCGAAATAATACTGCCCATGTACGAAAAGTACGGAGTAAAAACCTTCTCCATGCTCGACGCCGAATACGCGCTTATAATCTACGACGAAAACTCGGATGAGTTTATCGCCGCGAGAGACCCGTTAGGCATACGCCCCTTGTTTTACGGCTATACCGAAAGCGGTAAGATGCTTTTTGCGAGCGAAGCGGTAAACCTTGTCGGGCTTACGAAAAAAGTACGCCCATTCCCTCCGGGATTTTATTATAAAAACGGCGTCTTTACGCGCTACGCCGACGTTACGGCGGCAGATAAATACGTTACGGGCGATTTAGACGAGATATGCCGCAATATTAAAGAAAAACTCGTGGCGGGAATAGAAAAGCGGCTCGATTCGGACGCGCCCTTGGGTTTTCTGCTTTCCGGCGGGCTTGACAGTTCGCTCGTGTGCGCGGTGTCCGCTAAAATACTCGGTAAACCTATAAAAACGTTCGCAATCGGAATGACCGGCGACGCGATAGATTTGAAATATGCAAAAGAAGTCGCCGACTACATAAAGAGCGACCACACCGAAATAATAATCGATAAAGACGACGTTATAAACAATCTCGAAAAAGTGATTTCCGTCCTCGGCACGTACGACATAACGACTATCCGCGCGAGTATGGGTATGTACCTTATTTGTCGCGAAATACGCCGTACTACGGACGTGCGCGTGCTTATGACGGGCGAAATATCGGACGAACTTTTCGGATATAAATACACCGACTTTGCGCCGAATGCGGAAGAATTTCAGAAAGAAGCGGTAAAACGCATAAACGAAATTTATATGTACGACGTTTTGCGCGCCGACCGTTGTATAAGTTCTAACTCTATGGAAGCGCGCGTTCCGTTCGGCGATATAGATTTCGTTAAATACGTAATGTCGATAGACCCCGAACTTAAAATGAACAAATACGGTAAGGGAAAATATCTGTTGAGAAAGGCTTTCGAGGGAGATTATCTCCCGCAGGATATTTTGTATAGAGAAAAGGCGGCGTTTTCTGACGCGGTAGGGCACTCCATGGTAAACTACTTGAAAGAATACGCCGAAAGCCTTTATTCGGACGAGGAGTTTAAGGTTAAAGCCGCAAAATACGATTTTGCCGCGCCTTTTACCAAAGAATCGCTGTTATACAGGGAGTTGTTTGAAAAGCACTTCCCGGGGCAAGCCGAAATGGTCAAAGACTTTTGGATGCCCAACAAAGCGTGGAAAGGTTGTAACGTAAACGACCCTTCCGCAAGAGTTCTGTCAAATTACGGGGATAGCGGCAAATAAAGTTTTTCACGCGTCTTCGTAAAACCTCCTATTTACGGGTTTGCCCCGCGGCGATACGCCGCGGGGCGGCTTTTTTATTGACGAAAAACGTATAAAAAATTTAAACAAAAAAGTGATTAAAACCGTTGATTTTTGTTGCGCGGCGGTATATGATATTATAGTATTCGGGCAACGCCTTTACGGAGTGTGTTATGTCGCGTGTAAATCTCGGCGCGGAATTTTTCGGTAAAGAAAAGATAGGCAAAATTATTTTAAAAATCGCGCCGCCCGTTATGCTTGCGCAACTCATTCAAGCGCTTTATAACGTGGTAGACAGCCTTTTTATCGGCAGATATTCGGGCGACGGACTTACCGCGCTTTCGGTAATATATCCTTTTCAACTTATTTTAATCGCTCTCGCTGTGGGCACGGGCGTCGGAGTAAACACGCTTATGGCAAAACATTACGCCATGGGCAGGCGCGGCGACGCGGATAAAACCGCCGGTACCGGTTTGTTTTTGGAACTCGTTACCTGGGCAGTTTTTGCGGTTGCATCTATTTTTGTGTTAGAGCCGTACGCAAGATTGCAGGCGAGTTCGGAGCAGGCGGTAACCTATTGCGTGGAGTACGGCAGAATAATATCCGTGGGGAGTATAGGGCTGTTTCTCGAAAGCAACTGGACGAAAGTTCATCAGGCGCAGGGTAATATGAAAACGCCTATGATAGCCCAGATCGTCGGCGCGGCGGTAAACATCGTGCTCGACCCCGTTCTCATTTTCGGGTTCGGTTTTGTTCCCGAGATGGGCGTTAAGGGCGCGGCTATCGCTACGGTAATAGGTCAGTGTGCGGCGGCGGTTATCGTGGGGGTTAAGGCTTTTCGTAAAATACCTTCCCTTAAAGAAGCGAGAAAGTATATTAAAGAGATTTACAGGCTCGGTTATCCCTCGATTCTTATGCAAAGTCTTTTTACGGTGTACATATTTTTGCTTAACACCATTCTCGGCGGCTTTTGCGACGACGCGGTAACCGTACTCGGTTTGTATTATAAAGCGCAATCGTTTTTCTTTATACCGCTTTTCGGCTTGCAAACGTGCATCGTGCCCGTGCTTAGTTATAATTTTAACGCGGGGGATATTGAGAGGTGTAAAAAGATTTTCAAAACGTCGCTCGTTATTTCCGCGGCGTTTATGGCGGTAGGAATATTTGCGTTTGAAGTTTTGCCCGTTCAGGTGCTTAAAATTTTCGGCGCGGGCGACGGGGTTGTCGCAATAGGCGAAAACGCTTTCAGACTTATCGGTTTAGGGTTTTTGCCTTCCGTGTTTTCTATGATGACGCCCGTGTATTTTCAGGCGATAGGCGCGTCTAAAACCAGTACGTTTTTGTCTGTGTTAAGGCAACTTATATGCCTTGTGCCGATATTCTGGGCGTTTTCTCTTATCGGGCTTGACTATTGCTGGCTGTCCTTTCCTATATCCGAAACGATAACCGGTTCCGTCGGCATGATTTTGTATTACAGAGAATTAAAACACTTTCATAAAAGCGAAGCGGTTTTAGCCGCCGAGCCGGAAATAAATGACGACAGCCCGCGCGATTAAACGCGTGCAACCATAACCGAATTCGTATCGAATAAAAAATAAAGCGTGCGACTTGCGATTTTGCAAGCCGCACGCTTTCGTTTTATGCTTTAAGTAAATTTTTACGTATTAAAAGTCTACTTCGAGATCGTAGTAGCAGCATTTAAGAAGTTTTTCCATCTCTTCGGGCGTAACTTTTCTCGGGTTAGAACCGGTGCAAGCGTCGCCAACCGCGAGTTTAGCGACAGACGAAAGTTTTTCGTTGAATTCTTTTTCGTCTATAATGCCGCCCTCGTAATTCTTAATGCAGGTCGGAATGTCGAGTGCTTTGTTGAGTTCTTTTATTTTCGCGATAAGCGCGTCTACGAGTTCTTCGGTAGTGTTGCCTTTAAGGTTTAAACTCTTTGCGATTTCTGCGTATCTTTCTGCAGCCTCGGGTACTTTGGAGTTGAATTTGATTACCTTAGGCAAATACATTGCGTTAGCGCAACCGTGAACGATATGCCCGCCGCTGTAAGCCGCGCCCGTTTTGTGCGCCATAGAGTGTACTATGCCGAGCAAAGCGTTAGAGAACGCCATACCCGCAAGACACTGCCCGTCGTGCATTCTGTCCCTTGCCGCCATGTCGCCGTTGTAAGACTTAACGAGTTCCTCGCAAACGATTTTAATCGCGTGCAAAGCGAGCGGGTCGGTGTAGTCGCAGTGAAGAGTAGAAACGTACGCTTCGATGGCGTGGGTCATAGCGTCCATACCGGTATGCGCAACGAGTTTTTTGGGCATCGTTTCGGCAAGGTCGGGGTCTACGATTGCAACGTCCGGCGTAATGTTAAAGTCCGCAAGCGGATATTTAATGCCTTTCTGATAATCCGTTATAACCGAAAACGCGGTAACTTCGGTCGCGGTGCCGCTGGTAGAGGGTATCGCGCAGAATTTCGCTTTGGTGCGAAGCGTGGGGAAGTTGAACGGAACGATAAGTTGTTCGAACGTAACGTCCGGATATTCGTAAAACGCCCACATGGCTTTAGCCGCGTCTATCGGAGAGCCGCCGCCGATGGAAACTATCCAGTCGGGCTGGAATTCCTGCATATATTTCGCGCCTTTTAAAACCGTTTCGACGGAAGGATCGGGTTCTACGCCTTCGAATAAGCCGACTTCCATGCCCGCTTCTTTAAGGTTTGCTATAACCTTATCGAGAAAGCCGAAGCGTTTCATGCTGCCGCCGCCTACTACGACGACCGCTTTTTTACCCGACAACGTTTTAAGCGCGTCTATCGAGCCTTTGCCGTGATAAAGATCTCTCGGCAACGTAAATCTGTTCATGTTGATTACCTCCGTAATATATACTGATTTATTGACTAAATAGTAACACTGTAAACTAAAAAAGTAAAATGCTTTTTTTACATAGGGTTATGCGATATAGTAAATGCTTTTAAAACGAAAAACGCGCCCGAAAACGCTTTCGGGCGCGGGTAAAATCAGACCTGTTAAAGGGGTTTTTTGTTAAAACATTCGCGACGGACTTTTTTAAGCGCGCCGATGAACTCACGGTCGAGTTTAGTTAAAACGTAGTCGTTTTTACGTATCAGAACGTCTTTATATATTTTTCGGTTATCCGCACAGTCTATTACCGTCAGCCCGTACCGTTTTAACGTTTTTTCGGGCATGGGGGATACCCACATATACGTAGCGGGGTTAGAAGAAAGTATTTCGAGTTGGCTTGCCCGCTCGAACACGAAAATGCGTCGTTCTCCCGCTTCCGGCAATTCTTCTTTAAGTACCGTCGCGAACGGCAGAGAGGGTACGAACGGGTCCGCGTGCGCTATTTCGACGTAATCGCTTAAGTCGGAAAGGGTAACGCGGGTAAGAGCGGTAAGCGGACTTTTTTCGCTTACGAGAAGCAAAAATCTGAATTCCGAAATTTTTTCGCTTATAAGCCCCTTGTCCGAAAAAGATTTTTCGTAAAACTTGTCGTAATTTTCGGCGTACCTGACTATACCAAGGCGGTACCCCTCTTCCGCCACGTTTTTAATCGCGTGGTAAGAGTTTGTTTCGTTATAAGTAAGGTCTGCGTTTTCGCTCTCCGCTTCTACGGTAAAGTTTGAAAACGCTTCTCCTATATAACTCGCCCGCGGCGCCGATATCGAAAACTTTTTTTTAGGCGCGGAGTTTTTGTCGAACATTTTCTCCACTTCGTCAACCTGTTTTAGTATCGACGCGGCGTATTTTATAAAAAGTTCTCCGTCGGGGGTGGGCAGCATGCCTTTCGGCGTCCGCTCGAAAAGGTCGGTCTGTAATGAATCTTCGAGTTCTTTTATCGCGCGCGAAATGTTAGGTTGCCCTATGTAAAGTTCTTCTGCCGCGCGGGAGATGGAACCGGTTTTTGCAACGGTAACGGCGTACTTTAAATGTTGAAGGTTCATTTATTTTTCCTCCGCCGCCTGTATGCGCTTGTACATGTCCTGCATTTTACGGTCTATTTCGGCAATGCGGTCTGAACATTCGAGCATTTCGTCGTTAATGCCGGCGGGCAGTTTGCTTTTATCCGCTTTGTATCTTATGTCGTGCTCAAGGCTCGCCCAAAAGTCCATCGCTATGGTGCGTATCTGTATTTCCGCTATAACGTATTCCGTGCGGTCGGACAGGTATACGGGTACGCGCACGTCGAGGTGGAGAGAACGGTAACCGTTGTAGTTCGGCGTTTTAATGTAGTCCTGCCGCTTTATCAGTTCCAAATCTTTCTGGCGTAAAAGCATTTCTTCTACCGCGTATACGTCCTCTATATAATTGCATACCACGCGTACGCCCGCAACGTCGTTTACCCCTTCGATGACCGAAGCGGAAGAAAGCGGCAACCCTTTTTTAGAAAGTTTTGCGATTATGCTTTCAAAAGATTTTATTCTGCTTTCGATGTGATGAATAGGGTTTCTCGCATATAACACTTTGAACTCGTTATTCAGCACTTCGAGTTTTAGTTTTATCTGTCTTACCGCAGAATCGTAAAGGTTTACCATTACGAGAAATTCATGCGAGCCGGGGAATAACTCCGATTTTTTCGTTTTTTCGATTTCCATATCAGTCCGTCCGAAAAAAGGGCTTAAAGCCGAAAGTTTTATCGTTTGGTATTATACAATAGCGCGGGCGTTTTGTCAACGCGTGTAAGCGTTTCGCAAAAACCGCGCGAAAGTTTAAAGCGGCGCGAAAACTTAATTTTTACCATTGAGATTAAAAAATATACCTTTGCGCAAAGTAATTTTAGAAAAAATTTTTGAAAAAAATATCAGATATATGTATTTTGTGCCATTTTGTATCAGATATTGTATTGAAATGCGATTAAAAAAGGTGTAAATTTTATATGTAAAAAGCATTCCCGAATAAAACGGGCACGGTTTGCGCTTGCGTTTCGATAAAAAAAGGCGGGCGTAACCTGTTTTCACGTTTTTAAAACGTCTATATAATTTATCCCCTCTCGGGGCTTGAAAAGCCACGGGGGGGGGAAATTTTTTTATAAATTATATAGTTAAGGACACGCTTAAATCGCCGCATAAAGCCGTTGCGGCGGTAAAAGGCAAAACAACAGTCAGAAATAAAAAAAAGGAGCAATTGATGATGAAAAGCAAAAAGAAATTCAGACTGATGGCAATTATTATGGGCGCGTTGATGGGGCTTACGACCTTTGCGGGTTGCGGCGACGACATGACCATAGACAACACTAAAACTCAACTTTATCTGAGTTACTACCACGCCGGACTCGGCGACGCGTGGATTAAAAGATACGCGGCGGAGTTCGAGAACTATTGCAAAGACTACCAGGGCAAAGACGGCAAGGTCGGCGTTCAGGTCGTTGTGGACCCCGCTTATACCTCGAGTCTTGACTCGGTGCAAAGCCTTGTAAACGGGCGTGCGGAAGTAATATTCTGCGAAGCGGTGCCTTATAACCGCCTTGCCCTTTCGGGACTTGCGCTCGATATAACCGATATAGTGGATTCTAAACTTACCGAATTCGGCGAGGATTGCACTATAGCCGACAAAATCGAAAAGGGTCAACTCGAATATTACAGGGCGGTAGACGGCAAGGTTTACCAACTCCCCTGGTTCGACTATATGAAAGGCGTTATTTACGACGTAGATATTTTCGAGGGTAAGTTCAGTCAAGGGCACGGTTTCTACTTTGCGAAAGCCGGCGGCTTTACCACCGGTTTAAATGGCGGTGAAAAGGCAGCCGGTCCCGATAATATCGAAGGCACTTACGACGACGGTTTGCCCGTAACGCACGAGCAGTTTTTCGAGATGATGGACGAAATGGTGTCTTACGGCGTAACGCCCTTTACGTTTACCGGTATGCACACTTATTCGGACTCTTTCTTTACCAACCTTTGGGTTAATCAGGAGGGAGCGGAGCAGTTTAAGTTAAACACTACCTATAGCGGCACCGCGAAAGACCTTGTTAACGTAAGAGATACCGGTGCGAAAGATGAAAACGGTCAGCCCGTATATGAGGTAACCCCGATGGGCGACACCGTTATTACCAACGATAACGGCTATCTTTTGGAAAAACAAGAAGGTAAATTCCGCGCGTACGAATTCCAGAGAAGGTTCGTAGACGATACTTCTTACTATGCTAAAAACGCTTTCGGACAGACGCATACCCACGTCGGCGCGGAAGAGGACTTTTTATATAACGTAACGAAATCGGAAAAAGCGGCTATGCTTATCGACGGTATCTGGTGGGAAGAAGAAGCGGCTTCGATATTCAGTTCTATGGAAAGTTTAAGCGACGCGTACAGCAGATATAACCGCCGCTTTGCCTGGATGCCCATGCCGTACTACACGGTAGACGAAGAATCCGACGAACCGAGAAAGCAAACCGTTTCGTTCGAATCTCCGACCAACATCTTTATTAAGAGCAACATAGACCCCGATAAGGTCGCGCTTGCCAAAAGATTTATGCAGTTTATTTCTACCGACGATATGCTTCTCGCTCATGCGGAAGAAATCGGCACGCCGAGAGGAATGAGTCTTTATAACGAAAGCAAAATAGAAAACTCTGATAAACTTTCTCCGTTCGCTAGGTCCGTTGTTCAGTACAGAAACGCGGCTACGGTCGTTTCGCCCAACTCCTCCAACAAGTTCCAGTGGCACGTGGCAAACACTTACTATCAGTCTTACAACCAGGCTACGATAGAGGGCGCCGCGGTTTCCGGCTCTACGTTCGCGTTCCATAACCATCCGGAATACGAAGCGATAGACTTTTTCAACGGTGCGTACAAACGTATTTACGACCGCTGGCAGAATGCGCTTGATACTTTTAACGCGTAATTTATTAAGGTAAAAACTTATGGCAAAAAAAGTAAAAACGGAAAAAGAAAGCGTTTTTGCCAAGGCATGGAGAGCGGTTACCGACTTTTTTTACGGGTTAGACGTTAAAATTCGTGAAAAAATACGCGGCGACCGCCCCGTAAAGCAAAAACCCATGAAATCCGCGAAAATAAGACAACTCGCCTTTTACATAGGGTTTATGATTTTACCCTTATTGCAACTCGCGATATTTTATTTCGTGGTAAACTTCAACTCGTTCGCGCTCGCTTTTCAGCGGTTCGACGTAAACACGGGTAATTTTACGTGGTCGGGGTTCGACAACTTTAAGCAGTTGTTTTTTAACCTTTCGCTCGAAGGCGATCCGTTACGCATCGCTACGAGAAATTCGCTCGTATTATACGCTTGCGGTTTACTCGTCGGCACTACGCTCGCGCTGTTCTTCTCTTTCTATATATACAAAAAGAGATTTATAAGCGGCGTGTTCCGCGTCGTGCTGTTTTTACCGACTATACTTTCTAACATAGTTACGGTAATTATGTTTAAGTATTTTACCGACCAGGCTATACCCGCGCTGTGGTCAAGTCTGTTCGGCGTAGAAGTCGTCGGCGTGCTTTCAAACCCCGCGACTATGTGGCCCGCAATCGTGTTTTATAACATCTGGATAAGTTTCGGCGCAAACGTTCTTATTTACGTCAGTTCTATGACGGGTATTCCGGAGGACGTTTCGGAATACGCGGAACTCGACGGCGTTTCGATGATACGCGAATTTTTCCAGATAACCTTGCCGCTTATATATCCCACCATTACTTCGTTTTTGGTTATAGGAGTTACCAACATATTCCTTGCGCAAGGCAGTTTATACGAGTTTTTCGGCGACAGGTTACCGGACGAATCTTTGTATACGTTAGGTTATTACCTGTTCAGATACGTGTTAAAGTCAGAAGGAATGAACAACTACTCTTACGCTTCTGCCGTCGGCATTTTGTCTACCCTCGTAGCGGTGCCGCTGACCATTGCGTTAAGAAAAGTGCTTGAACGGTTCGACCCGTCCGCGGAGGAGTGATTTATGGAAAAAGATAAGAAAAAAATCATAAAACGGCCTTCCGTCGTTATGGCGATTTTGTTCGTGATATTGCTTTTATACACTTTATCGCTCGTAATTCCGTTTATATGGACGATACTTACTTCGGTAAAATCCCGTCAGGAATTTATAATGAACGGACCGCTCGCTTTCCCTAAAGCGATAAGTTTAGACAACTACATTAAGGCAGACCAGTTTTTCGTTTACCGTATCGCAACGGCAACGGGTTCGAGAGAAATAAAACTTGCCGAAATGTTTTTAAACTCCATAACGTATTCGCTCGGTATGGCGGCGGTGGCGACCATTTCGCCCTGTATAATGGCGTACCTTACGGCAAAATACCGTTACAAATTCAGCGGGTTTATCTACGGGCTTGCAGTTACGCTTATGCTTATACCGGTAGTCGGCAATATGGCTTCTATGATAGTCGTGTTAAGAACGCTACGTATATACGACACGTATTTCGGTATGCTGTGTATGAAGAGCGGCTTTATAGGTACTTACTATATTATTATGTACAGTATTTGCAAGGGGCTTTCTAACGGATATTCCGAAGCGGCGCGTATAGACGGCGCTTCCGAAACGGCGATAATGTTCAAGATAGTTTTCCCGCTCGTCAGAACGAGCATCAGCGCGATATTCTTACTTAACTTCGTCGCGATGTGGAACGATTATCTCTCGCCGCTTATGTACTATCCGTCGCACCCGACGGCGTCGCTCGGACTTATGGTTTACTCGCAAAACAGCAGGGTAAACTCCGTTCCCGACAAACTTGCGGGTACCATACTCGTAATACTTCCGATACTTGTACTGTATCTGTGCTTTAAAAAGTACCTTATGGGCAACCTCACGATGGGCGGTCTTAAAGGTTAAAAATAAAAATATAAGGAGGCTTAAATGACACAATCTATCAGAAAAAAGGTTTTAACGATTTGCCTTTCGGTTCTTGCGTTCGTGTCCGTCGCGGCGGCTATCGCTTTCGGCGCGGGTAAGGCGTTTGCCAAAGATTACAAACTCACGGACGAGTTATTCGATTGCAAATTCGTTAGCGTAGAAACGGGTGTAAAAACCCCCGCCGACCTTTTTGAAGAGGACGGCAGAGCGGGCACTACCCTTACGGCGAACGCTAAAAACGCGAAAGCGATTTTAACGCAGAACTTTGCGGGTAAATTCTCGCTTGACTATCGTTTTATCAAATACGCCGAAGCGGCTTACGGCGTAACCGAAGCGAAAGTTACTTTCACCGCGCTTGACACGAGCGAAAGTTTTGCTGTAAAAATTTCAAATTCCGCCATTAAACGCGGATATTCCGTTATAGGGGAGGGCGGCTCGTTCAGCGTAAACGGCGCCGAAGCGGTTTTCGTTACCGGCAATGCGTCCGATACGCTCGTATTCGACCCCAACACCCTTACCGTCAGCGTAAACGGAGAAAAAGTCTGGAGTTTTGCAAACTTTAAAAACGGCGACTACAAGGCTTCGTATATATTCGACGGGTTTTCCAAATACTCGGTTACGATAGACTTTACCGACGCTAAAGAGGACGGCGGAATGCTCGTTTACTCGCTCGGCGGACAAAAACTCAACGAAAGGGTTATGCATAAAAACATAGCCGCGCCCGAGATTTACGCGCCGCTTAAAGCAAACGCGATTGCCGGCGTTAATTATGCGATTCCCGCGCCTGTCGTTTTCGATATGATAGACGGCGAAATCGCTAAAGAAAACGTTACCGTTAAAATCGCTTACGGCGCGGAAACCAAGTTCGAGGGCAAATACACCGCAGGGCTTATCTTTACGCCCGAAAAAACGGGTAACTACTCGATTACCTATACGGTTAAAGATTCCGACGGGCTTGAAAACATGCTCGTACAGAGTTTTACCGCGTTAGACGCTTCTCCCGAATGCAAGTTTAACGACCGCGGCGTTATAAGAGATTACGAAATAGGCACCGGCACGGTTTTACCGATTGCGAGAGTTTTCGCGGTGAGCGACTTTGCTAACGGCAGAGACCCCTACGTGTACGTTTATATGACCAAAAACGGCGCGGCTTATCCGGGTTTTGCCAAATCTCCCGCAAGCGGCTTCGATTACGCGTTTACTTCCGCGGGCGAATACGTCGTTTACTTTGCGGCGGACTTCGGTAACGTAACAAAGGCCATCGCGATGACCGTAAACGTTACGGACGAACTCCCCGAAATGGTTTTAAGCGAAAGCATACCCGAGTACGTGCTTACGGGTTCGAGATACAAACTCCCCGACGCGACTTTCAAAATGAACGGGGTAGAAGTTAAAGCCGATAAAACGGTAACCTTCCCGTCGGGCGCGGTTTACGCCGCAAACTATATCGACCTTAAAGAATACGGCTATTACACGATAACCTACACCGCCGCTATAGGCGAAAACGAATATACCGAAGAAATTACTTTCAAAAGCGTTACCACGCCTATGGATACGGTAAGCGGCAACGTTGCGTTAGAGGTCGGCGAATACAGAAGGGCTGGTACCGTTAAAAAAGGTCTTGTCGTAACCGAGTCTTCGGGACAGGGCGGCGTAACGTTTAATTATCCGATAGACGTAACGAACGCCAAAAAAGGCGATACGCTCGTAGACGTGGCTGCGTTCCCGTTCAATATCGGCGTACGCGATTACAATCAGTTGTTTATAGACTTTACCGACATAAACGACCCCGACAACGTGGTGTCTATCAGAGTAGTTCAACCCGGTTGGATGAATAAAACGCAGAGCCAATGTTATGCGAAAGCCTCGCACAGCGGACTCGAATACGTCGGCGTGGAAAGCGAAGAGAAAAACAGAGTATACCGCGGCGACAACAACTGGGGTTACTATATGCTACACCCCTTCTACGGCAACGATACGACGAGCCTTGAAGACGGAAGCATAAAAGTGTCTATGGACTACGAGAGAAAACGCCTTTATATCGATACCGATTACAGCAGATACTGCGACGGTATGATAGGCGACGGCGCAATGATAGACCTGTCCAGCCTTTCTTACTTTACCAAAGAGTGGAAAGGTTTTTCGGAGGGTAAGTGCTATATATCCGTCCGTACGGGCAACCTTATGAGTTCTGAGGGCAGATATATTATAAGCAGTATCGGCGGCTACGACCTTACGGGGGATTACCTCGGCTACACCGCGCCCGCGATAACCGTAAATTACAACGGTTACGAAAACTCCGTTCCGGACGGTGTTAAAGACGTTGCTTATCCCGTTTTCACGGCTTCCGCCAAAAACATTTTCGGCGAAAACGTGCCCGTTACCACGAAAGTTTTCTTTGAGTACGGCGTCAGCGGAGAAATCGAGATAGACGTTAAAAACGGCGCGTTCGTTCCGCAGGCCAACGGCACTTACAGAGTGGAATATACCGCGAAAGACGGACTTAACAATATCGCGAGCAAATGGTTCGAGGTAAACGTCGGCGATAAAGACAGAACGCTTACCGCAAGCGCAAATGCGGGGGCGGATAACGTTGCCGGTACTTTCGTTAAGTTAAGAGATTATACCGCAAGCGGCGCGTACGGCAATACCGAAATCGCAAGCGTTACCGTTACCGAAAAGGATACGGGCGCCGCGGTTAAAGTTGAAAACGGCGAGTTCTATGCGGAAAAAGCCGTTATCTACGCGGTCAGATATACGGTTAAAGACTTCCTTGGGTACACCGCAGAAGTCAGTTACGACGAAGCGGTAGCCGCTTCCTCGTCGCCCGTGTTCGACGGAGAGGTAAACCTTCTCCCCGTGTATGAAGCGGGTAAAACCTACTCGCTTCCCGAGATTACCGCGCATATTTACGGCGCAACCGGGGCTGAAACCGCAGACGTTACCGTAAAGGCGAGATACGCCGACGGTACCGAGGAAGCAATTACGGATATTAACGCATTCGTTCCCGTGATCGTGCACGGCAACACGTTTACCGTAATTTATACGGCGGCAAAGGGCGGCGCGGAAAGCAAAATTTCGGCAACCGCGTACGTTGCGGATACCGCTAAGCAAGACGTGCTTGTAATGAGCAACTATTTTGCGAAACAAAACGTTGAGTTTACCGCCGGCAAGAAAAACACTACCGTTAAGGTAACCGACGCAAGCAAACATGCCGAATTCGTGTTTGCAAAACCCGTTCTTGTAAACTCGTTCGGTTTAAGATTTAACGTAATTCAGAGCGAAAACAATTTTAACGCGGGCAAAATCACTTTGACGGACGCGCAAAACCCCGCCGTAAAAGTTACGCTTAAAATCGTTAAAGACGGCAAAACGAGCAAAATGTATATAAACGGCTCGTCGTCTTATTCGGTAATGGTCGGCTCTTTCTGGGGCAGCGCCGCCGAACTCGGTTCGACTTACGACATGCAGATTAACTACAAAAACTCGACCCGTCAGATATTCGACGCGACGCAGAATTCTATCGGCGGCATAAGCAAAGACCTTGCGGGCAACGCGTTTGCGGGCTTCCCCTCGGGCGAGGTATACGTCGGCTTTGAGTTTGAAGGAATTACCGGCGACTCCGCGATATCGCTTATCTCTATCAACAATCAGACGATAAACAACGCGAAAGTAGACGTCGGCGCGCCCGAACTCGTTATAAACGGCGCTTGCGGCGGCATAGTAGAAAAAGGTTCTACCGCGGTGATACCTTCCGCTTTTGCAAAAGACGTATTGTCCGAAGTTAAGAGCGTAACCGTTACGATGACGAACGCTGCCGGCGGCTTTGTAACCGCAACGGACGGCACCGTACTCAACGCGGCGGACGCAAGCAAAGAATACACGGTAACGTTTAACGATTACGGCAGATATATGGTTAAGTATCTCGCGACGGATATGCCCGGCAACGTAGCCGGCGGCGACGCAGATGCGAAACTGTTCTACGTATTCAAAAACGAACCGCTTAACTACACCATAAACGGCACGGTTGCAACCACCGCCAAAGTAGGCGATACCGTAACCTTGCCCGAACTTACGAGCGAAGACGAAAACGTAACGTACTCGATAATCGTTTACGACCCGATTTACTCTTTCACGCTCGTATACAACCACGCGAAGAAAGAAAATTATCCCGAAAAGAAGTACACCTTTACCATGAAAGGCGAGTATAAAGTGCGTTACTACGTACACGACGACTTCTATAACACCGAGATAAAAGACTTTATAGTAAACGTGGGTTAAGGGAGGATAGATTATGAAATTCAAAAAATTACTTGCACTCCTTCTCGCGCTCGTAACGGTGCTTTCGTTTGCGGCGTGCGGCAGCAACGTTGACCCCGATAATCCCGACAACCCCGATAAACCTAATCACAGCGTTGTCGACACAAAAGAAAAATTTTACAAAAACGGCAAAAGCGAATATAAAATCGTTATCCCCGCGGAAGCGAGCGACAACGTAAACCTCGCGGCAAGCGAATTAAACGTTTTCTTAACCGAAGCGGCGGGCGTAACCTTGCCGATTGTAAAAGACGACAGCGTAACTTACGACAACTCGCAAAAGTTTATCAGCATCGGGAGAACGAGTTTGTTCGAGGCGAGCGGCATCACCGTTGACGACGACGAACTTAAAACCTCCGGCTATATCTTAAAGACGATAGACAAAACGCTTTATATAACCGGTTGCAACTGGCCTTATATAGACTACGGCAACATTTACGGCGTTTACGGGTTCCTTAAAGAAATGATAGGGCTTGAAATATATTCGAGCGACTGTTACGACTATAAGTCCGAACTCGAACTTAATATGAAAAAGTTCGACGTGAAAGACATCCCCGATTACGATTCGCGCAGTTTCTCCTCGCCGAGAAAAGATACGTTGTATTCGATGCGCCTTCGTTATAGGTCGGGTTATTCTAACAAAATGGGTACCGTGCATACGCAGTTTAAGTTTTTACCCAAAGAAAAGTATTTTGAGGAGCATAAAGACTGGTACAACTCCGAGGGTACGCAACTCCGCTTGATAAACAACGAAATGCGCGACGCTTTCGTTGAGGCGGTAAAAGATTACCTCCGCAGCAATCCGGACGCGAGCCTTGTGTTTATCGGTATAGAAGACACGTTTGAAAAATTCAGCGACGCGGACGCGGCGGAAACCAGACGTTTATACAACACGACGGAAGCGGGTCTTAACATAGTGTTCTGCAACTACGTGGTAGAAAAGATAGAAGAGTGGCTCCCGACCGAGTTCCCGGGGAGAAAAATAAGTTATACCACGATGGCGTACAGTTCTCACTTAGAGGCGCCCGTAACTTATAATGCAGAGACCGGCGAATACGTGCCGGACAGCAAATACGTTATGTTCCACCCGAAACTCGGTATCGAGATAGTTTTCTCTAACCTTGCAAACTACTGGTACCCGCTGACTAACGAACTTAACGAAGCCTCTGCGCAACTCATCAAAAAGTGGGGGTATCTGTGCAACAACAATATAAGGATTTACGACTGGGACGCAAACTACAGACAGTACCAGGTAAACTTTAACAACATCAGCGCAATCGGCGCGAACATGCGTTATTGCAAAGAGAACGGCGCTTCCGGTTGGCACGCATGCGCGTTCAACTCGTCGAGTTCCGCTTCGTTTGAAGAATTGCGTATGTACGTAGAAAGCAAATTGCTTTGGGATACTTCTCTTAACTACTACGACCTTGCCAAAGACTTTATACTCCACTACTACGGCGCGGCGGGTGAAAAAGTTTTACAGTACTTTAACGAAAACTTTTCGCACATGATTTCGCAGATAGCGGAAAGCCAGATAACCCAGGGCCCGTTCGGCAACTTGTCGCAGGCAAAATACTGGCCGTTTGAATTCCTTGCGAGAATGTCCGATATTCTTAACGAAGGCGAGGCTATGTACGAACCTCTTAAAGAAACCGACCGCGAGGCTTACGACGTGTACGTAAACAGAATTCGTCAGCAAAAGTTCTCCGTTTACTATCTGATGCTCAAAAACTATATGGGCTATTACGATAAAAACGTTGCGCTTGCCATGATTGACGAAATGGAAAAGACGGCGGACAAAAACAACATTATAAGACTTGACGAAAGCGGCAGCGCTTCCGAAGTTAAAAACCTGTTAAACGGTTGGCGTTTAAAGTTATCTTAAAAAATAGGGAGAAAAATTTATGAAAAAAAGATTGTTAGGCATTATATGCTTGGTACTTTCGGTTTTGTTTACGGTTACTTCTCTCGTCGCGTGCGGCGATACGAATACCCCCGACAATCCCGAAAACCCGACTACGGAAATCACGCTCGATAAAACGAGCGCGACCGTAAAAACGGGCGAAACCGTAACGATAACCGTTAAAAATTACGACGGCACCGTTACGTGGGAAACTTCCGCCGCGTCGGTTGCGACCGTAGCGGGCGGCGTGGTAACTGGCGTTTCCGAGGGTACGGCGTTTATCACCGCCACCGCGGGCGAAACCAAACTTACCTGCACCGTAAAGGTCGTTGAACAGGCTTACGCCGTTCCGACCCTCGTTGTAGACCATAAGTCCGCAACGATAGGCAAGGGCTTTGAACTTACCCTTAAATCTTACTTGTTCCACGGCGAGAATCAGACCGAAATCACCGAGGGCGTTACCTACACGAGTTCGGACGAAACGGTCGTTTCCGTAGAGAACGGCGTAGCAAAGGGTTTGAAAACGGGTACCGCCGCAGTAACCGCGAGTTACGTTTACGGCGGCAAAACGCTTAACGCCACGGTAGAATTCGAGGTTGTTAACGTAAACTACTGCAAAACTTACGTAGGAGAAACCGAAGTTACCGCGCTTAACCCCGTAAAAGTAAACGTTGCTGACGCATACTTCGGTTCCACGGCGTCCTCCGCAACCGTTAGCGTTAAAGAAATAGACATTAAAACGGGTGCAGAAACGGACGTTTCGGATAAAATCGTTTGGACGAGTTCGGATGAAGCGGTTGCTACCGGCAACGGCGGCACGATAACGGGCGGCACCAAAAACGGCGGCGCGACCCTTACCGGCGTGCTTGACGGCGTAGAAGTTACCGGTATCGAGGTAGAAGGCTTTACCGAAATCACGACCATAGCGCAAATGGATAAACTCGCGCTTGTTACCTGGGAATATAAAAACGACGTTGATACGGCTAAAAAATACCTTGCCGGCAACTACGTTTTAGGCGCGGATATAGACTACGCGGGGCAGAGAATTCTCCCGATAGCGAACGTCGGCGTTAAGGTTACCACGGTTGATAAAAATGAGGGTTGGTGGAACGATAGCGACTTAGGTCAGCAAGTTTCTTACAACTCGTTCATTTGGCGCGACATTTTAACCGCGTACGATAACCGCGGCACCGCCGACTGGCGTACGGTTAAAGCGGCAACCGCGGCAGACGCTTGGGCAACCCTTAAAACCGCGTGGGAAGACGCTAACAACTTTAACAAAGCGGGC
>DPGH01000010.1:139234-140239 GCA_003523255.1 Clostridiales bacterium
CTAACAACTTTAACAAAGCGGGCGTTGCCAACTTTATGGGTGTTAACCCGAGCAACTTACCCTTTACCGGTATTTTCGACGGTAACGGTTACAGCATAAAACACGCGCAGATTATTTACGCAAACGCGTTTAATATGTACAGAGGCGGTAGAGATAAGTGGTATGCCGCGGGTGCGTGCGTATTCGGTGAAAACCAAGGCACTATAACGGGCATTGATTTTTACGATTTAAGATATTCCGAGCAGTACGGTGAGGCTGACGGCGTTACCGGCGGCTCCGACGTGTTAAAAACAGGAGAAGGCTCTGCGATTTACAACACTAACGGCGGAACCAAACTCGGTTACGCAAACAATCACGGCGCTTCTAAATTCGGCGGACTTTTAAGATACAATAAAGGCACGTTCTCTAATATAAAAGTTACCTTTACCACGGTAGACGATTATACGTGGGATTACTGGAACGATTATAAACTTAACAGTTCCGCTACCAGCCTTGGTATTTGCTACAACAAAGGCTTAATGGAAAACGTCGTACTCGTATTCGTCGGAAAGAGCGAAGGCTTTGGCGAACATTTAAGCCGCAGCGGTTTAGACGGTTCCGTAAACACGCTTTATACTGTTAATAAAGAAGACGGTATTATTAAAAACTGCGTGGTTCTCTCCGAATTGACCGCAGCGCAACACAAAGTTAACGGTTTAATCCACCACGGCGAGGATAACGAAACGACTTATAACAACAACGCAAGCGGTACCGTACCCAACTACTGTATGGTAGGCACGATTGTCAATTGTACGAGAAAGATAAACGACGGCACCGTTTCCGCTATGAAGCAGTATTTAAACGACGCTAATTACGACAAATCTTCGTTTGCGGCAAACTGGATTATCGACGCAGAAAACGGCACAATGACCCTTAAAAAAGGCTAAACCGATAGGCTCGTAAAATTTACTCAACTTAAAACTTTATCCCCCTCCGGGGCTTGTAAAAGCCGCGGGGGGGGGGGGG
>DPGH01000010.1:140477-140655 GCA_003523255.1 Clostridiales bacterium
GGGGGGGGGGGTAAAATTTTTTTAAAATAAATTATTACCCCGCGCTTTAATCGGTTATTCGGTTAAGTAATTACGCAGTTATGTGGCAGTGTGGCAATAAGGTTTTTTGTTCCCTCTTGTCATTTCAAGCAAAGCGTTATTATTTTATTATCTACTAAATGTCATTCCGAGCGGCACG
>DPGH01000010.1:140844-162780 GCA_003523255.1 Clostridiales bacterium
GCAGTGCCGCGTGGGAATCCCGCAAAAGCGTTTACATTACATTGTAATTTGTGTAATGACGGGTTTATAACCTGTCATTCCGAGCGAAGCGAAGGAACCCCGCGGAAGCGCACTATTATAACGATAAAAACTTATCGCTTCCGCGCGATTGCCACGGCAACAATGTTGCCTCGCAATGACAGGGGGAGTGATTAGAAAGCACTAAATGCCGACACCCCGCAATGACAGGGAGTGGTAAAAAAACAGTAGTTAAAATAGTGTTTTACTCTTATCGCTTCCGCGCGACCATCACGGCAGTTACACAGTCTCAAGGTAGACGGAAAAAAAAGTTGTTTATAACCTGTCATTCCGAGCGGTGCATTATTACTTAATTTATTAAATGTCATTCCGAGCGGCACGCAGTGCCGCGTGGGAATCTCGCGGAAGCGTTTATGTCGTTATTCTGCGGCGGCACTTAAAAACCGTGCGGCGTTTGTAAAAACATAAAATCGTAACCTGTTACTCGCGACCGTAAAAAGTCGCACAACCCGATAGGGGCGGCAGTACTAAAAAGTACCGCGTAGCGGCGCGTAAAAACCGCAAGGCAAAGCGGAGCCTTAACACCCGCAAGGCGCGGCGGCGCGCCGTAAACAGCCGCAAAAAAATAAGCGGTCGATATACCGCATAGGGAGGGCATTGTATGAAACAATACGAAACACCGTCGTTAAAAATCACCGTGTTCGACAAAAAAGACGATATAGTTTTAACGTCGCCGGCGACGACTTTTGACGACAAAGACACCTACATATCGTGGGACAGTAGCTGGGGAGGATTTGAGCAATGAAAAGAGCGGTAAAAAGAAATACTTTAATTGCGCTTTTGGTTTGTATGCTCGTATCTTTCGGCGCGCTTTGCGCCATGTTTGGCTTAAACGCTAAAAACGCTGTTTTTGCCGATACGGCGAGCGAATATACCAAACCCGCAACGTTTGAAATGTTCGACGGCGCGCAGGTGCGCAAAACCGAAGACACCAGCGGCATACGCTTTATAACCGTTGTAAGCAACGATTATATTGCGGAACTTAAAACCGCTCACGGCGCGGATAACGTTAAATTCGGCGCGGTAGTTTTACCCGAAGATATGTTAGGAGAAAACGAACTCACCGTAGAGTTAGAGCACGCCAACAAAATACCGAGCGGCGGCTTTGCAGAAGAAAATGCCGAAGCGGGTTACAGCGTTTATAACAGCGCGATAATAAACATACCTGAAACCATGTACGGCAAAGCGATTGCCGCGCGCGGCTACGTTGCTATAACGGGTGAGGACGGCGCGGTTACTTATACCTACACCGCTACCACCGTTAAACGTTCTATAGGTTACGTTGCTTCTATGGCGCACTACGTCGGTAACGATACGAGCAGCGTTGTAAAAGGTTACGTCGACGCGGTTGCCAAAGGCGTTACCGTCGGCGGCAAAACGGAAGATACGTTAAAAGTCGCTTTAACTCAAATCACAAATGCAGAGGGAGAACCCCTTTCTTACGCGATTGTTACCGACCCCGCGGGTTACGCTTATAAAGCGACCAGCACTAACGAACAGGTCGTTAAAGTCGAAAACGGCGCGGTCGTCCCCGTTGCCAAAGCGGGTACCGCTACCGTTACGGTAGAATTCGGCACTAAAACCGCAACCCTTAACTTAACCGTTGCGAACTATAAGATTATAGTTGACGGTAACGACGTTAATGAAGGCGACGAGTTTAACGTGTTCTCTGCCGATGAGTATTTAGGCGTTAGTAAAGACGAAACCAAAACTCATACCTATGCCGTGCAAGAAGATATCGGCGAAGGGTTTAAACCCGTTACCGCTACCGTTACCGGTAACGAAAACGGCGTTGTAGACTTAACGGAAGACGGCGTTGTTAAAGGCGGCACCTCGGTTGGCAAGGCAAACCTTACGTTTAACGTGGGCGATATAACCGTCGGCACGGTAACCGTAAACGGTTGCGCTAAAATAACCGAAATCGCGCATATGGATAAACTCGCGCTCGTTACCTGGGATTATAAAAACGACGTTGAAACCGCTAAAAAATACCTTGCCGCTACCTACGTTTTAGGTAACGACCTTGACTACGCGGGTCAAAGAATTCTCCCGATAGCGAACGTCGCACCGAAAATCGGTTACAGTTATGTTCGCCATGACAGTTCGGATAAACTTTCCAACTGGTGGACTGGTTCCGATCTCGGAGATTACCTTTCCTTTAACAGTGTTATCTGGCGCGATATTTTAACCGCATACGACAATAGGGGAGATGCGGACTGGCGTACCGTTAAAGCGGCAAAAATTGCAGACGGCACTTGGGCGACCCTTAAAACCGTATGGGAAGATGCTAACAACTTTAACAAAGCGGGCTTAAGCACAGAAATTAACTTTGCAGGCAGCAACCCAAACTACTTGCCTTTTACAGGTGTGTTTGACGGTAACGGTTACAGCATTAAACGTGCGCAAACTATATCCGCTAACTTTTTAGAGGTAAAGATTCAAACTCAGGAGCAGTTCAGATTTTCCGGATGGTGCGTATTCGGTGAAAACCATGGTACCATTACTAATATCGACTTTGACGATTTAAGATGTATAGAAATATATGGCGAGGAAGACGGTTTTACAGGCGTCGGCAATATTACGACCGGAGAGTGCGCAAATATTTACCGCTACAACGGTAAATCCGCAACCTATTGCTATAACGGCGTGTCTACGCTTGTCGGTGGTTTTGTAAGATATAATGCAGACAGCGGCATAGTTTCTAATATTAAAATTTCTTTCGTTGCAACCGATGACTATACGTATGGTTACTGGAACGATAAGACGAAAAGTAACCAGGCTTCCGCATACGGTGTAACGAATAATAGAGGACTTGTTGAAAATATGGTTCTCGTATCCGTATATAAAAGTGATTACTACGGGTCTCAGTTGACCGGTCAGACCGGTGCACCTGGTAGCGGCGTACAAAATATGTTTTATGCAACTAATCTCGAAACGGGTATATTCAAAAACTGTCTTGTGTTGTCCGAAGTTAAAGAGAACACCAAAAAAATCTTGATACACAACGGTACCGATAACGAAACGTCTTATAACCAAAACAGAGTACCTGCAACAAACCAGGATCAGTTAGGTACGATGGATAATTGTACTATATTTGTAGCCGATGATTCTCAATCTGCGGTGGAAAAACTTGTCGCAAGCGATTACGATAAATTATCGTTTACTTCTGCGTGGGACATAACCGAAACCGCTATGACGCTAAAACGCGGCGGCTTGTTCAACTAATTCTTATAAGTAATTGTTAATCCGTTTGGATTAAAATATTAACTTATTTGAGTAAAAACTAACCGTAACTGTTAATCGTTTGGGTTAATACCTTAACTCAAACGATTAACTTGTTTAAACTGAAAAATTAACGTAAAACGTTAAATCATTTGGGTTAAAACCTAACCTTAACTAATAATCGTTTTGGTTAAAATCTAACTTAAACGGTTAACCGGTTTGGTCTAAAATTTAATGTAAAATGATAATTCATTTGGGTTAAAAACATGACTCAAATAGTTAACCCGTTTGAATTAATAACTTAATTCAATCTGATAACTTTTTTGTAAAAAATAAGGTAAACCGTTAACTTGTTTGAGTAAAAAAGTTAAACAAAATTATTAACTCGTTTGGGTTAAAACTTTAGCTCAAATAGTTAACTTGTTCAAGTAAAATACTTAAACTAACGCATTAACTCGTTTGGGTTAAAAAACTAACCCCGCCGTATGCGGCAACTCCGCATACGGCGGGGTTTCCTTTTGTTTTCTTATTGTCCTTAACAAACTTGTAATAACCTTAATCTGTCATTTCGAGCGGCGCATTGCAACTTTTAATTATTTACAAATGTCATTCCGAGCGGCACGCAGTGCCGCGTGGGAATCCCGCGGAAGCGTTTACATTATGTTATAATTTATGTTATGGGTTTATAACCTGTCATTCCGAGCGGCACATTGTTATTTTATTTTTACCTGTCATTCCGAGCGAAGCGAAGGAATCCCGCGGAAGCGTTTACATTACGTTATAATTTATATAATGGGTTTATAACCTGTCATTCCGAGCGAAGCGAAGGAACCCCGCGGAAGCGTTTACATTACGTTATAATTTATATAATGGGTTTATAACCTGTCATTCCGAGCGAAGCGAAGGAATCCCGCGGAAGCGTACCGCTTTAACTATTAAACTTTTACCGCTTCCGCGAGATTGCCGCGGCAACTACGTTGCCTCGCAATGACAGGGAGAGTGATTAGAAAGCACTTAACGCGTTGCCTCGCAATGACATACAAAAAGTTAAGACAATGTTTTGGTGCACCATGAGGGACACTCCTCTGCGTGCCGCTACGGAGGGCTTTGCCCGAATGCCCTAACGGGTTCGCACGTAATCTCATACTCTACGCAAACAAAAAAGACAAAGAAAACTTTGTCTTTTTCATTTGGTGCACCTTGGCATTTCAAATCCGAATTGCTTTTGCCGTCCGAGAGTTCGGATAGCATAACCGTTCTCGTTCCGTCTTTATAGTTGAACGTGAACGTAATTTTATCGTCGTAAACGTAAATAGCGTTTATAAAACCGTCTATCAACCGTTGTTTTCCTTCTTTCGTCGAAATATCGAGTTTGCCGAACTTTTCTATGCCGAAACGAATTTGTTCTTTCGTTAAGAACGGCTTTTTGATTTTCTCCTGCAAAATAGTTATTTCGAGTTCCTTCTTTTCCTTTTCGAGCGCGGCGAATCTCTCTTTCGTCGTATCGAAAATAATTCCTTGTTCTATGGCTTGCATTATGTTCGCAAGCCGTTTTTCTACGTCTGCAAGTTGCGCTTTCAGTTTCGGTATTCTCGGATTTTCTTCTCCTTGCAGCGCATAAATTCTATCGGTAAGGTAATCCTTGATTTCATCGTTTTTCAGAATATCGAGTGCGACTTTTATCGCCAAATCTTCAATCCATTCTTTCCGAACCGGCTTTTTATCGCAAATATGTACCTTTTTTGTGTTGGCGCATTTATAATAACGATACACTCTCGAAGTTCCCGTCCCGCTTTCGCCGACCATATGCGCGCCGCATTTGCCGCAAAAAAGTTTTAACGTTAAAAGATATTCGTCCTCGGCTTTTTTGCGAGCCGGGGAACGTTTATTTTTAGCAAGAATTTCCTGTACGCGATTAAACAATTCCTCCGAAATAATAGCGGGAATTCCGTTCGGCACGACGGTGCTTTGAAATTTATATTCGCCTATGTATCTGCGGTTAGAAAGCATACGCTGAACGATATTTATCGTCATTTTGCCGTTTCTATACGTTCTGATATTATGTCCGTTAAGATAATCAACGATTTCTTTGATTTTGTAACCATCGGAATACATCTCGAATATTTGTTCGACAATGGGAGAAGTAAGTTCGTCTTTTTCGTAGCAATGCTCGGCATTGACTTTGTATCCGAAAGTAACTTGCCCGCCGTTGCATATGCCTTTTAAGACGTTTTCCGTCATGCCTCGGGAAACTTTTTCGGCGAGTTCTGCCGAATAGAACTCCGCCATACCCTCAAGAACCGATTCGAGGAGAATGCCCTCCGAACCTTCGCCGATAGTTTCTTTCGCCGAAATAACTTTTACGCCGTTTTTCTTCAAAAGGCTTTTGTAATGAGCGGAATCATAACGGTTTCTGGCAAAGCGGTCGAGTTTCCACACGATAATGCAATCGAAAGCGTGTTTATAACTGTCTTTGATCATTCGTTGGAATTCGGGACGATTGTCTGTTTTGGCAGTCAACGCGCGATCGATATAGTTGCCGACGACGTCGATTTCGGCACGCTCGGCAAATTCCATGCATTCGCGAAGTTGCCCTTCGATACTCGCTTCCGTCTGATTATCCGAACTATATCTCGCGTATATAACTGCTTTCATTTAGTTTAACTCCTTTTAGTATATGTTGTTTTTATAAACTATTTATCGGTGGATCAATTCCATCGATGCCGTATTGTCCATACTCTATTGCGGGAGCGTTTCCCATATCTTGTAACATTCTCAATAATTTAAAATATGTAAATATTAAAGGGCTGTTTGAACCATTATTCGTTATTTCAAAGTCAGGCATGATTATTTTTTTTCCAAAGAATACCGATTCATTTAACTTTACTTTAATAGCCGCTGAATAACTTGATAAACAGCAAATAAAATCAATGTTTTGATTTTTATTCTTAACAATTTCTCCTATATGTTCATAAATATTTTTCTCTATATTTTCAGTTTTCCAATCTGATTTCAGTGTTAATAGTCCGCCTATAATGGGAGCAGCAGTGCGCCCTTTCATAAAACCATTTATTGTATTAATAGGGGCAGAGGTACGCAATAAGCTTTTTACGCTTTCGATCTTATTTGATGCATACTGAATATGCTCTTTGGATAAGGTTTGTTTAACCTCAAAAACCCCATAAACACTTTCCGCCGGAATATATTTTTCGTCATTATATTCAAATATTGTAGGGGAAAAATGTTTATCATAAATCACAATATCAATTTGATCGCTACGATTTCCTTTACAGTCTATAACGAAAGCGTTTTCTGCTTTATATCTGTCAGGGAAAAAAGAAGTAAACCAGTTTTTCCACTCTGCTTCAGTTGCATCTCCTTTACTGACTGGGTGCCCAAGCAGGCTGCTTAAGTTAAATTTGGCAAGCATTTCTTCTTGTTTTTTGTCGAATAACATTTTTATATCAACTTTATCCATAATTACCACACTATTTTACTTGTTGTAACTTTATCACCGTGATCATAACTTAAAGACTGTATTGCTGCGTTTTTTATTTCTTGTTTTTCTTTAAGTGTCATTGAATCTGCTATGTTATTTGCACTATTAGCGGGATCTATTATCCTTCTTGTTAAAATACTATCTCTTAATGATTCAAAAACCTTTTTTATATTTACGTATAAAGAGTATGAACGGTCGCTTTTTAATACTTCAGCAGTTATTATCTCGATAGCAATGGAAGGCAATTCTAAACCATGACAATTTCTCCATATTTTTAGTACCATCATCTCATTAGATAATCCACTGTTTTTGACAAGATCTATATGCTCTTGTATGTTTGTTTGTGTATTTCTATCATTTTTTCTTGAATATATATAATGATCTGTATAGTATTTCCCTTTTCTAAAATATTGTTGATTAATCCTTTTCCCTGGCGTAACGTCGATACTACAACCTGCGTACTTTAATCCGATAGAAACATTTTGCAATCTAATGCAATCACTCGTAAAATGTAGTTTTAGAAATTCATATAAGTCAAAATAATAATCTTTAGCTGTATGTTGATTATCAAAATCGGTAATTGAAACAAACAAATCTATGTCCGACTTTCCTTTTATGGCATCGCCTTTTGCTTTTGAACCAGAATTTTGTATTTCGATTTTTATGTTATTTATACAACGATTTGAATTGTACTTTTGTTTCCATTGATTAAGTAAGTCATACATGTAAGAATACGCTCTTTTTTCATTATCGTTGTACTGTTGATTATTTGATCTTTTATTGAGCAAATCTCTCAAATATTCATCCACCGTTCTCATTATTGTTCTCCTTAAAATATATCTAATTTAATACACTAATTGATTGATAATTCTTAAATTTATTCAAAATCAATATCCTCTTCAGCTTTAACTTGAACGTCAATAAGATTGTCAATATTAACTTCAGAAACAAGCCAATTGCGAATTTGGCATAATTTAATAAAATCGCCGATTCTGTTTATCCCATTCATCTCTTTCAATGTAACAACAACAGCAAAGGGCAAGGCGGCACCGTGTTTTGATTGCAGTCTTTCTTTTGTTTTTATACTCAATCCCCAGTTATCCGCATTAAACTTACTCTTTGGGCGAGAACCTTTTTTGATGGTGTCTGCGATATGTTTTATATTATCCCATTTACGATAGAAACTTCTTGCGCTTTCTTCGGTGATGGCGATATTTCCTTCATCCCCCTGAGCATTTTTATCAAGAGATAAAATCTGCGTTTTACCTTTACTGTCTTCTTTCAATCGCCCAAAGTGTATATCCATTTCCGTGTTTGTATAATCAACACCTTGGATTCTCGAACAGATCGGAAAGTAACATAAAGTTGCTCGTGCAAAGAAGGGGTATTTATTATCGTAATAAGGAACAGGAATGTTATAAGCATACGTTTCATAGGCTTCAGAGACGCCTGTCAATATAAATCGAATCTCATCTGCGGGTGATTCAACAATGTCTCTGATATCTTTGGCAACAATGCCGTATCCCATCGAGTACGAAACATTATCCTGCCTATTCCATTTTGCGGCGGAATCGATAATTAATGCCTTTGCAACTTCGCGGCTCAATCCTAATTTGCATATAAGGAAAGCCATTTTCCTTGTTATCCACGGAGCCGCAAAAGACGTTCCAGTTACAAAATATTCACCTAGTGACGAACAAACTCTGATTTTTTGTTTCCCGTCACCGCCATAATAACTTACGTCGGGTTTATTGAAAAAGGATAGGACAGGTCCGACTCTTGTATACGAAGCAGGTTGATTATTAAAATCGACCGAATTGACAACAAGGGAATTTAATGAATCGGCAGGCGCGCCGATTTTCATACCAAACTTTCGACCTTCCGGTCTATTAGTTCCAGCAACAATAAAAATGACGTCATATTCGCTTTGAATTTTGTCAAGTTCCGCACCTTCCGGCGAAATAAAATTATTGTTAATTTCCAAAACAGAGCCTAAAGATAAATTCCAGACTTTAATTTCTCTGTTTTGCGAAACAATCTGTCGTATTGCTTTCAATACTGTAAATGAACTAAAATAGCCGTTTTTCGCCACTCCAAAATGCTTGACACGAAAATTTCCGCAGTTATCTTCAAGATTCGGATTAAAGGCGGGACCGTCAACAATTATTGAAGTAACAAAGGTGCCGTGTTTATAATCACTCGGATCAATGCCAAGATCGGGATCGAGCATATTCTTAAATTCTACCCAATTTTTAAAGTAAACACCATCATCGAAAAGTGTATCTATTACGCCAACCACTGGTTCTGTCGTCGGATCGGGAATGGTTAAAATTTTATCCGATGCACTGTTAATATCCGTCAACGTTAGTTTTCTTATATCAACAGTTTCCATAGCTATAAGGTATGGAGCCTTATCTCTTAATAAATCAAGTTCATCGGGGGTAAGACGAACAGTTGTTTCATCAAGTAAAGCGGCATCAATAGACGTTATGCCTAATTTGTTTAGTAGTTCGGTGGTTTTTACATTTGTTTTATATAGAGTAACAATTGTATTTTCATTTGTTTTTTCGACGTCTCTGTCAATATTAAATTTTTGCACATAATAACAATCAACTATTACTGCTTTGAAAATCGAAATAGGTAATGAATAGTTTGTGTTTTTGGCATTTAACGGCTTCATATCGGCATGAGAAATGCTACCGTTAAAATCTTTTTCAAGAATTTTTATACATTCGTTTAATCTGCGAATGGATTCGCTTAAAATATCCAAGGAAACAAAATGTGTAAAGATATGCTGTTTCCCAGAAACATCAAATTTGGCTCCACGGACGCTGTCGTTTGGTTTTATGTTTCCTTTCGCCAGAAGACCTTTCATCCGATTGCTTTTTGCTACAATTTTATTATAGTAAACACTTACAAGCGCACCTCCGATTAACGTTTCGGCTCGCCAATATTTTAAAATTTCTTCCAGTTGTTGTTTTAAATCACGCAGATGGTCCACATCAACCGGCAATCCTTTTTCGGGAATATTAGGTGCTGCCGGCTTTGTGTGGTTTCCATCTGTTTTAAAACTTCCTTTTAGTTGCAAAATTTTGTTACTCATTATTTTCTCCCTTTAATTCTCTGCCGGCTTGACTTTTTGAAACGCCGGTGAGAATTTCAATTTCCCTTAATGTAAAGCCTTGTTCTTGTAAAACTTTCAAATCAAACGTTGACGTATTACAGATAGTGAAATACAGCCGCCTTAAATAATCAAACGGTTCGCCAGGATTGCTGAACGCTATCGATGTTTTGATTATATTTTTTAAAGATCCCGGCATTATCAGCGGATCCATTAGCGCGATTATCTTTCTGAATAATTTAATGTTTCTACCAGCAGACTTAAATTTTTCAAGATAAAGATTCAATAACACTTCTGAAATTTCAAGCAAGTCGGATTTTCCGTATCTGTCGAAATTGATTATTGCGTCAAATCTTCTTGTTATTGCCTTATCGAAATACTCAAATAAATTTGTTGTTGCAATTAGCACAATTCGCTCGTCCAGATTATCAAAGCCTTTCAGAATAGTAGAAGTTGCTCTGCCCATTTCTCGTAAATCGTTGGAATTTGTTCTGTCCAAGGCAATTGTATCTATTTCGTCAAACAATATCACAATTTTATCCGGACGAGAGAAACTATTGATTTCTTTAAATAAAGAGATAATATTTTTAGGCGTTTGACCAAGTTTGCTATCGATTAAACTTGAAAAATTTACATAATATAAATCTCGTTCCAAAATTCTGGCAAGCTGCTTTGCCGTTTCTGTTTTTCCTGTTCCCGGTTTTCCTTCAAAAAGAAATTTATTAACTCCCGCATTATGCGATACGGCGTTTACGATCCCTATAATGTCCTGTTGAATGACTTTAGGAAGAGGTAACGGATCACCATTATCGTGAGTCCATTTTTCTAAAAATACACAGTTGTTTTCTTCCATTTGCGGAACAAAAGTATTGGCGTTTGAAAGCAAAGCCGTGATATATTCGGCTAATTGATTATCCCCGTTATCATCAAAGTCTTTTGCTATTTCATACGCTTCGGTTCTGAATCCCAAATCGTTTCCTTCTACGTGGTATCTGATTAAGTTTATAATATTTTTCTTTTTCATGAGATAGTCTCCTTTGATGTCAGCAATAGTATATCACACACTTGGGACAATGTCAATATATTTGGGACAGAATTTAAATAAAATATTTTTTAAACAAAAAAACGGTTCCGTCGGGTAGCGGAGCCGTTTTTATCAATCTGAAAATAATTCAATTAAAGCTTGTTGTTTTTCGGGGGAAAGTTTTCGGAAAGAAGAAAGGATTTTCTTTTCCCGTTCGCTGAGCACTTCTATCTGCTCATCTTCAAGGAAAAACTGAGCAAGCGTAATTCCGAATGCTTCGCAAATGCGTTGCAACATTTCTAATTTCGGCGGAGTGCGGCGGGCATACAGCGTCGCAAGCGAAGATTGCGAAATATCAGCCGCTTGCGCCAGTTTATAGTCGGTCCAGCCACGTTCCCATTGCAGTTTGCGTATTTTATCAATAACGTTCATTTGCACCTCACATAATAATTTTACTACGTTTTTACGATATATATACTACGTAAACGCGTTGACTTTTTATCGTAATTACGATATAATATTATCGGAAATACAAAGTAAGGACCGTAAAATGGGCATAGAATCGCAAAAAACACAGATAAAATCAAAAAAGCGGATTGCCGAGCACGGCGAAGTGTTTACTGCCGAGCGTGAAGTCAAGGCGATGTGCGATTTGGTCGCGCAAGAATGCGACCGAATAGACAGTCGATTTTTAGAGCCTGCATGCGGTGACGGCAATTTTTTGGCTGAAATATTGACGCGCAAACTTACCACTGTAAAAAAACTGTATAAATCAAACCCATATGACTTTGAAAGATATTCCGTGCTTGCAATAACAAGCCTTTACGGCGTGGATATTATGCAAGACAACGTTGCAGAATGTCGCGAACGGCTTTTTAAACTATGGGATAAAGAGTATAAATCGGTTTGCAAAAAGGCGGTTATGCAGGAAACGCGCGAAGCCGTGAAATATATCCTTTCCAAAAATATTTTATGCGGCAACGCTTTGACGCTTATGTGCGTGGATGAAAATCAAAACGACCTTGATACGCCGATTATTTTCCCCGAATGGAGTCTTATGCTCGGCACAAAACTCAAACGTCGTGATTTCCGCCTTGACGTGATGCTCAAAGCCAACGACAAACCAAAAAGCGAGCAACTATCACTTCTCGACGTTCCCGAAGACATACGGAAATATTTGTCTATCAACCCCGCAACAAAAGAATATATTGCAGAGCCGATATGCGAATATCCGCCCGTGCATTACAGGAAGGTACAGGAAAATGGCTGAAACTTTTTTCGATAAAATCTACAAAAACAAAACTTTGCATACGCCTGACGTTTTGTCGTGCCTTGCAAATTTATCTAACGACGAAGTTTTTACTCCGCCCGATGTAGTAAATCAAATGCTCGATTTGTTGCCGCAGGAGTTATTTTCCGATCCCGACGCCACGTTTTTGGATCCTGCTTGCAAAACGGGAGTTTTCTTGCGTGAAATTGCCAAACGCTTGCTTGTAGGGTTGCAAGACAAAATCCCTAACTTGCAAGAACGTATCGACCATATCTTCCACAAGCAACTTTACGGCATTGCAATTACGGAACTCACAAGTCTGTTATCCCGTCGTAGTCTGTATTGCTCAAAATATCCAAACGGCGAATACTCGATTTCACATTTCGACACAGCCGAAGGCAATATACGATTTCGCAGAGTGAATCACGTTTGGGCAAATGGAAAATGCAATTATTGCGGTGCGTCAGAAACGCAATGGAAACGAGAAGAAGGCAAAGAAACTCACGCATACGAATTTATACACACAGAAAACCCGGAGAAAATTTTTAATATGAAATTCGACGTAATTATATCCAACCCGCCTTATCAATTATCCGACGGCGGAAGTGCAAACGGAATGAGTGCTAAACCTATTTATCAGCATTTTATTGAAATGGCAAAAAAACTTTGTCCTAGATACATCACTATGATTATTCCTTCAAGGTGGTTTTCAGGCGGTAAAGGGTTAGACTCTTTTAGAGATGAGATGTTGAACGATTCAAGGATTAGAGTTTTATGTGATTATGAAAATTTCAAAGATGTTTTCCCGGGAGTAGACTTAGCAGGTGGTGCTTGTTATTTTCTTTGGGATAGGGACAACAAAGGAATTTGTAAAGTCAGAAATTACATAGGTAAAGAATTTTCCGAAAGTTACAGATATTTAAATCAGTTTGATACTTTTATTCGCTCTAATATTTCTATTGAAATCGTTGAAAAAATCACTTCTAAGTATGAGAAATTTTTAAATGAACGAGTTTCGATTAGATTACCGTTTGGTATTCCGACAACTTATCAACCATTAAGCAGCGGAGTTCCTTGCTATTTCACTCAAAAAATAGGGTTAAAATACGTTGATAAAAACGACGTGAAAGACGTATTAAACGTTATCGAAAAATGGAAATTTCTTGTACCCAAAGCACCGATTGCAGGACAAACCGACTTTTCAAAACCTGTCGGATTCTATTATGACGGAAATACAAGAATTGCGAAACCCGGTGAAATATGTTCTGAATCGTGGCTTATTGCCGGCGCATTTGACAGCGAACAAGAAACTTTGTGTTTTAAGTCGTATATTTTAACGAAAACAGTTCGGTTTTTATTGTTGCAAACGGTTGTATCACAAAATATTACGAGAAAAAATTTTTGTTTCATACCTGAGTTAAAAAATTATACTCAAATTTATTCTGATGCCTATTTAAGAAAATTATGGGATATTAACGACGATGAATGGAGTTTAATTAAATCTAAAATCGGCGAAATCGGCGGTGAAGAATAATGGCGAATAATATCAGTCTTTCCGAAATTTTACATAAACGTCCTGACGTTGTGCCGACAATTTACGGATATATTCTGCCCGATGTAAAAGACCACGACGGATATATCAAAATCGGCTACACCGACAGAAAAGACACCGAAACGCGTATCAAAGAACAACTGCATACGGCGGCAATAAATTTCAAAATACTGTTCAAAGAATCGGCAATGCGCGCTGACGGCACTTGCTTTACCGACAAGGACGTGCATCGTTTGTTAAAACACAAAGGGTTTTTGCAACTTAACGAAGGAGCGGATAAAAACGAATGGTTCCGTTGCACGCTTTCGGACGCGTTGACGGCGATTGAAGAAATCCGCACCGAAACAAGGTTTGAAGGCAATCGCACGTGGAATTTTGCAATGCGTGGCGAACAGCAACAAGCCGTCAATATGACAAAATCATATTTTGAGCAATCAAAGATTGACGATCCCGCCCGTCCGCCGAAGTTTTTATGGAACGCGAAAATGCGTTTCGGCAAAACTTTTGCGACTTACGAGTTGTGCAAGGCGATGGGATTTCAAAAAATCCTTGTGCTTACGTTTAAGCCTGCCGTTGAATCCGCTTGGCAAGAAGACCTGACTCACCACGTTGATTTCAAAGGCTGGCAGTTTGTGAGCAACAAAGAGGCAAAGTTCGACGCAAAAAAACTTGACGAACAATTTGACGCTTGCGATAAAAATAATCCTATCGTTGTTTTCGGCTCTTTTCAGGACTTGCTCGGCACGAACGAAGCGGGCGGCATAAAGGCGAAAAACGAATTTATCCATACCACAAACTGGGATATTATCGTGTTCGACGAATACCATTTCGGCGCGTGGCGCGAAAACGCGAAAAATTTGTTTGAAAAATACGACGAAGAAGACGTCGATTTCAACCTTGAAAAATACCAAAAGGAAGAAGCCGGCAACGCCATAAACGAAACGTTTTTGCCCATCACGTCGGAACATTATTTGTATTTATCCGGTACACCCTTCCGCGCGCTTAATTCGGGCGAATTTTTGGAAGATCAGGTTTTTAACTGGACGTATTCGGATGAGCAATCTGCAAAAGAAAACTGGGACGGTTCGCGCTGTGAAAACCCGTATGCGGCTTTGCCGAAAATGGTTATGCTGACGTATAAAGTGCCCGATTCGATTACGGCGAACGTTGCCATAAACGAAGGCTACGACGAATTTGATATAAACGAATTTTTCCGCGCGGAAATTCCCGAAAAGGACAAAACAGAATCGGCGCGGTTCGTCTACGAAGACGACGTGCAGAAATGGCTAAAAATGATTCAGGGCAACTATATGCCCGTGGACGGCTTGAAACTCGGCGCGGAACGCCCGCCCATGCCGTTTTCCGACACCACCTTGTTAAACGTCCTTTCGCATACTCTATGGTTTTTGCCGAATGTAGCAAGTTGCTTTGCAATGTATAATTTATTAAGACAAAAGCAAAACAACTTTTTTGATGATTACAAGGTCATTGTGTGCGCGGGAACGAAAGCGGGTATCGGCTTGGACGCGCTTGCACCTGTTCTTAACGCTATGGGGGATCCGCTTGTAACGAAAACTATCACGTTGTCTTGCGGAAAACTCACCACGGGCGTTACCGTTCGTCCTTGGGCAGGCGTGTTTATGCTGCGCAACCTTAATTCGCCCGAAACTTATTTTCAAACGGCGTTCCGCGTTCAATCGCCTTGGGAGATTGTGAACGACAACGGCGATAAAGAAGTTATTAAAAAAGAGTGTTACGTTTTCGACTTTGCTTTGGAACGTGCCCTTCATCAGATTTCCGACTACTCATGCCGCTTAAAGGTGGACGACGTAAGCCCCGAACAAAAAGTTGCCGAATTTATTTCGTTTTTGCCCGTGCTTGCGTTCGACGGCTCGTCGATGAACCGTATCGACGCGCAGGATATTTTAGATATTACTTATGCAGGCACGTCCGCAACCTTGCTCGCAAAGCGTTGGCAAACCGCGCTTTTGGTGCATGTAGATAACGACACCTTGAAACGCTTGCAAAACAACCCCGAAGCAATGGAAGCACTTAATAATATAGAGGGTTTCCGTGCGCTTAATGCCGAAATCCAGACGATTATAAACCGCTCGGAAAAGGTTAAAAAACTCAAAAAAGAAAAGGGCGATAATTTAACGCCGCAAGAGAAAAAAGAACTTACCGAGGACGAAAAAAAGGCAAAATCTTTGCGTAAACAGGTGCAGGAAAATCTTTTGAAACTCGCCGCGCGTATCCCCGCGTTTATGTATTTAACCGACTACCGCGAACAGACGATAAAAGACGTGATAACCGAGATTGAACCCGAACTTTTCAAAAAGGTTACGGGGCTATCGGTAAAAGACTTTGATATTTTGTGTTCGATAGGGCTTTTCGATTCCGAAAAGATGAATCAAGGCATTTTCGGATTCAGAAAGTACGAAAATTCGAGTTTATCGTATACCGGTATCGACAAACACGAAGGCGAAGCAATCGGCGGTTGGGACACTGTTCTCCGCCGTGAGGAATACGAAGCCTTATACAGCAAACAACAGGCTACTATGGCCGATTTCGAGAGTATTCTTATTCCAGAAAAATACCGCGCAGGCAGAGAAAATATTGATAACGAGGTGGCAAAAACAGAAATTGCCGTAACCGATACCGTGTCCGTCGAAAACGATTCCGCTGAAAAAGAATTGGAAGAAATGCTTGCAAAAGTACAAATCGGCGTAACCGTTACGCACAAAAAATTCGGAAGCGGCGCGATTGTTTGGATTGACAGTGCGAAAAAGTATTTGCGCGTTAAATTTGACGCGGGCGAAAAGCAATTCGTTTTCCCCGACGCGTTTCTAATGAAATTTTTGGAAGTTAAATAGTTTTTATTGATATAAAATTACCTTTCAGAAAGGCTTGATAAATACATTAAGCCTATTTTGTCTGCGCTTGAAAAAATCTTGACAAAAGCACTTGACGAACAAATGTTCGTATGTTATAATAAAATTGGTTTGATATAAGGTCAAGCCTTGCGCCGCAAAGATAGGCGCTGTCGGGTGTGAAGATATTGCCCGAACGTTCGTTCCCTATGTCGTCGGGCGAACGCGGATAGGCGTTTTGATCGCGCTTGTCCGAGAGAAGAATTACCGTCGTTTGCCATAGGGTTGCTAAAAATATAACAACTACCGCGACGGGCGTTGAAACCGAAAAAATTAAGGGGTTTTAGCGTGGGTTTTGTTGTTGTACGGTTTTTTAGATAAAATGGCCTAAAAGTTTAATAATTCGGATTGAAATCCGTGCGAAGAACGAGCCTGAAAAGGCAACCAAAATCGCACGGATTTTTTATTCTTAAAACAAATCGGGAGGTATTACCATGTAACAAAAACAGACAATTAAATATTTTTCCGCAAGTTATATTGCGGAGCATTTCGGGTCGGTGATAAAGAAAATCAGCGACCTTTTTTACGTTAAAAATCAGGAGGAACATATGCAAAATTATCATCGGTATCGCCCGCCGTGAGCGATAAAAATCACGAGCAAAAAAATAAATTTATAAGGAGAAAAATCATTATAAAAAACTTATTAGAAAACAGAAATCTTCGTCCGTTTTGTTACGGCAACGCCGTCGTTATATCTGCGGACACTTGCCCCCTGCAAGGGCGAACGACACCAAACGCGAAGCGATTTGGTATAGTGAGTTATACCTATCGCTTACCGATAGAAATTTTAATACCCACGGAGGTGATGAATTACGTCGTATTTAGTATGTCACATGGAAAAATATAAACGCGGTGATATCGTCGGAATCGAACGCGAAAACGAGCGCGACGAGAATTATAAGTCCACGAAAAATCCGCAAATCGATAAATCGAGAACGCACCTGAATTATCATACTTTGCCTTATGAAAAAAAGTATCTTTCGCTCATCGACGAGCGAATTAAAGAACTCGCCCCGAAACGTAAAATTAAAGACGACGCGGTGCTTATAACTTCTTTTATTTTAGGTTCGGATAAAGAATTTTTCGACCGAATTACGGCAGAACAACAGAAACAATTCTTTGCCGATTGCACGGAGTTTTTCGCGGAACGCTACGGAAAAGAAAACGTTGTATCCGCAGTCGTGCATTTAGACGAAAGCACGCCGCATTTGCATTTCAATCTTATGCCCGTAACAGACGGCAGATTGTGCGCGAAAGAACTTTTCGCCCGAACCGCATTACGCGATTTGCAGACGGTTTTTTACGAAGTCGTCGGAAAGAAATACCGCTTAAAGCGAGGCAAGGAAGGCAGCACGGCAAAGCATTTGGATACGGTCGCTTTCAAGACGAAAAAGATGACGGAAGCCGCCGAAGAAAAAATCCGCGAAGCCGAAAAAGCGCAAGTCGCCGCAAAACCTGTGAAGGAATTGCTTGAAAATTACGAATCGGCAAAGTCTGAAAAGATTCCGTTTTCCGGAAAGAAAAAGGAAATGGAAATAATCGCTTTAAGAATGAAAAACAGCGAACTTGAAAAGAAAAACAACGTTCTTGCCAAAGATAACGGCGATTTGTATAACGAACTGAAAAAGAAAGAAAAGTCGGCAATCACAAATGATGGTGCGGTAAAACTTTTGGAGAAATTACTCGAATACGCGCCCGAAGAACTCGCCGCGGCAAAACAGGCGGCAGGTCGTCGTCAAGAACAAGAGCGGGAGAAAAATCGCTCTCGCGGAAATTCAAACAACAAATTTAAAGGCAAGTAAGTGAATCTTGCCGAACGGAAACGTAAGCGTCGGCATTTTAAGAGAAGGTATGATACCGAGATGAAAGTAGTGAAAAAGTAAGCCCGACCTGTTTTTTAATCGCATTCATGCGAGGCTGAGAAAAAATTTAGAAAAAGGAGCCATAAAAATGAAAAGAAAACTGAATATGAAATTTAACGAATAACTCTATCGGAGGGGAAAAGCACGAGAAAGCGAAAGAACACCACGGGAATTCCCGACTATGCCATCGACGGCTTGGCGAGAGCGTTATTGCCCGCAATTCGTCGGTATTTTGAAACGGAGGAAGCAAAAAGCGAATTTGAACTTTGGAAAGCCGAAAGGCAAAAATTACAACTTAATAAAAAATCTGAAAATATGAATAATCCCATTATTTCTAACGGGTTGCCGTTTGATGAGTCTACGTAAACGGCAGAGTTTTGTCGAAACTATAAACACGGCAAAGGGCTTGCGATTTGCTCGCAAGCCCTTATTTATTGGATAAATAGCCTGTTTCTTCAGCAGAAATGTATAGAACGCCGCCGCTATTTACAAAATCGTTTGACAATAAGAAATTTTTAATGTAAAATAAATATACATAGAAGGCATTGCAAAGTAAATAATCGGACATAAAATGAAATGTTTTTAACACACATTATGAAAGTTTTTTGTGATAAAAACGAGCGGTTTATGTAAAATCATTTATGAAGCGAATGCCTAACGAGGCTACATTGGATGTAGTCTATTTTCGTTAGGCTTTCATTATGCCCTCTGTGAATTCACGGAGGTTTTTTATGCAAAATGAGGATTACTCTTTAATCGAAGCGCAAATAGGCTATGAGTTTAACAATCGCATGCTACTACAACAGGCTTTTACTCGTAAGAGTTACACCAATGAAACACATGACGGCGATAATAATGAAGTATTGTAATTTATCGGCGACAAAGTGCTCGATTTGGTAATTGTAAAAGCTTTAAGCGAATATTACGGAGACGTTAACGCCCGTGACGAGTATGAATGCGAATATTCCGAAGGAAAACTTACCGAGATAAAAAAGAAGTTAGTCGAAAGCAAGATGCTTTCTGCTCGTATCGATGAACTTGGTTTTACCGACTTCCTTATAATGGGTAAAGGCGACAGAAAAATCAATGCTCAAAACGATATTCATGTAAAAGAGGATTTATTTGAAGCAATTCTCGGCGCTGTTGCAATTGATAGCGATTGGAACATGCAGTCTATGCAGGATGCGGTAGAAATGATGCTTCATTTAAACCATTACATTGAGAATGGCGATTCTGAAGTATTAGACTATGTTTCCTTAATTCAGCAATGGCAACAAAAACGGATCGGAGAGTTGCCCGATTATTGTTTCAAAAGCAAGGACGATTATAACCGTTATCGCTTAATAAACTGTTGGAACTTAAATCAAAGGAAACCTATCGAAGCCGGAGAAGGAAATATTGCCTGCGAATTAAGAATTGACAAAGGAGAACCTTTCGTCGGCTTTGGATATTCAAAAAGCCAAGCGAGAATGGTTGCAGCAGAACTTGCCTATAATTATCTCGATAACAACGGCTTGTTATATACAATGTCCGACGAAATATCCGAACCTTCACCCGAAAAAGCAATCAATCAACTTCAGGAACTCGCACAAAAGGGATATTTAACTATGCCGATTTACGATTTTGAGGAAACGTATGACGATAACGGAAACCCAATATGGACGTGCGAATGTTCCATAAAAGATTTTAACGAATCATATTATCAAACTTGCCGATCAAAAAAAGAAGCAAAAAAACAGGCTGCCTACCAATTGTTACTTGCCATACTTGAAAGTGAAAACGGAGGCAACCAATGAGAGTTTTATCCGCAAAATTAGATATGCAAAATTGCTTTAATCCGGAAGATTTTTATTCCATCATAACAAAATGGTTAAAAAACGCCGGACCGTGTAAGACTATCGGAGAAGAACTTGAACAGTCTTCATACAAAGCAGATTTTCAGTCTCAAACCGAGTACTGCAAAGCAAATAACTATGTATTTAAAAAACCGAATATAATGTATACCGTGTTTAAATTGGAACAAATTTTCCACGAACAAACTTGGTATACAGAGGTTATTTTACAAGAAACAAACGATTTAAAAACCGTCTATTTCCACGTAAGTTGCTCCCGCGATTTAACTCGGTTTGACGATGTCCCCGAAATCAGAACAGCCGTAATACGCTTTTTTGTAGAAAGCGGTTTTATCAAACATTCAGAAATTCCTGTAAAAGCCTCGCCTGTTGACATGACCGACGATATTATAGGATGGATAGCAAATGCCTTTCAAGAAAAATACGCGGACGATATTCCGTTGGTTTTGGCAACGACTTATTTTAATTCTATGGCATGTGAAATCGACGAGAACACCGTTGCAAGGAAATTGGCGGGCATTGCACACGTAATCGTATGCAATAACGAATATACAAGACTAATAAAAGATCGCGCACAATGTAAAGGCCCGTTTAACGGTGCCGTTGCGATTTATTGTAAAGGTGGCAAACCAAAGCAGTTCAGAAAAGATAGCGTTTACCATGGCACTTCCCTTGAAACAATGATTATTCAGGAAGTTCAAAAATATGTTACAGCAAAGGTGGATGAAACCGCTCCGACTTATGAATCGTTGCATACCGAAGCGGTTAAAGAACAAGCAAAGCAAAACGAAGCAATGCTGACTGAATTTTTCGATGAAAACGGAACTCTTGAAGATCGTCTGAAAAAAGCAAAAGACCGGATAGCCGAATTAACATCGGAAAACTTACATCTAAAAATGAAGCACGAAAATCTTCAAAAAAAGATGGAATACAACAATGCTTTGGTCCCCCTTCTGAAAAAAGCAAACATATCGGAATTTTATGAAGGAGAACAACATGATTTAGTTGTTACAATATTACAAAAAGCTCTTTGCACGAGCGGAACGGAAGAAACTAGACGTCATGAATTGCTTTCAGCCCTGTTGAAAGAAAACGCAATAATCGGAAACGGCGAAGAAACCTTTGAAGTTATAAAAAAGATTTTTTCGGATGGTGAAGAAATGTCTCCGCAAAACATTACAGAATTAAAACGAATCGGCATTGAAGTCGTTAGCGAAAAAAACCACTATAAGCTTGTGTACAAAAACAGCAAATATTGGTTTACGGTTTCAAAAACACCGAGCGATAAACGCGGCGGAAAGAATCTGGCATCAGACATAACAAGAAGGCTTTCTGTATATAAATAAGCAAAGGGCTTGCGATTTGCTCGCAAGCCCTTATTTTTATATCTAAATCAATCTGAATTGTCGATATATAAAGTAAATCCGAACCATTCGCTCGTTATGAGCCAACAATTCGGATTATAACTTCTTGGTGCACCATGAGGAGTTCGAATCCCCAGCCTTCGGTTCCGTAGACCGACGCT
>DPGH01000010.1:163110-179325 GCA_003523255.1 Clostridiales bacterium
CCGTAGACCGACGCTCTATCCAGCCAAAGCTAATGGTGCATGTAAATTATTTAGTTGTTACGGCTTTCAATCGGTTACTTGCCAACGGTATGTAAATTTGTTCAGTCGCTACTGCGCCGGGCTATACAACCTTTAACTTTTACCGTGTTGCGCGCCTTTTAGTCCGCCACGAGTTAATGCAAACCGTGCGATAAAATAAATGTAAGCCGTTTTTTCAAACGGCTTATTTATTTTATAACTTTTATTAAATTTTGTCAATTGTTAAAAGGGGTAAAAAAACAATATTTAAAAACTTATTATTCTTCGCAAGCGCAGTTATCTTCTTTTTTGCGCGGAGAAATTTTATACGCTATGCAAGCTAAGGTTATTTCAGCTATCACGCAAGCGGATAAAATAGCGATAGGCGCCAAGAACGCAAGCGAAGAGCCTACTCTGCTTATACAATAAGCCAACGGCGTTGCCGCCATAATCGCCGTAACAACGGCAAATATGCTGAAACGCCTGTTTTTACCGTATTTTTTACATCTAACCGCCTCTACCACGGCGACCGCAATATATGACGCCGTTAAAAGTAACAGTCCGACGGTGTAGGCAAGAGACCAGATAAAGGAAACGTTCAATAAAATCCCGGCATATCCGGCGGACTCAGCATTTTCGGCAGAATTATAATAATTCATAGTTTTTATCGAAAACACTAAATAAATCGTCAAAAGCGTTAACATGGTTGCGGCGAATATAAAATCGATTATTGCGCCTGCCGTTTTTAATTTACGAGTTTTGTCCATAATACAACCTCTACAAAATATTTTCTAATTATTATATGCGCCGAAATTTCGGCTTGCACACGCTTAAACGCATTTAAACGATTTGTTTTTTGCCGCTATAACGATTTGAGCGATCAGAACGAGTACGCACGCCGCAGCGGCGAATGCGACCGATATAAACTCCGTAGCGAGCAATACCGCAAAGAATGCGGAAACTACAGCCATAATCGCCGAAAGGACTATAAGCGCGGTGCATTTTCTCGTGTAGTCCGCATTTTTCATTTTAACGGCGTTTACGATTGCCAGCACCGTGTAAATTACGGTTATCAGTGCGAGAAAAACGCATCCGATAATGCCGAGGGCAACGATAATAACGCCGACAAAACCTGCCGCAAGCCCTTCGCCGACGCTGTCGGCATTTTCTCCCATAGAACTTATTACCGCCATAACCGCGGTAAAAAATATCGCTATATACGCGATAAACACGGCAACGCCTACAAAATCCGTAATCGCGCCGGCTTTATAAAGTTTACGTTCGTTATCCATTTTAACCCCCGTTACAAAAGCGAACCAAAACGTACGTCGTTTTGCTTTCCGGCGTTTTTAACGCCGCCACGTTTATTATTCGAGCACCGCTTTTATTCTGCGCACGCCGGAAGAAGAACTTTCTTCTTTCAAAATTTTGAATTTGCCGAGTTCCGCCGTGTTTTTAACGTGCGGACCGCCGCATATCTGTTTATCGACGTTACCTATCGTATATACCGAAACCGTCTGGTCGTCGCTGTCTGCATGGAACACGCCGTATGCGCCCTGTTTTATCGCTTCGGAGTAGGGGAGTTCGGTCTTTATTACGTCGATCTTCGCGGCGATAACGTCGTTTACGAACTTTTCAAGTCGTTTAATCTCGTCCTCGGTCATTTTATGGTCTAAATTAAAGTCGAAGCGCATACGCTCCTCGTTTATGTTGGAGCCTTTTTGTTCGGTTTTGTCGCCGAACATTTTACGCAGCCCCGCAAGCATTATATGCGTTGCGGTGTGGTATTTGGTAGTCGTTTCGTTCCGTTCGGTAAGCCCGCCCTTTGCCGCGGCGGCTTGCGCTTTTGAAAGTTCCTGATGCGCCTTAAACGCCTCGTTAAAGCCCGCCTCGTCAACGGACAGTCCCTTTTCGGCGGCGAGTTCTACGGTAAGTTCGAGTGGAAAGCCGAACGTATCGTAAAGACGGAACGCGGTTTTGCCGTTAATTACCTTTTCCGGTACGTAAGCGGGGTCTTTTTCTTTCATGAAAGCGTTCTTTCTTTCAAGTCCCGTTATCGTTTTGTCGAATTCTTTCATCCCCGATTGCAAAGTCGCTTCAAACCGTTTGCTTTCCTTTGCGATTTCGTCTAAAATATAATTTTCTTTTTCGACGAGCAGGGGATAAGCCTCGTCGTAAATTTTCTCTATGAACACGCGCGCGACGTTCAAAAGCGATTCCGACCCGATTTCAAGGTCGCGGCAGTACCTTATAGCGCGGCGCAAAAGCCTTCTCAAAATGTATCCCGCGCCCGTGTTGGAGGGGAGTATGCCGTTTCTGTCGCCGATAAGCATTACCGAAGTACGGATATGGTCGGCGATTATACGCATGGCTTTTCTCGCCTTTTCGTCCTCGTCGTAATTCTTGCCCGAAACGTTTTCGAGTTCTTTTATCGCCGAAGAAAACAGGTCGGTCTTATAGCCGTCGTCAAGTCCGTTTAAAAACAGCAAAAGTCTGTCTAATCCAAAGCCCGTATCTACGTTTTTGCTCGAAAGTTCGCCGTACTTGCCGCCTTCTTCTTTTTTGTACTGCATGTAAACGTCGTTGCCGATTTCGACAAATCTGTCCGAAGTCAAAAAGTCGCTTGAATCTTTGCCGTCCTCTCTCGGGTAAAACCATTCGTTATCGGGTCCGCAAGGGGTGCCTACGGTGCCTTCTAATTCCCACCAGTTGTCTTTTTTAGGAAGGTAAAAAATATTTTCGGGTTTTATGCCGAGCGATTTTAAAAGTTCGGCGGTTTCGTCGTCGCGCGGGGCGGCTTCGTTACCCTCGAATACGGTAGAGCATATTTTGTTTTTGTCAAACCCGAAAACCTCCGTAAGCAGTTCAAACGTCCAAGCGGTTTTTTCCTTTTTAAAATAGTCGCCGAGCGACCAGTTGCCCATCATCTCGAAAAAAGTAAAGTGCGTTGCGTCGCCGACGGAGTCTATGTCTACCGTGCGTACGCAACCCTGTACGTTGCAAAGTCTTTTGCCCATGGGGTGCGGTTTACCGAGAAGATACGGCATAAGCGGCTGCATACCCGCAACGTTGAACATAACGCCCGTCGTGCCGTCGCCGATTAAAGATACCGCGCCTATATTAACGTGCCCTTTGCTTTCGTAAAACTTTATCCACTTGTTTCTTAATTCTTTAGATGTTATCATAACTATGCCCGTGTGTGTTTTATTTTTTTTCGGTTAAAGTATACCCGTCTTTGCCGTCTTTTATTTCGTAGCCGAGCGCGGCGATTTTATTGCGCAGTTCGTCGGATAAAGCCCAGTCTTTATTTTTTCTCGCGGCAAGCCTTTGTTCCGCAAGGGCGGTTACCTCTTGCGGTACCGCTTTAACTTTTTCCCGTTCGGCGGTTTTCAAAAACTCCTCGGGGGAGAGCGTGAAAAGTCCGAGTAAAGAATACGTGGTTTTTATCTGGTTTAAGTCCGCGCCGGCGGTTTTGTCGCCCGCGGCGATTTTCGCTTTAATGCGTTTAAAATATCCGTAAAGGTTGCCGAGCGCAAGCGCGGTGTTAAAGTCGTCGTCCATAGCGGCGTTAAATTCCGCGTCTATTTCGGGGTTTTCGCCTTCTATCGGTATTCCCGCTTCTGCCGCCGCCTTAAACGTTTTATAAAAATCGGCAAGGTGTTTTTCCGCTTCGGGGAATAAATCGTCCGTAACGTTTATGTCGCCGCGGTAGTTGGTTTGCAACAGCGCGAACTTAATCGTTTCAAACGAATATTTATCCAAAAGGTCTTTAAGCAAAAGACTGTTGCCGAGCGACTTGCTCATTTTTTGCCCGTTTACCTTGATAAGTCCGTTGTGTATCCAGTAAGAAGCGAACGGTTTACCCGTAAGCGCTTCCGTCTGCGCGATTTCGTTTTCGTGATGGGGGAAAATAAGGTCGCGCCCGCCGCCGTGTATGTCTATACGGTCGCCGAAAGCCTTTCTGTTCATCGTAGAACATTCTATATGCCAGCCGGGTCTGCCTTTTCCCCAGGGGGAATTCCAGTACGGTTCGCCTTCTTTTGCCGCTTTCCAAAGGGCAAAGTCGAGCGGGTTGCGTTTAAGTTCGTCGTTATCGACCCTTACGCCGTTAAGCGCGTCCTCGAGATTACGGTGAGAAAGCCGCCCGTAGGAGGGAAAACTGTCTACCGAAAAATACACGTCGCCCTTTTCGGTGGGGTAGGCGTGCCCCTTTTCTATAAGGGCTTCGGTAAATTCTATTATGTCGCCTATGCACTCGGTCGCTTTAAGCCATATGGAGGGTTCGCCAACGTGCAGGCGCGCCATCTCCTTATCGATGACTTTAATCATGTTTTCGGCATACTCTGCCGCGGGAACGCCCGTTTCGTTAGACTTGGCGATGATTTTATCGTCCACGTCCGTATAGTTGCGAGCATAGGTTACTTGATACCCTTTCTTTTCGAGATATTTACGTATAATATCGTAAATTATCGCCTGGTACGCGTGCCCGATATGCGCCTCGCCCGATACGGTTATGCCGCAAGCGTATATTTTTACCTTGCCCGCTTCGAGCGGAACGAATTCCTGTTTTTTACCCGTAAGGGTGTTGTAAATTTTCATATAAACTCCGTTATTCGGTTGCCCGTGGGTCGGTTATAAATGAGTTTTTTCGTCGCCCTTTACGCTGAAACCCGGGTCTACGACGTTTTTTTCGTTTTCATTACCGGTAAGAGCCTCGATTTTTCGTTCTAAAAGGTACACTTTTTCGCGCAGAGCGCAAATCTCTTCTTGCAAGGGGTCGCGTTTTTCCTGTTCGAGGTCTTTAACTTTTTCGCCGTTGATTTTTACGACTATGCCCGGTACGCCGACCACCGTGGCGTACGGCGGTACCTCTTTAAGCACTACCGCGCCCGCGCCGATTTTGGCGTATTCGCCGACGGTAAAGCCGCCGAGAATTTTTGCGCCCGCGCTTATAACCGCGCCGCGTTTTACCGTGGGGTGGCGTTTGCCTTTTTCTTTACCCGTACCGCCGAGCGTAACGCCCTGATATATAACGACGTCCTCTTCTATTTCTGCCGTTTCGCCTATAACGACGCCTGCTCCGTGGTCGATAAACACGCCGCCCGCGATTTTAGCGGCGGGGTGTATTTCTATTCCCGTAAAAAATTTCGCCGTCTGGCTGAGCATTCTCGCGAGAAGTTTAAATTTTATTTTATAAAAAAACCGCGCGACTCTGTGCCAGGACAGTGCGTGAACGCCCGAATAGGTGAGCCAGATTTCGAATTTATTTCTGGCGGCAGGGTCGTTCGCTTTTGCGGCGCGTATGTCTTTTCTAAGATTTTTAAAGAACATAAATCACCCGATAAACTATATCATACCATTAAACCGCCGTTTAATCAAGCAAAACGCGGTTCGTCAAAAAACTTTAACGCCCGATTCTTCGATTTGCGCTCTTAACGCCGCGGGAAAGTTTTTATCCACCACCATACAGTTTATATCGGATAAGCCCGCAAAGGTGTAAGGCGTTTTTCTCCCTACCTTAGAACTGTCTATAAGCATAACGGTTCTGTCCGCCTTTTCCATTACTTTGCGTTTTATCTCCGACTCGCTTTGCATGCCGCAGGTGAACGTGCCGGAATCTTTGTTAAAACCCGTCGCCGTCATTATCGCCGTTTGAATGTTTATGCCGTCTATAAAGTCAAGGCAGGTTTTACCTACCGTGATAAAGTTGTTACGCCTTAAATCGCCGCCGAGCAAAGCGACCCTCGGTTTGTCTTTACGCATAACGGTTTCCGCTATAACCAGCGCGTTGGTCAAAACGTAAAAATCGTCGTCGGGGAGTGCGCGCGCAAAGTACGTCGTCGTAGAGCCGCCGTCTATAAACATACATTCGCCCGGCTCGAAAAGGGATACGGCTTTCGCGGCTATTTCGAGTTTTTCTTCCGCGTTGTATATGATACGTTCCGAAAAGTCCGCTTCTTTGGCGCGGAGCACGGTGCCGACCGAAATCGCGCCGCCGGGTACCCTTAACACTTTATTTTCTTCTTCGAGGCGGTTAAGGTCGCGTCTGAGCGTCATGGAAGATACTCCCGAAAAAGCGTTTTCGAGTTCGTGAAGGGTAACTTTACCGTTTTTATCGATAAAGTCCTGTAGCATTATCAATCTGTCTTTCATTTAAGCGTTACTCCTTTATAAAATTAACGTAGGGTGCTTTAAAAAGACCCGAGGGACGTAAAATATACTCGCGACTGTAATCGGAGCCTTCGGTCATCCGGGAATCGACCCCGAAATATCTTTTACGCGTACATGCGTGCAGCGCGCCGAATGAGTTTACGCGTGATAAAAACACTTTGATTTTAAGCACGTGTTTTCCGGCGTCTACAGAAACGCGTTCGGTTTTGTAAGGCGTAAACGCGAGTTTGCCTATCTCTTTACCGTCTAAACTCGCGCTTGCGGTAACGCCCGCGTATATTTCCGCTCCCGCTTCTATCGCGCCCTTTTCGCACTCGAAAGGTATTTCGTATTCTATCGCGCCGCCGTAAAACGGAAGTCCCTGCGCGGTTACGTCGGAGTAGTAAAGCGCGGCTTTGGGAGAGGTGAGTCGTGCGTCGTCTCCCATAACCGAGACGCCGAAATCGCCGGTTAAAAAGTAATTTTCAACGCTTATGTTTTCGCCGAACGGCGCTTTTACGATAAGTTCGTAAAACCACGCCTCCATGTTTTCGCTTTCCGCTTTTTCAATACAGGCTTTAACGCAGTCCATAAATTCGTCAGAAAGATATTTGGTAACTAACCCCTGTCTCGGGTGCATGTTAAATCTGCCGAAGCCCATCTTTTTGAACTCTTCTATCTGCCGGCAAAGTTCGTCCTTTTTCAGTTCGTCGTTCCAAGCCCAAAACGGCGCGCCGCGGTATTCCGCGGTGGGATTTGCAAATAATTCTTTGTCAAAGTCTTTATTTCTTTCGTCGTATATAATAAGCTTCTCCGAGCGGTTCTTTTTATTTATTTTAACATTTTAATAACGTCTTTGCAATCGTATGAAAAAAATAATCATAATTTAAGTTATTTTTTATCAAAAAAACGGCAATTTTCGATTTTATTGCGGCGATTTAACAACAAAAGTTGCAAGAGATAAAGAAAATGACAAAAAAACGTTGATTTTAAGGTTAAACGGCTGTATAATAGTTAGCGATAATCACAAGAGTATCGGAGAATAATTATGCTTGATTTAAAAAGAATACAAGAAGACCCCGCGAAAATAAAAGAACTCCTTGCGAGAAAGGGCTTTAACGCCGATTTCGACGCAGTGCTTTCTCTCGACGCAAAGAGAAAGAAAGCGATAAGCGAGGCAGAAGGGTACAAGGCGGAAAGAAATAAAGTTTCCGCAAGCATACCCGCCTTAAAAAAAGAGGGTAAACCGGTAGACGGTATTTTTGCGGAAATGAGAGAACTCGGCGTTAAAATCGACGAGTGCGACAAAAAGGCGAAAGCCGCCGAAGAGGAGCTTTTTAATCTTCTCGCTGTTATGCCCAACATTCCCGACGAGGACTTGCTCCCCGGCGAAAAGGAAAACAACAAGGTTATTAAAGTCGTCGGCGAAAAACCCAAATTCGGCTTTACGCCCAAAAACCACGTGGACCTTTGTGGCTCGCTCGGAATAATCGATTATACGCGCGGCGTAAAACTTTCGGGCGGCGGTTTTTGGCTTTATCGGGGCGACGGCGCGCGGCTCGAATGGGCTTTGCTCAACTTTTTCGTTTCCGAACATCTTAAAGACGGTTACGAGTTTATTTTGCCGCCACATCAACTCGGTTATAACTGCGGTTTCGGCGCGGGGCAGTTTCCCAAATTTTCGGACGAAGTTTACTGGCTTGACTGCGACGCGGACAGAAAGAAAAACAGATTTATGCTTCCCACGGCGGAAACGGCGCTCGTCAACATGTATTCGGGCGAAATCATTGACGAGGCAAAACTCCCGATGAAATTCTTCGCGTATACTCCCTGCTACCGTAAAGAAGCGGGTTCTTACCGCGCGGAGGAAAGGGGTATGATACGCGGGCATCAGTTTAACAAGGTAGAGATGGTGCAGTACGCGCACCCCGACCACAGCAAAGAGGCTTTTGAAGAACTCGTAAACAAAGCCGCTTCTCTTATGGAAAAATTAGGGCTGCATTTCCGTATCAGCAAACTCGCCGCGGGCGACTGCTCCGCTTCTATGGCGAGAACGTACGATATAGAGGTATGGATACCTTCTATGGGGATATACAAAGAGGTAAGTTCCGTTTCCAACGCCAACGATTATCAGGCGAGAAGAAACAATACCAAATACAGAGATTCTAAAACGGGAAAAACGGCGTACGTGCATACGCTTAACGGCTCCGGGCTTGCAACCTCGCGCGTGTTCCCCGCGATTATCGAACAGTTCCAGAATGCAGACGGCTCCGTAACCGTGCCTGAGGTTTTAAGACCGTTTATGGGCGGACAGGAAGTTATAAAATAATTTAGAATTTTTATAAAACGAAATTTTGGTTTTAACTTGTTTCAAATAATTATAAATAAAGCGCGGCGCGGAATGACTTTCCGCGCCGCGCTTTCTAACTTGTTATTATAGATTTATTTACTTTTTACTAACAAAAGTACGCTTAATTAAACCCGAATAACTCGTTCGGCGTTATATCAAACAATTTACAAAGAAAAACTATTTTGTAATAGTCTAACTCGATTTTTCCGTTTTCATACTCGCTGTAATCGGACTGAAACTTGTTTAACGTTTTTGCGACCTCTTTTTGGGTTAGTCCTTTTGCTTTTCTTGCGATTTTTAAATTTTCACCTACGATTTTATTTATATCTTTGTTAATACTCATTTGCCTTCTCCTCACTTTGACTATTTGAATATAGGAAAAATGCCGATATTATACTTGGCATATAGGAAAAAGTCCTATATAATTTTATAAAAAAGCGATATGAGTTATTTATGAAAAAAGTTTTTGAAGTTTTCAAAATAATAAGCAAATTTTATAATAAAGGAAACAGTAAATGGGTAAATCTAAAACATTAATTGCTGTAATTCTATCGCTGTTATGTAGTTCGATATTTTTTGGTAGTTGTTCTCCGGATTTAAGCGTAGACATACCGAGTGAATATAAAACTTGTGTAATCGACTATGAACTAAACGGCGGGACTAATAACGATCAGAATAAATCGACAATATAACAAGGAGAAAGCGTATTTTTAACCTAACCATCAAAGTATGGGTATAAATTTTTAGGGTGGTATACCGAGGATGGCGACATTGTTACCGAAGTTACATATAATGAAGTCGGTATTAAGCTTTATGCAATGTGGGAACTTGAGTCGGTATGTTATGATAATTTGCCATTAGTTAAAATAAATACTATAGACAGTAAGATTCCCGAAAACAAACAAGACTATATAGAATGCGATTTTAGTTTATCAAATACGAATAGTTACTTTAATAACACTGACGGCAAGTATGACTTACAGTTGGAAATGGGAACTGTGGGTATAAGATTGAGAGGAAACAGTACTCAAGGAATTAATAAAAAGCCGTTTAGAATTAAATTTGATAAAAAACAATCGTTGTTCGGCTATGAAAAGAATAAAAGTTGGGTATTACTTGCTGATTATATAGATCAATCTAACATACGAAATTATGCTGCATTTAAAATTGCTAATAGCGTAGGAGGTGTCTTTTCTCCTCATGGTACACATGTGGTTTTGATTATAAATGGCATTTATCAGGGGATGTATCTTCTAACGGAACAGATAGATGAAAATAAAGGGAGGACCGCTATAAAATCGAATTTTAACCCGATAGTAGACACAGACTTTCCTTTCTTGGTTGAGATGGACAGGAATGCGTTGCTCGAAGGCGAAATTGATGTAGATACGTTTGAGATGGAAAATCTCTGGTATCCTATTGAGATAAAATATCCCGAGTTTGAAGAAAGAAATGTTGCGAAAGGGAATGATGTTGTTTTCTCGTATATAAAAGAATATCTGTGGGCGGTCTTTTATACGTTGAAAACAGATGAAAAGGTTAGTGTTTCTTTCAGGGAAGCACCGGTTGGTTTTGAGGACTTGGTAGACGAAGATAGTTTTTTAAATTATATTCTTATTAATGAAATTATGGGAAACCGAGATAATGCATGGGGAATCATTTATATGTCCAAATCAAAAAACGGAAAATTAAAATTTGGTCCGGTATGGGATTTTGACTGGTCTATTTGTGGTGGGTGGACAGGCTCGCCGTATCAAGAAATATGTGTTGATTATGCAAATGAATTTGCGCTTATAAAAAAATATAATTTTCACTGGTTTTATTTTGTTAATGAAACAAGATATAATAAAATGGTTAACAAGTTTTATGAGATAAAGCCAAAAGTATTAAAAGTTGTGAACGATTTAATAGAATACTACGGCGTTATATATAACGCATCTATTATAGATGCGAAACATTGGTATGGTGAAAAAGGCGATTATATGTTCAGTTCACAATTTTGTGCCGTTAGATTATTTTTGATCGATAAAATAAATTACATAGAAAGCGTATTTAGTAAAACGTTTTCAGAGGCATACGAAATGGTGATGAACTATTAAAACGTTCTAAACGGGTTTAGTGTTTGTTACTTATGGAAATTCTGCGAGAATAGAATTTACAAAACAAGGCGGCTTACGTGATAAGCCGCCTTGAGTTTTTATTAAAGTATTAAGCGTGTTTTTTAATATTTATTCACGATTTTTTGCATTTCGGGGAGGAGTTTTTCCATATCCTTAACGAGTTTGATTTGCGTTCTCGTTCTGTCAAGGTTGTGTCCTTCTCTCTTTACGTGGAAGTAAACGTCGCCGTCGAGGTAGTCGGACAAAAATCTCATGCCGCATTCGTAAGTCATAAGAATCGCGCCGAAAGCGAGGTTGCGTTTTTCGATGTCGGTAACGCTGTCGCCGAGTGCGGAAAGATAACCCTTGGTATACGCTTCGAACAGGTTAAGATCAAAGTTGACTTTGGAAAGGTCTTTTTCGTCTTCCGCGGCGGGGTTGCAACCAAACCTGATACTGTCGCCGAAGTCGTAGCAAATGCTGCCCGGCATAATCGTGTCAAGGTCGATTACGGCAACGTATTTGCCCGTTTTCGCGTCAAGCATAACGTTATTGAGTTTGGTGTCGTTATGGGTAACTTTGGTGGGCATTTCACCGCTTTTTAAAAGGTTTACGATTTTGCCGCAGTAGTCTTTTCTCGAAAGGTAAAAGTCGATTTCTTCTTTAACGGAAGAAGCGCGGCCCGCTTTATCGGCTTTAAGCGACGCCTCAAAATCTCTGAAACGTTTTTCGGTATTGTGAAAGTCGGGCAAAACTTCGTATAAAAGTTTTGCGTCAAACTCGGCAAGCAGGTTTGCAAAACTGCCGAAAGCCACCGCGCTTTGATAAAACGCCTCAGCATTCGGAGCGACCTGATATGCTATCGCGTCGGTAATAAATACGTAGATTCTGAAATAACCCTCTTCGGTATGAACGTAGGGTTTACCGTCTTTCGCGTAAACGAGCGTTAAACTTTCTCTGTCGGGATTGCCGCCGCGCTCGATTATTTTTTTACGGTTAAACTCGGTTACGAGTTTAATGTTGTTCATAAGTTTATCGACGTCTTTAAAAAGATTCGAGTTGATTTTTTGAACGATGTAGTTTACTTTTTTTCCGTTCGCTTCAACCTCGGCAAGGTAGGTTTCGTTAATATGACCTTCGCCGTAGCGTTCGCAAGAAACAAGGTTCCCTTCCAGATTGAAAAGCGAAACGACTTTTTTGAAATCGTATGACATAACGTGCCTCTGTTTTTTCTTTTATGATAACACAAAACGCAAAGTATATCAAGCAAATCGCAAAATGTTATTGACAAACGCCGCGTTTTATTTTATCCTTTAATTGTATATACTAATCAAAGAAAAAAGTATAAAAATACGTAAGGAGGAAAGGTTATGGACGTAAGACTTAGCGAAAAAATATCCGGCGGAAAAGTTACACTACCGCCGCTTAAAAGCGCGGCGGGGCTGTATTTTATTTTAGCGGCGTTATCGTGCGGCGAAACGGTTATCGAAACGAAAACCCCGCCCGACGAGATTTTCGTTATCGCCTCTTGTCTTAAAGCGCTCGGCGCGTCCGTAACGCCTGCCTCCGGCGGGTACAGAGTTACGCCCGTCGCGCTTCGCGATACTGCCGATAAATCGCCGGAACTCGACGTCGAGAATTCGGCTTTCGCGCTTAAAACGTTATTGCCCGTATCGCTTGCGGTAAGTTCCGCGGCGAACTTTTGCGGGGGCAAGAGCCTTTCAAAAAAATCGCTCGCCGTAATGCTTTCGTCGTTTAAAAGCGCGGGGTATACGTCCGAAAATCTGCCGCTTACCGTAAACGGAACGCTCGCACCCGGAAAGTACGAGGTTGGCGCCGAAGCGGGCGCGCACTTTCTCGGCGGGCTTTTAATCGCTTTATCCGTTTTAGACGGGGACAGCGCGGTTTATGCCGAAAAAGGACTTTGCGACAAACAGTTTATAAACGAAACCGTTTCAGCGATTAAATCGTTCGGCGGAGAAGCGGCGCGGACGGAATACGGCTTTAACGTTAAAGGGTGCGGGCTCGTTTCGCCTGGCAGGGTAACGGTGCCGTGCGATTTTTACGGGGCGTTTCCGTTTATCGCGTTAAACGAGTTTTACGGCGGCGTGAGTTTTAAGGGCGATTACGAGATTTCTGCCTCGGCAAACCACGCGCTTACGTGCTTAAAGGAAATTCGTATTCGTGGCGGCGGTAAATATAAAGTATCGTCTTTCGACGCGGTTTGCGTGCTTCTTGCGGCGGCTTGTCTTACCCGCGGAGAAACGGAATTCGAGTTTGGCGGTTCTTTTACGCCGAAAGACGCGGAACGCGCGGAGCGACTCGTTATTGCGGCGAATAAGTCGGGGTTTAACGCGAGTTTTTATAACGGAGGGGTTAAAATCATATCCGACGGAGTTGCTCGCGGCGGCGTTATCGTGGATTGTTACGGCGATTACAGAGCGGCGATTTTCGCTTCGCTCGTGGCGGTCGGCGCGGAACGTCCCGTAACGCTTTTATCGGTAGACGCGCTTAAAAAGACGTATCCCGAATTTTTCAACGACCTTATAAAACTCGGAGCAAAGGCGGAAACGCTTTAAAATAAAAGAAATAACAGGCTTATCACCAAAGAAGGTTTATGTTAAATGGAAAAATCAAACTTAAAAAAAGAAGCGATTGCAACGCTCGTTACCATAGTAGCGGCTTTTTTGTCCGCCGCGGGGTTGTGGATATTCGTTTACCCGTCTAACTTTGCGCCGAGCGGGATAGACGGCGTTTCGGCAATGTTGCAATATTTAACGGGGTATAACGCGGGTTTGTTTTCGCTGGCGATTAACGCGCCGCTCCTTATCGCGGCTTTGTTTTTGCTTAAAAAAAGGTACGTGATTTATACTATTGTTTTTACGGTCATTAACTCGCTTTTGCTTATCGTGTTTGAAAAAGTCGGGTTTTATCAGTACGTGCCTGAATCGGATAAACTTATCTCTGCGGTTTTTTCGGGCGTGATACTCGGCGTAAGGTCGGGGATTATGCTTAAAATAGGCGCTTCTACCGGCGGGGTGGACATAGTCGCGTGCATAATACAACGCAAATTCCCTTATAAAAACGTTGAGCGCATGATAAGTATTTTATGTTACGTCGTTATACTCGCTTCTTATTTCGTTTATCACGACATTAACAGTATTTTGTTGTCGATAGTTCAGGTGTTCGTGCTTGAAAGGACTATTTCCGCCGTACTGAAAGAGGACAGAAAAGCGATAGAGTTTAAAATCATAACCAAACACCCCGAGGATATCAGAAACGAAATAATATTCAAACTGAAACACGGCGCAACAATGGTGGAAAGCAAAGGTATGTTTACCGAGGACGGCAGTCATATTATTTTCACCGTCGTGAATATGAGACAGATTCCCGAATTTTTGGCTATAGTAAAAAAATATCCCGACAGTTTCGCTTATTACGGCGAAGTGCTCGGCGTAAACGGCAATTTCCGCTGGCAGAAAGACGAAGAGGCGAAATGATTTTTACGATTTGATAAAAATTTGTGGATAAAAATCGGTATAAACGTAAAAAGCGCGGGACGAAAAATCGTCCCGCGCGTATTTTATATATCAGATTATAATTTAGAAGGGTCTATTACTTCCGCAAGGAAAGGGAATTCTCGGTATTTTTCCGCATAGTCCATGCCGTACCCGATAACGAAGCCGCACGGTATGTCGAAGCCCGCATAGTCTACGTTAACGTTCACTTCGCGCCGTTCTTTTTTATCTATAAACGCGCAGATTTTTACCGAAGCGGGGTTGCGCTTTTTCAAAAGCTCTATAAAATACGAAAGGGTTTTGCCGCTGTCTACTATATCTTCTACGAGAATTACGTCTCTGCCTTCGATTTTTGCGGTTATGTCGTAAATAAGTTCCATATTGCCGCTCGTGGTGCCGTTGCGGTAACTCGAAAGTCTTGCAAAATCTATCATTATAGGCACGGTAATTCTCTTCGTTAAGTCCGCGAAAAAGTAAACCGCGCCTTTAAGCATGCATATTATCACCGGTTCTTTGCCGCGGTAGTCCTCGGAAATTTGTTTGCCGAGTTCTTTAACGCGGTTTTCGATTTGTTCGGCGGTAAGTATGATTCTGTAGTTGTCCATTTATATCTCCTCTCGTGTGATTTTAATAATCGAGCGCGTATTTTCATCCGCTTTTGCTTTATCGGATATCGCTATGCCGAGTACCGCGTAAACAACGTTTCCGTCCGCGACGAGCGCAATGCAATCTCTTTCTTTAATCGGTATCTTTTTGTCGGTGAAAAAGTCCGACAGGCTTTTTGTTCCGCCGCCGAACTTGGTAAATTCGTCGCCTTCTTTTCTCGTCCTGATAACCGCGGTTTGCGGAATTTTATTTTCGTCGATATAAAAACCCGTTTTATAGTCGGCGGGGGCTTGCGTACGGGCGAGCGTATATTTCGCTCCGCAAAAAACAAACGTTTTCGCCCCGAACTCCATGCAAAGCGTTTGTTGGCTTTCGCTTTTAAAAAGGGTAACGCCGTCGTATTCTTTTATGGCAACCACTCCGCCTGTAAGGTTTACGCGTTTTGCCGTTTCTTTCGTCATGAGCAAAGCGACGCTTTCCGCATGCGTTTTAGCCCAGTCTTTTTTTACGCCGCAAAGTTTAAGCGCGTTAAGCGCGGCGCGTTTAACCAAAATCTCGTCGCCATATGCGATTTTTACTCCGTCGTCGGTTTTGGATATAAGCCTATTAGCAAGTTCGTCTAAATAAGCGTCCTCCGAAGCGGCAATTCGCGATAAAGCATATATACGCTTTTCTGCTTCGGGAAAAATCTTTTTTACCGCGGGCAATACGTTGTGGCGTATATAGTTACGCGTATACTCGTCGGACAGGTTGGTTTCGTCCGTAACGAACGGCACGTCGTTACGGCGTATATATTCGTCTATCTCTTCTCTCGTCGTGCCGATTAGCGGGCGTATTATTCTGTCTTTGTCGGTAATTCCCGAAAGACCTTTCAGACCCGTTCCGCGGAACAGGTTAAACAATACCGTTTCCGCGTTGTCGCTAATATGGTGCGCCGTTAAAACCGCTTCGCATTTACCGCTCTTTACGGCGTCGGTAAAACATTCGTAACGCAGTTCTCTCGCCGCCTGTTCTATAGACAGTTTATCGGTCGCGGCTTTTTTTACGCTGTTTACCGAGTATTTTAAGCAATCAATGCCGAGCCTTTCGCAGTAGTCGTATACGAAGCGAGAATCGTTTACGGAGTTTTCGCCTCTTATGCCGTGTTCAACATTAAGACATAACACTTTTACGCCGAGAGTTTCGGCGTTGGTAAAAGCGTAATGCAAAAGCGCCATCGAATCTTTACCGCCGGAAACGGCTACCGCTACGGTTTTATAAAAGCCTGTAACGCGTGTAAAATCCGCAAACATATTTCTATTGTACCAAAGGCGGAAAAAAAATTCAACTTTTATCGTGTAGATATTTTTAAATATTTTGCATATAACGTTTGACAAAACATAAAATATGGTATATTATAATAAGGCTTTCGTGAAAAGCGTCAGGCAAATATCGCGGGGTAGAGCAGCCTGGTAGCTCGTCGGGCTCATAACCC
>DPGH01000004.1:0-182 GCA_003523255.1 Clostridiales bacterium
GCGAGTTCGTGCTGTGCGGGCGCAACCTCGTTATGTTCGGTTTTTGCCGGAACGCCGAGTTCCCACAACCTTTCGTCGAGTTCCTTCATAAACGCGAACACTCTTGACTTTATCGCACCGTAATAGTGGTCTTCGAGTTCTTGTCCTTTTGCGGGGCGCGCGCCGAAAAGCGTTCTGCCGCA
>DPGH01000004.1:384-92900 GCA_003523255.1 Clostridiales bacterium
GCGCCGAAAAGCGTTCTGCCGCAATGTATTAAATCGAGGCGTTTTTCGTAAACGCTTTCGTCAATCAAAAAATATTCCTGTTCCGCCCCGACGGTGGGGGTAACTTTTTTCACGTCCGTTTCGCCGAGCGCGTTTAAAACGCGCAACGCCTGAACGTTAAGCGCGTCCATCGAGCGCAAAAGAGGCGTTTTTTTATCGAGAGCCTCGCCACCGTAAGAACAAAACGCCGTGGGTATATACAAAGTTCCGTCTTTAACGAACGCATAAGAAGTCGGGTCCCATGCGGTGTAACCGCGCGCTTCGAAAGTGGCGCGTAACCCGCCGGAGGGAAAACTCGACGCGTCCGACTCGCCTTTGACGAGAGATTTGCCCGAAAACTTCATAATGACTTCGCCGCAGGCAGGCTCTATAAAGCCCTCGTGTTTTTCGGCGGTAATGCCCGTCATCGGCTGAAACCAGTGCGTAAAATGCGTTGCGCCTTTTTCTATAGCCCAGTCCTTCATTACGGTAGCCACAGCCTCTGCGTCTACCGCGGACAGACTCTTTTCGCCTTCTATCGCCGCTTTTACCGTTTCGTAAGTCTCTTTCGGCAACCTTTCTTTCATCACGTTGTCGCCGAAAACCATCGAGCCGAAAATTTTCGGTACGTTTAATTTTTCCATCTCAAACCCTTTTTGCTTTTTTATAATTTTAACATTATCGGCAAGGTTATGTCAACGAATTTATGTTCGGGAAAGGTCTAAAGAGAAAGCCCGTTCTTCTGTCCCGTTAAAGCGTTGACAACGTAAATTTAAAAAGGTATAATGTTTATGAAATAAATTTCGGAGGAAATCATATGCAAGGCAACGTCCGTCCGGACGATATGAAAAGAATCACAAACGAAACACTCGCCAACGCTTTTATCGAAGTGCAGATAAAAGATATCAGAGAACAAGTAAAAGACGGCAAAGTTTTGCTTGCGCTTTCGGGCGGGGTAGACAGTTCGGTAGTTGCCGCGCTTTTAATTAAAGCGATAGGCAAAAACCTTACCTGCGTGCACGTAAACCACGGGCTGCTCAGAAAAGGCGAACCCGAGCAGGTTATCGAGGTTTTTCGCGACAAAATGAACGCCAACCTCGTTTACGTAGACGCGGTAGACCGCTTTCTCGATAAACTCGCAGGAGTAAGCGACCCAGAAAAGAAAAGAAAAATAATCGGTTCGGAATTTATAAGGGTTTTTGAAGAAGAAGCGAGAAAACTCGACGATATTAAGTTTTTGGCGCAGGGCACCATTTACCCCGACATACTTGAAAGCGACGGAGTAAAATCTCACCATAACGTGGGCGGTTTGCCCGAGGACCTTAAATTCGAGCTTGTCGAACCTGTTAAGCTTTTGTATAAAGACGAAGTAAGGGTCGTCGGCAAAGCGTTAGGTTTACCCGACAGTATGGTTTATCGTCAACCCTTCCCCGGTCCCGGTCTCGGCGTAAGATGCACCGGCGCAATCACGCGCGAGCGTCTTAATATGGTAAGAGAGTCCGACGCGATACTGCGTGAGGAATTCGCTAAAAACGGACTTGCAGGCAAAGTATGGCAGTACTTTACCGTCGTTCCCGAGGTTAAATCTACCGGCATTAAAAACGGCAAGAGAACGTTCGAGTTCCCCGTAGTGATACGTGCGGTAAACAGTATAGACGCAACCTCCGCTTCGGTAGAAAACGTTCCTTTTGCGCTTTTACAGCATATTACCGAAAGAATTTTGTCCGAAGTTGACGGCGTAAACCGCGTGCTTTACGACCTCTCTCCGAAGCCCGTTGCAACCATCGAATGGGAATAAAATCATAAAAAACCGACAATCAAAATTCAACGCCCGCGGCAACTGCCGCGGGCGTTATGTTTTAGTTACTTTTTATTTTAATTAGCTATTACTATTTTGCGAAAGAAACGGTTTTATAATCAGTAGGAAGAGCCGCATCTTTAACGAGGTCGTTCCAAGCCGCTTCACTGCCGGCGTACTCGATTTTTTCGCCTTTGTAATCTTTAAAAGCGTTTTTGTAAACGTGAATTACGCTTTCGCTTATTTTAAGAGTCAAAATACTTGCCGCGCCCTCGAACGCGCTTTCGCCTATGCCGACCACTTTATCGTCGAAAGTTACTTCCGGCACCATAGTCAGACCCGCAAACGCATAGGCGGGCAATTCGTAGTCCGCCGCGGGGTTTATAACTACGGTTCTTAAAGTCATCGGCACGTAAACGGTAAGGTTGCTGTCCTGACCGTAGTCGAACGCTATTTTCGCGCCGCCCTCGTATTCGTCGGTGCCGAAAATATAACCGAAACTCTTTTCGCTGTCAACGGCTTTATCTTTATCCCCTTGAGAAGGGTTGATAACCGCGTCCGCTTTTATGTTTTTGCCAACGAAAGGCAGGGTTATTTTTTTAAGCGATTTCATGTTTTTAAACGCGCCGCCGGCAATTTCGGTTACGGTGCCGGGCACTATAACGCTTTCTAACGTAGAATTGCCGTTAAACGCGCCCTCTTTTATCTTTACGACCTTGGCGTTTGCGTCTCCGCTTTTTGCCTTAACGGCAGCCTCTATGTCGAGTTCCGTTACGCCCTCTTCCGCGGTATAACCGTAAACGACGTAACCGCCGTTTTTATCGGTGGTATAACGCACGCCCGTTTGCTTATCCGCGCCGTTATCCTCTCCGCAAGCCGTCAGCCCGAAAACGAGCGTCAGCGCGGTTAACGCCGCAAGTAATACAGTCAAAAATCTTTTCATAATTTGCTCCTTGCAAATATTACGCTTGATACTTTTTTAAGTTTAGCATTTATTTGCAATTTTGTCAATAGTTATTAACCATTCTTTATCCGCTTATTCTATGCGAAAAGCGATATAATGTCGTTTTCGGCGTTACATTACCTCTTTACCCGCAAAAAACGCCTCTAATATTTCCTGCGCGCCGGTGCCCGCTTTTTCAAACACGCCGGAAAGGTCTTGCGGCGCGGCGTTTAAAAACTTATACGTCGAATAATATTTTTTGAGGCAACCGAAAAATTTAGCGTCCCCCATACCCGTTCTTACGGCGTCGTACATAAGGCAAGGCTTAACGTAGGCGATATTCACGTATTCGTACTCGCTTGAAAAATCCTTTAAACTCCTCGTCATAGAAGTGTCTTTTTTACCGTAAAGTTTATCGTAAACGGTGCAAAAATTTTTATAAGTTTTTTCGCAGGAAGAAACGAGTTGTTCACGGGTAAAACCGTATTCTTTATGGGCGTCGTAAAAGACTATCACCGAATACTCCGCAAGTCCTTCGTCCAAAAAACCGCACTCGGTTTCGTTATTGCCGACGACCGCCATCCACCACTGGTGCGCCGTTTCGTGCACGACGACTTCGCGGTAAGCCGCTTCTTCGAGTTCGTCGCTTACGTAAACGAGCCCGGGGTATTCCATACCGCCCTGAATAAACTTTGTTTCCACAACGGAAAATGTTTTATACGGATATTCGCCGTACGTTTCGCCGAAAAACTTTATCGCCTCTACCGCCGTTTTAAGCGACTTTTCGGGCGAAGCGTCTTTATAATAATAGTAGTTTATAGTAACACCCGTCGTAACGTCCGTGATAACGTTAAACTTTTCGCTGATGACGAGCGCGAAGGACCGCGCGTTTTTAAGCGAAAACGTATAAACCGCTTTATTCCCCGAATCGGTTTTATCGATTGTTTCTCCGCTTGCCGCGACTACGAATTTATTGTCTACCGAAAATTTAACGTTGTAATCCGCGCAGTCCGAAAAGAACGGGTCGCCGGAAGAATAATAAACGCACTCGTAAAACGCGCCGTTTTCTATGCCGCATAAAACGGGGTAAAAGTTACCGAGATTTACCGTTTCGGCGTTAACGCCCGTCCGCGAAATAACGTTTGCGAGTTTTACTTTAAAATCTATCGTTACCGCCGCGCGCTCCTCGGGGAAAAGTTCTTTTTCGAGTTCGACTTTAAGTATATTCATGTCCTCGCCGCACACTTCGAATTTAAGTTCTTTACCCTCAGAACACACATTTTCTACGAGCGTTTCGCCGTAACTTTCGCCCGAATAATACGCGCGCCGTTTATACTGCTCCGAAATCGGAGAATACTTCGCGCCTTTTCTGAAAGCGTTTCCGTACAAATTGAATTTAAGGCACTTGAAAGAATTTTCGGTAAAGTTATAAAAAGACACCGTTTCGCTGCCGATTAAAAGCCCGTCCGAATATTCGCATGATATATCGTAACTTGCGCGGTGAGATTCGGTTTTGGTGCAACCGCCCGTAAACGCCGCGGAAAGCGCCGCGATAAGCGCGCACGCAAAAACGCAGAATTTTTTCATTATAAAAACCCCGTATAAGATATTTCTTTCACTATCTTATTCGGGGTTTTCGTTTTATATGAGTTTGATTTTTATTTTTCGTCAAGTTGCAGATACTTTGCGGGGTCTATTATTTCGCCGTTTTCTTCCACCTGAAAATGAAGGTGCGCGCCCTCTTTGCTTTCTTGTCTGTTCGTAACCGAAACTTTACCGATGGTCTCTCCTTTTTTAACGGTTTTACCGAGCGCGACGCTTTCTCCGTCGGCAAGCGAATTATAAATCGTTTTAAGACCGTTGCCGTGGTTAATTACTATGGTAGTGCCCTGTAACAAGGTCGTTTCCACTTTTTCTACCGTTCCGTCCGCAACCGCGACGACGTCGGTACCCTCGGGTGCGAAAAAGTCAATCGCAAGATGCGCGGTAAACCTGTTCATAGTGCTGCTGAAAACCATTTGCTCGCTGTACTCGCCTATGTCGGTTGCGTTTTCTACGGGCATAACGAAAGATATCGGCTTAATCACGGGTTCGTCGGGTTCCGTCGGGTCGGCGGGGTCGATTACCGGATCGTCAGGTTCTACGGGCGTTACGGGGTCTTTATCGGGTTCTATCGGGTCGGTTATCGACGCGTCCGTTGCGGGCGCTTTATATTTGTTTACCAAAACGAGCGTTACCGAAAGTCCTATCGCCGCAATGCACAACGCGAGTATTAAGTACAAAGCGTTTCTTCTTAAAAAGTTTAATGTTTTACTGTTTGTCCTTTTCATAAAAGTTCTCCTGTTTCGATTTTGTATGTAGGTTATTTCCTTTAAGATAAGTTTTTATACCATGCGCCGAAAATTTTTTTAATACCCGCCGAAAATTATAGGCGTACCAACTACGATTTCGCTTTTGCCTTTAAATGCGTGAAAGTTTACCACCTTTTTCCCGACGGTTTTACGATATTTAAGATTCTCGCTATAACCGTAATAACTCGTTCCGAATTCGGTTTCTTCGACGAAAACGATTTTCACTCCGAGCGACTCGATAAGTTTTTCGAGCTCCTCTTCTCCTCCCGTCAGCGTAATTTTTTCACCCGTGCGTAAAAGTTCGGCTCGATAATCGGCGTCGTCCGCAGCGCATATTTTTGCTTTTGACGAAAGGCTTTCGGAATATAACTCAAACGCTTTGCCCTCCGCAAACTTTACGGAATTTGCCGTCCACGCAAGCGCAAGCGTTATAAGCGCGGCGGCAACGCAAATTATTTTTTTAAACATAAAAACACTCTCCGCGATTTTTCTCGCAGAGAGTATTGACCGTTTTATTTAATTTATACCTTCACTTCGGTAAAAACGCGTTTTTCGATTTACAGCCTATACGGAGATAAGTTCCGTATACCCGCTTTCTCTTAAATAGGCGGGCGCAAGCGTTTCTCCGAAAACGTCGCCGGAATATTTTAACGCGAGTTTAAGCGTTTCTTCGTTCGGCTCGTCTTTACCGCCGAGCGCACGGTAAGTCGCTTCCGCTTTTTCGATAAGTCCTGTAAAAGCCGCCGTCGTTTTTAAAACCGAACGCGCATCACCGCGTTTAAGCGTTTTACGGAACACGTCGCTTTGCGCCGATACCGCCCGTAAAAAATATCCGTCGTCTATCCCCGTTTTTTCGCAAAGCGCGCTTGCCCGCAAAATGTAATCGGGTAAAAACGGAAATCTTATTTTGGCGGAAGAAACGATTTCCGCATACATCGCAAGCATTCTTTTAGCAAATTCCATTCGCGTTACGCCCGTCAGTCCGCCCTCCGCGAGAAAGTCCGCCGAAAAAAGCGAAGAATCTCCGTACAATCTTCCGTCAGAAAGTATTTCGGCATACTCTGCCGTAAACACGCTCTCTATCAAAAGCGCGCATTGTTTGTCATACGGCGCTTTATATACGGAGTGCGCGAGTTTAACCGCGTCAGAAAGAACGGATACCGCCTTTCCGTTTATCTTTTTTCCGCCAAGCGTACGAGAAACGCCGCTCTCCGCAAGCAAAAGAACAGAACTCATAACTTCGGCAAACAATTCCGCCCCGCCCGCTTCGGCTATTTTATCGGGGTCAACCACCGCAACCGTATCCGGCGTAAGCGTTACCCTTTCTATCTCGTTTCCGTTTATAATCGGTACTATTTGAGCGAGAGTTCCCGCAATATGCGGCTCTTTATAAGCAAGCACGCACGTTATGCCGCGCAATGCGGCAAAATACCTGCACGCGGGGAATAAATCCTTTTCAAACGTTACGACCGCCCTCATGTCCTCGCTTAAGTTAAACAGTCTGCTGAAGTTCTCGACGGAATTCTTTTCCCCCTCCGGCATTAAAACGCTTACCGGCTTATTGCCGCGGTTTTTAAGCGCCTCGGTAAACTCCGACCCTTTCCGATAACGCGCTTTGTAATAAAGCACGGCTACTTTGCCGCCTGTAAACCGCTCCGTCAACACGTCAAGCACGGTTTTTTCCGCCTCGCCGCACTCGAAAGTTACGGAATACCCCGTAGGCTTAGAAAAAACGGAATTTAATTTAGCCTTTAATAACGCATAATTTTCTTTCATATTAAGGTTTATAGTAGAATAAAAAGCCGAAAAAGTCAAGCAAAACGTTAAAAAAGGGCTGTCATTCGTTTATTTTGTCTTTTTTTAACAAAAATCGATAAAATTTTTAAAAAACCCTTGAATAAACTCTCTTTTATGGTATAATAATCTTACTAAACCACGGAGGTTATTTAATTATGAACAAAAACGAATTGGTAAGGGCAATTGCAAACAATGCGGGCATCACTCTTAAAGACGCTTCCGCCGTACTCGACGGTTTCGTAACCGCGGTAACGGACGCTTTGAAAGCGGGCGAAAAGATTCAGATTTCCGGCTTCGGCACGTTTGAAGTTAAAGAAAAAGCCGCGCGTGAAGGCATTAACCCCAAAACGGGCGAAAAAATCAAAATCGCCGCAAGCAAGATACCTGCGTTCAAATTCGGTAAGGCTTATAAAGACTCTTTTAATTAAGTTTTTTATCACGTTAAAAGCGGCGCGTTTTTCGCGCCGCTTTTCGTTGTTGTAAAAAACAGAGAAACCCACTAAACAGCTTTAAGGATAAACTCCTTTTTGTCCGATATAAAAAAACGAAATACCGCAAAACTTGTAAAACTTTTTGCAAAAACTTATTCTATGCGAATTTGCGCATACGTGGTGTTTAGCGACTTTTGTAAAGCCTGATTTTACACGTATGCGCATTTGTTGACTGCGTTTCGGGTTGCCGATTTTAATTTGCTTCTGCCGCGGGCGGCGTTAAAGTTTCGGTAAACCCGATTTCTTCGACAAATTCGTTAGAATAAGTGTACCTATATCCCGTTTCGGTTTTTTGTACGGTAATATAAGACTTTTTATTGCCGACCTCGTAACGCACGCGATAAACGTTTAAGTTAACGTCGTCTTTTACGATTTTAAATTCGCCTTCGTCTTTCTTATTCCCTTTTTTAAACTTTAAAGAGATTTCCGTTTTACCGTCTTCGTTTTCAAACTCGAGTTCGGTTTCTTGCACCGTTACGCCGTCTTTCACGATTTTGAACTCGTACGAAACGGAGTTTTCGTCCGCTTCTTTTTCAACCTCGTAACTAAATTCCACGTAATTGTTTTTGTCGGTCATCGTTATTAGTTCTACCGAATATTCGCTTTCGTCCCCGTCCGTTTCCGTTTCTTTTTTACCCGTAACCGTATAGGTCGAATCTTTGTAAACTATAACGCCGTTAAGAACGGTCGACGTCTCAAACTCGCCTATTTCTTCCTCTTTTTCGGCTTTTTCGTCGTCGTCATCGGGTTTTTCGTCGTCGTCATCGGGTTTTTCGTCGTTATTATTCTCTTTTACGGGTGTTTCGTCGTAATACATTTTAGCAACGACTTTATCGCCAGCACTTACCGTCATAACGAATTTATACTCGGCGTATTCGCCGGTGCCGTCGTTCAGCGCGACCGTTTCGGATATTTTGCCCGCAATTGCGTTTTCAAACGCCATAAGTCCGTTTTTAACTTCTATCACCCGCTCGCGGGTAAACTCCGCGGGGCGTTCCGTAGGCGCGGCGACGTTATCCGCAAAACCTATAATAACGCTTTGTGCGGCAGCCGTATGCGAAGCATTACCGCCCTTTACCGCACCGTTTAAGTAACTTGCGCCTGAAACCGCCGATGCGGCATATACGTCTTTTACGCTTGCGGCGGTGTTTTTATTTCCGCCGCTACCCGCGTTGCCCCCGCACCCTGCGGCTATGCTTAACGCAAGCGCAATTACCATTATTAAAGAGGCGAGTGAAGTAAGTAGTTTTTTCATATATTTTTCTCCTTTTTTATGGAACTTGTTGTTCCTTTCTGCTTAATATACGAACAAGTTACAACGATTTACGAATTTTTTAAAAATAATTTAATAAATTTTTTGCAGAACTAATCCTCGTTAAATATATCTTCTTTTACGATTTCGAGCAAATCCGATATAACCTCCCCGAAGTCATCGTCTCCCTCGTCGATTTCTTCAAGGCATTCTTCGAGTTCTTCTTTCATTTCCTCCAACTCCTCGATAAACTCGATAATTTCCTTTCCTCGAACTTCGTTTTCCATATCGAACTCCGGTTCGTAATTGTATCGCGTGCAAAAATCGTATATTACGTTTTTAATTTCCGCAGAGAACTTTACACGGTCGTTCTCGTCCACGCGCCCTATTTTATTCACGATAGTATCGATAGCTTTTATCTTTTTGTTTGCCTCATCTTTTACCATACGCTTAAGCTCTTCGGCGGCTTCTCGCTCGCATTGACTTATAGAATGGCTTTCGTAATACTCTTCTATTTTATCCAGTTCGTCGTCGGAAAGGAAAACCGTAGTTATATCGCTCGTCGTCATAATATTTTCGATAACCCCCGCTATACCGTTTTGCTTGTCTTCGAGAATTTTTCTGCCTTCGCCCGAAAATGCCGAAACTCGCACTATTTTTCCACTCGTAAGCAAACCGAATTTGCTCATTTCGGAAACGATTTCTTCCGTGGCGACGTTTACCGTTTTGCCTACGTAATTTTTCGCATACAAAAATTTTACGCCGTCCTCGTTAAGCCCCGCTTGCCCGATAACCGTGTCGCTTTCGCTTACGGATAACTTAACAGTCGGGTTAACGTCTATAACGACTTCATAACTATGGTTTGCGTTTATATCGGAATCTTTTATAAGCCCGATTCCCAAAGGAATTGAAACCGCAAGCACAAGCACCGCCGTAACTGCAAACGCCCAAGCGGAAAGTTTACTCCTGCGGGATACGGTTTTATTCGTTTTTTCGCTTTTGGCGGCGTCGCCCTTAAAAATACCGAGCGACTTTGCACGGGTTTTGATTTTATCCGACACTTCCGGCGTTTTTAAGTCCGCTTCTTTTTTTAAGTCTCTTATAATTTTCATTTATACGCCTCCTTTTGCAGTCTTTTTAGTTTTTTAATAACGGTTTTATATTTATAGTTGACCGTTGTAACCGGTTTATCCAGCATTTTTGCAACTTCCGTTTGCGTATACCCGCAAAGCACGACTTTTTCCACTATAAAAAACTCCTCGTCGTCGAGCGCGGTTTTAACCTTCTCAAGCAACGGAAAATCGTGCGTATAAACGTCGTCATAAGGTATGTTTACGTTTTCGATTTCTACGCTTTTGTCGGTTTTAGCTTCTCGTCTTATTACGTCAATAGCCTTATTTTTTGCAATGGATATAAGGTAAGGAAAAGGGTCACCCTCAATAGAATTCATTACAGACAAAAATGAAACGTATGTGTCTTGCATTACGTCGTCGATAAAAAATTCATCGCGAAAAAATTTTCTTACCGTAAAATAAACCGGCGTTTTGGTAAGCGAGTAAAACTCGTCAAAATATTTTTCTTTTCCGCTTTTAAGTTTATAAAAGACCCGTTTTATTCTCTCTCTTGTCATATTCATAATATATACGATCTAATTATGTTCGTTTTACGAGTTTTTTTATTTTAAAAAATTTTTCAGTTAAAAATGATACAAAATTCTATTAAGTGTGCCCGTTTAAACAAATAACTCCGCATAATAAAAACTATGCGGAGTTGATTTTGCGTTTTTATCGTCGCTTTAATTATTTAACGATTTTAGCAACGACGCCCGAACCTACGGTTCTGCCGCCTTCACGGATAGCGAAGCGGAGACCTTCTTCCATAGCGACCGGAGTGATGAGCTTAACGTCCATCTTAACGTTGTCGCCCGGCATAACCATTTCTACGCCGGCAGGAAGTTCGATAGAACCGGTAACGTCGGTAGTTCTGAAATAGAACTGCGGACGATAGTTGTTGAAGAAAGGAGTATGTCTGCCGCCTTCTTCTTTGGTAAGGATATATACCTGACCTTCGAACTCGGTGTGGGGTTTAACCGAACCGGGTTTCGCGATAACCTGTCCTCTTTCGATGTCCTTTTTGTCGATACCTCTTAAAAGCGCGCCGACGTTGTCGCCTGCCTGTGCTTCGTCAAGAATCTTACGGAACATTTCAAGACCGGTAATAACGGTAGTCTTGCTTTCTTCGGAAAGACCTACGATTTCAGCGGGGTCGTTAACCTTCGCTACGCCTCTTTCAACTCTGCCGGTAGCAACGGTACCACGACCGGAAATCGTGAATACGTCTTCAACAGGGAGAAGGAAGGGTTTAGCGTCGTCTCTTTCGGGAGTGGGGATGTAAGTGTCAACAGCGTCCATAAGTTCGAAGATGCACTTGCATTCCGCGGAGTTTTTGATTTCTTCGGGAGTATGATCGCCCGAAGCGTATTCGAGAGCCTTCAAAGCGGAACCCTTGATGATGGGAGTGGTATCCCCGGGGAAACCGTATTCGGTAAGAAGGTCTCTGATTTCGATTTCAACGAGTTCGAGAAGTTCGGGATCGTCGAGCTGGTCGCACTTGTTGAGGAATACTACGATATAAGGCACGCCTACCTGACGAGCGAGAAGAATGTGTTCTCTGGTCTGGGGCATGGGTCCGTCGGTCGCTGCAACGACGAGGATAGCGCCGTCCATCTGCGCCGCGCCGGTTATCATGTTTTTAACATAGTCGGCGTGTCCGGGGCAGTCAACGTGAGCGTAGTGGCGGGTAGCCGTCTGATACTCAACGTGAGCGGTGTTAATCGTTATACCTCTCGCTTTTTCTTCCGGAGCCTTATCGATTTCGTCATATCTCATTTTCTGCGCTTCGCCGAAAGCGGATAACGTCATCGTAATAGCAGCGGTAAGAGTGGTTTTACCATGGTCGACGTGGCCGATGGTACCGATGTTTACGTGCGGTTTGCTTCTGTCAAATTTAGCCTTAGCCATTTTTGTTCCTCCAAAATTTTCTGAAATAAATTTAATTTTTTAATATAATATTATTTTACAATAAATATTCGCTATTGTCAACGGGTTTTACGCTTTTTTACCTATTATCTTTTCGGCTACCGATTTCGGAACTTCAGCATAATGGTCGAACTGCATAGTGTAGTTGCCTCTGCCCTGCGTTCTGCTCCTTAAATCGGTTGCGTAACCGAACATTTCCGCAAGCGGAATGTGCGCGTCGATAACCTTAACGCCGTTTCTGTCCTCGGTACCCTGTATAATGCCGCGGCGAGCGGTAACGTTACCCATAAGGTCGCCGAAGTACGCGTCCGGCGTGGTTATTTCAACCTTCATAACGGGTTCTAAAAGTACGCATTTCGCTTTCTGTAAACCGTCTTTAAGAGCCATACTTCCGGCAATCTTAAACGCCATTTCGGAAGAGTCGACGTCGTGATAACTGCCGTCGTAAACGGTAACCTTAAAGTCAACGACTTCGTATCCGGCGAGAATACCGTTTTTAGCGGCTTCCTGAATACCTTTGTTGATAGGTTGAATAAATTCTTTCGGTATGGAGCCGCCGACGGTTTCGTCAACGAACTCGTAACCTTTACCCGGTTCTTGCGGTTCAAGACGGATTTTACAATGACCGTACTGACCGTGGCCGCCCGTCTGACGTTTAAATAAGCCTTCGGCTTCGACCGCCTGACGAATGGTTTCTTTATAAGCAACCTGCGGATTACCAACGTTAGCCTCTACCCTGAATTCGCGCAAAAGTCTGTCTACGATAATTTCAAGGTGAAGTTCACCCATACCGGCGATAATGGTCTGACCCGTTTCCTGATCGGTATAGGTCTTAAACGAAGGATCTTCTTCTGCGAGTTTCGCAAGGGCGAAGCCCATCTTTTCCTGACCCTGTTTGGTTTTGGGTTCTATAGCGACCTGAATAACCGGCTCGGGGAATTCCATCTTTTCGAGAATAATGGGATGATTTTCGTCGCAAAGCGTGTCGCCCGTCGTGGTGTCTTTAAGACCTACTAGCGCGCAGATTTCGCCCGCGCAAACTTCTTCCACTTCTTCTCTGTGGTTAGCGTGCATGCGGAGTATACGTGCGATACGCTCTTTTTTGCCCTTAACGCTGTTATATACGTAAGAACCGGTTTTGAGCACGCCCGAATACGCGCGGAAGAACGCGAGTTTGCCGACGAACGGGTCGGTCATGATTTTGAATGCAAGACCGCAGAAAGGATCGTCTACCGAGGGGTGTCTGTCCTCTTCTTTATCGGTATCGGGATTAGTGCCGACAATCTTACCTACGTCGGTCGGACTGGGTAAGTAATCTACGATAGCGTCGAGAAGGTTCTGAACGCCCTTGTTTTTGTAAGAAGAACCGCAAAGCACGGGAGTCATCTTCATAGCGAGGGTCGCTTTACGAACGCCTTGTTTGATTTCTTCTATCGAGAGGTCGCCCTGGTCGAAGAATTTTTCCATCAAAGCGTCGTCCTGTTCGGCGGCGATTTCGACTATCTGGCTTCTGTACTTTTCGACGAGTTCTTTGTATTCGTCGGGTACATCGGTAACTTCGATTTTTTTACCGAGGTCGTCTTTATATATATCCGCTTTACGCGTGATTATATCGATAACGCCCTTAAAGGTGTCTTCTTTTCCGATAGGGAGAAGAATAGGAATGGCGTTGGTACCGAGACGCTCGTGCATCATATCGATGGCGTTAAAGAAGTTTGCTCCGTTAATATCCATCTTGTTGACGTACGCGATTCTCGGAACTTTGTATTTATCCGCCTGACGCCACACCGTTTCGCTTTGGGGTTCAACGCCGCCCTTCGCGCAGAAAGTCGCAACCGCACCGTCGAGAACGCGAAGCGATCTTTCGACTTCTACGGTAAAGTCAACGTGTCCGGGGGTATCGATAATGTTGATACGGTGTCCTTTCCAATAACAGGTGGTAGCCGCGCTGGTAATGGTTATACCGCGCTCCTGCTCCTGTACCATCCAGTCCATAGTGGCGGCGCCTTCGTGAACTTCGCCGAGTTTGTGAACTTTACCGGTATAGAAAAGTATTCTTTCGGTAGTGGTCGTTTTACCCGCGTCGATGTGCGCCATTATGCCGATATTTCTGGTTGTGCTTAAATCATAATCTTTAGGCATAATTTATTTCTCCGAATATCAGAATCTGTAATGCGCGAACGCTCTGTTCGCTTCTGCCATTCTGTGCGTTTCTTCTTTCTTCTTTACCGCGTTGCCGGTATTGTTGAAAGCGTCCACGAGTTCCCCCGCGAGCCTGTCGCACATATTTCTCTCGCTTCTCTTTCTGGCGGCGATAACGAGCCAGCGAATTGCGAGCGTTTGTCTTCTCTCGGCGCGGATTTCGATAGGCACCTGATAGTTGGCGCCGCCGACTCTCCTCGCTTTGACTTCTACCATAGGCATAATGTTGTTTAACGCCTGGTTGAACATTTCTTTCGGGTCCTGACCGACCTTTTCGGATGCGGTAGCGAAAGCGTCGTAAACGATGCCCTGCGCTACGCCCTTTTTACCGTCGAGCATAACCTGGTTGATGAGTTTTGCTACAACCTTATCGTTATATACGGGATCGGGCAAAACGTCTCTCTTTGCAATATTGCCACGTCTTGGCATAATTTAATCCTCCTTTAATTATTCCGCTTTTTTATAATTTTAAAAGCGTTTTTAAGGGTAAACCCTTGTTAGTACGGCTATCACTTGCCCTTTAAATTTGGTTTTAGGGTAGCGAATCTTCTGCCGAACGGCATACTGCCTACCGAATCGGGTTAATTTTCCGAAAACCGATTTTAAGTAGGTGTTTTGTTTGTGAAAGCAATTAAGACTTAAAAAATTTATTTAGGTCTCTTTGCGCCGTATCTCGAACGAGCCTGTTTGCGCTTTGCAACGCCGGCGGTATCGAGCGCGCCGCGAATGATATGGTATCTTACGCCAGGTAAGTCTTTAACTCTGCCGCCGCGAATGAGCACGGAACTGTGTTCCTGCAGGTTATGACCTTCACCGGGGATATATACGATACCTTCTGCCTTGTTGGTAAGTCTTACACGCGCTATCTTACGAAGAGCGGAGTTAGGCTTTTTAGGGGTCGTGGTGGTTACCGAAAGGCAAACTCCGCGTTTTTGCGGACATTCGTCTAATATAGGCGATTTGCTTTTGTAGGTAATCTTCTTTCTTCCCTGTCTGATAAGTTGCTGAATTGTAGGCATATCGCACCTCCTTGTATTTTTTCGGTTTATTCGGAAAACGGATTCGGAAAACTCCGTTTTTGAATGCTTGTAAGTTTTTTATCCGCCGGGTGCGTTTAACAATGAACCCGACGAATTATTATTTTACCATTTAACTTGCGATTAGTCAAACGAATTAAACGGTTTTATAAAGCGTAAAACTTTTATCGGTCCGATTATTCCGCTTTTTCGGTCTGTCGTTGAATCACCGTCTGGGGCGAAACGTTTTTATAGTCTTTTATGCCCGTACCTGCGGGGATAAGTTTACCTATTATAACGTTTTCTTTAAGACCGAGCAACGGATCTACCTTGTTTTTGATAGCCGCTTCGGTAAGCACTCTCGCGGTTTCCTGGAAGGACGCCGCAGAAAGGAAACTTTCTTTTGCGAGGGCGGCTTTCGTGATACCGAGAAGTATTCTCTTGCCGACCGGCGGACGAAGTCCCGCTTCGAGTGCTTTGACGGTTTCTTCTTCGAACCTGTAAAGATCGAGTTTTTCGCCGGGGAGAACGTCCGCGTCGCCCGGGTTTTCGACCTGAACTTTTTTCATCATCTGACGAACGATGATTTCAACGTGTTTGTCGTTGATGTCAACGCCTTGACTGCGGTAAACGCTCTGGATTTCTTTAAGTATATAATCCTGAACGCCCTTGATACCCTTGGTTTTAAGAATATCTTGCGGGTAAACCGCGCCGCTCGAAAGAACCGTGCCGGGTTCTACCCTCTCGCCGTCTTTAACGATAACGCCGGTACCGAACGGGATAACGTAGTCTTTAACCTCTCCCTCGTCGGTAGTAACGAGGACGTGAATAATCTTGTCTTTTTCTTCGATATTCGCAACGCCGCCGTGTTCGCACACGATTGCCGCGTGTTTAGGTCTTCTCGCTTCAAAAAGTTCTTCAACCCTCGGAAGACCTTGCGTTATATCGCCCGTACTCGCTATACCGCCGGTATGGAAGGTACGCATGGTAAGCTGGGTACCCGGTTCGCCTATGGACTGCGCGGCGATTATGCCGACCGCTTCGCCCACCTGAACGGGGTGGTTGTTGGACATGTTTTTGCCGTAGCATTTAGCGCATACGCCGGTTTTGGAGTGGCAGGTGAATACCGACCTGATTTCCACTTCTTCTATGCCGGCTTTAACTATAGCGTCCGCCATGTCTTCGGAAATCATTTCGTTGGCTTTAACCATTACCTCGCCGGTAGCGGGGTTTACCACGTCGCCTACGACGAATCTGCCCGCTATTCTGTCGCGCAAACCTTCTATCTCTTTACCGGAAGCGTCGAGAATGGCTCTCACTCTAACGCCTTTAACCGATTCGCCGCTTTCTGCAAAACAGTCGTCCTCTTTAACGATGACTTCTTGCGATACGTCTACAAGCCTTCTGGTAAGATAACCGGAGTCGGCGGTTTTAAGCGCGGTATCCGCGAGACCTTTACGTCCGCCGTGCGACGAAATAAAGTATTCCAAAACGGAAAGTCCTTCACGGAAGCAGGATTTAACCGGTATTTCGATGGTTTTACCATTCGGGTCGGTCATCAGACCGCGCATTCCGCAAAGCTGTTTAATCTGGTCGATAGAACCACGCGCGCCGGAATTAGCCATCATAAGAATGGGGTTGAATTCGTCGAGCGTTTCTTTAAGTTTTTCGGCAACGTCCTCGGTCGCCTTTTTCCAGATGGTAACGACCTTTTTATATCTTTCGTCGTCGGTTATATAGCCTTTTTTGTAAAGGTTTTCGACTTTCAACACGTGCTGTTCCGCGTCCGAAAGAATAGCCGCTTTTTCTTTGGGCATATGCATATCGAACACGCTGGTGGTTATCGCGCCGACGGTAGAATATTTATAACCCAAAGCCTTTATTTTATCGAGTACGTCAGCCGCGCAACTCGCGCCGTGGCGTTTAAAGCATGCGCCGACGATTTTTTGCAAATCTTTTTTGCCGACGAGTTTGTCTATCTCGAATTTAAGGTAATCTTCTTTTTCTTTTCTCGTTACGAAACCTATATCCTGCGGAATCGCTTCGTTAAAGATGATTTTGCCGACCGAAGTACGTATTCTGCCGGTAACCGTTTCGCCGTCTACCGTTACGCTTCTTCTTACGACTATTTCGTCCTGCAATTTAATTCTGCCGGTCTGGTAAGCCATAACGGCTTCTTCCGGAGAACTGTACGAAACGGTGTATTCGGGAACGCCGTAAAGAACACCGTTTTCGTCTTTTCTGCCTTTTTCGTTATACCTTTCGCCTATATGACGACGTATGAGCGTTAAGTAGTACGAACCCATAACCATATCCTGAGTCGGGCTCATAACCGGTTTGCCGTCCGAAAGTTTAAGAATGTTGTTGGAAGCAAGCATCAAAAATCTCGCTTCCGCCTGCGCCTCTACCGAAAGCGGAACGTGTACCGCCATCTGGTCGCCGTCGAAGTCGGCGTTGAATGCGCCGCAAACGAGCGGGTGAAGTTTTATAGCCCTGCCTTCGATAAGCACCGGCTCGAAAGCCTGTATCGAAAGTCTGTGAAGCGTCGGCGCACGGTTGAGCATTACGGGATGGTCTTTAATAACTTCTTCGAGAACGTCCCATACTTCGGGCGCGCAACGCTCTACTTTGCGTTTCGCGTTCTTTATGTTGTGGCTTACGTTGTTTTCAACCAGTTTTTTCATAACGAACGGTTTGAAAAGTTCGATAGCCATTTCTTTCGGAAGACCGCACTGATAAAGTTTAAGTTCGGGTCCTACGACTATAACCGAACGACCGGAATAGTCTACGCGCTTGCCGAGAAGGTTCTGACGGAATCTGCCCTGCTTACCGCGAAGCATGCCGGAAAGAGATTTAAGTTCTCTGTTGCCCGCGCCGGAAATCGCTTTGCCGCGACGACCGTTGTCGATAAGCGCGTCAACCGCTTCCTGAAGCATTCTCTTTTCGTTTCTTATGATTATCTCGGGCGCGCCGAGTTCCATAAGCTTTTTAAGACGGTTATTTCTGTTGATAACGCGCCTGTATAAGTCGTTTAAGTCCGAAGTCGCGAATCTGCCGCCGTCGAGTTGAACCATCGGGCGGAGTTCGGGCGGGATAACGGGAAGAACGTCTAATATCATCCATTCGGGACGATTGCCGCTCTTTCTGAACGCTTCGATTATTTCGAAACGTTTTACCGCTCTTATCCTTCTCTGTCCGGAAACGTTTTCTTCGATTATTTTTTTGGTTTCCGCGCTTTCTTTGTCAAGGTCGATAGCCATTAAAAGTTCTTTAACGGCTTCCGCGCCCATGCCCGTTTTAAACGAACCTATACCGTACTGCTGTTCGTATTCCTGTTTTTCTCTGTCGTTTATGACCTGCTTGTACATAAGCGGGGTCGTACCGGGGTCTAAAACAACGTGGCAGGCAAAGTATAAAACCTGTTCGAGCGCTTTGGGACTCATATCAAGCATTAAACCTATGCGCGAGGGAACGCCCTTAAAGTACCAAATGTGAGATACCGGCGCGGCAAGTTCTATATGACCCATTCTGTCGCGGCGGACTTTACTTTTCGTAACTTCTACGCCGCACTTGTCGCATATAACGCCTTTGTAACGAATGCGTTTATATTTGCCGCAGTGGCACTCCCAGTCCTTGGTCGGTCCGAAAATTCTTTCGCAGAAAAGACCGCCCATTTCGGGTTTTTGAGTTCTGTAGTTTATGGTTTCGGGCTTGGTAACCTCGCCGTAAGACCACGACCTTATTTTTTCAGGCGAAGCGACGCCTATCTGTATAGAATCAAAATTGTTAAGTTCAAACATTCTTTACCCTCCCTTACTCGTTGTCGAGGTCGTCGTCGAAGTCGTCGTCTATCAGGCTGCCGTCGGATACCGTAGTATCGATTTCGCCGTCGTCTTCTTCGAACATGTCTTTGGTCGAGAACCCGAAGTCTTCGTCGAGGTCGACGTTTTCGCTGTCTTCGAAAAGCGTTTCCGTAACTTCGTCTTTATTGAAGTCGTCGAGGGACACTTCTTCGTGATGTTCTCTTTCCTTAAACGCGGGCACGTCGTCGATGTCGCTCTCGATAAGGTCTTTAATCGCAAGTTCTTCTTTGTTTTCGGTAAGCACTTTCATGTCGAGCGCAAGACTCTGCAACTCTTTAAGAAGCACTTTGAACGCTTCCGGTATGCCGGGCTCGCTGATGTTGGTGCCTTTTACTATCGACTCGTAAGTCTTTACGCGCCCCACGACGTCGTCCGACTTAACGGTAAGTATTTCCTGCAAGATATGCGCCGCGCCGTACGCTTCGAGCGCCCAGATTTCCATTTCGCCGAAACGCTGTCCGCCGAACTGGGCTTTACCGCCGAGCGGCTGTTGCGTTACGAGCGAGTACGGACCGGTAGAACGCGCGTGTATCTTATCGTCTACGAGGTGGATAAGTTTTATCATGTACATCTGACCGACCGTAACCCTGTTTTCAAAGGGCTCGCCCGTTCTTCCGTCGTAGAGTTGAATCTTTCCGTCGACTTCTCCGTCGGGGTTCAATATATTGTTTTCTCTCAAAAGGTCTTTTATCTCGCTTTCGTCCGCGCCGTCGAATACGGGGGTCGCGATTTTCCAGCCGAGTTGTTTGCAGATAAGACCGAGGTGTACTTCGAGTACCTGACCGATGTTCATACGAGAAGGAACGCCGAGCGGGTTAAGAACTATCTGCAAGGGCGTACCGTCCGCCATGAAGGGCATATCGCTCTCGGGGAGTATTCTCGAAATAACGCCTTTGTTACCGTGGCGACCCGCCATTTTGTCGCCGACGGAAATTTTACGTTTTTGCGCTATATATACGCGTACGAGTTTGTTTACGCCGGGCGAAAGTTCGTCTTTGTTCGCGCGGGTAAATATTTTAACGTCTACTACGATACCGCCTTCTCCGTGAGGAACTTTAAGAGAGGTATCTCTGACTTCTCTCGACTTTTCGCCGAATATCGCGCGGAGAAGTCTTTCTTCCGGCGTAAGTTCGGTTTCGCCTTTAGGCGTAACTTTACCGACGAGAATGTCGCCGCTGCCGACCTCCGCGCCGATACGGACTATACCGTCTTCGTCAAGGTCTTTAAGCGCGTCGTCGCCGACGTTAGGAATATCTCTCGTGATTTCTTCTTCGCCGAGGCGGGTATCTCTCGCTTCTATCTCGTGTTCTTCTATATGGATAGTCGTAAACACGTCTTCTCTCACGAGTTTTTCGGAAAGAAGTATAGCGTCCTCGTAGTTGTAACCTTCCCAGCTCATAAAGCCGACGAGAATGTTTCTGCCGAGCGCGAGTTCGCCGTTTTTGGTAGAAGGTCCGTCCGCAATGGTCTGACCCTTTTCTATCCTTTCGCCTTTATCGACGATAGGTCTTTGGTTAAGACACGTGCCTTGGTTAGAACGCTCGAATTTTTTGAGTTTGTATTCTCTGTCCGTTCCGTCGTCCTCGGTAACCGTTATAAGGTTGCTCGCAACGCTCTTGACGACGCCGCCGTTTACGGCGTTTACCATAACGCCCGAGTCGTACGCTATGCGACGTTCGATACCCGTAGCGACGATGGCGTTTTCGGGACAAAGCAGCGGAACTGCCTGACGTTGCATGTTGGAACCCATCAGCGCGCGGTTGGTATCGTCGTTTTCAAGGAACGGGATAAGGGCGGTAGCGACCGAAATAAGTTGTTTCGGCGATACGTCCATATAATCGATTTTTTCTTTTACTTCTTCGAGAATTTCTTCTCTGCGGCGGCAGGATACGCGGTCTTTTACGAAATATTTGTTATCTACGAGCGGTTCGTTCGCCTGCGCCACCGTGTAATTATCCTCTTCGTCCGCGGTAAGATAATCTACGTGTTCGGTAACTATCGTTTCTATCTTGCCGTCCTCACCCAAAGTATGTTCTACCTTTCTGTAAGGAGATTCGATAAAGCCGAATTCGTTTACCTGCGCGTAAGCCGCAAGCGAAGATATAAGACCTATGTTCTGACCTTCTGGGGTTTCTATCGGGCACAATCTGCCGTAGTGCGAGTAGTTTACGTCGCGGACGTCGAAAGTCGCTCTGTCGCGATTAAGACCGCCGGGGCCTAACGCGGAAAGCTTTCTCTTATGCGTAAGTTCCGCAATCGGGTTGGTCTGATCCATGAACTGCGAAAGTTGCGAAGAACCGAAGAACTCTTTGATCGCCGAACTGACGGGGCGCACGTTGATAAGACCCTGCGGCGTAACGTCTTTCGGGTCCATGGTGCCCATTCTTTCTCTGATAACTCTTTCGAGTCTTGCGATACCTATACGGAACTGGTTTTGCAAAAGTTCGCCAACGCTGCGTACGCGGCGGTTTCCGAGGTGGTCGATGTTGTCCGTCGTGCCGATGCCGTAGTTAAGGTCTAAGTTAACCGAAACGGCGGCGACTATATCGTCGACGGTTATATGTTTATGATTTAACTTTTCGGTAAGAGGACGAAGAACCTTTTTGTCTTCCGCCGTAAGCGTTTTGGTAAGTCCGCCTTCGACGAGTTCGAAATAGAAAGTACAAGCACGCACGAATCTGCTTCTCGTTTCGGCGGCTTTTTCTTCGTACTTTCTGTCCTCGGGTTTAACGGTCGCTTCGTCGGAAAGGTCTTTGTCTTCGAGATAGAAAAGTTCGTTTATCTCTTTTCTGAATTCGACTGCGGCGGCTTCTTCGCCCGCTTCTTTCGCTTTCGCGTTTACCTTTTCCGCAAAACGGAGCGCGGGATAATACACGTAGTCCAAAAGCCCGAAGTATCTGGGGTTAAGACCCGTTACTTCTTTATAATCCGCAACGTTGTTTGCGATAACTTTATGCGCCTCGCCGTTTACGTCCGCAATAAACTCGTTTACGCCGGCGTTCTGAATGGCGTTCGCGGTAGCCTTGTCTATAATCTGACCTTTCGTCGCAAGAACTTCGCCGTCCGCGCTTATAACGTCTTCCATAGACTTTAAGCCGACGATTCTCGCGCCCATGCGAAGGCGTTTGTTGAATTTATATCTGCCGACCTTGGCAAGGTCGTATCTTCTCGGGTCGAAGAAAAGATTTTTAAGATGCTGTTTTACCGCTTCGTCGGTAGGAATTTCGCCCGGGCGAAGTCTTCTGTAAAGTTCTATAAGACCGTCGCTTTCGGATTTGGCGGAATCCTTCGCCGCGGTGGCGGCTATCATTTTATCTCCCGCGAAGAGTTCGTTTAACGCCTCGTCGCTACCGAAACCGAGCGCACGCAAAAGAACGGTGCCCGTGAGTTTTCTCGTCCTGTCGACGTGTACCCACAAAAGCCCCTGAGAATCCTGTTCGAATTCGAGCCACGCCCCGCGCGAGGGAATGACGGTGGTGCCGAAAAGATTTCTGCCGGATTTATCCACTTCTACGGAGTTGTAAACGCCCGGAGAACGAACGAGTTGCGAAACGATAACGCGCTCCGCGCCGTTTATGATGAACGAACCGTTGTCCGTCATCAGCGGCAAGTCGCCCATATATACTTCTTGGTCGTCGATTATTTCGCCCGTTACTTTGTTTACGAGCCTGACCTTAACGCGGAGAGGCCGCGCGAAAGTCGCGTCCCTGTCCCTGCACTCTTTTTCGTCGTACTTGGGCGCGCCGTCGAGGTTATGCTCCAAAAAATACAACTCGAAGTGGTCGGAATAATCGGTTATCGGAGAAAAATCTTCAAAGACTTCGCTTATGCCGTCTTTTATAAAGGCGTCGTAAGAGTCTTTCTGAATTTTGACGAGATACGGAAGTTCTATCGCTTCGTTAATCTTGCCGAAAGTTTTTCTCTTGATTTTGCCGCACTGAATTTCGGGTAGTTTACGTGTCATTAAAACACACTCCTTAAAAAATTTTTTAAATTATCCTCCGACGGGTTTACAAACGCGCGAATATGTTGTATAATCGTTCCGTCGGGCAAAAAACGGGGTTTATCAACCGTTTAGTACCGATTGAAAGGTTTTTTTACCTGTATTTTTGCTTTTTTTTCTGCAAAATGGCGATAAGATTCGATAATAACCTATCATAATGCATTTTATTATGTTACGCTTATTTGCAAATATTGTCAAGTAATTAGAGCAAATTATAAAAATAATTTTTATTTTCGCGGAATTTTTATAAAAAATGAGAATAGATAAGTTTCTTAAAGTGTCGAGAATATTGAAAAGACGCGCCCTCGCGGTCGAAGCGGCGGACAAAAATCGCGTTATCGTAAACGACAGAGCCGTCAAACCGTCGTGCAAAATTAAAGAGGGCGACGTGGTAGAAGTTCTTTTTAACAGCGGCGCGATAAAATTCAAAATACTTTCGATTAAAGAAACGGTTAAAAAAGAGCAGGCGCACGAACTGTACGAAATAATCGCGGAGTAAAGCCATGCAGGTTTCGGTCATTATCGCCTGCGCCGGCAAAGGCGAGCGCGCAAAACAAGGCAAAAACAAACTTTTGGTAAGCGTCTCGGGTAAAACCGCCGTTGAGCGCGTGTATTTCGCGTTCAAAAAAACGGGACTTATTAAACAATATATAATATGCGCGGCAAAACGCGACGAAAAAGAAATAGCAGACCTTCTTTCCGGCGAGGACTACGTTTTTTCCGCAGGAGGAGAAACGCGCACGGAATCTGTTAAAAACGCCCTCCTCCTCGTTACGGGCGACGTAGTGCTTATACACGACGGAGCAAGACCGTTCGTTTCCGAGCGAATTATAAAAGACGTAATCGCCGCGGCAAGCGAAAAAGGCGGCGCGATAACCGCGGTACCCACGCGTGACACGATATACTCGGTTAAAGACGAAAAATATCTCGGCAAAAACGGACTTTATCTCGTACAAACGCCGCAAGGCTTTAAGACCGAACTTATAAAAAAGGCTTATTCGCTCGCGGGGAACGGAGCATATAACGACGACGGAGAGGTTTATAAAACCTTTATAGGCGAACTCGCCGTTGTAAACGGAGAAACGGACAACGTTAAAATAACTTATCCCGAGGACCTGTTGCTGTTAAACGACGTGCAAGACGTACGCTTCGGCACAGGGTTCGATTGCCACGAACTCGTAACGGGGCGCAAGCTGATTCTCGGCGGAATAGAGATACCGCACGAAAAAGGACTTAAAGGACATTCGGACGCGGACGTACTCACCCACGCCGTAATGGACGCGCTTCTTTCCGCCGCGGCGGAACGCGACATAGGTTACCATTTTCCCGATAACGACCCGAAATACGAAGGCGCGGACAGTATGATGTTGCTAAAAGAAGTCCTTTCGATAATAAAAAAAGACGGATACCACCCGAAAAGCGTTTCCGCGGTTATAATGGCGCAAAAGCCGAAACTGCTTGACTATATACCGAAAATCACGGCTAATCTTGCCGAGGCGCTCGGCTTATCGGCTGAAAGCGTAGGCATTACCGCAACCACGCTCGAGGGATTAGGGTTCGTCGGCAGAGAAGAAGGTATTTGCGTACACGCAAACGCGGTTATCGTTAAAAAAGATTAGCCGCCGATATTTTGAGTTTTGAGATATACGCAAACGCCGTTTTGCGCCGCGGTTTTAAAGGGTTATAAACGATTTAACATTTCCTTTTATAACACAGTTTTGCCCGATAGACGGTAAACGTAAGCGTAAAAGTGTTTAAAAAACTTCGCGCCCGTGCAATCAAGCACGGGCGCGTTTGTAGTTGAGCTAAAATTAAATTCGGACGGTTACGGTTTGACCGCTTTTAACGAGCAGGTCTTTGCCGTAATAGTAAAGGTACACGTCCGTACAAGACGGATTGCGCACGATTTTGCCGTCCGCCGAATACTCTAAACCGTTATACGCCTGAACGTAATCGTAAATTTCTCCGTTGGTGGCATACCACACGTCGTCCCTGTTACCGACTTTTTGGGCAAAGCCCTCCATCACGTTCCAGTTATCGTCGTCGTCAAACTGATAAGTGTGTCCCCACAAATAAAACAATTTGGGTCTGTGGCTAGACCAGTAAGGTCTGTCGTTATCCGGCGCCAAAAACTCTTCTATAAGTCGTTGCAACTCCGGTTCGTTATGGTGGCAGGTAGGTTTAAGTTGCAACCAGTCTTCGGGGATATCGAAACTCTTTGTCGGCACGCACGTTCTCGCATACTTTATACCGCATCTTTTAAGGGTATCGGCAATACGGTTGTTAAAAACCCCGTTCGGATAGGCAAACCCTTTGACCGTTACGCCGAACATATTTTCAAGGTTTTCTCTGTCTTTTAAAACATCTCTTATCCCTGCGTCTTCGGGCACTTCGGTTAAAGGCAAATGCATATATCCGTGAGCGGCAACCTCGTGTACGCCTGAAGAATATAATTCTCTCGCCTCGCTTTCCGTAAGTCTGCCAAGCCCCTCTCGTTTCGCGAACATACCCGAGTTGATATTGAACGTACATTTTAACCCGTATTCGTTTAAAATTTCTACAAGTTTAATATCGCCCCTCACGCCGTCGTCGTAACTCAGCGTTACGGCTTTTTGCTTAAATACGGGGAACCTTAAAAAGTTGTAACTCATATGTCTGCCTCCGCAAAAACGATTGAAAAATTTTAGGTTTTATTTTGCGAACTCGGTTGCGCGCCATTCTCTTATGACGTTTACCTTTATCTGACCGGGGTACTCCATTTCCTGCTCGATTTTTTTGGCGATGTCTTTCGCGAGGAACAAAGTCTGCGCGTCGTTTACCTGTTCGGGTTTAACCATTACGCGCACCTCTCTGCCCGCTTGTATCGCATAGCATTTATCGACGCCCTTAAAACTGCTCGAAATTTCTTCGAGTTTTTGCAGCCTTTTAATGTAGTTGGTGGTCGTTTCTCTTCTCGCACCGGGGCGCGCGCCGGAAATACCGTCCGCCGCCGCAACGAGTACTGCCTCTATACTCTTTTGCTCTGTATCGCCGTGGTGCGCGAGTATCGCGTTTACGACGATATAATTCTCTCTGTATTTTTTAGCAAGGTCCGCGCCTATCTGCATATGCGTGCCTTCTATTTCAAAGTCAACGGCTTTGCCGAGGTCGTGTAACAGCCCTGCGCGTTTTGCAAGCGCGGCGTCTACGCCGAGTTCGGTTGCCATAACGCCGGCAAGGTGCGACACCTCGATAGAGTGGCGCAAAACGTTTTGCCCGTAACTGGTACGGAATTTAAGTCTGCCGAGAAGTTTAACGATTTCGGGATGAAGTCCGAACACGCCGCACTCGTATGTCGCGGCTTCGCCCGCTTCTTTAATTTGCTGGTCGAGTTCTTTTTTAACCTTTTCGACCGTCTCCTCAATTCTTGCGGGGTGTATTCTTCCGTCCTGAATAAGCCGTTCGAGCGCGATGCGCGCGGTTTCGCGGCGGACGGGGTCAAAGCCGGAAACGATTACGACTTCCGGAGTATCGTCGATTATGAGTTCTATACCGGTAGAATTTTCAAGCGCGCGGATATTTCTGCCTTCGCGCCCGATTATTCTCGCTTTCATATCGTCCGACGGGAGCGGAACCACCGAAACGGTAAGTTCGGTTGCCTGATCGGTACTGCATTTCTGAATGGCAAGGCTTACGATTTCTTTCGCTTTTCTCTCGCCCTCTTCTTTGGCTTCCGCCTCGATGTTTTTAACGGTGCCGGCGGCTTCTCTTCTCGCCTCGTCCGTTATCGCTTCTACGAGTTGGCGTTTAGCCTCTTCTTTCGACATCTGGGAGATTTTTTCAAACTCCTGTATCATTCTGTCGTGCTGGGCGGAAATATCCTCGAGTTTTCTGTCAAGGTCTGCTTGTTTCTCTTTCAAAACGTTTTGCTGTCTCGTGGTTTCGTCGTTGCGACGAGAAAGATTTTCTTCCTTTTTGTCGAGCGATTCCTCTTTCTGATTAAGCCTGTTTTCCAGCCGTTGAAGTTCTACGCGCTTTTCTTTCGATTCTTTTTCAAAGTCGTTGCGCAGTTTAAGTTCCTGTTCTTTAGCCTCTAAAATAGCCTCTTTTTTGATTTTTTTGCTCTCTTCTCTCGCGTCGTCGAGCATTTTGTCGGTAACTTTCTGAATATCACCTTGTTTCTTTTCAAAAGACTTCTTTTTGATAAGGATACCGACGAAAACGCCCGCGGCGGCGAAAACTATCGCCGCGATTACCGCGATCAGAATAGCGGTACCCGTTTCCATCGATGCCAAGAACAGGGAGCCGTAATTAAAATTCTGCATAATAAAATGCCCTCCTGTTTTTATTACCCGCGTGCGTTTTCATTTCGTACGCGGACTTATATCCTTTATATTGTACACCGTTTTTACGCGAATGTCAAAGTTTTATCACTCTTTGGCGGCTTCGTCGCCGTCTTTATGATAAAAAGCGTTTAATATTTTTTGCTTTACTTCCTCGTAAGCCTGTTCGTTATTCTCGAAGTAGTCCACCGCTTTCTCTCTGCCTTGCGCGATTTTTTCGCCGTTATAAGAGAACCACGCGCCGCTCTTTTCGATTATTTTATAAAGCAAACCGAGTTCTATAAGGCAACTGCCCTTTGAAATGCCTTTGCCGAATATGATATCGAATTCCGCCGTTTTGAAAGGCGGCGCAACCTTGTTTTTTACGATTTTGGCTTTGGTGTGATTGCCGTACGCGCCGTCGGTGCCTTTGAGTTGGTCGCCTTTTCTTACGTCTATACGAATGCTTGCGTAAAATTTAAGCGCTTTGCCGCCCGCCGTAACTTCGGGATTACCGAAAATTACGCCGACCTTTTCACGGAGTTGGTTTATAAAGACTATGCAGGTTTTGGACTTGCTGGTTATCGCCGTGAGTTTACGGAGAGCCTGACTCATAAGGCGCGCCTGAAGACCTACGTGCGAGTCGCCCATATCGCCTTCTATCTCCGCTTTTGGGGTTAACGCCGCAACCGAGTCAACGACTATTATATCCACCGCTTTACTGCTGACGAGCGAAGCGGTTATATCGAGAGCCTGTTCGCCGGTGTCCGGTTGGGATACGTAAAGTTCGTCGAGATTTACGCCGAGGTTTTTTGCGTAAACGGGATCGAGCGCATGCTCCGCGTCTATAAACGCGGCGACGCCGCCCGCTTTTTGCGTTTCGGCAATGGCGTGGAGCGCAACCGTGGTTTTACCCGAGGACTCGGGTCCGTAAATTTCTATTATTCTCCCGCGCGGAAATCCGCCTACGCCTATCGCGAGGTCGAGCGACAAGCACCCCGTGGGGAGCACTTCTATATGAGTATCTCCCGCGTTTTGACCGAGGCGCATTATCGCGCCTTTGCCGTATTGTTTTTCGATTTGAGCCATTACGCCGTCAAGCGCTTTCAACTTTTCTTCGTTCATAAAAATTTTTCCTCTTACTTTCTTTTTAATATTTTAACGGCGAGAGCGAGGGCTATGTTTTTAGCCCTTTCGGTTATACGCTCTCGCGAACCGTTAAGTTCGTATTTATAAGTATGCACCCCGTCTATCGTGCCTATCGCTATATAGCATAGCCCCACGGGCTTATCCGAAGCGTCGCTTTTAGGTCCCGCGATACCCGTCGTGGCAATCGCAAGATCGCATTTACCCGTTTTTAAAAGCCCCGCCGCCATTTGATACGCCACAACCGAACTGACCGCGCCTTTGGTAAATATATCTTCCGCACGTACTCCGAGCCGTTCGACCTTGCTCTCGTTTGAATAGGTAACAAGCCCTTCCTGTAAAAATTCGGATATGCCGGAATTTTTAACGAGTTCCGCCGTAACCCTGCCGCCCGTAAACGATTCCGCCGCGGCAACGCGCACACCTTTGAGTTTTATCAGGTCGAAAAGTCTTTCCGATAAAGTCGTGTCGAACTCCGCATATATGTCGTCGCCGAGAAGTTCCACGAACTTTCTTAAAACCAAGGGTTTATCCGCAATTTCCTCTTCCCCGCGAAAAACAAGGTCGAGTTTATAATCTCCGTCTTTTTCGGTAAGCGCGTAACCGAATTTGCCTACGTATTCCGCCGCCGCTATCGCTTCGTTTATCTTTGCGTCGTCGCCGAAAATCTTAAACGTATACGTTTTGGTTTTTATTCCGTACTTGTTTTCCGCATACGGCAAAACGTATCTTGCGCACATGGAATAAAGTTCTTCCGGTTCGTCCGATACAACCGCGGTCAAAAAATCTTCACCCTCGAGCGTGAAACCCTGAAAAGGTCCCTTTTCGTTTGGAATTATCGTCGCCCCGTCGGGGAGCACGGCGTATTCCGCGGAGTAGTTTACCCCGTCCGCGGCGCGCGCCGCGTCTAAAAATCTCGCCGCGTTATCGTTTTCCGCAAGTTCGGTACCGAAAGACTCCGCTATCATTGCTTTCGCGTCGAAATCCGTTTTTTCGCCGAGTGCGATTACGACGATATCCGCAGTGTCTTTAAGTTCGTCTATCAAACGCTTAAAGCCTATATCGTCTGCCGAAGAAAGCGCGTATGCCGAATCGATTTTAAGCCCCGCGCCCGCAAACGCCGCCGAAACGCGGGTAAGCCTTTCGCTATACGCCGTAAAATCGCTTTGCGGATTTTTAAATGTTACGAACGCGGTTTTCATCTGTTATTTCTCCTCTTCGGAAAGCACGGAAGCGTTTTTAATAATACATTCCGCACCCGAGATTACCGTAAGCAACGCGGAAGCGCAAAGCATAACCGTACCGACGACGTTTGCCGTATCAAACGCCCCGGGCGTGATTTCCGCCGCGATAAGCAACGCTATAACGGTTAAATCGGTTACGAACGTTTTTATTTTGCCCGATTTATCGGCGGCGATAACCGCTCCTTTACCTGCGGCAACGAGTCTGAAACCGCTTACGATAAGTTCTCTCGCTAAGATAAGCGCGACGAGTATCGCAGGGTAAAACGAATCGGGGAGTATAACCGTGTCCGTCGGCGGCACGAGCAAAATTATAAGAGCGGTAGAAACAAGCACTTTGTCCGCTATCGGGTCCAAAAACTTACCCATGTTGGTTACGAGGTTATATTTTCTCGCTATATATCCGTCGAGAAAATCCGTAAAAGCGGCAAGCGCGAATATCCCCGCCGCAATCGCGAAATTATACGGAATGACCGTAAGATAATACGCCGCCGCAAAAGCGGGTATCATTATAATTCTTGCAAGCGTAAGCCTGTTCGGTAAATTCATATTCTTTCTCCTATAAGGTCGTAGCCGTCCCTCGCGGTGATTTTAACGTCGTAATACGTGCCGAAAGAAACTTCTTCCGCCGAAAAGAAATATATTTTTCCGTCAATATCCGGCGCGTTGAAATACGCCCTGCCGTAATAAACGAGTCTGTCTTCGTCAAATCCTTCGGCTTTAACCTTAAACGTTTTACCGCGGAGCGATTTAAGAAGTCGCCCCACGACTTTTTTTTGCGCGGAATAAAGTTTTTTTACGCGACGGGTTTTCGTTTTTTCGTCCACCTGTCCGTCCAAAAGATAAGCGGGCGTACCCTCTTCTCTGCTGTATTTAAAGAACCCCGCGTTAAACAGTTCGGCTTTATCGATAAACTCTAAAAGTCGGTTAAACTCCTCTTCGCCCTCGCCGGGAAATCCGGTTATAAAAGTCGAGCGCACGGCAATACCCGGCACGCGTTCTTTTAGCTTTTTTATAAGCGCGAGATATTCCTCTCCTCTGCCTTTTCTGTTCATTCTTTTAAGCACTTTATCGTCCGCATGCTGAAAAGGTATGTCTATATATCTTATTATTTTTGCGTTTACCGCCATTTCGTGAATGAGTTCTTCGGTAACGTTTTCGGGATAGCAATATAAAAGCCTTACGCCGCGCACGTTTTTAAGCGCGGTAAGTTTTCTGACGAGCGTTACGAGGTTCGTTTTCGGTTCTAAATCTTCGCCGTACTTCGTAACGTCCTGCGCGACGAGAATGAGTTCGTCAACGTCGCCCATGGCGGAAACTTCGGTTATAAGTCTGTCCGTCGGCACGGAGCGATATTTGCCGCGTATGGACGGTATAAGGCAATAGGTGCAACGGTTAGAACACCCGTCCGCGATTTTAAGATAGGCGTGCCCGTCGGTCGTAACCACACGCGCCGTACCCGTTTCGAGTTTTACTTCGCCTACGGCGCAAACCCTTTCTCCGTCGTACACGTTATCGATAACGTCTAAAATCTTATCGTAGTCCGAAACTCCGAGAAACGCGTCCGCCTCCGTAAGTTCGTCTTTTATGTCGCTTAAAAACCTTTGCGGCAAACAACCCGTAACGATGATTTTTTCGCACGCGCCGTTTTTTTTGTATTCCGCCGCGCCGATGACTTCTTCTATCGATTCTTTTCTCGAACTCGCAAGAAAAGCGCAAGTGTTTATAATTATTATTTCGGCTTGCGCTATATCGTTCGTCAGTTCGTGCCGTTCGCGCAGTTTGGCAAGCATTTTTTCGGTATCCACACGGTTTTTGTCGCAACCGAGCGAAATCACGCCGATTTTTTTACCCGTAATCATAGGTACTCCAGATAACTTCTTTAGTGATTAAAATTTTATATCCCGTCGGACATCGGTCCGAATCTATCCTCGAACTCTTCTCTCGTAAGCAAAACTTTTCTCGCCTTGCTGCCCTCGTTGGCGGTTATAAAGCCCATGCGCTCCATTTTATCCACAAGTCCGCCCGCACGCCCGTAACCTATCTGGAATCTTCTCTGAAGTTGAGAGATAGATACCGTGCCGGAGGTAACCGCAAGCCACAACGCTTTAAGGAAGAACGCGTCCACCTCTCCGCCGCTCGCGCCTTCGTCCGCGTCGGAAACGGCTTCTTCTTGTTTGGGTTTAACCGATTTTGTCAGGAATTCCGCGAGTTCGTCGTCGAAATATGCGGCGTTGTGTTCTTTGATATAGTCCACGACGCTTATAATTTCTCTGTCCGAAATCCACGCGCCCTGATACCTTTCGCACTCTGCCATAGAGCCGTTTTTATAAAGCATATCGCCGTTGCCGAGCAATTTTTCCGCGCCGCCCTCGCTTAAAATCGTGCTGGAATCGGCGTAATTCATTACGCGGAGCGCCATACGCGACGGGAGGTTGGCTTTTATAGTGCCGGTAATAACGTCTACGGAAGGTCTTTGCGTTGCGAGAACGAGGTGTATGCCCGCCGCCCTTGCTTTTGCGGCAAGCGAGCGTATACGTATTTCCATGTCTTTTTTGCACGTTTCCATAAGGTCTGCAAGTTCGTCCACAACTACGACTATACGCGGTATTTTGGGCACGGTATCGCTCGCTATGCGTTCGTTATACGCTTCTATATCGCTTATACCGCCGTACTTACGGAACTCTTCGTAACGACGTTCCATCTCGTTATACAGCCAAAGCAACGCCGCCACCGCTTTTTGGGGTTCCGTTATGATTTCGTCTATCATAAGGTGCGGTATGTGCTCGTAATTAGAAAATCCCACCCTTTTCGGGTCGATGAGTATAAGTCTTAACTCCTCGGGACTGTAGCGCATAATAAGGCTGACGATCATAACGTTAAGCGCAACGCTTTTGCCCGAACCGGTCGCACCCGCTACGAGTAAGTGCGGGGCTTTTGCAAGGTTGTCCGTAATTGCGTTACCCACTATGTCCTTACCTATGGCGAAAGTAAGCGCGCCCGGTTTAACCGGTTTTGAAGCCGCGCCCTCTAACACTTCGCGAAGTCCTACCGTGATTTTGGTTTTGTTGGCGACTTCCACTCCCACAAGGTTTTTGCCGGGGATAGGAGCCTCTATACGTACGCCGCTTTTAGAGGAAAGTCTCATTCTCAAATCGTCGTCGTAACTTAAAACCTTTCTCACCGTTACGCCTGCGGGCATCATGACTTCGTATCTCGTTACGGTGGGACCCTGTACGTAACTTTGCGGTTCTGCGTTTATATGAAAGTCCGCAAGGGTCTGTTTAATTATTTCCATACGCGTCTGATGGTCTTCGGGCGGCGCCGAAACGCTTGCCGCGTAATTTTCAAGCAAATCTATAGGCGGACGGAAGTATTTGCGGTTAATCGGTGGCTTGGGTTTTTCGGGCTTTTCCTCTTTTTCGGTTTCGCTCGTCAAAGACTTTGCGTTCTCGTCGCCGGGCGTGCCGAAAACTCTGCTCCTTCCGTTGCCGTCGGCAGCCACTCTGCTCGTAAACGCGGCGGAAGCGCGCTCGGTTCTTTCCCTATCGCTTTCGCCCACGGCTTCGTCTTTCGCTTCCGTAACCCGACTTTCGAATAGTCCGCTCCTCGCGCCGCTTTCTATAACGTTGGAACGCGGCAGTTCGTCCGCGTTACCGTCGCCCGCGGGCGTTACGGATTCTTCTCCGCGGTTCGTAATTTCTCTCTCGCCGAAAAGTTCGCTCCTTACGCCGCGTTCGCGTCTGCCGGTAAAGTCGTTCTCTTCGGTATTTATATTATTTTCGCTCGGTCTTTCGCGCGGGGCGTCGAAAATCTCGCCGCGCGACCTTATGCTCTCCGTTCCGCCTGCAAAAGTTTGCGGCGCGGTGCGAGCATTCTCCGCCCTCTCCGACACGTTAGACGAGTCGCCGACAGAATTTTTTTGTACAGGCGCTTCGGTTGCGTTTTCTACGTTTGCAACCTTATCGTCAGATATACCCGTATATCTGTCCGAAAAACTTTGCGCGCGCGATTTCGCGTCGCCGCCGCGCCCGCCGTCGTGCTCGTAAAAAGGAATTTCGGGCGAAACGCGTTTTTGACTTTCCGCAGAAGCGGTAAGCGAACCCGTCGCGTCGCCCATAGGCGCGGCAGGTTTAACGTAGTCCGAAACTTTTATACCGCGGTTTTCGTTAGGTCTGTTATAACCGCCCGTAACGCTGTCTCCGCCGAGATTTATCGTTGCGGGGGTTTTTATATAATCGATTTTCTTTTTAAGTTCTTCGTTGCTGTGCTCCGAATAACTTTCGGTAACGCCGAGTTTAAGCCCGCCCGCCGTTTTGTCGCTCATAATCTTAATGGGCTCGTCCTCGCCTTTTGCCATTTCGCGTTTGGTCTTAAACGAAAAGTCGCCTGCGTTGTTTACGAAAAGCCTTTGCGCGGGTTTACGCTCCGCGGTAAAAAACGCATCGTCCGCAGGATATTCTTTCTCGCCGGAAATTTCTATATCGCCGAAGTCCTCTTGCTCTTCTTGCACGTAAGAACTGTTAAAACTCTGTTTTTTAGGAGTTTTGCCTGAGCGAAGCGGTAAAAAGTTTTTAACGAGGAAATACACGCACGCGACAAGTCCTAACCCTATTATCACGTAGGAGCCGACGTCAGATAAAAGCGCGAGAAACGGATAAACGATTATAGCCGCAAGCGCGCCGCCCGCGGTAGAGCCGTTAAGTCCGTTTTCCGCCGCGAGATAAGAAGCCTCTATATACTCGCCGTACGTTCTGCCGCCTTTGGGCAAAGAAATAACCTGCAAAAGCATAGCGAGAACGACCGCCGTAATCGTTACGATAAGTTTGGTTTTTCCGCTTACGCGAGTTTTTTTACCGGTAACGAGCAGAATGCCCATAAATATCGCAAATACGGTAATCGGGAACGCAAAATACCCGAATACGCCGAATAAAAACGAATTTATCCAACTGCCGGGCGTATAAAAAACCGCGTCCCTCGTTATAAGGCATACCAAACAAAGGGTAGCGAAAAGCACCGTTACCACACCGAATGTTTCTTTGGTAAAAACCGATTGTTTCGTTTCGTTCTTATCTTTTTCTTCCACGCTTAACTAAACGCTCCCACGATAAATACTTACTTATGAATTATATCAAAAACCGAACTCGTTTACAATGCTTTGCGCCGTTTTTTTAAAATATTTTTTTAAATATATTATTAACGCGCGCGAAAAAGAAAAACGGGCGCAAACCTTTTTCGGTTCGCGCCCGCGCTTTTTTTGCTTCGACATTTATAAAAAACGTATTTTTCAAATCGAATTATTGTTTTTTATAAATAATTCTTCCGCACTCGTGCTCTATTATCTCTCCGTTTTTAAGGCGGCTCAGTTCCGCCATGGAAAGTTCCATATTGCACGCGCCGCAAACGTTGCCGGTTACCTCGTAAACTATCGGATACATTTTACCCGCGCGTTTTTTAAGGTATTTTTCCATGAGTTCGGGCTCGACTTTCTTTTTAAGTTCGTTGAGTTTTGCCTCCGCCTCGGCTTTTTTATCGGCAAGCGAGGCTTTAAGTTCGTTATACTTTTTGCCGTTTTCGTTATACTGCGTCTGCGCGGCTTTGGTGGTGTTTTTTATGGTTACGTACTCTTTCATCACACTCTGAATTTCCGCGCTTAAATTTTTCGCCGCGGAAGAAAGACTTTTCGTTTTCGCGATGAGTTCTTCGGCTTTTTTGATAAGGTACGCCGCCTCGTTTTCACCCGAAACGCTTTCGAGCGCGGTGGCGATTTCGCCCTGCTGGTCACCGAGTTTTTTAAGATCGTCAAGTGTCTTTTCGTACTCGGCGGCAAGCGACGCCGCGCGGGTATCGAGTTTATTCACGTTGTCTTCTACACCGTCGAGATACTTTTTCGCGCTGACCGCTTTTTTTCTTTCTTCGCTGCCGGACAGCGTGTTTTCAATCGCTTTAAGTTCCGCGTCGGCAGTCTGATAATTGATTAAATCCTGTATCATATTCAGTTCTCCTTTAACTGGATTTTTGCTTGATTAAATAAATCTGTCGTCGGTAAACATAACCGTTTCCGCTTTTCCGTTAAGTTTTACGCTTACGTTATCGAAAAATTTCTTAAACCCGTAATTTTCAGTGGCGTAATGCGTAAACAATACTATCGCGTATCCGCTTTCGACGAATTCCCTTATCAAATGGTGTGGCATATCGGCGGTAATTATAACGTCCGCGTTTATGCCGCCGTTTTTATAAATCTCTTCCGCATATCCCGCGCCCGCGCCGCAAAAACTCGCCGCGCGTTTTATTTCCATATACGGGCTGCCGTACACGAAAGCCCTTTTCGCTCCGAGTTCGACTTTAGCGGCTTTTACGAAATCGGTAAGAACCGTGCGTTCCGTTTCAAACTCTCTGCCATAACCCGCGCCGGCAAAGGTAAGCGGAGAAAAAATTTTAACCTCTTTTTCGTCCGCGCCGAGCGCAGTCGCAAGCGAAGCGTCCGTTCCGCCCGCCGCCGTATCGAGATTGAGATGCGCCGAAATCACGCTTAACCCGCCTGTTGCCGCGGCAATGACGGGAGCGGAAGTCGGATCGGAAGCGCACAGGCTTTTGGTCGGATTGTAAATTGCGGGGTGGTGTGTTACCACGGCGCCCGCGCCTTGTCTTTTTGCGCGGCGAACCGCCGCAAGCGAAAGGTCTAACGAGAACAAAACCTTTTTGAACTCTTTGCCCGTATCGAGTATCACGCCGCTGTTATCGTAACCGCCCGCGGCGACTATTTCCTTGCTGTATTTGAACGGCGCGAGTTCGTCTATTACGTCGTATAATTCTTTAATTAACATATTTTCTCCATCTTTTCGCCTCGGCGAAAAGTTCTTTTTTCGTTTCTTCTTTTACGTTTTGGTTTTGCGCCGCTTTTTCGAGCGACTCGGCGATTTTTTTCGCCTTTTCCTTAAAATCGGGGTTATCCCCTTTTACGTTGTCCTTACCGAAATAAATTTCTTCCTCGGTATACTCATCGTTTCCGCGGACAAAAAGCATAAGGTCGTAAAACTTGCCGCCTGCTTTAAACGTGCCGTCCTTAACCGCCTTATACCCTTCGTTTTTCGCGTACGCTCTGACCTTGTCGGAGTTTTTCATGGGCTGAAGGCAAAGTTTTTCAGGCAAAGTTTTCGCCGCGGAAAGTATGTTTATAATCTCTTCTCCGCCCATGCCCGCAATCAACGCAAGGTCTGCGTTTTCGCTTTCAAGCCCGCAAAACCCGTCGGTAACGTAACCTTTCGCTTTGCCCGAATTAACGAACTTTGTCAAAAGTTTTTCCGCCTTGGATAAACACGCCGCCGAAACGTCGGTAAACACCGCCCTTTCGCACTTGCCCGTTTTTAACATTGCGAGGGAAACGTAACCGTGGTCGCAACCTACGTCGATAAACGTTTTACAACTCGGCAAAACCGAAAAAATTTTATCAAGCCGCTCGGTCATCAGTCGAGAAAATCTTTAAGCCTTTTAGAACGGCTGGGATGACGGAGTTTTCTGAGCGCCTTTGCCTCTATCTGTCTTATTCTTTCTCTCGTAACGTTAAATTCTTTACCGACTTCTTCGAGCGTTCTCGGTCTGCCGTCGTCTAAACCGTAGCGGAGCCTTAAAACTTTTTCCTCTCGCGGAGTGAGCGTGTCGAGCACGCCTAAAAGTTGCTCTTTAAGCATGGTAACCGAAACGGAATCCGTCGGCGCGGTGGACTGCTCGTCCTCGATGAAATCGGAAAGATGGCTGTCCTCTTCCTCGCCGATAGGCGTTTCGAGAGAAACGGGGTCCTGCGCGATTTTTTGTATTTCACGCACGCGCTCTTCGCTTATTTCCATTTCTTTCGCGATTTCTTCCGGGGTGGGTTCTCTGCCGAGTTCCTGCAAAAGTCTGCGCGAGATACGCACGAGTTTGTTTATCGTTTCAACCATATGCACGGGGATACGGATAGTCCTTGCCTGGTCGGCGATGGCGCGCGTTATGGCTTGACGTATCCACCATGTGGCGTACGTCGAAAATTTAAATCCTTTTTGGTAATCGAACTTTTCAACCGCCTTCATAAGTCCGAGGTTACCCTCTTGTATAAGGTCGAGAAAATGCATTCCGCGCCCCATATACCTTTTCGCGATAGAAACGACGAGCCTTAAATTCGCTTCGGAAAGCAGCCTTTTCGCGTCTTCGTCGCCGTCCATCATCCTTTTGGCGAGTTCCGTTTCCTCCGCGGGCGACAAAAGCGGTACCTTACCTATATCTTTAAGGTACATTTTGACGGGGTCGTCCATGCTGACTTCTTTTAAAAGTTGGTCGTAAAGATCTTTATCCCTCGCAAACTCGTCGATGACCTGAATATTCTCCGCTTCCAACTCTTTGTAAATCTCTTCGAGTTCTTCGGGAGAAGCCTCGTGCTTTTCGAGTTTGTCAAAAAGTCTGTTAGTGGTAATGCTGCCGCTTTTTTTGCATTCGACGACGATGTCCGAAACGAGCGTTTTAAGGTCGTCGGGCAATACCGTTTTTTCTTCCGCCGCAGGCGCGGCGACGCGTTCTTCCATTTTATTTCCTCCTGCCCCGAAAGGGCTTTGTTACTGTAACTTGTTTTTTTCTTTCATTAAAAGGTCTATCGCTTTTACCGTTTCGAGCCGCAAGCCCGCGTCCGTTTCCGCGGCGAACCTTTGTTCCAGCGCGGCGATTTTTCGGTTAATCGAAGCCGTCTTTATGGTTTTAAGACAGTCCGCAAAATAGGTAGCCCCGTCGAACTGACCCGTAAAACCCGTTTCCATACCCGCAATGCGAGAGAGTTCTTCGTGGTCGTCGAGTTCTTCGTATAAGTCCGAAAAGACGGGTTTTTCTCCCGCGGCTTGCCTTTCGGCGATGTATCTTGCCATCTCCGCATGAGCGGGCACGGTAAACTCCGCTTCTCTTACGTCCGTTTCGGCGGCGTAAGGCTTATCGAACAAATAAGCCGAAAGCACGTAACGCTCGGCAACGACGACCTTATCGCCTGCATCGTCGCCGAATGCGGGCGCGGTAAATTTTTTCTCGCTTTCTCCTGAATCCGGAAGGCTGTAAAGTTCGCGCCGCAAAGCGTCCATCGTTATACCCGAAACGTCCCTTACGGTTTTAAGCAAATCTTCTTGTTCGGCAGGCGAAGGACTTTCTTTTATGACTTTAATGGAGTTAGAAACGTACTTTCTTCTGCCGTCGGCGGTTTTTACGTCGAAAGTTTTTTTGATAATATCGAGCTTAAAATCTATAAGCGGCATCGCTTCCGCAATTATTTCGCGGTACTTGTCCGCGCCGAATTTTTTAACCACGTCGTCGGGATCTAAGCCGTCGGGCATAGCAGCTACTTTAACGTCAATCCCTTCTTCTTTAAGAATTTCAAGCCCTCTGACCGACGCCTTTTGCCCCGCAAAATCTCCGTCGTAACTGATTACCACTTTATCGGTATATCTTTTAAGAATGCGAGCCTGGTCTTTCGTAAGCGCGGTACCCATACTCGCGACGACGTTTTTAACGCCGCCCTGTACGAGCGAAACCACGTCCATATGCCCTTCTACGATAATAATACAATCGAGCCCGTGTTCGTTTTTGAATTTTTTAAGATTGTTTAAATTAAACAGCGTTTTTCCTTTGGAAAACACCTGCGTTTCACGCGTGTTGACGTATTTGCCGACGCCGTCTTTTTTTTCGATTATCCTGCCGCAAAAGGCTATAACGTTTCCGAACTGGTCGATTACGGGAATTATAAGCCTGCCCGCAAGCGCGTCGTAATATGATACCGAGCCGTTCCTGTCGGACCGACCCACCGCGCCGCTGTCTACCATCTCTTCGTAAGAGTAACCTTTTGCTTTAAGGTGATTTACGAGCCCTCTGTAGTCTTTCGACGCGCCTATACCGAAAAGATTTATCGTTTCGTCGGTAAGTCCGCGTTTTAACGCGTACGCGACGTGCTCGGGGCACTCGCCCGAGTGCAGCGTTTTATAATAATACCTCGCCGCGTCTTTCAGCAAAGCGAGCAACCTTTCTCTCTTTCTTTTTTGTTCTTTTATCTTTTCGTCGTCTATGCGTTCTTCGGGCATCTGCATATGCGCGCGCTCGGCTAAAAACTTAACCGCGTCCGAAAAATCGAGCGATTCCATTTCCGATACGAAAGTTATTACGTCGCCCGACTTATGGCACCCGAAGCAATAAAAATACTGTCCGTTAGGATTTACCGAAAAAGACGGAGTTTTTTCGTGATGAAAGGGGCACACACCCCAAAAGTTCGCGCCTTTTTTTTCAAGCCGTACGTACCTCGACACGACGTCCGTTATTTCGTTTTTGTTTTTAAGTTCTTCAATGAACCTCGGCTCGAAACCTTTCATTACACTTCCCACTTGTCGGGAACGAACAGCCCCGTAAACGTTTTTACGGCAAAACCGTCGCTCATAGACGAAATATAGTCGCATACGACAGTGTCTATATCGTATTTTTCAAGTTCTTGGCGATTAAACTCAGGCAGATTTTCGGGCGCGCGTTTATAATAGTCATATAGCGCGCTTATCATTCTGTCCGCTTTTTCCTCTTCTTTTTTAAGCGACTCGTCGCGGTAAACGCGCTCGAACAAAAAATCGCGGAGGGCGGAAGTCGCCGCCGCTATTTCTGGCTCCATTTCCACCTTGTTTTTACCGTCGCTTTCAAGATAAATGGCGTATATCATGCTGTTTATGCGCGCAGAAGAAGTTTCGCCGAGTTTATTTATAAGGTCTTTCGGAATATCCGAAAAAGCGATTATTCCGCTTTCGATAGCGTCGTCTATATCGTGGTTTATGTACGCTATTCTGTCGGCTATGCTGACGGCGCGCCCCTCAAGCGTTTGCGGCGAACAACCCATTTTATGGTTTATTATGCCGTCTACCACTTCTCTGGTAAGATTAAGCCCTTTGCCGTCTCTCTCGAGATAGTCGACGACCCGCCCCGACTGAACGTTATGCTTAAACCCCGCGGGATTCAGTCTGTTCAGAATTCTTTCTCCGGAATGACCGAAAGGCGTATGCCCGAGGTCGTGCCCGAGCGCTATCGCCTCGGTTAAATCTTCGTTAAGAGAAAGGGCGCGGGCGATTGCGCGCGCCACCTGCGCCACGGTAAGCGTGTGCGTAAGGCGGGTTCTGTAATGGTCGCCTTCGGGCGAAAAAAACACTTGCGTTTTGTTTTTCAGTCTGCGGAACGCTTTGCAATGTATTATTCTGTCGCGGTCGCGCTGAAACTCCGTGCGCATGGGGCAAGGTTCTTCGTAACGGAGCCTGCCTATCGTATCGCGCGATTTTTTGGCGTACGGCGATAAAAATTTTTCTTCTATCAGCAAAGTTTTGTCTTTCATCTTTCGCTCCGCCCTAAAAAAAAGTCTTTCGTTATAATAATACGCCGTAAATTTTAAAAACCCTTTTTTTGTAAAATATTTTTACGAAATTTATTTTTCCGCATTTAAAATCTTTTTCAAAAACGCGCCCGTATAACTTCTTTCTACTTTCGCCACCTCTTCGGGAGAGCCGCACGCGACCACTTCGCCGCCGCGGTTACCCCCTTCGGGTCCTAAATCTATAACGTAGTCCGCAATTTTTATAACGTCTAAATTGTGCTCTATTACTATTACCGTATTTCCGCTTTCCTGCAATTTTTTAAGCACGCCGCAAAGTTTGTCCACGTCGTAAGAATGCAAGCCCGTCGTCGGTTCGTCTAAAATATACACCGTTTTGCCCGTACCGCGTTTAGAAAGTTCGGTTGCGAGTTTTACGCGTTGAGCCTCTCCTCCCGAAAGCGTGGTAGAAGATTGCCCTAACTTAATATATCCGAGCCCCACCTCTTGCAGAGTTTTTATCTTGTTGTATACCGAGGGAACGGGCTTGAAAAAATCGCAAGCCTCGTCTACGGTCATCTCGAGTACGTCGTTTATGCTTTTGCCCTTGTATTTAACTTCGAGCGTTTCGCGATTGTAGCGTTTACCTTTACATACTTCGCAAGGAACGTACATATCGGGCAAAAAGTGCATTTCGATTTTTATAACGCCGTCGCCCTCGCAGTGCTCGCATCTGCCCCCCGCAACGTTGAACGAAAATCTGCCCGATTTATACCCGCGCTCTTTCGCGTCGGGTGTCGCGGCGAACAAATCCCTTATAGGCGCAAACACGCCCGTATACGTGGCGGGGTTACTCCTCGGTGTTTTGCCTATCGGCGACTGGTCTATCGCGATGACTTTATCGAAGTATTCCGCGCCCTCTATGCTGTCGAACTTACCCGGGCGCAACCTTGCGCGGTTAAGCGCGGAAGCAAGATAGGGGTAAACGATTTCGTTTACGAGCGAACTTTTGCCCGAGCCGGAAACGCCCGTAACCGCGGTAAACAGCCCCGCGGGGATCTTTACCGTTATCCCTTTAAGGTTGTTTTGCTTTGCGCCTTTTACCACGAGCCATCTGCCGTCAGGTTTTTTGCGCTCCGCGGGGACTTCTATTTTTCTTCTCCCCGCGAGATAATCGCCGGTAATGGAACGCGGTTCCGCCTCGATATCTTTTACGGAACCCGTGGCAACGACCTCGCCGCCGTGCACGCCCGCTTTGGGTCCTATATCAACTATAAAATCGGCGGCGCGCATGGTATCCTCGTCGTGTTCTACCACGATCAGCGTGTTACCGAGGTCGCGAAGTTTTTTAAGCGTGTTAATCAGTTTTTCGTTGTCCCGTTGATGCAACCCTATGCTCGGCTCGTCGAGAATATACAATACGCCCGTAAGCCCGCTGCCTATCTGCGTGGCAAGCCTGATTCTCTGCGCCTCTCCGCCGGAAAGCGTCGCGGCGCTTCTTGCAAGCGTGAGATACGAAAGCCCTACGTCTTTTAAAAACGAAAGCCTTGCTTTTATTTCTTTCAATATGGGTTTTGCGATAAGTTCCTGCGCGCCGGAAGGTTTAAGCGCGTCTACAAACGCCGACAAATCCTCAACGGACATTTCGGTAAGTTCGCAAATGTTTTTGCCGCCGACGAGCACGGAAAGCGCTTCTTTTTTAAGTCTTTTGCCACCGCACGTGTCGCAGGGCGAAACGGTCATGTACCTTTCTATTTCGCTCTTCGTATAGTCGCTGGTCGTTTCTCTGTATCTTCTCTGGAGATTAGGTATAATACCCTCCCAGCGCGCCTCGTACGAAGTGTTGAACGTGCCCGTGTGGTATTCCATTTTTATTTTTTCGTCGCCGCTACCGTAAAGCAAAACGTTATAAACGTTTTTCGGCAGGTCTTTTACCGGCGTATCGAGCGAAAACCCGTAATGCTTCGCAAGCGCGTTAAAGTTCATAATCGCCATTTTGCCGTCGCCTATATTCCATCCGGTAACGGTCATCGCGCCTTCTCTTAAAGAAAGGTTTTCGTCTTTTACTACGAGTTTTTCGTCTATTTCGTTTTTAAACCCCAAGCCGTGGCAATCGGGGCACGCGCCGAAAGGATTGTTGAAAGAAAACAGGCGCGGTTCGATTTCTTCTATACTGATACCGCAATCGGGGCAAGAATATTTCGTGGAATACAGCGTGCTGTCTCCTCCGACCGTTTCGATTGATACGAGCCCGTCGGACAGTTTAACCGCCGTTTCTATACTGTCGGTAAGTCGCTTTTCGGCGCCGGGTTTTACTACCAGTCTGTCGATAACGACGCTTATCGTATGCTTAACGTTCTTTTCGAGTTTGATTTCTTCGTCCAGCGAATACACTACGCCGTCTATTTCCACGCGTGCGTAACCGCTTTTGCGAAAACTTTCTATTTCCTTTTGATACTCGCCCTTTCTGCCCCTGACTACGGGCGCGTTGACGAGTATTTTGGTGTTTTCGGGAAGAAGCATCACCTTATCGGTTATCTGGTCTACCGTCTGACGGGCGATTTCTCTGCCGCAACGCGGACAATGCGGAACGCCTATCCTTGCGAACAACAATCGGAAATAATCGTATATCTCGGTTACCGTGCCGACAGTCGAGCGCGGGTTATGAGAAGTTGTCTTTTGGTCTATCGATATTGCGGGAGAAAGTCCTTCTATAAGGTCCACGTCAGGCTTTTCCATCTGTCCTAAAAACATACGCGCGTAAGAAGAAAGGCTTTCGACGTATCGCCTTTGCCCCTCTGCGTATATCGTATCGAATGCAAGCGTGGATTTACCGCTGCCCGATAATCCCGTAAAAACCACGAGTTTGTTTCTCGGAACGGTTAAATCGACATTTTTTAAGTTGTTTTCTCTTGCGCCTTTTATAATAAGTTCGTCGTTCATGCTATTTTCTCATTTTTATTTTAAGTTTGGTTATGGTGTCGCGAATTTCTATACATTTTTCAAAATCGAGATTTGCGGAGGCTATTTTCATGAGAGCCTTTAACTTTTCGATTTCTTCCGGTATGTCTTTCGCTTTTATGTCTTTGGTTCTGTCCGTCTTTTTCGTTATTTCTATCGTATTTACCACGTCTTTTATTATCGTTTTCGGCGTTATGCCGTGAACGCGGTTATACTCGCTTTGAATTTTTCTTCTTCTCTCGGTTTCGGCTATCGCGCGCTGCATGCTGCCGGTTTTTACGTCGGCGTACATAATAACCCTGCCTTCGGCGTTACGCGCCGCGCGCCCTATCGTCTGCACGAGCGAGGTTTCGCTGCGCAAAAATCCCTCTTTGTCCGCGTCGAGTATGGCAACGAGTTTAACTTCCGGCAAGTCGAGCCCTTCTCTCAACAGATTTATGCCGCAAAGAACGTCAAACTCGCCCGTGCGCAATCCCTGCACGATTTCTATACGTTCCATGGTATCTATGTCGCTATGCATATAGCGCACTTTAACTCCCGCTTTTTTAAGATACTCGGTAAGACTTTCAGCCATCTTTTTCGTAAGCGTTGTAACAAGCACTCTGCCGCCGCCTTTAACCACACCGTTGATTTCGGTTAAAAGGTCGTCTATCTGGTGCGCGGTCGGGCGCACCGACACTTCGGGATCGATAAGCCCCGTAGGACGGATAAGTTGCTCTACGACCTGCCCCGCCGCGCTCATCTCATAGGGCGCGGGCGTTGCGGAAACGCATATCATCTGCCCGATGCGAGCGTCGAACTCCTCAAACGTGAGCGGTCTGTTATCGAACGCCGATTTCAGGCGAAAACCGTATTCCACAAGGCTTTTCTTTCTCGCTTTGTCGCCGTTGCTCATCGCGCCGATTTGCGGCAAAGTCATATGCGACTCGTCGATAAACGTTATAAAATCTTTCGGAAAATAATCGAGAAGCGTAAACGGCGGTTCGCCGGGGCTTCTGCCGTCGAAATATCTGCTGTAATTTTCTATACCCTTACAAAACCCTATCTCGCGCATCATTTCCACGTCGTAATCGGTGCGCTGGTTTAACCTCTGCGCTTCTATAAGTTTACCCTGTTCGTTGAACGCGCGCACTTCGTCCTCTTTATCCTTTTCGATAAACGCTATGGCTTTTTCGAGTTTGGCGCGTTCTACCGCATAATGGCTCGCAGGGAAAATGACCGCGTGTTTAAGTTCCGATATCACTTTGCCGCTGACGAACTCCGCCTCGCACACTCTTTCTATTTCGTCGCCGAAGAACTCCACTCTGATTATTATCTCTGTGTTCGACGACGGAAATATATCCACCACGTCGCCGCGCACGCGAAAAGACGAACGCGAAAAATCCACGTCCTTTCTCGCATACTGAATGGCGACGAGCCTTCTCATAAGTTCGTCGCGCGTGATTTCGTCGCCGGGGCGAAGCGAAAGCGCGAGTTTATAGTATTCCTCCGGCGCGCCGAGCCCGTATATACACGAAACGGAAGCGACTACGACGGTGTCGGTCCTTTCGGCAAGCGAACAGGTCGCCGAATGGCGCAGTTTATCTATTTCGTCGTTTATCGCAAGGTCCTTTTCTATGTAAGTATCCGTGCTGGGAATGTAGGCTTCCGGTTGATAGTAATCGTAATAAGAAACGAAAAACTCCACGCGATTTTCGGGAAAGAATTCGCGAAATTCGTTGCACAGTTGTGCGGCGAGCGTTTTATTGTGCGCGATGACGAGCGCGGGGCGGTTAAGGTTTGCGATGACGTTTGCCATGGTAAACGTTTTACCCGACCCCGTAACGCCGAGAAGCACCTGTGTTCTTAACCCGTCGTTAATACCCTCGGTAAGTTTTTCTATCGCCTGCGGCTGGTCGCCTGTCGGCTTGAATTTAGAATGAAGTTTAAATTCTCTTTTTTCCATTTCTATCCTTTGAAAATCGCTTTAAGCAAAAGACCGAGCAGAAAACTGAGCACGGCAAGACAGACCGTAAGCCCGAGCCTGAAAATAAGCGTTCTTTTAAGCATTTTACCGCTCCGCGGAAAACCTTTGCCCTTTTCTGTAAGCGTAACGCAATAAACCGTTTCGCCCTTTCGGTCGGAATAAACGAGGTCGAAATACCCGTCGTACGCGAGATTTTTTACGATTTCTTCGACCGATTTAAGCGTCAGCCCCTCCACGCCAGAAAGTCTTATAAGGTCTGCGGGGCTGATAAGCGCGGCTTTGCCTTTCGACGCGGAATATATCGCGCCCATAACGCGATTTTCGGTTCTCGTAAGCATTACGCCGCCCCGAACGCGAGTTTTAGCGCGCAACCGATAAGCGCGGCGACGAGCCCGCCCGTAAACGCGCCGAGAAAAGCGTACAAAAAGTAGCGACCCGATATTTGCGCTTTTTCTATTTCTCTTTCTATTTTATTTTCTTTAACGAGCCGCCCGCGTGAAGTCGGGCACGCGCACACGCTTTCGCCGTCCATATATTTAACGGACACGTAGTCGTGTTCCGACAGAGTTTTAAGGCATTCCGCAACGCCCTCTTTGTCCATACCGTATACGACGGGAAACGCCGAAACGAGTTCTTCCACGGAAAAAACTTTATACCCCGAGGAACTGCACGCGTCGTTTATATAATCGAGTAAAGCAAGACTTCTTTTATCCGGCATAACGCACCTTTCTTTACGCATATTTTGCCGAAATATAAGCCTTTGTATACATTATAAGTTATATATTTTAAAAAGGCAAGCCCTTGCGCGAACCAAAACTTTTAAACCGCGTGTAACGCCTTTGCTCCTGCGGCGCATACTATAAACTATGAGAAGTAAATTTTTTGACTAAAGTCAAAATCTTTCAAGTCCTTGCGGACTTACGCAAAAACTCATCGTTTTTGCGCTTCTAAGTATGTAAAATGCGAAATTGCAAACCCTTGCAAGCAAGTTTTCAATTTCTTATATTATAAATACAGAAAACCAAGGAGGATTTTTTATATATATGTGCTGTTTATTCGGCTCGAACTGTAATTGCAACAACAACCGTCCGCCCATGCCGCCGCGCGTCGTAGTAGGACCCGCGGGTCCCGCAGGTCCCCGTGGTCCGCAAGGGCCGCAAGGTCCCGTCGGTCCGGTAGGTCCTACCGGCGCAACAGGTGCGACAGGACCCCAGGGACCCCAGGGCGAAACCGGCGCAACCGGGCCCCAAGGACCGCAGGGCGCGACCGGGGCAATAGGACCCCAGGGGCCTCAGGGCGAAACCGGCGCAACCGGACCCCAAGGACCGCAAGGACCGCAGGGCGCGACCGGGGCAATAGGACCGCAGGGACCGCAGGGTGAAACCGGCGCAACGGGCGCAACCGGTCCCCAGGGTCCCGCAGGCACAAACAACGCCGTATACGCGACTTCCGGTGCGCAAACGGCGGCGGCAAACGCGATTATACCTTTAACGCAAACCGCGGCAACTGCGGGCAGTAACTTTACCGTATCGGGCGGAAGCATAAACCTTCCCGCCGCGGGAACGTATCTCGTTTCTTACTTTGCAAACGGTTCTACCGCATCGGGCACGCTTTCCGTTTCGCTGTACTCGGGCGGAAGCCTTATTTCCGGCGAAACGATAAGTCAGGCTAACGACGCGAACGCCGCGCAAGAATTATCGAGAACGGCTCTCGTAACGGTTTCCTCTCCCACGACTCTTTCTCTCTACAACACTTCTACCGATTCCGCAACGGTAACGAACGCCGGCATAACGGCTTTGTTAACCGCTTGAACCTAAAAAATCAACCACGCGTCCTTTTATAGGGCGCGTGGTTTTTATCACGTTTTTTATACGTTTATTTCGGTCGATATTTTCATTTCGCCGCTATGCGCGACCTTTACGCTTACCGTACCGTAGTAATCGGTGCGATATATACCGCAACTCTCGTTGGCTTCTGCAAGCCTTTTTATAACCGCAGAGGACGGGTGTCCGTAATTATTGCCGCCGCCGACGGAGATTATCGCGTTAAAACACGCAACGGTTTTCAAAAACTCTTCTGACGAACAATCGCTCGCGCCGTGGTGAGAAACCTTCAAAACGTCGACGCGGTCTATATTCACTCTGTTCTCGCCGAACGCTTTATCGTATACGCCCGCATTGTAACGATCTAAAACGTATTTTTCTTGTTTTTCGCCGCAATCGCCGGTAAAAATAAACCGCCTGCCGTAACACTCGACGTAAAGAACCGGCGAAACGTCGTTTCGGCAAGTTGCGTCCTGCGGATTAAGTTGCAGGTCGCGATAAGGACTTTTCCGCATAGAGTACGGCGCGGGCGATAAGAACGCCGCAAAATAGTTTTCGCCTTCGATTTTTACTAACTCTTGCGAAACTTCGGTCGTCGCTCCGCAATTTATTATCGCACGATACGCGTTCTCGTATAAGGGAAAATCGCTTAAACAATTCTCTTTAATATCGGGCAAAAACGCCTTTCTTATCCCGAAGCGCTCCGCGAAGTTTTTCGCACCGCCGATATGGTCGGCGTCCGGGTGAGTAAGCAAAAGATAATCGAGCGGTTCGTTTTTGAGTTTTTCGGCAAGAAGTTTTTGCGTGTTATCCGCGTAAGTTTCTTCTCCGCAATCTATCAGAAACGTTTTCCCGTCGGGAAAGGTTATAAAACAACAATCCCCCTCGCCCACGTCTATAAAGTCCGCTTCAAAATATTTTTCCTCCTCCGTTTTTGCGGGAGGAACCACGTTTCCGCTATCCGTATTTGCGGGTGCGGTGCAAGAACACAAAACGCCCGTAAAAAGCAACGCCGTCGCCGTAATAAAAGCGACGGCTTTTCTTTTGCATAAACCGAACATAATTATTTTTTTATCTTTTTAAGTTCTTCTATCCTTTTCAAAATTTCGGGTACTTTAAGCATCGCCGCGTTATAACCTATATCGTACATTTCGTGCATTGCGCCGAAAGATATGGCCTTATACCCGGTAAGGTCCGGATGAATCATTACGTCGCTTTGGTCGTAACCGATTTTCCACGGTTCTTTGACTTTGCTTTGATACGTAGGGAAAATTCTTGCAAGAAGTCCTGCCGGTTTTACCGCGTGGTCGGAAAGGTCTATTCCCACGATAAAATCCGCGCCCATGTTTTTAACCTCGTCTGCAGGTACCGAATTAACGAAAGCCCCGTCTATATACCGTTTATCGCCGATAACCACGGGCTTAAAAAAAGGCGGATAACTCGACGACGCGCAAAGCGCTTTCGCCACGCTTCCCTCGGTAAAAGTAAACCCTTCGCCCGTTTCCACGTCCGTTGCGACCGCACGAAAAGGCTTTTTAAGTTCTTCTATGGCTTTAGAGCCTATCGTCCTGTCGATCACGCCGAACAGTCCGAAAGTGTCCATATTTATCATAAAGGTACTTTTAATCTCGCTTGCGTCTATTCTGCGTATCAACTCGAATATGTCGGTAGAAGAATACCCATCCGCGTAAAACGCGCCTATAATGCTGCCTATGCTCGTTCCGGCAACAACGTCGAACTCTATTCCGTTTTCCTCGAAAGCGCGCAACGCGCCGAGTTCGGCGAATCCCTTAGCCCCGCCGGAACCTAATGCAAGCCCGAGTTTGAGTTTAGGTTGTTTTTTCTTTCGTTTAAATAAAAAGTCGAAAAAACCCATTTATTTTTCCTCGTTATCCTCCGAAACTTTGTTTTCCCGTTTCTTTTCAGGGTTTTGCCCCGCTATCTTAATCACGGCAACGACAAGCAATACCACCGCAAGCGCGAACAAGCCGTATAAAATATAATCGAGCGCGGATATCGTCCATACGCCGATGCACAGTTCCGCTAAAAGCGAAATTATAATCCCCGCCAAAAGGTTGCCGAGCGCAACGGGTAAAACAACGTCTTTAAACTTTAATCCCAAAAACACCGCTACGGCTGTACCCGTCCACACACCGGTCATAGGGAGAGGTATCGCGACGAAAATAAACACACCGAGTTGCTTTAACGCCCTTTCTCCGAGCGATTTGCCGCTACCTTTTTTTTCGCCGTCTTTCAGGGCGTCCGCCGCTTTATCCTCGAAATATTTTTCCACCTTAACGGCAAACCCGTTAAACCATTTTATTCTTTTTAGGAGAGCGAGTATGGGTTTAAGCAAAAAAAACACCAACACGACCGCCGCGGTAGAACCGAGATACGCAAGCCCCAACGCCTTAAAAAAACCGAGTCCCGCCGCCCGCGCGTATACTATGCCGCCTTTAAGTTCTATAAGCGGCACGAAAGACATAATTATCGTCGCGATAAACTCGTTATGGACAAGATTTGTGATAAAATCGGTCATATGCATCCAAAAGATTGTTTTTTGCTTTGATATTAAGTATAATGTAAACGCATAAAAAAATCAACCTAATTTACGAAATTTTAAATGCGGTTAAAGGTAACGTTATGAACATGCAACAACTTTTGTCGCGCGTGCGCCGCGCGGACGAGCAATACGGACTTATTAAAGACGGCGACATGGTGGCGGTAGGGGTTTCCGGCGGCAAAGACTCCCTCGCACTGATGAAACTTTTATCCGAATACAAAAGGTTTTCACCGGGTAAGTTTGAACTTATGGGCGTTTCTATAGACTTAAAGTTCGGCGGTAAAGAAACGGACTTTTCTCCGATAGAGAACTTCGCTAAAGAAATAAACGTACCGTATTATATCGAACGGACGGAAATAGGGCAAATAGTATTCGACGCGCGTAAAGAAAAAAGTCCCTGCGCGCTGTGTTCCAAAATGCGCAAGGGCGCGCTTTACGAAAGGGCTAAAAAAGAAGGCGCGAACAAGGTCGCTTTAGGACATCACGCCGACGACCTTATAGATACGTTTATGCTTTCGCTTTTATACGAGGGCAGGCTTAACACGTTCAGTCCTAAAAGCTATCTCTCACGCACGGGCGTAACGCTCATAAGACCGCTTATAATGATTTCGGAAAGCGATATAGCAGGGTTTGCGAAAACCCTGCCCGTATGCAAAAGCCGCTGTCCCGTCGATAAACACACGGAAAGAGAGTATGTTAAAACTATATATTCTTCTATCGGCGAAAAGGTAAAAAACGTGCGCGAAATGGTTTACACCGCCATAACCCACCCCGAAAGGTACAACCTTTTCGATAAATATTTAATTAAACCCGATAACGAAAGCAAAGATTAACAGAAAACTTACCGCTTTAACGCGCGTTTTTCTGCGATTTGCAAGCAATTAAAAAAGAACCCTTGTTAGGGCGTCACTCTTAGGGATTTAAATTAAACAACCTATAAAACTCGACTTTTGATAAGTCGAGTTTTCTTTTACCACGCAAAACTACTTGATAAAATTCTATACAAGTGATATAATAATTATGCCAAATCAATTTCATAACAAGCAAAAGTAGGGATATTTTCTTTTTTAGGGATATATTTATACTTATTTTAGGCATACTAAAAATCAATGAATTTGATAAAATGCAAATTCCATCAGGTTTTTAGTATGGTTATCCTTACTTGCTTGAAATTGGTTTGGCGACTATCGGAGTTTGCGTTTTTGTGCGTTTACTTCGGTAGGCGCACTTTTTTTAAGTAAATCAAAGGAGAAAAACAAAAATGGACGAAATCAATGTCGGGAATCAAAACAATCAACCCCCTCAAACATCTAACAACAAGACTGCTATCGGCGTAGTCGTTGCAATTATTATAGGTGTAATACTTTTTGCTGTGATTATAAGTTCAGTTGGTGGTTCAAATAGTTATTTAACTTATGAAAACTATATGAAAATACATAATGGAATGACTTATAATGAAGTGGTAGACGTGTTAGATGGTCATCAAGGAAAAATAAATACTTCTGCAGGATATGGTGACTATATGCTTTCATATTACACTTGGAGCAATAGCTCGGGAACACGCTGTATTGTCATAGGGTTTGAAAACGGAAGAGTGTGTGTTAAAACACAGTATGGCTTAAATTAAGGAGTATTTATGTTATATTTAGGGATATTTTTACTTGTCTTTGGTGGTTTGCTTATTATTTCTTTGGTGCATAGCTCAAACAACTCTCAAGTAGAAAAAAGACAACTCACCTTAAACCAAAATGTATTTGATCAATTAAAGAAATCAAACTTTAATCTATCTAAAACTTTTTATTTGAACGATTATGCTACCTGTGATAAAGATAAAAATAGCAAAAAACTTATAAACGTTGATTATGAAAATAAAAAAATTGCATTTGTAGATTATGAAAAGGGTAAGATTATTATAGTAAGTTTTAATGAAGTATTAAACTACGAAGTTTATGAAAATGGTAGTAATTCTACATTTGGCGGAAATGCAGGTGGTTTGTTTGGAGGAGTATTTGCAGCGGAAACAAATGATATGTGCAAAGATTTGAAACTAATTATTCGGTTAAATAGTTATGAAAATGCTCAAATTGTTTACAATATTATTTCGAATACAACTTTTAATACTGGTTTAAATAAGTCAACAAGTCAATACAAATCATGCATTTCTTCATTGCAAGAAGTTGTTTCTTTTCTTGAAGTAGTTAAAAATGAAAATAGAAATACAAATTCTGTGATAGAAGACCATTTTTGACAATAACCTTTGGGTGGAATTTTTGTTCTATCCTCGTTTTTTGTTTTTAAGCTTTTAATAAGATTTATTGATTTTGCTTGCAAAGTCGTGTATTTTGCAAAGCAAAAAAAAGACTAACGAATAATTTTTCGTTAGTCTTTTACGTTGTAAAAAATCCCTAATGGAGACGCGCTGTAAAGAGTTCTTTTTTTCTGCGTTTTACTTCTCTGCGCGGCGTTATCCCATAAATTCAAGCAGGATATCGTTTTGCACGTAAAGGTATTCGTCTTTTATTTTAAGGCGGTCGCCTTCTCTTACGAGATACGCTCCTTTTTTAGTCAGCGCGCGTTTATATTTTTTATCGAAATCCTCCCCGAAACAGTCGTTAAACTCTTTAACGCTTATTCCCTCCGCCGTGCGCAAACCGAGCATTATAAACTCGAATTCCGCGTCGTCCTTTTCAATGACTTCGGAAGAAATTTCGGGCATTTTGTTATAAATCACGGCGTTCATATACTCGTCTATGCTATACGAATTAGTAAATCTCCTGCCCTGCCAAAAAGACGAGGCGGAAACGCCAGCGCCTATGTATTCTCCCCGCCGCCAATAGTTAAGGTTATGGCGCGATTCGTATCCGGGATACGCAAAGTTGGAAACTTCGTACCGCTTAATTCCCTTTTCGCCGAGATACGCGCGTATATCGTCGTAAATATCCGCGACTTCGTCCTCGCTTAAAAGTTCGCCGTTAAGATAGTCGGTGTAAATGGGGGTGCCCGGCTCCGGAGTCAAAGCGTAAACGGATAAATGCTTTGCGCCGCCCGCAAGCGCAAGGTCTATCGTTTTTCTCACTTGCTCCGCGGTCTGTCCGGAAAGCCCTATAAGCACGTCCGCACTGATATTTTCACCTTTAAGCATGCCCGCGGCAAGCAAAAAATCTTTTGCGGTATGTATACGGTTAAGTTTTTTCAGTTGGTCGTCGTATCCGGTTTGCAGCCCTATCGAAAACCTGTTTATACCAACGCTTTTATACGCCTTTACTTTTTCGGGCGTGAGAGTGCCGGGGTTTATCTCTATAGTTATTTCGGGGTCGTTTGAAAGGGTAAAAAATTTGCGAACCTGCCTTAGCGCGCCGACTATAAACTTTTCGTCTACGAAAGACGGCGTGCCGCCGCCTATATACACGGTATCGAACGTTTTACCGCCCGCCGCCCTGCCGCGCCCTTCCAACTCGCGATAAAGACAGGCAAAATAACTTTCGATTTTGCCCGTTTCTTTCGGATAAGAAGCAAAATCGCAGTAAGTACATTTGCTTTTACAAAACGGCACGTGAATGTATATTCCGCTCATTTCGATTTTCTCCTTTACGGCGTTTAATCGCCGCCGTCCGTTTTGAGTATAGAAATAAACGCTTCCGAAGGTATTTCGACCGTGCCTATAGAGCGCATTTTCTTTTTGCCTTCTTTTTGTTTTTCCAAAAGTTTTTTCTTGCGGGTTACGTCGCCGCCGTAGCATTTGGCAAGCACGTCTTTACGGAAGGCTTTAACCGTTTCTCTCGCGATTATTTTACCGCCTACAGCCGCCTGAATAGGTATCTCGAACATCTGACGAGGTATAACGTCTTTAAGTTTTTCGGCTATCTGGCGACCGCGTTCGTACGCTTTGTCTTTATGCACGATTATCGAAAGCGCGTCGCAAATTTCGCCGTTTAAAAGCATGTCCAGTTTAACGAGGTCGCTTTTTTCGTATCCGGCGATGTCGTAGTCGAACGAAGCGTAGCCTTTGGTGCGCGATTTAAGACTGTCGAAAAAGTCGTAAATTATTTCGTTAAGCGGCAGTTTGTATTTAAGTTGCACGCGAGTTTTGTCGAGGTATACCATATCTTTATAAACGCCGCGCTTAAATTGACAGAGTTCCATTATCGGACCGACGAATTCCGGCGGAGTGAATATGTTGGCGTTTATAACCGGCTCTTCCATATAGTCTATCTCGGTTACCGGAGGGAGGTGCGTAGGATTTTCTACCTTTAAAACCTGTCCGTCCGTTTTATAGACCATATACGATACCGAAGGCGCGGTCGTTATAATATCGAGGTCGAACTCTCTTTCGATACGTTCTTGTATCACGTCCATATGCAAAAGCCCCAGAAAGCCGCAACGGAACCCGAAGCCGAGCGCGGCGGAATTATCAGGTTCTATCGACAAAGCCGCATCGTTGAGTTTAAGTTTTAAAAGCGCGTCTTTTAAATCGCCGAACTTGCTTCCGTCAAGCGGAAACACGCCCGAAAAGACCATTGGTAGCGCCTTTTTATAGCCGGGCAAAGATTCTTTTGCGGGATTGTCCGCGTCGGTTATCGTGTCGCCGGCGGCGGTATCTTCTATACTCTTTATGCTTGCGGCGATATATCCGACTTCTCCCGCCGAAAGGCTTTCGGTCGCTTTCATTTTCGGCGTAAAAACGCCCGTTTCGGTAACCACGAACTGTTTGCCCGAGTTAAAAGTTTTAATTTTAGTGCCGACTTTTACCGTGCCGTCCATTACGCGGACGAAACAGATAACGCCTTTAAAATTATCGTAAAAACTATCGAATATAAGCGCTTTTAAGGGCGCGGCGTCATCGCCTTTAGGCGCGGGAATTTTTTTTATGATACCTTCTAAAACTTCTTCTACGTTAAGTCCGCTTTTAGCCGAAATTCTCGGCGCGTCCGAAGCGTCTACCCCGAGAATATTTTCAATTTCTTCGGCGGCTTCGTCCGGACGGGCGGACGCTAAATCCATTTTATTGATTACGGGCATTATTTCGAGATTGTTGTCTATCGCGAGATATGCGTTTGCAAGCGTTTGCGCCTGTACGCCCTGCGTTGCGTCGACTATCAGAATAGCGCCTTCGCACGCTTTAAGCGACCGCGAAACCTCATAAGTAAAGTCTACGTGCCCGGGCGTATCTATAAGGTTAAAAGTATACTCTTTACCGTCTTTTGCTTTGTAAAACATTCTTACCGGAGTAAGTTTTATGGTAATGCCGCGCTCGCGCTCTAAGTCCATAGAGTCTAAAAGTTGGTCCTCCATATCACGCTCGCTGACCTGCCCGGTCATTTCCATCAGCCTGTCGGCAAGGGTGCTTTTACCGTGGTCTATGTGCGCTACTATGCAAAAGTTGCGGATATTTTCTTTTACCGTTGACATTGGCTCACCTTTGGTCGTATAATAATTCGTGAATTTTGCAGATAATAGTATATACTAAAACCGTTAAATAATCAAGCAAAATAAAATCGGAGAGAATATGAGAATAAACCTTAAAAGCGCGCTTTTTTCGGTACCGATTGCGCACAGAGGTCTGTGGGGCGCGGACATTACCGAAAATTCCGCCTTTGCGTACGAAAACGCCGCGGCCAACGCTTATCCCGTGGAGATAGACGTTTACGCTTCCCGCGACGGGGAACTTTTTTGTTTTCACGATAAATCGCTCGAACGCATGACGGGCGCAAAAGGTCTTATATACGAAAAAACCGCGAACGAATTAAAATCGCTCGATTTAATCGGCGGCGGCAAAATACCCACGCTTAAAGAAACGCTGGAGATTGCCGAGGGCAGAATTCCGCTCCTGATAGAAATAAAAAATCAGCCCGATAAACGAATTGTCGAAAGAACCGTTGCCGCGCTCAAAGACTACAAAGGCGAATTCGCCGTTCAAAGTTTTAACCCGCTATATATCGCAAAAGTAAAAAAACTCGCGCCGGAAATTATACGCGGCGTGCTTGCGACGAGCGACGAAGAGGACTTAAAGGGCGAAAATTCAATAACTCGTTTTATCGTTAAAAACCTTGCGCTTAACTTTATCGCAAAGCCGGACTTTATAAGTTATAAACACACGGGATTGCCCCTTAAAAAAAGCAAAATCAAAAACAAAGCTCTGCTCTGCTGGACGGTTACTTCTCAAGCGGAATACGACAGAGTAAAACCCTTGTGCGACAATATCATTTTTGAAAACTTTATTCCGGAATAAACATATAAAAACAACGCCCCTCGATAACGAGCGGCGTTGTTTTTTACATTACGTTAATTATCAATATGCGGTTTTATACAGTTCGAGAATTTCTTTAACCGAAGTTTTTCTCGGATTGCCGCCCGTACACGGGTCGATAAACGCATCTTCGGCAAGTTGTTTTAAGTCTTGCGGTAAAATAAGCGTTTCGTCCGTACCCCGCTTTTTAAGGTCTTTCAGTTTTTGCGGTATACCTATATCGAGCGAAAGTTTTTTAACCTCCTCGATTGCCGCCTGAGCCGCTTCCTCTTCGGTTAGACCTATTACGGAAACGCCCATCGCACGGGCTATATCGCCGAACTTTTTAACGCAAGCGGGTTTGTTATACTCCATTACAAAAGGAAGAAGCAATGCGTTTGCCACGCCGTGCGGCACGTCGAACCGTGCGCCCAAAGGGTGCGCCATGGAGTGGACTATGCCGAGCCCTACGTTAGAAAACGCCATGCCCGCAACGTAAGAGCCGTACGCCATACCCTCTCTTGCGGTTATATCGGAACCGTCTTTAACCGCCGCCCTCAGATTTTCGGAAATAAGTTTAATCGAATTCCAGCAAAGCAAATCCGAAATCGGATTCGCACCCGGAGTTATATAGCCCTCGATGGCGTGGGTTAATGCGTCCATACCGGTAGCCGCGGTAAGCCCTTTCGGCATGCTTACCATCATATCGGCGTCGTTAAACGCGATTATCGGAATATCTCCGGGGTCTACGCAAACGAGTTTTCTGCCCGCCTCTTCGTCGGTTATAACGTAGTTTATGGTTACTTCCGCCGCGGTGCCGCTCGTCGTCGCAAAGGCGATTATCGGAAAAGCCTTATTCTCGGTAGGAGCGACGCCTTCCAGACTCTTTACGTCCGCAAAATTCGGGTTAGTCGCAATAACGCCCACCGCTTTTGCCGTGTCTATCGCGCTGCCGCCGCCTATCGCCACGATAACGTCCGGCGAAAACTTATTAAACGCTTCGAGCGCGGCGTGCACGTTCGCTATGGTCGGGTTCGGTTTCACGTCCGTAAACACGTAATAATCCGTACCGCACCCGTCCAAAACGTCCGTTACCTTTTTTACCACGCCGAACTTATAAAGATCAGCGTCGCTTACGATAAACGCCTTTTTCATCTTGCGTTTTTTCAGTTCCGCAGGGAGTTCTTTTCTGCACCCCGCGCCGAAATAACTCGTTTCGTTAAGTACCATTCTTGCCATACACCTATCCTCCTTATCCGCTTGTCGCGGTTAATTAACCAAGATTATATACCCCGAGTGGCGCGCTTTTATACCGCGCGATAAACCTATCTGCCGAATTTTTTATAAAGCAGCGCGAGCATGTCCTCTTTACTCTCCGCTTCACTCTTTTTTCTTTCCGCAAACTTTCTGCCAGACTTTCTCTCGCGGTCGGTTTTTTGATTTGCGCCGCCTATTCCGTGCGGATTTTCGGTCGTTTTCATCGTAAGCGAAATTTTCTTTTTAACGGGGTCTACGCCAAGAACTTTGACTTTAACCGTATCGCCGACTTTAAGCACGTCCGACGGGTGCTTTATAAAATTATCCGAAATCTGCGATATATGAACTAATCCGTCCTGATGTACGCCTATATCCACGAACACGCCGAAGTCGATAACGTTTCTTACCGTGCCGGTTATCTCCATACCCTCTTTCAGGTCGTTTAAGTCCATCAAATCGCTTCTTAAAACGGGCTTCGGCAACGAATCCCTTATGTCGCGACCGGGTTTTAACAGTTCGCCGACGACGTCGTTTAACGTGGGCGCGCCTATCCCGCACTCCGCGGCGATTTTTTCCGTTCCCGATTTATTCAGTCTGTCCCTTATATCCGTAATTTTGCCCTGCTCCACGTCGGAAAGAGTATATCCGAGAAGCGAAAGCATCTTTTCGACCGCTTCGTAATTTTCGGGGTGAACCGCCGTATTGTCGAGTACGAAGCCGCCGTGTATTCTCAAAAAGCCCGCACATTGCGTAAACGCCTTTTCACCGAGTTTTTTAACCTTTAAAAGGTCTTTTCTCGTCTTGAACGGTTCGGTTTTTCTGTATTCCGCTATGTTTTTGGCAATACCTGCGTTAAGTCCCGCCACGTAAGACAAAAGGCTCGGCGAGGCGGTGTTTAAGTCTACGCCTACGCTGTTTACGCAGTCCTCTACGACGCCGCCGAGAACCTCTTCTAACCGATTTTCGGGCATATCGTGCTGGTACTGCCCCACGCCTATGCTTTTAACGTCGATTTTTATAAGTTCCGCAAGCGGGTCCAAAAGACGGCGCGCTATGCTTACCGCGCTTCTTTGCGTTACGTCAAAATCGGGGAACTCTTCCGCGCCGAGTTTGCTTGCCGAATACACCGAAGCACCCGCTTCGTTTACGACCGCGTAAGAAAGGTCCTTTCCGCTCGACTTTATAAGGTCGGCAACAAAAATTTCGGACTCTTTGCTCGCGGTGCCGTTGCCTATCGAAATTACGTTTACTTTATATTTTTCAATAAGGGCGAGAAGTTTCGCTTTCGCCTCTTCGGTCTTGTTTTGCGGCGGCGTGGGGTAAACGACGGTCGTTGCGAGAACGTTTCCGTTTTCGTCTATAACGGCGATTTTACAACCCGTTCTGTACGCGGGGTCGAGCCCCATTATCACTCTGCCTTTAAGCGGCGGTTGAAGCAATAGCGGGCGAAGATTTACCTCGAACATCTTTATCGCCTGTTCGCTCGCTCTCTCGGTAAGTTCGTTCCTTACTTCTCTTTCGACCGACGGGAATATCAACCTTGAAAAAGCGTCTTCCGCGGCGGCGGCGACTATTGCCGCGCTCTCGCCCGAGCCTTTTACGTATACGGACTTAATCGCGTTTATAAACGCCTCTTCGTCGCATTTTACGTTGACTTTAAGACATTCTTCTTTTTCGCCGCGGTTTATCGCAAGCACGCGGTGCGACGGAATTTTAGAAACGCGCTCGGAGTAATCGGCGTACATATCGTACGTTTTGGCGTTTTCGCCTTCTAAAAGTTTGCACACGATTTCGCCCGTTTCGGTAAGCTTTTTTCTTATGGTTTTGCGCAGTTCCGCATCGTCCGATATTCGCTCCGCGATTATGTCCGACGCGCCGGCAATCGCTTCTTCCGCGCTCTTTACGCCCTTTTCTTCCGAAACGTATTTTGCGGCTTCGCTTTTCACGCCGTCGTTAAAAGAAAGTATAAAGTCCGCAAGCGGAGTTAAGCCCTTTGCCGCGGCAACGGAAGCGCGCGTTTTTCTCTTTTGCTTAAACGGGCGATATACGTCCTCCGCCTCGGTCATCGTTTCGGCTGAAGCGAGCGACACGGCGATTTCGTCGGTCATTTTGCCTTGCTCGGTTATCGCGTCGGCAATTTCCTGTTTTCTCTTATCGAGATTTTTAAGATATTTAAGCCTGTCCGCAAACTCGCGCAGTTTCTGGTCGTCGCAACTGCCGGTCATTTCTTTTCTGTACCGCGCTATAAACGGTATGGTGTTGTCTTCTTCTATAAGTTTGATTATGTTAGCCGAATATTCGGGCTTGATGTCGAATTCTTTTCCGAGTTTTAACGAGTAGTCCATTTTAATTACCTAATTTTTCTTTCCTTTTCTTTTTCTTATTTCTTTAATCGTTTTTTCGTATCCGTGGTCCGACGGAACGTAATACACCCTGTCTTTTAGCGAATCGGGTAAATACTGCTGTTCGACGTATCCGCCGTAATCGTGCGGATACTTATACCTCGAAGCGGCGATTTTGTCTTCCTTTGCGCCGTATACGGCGTTTTTAACCCAGCCGGGCACGTTGTCGTCTCTTACGTTTACCGCGTCCGCCGCGGCGGAATCCATCGCAACGACGACCGAATTAGACTTTTCCGCTTCGCACACGTAAATTATCGCTTCGCTAAGCGGTAAAAGCCCTTCGGGCAATCCCATCTTTTCAAAAGCGAGGTAGGCGTTCGTCGCAACGACCATCGCCATCGGGTCGCAAACCCCTACGTCCTCTGCGGAGTGAGCTATAACCCGCCTTGCGATAAGCAACGGGTCGCAACCGCCTTTAACCAGCCGTTGCATATAGTACAGCGCGGCGTTTGCGTCGCTCCCCCTGAGGCTTTTACAAAAAGCCGAAAGCATATCGTAATAGGCTTGTTCGTCAAAAGACAACGCTTTTTGCTGAATAGACTCTTCCGCGTCTTTAAGCGTTACGTTTATCACGCCGTTTTCGTCTGCTTCGGTGGTAAGCGCGGCGAGTTCCAGCGCGTTGTAAGCAACGCGTAAATCCCCCGCGGCAACACGCGCGATGTGGCAAAGCGCGGCGTCTTCTACGTTAAGATTTAAATTGCCGAGCCCGCGTTCTTTATCCCGCAAGGCTTTTACGAGCGCGCCCTTTATGTCGTCTTCCGTCAAGCGTTTAAGTTCAAACACCCTGCACCGCGAAACGATAGCGGGCGTCATCGAAGCGAAAGGGTTCTCCGTCGTGGAGCCTATAAAAATAATATCTCCGCGCTCTATCGCGGGTAAAAGGCTGTCGCTTTGCGTTTTGCTGAATCTATGGCATTCGTCAAGGAGCAAATAGGTCTTTTTACCGTAAAGCCGCAGGTTTTCGCGCGCTTCGTCGATAACCTTTTTAACGTCCGCCACGCTCGAAGACACGGCGTTTAACTTAACGAAGTTTCCGCTCGTAGACAGCGCGATAACGTTGGCTAGCGTGGTTTTGCCGCACCCGGGCGGTCCCCAGAATATACAACTGCCCAGCCTGTCGAGTTTAATCGCCCGGCGCAAAAGACCCGTTTCCGACACGATATGGGTTTGCCCTATAAATTCGGAGAGGTTTCTCGCGCGCATTCTTTCGGCAAGCGGAACGGCTACGTTTTTGGTTTCGGAATAATCGAATAAATCCATATAAATATTGTAACATAATCCATATTTTTTTTCAAGCCGTAATATTATATTTATATGGATAAAAAAATCGGAACGGCAAAAGAATATGCGATTTTTTTCGCGCTGATACTTTTTGCCGCCGCGTTTTCGTTTGCCGCAGGACTTTCCTCCGGCGTTACAGACGGGCTTAAACTTTTTGCCGCGTGCGTGCTCCCTTCGGTTTTTCCGTACGTTTTCGTTACCTCGGTTATTTCTTCGCTTAAAGTTACGGGCAAAATCTGCAACAAACTTTCCCCGCCGATGAAAAGGTTTTTTAACCTCGGCGGGGTAACCGGTTACGCGTTTTTCATGAGCGTGCTTGCGGGCTACCCCATGGGCGCGAAAATCGTTTCGGACATGCGCCGGGGCGAACTTTTATCGCCTGCGGAAAGCGTCAGGGCGGCGGTGCTTTGCTCGACTTCTTCTCCCATGTTTTTAATTGCGAGCGTAGGCGGGGTTATGTTTAACGATACGCGCTTCGGTGCGCTTTTGCTCGCGTGTAATTTTTCGGGTGCGGTGATTACGGGGTTTTTATTCTCTTTTTATAAGCGAAAAGAGCCGCTTGCCAAAGGCGGTGAAACGGCAAATTACGCGGCGGACGACGTTTTCGGCGAAAGCGTTAATTCCGCAATAAACTCCTCTTTGTTCGTCGGCGGAGTGATTACCCTTTTTTACGTTTTTATCGAAACGCTTATAAGGTTTAAAATACTCGCCCCGCTTACGGCGGCAACGAGCAAAATTTTCAATTCGGAAACGCTCGGTTGCGGGCTGATTTACGGATTGATAGAATATACGCGCGGACTTAAAACCGTTTCATCCGCCGGTATATCTTTTTTATCGCTACCCGTTTCGGCGTTTATATGCGGGTTCGGCGGATTGTCCGTTTTAATGCAATCGGTTACGTTTTTAAAAAAGGCAAAAATAAAAACCGCGCCGTTTATACTCGGTAAACTGCTTTGCGCGGTTTTGAATTTCGTTTTGGGAATCGTTTTTGCGTTTATCTTTTATCGCGCATAGCGGCGGTAATTAACTCAAAGGCTTCATCGGGAACGAGCCCTTTCACGCTTTTACCTTCGGTTAAGCGTTTTCTCACTTCGCTTGCGCTTACGTTTTTGTATTCTTTTTCCGCTTTTACGTACTCGGTTTTTATCAGCGGGTAAAGTTTAAGATTTTGCTTCTCGTAAACGCTTTCGTATGCGGCGTCGGCAGAGTTCCTTATGCCGCGAACGTAATAATACGCGCCCTCTTTAATCAAAAAATCATAATATTCCTCGGTATAATCGGAATATCTTACGATTTTAACGCGGCTTTCGCCCTTTAACGCGGCGCGTAAAAATTTTTCTCTTTCCGCTATATCGAACAGCGGGTTTTTATCGGCGTTTTCGCCTATCGTTACAATGACTTTTTCAAAGCGATTAAGACATTCTTTTATAATGCGGATATGCCCGTTCGTTACCGGATCGAAAGTGCCGGCGAACACGCACGCCGCGCGTTTACGCTTAAAAAAGTACAGATGCGCCCTGCCGTATCTCTTTTTTTTAACGAGCGCAAGTCCATCAACTTCCGGTTCGTAATCTTTTTCGTCCTCGTAAATAATCGTGCCGCCGTCGTTTAAAATCCCGCTTGCCGCGTTTACCGCGGCAAGACCCGCGCCCGCGGCGTAAGGCGGGTCTATAAATATATAGTCGAACTTTTCCGTCGATTGAGAAACGTATTTAATCGCATCGCAAAAAACCGTTTCCATACCGTCGTTTATTTTAAGCGCGGCAAGATTTTTTTGTATGAGTTTTACGCTTTCCCTCGAATTGTCGCATAAAACCGCGCGCGACGCCCCGCGAGAAAACGCGTCTATACCGACCGCGCCCGTCCCCGCGAACATATCGAGAAAACTTTTGCCGACGATTTCGTCTCCTATCGAATTGAAGAGCCCTTCTTTAAGCATGTCGGAAGTAGGTCTGACGCCTATTCCCTCGAATTCGGCGAGTTTGCGCCCGCCGTAGATTCCGCCGGTTATTCTCACTTAGACCTCCTGACGGGGCGAGTATCGTCATCCGCACGTTCGCCGTAGATGGCGTTATGCTTTTCTTCGAGTTCGTCTTGCTGACGTTGAATTTTTTTAGCGCCGAGCATATACGGAACTCCGGTCAGGGTCATAAACACGGGTATCGCTATCAGCGTATAATAATACGCGTACACCGATACGGTACTGCCGCCCGCGCTGAAAAATATAAACACTATAAGATACAGCATGCTTGCCGCGGCACCCGCGCCGCGAGCCGTTTCGCCGACGGTTAAAATAAGCACGGTATGCACCGCAAGCAGTATTACGAGCGGCACGCATACGAGCGCGCCCGCAACGAACCCTTTCCATGTAGCGTATTCTTCTTTAACTTTTAAGGGTCTGTCCTCTCCGGTCAAAACGATTTGCCGCCTTTCCATATCGTTTGCGAGCCGTACTTTAAGGGCGGTTTGTCCTTCGCCGTAAAAAACGCCCGCGATTATAACCGCAAACAGTATAAAAGCACCCGCCGCCGCAACGTACCGTAACCACAAAAGGTTTTCGGGTATCATTAAAACGGACAAACATATCACGAGCATAAACACGAGATATATAAAAGGTATTATTGTGAGTTTAAGCAAATATTTCATAACTTGTCCCCTATGTTTTTCGCACCGATAGGCGCGTTACGTAACGTATATTTTTTCCGCGCGCCGCGCCGCGCCGCAAAGTAATTCGTAAGTAATCGTGCCGTATTCGGAAGAAAGTTCTTCGGCGTTTTCTATCACGTTTACGAATCTTTTATCGTTATCGGTAAGCGCGGTAACGTCCATACAGCGGTTGCCGAACTGCCCCTTTACACGCTTTCTCGGCAGTCCGTCCGCATAGCCGTATCTCACGAGAGAAAGTCGTTCGGGTTTTTCCGCCCGGGTTTCGCCGTAAAACGCGGTTTCTCCTACGGAAAGCGTGCGTTTTGCGACTACGGGCGCGTAAACGCGCATTGCGGGTTTTACGTTTATCGCGTCGCTTACAAACGGTTTATACCCGTACAGCAAAAGCCCTATGCGCACCATATCGTAATGCGCGCCCCTTAAAAACCCGCCGCTTGCCGAAATATGGCACGTGGCGTTTTTATCGTAAGATTTTATAATATCTCGCGCCTTAACGAACTTTTCGGTCGCTTTGTAAAAAGAAACGTCGTTTTCCGGCGCGGCGTAATGCGAATATAACCCCGTAAGCATGGCGTAACGGCACTTTGTCGCTTCGTCCGCTATACGGCAAACTTCTTCAACGCCGTCTGCGCCGTACCTGTTCATACCCGTGTTGTACGCTATATGAAAGTTTACGGTTTTACCCTGCGCCTCGCACTCTTTTTCAAGTCGCCGTACGTCTTTTTCGCTCGCTGCCGAAGCGGTAAGCCCGTATTCGACGCAAACCTTTTCGTCGCCCGCCGAAAGCGGAGTAAGCACGAGTATTTCTTTATCTATGCCGGACAATCGCAAAGAAACGCCCTCTTCGGGGAGTGCCACGGCAAAACAGTCTGAAACGGTATACAGCGCGGCGGCGATTTTTTCCGCGCCGTGCCCGTACGCGTCCGCCTTTACGACCGCGCACAGTTTGCTTTTTCCGCCGAGAGCGGTTTTTACGTTTTCGGCGTTTCGTTTAATTACGGAAAGATTTATAACCGCGCTGTTCAACATACTTTATAGTATGTTAAACCCGCAATAAATGTTTTTAGCCCGACATAGGTCGCTTGGCTTAAACTATGCCCGGCTTTTATTGTAATCCGAAAACAACTTTTCGTAATTTTCGCTTATTTGTTTATAGTTGTACCCGTACTTTTTCATGTCGAGTTCGTAATTGAAACGACCGTCATACCCCGTTTTTTCGAGCGCGGAAATAACGGCGTTCCAGTTTATTTTGCCTTCGAGCGGCATAAGATGTCTTTCGTATACGAAATCGTAATCGGATATATGCAAAGTTTTTATTCTGTCGCCGAGCCGGAGAACGGCTTCTTCCGGCTTGTCGTGGAGCAAGTGGTTTACGTCTAAAACGATATTCGCCTTCGGAACGCGTTCCAACAGTTTTTCCGCTTTGTCGACGGTGTTGAAAAGTTCGCCGCCAACCATGATTTCTATACAAACGTACGCGTCCGTCAAGTCGGCAAGTCTGGTAACCGAGTCGCAAAGTTTCGTCATATACTCGTCCGCGTCGCAAGCCTTTATTCCGTCGCCGCCGGGGTGAAAAACGTGTGCGCGCGGTCTGAATTCGTCTACCGTGCGAAACTGTTTGCCTATCCATTTTACTATTTCGAGCCTGTCTGCCTCCCACGGGGAAGCAAGGTCCATCCAGGTTACGCCGAAAGGATAATGCACGCTGTTAAGCGTAACGCCCGCTTTGTTTACTTCTTTTAACGAACTTTTAAGCAGTTTTTCAAACGCCCATGCGTAATGCATACCGCAAACGTCCAGTTCGACGGAATTTATACCCGCCGCCTTTAATTCGCCAAGGTCTTTTTTTACGGCGGGGTCTAACGCGTAAAGGTATTCGCCGTCTTTCAGCCCTTTACCTATAACGTAACCTACGCTCGAAGACAACTCGGGTTTGAACATTTTATTCCTCTTTTTCTTCCGCTTTATCGGCTTTTTCGGTTTTTTCTTCTTTTGCGTCCGATTTTTCTTCGGTATTTTCCCCTTTCTTCTCTTCTTTCTTTTCTTCGGGCTTTAACGCCGCGCTGTTTTGTAAAAGCGTACGTATGTCTTTTAACAACATTTCGGTAGTCGGGTTTTTAAGTTTTTCCTCTTCCGCTTTTCTTTCGGCTTCGGCTTTCGCCGCTTCCTGTCTCTCTTCTCTTATTTTAAGATAGGCTTTTACATCGGCTTCGTTTCTTCTGTTAAGTCCGAGTTTTTTCATTTCTATTCTGTCGGCTTTTCTGATACGCACTTTTTCGTAATCGCTCATCATTTTTTCGCCGCTCTCTTGCAGTTTGTTTATCGCTTTAACGATAGAGAACAATACGAAAGCGATAAGCAAAAAGTTGATTATCGCGCTGATAAACGCGCCCCAGTCGATATAAATCGCGCTCGTTAAATCTTCCGCGCTGCCGACTAAAAAGGTATATACGCCGTCGAGCGAGCCGTTGCCGCCGAAAATAAGGTACAGCAACCAGTTGATTATAGGTTGAAGAATGTTTTTGGTAAGCGCGGTTACTATCGCGGTGAACGCGCTGCCGATGATAACGCCGACGGCAAGGTCTAAAACGCTGCCGCGGGTTATAAACTTTTTAAACTCTCCGAAAAACTTTTTCATAAATTTATCTCCCGTAAATTTTTCTTCCGTTAAACTATCGCGGTTACAAAAGCCGCCGCCGCGGCAAACACAAGATAAAGCGAAAACCACTTGTAATTTGCCTTTTTAATTATATTAAGCATAAATTTTATCGAAATATATCCGCAGACCATGGCGGTAAGCACGCCAAGAACGAGCGCGGGAACGTTGATATTGCCTATAGACCCCGCTTTAACGCATTTATAAGACTCTAAAAGCGCGGCGGCAATGATTATAGGAATGCTCATTAAAAACGTAAAGTTCGCGTTATACTCTTTATTCACCTTTGCGATAACGCCGGCGGTAACCGTGGTTCCGCTTCTCGATAACCCCGGGAACACGCCCACGGCTTGACCTAAACCCATTATAAAACCAGTTTTAGCGTTTATCGGGTTAATCATTTCAACCTTTTTTGCACGGAATTCGGAAAACAAAAGTTCCGCCGCGGTAAGGAGAAAAGTAACGCCGAGAAGCCAGATATGTTCGTTAAAAAAATCGTCTATCCCGAGCAGAGAGGCGGCTATGCCGACTACCCCCGCGGGAATCGTCGCAAGCACTAAACAGCCGAATTTATTGAAAGGCTTTTTGAAAAGACCGACTATTTCTTTCCATAAAACGATTATAACGGGTATAAGCGTGCCGACGTGCAGCATAACGCTGTAAAAAAGTCCTTCTTGTATGCCGAACCAGTGCTCTAAAAGCATCAGATGCCCGCTTGAAGACACGGGCAAAAACTCCGCAAAGCCCTGAACCGCGCCGAGCACGATTGCCTGCCAGATTTCCATCGATAAACACTCCTTTCCTTATAAACCTTTTACACTGCGTTACGCAAAATAGAAATATTTCACAGTCCGTCCCCGACTTCTTTTATAAACTCCCTTACCGCGAAAGTCAGATTGCCGTCTTTCGGGAGCGCAAGCCCTATCGCGCGCGACGGGAGTTCGGGGTCAACCTCTATCTCGAACAAACTCTTTTCTTCTTCCAGTTCGTGCCGCACGAACTCTCTTGCGATACACGCAACGCCGAGTCCGTTTTTCGCAAGTTCAACCATAAGTTCCAAACTCGCGACTTCTATTTCAGGATGCAGATGCAGCCCTTGCGTCCGCGCGAACGAGACTATTGCCTGCCGCGTGGCGGAAGAAGTGTCGAGCATTAAGAGCGGATAATCCTGAAGCATTTTAAGGTCGATTTTTTTCCCTTGCAAAAACGAAAATTCTTTACCCGCAACGAAAGTGTCGTGCAGTTGCATAACCGCGCCCACAAGGTTTACGTCCCCATCGTCTACGGGGAGATTGACGAAACCGACGTCGCCCTTTTTGTTTTTTAAAAGTTCTATGGTTTCCTGCGAGGTGCAGTTCTGGAGCGTAAGGTTTACGTCGGGATATTTCTCATGATACTTTTTTATGTAAGGAAGAAGAAAATGAGAACTGACCGTATCGGAAGCGCATATCCTTACAACCCCGGTGGCGGTGTCTTTCAGTTCGGAGTATTTCTTTTCCGCGTCGTCGAAAAGTTTAAGAGCCTGTTCCACCTGCGAAAAAATTTGTTTGCCGCCCGTTTCGGAAAGTTCCATTCCCTTATGCGTTCTGACGAAAAGTTGCCCGCCGAGTTGCGTTTCGAGTTGTTTTATCGCCTGAGAAACGGCGGGTTGAGAAATATACAGTTCCTCTGCGGCGCGTGTAAGACTGCCGCATTTCGCAACCGTGTAAAAAACCCTGTACAATTCGAGATTTACCATATTTCTTACCTCCGTTTACGCGCGATTTATTTACCCACGCAAAACTTAGAAAAAATTTCGTTTATGATTTCTTCGCTCGCGGTTTTGCCCGTTATTTCGCCGAGCGCGTCCCACCCGTCTTTAATATCCATCGCAACGAGTTCGAGCGGAGTTTTGCCTAACCCGCTTAAAGCAAGATCTAATTTTTCTTTCGCTTTTTTAAGAGCGGCGTAATGCCTTTCTTCGCAAACGAATTCACTGCCCAAATCTACTTTACCCACCGCTTTTCCGTAGAGTGCGTTTTTCAATTCGTCTATTCCCGTTTTAGCGGTTGCGGAAACGAAAACGTCCGCCCCCGTATGTTTCTCCCGCACGGTATCGATTTTATTTACGGCGGTTATGCAGTTTTTGTTTTTAACGAGCGAATAAATTTTTTCGTCCTCCTCACCGCGCTCTCCCGCGGCGGTAACGAACAAAATTACGTCGGCGGATTCTAATATTTTTTTAGACATCTCCACGCCGATTTTTTCTATCTCGCCCGAAGTTTCTCTTATTCCCGCGGTGTCGGTAAAAAAGAAAGGAACGTCGTTTATATCTATCCTGCCCTCCACCGCGTCTCTCGTAGTGCCGGCAACGCTTGAAACGATTGCCTTATCGTAATTCAAAAGCGCGTTTAAAAGAGAACTTTTACCGACGTTCGGCTTACCGACAATCGCCACTTTTACGCCTTTAACGAGCGTTCTGCCCGCGCTGTACCCGTTTATAAGCGAAGCGAGTTCTTTCGTTACTCCGTTAAGACCCGCGCGGACGTTTTCGGTGGATAAACTTTCAAGGTCCTCTTCAGGAAAGTCCATATCCGCGTCTATCTCCGCAAGCGCGGCGGTAAGCGCGTTTTGCATTTCTTCCGCACGGCGGGTAAGTTTTTCACGGTAAAGCGAATACCCCGCCCTTACGCCAGAAACGGATTCGCCGTTTATCATTTCTATAAGTCCTTCTGCGGAAGCCAAAGACAATTTGCCGTTTATAAACGCGCGCTTCGTAAACTCGCCTTTCGTTGCGAGCCGCGCGCCGAGCGAAAGTATTTTTTTAAGTATGCCGTGAGTTATCGCAAGCCCGCCGTGACACTGAAATTCCACAACGTCCTCTCCGGTAAAACTCTTCGGCGATTTGAAGTACACGCATAAACCGTGGTCGCAAAAACCTTCCGCCTGAATTTCGCCGGGATAAAGCCTGTAAGGCGTAAAATCTTTTACGGCGGTTTTGCCGCTCGGTTTAAAACATTTTTCCGCGATAGACAAAGGGCTGTCGCCGCTTATTCTGATGACGGCGACCCCGCTCGGCACGTTGCCGGTCGAAATCGCCGCAATGTTTTCGCTTTGCATCGAAAGTTATTCCTTTTTATCCTTGTCGAACTCGTCAAACGGCTCGCCGCCCTTACTCTTTCCGCCGTCGAATTCGGAAAAAGGCTCTTCTCCGTCAGAGTTACGACGGTTTTCGTCGCCGTCGTACGGGGAGCCGTAACCCGCGCCGTACCCGCCGTTATTCGGTCTGCCGTACGGGTGCGTGCCGTACGGGTTGCCGTAATAAGACATTTTTTGCCGGATAAACTCCGCGTAGTCTACGGGGTCTTTTTTTCTTATCGCAAACGCAAACGGGGCAAAAAGCCCTAAAAACGACAACACCGAAGCGATAACGTAGTGTTGCGGCCAGAATTTTTTAAACAAGGCGATAAACGCAAACACGGTTATAACGACTTGAATTATATCGAGCGGAATAGAGGCGTACCCTATAACGCTGCAAATCGTGTTTATTGCCGGCGTATCGAAGTGATTAACGAAGTTGCCGTCGGGAGTTTTTATCAGTAATCCCTCCGCCGTGCTTACTATGTTTACCGTATACCCTTCGAGATAATAATGCGCTATGGGATAGTAATTGAAAAAATTCCAAAGCAGGTCTAAAACCGCGCTTGCGGTAAAAAGTATCGTTATAACGACCGCAAGGCGCGAAAAAGAATCGAAAAAGAATCTTGCGTTGCCTATAAGTTTGCAAACGACGTACATCCATAAACACGGCACGAAAGACATCCACGCGCTTTTAACGCCCTGTCTTTTGGCAAGGATATAAAGCCCCGCCGAGCGAAGCCCGTACAACGCCAAAACGATTGCGAGATATATTGCCGCAACCGAAAAAACGTATCCCCGGCTTATGGAAACAATCGGATATCCCGAAGCGTCTATGATATTAAGCATAATTTCTCCTTAATCGCCGGAGTTTAATACGCTCTGGCGAAAATAACCTTATGTTTTGCGGGTTTGCCGCACACGGCGCACTTTTCGGGCACGCCCTCTTCGTCAACCATAACGCGCGCGGTAGCCTGCGCATATTCTTTAACCTTGTCTTCGCACTCGCGGCAGCCGCACCAGCCCGCTTTTACGAAATTTTTGTTTTCCACTCCCGCAAGTATTCCATCCAAAGAGTCCGCCTCTACAATTTTCGCGTCTCTTCTTTCTCTCGCGCGGATAAGCATTTCTTTCTGAATGGTATCGAGCAATTCCTTTATCGTGCTTACAATATTATCTATCGGAACGAAAGTTTTTTCGTGCGTGTCGCGACGAACCAAAACCGCCTGATTGTTTTCAACGTCTCTCGGTCCGATTTCCATACGCAAAGGCACGCCTTTCATTTCCCACTCGTTAAACTTCCAGCCGGGCGTTCCGTCGCGTTCGTCCGCTTCGGCGCGAATCCCCGCGTTTTTAAGAATGTCCACAACCTCTCTCACTTTTTCGGTAACGCCGCCCTTATGCGCCGCAACCGGTATCGCGATTACCTGCACGGGCGCGACTTTCGGCGGAAGAACAAGCCCCCTTTGGTCGCCGTGCGCCATTATTATCGCGCCGATTAAGCGGGTAGAAGTTCCCCAAGAAGTAGTAAAGCCGTATTTTTGCGAGCCGTCTTTATCGAGGTATTTGATATTGAACGCCTTTGAAAAGTTTTGACCGAGATAGTGCGAAGTACCCGCCTGCAAACTTTTACCGTCGAGCATCATCGCTTCCATGCCGAAGGTCGCAACCGCGCCGGCAAATTTTTCTTTCTCGGTTTTTCTGCCGGTTATCACGGGAATGGCGAGAGTTTCCTCCGCAAACGATTTATAAACGTTAAGCATTTTCATCGTTTCTTCCATCGCTTCTTCTTCGGTCGCGTGTACGGTATGCCCTTCCTGCCACAAAAATTCGCTCGTTCTCAAAAACGGACGGGTGGTTTTTTCCCAACGCATTACGTTGCACCACTGGTTCATTATAACGGGCAAATCGCGATAAGACTGTATCCATTTTGCGTACATCGTGCCGATTATCGTTTCGCTGGTGGGGCGTATTGCCAAAGGCTCTTCGAGTTTTGCGCCGCCCGCGTGGGTAACGACGGCTACTTCGGGCGCGAAACCCTCTACGTGCTCTGCCTCTTTAGTAAAGTAACTCATCGGTATAAGCAGCGGAAAATACGCGTTTCTACTGCCGGTTTCTTTAAACCGCGCGTCCATATCCGCCATAATGTTTTCCCATATGGCGTAACCGTAGGGGCGTATAACCATAGTGCCCTTAACGGGACCGTAGTCTACGAGTTCCGTTTTAATAACTACGTCCGTATACCATCTTGCGAAATCTTCGTTAATATCCGCTATCTCTTTTACGAATTGTTTTCCTTCCATAAAGTTCTCCGTGTAAACCTTGTATTTTATATCTATTTTATTATACACGACAAAAAAAACTATTACAAGTCATTTTCTCGTATTTTAATTTAAAAGAATTGAAAAAGGCTTGAAAATATGCCTCGGATACTATATAATGTACCTGTAAAGAGCGGCGCAGAAAGTCGCCGCCATACAAGGAGATATTACAATGAAGGACGTTAAACAACTTACGATAGACTCTATCAGAGTGCTTTCCGCCGACGCGGTGGAAAAAGCCAATTCCGGACACCCGGGTATGGCTCTCGGCGCGGCGCCGATAGGCTATTCCGTTTACACACACATGACTTTTAATCCCAAAAACCCGAATTTCGACAACAGGGACAGGTTCGTGCTTTCCGCAGGACACGGCTCTATGCTTGCTTATTCCCTTTTATACCTTTTCGGATACGGGCTTAAAAAAGAAGAACTTGCGGCGTTCAGAACGCTCGGCAGTCGCACCGCGGGACACCCCGAATACGGCGTTTGTCCGGGTGTGGAAACAAGCACGGGTCCGCTCGGACAAGGCATTGCGAACGCGGTGGGTATGGCGCTTGCGGAAAGTTATCTCGCAAACAGGTTCAACGAAGAGGGTTACCCCGTCGTAGACCATTATACTTACGTTCTGCTCGGCGACGGTTGCATGCAAGAGGGTATCGAAAACGAAGCCGCTTCGCTTGCGGGTACGCTTAAACTCGGCAAACTTATCGCGATATACGACGATAACGATATAACCATAGAGGGCGATACCGACTGCACCTTTACCGAGGACGTTAAAAAACGCCACGAGGCGCTCGGCTGGCAAGTTATAAACGTTTCGGACGCAAACGACTTAAACGCTTTACACCGCGCGATTAAAAAGGCTAAAGCGGAAAAGGAAAAACCCTCGCTGATAATAGCAAAATCGGTTATCGGTTACGGTTCTCCCCTCGCCGGCAACGCGGCTTGCCACGGCGCGCCGCTCGGCGAACTTAACGTAGAGGAATTAAAGAAAACGCTTGGTTGGACTTTACCCCCGTTCGAAGTGCCCGAAGAAGTGTTTAAGCACTGCAAAAAATTCGCCGCGAAAGGTCGCAGAGCCGAAAAAGCCTGGAAAGAACTTTTCAAAGCGTACGAGGAAAAATTCCCCGAAAAGGCAAAAGAATATCGCGAGTTTATGAGCGGCGAAATAAACGGGCTTGACGACGAAGATTTATGGAAATTTGAAAAAGACGACGCGACCCGCGGTTACAGCAGCACGGTTTTAAATAAACTTGCCGAAAAAATACCCAACCTTATAGGCGGTAGCGCGGACCTCGGTCCCACAAACAAATCTATTATGAAAAAGAGAGCGTACTTTTCCGCCGAGTACAGGAGCGGCTCTAACATACACTACGGAGTAAGAGAACACGCCATGGCGGCTATCACCAACGGATTGCGTTTGCACGGCGGGCTTATCCCCTACTGCGCGACGTTTGCGGTGTTCTCGGATTACATGAAGCACGCCATGCGTATGGCGGCTATAATGGGGCTTCCCGTGCCTTACATCTTAACACACGATTCGATAGGTATCGGCGAGGACGGTCCTACCCACCAGCCGATAGAACAATGCGAAACTTTCCGCGCGATGCCGGATATGAAAGTTTATCGCCCCTGCGACGGCAGAGAAGTAACCGCCGCCTGGGTAAACGCGCTTAAAGACAATAAACCATCTTGCATGTTCTTCTCCCGCCAGACTCTGCCCATGATAGAGGGCACGGGTAAAGACGCGCTTAAGGGAGGATATATATTAAGAGATTCCGAAAAGAAAATTCCGCAGGCGATAATCATCGCTACCGGCAGCGAGGTTCAGATTGCGGTAGCCGCGTACGACCTGCTTAAAGCGAAAGGAATCGATGCAAGGGTCGTTTCTATGCCTTGTATGGAAGATTTCGAAGCGCAAAACGCGAAGTATAAAGAAAGCGTTTTACCCTCTGCCGTAAGGGCGAGGGTCGCCGTAGAAGCCGGCTCGGAAAACTGCTGGTACAAATACGTAGGACTTGACGGCAAGGTTATCGGAATGAAAACTTTCGGTAAAAGCGCACCCGCCAAAGTACTCTTCCCACACTTCGGTTTTACCGCCGAAAACGTTGCGGAAACCGTCATCGAACTGGTTAAATAAATTCGCTCACAAATATTCTTCACTTTTATTACCTCTTTAAAACCGAAAGGGTTCCGCAGTTTTGCGGAACCCTTTCGGTATAATAAATAACGTTATTGATTTTTGTCTTTAACGAGTACGTCGTGCGCGCCGCCCTCTATTATAGAAACGGAACTTACGAGCGTTATTTTCGCTTTCTCCTGTAATTCTTTTATAGTAAGCGCGCCGCAGTTACACATGGTAGAGCGAACTTTTGCAAGCGTCGTCGCGACGTTGTCGTGGAGCGGACCCGCGTAAGGAACGTAACTGTCTACGCCTTCCGCAAACGAGAGTTTTGCCGCCCCGCCGAGGTCGTAACGCTGCCAGTTACGAGCCCGCGCGCTACCCTCGCCCCAGTATTCTTTCATATAATTACCGTTTACAAGAACTTTGTTGGTGGGACTTTCGTCAAACCGGGCAAAATATCTGCCGAGCATACAAAAATCGCAACCCATAGCGAGCGCAAGCGTTATATGATGGTCCATTACTATGCCGCCGTCCGAACATACGGGTATATACACACCCGTCTTTTTATAATATTCGTCCCGCGCTTTTGCGACTTCTATAACCGCGGTGGCTTGTCCTCTGCCGATGCCTTTCGTTTCGCGGGTTATACAAATAGAGCCGCCGCCGATGCCGACCTTTATAAAGTCCGCACCCGCTTCCGCAAGAAAATTAAACCCCTCCGCGTCCACTACGTTGCCCGCGCCGACTTTGACTTCGTCGCCGTATCTTTCTCTTATCCAGGCTATCGTCCTTTTTTGCCATTCGGTAAAGCCTTCGGACGAGTCGATACATAATACGTCCGCGCCCGCCTCGACGAGTGCGGGAACTCTTTCCGCGTAGTCGCGTGTGTTTATGCCCGCGCCGACTACGTATCTTTTATGCGCGTCCAAAAGTTCGTTAGGATTCTCTTTATGGCTGTCGTAGTCCTTTCTGAACACGAACGCCACGAGTCTGCCCTCTCCGTCAATAATGGGAAGAGAGTTTAATTTATGTTCCCAGATTATATCGTTCGCTTCGGAAAGCGAAACGCCTTCTTTTGCGGTAACGAGCCTGTTTAAAGGCGTCATAAACGTTTTGACTTTCTCGTCCCCGGTCATACGGCTTATGCGATAATCTCTGCCGGTTACTATGCCGACGAGTTTACCGTTCGAGGTTCCGTCTTCGGTAACGGCAAACGTGGAATGCCCCTTTACCGCTTTAAGTTCCAGAACGTCGCGAAGTGTGCTTTCGGGAGATACGTTGGAGTCCGAAACAACAAAACCCGATTTATATTTTTTTACCCTTTTCACCATCGCCGCCTGACTTTCAATCGTTTGCGAGCCGTATATAAACGACACGCCGCCCTCTTTTGCGAGCGCGACGGCAAGCCTGTCGCCCGATACCGACTGCATTATTGCCGAAACCATAGGCGTATTCATCGTAATAGCGCATTCTTCCCCGCGGCGGAATTTAACCAGCGGAGTTTTAAGCGAAACTTTATCGGGCACGCAATCCGCGCCGGAATAACCGGGTACGAGCAGATATTCGTTAAACGTTCTTGAAGGTTCGTCGTAATAATAAGCCATTTTGTTTTTCTCCCGAAAAGTACTTTTACTATTATACATAACGAAAAAAACAAAGTCAACCGTTTAAATAAAATATTCGGCGCAACGCTTTTTGTAAAACGTTGCGCCGAAGTTTATCGACTTTTTGTGCGCTTGCCCCGTTACGCGGTTATAAATTGAGTAGGTTCATAATAGCAGGTTTCCGATTTACTCGGACAAACGTACTGCCACGAAAATTCCGGACTGTTTAAATCCGCCTCGTCTTTAATGTAAGCCATCTGACAATGCAAGAGATTGGACGTCCAGTCTCTGCTTATAAACCACGCTTTATTCGCCTGATACCTTATGTTAATATGATCTGTGTTATTAAGCACGTCCAAATCGATTATAAAGCGTACGCGATGAAGCGAATATTCGGTGGTTACGTCGGTTTTAATAACGTACTCGCCGAGTTTGGTGTTGCCGTCCGCACCGCCGTATAAGAATATATACTGCCAGCCGTCGTAATTCACTTCTTTAAGACGAATATAGATATCAAGCGCGAACTTGTTTATCTTAACGGCTTTAAGAGTGTTTCTCATCGTCATACTGACAAGGCTAATCTGGTCGTATTCCTGATCTAACGGGTTATTATTGTTTATGGTAATGGTTCTGCCGGTGGTCAAATAACTGTAATCGTATCTCCACTTTGCGTAAACAGTAACCGCACCGGAAGCGGACGAAGATATCGCCGTCGTCGAGTTGTTAAGGTTTGGATCTGAACACCATCCTATAAACACAAGCTGAGGTACGTACGGACCGGAAGAAGAATATGCCGCACTTACTCTCGTAAGGTCTATTCCTACGCCGTATTCGTAAGTCGTGGGCGCGGGATTGCCCCAGTTGTTGTCGTAAAGAACAAATGATGTAAATCCGTCAAACACGAGGTTTGCGTAAGTTACGGAGTAGGTTCTGCCTTTCCAGACCGCCTGAAGGGTGCAATTGCCCGTTATCGTATATTCGGTATTTACGTCGTATATACCCCACTTTTCGACTTCGTAATTGCCGCTCGTTTTAGTCGGCAATATTATTGTGGCACCTGCAACGCCGGTAAAAATTTGGTTTGATATAACGTGTGTGGTCGAACTGAGTATTACCGTGTAAAGTTCGTCATATACAGCGTGAAGATTTAAGTTGCCGACTAATTCTTCGGTCGTTTCGACTTTTTGGTTGTTTTCGTTATACCACCCCATAAACTGAAATCCGTCAAACGTATGCTCGGGTAGCGTAACCGTGGTAAAGTAATTGTAAGTCAGTGTATCGGTCGTGTTGTTTTTAGCGTCCTGCAACGTTATAGTAAAGTTTACAGGCAGCCAGTCCGCATGCAGTTCAAGCCCCGCTTCGGAATAGTTTTCAACCCACACGCCGTCGGCAACCGGCTCGCCGTTCGCCGTCCAACCGTTAAACGTGGCTATCGCTTGACCCCGAACGATCGCGTCGCCCGAATAAGAACCGTAGTTGCATTCGTTCATACAAGCCGCATTCGTAAATTCGACCGAAGTGCCGTTAAGAGTGTATCCTTCCGCCCCTAACTGAAATTCGTCGCCCGTCCCTATTATGAACGCGCCGACAACGTGATTGCCGTTTTTGAAGGTTAAAGTAGTTTGCTCGATGGGTATTAAAATCGCTTTATACGTTACCGTTTCAACGAGTTCGTCCCACATAGTAGGCGTTAAAAAGTTGCCGTACGTTTCTCCGCTCGCGTTTACTCTCTTCCAACCTTTAGTGTAATATCCCGGTGTGCTGTACGAAGGTATTTGGATCGTTTGTCCCAGATAAAAGTTTACATGGGTACCCGCGTCCGAAAAATACGCATCCGTTTTTATTGCCGCTATGTTCGGAACGCTCTTCTTCCATAAGTCGGAATTAGTTAAACCGTCCTTTATGCTTTTACGGCAATACAAAGTCAACGTTTCAGAGTTAGACGCAAACGGAACCGAGAATATCGTAGGGAGTTCGGTGTTAGTGCACCTTATCTTACTGAAGTTTTCACAATCGACAAACGCGCTTTCGTCGAGATAACGAATACCCGAGGGAAGGTTAATCGAAACTAAATTTTCCTTACCGTAAAACGCGAATGACGCTATCCTCTTTATTCCCGACGGAAAGTCGGTTTCGTCAAGAGCAGCCGCGGTGCCGTTATACCGAACGAGTACCTCGCCTAACGTGTAAAATTGTCCGTTCTGAATTGCCGGTACGCCGGTTAATGCGGTCGGCGCAACGTATTCGATTTCATCGCCCCCCGTGATGGTCGATAAGTTTTCACACCGAGCAAAGGCGTAGTCGCTTATCGTTTTTATGCCGCTTATATTTACGCTGGACAATTCGGTGTTACCGTAAAACGCATAGGGAGATATAAATTTTATATCTACGTTATACAGCGAAGTCGGGATAGTAAAACTCGTACCCGTTTTTGCCTGCGGATATTGCATAAGCCAGCCCTGCGAATTATACAATACACCTTCGTCGGAAAAATAATACATATTCGTACGGAACTCGATGTATTCTAATAAAGAACAACCTGCAAACGCGCCGTCGCCTATACTTTCGACTCGATCATACATTTCAACATGACTGAATTTAGTTCCCGAAAAAGCATATGCTCCTATCGTTTTTACGCTTTCCGGTAAAGTTAAACGATATTCGTTTGACGAACTAAACATATAAAGCGAAGAACAACCTGCAAACGCGGCATAACCTATATGTTCTAATTGCGAATTATAGCTAAACGAAACCTCTTCGAGATTTATTAAGCCCGCAAAAGCATATCTTTCGATTTCGGTAACGGTGTCAGGTAAAACTACCGCCTCCAAATTATTTTGTCCGTCAAACGCAAACGAACTTATTTTAGTTACGGTTTTACCGTCTATAGTTGCAGGTAAAAAGAAATAGTTTCCCGGGTATGTTCCGCGGAAAGTTAAAAACGTTACGGTTCCGTCGTCGTTGTCTTTCGTAACATAGTCGGAAGTACCGCCTGTATCTAAACTCAATACCGCGATGATTTTGTCTATTATAACAGAATCTCGAGTTTCAAGATTATGACCTAAACCCATTTGAGGAACCGCAACCTTATCAAGTTGCACAAGACTGTCGGCGTCCGCAAACATACGTGTAAAATAATTAAACCCTGCGTAATTACCGCCGCCGAAACTCGACGAACCCGCATTTTTACCGAGTTGAGAATCGAGCGGAACCAGCCCGTCGCTGTACCAGGACATAAAATGCGGCGGCCAGTCAAAGTTTATTTCTTCGACCATGATATTTGCACAAGCAACAGCCATGCTTTCGGGATAGATATAACTTAAGACCTTCGTTAAAAGGCTTGCTCCCATACTGTTAAGGAGAGTTTTACCGACTGCAACCGCGTCAATCGCACCGCAGATTGCCCCTTTAAGCATATCGTTAAATCCCATATACCGGTCGTTTGAAACGATCTCTTTCAACCCCTTAAGCGTATGATAACCGCCGATTGCCTGAACTTTAATATTGCTGTAAAGTCTGTCATAATCATTATTCCAACGATTATTATAACCGTAATATTTTTCGGCGCTTAAAATATCTCTTAAACCGTCGCAATTACTCATAAACAGATCGCCGAACAGCAAACCCGTGGAGGTACCGAAATAAGGAGTACCGATACTTATCAAAGAATCCACGATGTCGGGATGGTTTAAAGCGTATTGCAAATTGGTTATGCCGCCGCGGCTGTGTCCTATAAGATTGACTTTGGGTAAAATGCCGGCGCTTAGGGTTTTTACGTCGTATATTACCCTGCTTAACATGTAGTTAAGTTGGTAATAAACGTTATCGTTAGAACAGTCCGGGGCGTACGGGTCAAACACCAAAACAATATGTTTTGTCGTATCCGTTACGGCGGATACAACGTTTGAAGTGGTGTATACGCCTCTTTGATTCGTTATATCGAACAGGTTAAAACTGTTAAAACCGTTCATTCTGGCCCAGTAAACGTTTGCGTCGTTATCTGCGGCAGCTACTATTTTAGATATCAAAGACGATTCATCATAGGCGAATTTGTAAGAGTTTGTCGTACCGCCGAGGGTGTTGCTCCATACCGCAGCCGAACTACCTAAACCGGGAGTTAATACCGTTATCTGCGCAGAATAGGCAACGGAACGATTTTGCTTTGCCGACATATCGTATGTAATGTGATATTGAGTACTGCTCGTTACTCCGTCATCTTCTACTACGGGTACGAAATTTCCGCTTGACGTAAAATTGCTTGACACTACGTTATACGTGTTCGTTTCGTTGTATAATTGATACTCCGAAATTTGACTAATACCCGTAAAAGCAAATGCTTTTCTGTTAAAATTGTAACAGAAAAAAGACATCGCAAGCACGAATACAGCCGCTAAAGCAAGTATAACGGTTTTTCTTAAACGTTTCGTCATGTAAAATCCCCCTTTACCTTAAAAATTTGCTATATAAACACCGTACGCTGTTAAAGCCCTCCTTAATTTTCATTAGTATTTAAAGTAATTTTATCTCCCTGTACTCGTCCGTTTTATATAAAAAGAATACACGTTATCCACCGTATCCCTCGTCGTATAGCAATATCCGCAATAAAACAACTCGTCTTTCTCTAAATCCCACCTGTAAAAATGCCAAGGTATGTCCATATACGCGCTCATCCCCGCCGTCAGATAGCGGCTCCACCTGGACACGACTACAAAAACTTGGTCGTCAAATACCGTAACGCTTTTTATATCCGTTATATCCAGCTGCACCTTACAAGGCTTGTTATCCTTGTACATATCCCAAACGTACTCCATTTTTACAAAAGTTTCGGAATAGGCTTCCATATATTCCGCGGTTAATTGCTTTTGCAAACCGCCGTATAAAAATTCATACCCGTCTAAACCTTCATATTTTATATTCAGAGTTCCGCCGTTAAACGGGTAATCGCCGTTTATCTCCGCACCCTCTTTCAGTTGAACGTATTCACCTTCGGTCGGGAGATTTTTTATATCGTCGGTTAAAACGTATCCCTCGTATTCTACGGGTATAGCGTTTATTTTTTTATAAAGATATTCCACGTCATCTTCATAAGTTGAAAAATTTAGGCACCCGTTACAGCCGCAAAACGCTGTTGCCGTTATCAACAAACACAATACGGAACAAATTATCCTTACGCACCTTTTCACTTTGGTTTTCTCCTTTGTTTTTAATACAGTCTTAAACGGGTTAAACCGTAACCCCTCACTCGCGTACCGTTAACTTTTTTTATATTATAACATATGTAGCCGACATAAAAACGAATATAGTAAAATTAACTTGACGCTTAAACCGTCGAATAATCGTGAAATTTGTCGATTAACGTACCGAAAATCGTTTTTTTGTCGATTATGTTTTTAACCTAAAACGCGGGTTGTGTATTTTTACTTTAAAACGCACGGGCGACCGCGTTTTACCGCAGCCGCCCGATTTTTACGTCGTTACCTTAGTATTATTATGCCGAACGTCAATTCTTGTTTTTCTTGTAACGAATTATAAAATATGCTCCGAATCCGCCTGTCGCAACCAATGCGACGACAGCCAAAGCGATTATTACGGTTGTATTTTTCGCATTATCGGGCTTTTCGTTTTCTCCCGAATACGACGGAACGTTCATTTCCGTTTGGGTAGACCCACCCGTTTTTCCATGCCCGTTTTTAACGGTTTCGGTTTTTTCGGCGTAGACCGCGGTAAGCACGGTATCTTTATCTATCCATTCTATATTTTCTTTATAAATCATTCCGTCGGCGTCTTTCCACCACAAGAAATCATAATCGTTTCGCGCGGATGCCGGCAATGCTACTTTTTCGAAATAGTTTGTCTTAATCGTAATAGGAGCAACGTTATTCGCATCGTCTTGCAGAGTTAAATCGAATTCAACGGGCTTCCAGTCCGCAGTTACTATTAAATCGACTCTCGTGTATTCGTTTTTCCACTCGCCACCGGTAAAAGGTTTACCGTTAATAAGCCACCCGTTAAACGTTGCCAAAGGCGCACCGTTTTTATCAACGGGTACCGCGCCGGAATAGTCGCCGTAATTGCACTCGTCCATAAAGTTACGCCCTACGTACGATTGCGAATTTCCGTCAAGCGTATATCCGTACTGATTTAATTCAATCGTTTCACCCGGAACTATTTCGAGATGACCTATTATATGTTGACCGTTTTTAAAAATCAAAAGATTTTTTTCGATAGGAACAAATTCTGCTCTGAAAGTGATTTCGTCCGCGGCAACTTGCCAACTTACCCACGGATTAAGCGCTTCGCCGTACGTTTCTCCGTTATCGTTTACTTTTTTCCAACCGTTAAAAACGAACCCCTTACGAGTGTATTCGGGCGAAGGCGTCGGGTCGCCGTAATAAATAGTTACGTGCTTGTTTAATCCCTCGAAATACCCGTCCGTTACAAAAGGCTTAAGAACGGCTTTGTAATTGTTCCACCAAGTATTTTCATGTATTTCGTTTTCTATAACCGAACGGCGTAAATAAATCGAAAAATCTGCATTTACGTTCTTAACCAACTCGCCGAGCAAAATGGGCATGAAGTTATTAAGATACCGTACCACGGTAAGCGAGGCGCAATCTTCAAAGGCATAGGCTTCGATTTTCATTACCGAATTAGGTAAATAAACCTTTTTAAGTGCGGAATTGTTTTTAAATGCACCGCTCGCAATCGTCTTTACGCCTGCAGGAAAATCGCTTTCGGTCAAAACTTCGTCCGTTCCGTTGTACTTTACCAAAACGTTACCGTTTAAAACAAATCTTTCGGAATTGCTTTCTTCCGCCGCATAAGGTTCAAAAAGAGTTGACTGTTTGTCAATGGCGGTGCTGTCTGCCGAAACGGTTTTATCGTTAGTAAAAAAATAAAAACCAAACAACGACGTTATCAACAGCATAAGCGTTATAACGCCGACTAAAAGTCTTTTATTAAGTTTAGTCATAAAGCCCTCCATATATTCATTGTATGCCTAAAGTCAAAATATCTTGATTGCCTTAAGCAAGTATATTGTAACATCTACAAAAACGTTTTTCCATAATTTAGAAAAAATTTTTATAAAAACGCGCGCGAATTATGTAAAATTTGCGGTTTTTTAAAGCAAAACAAAAAAGACCGAAAAATTTCGGTCTTTTAAGTTCGTTTTTCCGTAAAGAATTATTCGGCAACGACGGTCGCGCCGGCTTCTTTAAAGCGAGCGATAATCTTGTCCGCTTCTTCTTTGGTAGCGTTTTCTTTAATAACGCCCTTCGCTTCAACAAGCGCTTTCGCTTCGCCGAGACCAAGAGTGGTAAATTCTCTTACCGCTTTGATAACGTCGATTTTCTTGTCGCCGATTTCTTTGATAACAACCTTGAATTCGGTCTGTTCTTCGGCAGGAGCCGCCGCCGCAGCAGCGGGAGCAGCCGCAACCGCTACGGGAGCAGCCGCGCTAACGCCGAATTCTTCTTCGAGAGCCTTAACGAGTTCGTTAAGTTCGAGAACGGTCATACCTTTAACTTCTTCTAAAATTTTCTGAATGTCTGCCATGATAATTTTCTCCTTAATAATCTGATTTTTAATTTTTATTTTTTTTAATTTTGGTTTTACGCGATAACGCGCGATGTTACGCTTTCTGTTCGGCTATGCGGCTGAGCGCGATAACGAGTCCTCTCGGAATAGCGGAGAGAACGCCGACGAAATTCGTAATGGGTGCTTGCAACGAACCGAGCATTTTTGCAACGAGTTCTTCTTTGGACGGCATTGCCGCGAGTTCTTTAACGCCGTTTACGTCTACTTTATTGCCTTCAACGTACGCGCTTTTTACGGTAAATTTATCGTCGTACTTTTTAGCCGCTTCCATAACTACCTTAGAAGCCGCCGTTTCGTCCGCGCCGAACGCTACCGAAGTAGGACCGTTCAGGTCGTCGTCGAAACACTCGATGCCTAAATCGTGCAAAGCGTATCTTATAAGCGTGTTTTTGTAAACTCTGTAATCAACGTTGTTTTTTCTGAATTCGTTACGAAGTTCGGTGTCCTGCGCGACGGTAAGACCGTTCGATTTAACGAAAACCACCGATTTTGCGTTAGCAAATTTTTCTTTGATTACCTGAGCCAACTCTTTTCTTGCTTCCTGACTTGCTGACATTATGTTACCTCCTTTTGAGAATTAAAAACGCCCTTGACCCGACAAACGGAAACCAAGGGCGCATAACGCCTTAAAAATGTTCCGCCTCGGTTGGTCTGCGGCAAAGCCGCAAGTTAACACCTACTGTCTTAGGCTATTCAGTTTACGTTGACTATTATAACGCCGTAAAAAGCGTTTGTCAACTAAATTCTGCCGTTAATTTTTACGCCGGGACCCATCGTGCTGGCAACCGCAACGCTTTTAACGTAAAGACCTTTTGCCGCGGCGGGTTTAGCCTTGATGATGGCTTCCATAAGAGCGTCGTAGTTTTCTTTGATTTTTTCTTTACCGAAACTCTTTTTACCTATCGGGCAGTGAATGATAGCGTTTTTGTCGAGTCTGTATTCTACCTTACCGGCTTTGGTGTCTTTTATCGCCTTAGCTACGTCCATGGTAACGGTACCCGATTTAGGGTTAGGCATTAAGCCTTTAGGACCTAAAACCTTACCGATACGACCGACCAAGCCCATCATATCGGGAGTGGTTATGATAACGTCGTAATCGAACCAGTTTTCGGCCTGAATTTTTTGTATCATGTCTTCCGCACCAACGAAGTCCGCGCCTGCGGCTTTCGCTTCGTCCGCTTTTTCGCCTTTGGCGAGGACGAGAACTTTTACGGATTTACCCGTACCGTTAGGAAGAACGATAACGCCCCTGACCTGCTGATCCGCCTGTTTGGGGTCTACGCCCAAACGAACGTGAAGTTCAACCGTTTCGTCGAATTTAGCCTTTGCGGTATCGAGAACGAGACCTATTGCTTCGTCCGCTTCGTAAAGTTTAGCGGTTTCGATGGTTTTTGCGCTGTCAATATATTTTTTTCCGTGTTTCATTTTCTTAACCTCCTGTGGTTCTTTCGGGTCTTAGCCCTCCCACATACTCCTTAATCTACTACTTCGATACCCATGCTTCTTGCAGTGCCTGCAATCATGCTCATCGCGCTCTCCAAAGAGAATGCGTTAAGGTCGGGCATCTTTAACTTTGCTATCTCTTCGACCTGCGCCTTGGTTATCTTTGCGACCTTGTTCTTATTCGGAACGGCGGAAGCGGTTTCGATACCGCACGCCTTTTTGATAAGAACGGGTGCCGGCGGGGTTTTGAGAATAAAGGTAAAGGAGCGGTCCTGATAAATGGTCATTACGACCGGAATGATAAGACCTGCTTGATCCTGCGTTTTAGCGTTAAACTCCTTGGTAAACCCGGGAATGTTAATTCCGTGAGGACCGAGCGTAGAACCTACGGGCGGACCGGGGGTTGCTTTGCCTGCGGGCAATTGAAGTTTTACGATTGCTGTAACTTTTTTAGCCATAAGTGTTTCCTCCATTCGTGGTACTGCCGTCGCGCCTTATATAAATGGATTTGCGCGACTCCCACGTTTATATACGAACCCTTTCGGGACGTAAACCTTTTATAACCGATAAAAAGCGACGATTAGTCGGCTTTTTCTTCGGGAATTTTTTTGATTTGTACGAAGTCTACCTCAACGTCCGTGCGTCTGCCGAACATTGCCACGTTGACCATCGCTTTTTGCGTGCTCTCGTTCATCGAAACGATCGAACCGCTGAAAGACTCGAGCGGACCGGATACAATGGTAACTTCGTCGCCGGGGACGAAATCAACGTTAACCGCCACGTCTTCGAGACGCATTCTCGCGACCTCTTCGTCGGTGAGCGGCAAGGGTCTGCCTTGCGGGCCAACGAAGCCGGTTACGCCGCGGGTGTTGGTAACGAGATACCACACGTCGTTTGAATATATCATTTTAAGAAAAACGTAGCAGGGGAATTTTTTACGCTCGACTACCTTCTTTTTACCGTTAGCCTTCTCCTCGAGAGTCTCTTCGGTAGGAATTTTAATCTCGTAAATATTTTCCTGCAAGTTGTTGTTTTCTATAAGTTTTTCGAGCGAGTCTTTCACCATCGTCTCGTAACCCGAGTAGGTGTGAATGACGTACCATCTTGCTTCTTCAACAGCCATTGTTATCTCCCGAACTTACAGCAAACGGCTTGCCGCGGATATAATTTCGCTCGTTTCTTTCGGCGAAACGAGTCCCAAAAGTTGTCCGAGACCGAAGTCGAACGCGGTTATAACCACCAAAAAAGCAAGCACGACTGCGATAACTACGCCCGTCTGCTTAACGACTTTGCCGAAAGACGGCCAACTGACTTTTTTAAGCTCAGAAAACACGTCTTTTATCTTTGCGCCCATTCTTTTGAATATGTTAGGCTTTTTGTCTTTCTTTTTGGGTTTTTTAGCGTCCTCGCGCGGTTTTTCACCTTTAGCGATAAATCCGCCGTTGTCCATAGATTTGTTTTCCATTACGTTCCCCTTTTTACCCTTGACGGGTCAAACCGAATTACTTCGCTTCTTTATGAACGGTATGTTTTTTGCAGAATTTGCAATACTTGCTGATTTCGATTCTTTCAGCGTCGTTCTTTTTGTTTTTGAACGTATCGTAGTTTCTCTGTTTGCATTCCGTACATGCCAAAGTAATTTTCGTTCTTGCGCCTTTTGCTGCCATAGTGCACCTTCCGAACATGAAAAAATTAACACCCCGAAATCGAGATGTTACCGCTATTTTAGCAAAATAATATACCCTTGTCAAGTTTTTTACGATTGTTTTTAAAGATAGTCGCCTATTTTTTCGTACAGTCCGCCTTTTTCGATTATCGCGTTTATCTCTTCCTGTCCGATTTCCGTTAAAAAAACTCCGTTTTCGTACACTTCCGCGCGGTTTATCGCTTCACCGTCGGACAGGGCGAGCAGTTTTTTTACGGGCGCGTTTGCGCTTATCGCGAAACTTTTTACCCTTAAACCCTTTTTTAAACGCTCGTCCGAAAGCGAAAAATACGTTTTTACGTACTTGCCCGCGCCTTTATCCGAAAACGCCCCGAATAAAATAAACGCCGCGAAAAACAAAACGGTAAAATTCGCCGACGAAAAAAGCGAAAAAACGAAAAGCGCGCAAAATGCCGCGCCGAGCACGGCGCCCGTAACCTTTGCGGTAACGGTTGCGACCTTTTCGCCTTTAGCACCCTGAATCAAAGCGTATAAAACCCTGCCTCCGTCAAGCGGATAAGCGGGCAAAAGGTTTATCGCCGCAAGCGAAAAATTCGCCGTGGCGGCGACGTCGGTATACGCGTACGTTTCCGGAAAAATCCACCACAGCGCGACGAACGCCGTACCGACGGCAAAATTTACCGCCGGACCCGCAAGCGCGATTTTTATTTCGTCGGTCGGGTTAAGTCCTTTAATATCACCTTTAACCACGGCACCGAAAGGCGTAAGCACTATTTTGTCAAGCCGATATCCCGCCGCGGCGGCTTTAAGCGAATGTCCGAGTTCGTGAACGACCGCCGTAAGCGTAAAAACTACGAAAACGAGTATTCTTCCCGTAAGGGCGTAATACAGCCCGAGCGGGAAGAATAACGGATGAACGCTTAACTTCAAGCCGCCCATACGACGGCGTTGTCTACTATTTCGAAATCGCTTATAACCGCGCCGTTTTCGCCGAAAAAGCACGTGGTGCTGCCGCTTTCTTTCGCATAGCCGACGGGCAGATTTTTATATACCGTGCCGCCCTCTACCACGTACGCAAAGTCGAGCCCCGCTATTTCGGACGAGAACGCGTCGCTGTGAGATATCCTTACCGAATATTTTTTGGTTTCTTCGTTATAAGTGATTTTTTCAACCTTGCCGTCTACCGCCGCGTATATGCTGCCTGCCGCAGGCATCGTTGCGACGCCGTTTTCAAGCACGTACCCTTTACCGTCGTTTGCGGCGAACACGGGACTGAATTCGGTATACGCTCTGTCGTCGGTAGCGGCTACCGTTTCGCCGCCTTTAAACACGCTTTTGAAAAACGCGTTTAATCCGCTTGCTGGATACAGCGCGTTTGTTATCGCAATCGTTGCGATAAGCGCGCCGATAACCGCGAGTTCTATCGCCACGGCGGAAATTCTAAAGCGTTTTTTGTTTTTTTCTTTTTTTTCGGGCGCTGCAACGACTTCGGGGGCGTCCGCCGTTTCGACTACGGGCTCGTCGTTTACAAGGTTTTCCTCCGCCCGTTCTCCGAAATCGGTTTCGGAATTTATCTTGTTCATAAGCGCGGATTTAGCGTCGTCCGAAACGGACTTGCGTTTTTTTAAAAACCGTCTTTTTTTAACGGGTTTATAGGTAATGGTGCAAGTGTTTACCGGAATGTCTAACATAGACGCGTATTGAAGTTTTTCGTTCATATATTTCTCTCCTTTTTAATCTCCCTTTGGTTTTCGGTTTATAAAAATATATGTACCGCGTTTTGCGTTTATGCAAGAGAGATCGCGCCTTTGCAAAAAATTTTAAAACTTAACGCCCGCGGCGTTTTGCCGCGGGCGCAAATATAGTTAAAAGTTAAACCCGTTTGCCGCATATTGCGGAGAAATTATTTTAAAAGTTCTTTCATAAGACAAGAGCCGTCCGCAAAATAAACGCCCGTTTCCTTTGCCGCCGCTTCGGAATACTCTTTCGCACCGTCGCACTCCGCGGCGGAATCGTATATAAGGAAAGGCACGGGGTCGGACGCGTGCGTTTTGGTGGATAGAGGCGTGGGATGGTCGGGACAAACGAGCATTCTGAACCTCTCGCCCGCGGCGGAAAGTCCTTCCGCAACCCGCCTTGCGACTTCGTCCACGCGTTCGATAGAATATATTTTATGCTCGAGGTCGCCCTGATGTCCGCACTCGTCGGGGGCTTCCATATGCACGTAAACGAAATCGAGCCCGCCGATAAGCGCGGAAACGCACGCCTCGGCTTTACCTTTAAAGTTCGTTTCGTAAGTACCGGTCGCGCCCGGCACTTCTATAACGCGCATACCCGTGAGTTTGCCTATACCTTTTAACAAATCTACTGCAGAAATCATGCCGCCTTTAAGCGAATACTTGCTTTCAAAATTTTCAAGCGCGGGACGCGTCCCCTCTCCCCAAAACCATAGCGAGTTGGCTGGGTTAAGCCCGCGTTTTATTCTGTCCGCGTTAACGGGGTGGTTTTTAAGTATTTCGTAAGACTTTTTCATCATATCGAGATACTCTTTTCTCGTCGGGAGATGTCCCGCTATCTTCTTGCCCGTAATATCGTGCGGGGGCGTGAATCCGCCTTCCGCTTTGCCGAAAGCCGTTACCAGACAATGCCTGTAACTTATGCCCGAATACAGCGTGTGCAAATCGTCGTCGAGCGATTTTTTCAGGTCGGAAATAAGCGCGCGCGCCTCTTCGGTGGTAATTTCGCCGCTGCTGTAATCGACCATAGTTTTGTCCTCGTAATTCGCCTCGCCCGATAACGTAACGAGGTTTGCGCGAAGAGTAACGTCCGTATCGGTAAGGTTTATGCCTATACTCGCCGCTTCGAGCGGGGATCTGCCCGTATAGTTTTTATTCGGTTCGTAACCGAGAACGGACAAATTTGCCACGTCGCTGCCGGGTTTCATCCCCTCCGGCACGGTCTTAACGAGCCCGGTTAAAGACTTTTTCGCTATTTTGTTTAAAAACGGTTTGTTTGCGGCGGAAAGCGGCGTTTTACCGCCGAGGGCTTGTATAGGGTAGTCCGCCATACCGTCGCCTAAAATAATTGCGTATTTCATAAAATCTCCGTATAAAAATTATAAATTCCAGTTTACGGGCGTTTTGCCGTGCGTTATAAGGTACTCGTTCGCCTTAACGAAATGCCCGCACCCGAAAAACCCGTTATAAGCCGAAAGCGGACTTGGATGCGCGCACTCTAACACGAGATGCTTGTTTGTGTCGATAAGCGGCTTTTTTGAACGCGCGTTTCCGCCCCAAAGCAAGAATACCACGTTTCGTTTACCGTCCGAAATTTTTTTTATAACGCCGTCGGTAAACTCTTCCCACCCGACACCCTTATGCGAGTTGGCTGCGTGCGCGCGTACGGTAAGCACGGCGTTAAGGAGCAGTACCCCCTGCTTTGCCCAGCCCGTAAGGTCGCCCGAAGTCCTCTTCGGCTCGCCCGTTTCGCTCGCAAGCTCTTTATATATGTTTTGTAAGGACGGCGGCAACTCTTTGCCTTTCGGCACCGAAAAAGAAAGCCCCATCGCCTGCCCCTCTTCGTGATACGGGTCCTGCCCGAGAATAACGACTTTTAAGTCGTTAAACGAGGCGTACTTCATACTGTTAAAAATGTCGTACATAGAGGGATAAATGGTGCGCTCCGAGTATTCTTTTTTCAAAAACTCGCGCAGTTTAAGGTATGTCGGGGAAGAAAATTCTTCTTTAAGTATCTCGTCCCACTCTTCGGTAATTTTAACCATATCGCTTATATTGTAGCATTTTATTTTGACAAAATCAATATAAATATATATACTGAAAACATTTATGGATATGCTGGATATAATTTTAATAGGCGTTGCGCTCTCGATGGACGCCTTCGCGCTGACCATCGCCAACTGCGCCGCATACCGCGGTAAACTTACTCCGCTTAAAGAGTGGTCTATGCCGATAGCCTTTGCGCTGTTTCAAACGATAATGCCGATTGTAGGTTTTTACGTCGGTTCTGCCGTGGCGGGGTATATTTCCTCCGCCGCGGGCTACGTTACGGCGACGGTGTTCTTTCTGCTCGCGCTTAAAGTGGTTATAGATAATCTGAGAAAAAAAGACCCCGCGGACGAAACTCCCCAAGAGGACTTTTCTTTCGGCGTGCTTACGGTGCAAGCCGTCGCCACGAGTATAGACGCGCTCGTGATAGGCGTAACCTTTGCCGCAACGCTTACGTCTCCGTTTTTACCCGCGCTCGCAATAGGCGGTGTAACTTTCGCGTTAGTCGCCGCCGCATTGCTGTTCGGTAAATATCTCGGCGAACTTTTCGGCAAATACGCCGAGTGGTTCGGCTCGGCGATACTCTTTATCCTCGCCGTTAAAACCCTCGTTTTTGCTATTATAGGTAAATAGTTCTCGGTAATCCCGACGAATAAAAATTTGAATAATTTATTTTGCGTAAATAATTTGCTTAAAAGCGAATAATTTACATGAATAATTAAACGTATTATGCAACTTATAGCGTTTAAAACCGTTTATTCGGCTTGTAACCGCTTACACAACTTGTAAGCGGTTGCGTAATCGTCTATATGGACGGTCTCTATCTAACTCGCTATATTGCAACTGTTTATATAAATCGTAACAGTCTATATGATATGTAACGATTTATGTGATATGTAACTGTTTTTATGAAAAATAACTGTTTATATGATTGCGGGCGGCACGTCGTGCCGCCCGCTTCGTTTAAATTTTCGCCTGCTAATTATCATTACTGCCCGTCATTGCGAGATGTCGGCATTTAGCGTTTTTTAATTTCTCCTTGTCATTGCGAGGCAATGTAATTGCCGTGGCAATCTCCATTCTGTCTACCCTGAGGCAGTGTAACTGCCGTGATGGTCGCTCCTCCACTACGCTACGGAGGACTATCGTCCGCGGAAGCGGTAATTAAAAAAACCGCTTTAATTACCTCCCCTATTTTAATCTTCTTATGCATTTTCGTTTGTCGGTATAACGTAATTGTAGTTTATGTTATATGCGGTGCCCCAATCCCATGCATCGCCTTTACTGATAGACTCCCATTGTGCCTCGCTACCCGTGTAATTTATGGTTTTTAATTCTTTACCGCCATAAAACGCGTAATTACCTATCCTTGTAACACTATCGGGTATTATAACACTTGTAAGCGAGGTGCAATTATAGAACGCATATTCGTAAATTTGATAATTTTCTCCATTATAATTTTCTGGCAAGTTTAAGTTTGTTTCGTTACCGACGTAACCGAGTAAATAGTTTATATTATTATAGGTATAAAATAAATAATCGTTTTTATTGACTATATCGCTTTGTCCGTCGGTTTTAACGTTTAATGCGTAATAACCGAGGTAGCCGTTATCGCTGCTATGCTTTGTAATATTTAAATTACTTTTATTTATAACCTCTACAAGTTTGTAGCAGCCACTGAACGCCTCATCACCTATACTTGTAACGCTATCGGAAATAGTAATACTTGTAAGCGAGCGGCAATTAGAGAACGCAGACCTACCTATACTTGTAACGCTGTCGGGAATAGTAATACTTGTAAGTGAGGTACAATCCCAGAACGCAAATTTGTAAATTTGATAATTTTCCCCATTTAAATTTTTCGGCAAGTTTATGTTTGTATCGTTACCAACGTAACCGAGTAAATAGTTTATATTATTATAGGTATAAAATAAACAATCGTTTTTATTGACAATATCGCTTTGCCCGTCGGTTTTAACTTTTAATGCGTAATAACCAACGTAACCGTTATCACTGCTACCTTTTGCAATATTTAAATTGCTTTTATTTATAACCTCTACAAGTTTGTCGCAGTCACCGAACGCATCTTCTCCTATACTTGTAACGCCTTTTCCTATGGTAACACTTGTAAGCGAGGTGCAACCAGAGAACGCACGATTACCTATACTCGTAACACTGTCTGGTATAGAAATACTTGTAAGCGAGGTGCAACTACTGAACGCCCAACTACCTATACTTGTAACGCCTTTG
>DPGH01000003.1:0-362 GCA_003523255.1 Clostridiales bacterium
GCGCCCGCACAGCACGAACTCGCGCCCGTTTACGCTTCCGCAAACGTCGCGTGCGACCAGAACCAACTTACCATGGAACTGATGAAAAGCGTTGCGGCAAAGCACGGCATGGTGTGCCTTTTACACGAAAAACCGTTCGCCGGGGTAAACGGCAGCGGCAAACACGTAAACTGGTCGCTTTCTACGGATACCGGCGTAAACCTTCTTTCCGCGGGTAAAACGCCCGAAACCAACGCGAGATTTTTGTTGTTCCTTACCGCGGTGATTAAAGCGGTGGACGAATACAGAGATCTTTTGAGAATAAGCGTCGCCTCCGCGGGCAACGACCTGCGGCTCGGGGCGACGGAAGCACCGCCCGCCAC
>DPGH01000003.1:553-49626 GCA_003523255.1 Clostridiales bacterium
CGGAAGCACCGCCCGCCATTATATCGCTTTACCTCGGCGAAGAACTCGACGGCGTTCTTAAAGCCATTGAAAGCGGCGAGAAATACTGCGCTAAGGACAGCGGAATGCTTAACACCGGCGTTTTCGCGTTGCCGCCGATTCCTAAAGATTCTTCGGACAGAAACAGAACCTCGCCTTTCGCGTTTACGGGCGATAAGTTCGAATTCCGTATGGTGGGGTCGTCGGCTAACATTTCTTGTCCTAACTTTATACTTAATACCGCCGTTGCGGACGTGCTTAAAGAGTTTGCAGACGAACTCGAAGCAGCTACGGATAAAAGCGCGGCGATAACCGATATCATCAGACGGACAGTAAAGGAGCATAAGCGCGTTATATTCTCCGGCAACAACTATTCGGAGGAATGGAGAGAAGAGGCGAAGAAACGCGGGCTTACCGAACTTAAAACCACGGTAGACGCGCTTCCTAAGTATCTTGACGAAAAAAACGTAGCGTTGTTCAAACGGCACGGAGTGCTGTCGGAAAGCGAAATCCGTTCCAGAACGGAAATCCTTTTAGAAAACTACGCAAGCGTTATTCATATCGAATCGCTTACCGCGATAGATATGCTTAACGAGGAAATCATTCCGTCTATTATAGAATATCAGAGTTTTTTGTTAAACGAACTCAACGCAAAAAAGGCGTTCGGCAAAATTTTGCCGTGCAAACTCGAAGAAAGCGTTTTAACCAAACTCGCGTTTATTTCAGACGAACTTTACGCGGGGCTTAACGACCTTACTTCATTTGCCGCGGAGTACGAAAAGATTTGCGGCAATCTCGAAAAGGCGCGTTTTGCAGAGAAAAAACTCGTGCCGGCGGCGGCTCGGGTAAGAAAAGCGGCGGACGAAGCGGAACTTTTAACGGGTAAAAAATTCAGACCGTTCCCCGATTATGCGGACGTTTTATACAGCGTAAAGCATTAAACTTTCGCGTGTAGATCCGGCGTATCTGAACGGGATAAAAAGGGCAAGTATAAGTTATATGAAGTCATTGAAAGAATTATATAAGTCGGGGAGAGGTCCTTCCAGTTCTCATACGATAGGACCGCAACTGATTGCGGAAAAGGTATTAGAAAAACACGGTAAACGGCGTTATGCGGTTACGCTTTACGGCTCGCTCGCGCTGACGGGTAAAGGACACGGAACCGACAGGGTTATAAAGCGGGTTTTGGGAGATGAAACCGAAATACTTTTCGACGAGAAAGAGAAAAACATACGCCACCCAAACGAAATGAAGATATACGCCGTTTCGGGTACGGATAAAATACTTCTGGCTACGGCGCAAAGCGTCGGCGGCGGCGCGGTCGTTATAAACGGCAAAGCGTATCCCGACGGTAAGGACGTTTATAAAGAGAAAAATTTTTTCGAAATTAAAAAAGACGTCGAATCGAGCGGCGGCGATATAGTCGATTACGTAAGAAGAAACGAAAGCGACGTTTTTACTCACCTTGGCGAAATGTGGAACGTAATGAAGGAGAGTGTGGAAACCGGACTTAAAAAAGACGGCGTGTTAAACGGTCGCCTTAACCTTGAGCGTAAGGCGAAATCTCTATACGAAAAAGAGTCGATATTCGAGAATGCCATAACGCGAGAAAATCGGATACTGTCCGCTTACGCGCTTGCCGTGACGGAAGAAAACGCCGATAACGGCGTAGTCGTAACCGCGCCGACTTGCGGCTCCGCGGGCGTGTTGCCGGCGATTTTGTATTATATGTACAAAGAAAACAACGTCGGTAAAGAAAAGATAATAAACGCCATGGCGGTTGCGGGCGTTATAGGTAACACCGTAAAACAAAACGCTTCTATAAGCGGGGCGGAATGCGGTTGTCAGGCGGAAATAGGCGTGGCGTGCGCGATGGCTGCGGCGGCTTTGGCGTATTTATATAATCTCGATACCGAAACGATAGAATGCGCGGCGGAAATCGCTTTAGAACATAATCTGGGCTTGACTTGCGACCCAGTTATGGGGTACGTTCAGATACCGTGCATAGAGCGAAACGCGATGGCGGCAAACAAAGCGGTAAACGCCGTAACCCTCGCAAAGTATCTGGAAGAAAAACATAAAATCGCGTTCGACGATATAGTAAAGGTAATGTACGAAACGGGCAAGGATATGAATAAAAATTACAAAGAAACCTCGCTCGGCGGGCTTGCCTCGTTATATAAATAAATTTTAGGTTGTGATTTGAGTAAAAGGCGGCATAAATTGCCGTCTTTTTGCTTTCACGGGTGTTTTTTTGCGTACGATTTATGTAAAACACTCGTTTTTCTTTATTATAGTAAGCATATTCATATTTTTGTTGACGGTAAAGAATTGCGTATAGTATAATTAAATAACTACATATATATTATACGACAGGTAAAGGGGGATACAAAATGGCTCGTTTAAGCGAAGCCGCCGCTAAAAGGATAGGCGAAATATGCGATAAATATGCGGCGGAGAAAACGCCGCTTATGATGATTTTAAGCGACGTGCAAAAAGAATTCGGTTACGTTCCGCTCGAGGCGCAGGAACTCGTGTCCGAAAAGACCGGCATATCGGTTGCGGAGATATACGGGGTAGTAACGTTTTATTCGTTTTTCTCGTTAAATCCGAAAGGCAAATACGTTATAGGCTGTTGTTTAGGCACCGCGTGCTACGTAAAGGGCGCGCAACTCGTCGTGGATAAATTTTCCGAAATACTCGGCATTAAACCCGGCGAAACGACTGCGGACGGTATGTTTACGATAGACGCGTTAAGGTGTATAGGCGCTTGCGGAATCGCTCCGGCGGTTACTATTAACGGTAAGGTTTATCCCAAAGTGTCCGTTGAATCGGTCGCGGGGATTGTTGAAGAATATAAGCGACTCGGGGGTGGCGACAAATGATTAAAACGTTTGAAGAACTTGAAAAAATATCGCGCGAATATTCGGAAAAATTCGAGCATAAAGTTTGCGGCGGCGACGGCAAAAGGCATATAGTGCTTTGCGGCGGTACGGGATGTTTGTCTTCGGATTCGGACGAAATTGCGGCGGAGTTTAAAAGGCTCGTCGCGGCGGAAGGGTTAGAGGATAAAGTTACCGTAAACCAGGTAGGGTGTTTCGGCTTTTGCTCGCAAGGTCCGTTCGTTAAAATCTATCCGGAGGACACGCTTTACCGTACGGTTAAAGTATCCGACGCGAAAGAGATTTTTGAAAAAGACATTTTGGGCGGAGAAATCGTCGAAAGACTTTTATACGTTGACCCTAACTCGGGTGAAAAGGTAGTAAAGCAGGACGAAATAAATTTTTATAAAAAACAGAAAAGGATAGCCTTGCACGGGTGCGGCAGCATTAACCCCGAAAGTCTGTACGAGGGAATAGGCGCGGGCGCGTTTAAGGGGCTTGCGCGCGCCCTTAAAACGGATAGACAGGCGGTTATCGACGAAATACTCGCATCGGGGCTACGCGGGCGCGGCGGCGCGGGTTTTCCGACCGGCAGAAAGTGGCAGTTTGCGTTTAATCAGCCGGAAGGCGAAAAATACGTTATTTGTAACGGCGACGAGGGCGACCCCGGCGCGTTTATGGATAGGAGCATATTAGAAGGCAATCCGCTTGCCGTAATAGAAGGTATGATGATTGCGGGGTATGCAATCGGTGCGCAAAACGGTTATTTTTACGTACGCGCGGAATATCCCGTTGCGGTAGGCAGGCTTAAAACCGCTATTAAAGAGGCGGAAGAACAAGGGCTCATCGGCGACAACATACTCGGCACGGGTTTTTCGTTCAGAGTACATATAAGGCTGGGCGCGGGCGCGTTCGTCTGCGGAGAAGAAACGGCTTTACTCAATTCTATCGAGGGTAAGCGCGGTATGCCGAGACCTCGTCCGCCGTTCCCTGCGGTTAAAGGATTGTGGGGCAAACCTTCTATCGTAAACAACGTCGAAACGCTCGCTTGCGTACCGTATATTATGCGTGAGGGCGCGGCGGCGTTTAACGCGTGCGGTACGGAAAAAAGCAAAGGCACTAAAGTTTTCGCGCTTGGCGGTAAAGTCAACAACGTCGGGCTGGTCGAGGTACCTATGGGTACAACTCTTCGAGAACTTATTTACGACGTGGGCGGCGGTATACCGAACGGCAAAAAGTTCAAAGCCATACAGACGGGCGGACCCTCCGGCGGTTGTCTTACCGAGGCGGATTTAGACGCGGAAATAGACTTTGACACTCTCGTTGCTCGCGGCTCTATGATGGGGTCCGGCGGCGCGATAGTTATGGACGAGGACAACTGTATGGTTGACGTGGCAAAGTTCTATATGGAGTTTATTTGCGACGAATCCTGCGGGAAATGCACGCCCTGCCGCATCGGAACCAAGAGAATGCTCGAAATACTTACTCGCATAACCGAGGGCAAGGCGGAACTTAAAGACCTTGACGAACTCGAAGAACTTGCGGCTAACATAAAAACAAACTCGTTGTGCGCGCTCGGACAAACCGCGCCTAACCCCGTGCTTTCCACGTTAAAGCGGTTTAAGGACGAATACGTGGCGCACATAGTGGATAAAAAGTGTCCCGCGCACGTGTGCAAACGGCTTATGCGCATAGTTATCGATAAAGACAAGTGTATCGGTTGCGGACTTTGCGAAAGGCAGTGCCCCGTAGAGGCAATTCGCAAAACCGACTACGTTGCCGAAGGACATAAACTTCCCTCGAGGGAAATAGACCCCGCAAAATGCGTTAAATGCGGCGTATGCGTGGCGTCTTGCAGGTTTAAGGCGATAGATAAGGAATAACCGAGGGGGAAGAGAAATGGCTTTGGTAAATATTAAAATAGAAGGCGTGCCGTATCAGGTTGAAAGCGGCGTTACGATATTAGAAGCGGCGAGGCGTTGCGGGTACGAGATACCTTCGCTTTGCGCTTTCAATCACGGCGAATGTTCAAACGCGTCGTGCAGAGTATGCCTCGTAGAGGCGACGGGGGCAAGAGGGCTCGTAGCCAGTTGCGTGTATCCCGTGGCAGAAGGCATGGAGATTAAAATCTCTTCGCCGAAAGCCGTCACCGCAAGGCGAGTTTCGGTAGAACTCCTTTTGTCTAATCACAATAAAAATTGTACCGAGTGCGATAAAAACGGCAAGTGCGAACTTTTACACGTAGCGTCGCTTACACTTGCGAAAGAAAACGCCTTTAACGGTGAAAAAACGCCCGCCACGGTTGATGCGCTTACCCCTTCGATAAAAAGGGATACTTCTAAATGCGTGCTGTGCGGCAGATGCGTCGAAAGATGTAAAAACGCGCACGGGCTCGGAATTTTAGGGTTTGAAAACCGCGGTTTTAAAACGATAGTCGCGCCTGCGGAAAACAGAAGTTTTGCGCATTCACCCTGTATTCTTTGCGGTCAGTGCGTAAGCGTTTGCCCGACCGGCGCGCTTACCGAAGTATCGGAAATAGACGCCGTAGACGCGGCGATAGCGAGCGGCAAGTACGTGGTGGTGCAAACCGCGCCCGCGGTGAGAGCCGCTCTCGGCGAAGAATTCGGCATGAAAATCGGTTCGATAGTTACGGGTAAAATGGTTGCCTCGCTTAAAAGACTCGGGTTCAAAAAGGTGTTTGATACCGATTTTGCCGCCGACCTGACTATTATGGAAGAGGCGACCGAACTTCTCGGTCGTGTAAAAAACGACGGCGTTTTACCGATGATAACTTCTTGTTCGCCGGGCTGGGTAAACTATTGCGAATATTATTACGGCGACCTTTTGCCGCATTTGTCTACCTGTAAATCCCCGCACGAAATGTTCGGGGCGATACTTAAAAGTTACTACGCGGAACAAAAGGGTATAGACCCGAAAGATATTTTCGTGGTATCGATAATGCCGTGTACGGCTAAAAAATTCGAAAAAGACAGAGAGGAACTCGTAACCGACGGACTTAAAGACGTAGACGCGGTTTTAACCACGCGCGAACTCGGTAAAATGATACGCCGCGCGGGTATAAAGTTTACCGCATTGCCGGACGAGGAGTTCGACAGAGATATAGTCGGCGACTATACGGGCGCGGGCGTTATATTCGGCGCGACAGGCGGCGTTATGGAAGCGGCTTTAAGAACCGCGGCGTTTAAACTTACGGGTAAAGAACTCGAAGCCGTAGAACTTAAAGAGGTGCGCGGGCTTGACGGCGTTAAAGAGGCGGCGTATAATCTCGGCGGCACGGAGGTTAAGGTTGCCGTCGCGCACGGCATGAAGAACGCAAAACCCCTGTTAGACGATATAAGAGCGGGTAAAAGTCCGTACGTTTTTATAGAGATAATGGGGTGCCCCGGCGGATGCGTCGCGGGCGGAGGACAGCCGTTCGTCAGAGAGTGCTTTTTGCCGAACGAGGACGCGGACATTATGGATACGTTTAGAGAAAAACGCGCCGCCGCGCTTTACCGTGAAGACGAAAACAGACCGCTCCGCGTTTCGCATAAAAATCCGGACGTTGCCGCGCTGTACGACGAATATCTCGGCGAACCTAACTCGCATAAAGCGCATAAACTTTTACACACCTCTTACAAAGAGAGAAAAAGATTCGATTAAAAATTAAAAGCATATTAAAAGCCCCGCTTGCTTAATCGCAGGCGGGGCTGTATTTATAGCGAAAAGATTATTTGTTTTTTTCTCCGAGAAGGCGCGATAAAAATTCTTTGGTGCGTTGCTCTTTCGGGGCGTTGAATATTTCTTCCGGCGCGCCGTCCTCTACGATAACGCCGCCGTCCATAAATATAACCCTTTTAGATACGTCCCGCGCGAAAGTCATTTCGTGCGTAACGACTATCATTGTAAGTCCGCTCTCGGCAAGCGTTTTCATAACGTCAAGCACTTCTCCGACCATTTCGGGGTCGAGCGCGCTCGTCGGCTCGTCGAATAAAATTACTTCGGGATTCATGGATAAGGCTCTCGCTATAGCCACGCGTTGTTTTTGCCCGCCGGAAAGTTGAGAGGGGCGCGCGTTTATGAATTTGCCCATTCCCACCTTTTCAAGATACTCCATCGCGATTTTTTCGGCTTCTTCTTTTTTGCGTTTAAGCACCACCGTCTGGGGTTTTACGCAGTTAGAGAGCGCGGTCATGTTGTTGTAAAGGTTAAATGATTGAAAAACCATACCGACTTTCGCGCGGTAATCGGTGATTTTTACCGACTTATCCGCTATGTCCGTCCCGTGGAATTCTATCGTTCCGCCCGAAGGCTCTTCAAGCCTGTTTATACAGCGAAGCATAGTGCTTTTGCCGGAACCGGACGGTCCTATTACCGATATAACGTCGCCGCGGCAGACGTCGAAAGATATGTCTTTCAAAACGCCGTGGTCGCCGAAAGATTTGTTAAGATTTTTTACAGAAAGAACTTTTTCCATTACTCTTCTCCCTTAACGTGTATTTCCGCTTCCGGGTCGGTTTGCGAGCCGAATATCGTGTAATTTTTTTTGCCTTCGAGTTTCTTTTCCAAAAGGCGTAAAAGTCGCGTTACGGTAAAGGTTAAAACAAAGTATATCGCCGCGACGAGAAGGTAGGTGGCAAAGGTGTTGGCGTTTATGTATACTATGCTTTTCGCCTGAAAAAACAATTCGGTAAACCCGATTACGTTAAGTACGGAAGTATCTTTTATGTTTATAACGAATTCGTTTGCAACGCTCGGCAAAACGTTTCTTATAACCTGCGGCAAAACCACGTGTATCATAGTCTGAAAGTGCGTCATGCCGACCGCTTCGGCGCCCTCGAACTGTCCTTTGTCTATCGAGATAATGCCGCCCCTTACGATTTCCGCCATATATGCGCCCGTGTTAATCGACACGATAAGCAGACCGGAAAAAACAACGTTAAGCGTTTGTCCGTCGTTAAGAAGCGCAAATCCCCAGAAAATAACCATCGCCTGAACCATCATCGGCGTACCGCGAAAAACTTCGATATAGGCGGTGAGTATCCAGTCGCCGACTTTTTTAAGACCGCGCAAAAACTTGTTTTTCGGCATGGGCATAGTGCGGTAAACGCCTATTAAAAGTCCGATTAAAAGCCCTATAATCGTGCCTATAAGCGAAACGAGCAGGGTGTATCCGATGCCCTCTAAAAGCCACGCGCCGTAGGTGGAAATGATTTTTCCCATTTGCTGAAACAACATTTTTTATTTCCTCTTTTTGTGGGTTTACGCTACGGAGTTGCCGAAAGAATTGCGTATGGCGGTTTCTAAAAGAGAAGATCTTTCTTCTTTAGAAATTTTAGCAAGCGCGTCGTTGATGGCGGTAAGATATTCGCTGCCCTTTTTAAGACCTACAGATATTTCCACGTCGCCGGGGGTAGTGGTAAAGCCGGTATCGTTATTCACGAGAGGGATATAGGTAAATTCGCTGTTTGCGGCGCAGTCTGCCTGCGCGCCGGGGTCCTCTGCTACGTAACCGTCTACCGCTTTGGTTTTAAGCGCGTTTATCATAAGCGGAAAACTTTCCATAGGCGTGGCGCGGGTTATGCCGAAAGCGGGACCCTGCGCATTTAACGCTTTGTCGTGAAATGTACCGTTCTGCGCGACGATTTTCGCTCCGTTAAAATCCGCAAGAGTTTTTGCGTTTGCGAATTTTCCGCCTTCTTCGGCTTTACGAACGACTATAACGAGTTGACTGGTGTAGTACGGTTCGGAAAAGTCTATGCTTTCTTTTCTTTCGTCCGTTCTGCTCATGCCGGCGATTATAAAGTCGAGCGCGCCCGATTGAACGGCGGGGATAAGGGCGTCCCATTCATATTTGACTATAACGAGTTCTTTGCCGAGACTTTCCGCTATTTTTTTAGCGATAAGCACGTCGTATCCGTTGGCGTAGCCGGGCGCGTTGCTGATTTTTAGCGCGCCGTTTTCGTCGGTCGTTTGAGTATAGTTGAACGGGGCGTAGCCGCATTCCATACCGACGTAGAGTTTGTCAGGGTCTTTTTGGTTGCCGCAGGCGGTAAACGAAAAGAGAGCGCACACGGACATTAACGCCGCGATAAGGATGGTGAGAAGTTTTTTCATTGCTTTTTCTCCTTTAAGAAAAATTTTGTAATAAAAAAATCACGGTACTATCAAATACCGTGAGCGATGAAAAAATTTCGTCCGTATATTCAATAGCGCAACGCGGAAAAACTCCCGCGACAGTCGGACGGGTATTTCCCGTTCGCCCAGACGATAATTCTTCGGGCAAGAAAAATCTCTTCGGCGTCCTCTCCTTTACCACGGACGGCTTAAAGCCCTGCCGCCGCTTGTCATATCGGACGCGCCTCTATTTGATTTTTTATTGCGTTCACTATACCCTATAAAATCGGATATGTCAACGAATTTTATAAAGTTTTTTTAAATTTTTTACTTTTTTACCCTTTTTCGTCAGGTAAGTTTAAGTTTACGATAGGTTAAAGGCGAAATGTTTTCTTTCTTTTTAAACATAAGACAAAGATAATTGCTTGAAGAAAAACCGCATCTTTTTGCGATTTCCGTTACCGAAAGGTCTGTGGATACGAGGAGTTTTTTAACTTCTTCTATCCGCGCGAGCAAAATATAATTGCCGAGCGAGTACTTATAATAAGACTGAAACTGCTTTCTCACGTACGGAACCGAAAAGTTGAAGTGCTTTGCGATTTTTTCGAGAGATAAAGGCTCCGCCAGATGCTGATTGATATATTCTATTATTCTGTAAACGGTGATGGGCACGGGCTTTCTGCTCGTTTCGCGCGTGCCGGGGTCTTTAAGAAATTCTTCTATTTTAAATATAATGTACCCGAAAACCGATTGAAGTCGCTCGTCTTTATACGGCGTGGAGTCGTCTATAGACAAAAGTTCTTCTAATACGGGTATCGCCAAAGACATATTCGCGTCGGAAATTTCCCTTACGTGGTGCGGTAAAAACTCGTCGAGTATCTTTTGGTGATACGGCGAAAGCGCCGCGGGAAAAACGTTAAGGTTATATCTTAAAAAAGGACCGCCGCCCGTCAGATGCTTGGTGTCCGGCGGAACGACCGCTATCGAACAGTTGCAAAGGCGATAAGAAGTATCGCCTATAAAAAACATTCTGTCGCCCCTTACGAGAAACTGTATCTCGTAATGTTCGTGCATATGCGTCTGATGCATCGATATGTCGCTTACCGATTCGTATTTCTCAATGTTTATCAAAGACATCGCAAACCTCCGCGTTTTTTACGCCTTAGTATCAGATATATTTATTTACGCGTAAATTATACCACTTACGTTTGAAATTTACAACATTTTTATGTAGTTTTAATTCGGGTATAATTCGTTTGCAAATTAAAAACGTTCGTTTTATGTAGAAAGTTTTACGATTTTATATAGCGTAACGGGTTATTCGTGCGGTATAATGATTAAAAAAAGATAAAAGGGGTCGATTATGGAGGGAACCGTAAAACGCGTTTTCGGTTACGCGAGAGAATATAAGCAAAATCCTTATCAGGGGTTTACGAGTTTTCAGCATTTCAGGGGAGGCAAACTGTATTCTGACGCAGTTGCGGGCGCAGGCAATTCCGCCGGTTGCGAAACGGAAAATTACGAATGCTATCCCGTTACCGCGGGCGTAGAAGAAAACGGTTGGGCTCAAGGCTTTTACCCGGACACCTCAGTTGCGTACATAAGGGTGCTTTGGAAGGAGTTTGAACCCGAGCAAGGGAAATACGATTACGATTTTATACAGGATATAATAGATAAGGCGCGCGCACACAGGCAAACGCTTATGTTCCGCATAATGCCGCACAGCACTTGTGAAAGAGACGACGTGCCCGAATGGCTTAAAAAAATAGTGGACTGCCCTGCGCGCCCCGCGGGTAAAAGGGTAAAAGACTCTCCGACGGACGAAAGGTATTTAGAATATTTCGGCACGGCGATTGAAAAGTTTGCGGAAAGGTTCGACGATTGCGACGTACTCGACATAGTGGATATATGTTTGCCCGGCTCCTGGGGAGAGGGGTATAAACTTGAAAGATATTCCGAGCAGTCGCTTAAAAAGTTTATGGACGTGTACGTAAGGTGCTTTAATAAAACGCATCTTGTAGGGCAGGTCGCTTCGCCCGAACTTATAAACTACGTGCGCTGCTTTAAGCCCGTGGGCTGGAGAGGAGACGGAACGGGTTCGCCTTTTCATATGAACGGGTATTTTCAACAGGCGGTAGAGGCTATGCCGAAAGACGTGTGGAAAACCGCGCCCGTGTCGTTTGAAAGTTTTTGGTGGCTTACGGAGTGGCTTCGCCACGGCTGGGATATAGACGATATTATAGAAAAAACGCTCGGCTGGCATTTGTCTAACTTTAACGCAAAATCTTTTCCCGTACCGAACGAGTGGAAGGATAAAATCGATTACTGGCTTTCTAAAATGGGTTACCATTATAAGATAGACTTTGCCGAAACGAGTGAAAAAGCCGAAAACGGCGTTTTTACTCTTAAACTCGGCATAGACAACGTAGGCGTTGCGCCCATATACAATAAGTTGCCGCTTATCGTAAAACTTAAATCGAAAGAAAGTTCTGCGGAAATCAGGACGGACGTTGATATAACCAAGTGGCTCCCCGGTAAAGCGGAGGAAAATATCGTGGTATCAGTTCCCGAAGGGTTTTCGGGTAAAATCACCGTGGAGATAGGCGTAAAAGATATTTACGGCGAGGGGTTGGCTTTTGCTACCAACGCCGAGCGGGACGGTGATTTTTACGTCGTAGGCGAGGTTTTAGCGTAAAACGCGTAGGTTTTTGCAATAAAACCGCAAAAACGCAATTTTTATCGATTTTTTATAAAATTTAAAAACTTTTTGCAAAAATCGTTTGACATATACTTTTCAAGCCGCTATAATGCAAGAAAAAGTTCGGAGCAAAAAATAATGACTTCCGCAGTAAATTGCAGAAAATTTAATAACGTCGTCGTCATTATTATACGAGTCCTTCTAATTAGATTGGGCTCTGTTTTGCATACGAACGGAAATTAAACCGAAACGGTTTAACCTCGGCAAGTATTCAAAGCAAAGCCCGAAAGAAAAGGCTTTGCTTTTTTTTATTGTCGTAACCGGTGCGGCGATAAAAAAGAATATAAAACAAAAAATTTTTTTGAAGGAGAAAAAAGAAAATGAAAAAGAACTTTTTGAAAGTCGCCTGCGCCGCAATGGCGCTCGCGGTGGGCGTAACCTCGGCTGCGGCTTGCGGCAGCAGTGAAGAAGCGTATTTTATAGGCGCGAGCGGTCCTCTTACGGGCGGCGCGGCGTCTTACGGAATAGCCGTTCAGAACGGCGCATCGATGGCGATTGAAGAAATCAACGCCGCCGGCGGACTTGACGGAGTGAATTTAAAATTCGAAATGCTTGACGACGCGCACGATTCGACCAAGGTGCCCAACAACTTTTCTAACCTTTTAGAAAAGGGTATGCAGGTTTCGCTCGGTTGCGTTACGACCGTACCTTGCCTTGAATTCAAGAACTATGCGAGAGAAAACGAAGTGTTCTTTTTAACTCCCTCCGCGACCGGCACCGACGTACCGGACGGAGAACACGGCGCGTTCCAGATGTGCTTTACCGACCCTGCGCAGGGTACCAAAGCCGCGGAATACGTAAAAGCGAACGCTTCCGATAAAAAGATAGGCGTTTTGTATAAATCGGACGACGATTATTCCAAGGGAATACACGACGCGTTTATGGCGGAATTTACCGACGCCGAAAAAGCGAATATCAAAACGGCTTCGTTTATAGAATCTACCGATTTCTCTTCGCAAATCGCACAACTTAAAGATTGCAACTTTATATTCCTGCCCGTTTACACCGAGCCCGCGTCTAAATTTATGGTACAGGCAAAAGACAAGGTAGCCACTGACGCGATATATTTCGGTTGCGACGGACTGGACGGGGTTGATAAGGTAGAAGGCTTCGATATAAACTCTATCCCGCAGGAGGTGTCTTATCTGTCGCACTTTAACGCAAACGCAACAACCGGCAAAGCGGGCGAGTTTGTAAGAAAGTATACCGAAAAATACGGCACGGATACGTTAAATCAATTCGGCGCTTCCGCTTACGACTGCGTATACGCTTTGTTCGACGCGATGAAAGCGGCGAAGGACGCGGGTAAAAACGTTTCCCCGAGTACGAGCGCTGCCGATTTTTGCAAAATTCTTATAGAAGAATTCACTACGGACGGTTTCACGTTCAGCGGCGCGACCGGTACCAACGTTAAATGGAATAAAGACGGTACCGTTTCCAAAACGCCCGAAAAGAATATAGTAAAAGCGGCTACGAACGCTTAATTCGTAAAAATAAACGAGCGGCGGTCGCCTTATCCGGCGACCGCCGACGCTTTCGGAGTAATAGATGATAACGATTTTAGACACATTGATTAACGGGCTGAGTTTAGGCGGCGTTTACGCGCTTATCGCGCTCGGCTATACTATGGTTTACGGTATAGCCAAAATGCTTAACTTTGCCCACGGCGACATTATTATGGTCGGCGGGTATACTATAATGGTTTTTTTCAACCTTATGGGCTTGCCGCTCGTCGCCGCGCTTTTTGCCGTACTTATTTGTATAGTGTTCGGCATATGCATCGAAAGGTTTGCGTATAAACCGCTTCGGGGCGCTTCGCCGCTCGCCGTGCTTATAACGGCAATCGGCGTAAGTTACCTTTTACAGAGCGTCGCTCAGATGATATACGGCTCCGCTCCTAAAATGGTCGTTCTCGCAGACCTCGGCGTTATTTCGCTCGGCGCGCTTAATATAAGCGTTTCCACCCTTTTAACGCTTCTCGTTTCGATTGCTATAATGGTTGCGCTTACGCTTTTCGTAAATAAAACCAAAACGGGCAAAGCGATGCTTGCCGTGTCGGAGGATAAGGGCGCGTCGCAACTCGTCGGTATAAGCGTAAACGCGATTATCGCTATTACTTTCGCTATAGGTTCCGCGCTCGCCGCGGTCGCGGGATTGTTCCTTATTCTTAAAAGTCCTTCGGTTTCGGTAACCATGGGCGCAATGCCCGGTATAAAAGCGTTTACGGCTGCGGTTATCGGCGGTATTGGGTCTATCCCGGGCGCAATGCTCGGCGGAATAGCGCTCGGCATAATAGAAACCGTTTGCCTTATGATACCACCGCTTGCGCCGTACACGGTGGCGGTGGAGTTTGCGATACTTATCGTTATACTTCTCGTTAAACCTACGGGGCTTCTCGGTAAAAAGAGGAGGGAAAAAGTATAATGAGCAACGAATTTACTACATATCTTTCTAACGTTAAAAAAGGTTATAAAGTCAAAAATCACGTTACGTATTACGTATTGCTTGCGTTTATCGCGGTTTACGGAATAATGGGTGCGTGCGGCGCGCTTAAACTTTCTCAACTCGTATTGTTGCAGGAAATCGGTTACACGATTATCGCCGCGGTGTCTTTGTCGCTCGTGGTAGGGTTCCTCGGCGAACTTTCGTTAGGACACGCCGCGTTTATGAGTCTCGGCGCGTACATCGGCGGATACATGCAGACTTACGTGTTCGGCGGACTTACGGCGTTTTCTCCGCTTCTTTCGATTATAGTCGCAATGATTATCGGCGGCGTGGTAGCGGCGGTGTTCGGGTTTGTGATAGGTTTGCCCGCACTCAGGCTTAAAGGCGATTATCTTGCGATTGTTACGCTTGCTTTTTGCGAAATAGTCAAAACGGTGTTTCAAAACTCCAACGCGTTCGGCGGCGCGCTCGGCATGTCTACTTATAAATACCCGCAAAAAACCATGTTTTTAGTTTCTTTCGTTATGGTCGTGGTTACCGTCGCGCTGATACAAAATCTTATCAGAAGCAAACACGGCAGGGCGATAATGGCTATCCGCGATAACGAAATCGCCGCGAGAGCCATGGGCGTAAACGTAACGTACTATAAACTTATGGTTTTCGTTTTATCGGCGTTTTTTGCGGGAATCGCGGGCGTGCTTTTCTCTAACGGCGTAAACCGTATAGACAGTAAAGTATTCGATTATAACTACTCGATAAACATTCTCGTTATGGTAGTTCTCGGCGGAATGGGTAACATTAACGGCACTATAATCGCCTCCGTTCTTATCGTGTTTATAAATAATAAACTCGGCGTTTTGCTTACGGGTAGGCTCGCCGCGCTTAAAAACCTTATTTACGCGCTTATACTTATTCTTATAGTTATTTACAACAACGCGCCTAAACTCAAATCTTTCAGAGAAAAACACAATTTCCGCGTGTACTGGAACAAATTTACCGCTTGGGTAGTTAAATTGTTCACGAAAAAACAGCCCGCGGTCGACCCCGCGAAAGAGACTGAATCCAACGCGGACTGGTCCAAAATTCCTACCAAGGTAGAAATGGACGCGATACTTTCAACCGATTTAACGCCGGACGACAGTTACGTGCCGGATAAACCCGATAAACCGCAAGGAGAATAGAAATGACGGACGAAATAATATTGCAAACCGAAAATTTAGGCATCTCCTTCGGCGGGCTTAAAGCGGCGCAAGACATTAACATAACCATTAAAAAGAACGAGTTGTACGGACTTATAGGTCCTAACGGCGCGGGCAAAACCACGGTTTTTAACCTTATAACTGGGGTATATAAACCGACTACCGGTAAGTTTTATCTTTGCGGAAAAAATCTTACGGGGCTCTCTCAAGAGGCTATTAACAAACGGGGCATCGCAAGAACGTTTCAGAATATAAGACTTTTCAACAATTTAAGCGTTATTAAAAACGTTATGATAGGTTTATCGAACCGCCCCGAGTTTAAGTGTAACCTTGCCTCGTCAATGTTTCGCTTGCCGCGGCATTACGAAACCGAGTTTGCCATGCGGCAAAAAGCGAAAGAACTGTTAAGCGTATTCGGTCTGTTAGAAGAGCGCAACCAACTTGCGAGCAGTTTGCCTTACGGCAAGCAGAGAAAACTCGAAATAGCGCGCGCACTCGCAACCGACCCGAAACTTTTGCTTTTAGACGAGCCTGCCGCCGGCATGAACCCGCACGAAACGGAAGAACTTATGGAAACCATAAAAATAGTGCGCGACGATTTCGATATGACGATACTTTTAATCGAACACGATATGAAACTCGTTTCGGGTATATGCGACGAATTGACCGTGCTTAACTTCGGCAAAACGCTTGCCACCGGCGGCGTAAACAAAGTGCTTAACGACCCCGAGGTCGTAAAAGCGTATCTGGGGGACGAATAAAATGGCGTTACTCGAAGTAAAAGATTTATACGTAAACTACGGAATGATTAAAGCCATAAAGGGCGTTTCGTTCAGCGTTGAACAGGGAGAGATAGTCGCGCTTATCGGCGCAAACGGCGCGGGCAAAACGACGATTATGCACGCCATTAACGGGCTTATACCCGCGGCGAGCGGTTCGATTATGTTTAAAGAACACGCACTGACCAAATTTCCGCCGCATAAAATAGTAACGCTCGGACTTACGCAGGTGCCCGAGGGGAGAAGGATCTTTCAAGAACTTACCGTAAAAGACAATCTTATTCTCGGCGCGTATTCGAGAAAATCTAAAAAAGAAGCGAAAGAAACGATGGAACTCGTGTTTGAAAAGTTCCCCGTTTTAGGCGAAAGACTTACGCAGATTGCGGGTACTCTTTCCGGCGGGGAGCAACAGATGCTTGCCGTCGGCAGGGCGCTTATGTCCCATCCCGATATGCTTTTGCTTGACGAACCGAGCATGGGCTTATCGCCCCTTTACGTAAACAAGATATTCGACACGGTAAAGGAGATAAACGCGCAGGGTACGACGGTGTTTATCGTCGAACAAAACGCAAAAAAGGCGTTGTCTATCGCCGACCGCGCGTACGTTATAGAAACGGGCAAAATCACTTTGTCCGGCACGGGCGCGGAACTTTTAACCAACGAGGACGTTAAAAAAGCGTATCTCGGCGAATAAAATTTATAAGCATTTACAAACGATTTTCTTTTTTCCTTTTTTCCGGCGGGGCGCGTTTATGCGCCCCGCCGGTACGCTTTGCGGAAATTACGTGCGGATAAGCAGATTTTAATAAAAAAACTTGTTAAAACTTAAACGCTGTGATATACTGTAAAATAAAGAAAACAAAGGAGATTTTATATGTTTGTATCCGACACCGTAAAATACGTAGGCGTAAACGACAACGATATAGATTTATTCGAGGGGCAGTACGTTGTAAAAAACGGTATGGCGTATAACTCGTACGTGGTTTTCGACACAAAAGCCGTCGCCGTTTTCGATACCGTCGACGCAAAGTTTAAAAACGAATGGCTGGCTAACGTAAAAACCGCGCTCGGCGGCAAAACGCCCGATTACCTCGTTTCGCTCCACACCGAACCCGACCACTCGGCAAATATTTACGAATTTAAAAAAGTTTATCCGAACGTGAAAATAGTCGCTTCGGCAAAAGCGTTCGTGTTTATGAAACAGTTTTTCGGTACCGATTTCGAGGACGGCAGGGTCATCGTGGGGGAGGGTGATAAACTTGACCTCGGCGGAAGAACGCTTACGTTTTACACCGCGCCCATGGTACACTGGCCGGAGGTTATCGTTGCTTACGATGACAAGGATAAAATTCTTTTTTCCGCAGACGCGTTCGGCAAATTCGGCGCGATAGGTACGGACGAGGACTGGGCTTGCGAGGCGAGAAGGTATTATTTCGGCATAGTCGGAAAGTACGGCGTTCAGGCAAAAGCGTTACTAAACAAAGCCGCTTTGCTCGATATTAAAACCATATGCCCGTTGCACGGACCCGTGTTAAGCGATAACCTCGGTTACTATTTGGGGTTATACAATACCTGGGCGAGTTACGGGGTAGAAAGCGAAGGCGTTATGATAGCGTATACGTCGGTGTACGGGCACACCGCGGCGGCGGCAAAACTTCTTGCCGACGAACTTGCGGCGAAAGGCGCGCCGAAAGTCGTTTTAGCCGATCTTGCGAGGGAGGACCTTGCCGAGTGCGTTGAGGACGCTTTCAGATACGGCAAACTCGTGCTTGCAACCACTACGTATAACGGTGATATTTTTCCGTTTATGAAGCACTTTATAGACGCGCTTGTCGAAAGGAACTACCAAAACAGAAAGATAGCGTTTATAGAAAACGGAACCTGGGCGCCTATTGCCGCAAAGATTATGAAAAAGGCGTTTGAAAACTCTAAAAACGTAGAGTTTTGCGAAACGACCGTAACGCTTAAAAGCGCGCTGAACGGCGAAAGCGTTTCCGCTGTTAAAGCGCTGGCAGACGAATTGTTAAGGTAAACTAAGTATGATAAAAACGACTATAATCGCGGCAAACGGGTCGGAAGAGATTGAAACGCTCGTTCCGCTCGACGTGTTAAGACGGGCGGGCGTAGACTGTAACCTTGTTTCGGTTTGCGATAGAGAACTTACGCTGTCGCGCGGGGCTAAGGTTATCGCGGACGTTTTAATCTGCGATTACGATTTTACTTCGGTTGACTGCGTGATACTGCCCGGCGGTATGCCCGGCGCCAAAAACGTTTCAATAAGCGCGGCGGCGATTAACGCGATAAAGTCGGTCGAGGCGCGCGGCGGACTTATAGCCGCCATATGCGCCGCGCCGGCGGTTATACTCGCAAAACATTCCGTATGTGCGGATAAAAAAGCAACGTGTTACCCCGCAAGCGATTTTATAGCCGCGCTCGGGGACAGATATACCGGAGAAAAGCTTTGTTCCGACGGCAATCTCATTACCGCAGACGGACCGCTTTCTTCGTTTGAGTTTGCTTTTAAAATATGCGAGCGTCTCGGCGTAAAACCCGCGTTTTAGGAGTTTATTAGAATGTTTAACGCTTTTAACTCGCTTTTAACGATAGTGAAAAAAGAGGTTTTCGGCGGAGAAGAAGGTTTTGACGAACAACTCCGGCAAGATGAAAACCTTATAGAACTTTTCAAAACGGCAAAACGTTTCGATATGACGCCGACGGTGGCGTTCGGACTTCGTGATTGCGAGTTCGTCAAAAACGAAAAAGCGATAAAATATTTAGAGCGCGAGCGTGTTCTCGCGGTAAGCCGCTACGAGCGGCTCGAACATGACGTAACCGAGTTAAAAGGCATTTTCGAGCGGGAGAAACTGCCCTTTATCATGCTTAAAGGCGCGGTGATACGTAAAATGTATCCTAATCCCGCGGAGAGAACGAGTTGCGACGTGGACGTACTCGTAAAAAACGAAGATTTGGAGCGCGCAGTATCCGCGCTTACCGCCGCGGGGTATGATAAAACCGAACGCGGCACGCACGACGTAGGTTTCGTTTCGCCCGGAGGAGTCAGCACGGAGTTGCATTTCGCGCTTGTCAATTTCGGACAGGACGCCGCGAGCAAGGTGCTTAACGACCCTTTTTTCGGCGCGGTAAAGGGCGGCGGCAGCGAATACGCGCTTTCACCCGAAACGTTTTATTTTTATCATATAGCGCACGCGGCAAAGCATTTTGACGGCGGCTTCGGCATAAAACCGCTGGTTGATTTATTGCTTATAAAAAAGAACGTAAAAACCGATGAAGAAAAACTTTCCGCCATGCTTGAAGCGGGCGGACTTAAAAAGTTTGAAGAGAATTGCGTAAAAATTGCCGAAGCCTGGTTTTGCGGCGGCGAGAGAAACGAACTTATAAACGCAATGGAAAGACATATCGAGCGCGGCGGCGTGTACGGTTCGCTCGAGAACAACGTAACGGTAAATCAGGTAAGAAAAAAGGGAAAAGTCAGGTACTTTTTTTCGAGAATGTTTTTGCCGTACGATAAACTTAAACTTTATTATCCCTCGCTTGAGAATCGTAAAATTCTTTTGCCGTTTTATCAGGTAAGAAGATGGTTTTCTCTTCTCTTCGGCGGAAGAGTCAAACGTACCGTTTCGGAAATTCAGTTTAACGCGAGCGTTACGAAAGAACGGCGAGAGGAAACCGAAAAATTATTCAGCGAATTAGGTCTGCTTTAACAAAGCGACAAAAAAATATTTATAAAGGAGAAATTATGTTTTATTCAATCAAAAACGACTGTTTTAAGGTAGAAGTGTGCGATATCGGCGCGGAACTTGCCGCCATACATAGCGTTAAAACCGATACCGAGTATCTTTGGCAAGGCGACCCCGATTTTTGGACGAACCGCGCCACTGTGTGCTTTCCTATATGCGGAAGGCTTTTCGAGGGGAAATATACCTACGAGGGCAAAACCTACGAATTGCCTTTGCACGGTATCGTGAGAAACATGCTTTTCGACGTGGAAAAGCAAACCGAAAGCGAAATCGTGCTCGTTACCAAAGCGTGCAACAAGTCAAAAACTTTCTATCCGTTTTCGTTTATTTTTAAGGCGACTTATTCGCTTAAAGGTAACACCCTCGTAAACAAATTTGAAATAATCAATACGGACGACAAAGTAATGCCGTTCTCCATCGGCGGGCACCCCGGGTTTAACGTTCCGTTTACTCCGGAAGAAAAGTTCGAGGACTATTATCTCGAATTCCCTTACGAAAAAGAAGTTAAAAGAATACAGACCTCTCCGAGAATATTCTATACCGGCGTGGATAAGCCTTACCCCCTTAAAGACGGCAAGATTATAGAACTCGATCACGAATTATTCGATAACGACGCAATATTTTTAACCGATATGTGCAACGAAGTAACGCTTAAAAGCAAAAAAAGCGATCGCTCGATAACCGTATCGTTCAGCGATATGACGCATTTAGGCTTCTGGCAGAAATACGGCAAAAATACTCCGTTTTTGTGCATAGAACCGTGGCACGGCATACCTTCTATCGACGGCAAGATAGACGATTTGTCCACTAAACTCGAAATGATACGTTTAGAGCCGGGTAAAACTTATACCGCGCGTTTCGATATCACGGTTAAAGAGTAAAAATTTAACGTTAAGATAAAGCCAAAGTAAATCATTTTGCTTTAAAATATATTAAGTAAGGATGTAATGATACGGATACCGTTAAAAAGAACGGATTACTTGCGGATTTATACACGTTGCGGGCGGGGTTGTCTGCAATTTCGATTGAAAAAGACAAACTCGTTTCAAGCGAAAAAAAGTATAAAGAAGCACGGCAACAGGTTGAAGATGCTCAAAAAGAGTATCAGGGGCTGAAAAGAAGAGAGTCGTCTTTCGGTCAAGAAAAAGAATATGCCCCCGTGGAAGACTGCGATCGGGTAAAATCGCTTAATGCTAAAATTGAACATCTGAAAAAAGAGAAGTTTTCTTTTCCTAAGTTTTTTGTCCCCATCGCGGTGTGTTTCTTTATCGGAGCATTTTTTACTTTTATTCTGGCATCTTCCAACGTTTTGGAATTGATCCCAGGAGCGTCGTTTTTCCGCCCCGAATATCCTGTGATTTTTTTGACCGTTATCGGTATTTTAATAGGCTCAATATCGACGGGCAAACACGCCGATAAAAAGAAAAAGAAAATTGCCAAAGTCTATAAAGAAATCGACGACGTAAAAAAAGCTATTCAGAATGCTCGCGACAGGGAAAACGTTAAAGAAAAAAAACAGTACGACTATTTAAAGAGCGAGCAGACGGCAACTCTTGCAAAAATCGAGAAGTTGAAAAAAGTAGTAGATGATACCTTGCCTGTTTACCAAAACAATTTATCTCTGCTCCCGAAAATGTCAAAAGAGATGTACGATAGGTTGGTAAATCAGTTTAAAAGCGTGCTTGACGTCAGAGATTGGGAACACATTGACCTTATCATCTTCAATTTTGAAACGGGAAGGGCAGATACCCTTAAAGAGTCTTTGCAACAAGTTGACCGCAGGGTGCAGACAGACGAAATCATCGATGCGGTGGGAAAAGCGGCGCAAAGTCTTTCCGGCACGATTCGCGCCACTATGAACGAATTGCGCGGAGATTTGGACAGGTCGTTTGCAAAACTTTCTTCGCAACTTGACTCTCAACATCAAGCGCAAATGGCAGCGCTTGACGGTATTGGTAAAAATATTGATGCAGTCAGCGGCAATATTTCCAAATTGCAGGCGACGGGCGAGAAAAACAATGCCGTTATGGAACAGTTCGTAAGCGAAACGAACCTTAATAATGCGTTGCTTGCGAAGATAAACAGTAACAGCATTTCGCTTATGAAAGACGTGAATTATATGGTTTACACCGTGGCGTAAGAGCAAGACGAATAACGATAGAAAACTTTTTTGTTAAGGAGTAACTCAAAAAGTTATTGTTGTTTATAAAAATCCCCCGCGGGCGTGTGAAATGCCGCCGTGCGGGGGATTGTCGTTTTAAATTTCAGTCGCCGACGCAAAGAACGTCGTTTGCGTCCAAATCCAGTGCGCGGCAAAGGTTTGCAAACGTTTCGAGAGAGGGCATTTTACTGCCGGAAACGTAGTGCGAAACGGTGGGCTGACTTACGCCGATTTTTTCGGCGACTTCTTTTCTCGTAAGTCCGGACCTCGTTATCGCTTCCGATAATCTTTTGCTTATATCCTCTTTGGTAATCAAATGTTCTCCTTAACCGTTTACTTGATTATAAGACTTTTTATAAAAAAAGTAAATAAAAACTTTGATTAAAAAACCTCTCTTACGGCAAGCACTTCACCCGTAAGTCCGTCAACGAGTAACGCTTTAAGCGCGCCGCTTTCGTTTTTTAGCCCAACGTACCAGTAGGGCTTTTCGTTTTTAACGAGAATGCGCGCCGTAACTTTACCCGAAAAATCTCCGTTTTCGTCGTTATAGAGAGCGATAAGTTCCGGCTGGCTTTTCTTAAGGTAAGTAAGCGCGGTTTTATAATCCATCGCGCCGCCCGTAACGAGAGATTTAAGCGTAACGGTTTCCGCCGCGCCTCCTGTAGATACGGTTACGTTAAATTCGTTATCCGTAAAGTTTTCTATCGCAACGCTCGTTTTAAGCGTGCCGGTTACGGGGCTGTATTTAAAGTCCTCGGTAAAACTCAGTTCTCCGGAGTTAAACGTAAGAGTGTACGTTCCTGCGGAAGAGGTTTTGTCGCAAAGCAAAAAGGTAAGGCGATAAACACGCTCGTTTTTTTCGTTATCCTCGTAACCGTAGGCGGCTTTAAGTTTATAGTTGTCGGAAACGCCTTCGTACACGTTTTGGCGCAGTTCGGTTACGGAGTTTATAAACGGGTCGGGTTTGCCGCAGGACGCGCCGGTAAGCGCGGCAAACGCTATTATAAGCGAAGAAATCACTGTAAAAAAGTTTTTCATATTAAAATAATATGGCGTATTTGCCCGCGTAATGACTTTAATTTAAGTATTAAAACAAATAGTTGATTTTTTGTTTAAGGTTTGGTAAAATATAAAAAAAACGTCGGGCGAGATTTTTGCCCTTTTAACGGAGTATCGTTTTGAAAAAACTTATCATAAAAACCGCGGCGATAACGCTTGCCGCGATAATACTTACGGCGCTTTTGATTTACGGCGCGCTCGCGGCGTTTTCGCCGAAAAGCCTTGCGGAATTTTACGATAATGCAGGTAACGCGGGGCTTGCCCGCGAGTATTACGCGCGGACGTACGAAAAATCCGGCGATATAAACGACCTTTACGTTTTTTGCGTTAAAGCCGACGAAAAGGGGGACGCTGCAAAAAGCGCGAAGTATCTCGAAGTTATTACGGATAAACAAGACTTTGAAGAGTTTTGCCGCGATAAAGACGCGGGTTATACGGTAAAATTTTCTACCGCGGATTTTTTGCGCGGTAAATGCGTTGCGGCAAACTATTACGCTTTCGGCATAAATAAAGCCGTAGAAAGCGCGCTTTCGTTTACGGGAAACGCATACGCCGAAAACAACGCTTTTACGCTTTTTATTTCTCGTTGCGTTAAAGATTTTTCTGCAGAGGACAAGGCGGCTTTATCTGCCGCGCTTGAGAACTTTAAAGCATCGCTTACGAACGAGAATGACGTAGCGCGCTTAAATGCCGACGTTGAGGCGGTAACCGGGGCATGAGCGAAGAAATAACCGCAAAACTTACCGGTGCGCGGGCGGGCGGCTTGTGCTTTACCGCGATGACGTGCATATTCGTGATAATATCGTTTATAGGGCAAACGATATTAACCGCGGCGGGTTGTACGGGCGTATTATATTACTTTATTTCTTCGCTGTTTTCGATTATATCCATGTTTACGGTTATAACCGCGGTAAACTTTGCCCGGCACGAAAAACTGTCGCTTGGCAGATATATGCGCAAGTGTTCGCCGAGATATGCGGGGTATTCCGTACTTTTTGCCGCGGGCATGTTTTTAGGACTCGGTTTCGTAAATGCGCTTGCGGCGCGGCTGGTGATTTCTCTCGGCGGAAGAGTAAACGGGATAGAGTTGCCTGTTGAAAGCCCTTTCGCACTGATTTTGTTTTTGTTTTGTTACGCCTTTCTGCCGGCGATAGAAGAAGAGGCGTTTTTTCGCGGACTGATAACCGAAAGTCTATCCCGCGCGAAAATCGTACCCGCGGCGTTTTGCTCGGCGGCGGCGTTCGCGCTGTACCACGGCTCGCTTACGCAACTTTTATATCAGTTTATATACGGCGTAGGGCTGTTTTTTATCGCTAAAAAAAGCGGCAGCGCGCTCCCCGGCGCGATAGCGCACTTTATAAACAACGCGGCGGTGCTTGTTTTTAGTTACGTCGGTATAGAAATAGATTTATTTAATCCGTTTATAATTGCGGGCGGAGTAATATTGTTGGCGGCTTTCGTCTGGCTTATCGCTCGCGATAAATCGGATATTAAAACCGAGCCCGCGAAAAAAAACGAGGTTTCGCGGTTTTTCGTTCCGTTCGGCGCGATAGGAACGGCTGTTTTCGTGGTTACGATGATAGCAAACGCGTTGCAGGGGGCGGTATGATTAAAGTAAACGTCGTTGCGGTCGGCAAGGTTAAAGAAAAATATTTTGCGGACGGTATAGCGGAGTATGTTAAAAGACTTTCGAGATATTGCGATTTCAGTCTGACGGAAGTTAAAGAAGAAAACTTTACCGTGTGCACGCCTCAGCTTATCGAAACGATAAAAGAACGAGAGGCGGTGAGAATCGAGCCACACCTAAAAGGCGCCGTTTACGCGCTCGCGATAGAGGGTAAAAAGTTTTCCAGCGAGCGTTTCGCGGCGGAAATCGAAAAGGCGGCGGCAAAAAGCGGGGTTTTGACTTTCGTTATAGGCGGGTCCTACGGAATAGCGGACAGAATAAAAGAAAAAGCCGCTTTAATCTCGTTTTCGGATATGACTTTTCCGCATACGCTTTTCAGACTTATGCTCACCGAGCAGATTTACAGAGCTTTTTCTATAATCGCGGGTACGCCTTACCATAAATAACACATATCCTGTAATATGGATATAACGGATCGGGTAGAAGCGTTTTATAATTCTTTCGCGCTTGAAAAGGGCGTTATAGGTTATTCGCTGTACGGCAAACCTATTTATTATTTTTGCGTCGAAAAAACGGCTAAACCCGTTATAATTGCAACGTACGCCATACACGCAAGGGAATATATAACCGCTTATCTTGCGTTAAAGCAGATTAACGACTTTATCTCCCGCGGGGAAAGGGGAACGGTGTTTTTTTTGCCTCTCGTAAACCCCGACGGGGTGAAAATAGCGTTAAACCACAATCCGCTTTATAAGGCTAACGGCAGGGGCGTAGACCTTAACGTGAATTTCGACGCGCGTTGGGGAACGGGCAAAAAGAACGTTTTTTATCCTGCGGAAGAAAACTACGTCGGCAAAAGTCCTTTTTCGGAGCCGGAAACGCGCGCGCTTAAAGACTTTACGCTTGCCGTTAAACCCGATATAACTTTGAGTTACCACGCGAAAGGCGAAGAAATATATTACGAATTTTTTCAAACGGGAGAAAGACTTTTTCGCGATGAAAGGATTGCCGTGGCATTAGCAGCATGCACGGGGTATAAGGCAAAGCGAATTACCGGTTCTGCCGGCGGATATAAAGACTGGTGTATAGAAAGCCTTAAAATACCCTCTTTTACGATAGAGGTCGGCGGCGAAGAACTTTCTCACCCGATAGGCGAGGAGCACGCCGAAGAAATTTTCGTTAAAAACGCGAATGTTTTTAAAGTGCTTACGGAGAACGAATGGAATTAAAATTTATGCGGGCGGCGATAAATCAAGCGAAACTCGCCGCAAAAAAAGACGAGGTGCCCGTCGGCGCGGTTATAGCGATTGACGGCAAAATCGTTGCGCGCGCGCATAATCTTATGGAAAAAACGCAACTCGCTACTGCGCACGCTGAAGTGCTTGCCATAAACAAGGCGTGCAAAAAACTTAAAAGTTGGAGGCTTATCGGCGCGGAAATATACGTTACCGTAGAGCCGTGCGCCATGTGCGCGGGCGCGATAGCGAACGCCCGTATAGATAAAGTTTTTTTCGGCGCGTACGAACCTAAAAGCGGTTGTGCGGCAAGTAAGTACCCCGTGCTTACCGATTCGGGACTAAATCACAATGCCGAGGTTGTCGGCGGTGTTTTGGGGGAAGAGTGCGCCGCGCTTATTAAAAACTACTTTAAAAAGAAAAGGGCGGAGGGTAAAAAGTAACTTTTACTCTACGCACTTTAAATCGAAATAAAAACGACGGGTCGCGATATTTGCGACCCGTTAATGGTTTTAAATTTTTACGTTAAAATTTATCCTGCGAGTTTTTCGTCAAAATTCTTTTTCTCTCTGACGTAGGTCTGCGTAAACGCTACGCAGTACGCAACGAGCGCGACCGCAACGAGCGCAAGCACCGTTATCTTGTTGGAAATGGGGCTGTCCGTATAAGCGTGCGCGGGGTTGGTAACCGTCGCCTTGGAAACGAGATACAGATTGTTGTTATATTCCGCGGCGATTTTTTTATAATCGTTAGAAACCCTTTGCGCGTCCTCGTATATCGCTTTCAATTTGTCTTTAACGTATTGTATGAGTTCAGCGTTCTCGCTTTTGGTTTTGCCGCTTATAGAAGCGATGTACCCGTCTATTTTAGCGGCTTTAGAGTTCGCTTCGGCATGGAGAGAAGCCGCTTGCATATAGTTATTCGTTAAAGCAATCATGGTCGAATCGTCGTAAACGTAAACGTTGTTTCCGTTTTTATCGACGGTAGAACTCGAGGGAGAATGCATCTCCGCATATTTATCGAGCGCGGTTTTCGCGGCGTTCATCGCGGCTTCGTATTTTTTGACGTCGCCGTTTGCCTCGCTCTTTCTTTCGTTAAGATAAGATTCGAGCTTGCCCGTTTCCACACGGTCGGTTATTATAAGGTTTTTAAGGTTGTTTATGTTCTTTAAGGTAGAGGACAACTCTTCTATCGTGCCGTTTATGCTTTTGCCGGTGGATACGCTCGTAAAGTCGCCTGCAGAAGCTTTGGTCGAAACCGCGTTTTTAAGATGACCGTAATAATTGTTTACTATGTCGTAAAGGTCATCCGCTACCTGAAAGTATTCGTTCATTATTATTTCGTCGTCGATATTGTATACGAGCGAAACGTTTTCGAGAGAGTTGAGCGCGAAAGCGTTTATAAATTCTTTCGCTATCTCGTCGAGCACGGCGTTATAGTCGTTTTTGGTCAGGTTAAGCAACTTATCGTTTGTAAGCGATAAAATATACGAAGTGGCGACGTAAGCGTCCGTTTTGTTTACGTTATCCGGCACGACGGCGGTAACCGAAAGGTTGCTGACGATTCCGTTAGAAAGTTCGAGCGCTTTAGTCCCGTCCCGATAAATGTTGGAAAGGGCTTTGTTTACCACCGTACTCTTTTTTTCGTTTAAGTCGGAAAGAGTGTTTTTGTTCGCCTCCGCGAAAGATATGGTAGAGGTGCTTATGCGATAACTCGTGCAAGCCTTAACGGTTAAAAGCACGGCGGCAACCACTATCAGAGAAGCGAGTACGTAGATAAGCCCGCGTTTAAGCGATTTTTTAACTACGTGCATAAACTGGGTTACGGTTAAACCGCCTTCCGCATTGTCTAAATTACCCATATATAGTAATCTCCTTGCAAATTTGAGTTCTAATTTAATACATTTTACCACACGCGCCCTCACTTTGCAACAAATTGACCGCATAAATCGAAATAAGAAAACCCCGCCGTTTTGCAGGCAACCTAATAAAAACTTAAAATCGCTCGGGTTTATTTTCAAAAACCTTGACTAATCCGTTTTAACGCGGTAAAATAGAACGGTACTATATGTACATAAGGTTACATTAGGAGAAAGTAAAATGATTACACACGGCAACACTATCGAAATTTTGGCAGGCAACTCTAATCGCGTTTTAGCGGAAGCGGTCGCCAAAGAACTCGGACTTCCGCTTTCCGACGCGGAAGTCGGTAAGTTTTCGGACGGGGAGATAAGCATAACTCTCCCGCAGACGGTAAGAGGTAAAGACGTTTTTATTATACAGTCCACTTCCGCGCCCGTAAACGACAATCTTATGGAACTTTTAATAATGATCGACGCTTGTAAACGTGCGTCTGCCGGCAGAATTACGGCGGTTATGCCTTACTTCGGTTATGCAAGGCAAGACAGAAAGGCCCGCCCGAGAGACCCGATTACGGCAAAACTCGTTGCGGACATTCTCGCTTCTGCCGGTGCGGACAGAGTTATGACCATGGACCTGCACGCAGCGCAGATACAAGGCTTTTTCGATATTCCGGTAGACCACCTTTACGGCGCGCCGTTACTTGCGAAATATTATAAAAAGAAAATGGACGAAAACTGGGTCGTCGTGTCTCCGGACGTAGGCTCGGTCGGCAGAGCGAGAAACTTTGCTTCGAGAGTAAACGCTTCGATAGCGATAGTCGATAAACGCCGCCCCAAAGCCAACGCGATAGAAATAATGAACGTTATAGGCGACGTGAAAGGCAAAACCTGCCTTATGGTAGACGACATGATCGATACCGCGGGCACTATTTGTCAGGGTGCGGAAGCGCTCGTTAAAAACGGCGCGAAAGAAGTTTACGCGTGCTGCACGCACGGCGTGTTCAGCGGTCCCGCAATGGACAGAATAACCGCAAGCCCGATAAAGGAACTTCTCGTTCTCGACACGATAAACATGCCGGAAGCGGTCAAAAACAATCCTAAAATTAAAATCGTTTCGGTAGCGAAGGCTATGGCGAGAGCCATTACGGCGGTTTATTCCGACTCCTCGCTTTCCGCGATTTACGAAGACTGATTTGATTTTTGCGAAAGAAAAGCCGTTTTTAGTTAAACGGCTTTTTTCGGCGGTTTAAGATGAAAATAATAGTCGGGCTCGGTAATCCGGGCAAAGAGTACGAAAACACCTTTCATAATTTGGGGTTTACGGCGGCGGATAAAGTCGCGGATAAACTCGGCGTACGGTTCGATAAAAACAAATTTCGCGCACTCGTCGCCGAGGCGAAAGTCCGCGGCGAAAAGGTCGTTGTTTTAAAACCTCAAACGTATATGAACTTAAGTGGCGAAAGCGTTGCGGAAGCCGTAAATTTTTTCAAAGCGGATTTAAAAGACGTAATAGTTTGTTACGACGATTTCGATTTGAAAGCGGGTTCTTTAAGAATACGCGAAAGCGGCTCTGCGGGCACGCATAACGGAATGAGAAGCGTTATCGCTTCGCTCGGGTCGGAAAAATTCGCGAGAGTCCGCGTGGGTTTTAACCGCGGAGATAAAAACGTGCCGCTTATAAACCTCGTTTTATCGGGTATTCGCGGTGAGGAGAAAGACGTTTTGGACAAAAGCACGTCGCTCGCGGCGGAAGCGTTATTCGGGTTTGCCTCAGGCGAAAGCGTGCAGGCGTTAATGCAAAAATACAATACGACGGTTTAATGTCGATGATAGAGAAACTTTTCGACGCGAAAAACGGCGAAAACACCGTAAAAGAATTTTCCGATTTAATCCGCGCGGGCGTGCCCTGCGCGGTTTTCGGCGTGCCGGACGCTTTTAAAAGTTTTCTCGTCGCTTCGCTTGATACGCCCGTGCTTTACGTCGCGCGGGACGGGGTTACGGCGACAGCCGCACTGACCGAAATAAAAGAATACGGCGTTAAGTCCGCCGTGTATCTCCCGCCGAAAGACGAAACGCTTTTAATCGGCAAAGCGTTTTCAAAGGAAACCTTGTATAAAAGGCTTGCCGCTCTTTCCGATATTGCGAACGCGCGGGTAATAATCACCACGGCGGAAACGCTTATAGAAAGAATTCCGCTTACGGTAAAAAAAATATCCGTTAAAAGCGGCGACGAAATAAATCGCGACGAATTTATTTCAAAACTCGTTTCGCTCGGATACGAGAGGAGAGAAAGCGCGGAGGCAAAAGGTACTTTCGCCGCGCGGGGCGACGTTTTAGACGTATTCTCTCCGTCCGAAGAGTATCCGTACAGGCTTGATTTTTTCGGCGACGAAGTTGAAAACGTAAAACGCTTCGACCCGGACACTCGTAAGAACCTCGGACTCGTTTCCGCGGCGGATATTTTGCAAGCCTCGGAATATACTTTTGGCGGAGAGGACGTTAAAAGTCTTATCGCCGCTTTGGACGAGGACGTTCGCAACTCCCCTAAACGCGCATACGGGCGACTTAAAGAGGTTGCGGCGGAAGTTAAAGAAGGACTTATTTCCGGCGACGCAGACGCGCTTTGCGCGGTGTGCGCTCTTCTTAAAAATTCGGGCAGTATTTTTCAAGCGATTGCGAAAGATACGGTCGTGGTTTTCGACGAGGCGCGGCGCGGTTACGACTATCTCGAACTTAAGGAAAGGGAATTTACCGAAAGAGCGGCGTCCCTTAAAGCGGAAGGAGAAGTCTTTTCGTTTTCCGAAAACAATTTTTTTACGATTGATTTCGTTCGCGGGGAGATAAAACCGTTCAGACTCGCCGCGTTGCAAACGCTTTCTACCGCGGTGCCGTATTTCAATCCGTTGAAAATTTTAAATCCCGCGGTAAGCAAGGTGGCGGACTACAGGTTGAGTCCTAAAGAAATATATCCCGACATCAAAAACTGGGCATACGGCGGGTACAGAGTACTCGTCGCCGCGGGAGATATGCGCCGAGCCGAAAGATTTTGCGGCGACCTCAGCGCGGAGGGCGTGGCTTCTTCGTTATGCGGAAAGACGTTCGGCGGCGTTTGCGTTACGGACGAAAATTTAACGCACGGCTTTATTTTTCATGAAAATAAAACGGTGGTTATAGGTACGGGTAATCTGTTCGGCAAATCGCCCGAGGCGTTAAAAGCCCGTCCTAAAAGGCAAACGTTTTTTACCGCGCCGGAGGCGGGCGATTATTGCGTGCATGAAACGCACGGCATAGGTAAAGTTCTCGGCACGCGGCGAATTTCTACGAGCGAGGGCACGAAAGATTATATTTCGGTCGAGTATGCGGGCGGCGACGTGTTGCACGTCCCCGTAGAGCAACTCGATATATTAACGCGTTATCTCGGCGGCGAAAAAAATCCGAAACTTTCAAAAATCGGAGGCAAAGACTTTGAAAAGATAAAAGCCGCCGCAAAAGAAAGCATTAAAAAAATGTCTTTCGACCTTAAAAAACTTTACGGCGAAAGAAACGCGCTTAAAGGTTTTAAATTTTCGTCGGATACCGAACTCGAAGAGGCTTTCGATAATTCTTTCGAGTTTGAAGAAACCCCCGATCAGGCAGCGGCGGACGAAGATATCAAAGCGGACATGACTTCGGGCAAGGTTATGGACAGGCTCGTGTGCGGAGACGTCGGCTTCGGAAAAACGGAAGTCGCCATGCGCGCCGCTTTCCGCGCGGTGGTAAACGGCAAACAGGTCGCCATGCTCGCCCCGACCACCATTCTATCCGAACAGCATTACAATACCGCGATTAAAAGGTTTAACGGGTTCGGCGTAAAAATCGCCTGTCTTAACCGTTTTCGCAGCGCTACCGAACAAAAAAAGATTATCGAAAAAGTTAAACTCGGAGAAATAGATTTTATTATCGGTACGCACAGGCTTTTGAGTAAAGACGTCGGGTTTTACGATTTAGGGCTTTTGATTCTCGACGAAGAGCAACGTTTCGGAGTGGAGCATAAAGAAAAAATAAAACTGTTGAAAAAAAACGTAGACGTTTTAACGCTTTCGGCAACGCCGATACCGAGAACGTTGCATATGTCGCTTACCGGTATACGCGAAATCAGCACAATCAACACCCCGCCGAAAAAAAGATTGCCCGTACAGACTTACGTTACAGAGGAAACCGACGCGCTTATAAAAGACGCGCTCGTAAGAGAAGCGAATCGCGGCGGTCAGTCGTTTATTCTCTATAACCGCGTAGAAACCATTTACAAATTCGCCGAGCGGGTAAAATCGCTCGTTCCGAACATAAAGTGCGTGGTCGCGCACGGCAGAATGGACGAGAAAGAACTCGAACGCAACGTGCTTAAATTTTATCGCGGAGAGTGCGACGCGCTTATTTCCACTACGATAATAGAAAACGGCGTAGACCTGCCGAAAGCGAACACGCTTATCGTTATAGAGGCGGATAAACTCGGACTTTCCACCCTTTACCAACTTAAAGGGCGGGTCGGCAGGAGCGACAGGCTTGCGTACGCATATTTTACTTTCCGCAGGGAAAAAGTTTTAAGCGAAGCCGCTTACGAGCGTATGAGCGCGATAACTGACTTTACCGAAATGGGAAGCGGCATAAAGATAGCGATGCGCGACCTTGAAATACGCGGCGCGGGCAACGTGCTCGGCGCGGAGCAGCACGGGCATATGGATAAAATCGGTTACGAACTTTATTCCAAACTGCTCAGAGAAGAACTATCGGGTAAAGAAGAAATCGTTCCCGAACTCGACGTGCGCGTTTCGGCGTATATTCCCGAAAGTTATATAGAAGGCAACGTTGCGAGAATGGACGCGTACAAGCAAATCGCCGAGATAAACGACGAAAAGAGCGAAAGGGAGTTTATAGAGTACGCCGAGGACGCGTACGGCAAATTGCCCGCGCCGACCGTCGCGCTTATAAACATAGCCGCCGTAAAAAGTCTTGCCGCCAAAATCGGCGTTACCGAAATAAAAGTTTGCAAAGAAGAAGTCAGCATAACGCTTTCTTCGTTCAAAGCGTTTGCGGACGAAAAACTTGCCGCCGCTACCGAAAGCGCGGAGTTCGGCGCGACGCTGTCTATGGAAAGGTCGCCTAAAATCAAGTTCGAGCCGTCCGCCGCCGGCAATCTTTCTTCGCTTTTCGCGCTCAGGAGGTTTTTAAAAGCCGCCGCGCCCGAAGAGGGCGATAAACCCGAGCGATAAAAACGACGAAGTTTTTGCGAAAAAACGTAAAAACGATTGCAATTTTTCGGTTTATAGTATATACTGGATAAGAATAGCGTTAAAATCGCTAATAATTACTTGAATTTTTGCGTGGGAGAACGTATATGAAAAGAAAGTTTATCGCGGTCGCCGCAGTAATAATGTCGATTTTTATGTTTATGGCGGCGGGGTGTAATCTCGTTACCAAAGACAGCGACAAAGATATGGATCAGGTCGTAGCGACCGTTTCCGTAGACGAGGGCGTTACGAGCGAGATTAAGAAAAGAGAAGTGGTTATGGCTTACCTTAACTACGGTTATATTTACGTGCAGTCTTACGGCTACACCCAGAAAAAAGCCATAGAAACCATTTTAGACAGTCTTGTAAACGGTAAAATTCTTTATCAGACCGCTATGAAGTCTTTCGACGCGGGCGCGGAGCCGTTTACCGGTATGGTCGTAAACGCAGACAAGGCGAAGTACACCGCCGAAAGATATCTCACCGACGACGACCTTACGGAAGCGCTTTACGATGCGAGAAAGTCCATAAACGACCTTTTGGACGGATATGACGAGAGTAAAAACGACGATTCTAAAAAAGACACTCTTACCGAAACCGTAAGAACCGTTCCCACGGATGCCAAAAATTACGAAAAAGAACTCACCGTTGCCGAAAAGAAAGAGGAAAACGCCAAACCTTTCGACGTAGACAGTTCTAAAGAAAGAAGAGCGGCTTTTATAAAGGTTAAAAACCTTTTAAGCAATAACGGGCTTCTCGGCGACGATTACGACGGTACCATAGAAAGCACCGCTTACTATAAAAGCGTGCTCGCTTCTCAGTACGAAAGCAAGATAATAGAAAAATACGAAAGCACCCTTAAAAAGAGTTACAGGGAGGCTTACAGTTTCGATTCGCTTAAAAAAGCGTATGAGAAAAAACTTAACGAGCAAAAAGAATGGAGCAACGAAGAATTCGTTTCCGCGCTTTCTTCCGCCTCTAAATCGAGCCCCGTGCTTTACAGCGGTTTCGGTACCTACGGTTACGTTTACAATCTGCTTTTAGGCGCGAGCGACGAGATTAAAGATGAATTGAACGACGTTAAAACCCGTAAAGACGATAAAACGGAGAAATCCGAAGAGGAACTCTGGACCGAAAAGAAAGCCATACTCGACAAAATAACCGTTAAAGATTTGCGTTCTACCTGGATACTTTCCGGTTACGATTTCGACGGAGAAAAATTTACCGGCGACTATACCTTTGCTAAAGACGCGGCAAACTCCTTACCCTTTAAGGGAACCGTAGACGGGTATGAAAAAAAGGACGGGGACGAGGGCTATACCGTTAAATCGGTAGCGGCGACGGAATATAATCTTACGGACTTTTTCAAAATGATGGAAGAGTACCTTTACGGTAGCGAGCAGGCGGACGCGAAAGACCCCGCGGACGGTAACGAAATATATAAAGTCGTTTCTTCAAACGCTACCATAGCGGAATACGACGCTAAGATAAACGAATTGTTGTTTGCGTTTTCTACGGACAGCGGCTCGCTTAACACCTATAAAGGATACGTCATCAAACCCGAGGTTGAAACGGGCAACGAAGATTACGTTGAAACTTTCGGCACCGCAGGCAGAAGACTTTTGGGAATGGGTAAATCGAGTTATATAGCGGTTGCCTCTTCTTTCGGATATCACGTAATGTTCTTCTCCGAAGTGTTTACGCCCGACTATACTATAGCGAATAATTTGGTGGACTACCTTAACTACGTTGCGAACGTAAGCAAAACCGAAGAAGAATGGAAAGCCGAATTCGATAAAATGGTAGACGAGTGGGACGATTACGAAGACACCGACTTTTATATGTACCTTTTAATGAACGAAATATCTTCGACCGACGTGTCTAACCGTTTGAGCGCGAAAGAGAAAGAAGCGTATAACGACGCGCTTTACGTATCGAACAGCGTTACAAAATACGAAAGCAGATATTCGGACCTCTACGGCGAGTAAAAAACTTTAACCAGGCAAAAAGGCAAAACGGTTCTCGTTTTGCCTTTTTTTAAGACGAATAAAGGCGCGTTATACCCGCCGAGGCGATAATATGATACTATTTCTCGATACCGAAACGACAGGACTTTATCCCGGAAACGTTTGCCAGTTGTCTTACGTTTTACAGGGCGTTTACGGCGCGGTGGGGCGCAACCTGTTTTTTACCGTAGACAGCGTGGAATACGGCGCGTATAAAGTGCACGGTTTTACTCCCGAAAAGTTGCGGGTTTTATCGGGCGGCAAACGTTTTAACGACCTTATAGGTCTGATTGACGCGGACCTTTCTTCGGCAGATACGGTCGTATGCCATAACTCGGCGTTCGACGTTATGTTTTTACGCGCGGAATTTGAGCGGGCGGGTATGGATTTACCCATTGTGGAAACTTTTTGTACGATGAAAAAATCGGTGGAGATTTGCCGTATTCCGCGCGGGCGCGGTTGCGGATATAAATACCCTAAACTCGGCGAACTGTGCGAGTTTTACGGCATAACGCAAAAAGAAATCGCACGGGCGACCGAAAAACTTTTCGGCGCGGAATGCGGCTTTCACGACGCGCGCTTCGATACCGCTGCGCTGTATCTTGCGGCAAACAGAGGCATGGATAACGGATATTACGCGGAGTTAAAGGCAAAATTATAACAAATTAAGCGGCGCGAAAGGAAGGGTTTTACCGCAGTCGTTATAAAAAGTGTACGGAAGGATAAAATATGGAAATAAAGTTTATAGACGTGCTTATCACGGTGCTTTCTCTGGTGCTTTTAATGGTGCCGGGGTTTATAATGGCAAAAGCAAAAATGTTGCCGGAAAACGCTACCGAAACGCTTTCTACCATCGTGCTTTATCTATGCCAAACCATGCTCGTGTTCGCGTGTTTTCAGAATTACGAGTACGACGCGCAAATCGCGCTTAACATGCTGTACGTTGCGGGGCTTGCCTTTGCGGTACATTTTATAATGATCGGACTCCTCTATCTTGTCGTGCGGGGAGACGACGCCAAAAAAAGGTGTTTAAGATACGGTAGCGTTTTTTCTAATTGCGGATATATGGGCATACCTTTGCTTAAAATGTTATTCGAGGGCACTGGCAGTCAGGGCGAAATACTCATTTACACGGCGGTCGTGCTGTCGGTCTGGAATATCGTAAACTGGACTTTCGGCGTATATATGATGACGAAAGACAAAAAAGAAGTTTCGGTAAAAAAGATTGCTTTAAACCCCGTTATTATAGCGGTGGTACTCGGGTTTTTATCGTTTATAATACTTAAAAAGCCGATAAAAAATTTCGGCGAGCCGGGCTCTCCGTTGAATTCGATTCTTACTAAAATAATGGGTTGCGTAAACTTTTTCGGCGAGGCGGTTACGCCCCTTTCCATGACGGTTATCGGAATAAAACTCGCCAACGTGAACTTAAAACAATTGTTTTTGGATAAACAGGCTTATTTGTGTTCGTTATTTAAACTTATAATAATGTCGGTTATAACCATGCTCGTGGTTTCGTTTTTACCGATAGACGTAACCGTAAAATACGCGTTGTTTTTCTGTCTGTCTATGCCGGCGGCTTCTTCTACGACGTTGTTTGCGGTTAAATTTAAGGGCGACGGGGACTTTGCCTCGGTGTGCGTGCTTTTATCCACGATACTGTCTATTATAACGATACCGCTTATGTTTTTGGTACTCGGCGGGGTTTTCGGCGTAACGGTGTAATTTGCCGGAGGTTGTGAAATGAAAAATAAAGGCGCAGTGAAAAAATACGCGATAAACGCGGTTATCGTGGTTGTTTTCGCCGCGCTTTCTTTTTATTACTTAACCAAAACAGACATAATTAACGAAGAGAGTCTTAAAAGCGTAAACGCGGCGCGTTTTTTCGCGGTGTTTTTATACGCCGTGTTAGCGTTTTTGCTTGCCGCCGGTGTAGACGCAGTAGTATATCGTACTTGTATTAAAGGCTTCGGTTACGGCAAATGCGTTATAAATCAGTTTATAGGCAATCTCGGTTCTAACGTAACGCCGCTTAAAAGCGGGCATTTTCCTTTAATGGCGTACTATCAGCACCGCGCAGGCGTTAAAATAGGGGATACCGTAACCGCGCTCGTAAAGTGTCAGGTTATATACAGCGTTTCTTCTATGTTTACTTATTCGGTGATGACGATAATTCTCGCCGTAACGGGTTATGCGGTTAATTTTTACGGAACGACCGTGCCGCTTTGGGTAGCGACAACCGTGGGGCTTGTTTTTCACGCGGTAACGTTCGGCGCGCTGGCTTTGCTTTCCTTTTTTAAAAACGTGCAGGATAAATACGTAAACGCATATGCGCACGTGTATTGTAAATTCAAAAAAAACGCTGACAAAAACGAAATTATAAAAGCAAAAACAGACAAACTTGCGGTTTATCGCAGCGAGATAACGGCTGTGTTCACCGACTTTACGAAAACTTTACCCGCGTTTTTATTGTATGCGGTATTTATGCCGATTGCTGGTACTTGTCAATACGCGGCGTATCTCGCGGTAACGGGCGGCGCATTCGGTGCGGAGGAATTTTTTACGTTTTACGCGTTAAGTCTTGCCGCGGGGTATATGACTAACGTTATACCCGTGCCCGGCGGCGTGGGTACGGCGGAAGTGCTTTTCGTTGCGATATTCGGCAATGCGATAGCGAGAGATATTATAGGCTCGGTATTGCTCTTGTGGCGGTTAGCCTCTTTTTACGCGTTAGTGCCTGCGGAACTGTTGCTGTTTGCTTTGGCAACGCTTATCGGCGGCGGCAAACGTCGCGAGGTAAATAGCAAAGGTTTTTGCTCGGACGCAAACGATATTACGGAACAAGGCGACGCTTCGCACGGGGTCGCTTCTCCCGAAAATAAATTTACCGAAAAATGAAACTTTACATAGATTTTACGTTTTCTTGACCCGAACGTGGTAGTTCGGGTCTTTTTTTTGCGATATAATACGGGCGTAAAATGAAAAAAGGAGATGAAAACAATGAAAAAGAAAATTTTAGCAGTGATTGCCATGGTGATAGCCGCGGTAACGGGCGTATTCGGACTGACCGCTTGCGGCGGCGGGTTCGATTCCGCAAAGAACGTTACGGTTATAGTGCGAGAGGACGGTAGCGGCACAAAGTCCGCTTTTATGGAAATCATAGGACTTAAAGGTAAAAAAGACGTATCGGGCGCGATAGTGCAAAGCGGTACGCCGGCAATACTCGCAAGCGTTAAAACCAACAATTACGCAATCGCTTACGAAAGCCTCGGTTACGTAACGAGCGACGTGAAAATGCTCAAAATCGACGGCGTAGAGCCTACTCTCGAAAACGTTAAAAACGGCACTTACAAAATAGCAAGATCGCTTAGCGTAGTATATAAAACGGCAACGTTAGAACGTGCGGAAGTAGCGGCGTTTTACGAATTCATAAACTCCGCCGACGCGCAAACGATAATATCCGCAGACGGATACGCTTCCGTTAAAGACGACACAAAGGCTTACGAAGTAAAAACGGGGCTTAGCGGCACGATAAACGTTTCGGGCAGCACTTCGCTTCAACCGCTTATGGAAAAACTCGCCAAAAAGTTCGAGAGCGTACAAAGCGCGGTTAAAGTAAACGTAACGGGCGGCGGCAGCGGCACCGGTTACAAAAACGCTGAAAGCGGCGTAAGCGACCTCGGTATGATTTCCGAAGAATTCAATCAGAGCAAAGCCGAGAGTTGTACTTCCGGTGTGGTCGCGAAAGACGGCATTGCGGTTATCGTAAACAAAGCCAACCCGATCGACGGAATGAGTCTTGAAACGCTTAAAAACATTTACAACGTAGACGCCGGCGAAAACGCGGTAAAAACGTGGAATCAGGTAAAATGAAAAGCGTATACGGATTTATAAACAAAAGAGAAAAGGTGATGAAAGGAGTGTTTCTCTTTTCAGCCCTTTTTTCGGCTTTTGCGCTACTGACCATAGCGGTGTTTCTGTTCGCGAACGGGTTGCCGTTTATATTCAAAACGGGGCTTGGCGAATTTTTCGGCACAAACTGGGATATAATGTCCGACGAAAAATCTTACGGCATACTGTCCATGATAGTCGCAAGCCTGTATCTTACCGCGATTTCGGTAATAATAGGCGTGGGGCTCGGACTTTTTACCGCGGTGTGCTTATATAAATTCTGCCCTAAAAAACTCGTTTCGCCGATAAGACAGGCGATAAATCTGCTTGCGGGCATACCCTCGGTAATATTCGGTTTGTTCGGTATTACCGTAATAGTTCCTTTCGTTAGAAATTACGTGTCGCCGACCGGCGTCGGAGAAGGAATTTTTTCCGCTTCGCTCGTGCTTGCGATAATGATTTTGCCGACGGTGGTAAGCGTAAGTCTTGACGCGATGAACGCCGTGCCTTCGAGTTACTACGAGGGCGCGCTCGCGCTCGGCGCGACGAAAGAGCAGGCGACTTTTAAAGTCGTTCTTCCCGCAGCGAAAAGCGGCATACTTGCGGGCGTGGTGCTTGCAATCGGCAGAAGCATAGGCGAAACGATGGCCGTTATAATGGTTATCGGCAACAGCCCCGAAATGCCGCACGGGCTTTTTCAGAGCGTGAGAACGCTTACCGCAAACATTGCGCTCGGCGCGATGGAAATCCGCGGCGAGGCGGAATATGCGCTTATCGCTACGGGCGTGGTGCTGTTCGTGTTTACGTTGCTTTTAACGGCGAGTTTTTCTCTGCTCAAAGAGGGTGGAGTAAAAAAGCGCGTAAAGGAGAAAACAAATGAAAAGAAATAACGGCGGAAAAGGTTCGAGAACGTTTTATTCCTCGCTTAAATGGACGAGCAGGGTATGCACCGCAATATCGGTGCTTGCTCTTCTCGGTGTGGTTGCGTACGTTTTAATCGACGGGCTTGACTTTAACGCCATTAAAAGCCTTTTCGACCCCGAAAGCGAAACGCCGATAATGCCCGCGCTCGTCGGTACGTTCGCGCTTGTTTGCGTATCTCTTTTAATCGCGGTGCCGCTCGGCATGTTTACGGCGATTTTTATGGTGGAGTACATGTCGGGCAAAGGTAAAATAGTTAAAATCGTACGCGTTGCGACGGAAACGCTTGCGGGCATACCGAGTATAGTTTACGGGTTGTTCGGTTATCTCGTATTCGTGCAAACGCTCGGGCTCGGATATTCTCTCCTCGGCGGCGGCATAACTCTTGCGATAATGGTTTTGCCGGTTATAGTAAGGTCTACCGAAGAAAGTCTTCTCGCCGTGCCTAACGGCTTCAGAGAGGGTAGTTACGCGCTCGGTTCGAGTAAGGTAAGAACGATTTTTAAGGTGGTGCTTCCGAGTGCTTCGAGCGGGATAGTTACTTCGATAATACTTGCGGTGGGCAGGGTGCTTTCCGAAAGCGCGGTGCTCATACTTACCATAGGCATGGTTGCGGTGAGAATGCCCGAATCGATTCTTTCGCCGGGTACCAGTCTTGCGCTCGACATATATTACTACGCGAACACCGGCAACCCGGAGGCCGCCGCGGCAACCGCCGTGTTGCTACTGATAGTCATACTTGCGGTAAACGCGCTTGCGGGATTAGTCGGCAAAATACTTAAAAACAAAACGGGAGAAAAATAATGAAAGGATTTAACGAAGAAGGGAAACTTCCGAGTAAAGACGTTTCCGTAGAAAATTGCAATTTGTGGTACGGAGATTTTCACGCGCTGAAAGATATAAGCATTTATATACCCGAAAAAGAAGTAACCGCTCTTATAGGTCCCTCGGGTTGCGGGAAAAGCACGTTTTTAAAAACGCTTAACCGTATGAACGACCTTGTGGAAGGTTGTAAAATAGAGGGTAAATTTATAGTCGGCGGCGTAAACGCTTACGATAAAGAAACCGACGTAAACCTTTTGAGAAAAAACGTGGGTATGGTTTTCCAAAAACCTAACCCGTTCCCCATGAGCGTATACGACAACATCGCCTACGCGCCGAGAACTTTCGGCATAAAAAACCGCGACCGACTCGACGAAATAGTAGAAACGAGCCTTAAACGCGCAAGCATATGGAACGAACTTAAAGACAGACTTAAAAAAAGCGCGCTGGGTTTAAGCGGCGGTCAGCAACAAAGGCTTTGCATAGCGCGTTCTCTTGCCGCCGAACCCGAAATTTTGCTTATGGACGAACCGACGAGCGCGTTAGATCCCATTTCTACGGGTAAAATAGAAGAACTAATCTCCGAACTCAAAAACGAACTTACCACGGTGATAGTAACGCATAACATGCAGCAAGCGACGCGTATAGCGGATAAAACAGCGTTTTTCTATCTCGGCGAACTGATAGAATACGACACTACCGAAAAAATGTTTTCCTGTCCGACGGACAAGCGAACCGAAAATTACATCACGGGCAGATTCGGTTGATAACGATAAATTTAAAAATGCCGTTGACAATAAAGGAGGTCTTTTATATAATGAGCATAAGAAGTAAATACGAGCAAGAACTCGGAGTGGTAAACGATAAACTTATAGAAATGTGCCGCGCAACGGAAATAGCGATCGAAAAGGCCGTTGCTTCGCTCGTTAAACGCGACGAAAAATTGTCGCGAGAGGTTATTGCGAGCGACAAAGACATTGACGATCGCGAGCGCGACATAGAGCGCGACTGCCTTAAGATATTGCTTATGGAGCATCCTGTGGCAAGCGATTTTCGCGACGTTTCCGCCGCGCTTAAAATGATAACCGATCTGGAGCGGATAGCCGACCAGGCTTCGGATATATCCGAACTCGCTTTGCAGTTTAAAGGCGAGTTCGTGAAAGAACCGGAACATATAGAACTGATGGCAAAACTCGCGATAGAGCAGGTAAAAGACAGTGTGCTGAGTTATATAAACCGCGACCTTGAACTTGCCGCAAGCCTTGAAAAACGCGACGACCGCATAGACGAATTGTTCGAGAAAGTCAAACGAGAACTCATCGAACTCATCAAACGCGATTCCGAAGCCGCCGATCAGGCTATACTGTTTATGATGATAGCAAAGTATCTCGAACGCATAGGCGACCACGCGGTGAACATCGGCGAGTGGGTCGAATACGCAGTTACGGGTAACCACAAAACAGGTTAAAAGAGGACGTATGGAAGAAAAAAAGACGATAGTTTACGCCGTAGACGATGAAGAAGCAATAAGAGAACTTTACGCGGTCGCGCTTAAAAGCGCGGGATTCGAAGCAAAAACGTTCGCCTCCGGCGAAGAATTGCTATCCGCACTTAAAACCTCGCTCCCTAACGTTATTCTGCTTGACGTCATGCTTGACGGAATGGACGGTTTCGAAATCTTAAAAACGCTTAAAAACACTCCCCGCACGGCGGGCGTGCCCGTTATAATGGTTTCGGCAAAGGGAGAGGAGATAAGCAAGGTAAAAGGGCTCGATTCGGGCGCGGACGATTATATCGCCAAACCTTTCGGGGTGTTAGAACTTGCCGCGAGAATAAACGCCGCGGCGCGGAGAAGTTCGCTTTCGTCTAAACTCTATACGGTAGGCGGTGTGGTTATGGACGAAAGTCTGCATTCCGTTACGGTAGGCGGCACGCCCGTAAACCTTACGCTTAAAGAGTACGGAGTGCTCAGGGAATTGATGAAAAACGCCGGAAGACTCGTCGAGAGAGAAACGATTATAAAAAGCGTTTGGGGCGAGGACTATTTCGGAGAAACGAGAACGCTTGACATGCACGTGGCGGCGGTCAGAAAAGCGGTAGGTACCGCGGCGGATATAGAAACCGTGCGCGGGGTAGGATATATAATGAGATGAAAAAGAAATTTATTATTATTAACACGATTATAGTCGTGATTGCGCTTCTTTTAATGTTCGCGCTCGGCGTAACGGTAACCAAAAGCGAGCATATAGACAGAACGAAAGTACAAATCGTAGAAATTACGCGCATATACAAAGACAATTATACGAGTGCGGAAAATATCGTTAAAAAATCCAACGAAAACATTAGGGTTACGGTAATCGACTCCGCCGGCAACGTAATCGCCGACAGCGACGAGAAAGACCTTTCTAAATTCGATAACCATATCGACAGAGAAGAAATCGTTGCCGCAAGAGAGGATAAGCCCAAAGTCGTTTCACGCGATAGCGATACGGTCGGCGTAACCATGCTTTACTATGCCGAAAAAATTTCGGATTCCGATAGTCCGTACGGATACGTTTTTTTAAGGGTGGCAATCCCCGTGGCGAGCGTAAACTCATATATTGCTAAAAGTATTCCGCTGTCGCTTACCATCGTGTTTTTTGCCGCGGTATTGTCTTTCGTCGCGTACGTAATTATGGCAGGCGAACTCTTTAAACCGCTCGAAAAGGTTAAACAAAGCCTTGAAGGACTTGAAAGGGGTGAGTTTAAGCGTATCGAAGTAAAAACTTCCGACGCGGACGCGGACGAGTTGTTATCGGGCATAAACGACGTGGCGGATAAACTCGAAGAAAGCATTAAACAAAACGAAGAAGAAAAGAAAAAACTCGACTATATATTAAACAACGTTTCCGACGCCATCGTGGTGTGCGACGAAGGCGCAACGGTACGTGCGATAAACTCCGCCGCTAAAAAGATTTTCGGCGTGCAGTCGGCAGAGGGTAAAACAATCGAGGCGGTTACCGGCAGTCGCGAATTTTGCGCCGTCGTTAAAAGATGCGTTACCGAAAAGAAAGACGGTTTTGCCGAAGTCGAAATCGATTCGAGATACTTTTTGTGTACGGTTAAAAATACCGAAAGCGGACTTACGATTGCCGTGTTGTCGGACGTAACGGATTCTAAAACGAGCGAAAAAACACGTCTGGAGTTTTTCGCCAACGCCTCGCACGAACTTAAAACGCCGCTTACCGCGATAAAAGGCTTTAACGAACTCATCGGAATGAACGCTAAAGGCGAGATAAAAGAGTATTCGGAAAAAATCGAAAAAGAAACGCAGAGAATGTTGTCGCTCATAAACGACATGCTTAATCTTAACAAACTCGAGAACTCTTCCGTAAACGCGGAAAATCTTACGCCCGTTTCCGTAGGCGACGCGATGGAAGAAGCGGCTTCGGAGTTGTCCGTCCTCGCTAAATCCAAAAACGTTACTATAAACGTTTCGGGCGACGCAAAACTTAAAATAGAAAAAGAACACCTTTACGAACTCGTTAAAAACCTTATCGAAAACGCCGTAAGATATAACGTTGAAGGCGGTTCTGTAGACGCTTCGGTTAAACGCGAAAACGGCAAAACGATTGTTTCCGTTTCGGATACGGGTATAGGCATCGACGCCGAAAATCGTTCGAGAATATTTGAAAGATTTTATCGTGTGGATAAGTCGCGTTCCCGCGCGACGGGCGGCACGGGGCTCGGTCTTGCTATCGTAAAACACGTTTGCGAACTTTACGGCGCGAGAATAGATTTATCCTCCCGTCTCGGCGTCGGCACGGTTATAACCGTTACTTTCGATTAAAAACGAAAGCGGGTTAAATAAAAGTTATTGTTTTTTGTTGACATTTTTAGTTTGCTGCCTTATAATAACAAATAAGGTAGCGAACCTGACTTATGTCAGTTGTCGGCTTTGTTCCGACCTCGCAAGTTGAAACGGCTTCGCCGTTTCTCCTAGGGGACAAAAAATTTTTTGTTGCCCGGGACGGTTATTTTAATCGTCCCCTTTTTTTTGTTGATTTTTCAGTAAGATACTGTTATAATCTAATACAGAAAGTGCGTTAAGTAACGCGTTTTCGTAGAAGTAGACCGTGGTGGCTAATGACCACCGCACGATGGCTACTTCTTTTTTTGTCTTAAATGGGGTAAAAGGTAACTTGTTTAATTAACGGCTGTGCTGAAAGATATTGACGATTGAAATTTTATTAACGCAAATACCGCCGCGTTTAGTTTATATGGTTTGAAAATATCGGTAGTTTTCAGCGGGTGAAAAGACATCGATCAATATCAGAACAAGCAAACGCTTAAACGTTATTTATTGTTTTTTCTATCTTGTGTGCTAATTGATATAGTGTATTGTCGTTGGCTACTATTATATTTAGATCTTTGCATGCCTGAAGCAGAATTTGTTTTTTTGAAGGTCTGCTATTGTTTGGGACTTCTAATCCGGTAGCGATTTCATAAACGCTTAATGTTCCTTTTTTATATAGAAGGTGTTTTTACCCGAACCTTTTTTTTCAATAAAATTTTCATCCGATAGTTTTTTAATCGAACTTTCAATAGATTTTATGCTTAAGCTTGGGCACAACTCAGAAACTTGAGATTTTGTAAACTTACCAATAATAGAGGATATCGCTTTTCTAACCATTTCAATTGATAGGGATTTTGATGACACGATATCAATTCTTTCCTCAAAATCTCTATATGCAGAAAGAATTGTTCCTAATAAGTATTTTATAAAACTTTCGGGATTATCTTTTCCGACCTCCCAATCTTTTTGCGATTTTTCAAGTGTTTCGTAGTATAAATTCTTACTTTTTGCTATTTTTGCTTCCAACGATATATATTTTCCAACTAAATATCCGCATTTATAAAGAAGCAAAGTTGTTAATAATCTGCTCATTCTACCATTACCATCTAAAAATGGGTGGATACACAAAAAGTCATGAATAAAAATCGGAATTAAAATAAGTGGGTCTACGGTATTTTCAGCAATCGATTTGTTAAACTCATCACAAATACTTTCAATAGCGATAGGAGTTTCGAATGGAGATAACGGTATGAAAATAGTATAAACTTTTCCATCTGAATTTGTCCCGCTGATATAGTTTTGGACGTTTTTAAAAGTCCCGCCTATTGCTTTAGGGGAATGACTATAAAGCATTTTGTGAAGTTGCAAAATATAATTCGGAGTAATAGAAATATATTCAAAATTTTCATGAATAACGTTTAAAACATCTCTATATCCTGCAATTTCTTCTTCGTCTCTGTTTTTAGGTGTTGTTTTTTCACCGACAAGTTGTTTTAACCTTGTGCTTGTCGTCCTGATACCTTCGATTTCGTTTGAAAACTCAGTACTTTGAACTTTTGCAATTTCTACAAGTTTTTCAAGTTCCTGTGGTTTTTGCTTTAAAAACAATTCTTGTTTTGCTTTATGTTCATGAATTTGTGAAACATAAGCAACTATTTCATTGTCCCACTTTTTATTTTTTAAATCTGTGTAATTAAAATTTCTCATAATTTTATTTTTTATTTTATTCTCCTAAATTATATACAAAAATAGGAGAAACGTCAATCGTTTAGGAAAATATTTTTAGAATTTACATTTAACAATATAGGTTTTTAAGTAGTGAGGATGCTAAAGCATGCAAATCTTTTTGATAAGCGTCAAATGAAAATGCCGATTTGGATAAGGTTGTTTATAATAAATTAAAACAATAAAAAAATAAGACATTCTATTGTAGTTATTGAATATCTTGTTTTTATACGATAGTTTTAAAAAAATAAGATCGTACGCGGCGGTATTTCGTGATGAATAATATCAGAGTCGTGTAACGTTGCTGATAACTTAAAGGTCGAAAGAATCCGAAACTAAAAAATCGCTTTTATAAATGTCTTTAAAAGGCGCAGGGTTATTGGAAGTTTTAAGCACGTTATCGTACGGCGCAGTAAAATTGAAAAACTTAATGGTAGGTGAAACGTAATTTTTTATCATATGTACATAAAACGAAAATAAAAATATTAAGTTACATATAGAAGTTAGCACTTTTTTACGTTAAAATCAAGCAAATATATGCGTTTTTGCGTAAAAAATCGCAAAAACGCGTAATTTTGTTTTCATCGGACGAGTTTTATCGTTAAAATTTATTCACCTTATTTATATTTCGACAAATCGGTGGCGTAACAGTATTTTGCCGAAGTAAATTTTCCGAATATATATTTATTCGTTGCCGATTCGCACATGGTATAAAGTTTTCCGTTTTCGATAACGATTTCCTCCGCCATAGGCGCAAGTTTAATATCGTCTTTAAGCGTAGAGCCGTCAAGCACGTAGAGAGGAACCGTTTCGCCGAGAACGTTTATATCGCCTTCTCTTTTCGTCGGGTCATAACGGTATATGTGCGAAAAAGCCGCCCCATACGAGGTGGAAAGATAAATTTCGCCGTCCGCGTCAAAGCACATGCCTTGTACAAGTCCTGGAATAGAATACGCCCTGTCGATTTTATCGGATATTCCGAGCGGGGCTGTATCGTCAAGTTTATATGCAAGTATAAGCGCGGTATTTTCGTCTCCCGCCGCGGTTTTGTATTTATGCGAATCGGGCGTAGGGTAATTCGCTTTGCGGTAAAACTCGCCGACGTATATCGTATCGCCCTCGACGTGGGTAAACGCTACGCGGAGGCGGTCGCTTTCCGTAAACGTTTCAAAAAGACCGATGCTTTTAACGCTGCCGCCGTTTTCCGCCGTATTAAAGTCGGCTTTATCGAAAACGACCAAGCCTTTACTGTCCGCCACGTACACGCGGTTTTTATACAAGGTTATACCGCCAACGTGTCCCGTAAACGCACTTCCGTCGTCGTTTGCAAGGTTAAGCCGCTTAACCTCCTTTCCGTCCGCTTTCGATACGACGGCTACTTGCGACGCTTTGCCGTCCGTTCTGTAACCGGTTATAAAAAAAGTTTCGTTTTCGGCGTCATAGGCAAGCCCTTGATGTATCATTCCGTCAGACAGCCCGGGGATAACGAACGCTTTTTCGGAATTCCTGTAGTACTCGCTTACGGGAAGGCGAAAATAAGCCCTCGCTCCGAGAATCAATATAAATATAAATCCGATAACGCAACAAAGTATTATCAAAATCGTTTTTAAGGGATTGCGCCTGTCGGTTGAAAAATTTCCTTTAGACATAACGTTAAGTTCTCCGTGTTGCTGACTTGCGCGGCGCTTTTCGCAACCTGCCGTTTTCGCTAAACCAGGATGTAAAAACACATATAGACACACCGCGCTTTCGCATTTTTTTAAGATATTATAACACGTTTTATTTAATCGGTCAACCCCGCACGATTTGCGCGCTGATACTCGGAATTTTGAGACGGAAAATCATATCTCTATTTAAAAAACAAACTCGCCCGCTACGTGCAGGCGAGTTTGGTGTCTACAGGTCAATTCAGATGCCGAATCTGTGTTAGCCAATTCAGATGCCGCGCGATGGCACACTTCTCCCTTGGTGAAGCAGGGGATTGCAAGTGACCGCTATCTTCCGGGGTGCAATGCCATGCTTGCAAACGAGCTTATGTATATTACGCTCGAATCCAAGTTTCTTAGCGTTCATCCTTCCTTTCCATAAAAATAAGCCAAACGCTCGGCTGAGTAGCGTTTGGCTATGTAGTTTATTCAGTTAGGTAAACTGGAATTTATATATTCTCACAATTTCCTTTTGTGTTCCTGACACAAATATTTAAAATCAGTATAAACGCTTATTCATCCACAGTTCAATTCTATGATAATTATTTCCGGTCGATTGTTAATTCGCACTGGAATAATACTGTTTCCAATACCTCTGCTCACAATCATAGTTGTTCCATTCTCTGTATAGATGCCTGCGTCATATTTCGGGAAAAGTCCTTGATTAGGAGCAATAACTCCTCCCAAAAATGGCAATCGAAATTGTCCGCCGTGGGCGTGTCCCGACAATACTAAGTCAATATTTTTATTTTGATAGACATTAAAATGCTCGGGTCTATGCGACAAAAGTATAGTAAATCCATTACTAATATTTACTTGCGAAAGTTTTGTTTCCAAAATACTTTCTGATAAAAAACTATCTCGTTCTGAAAAATCAGGGTCATTTAAGCCTATTAGCTGAATACACTCATCACCATAGTTCAATTCAATGGCTTCATCTTGAAGAACGGTAACTCCTGCATTTTCTAATGATGTCTTTAATTCTTCATATTGTGAGCCGA
>DPGH01000003.1:50010-66087 GCA_003523255.1 Clostridiales bacterium
TGGGCAATAGAAAAATTGTCAAATGCTTCAGGTAAGTCTTTAGATGTTACTGTTAATTTATTTGTTTCTACCGACAGATTTACCCAAATTAACCAACTGACCATAATTAAAATCAGAAGCACCACAAGTATAATTATTTTTCGTTTTCTTATATTTTTCACGATATTATACCTCGCCATTATAAAACCTATCCCCACAAATTCCGATTTGTCGATATCTTATTATATCATAAATCTTCCCGATTTTCAATTTCAATCGCGCAATCAACTTGGAAAGGAACACCGCCGAGCGAGAAACGCTCTCAACAAACTGATAACAATCAAATTTAGCCCTTTTCGTGAGTCCGAGTCCGGACACAGCATCGAAAATGACCAAAGGGATCTATGAAACTCCGAAAAAATGCAGGGTCGAAAAAACGGGAGAAATCTCTCGAAATCTCCCGTTTTCTCGTTTTTCCTTGCTCGGATCTAAATTTCCATGGCAGGGGTAGCTGGATTCGAACCAACGAAATGACGGAGTCAGAGTCCGTTGCCTTACCGCTTGGCGATACCCCTATCGATTTACCGTATAATTATAGCAATAAAAAATATATTTTACAAGCGTTTTAGCAACGTTTTTCGCTAATTTTATAAAAAATCGATTTGCGGGATAATTTAAACGCGCTCGCGTTTTTATTGATTTTTCTACCGATTAGTGCTATAATCGTGTTAAACAGGTTAAAGCAATGAAAAAGATGAAGTTTATTCGTAAATTGTGCGCGTTTGTTTTGCCGGTGATTTTCGTAACGGCGTTTGCGCTTTCGTACCCCGTGAAAACGAGTTTAGGCGCGCCCGCATATCGTGCCGCCGCGGGCGAAAGCATAAACTTGTTATCGGACGGCGGTTTTGAAAACAGCGTAGAAAGACCAAACAGTGATCCATATGGTTTGTCTACTGGATATAATCTTTCAGAATATTGGATTGATGATTTAAAACAGTTTAACCCGAACAATACTAAAAATCACTGCGGTGATTTTTCGGTGCCGGTAAATTGTAGATACGAAAGGGTTATATCTCATTCGGCAATAACGCTCGAAGAGGGTAAAATTTATCGGGTAGGCGCGTTCGCGCTTATGCCGAACGCTAAAAAAGGAACGGTTATACCCGCGTTTACCGTTGCGTTAATTAAGTCGGGGGAAAGTTCCGCCGTAAAATCCGCAACGATAGAATTTGACGACCTTTCCTTAAACGAGTGGCACGAGTTCGGCTTTTACGTTGAAATAGAAGAAACAGCCGATTACTCCGTTTCTTTTACCTCTAAAGCCACGAATAAAGGCGATATTGGTTATATTGACGACGTGTACGTAACCGACGAAAGCATTGTTACGAGCGATAAAGTGAATATGGTTAAAGGCGCTTCGATAAGGCTTGACGAAGAGCATGGCATAAGGTTTATCGCAAGGGCGGACTACGAGTATTCGCAAGATTACGAAGACCCCGTTTTCGGCATTATTTTGCTGCCTACGGACTACTTGACGGACGGCGTTACGTTTACCGTCGCCGGGCTCGAAGCGAAGGGTAAAACGTACGTTAAAGCGGAAAGAGATTCTTCTTATTCGCCGGAGTACCGTTTTAACAATTACGATACCGTTTTAAGCGACGGCTATTACGAGTTTACTTGCGCACTCGTTAAGATATTAGATAAAAACGTTAAGCGCGAATTTTCCGCCCGCGCATACGTAAGGTACGTTGACGAAAGTACCGGCGTAAGTCGTTACGTTTATTCGGATTATGCGGAGGAGAAAAATTCCCGTTCGGTATACAATCTCGCCGCTTACTGGCTAACTAAACCCGAACTGTTTACCGAAGAACAGGTGAAAATACTTGAAAATTACGTTACAGTCGGCGACGCTCAAGCGTAAAATCCGACAAGCCGCGAAAAACGATAAAAAGTTAAGGTGATTATGAAAACGGTTAATCGTAACAACTTTATAGGGCAAAGCCTTTTGCTTTTGTCGACCGTAATATGGGGGTCGTCTTTCGTGGTTTTAAAAAACGCGATAGACTCGCTTCCGCCGTTGTACGTTATCGCTATAAGGTTTTTGGTCAGCGGGCTTATCGTGTCCGTCGTGTTTATAAAAAGAATCGTTAAATTACCCAAAGGCACCCTCGGTCGCGGCGTGCTTTTAGGGGTTATGCTCGGGCTTGCGTACGTTACGCAAACGGTAGGGTTAAAATATATTTCACCGGGTCGCAACGCCTTTTTAACGGCGATTTACTGCTTGCTTTGTCCGTTTTTCGCTTGGGCGATAATGAAGCAAAAACCTAAAAACTATCACGTGATTTCGGTCGTGATAAGTATGGCGGGTATTGCGCTCATCACACTTTCGGGCGATGAAGGCAAAAGCGGCTTTTTAGGCGAGTCGCTTACGCTCGTTTGTACTATTTTTAACGCCTTACACGTCGTACTTATATCGCATTTCGGTGAAAAGAAAGACGATAACGCTTGCTTGCTTTCGATAGAACTTTTAACCGTCGGTGTAATTGCCGCAGCGTATTCCGCGATTTTCGAGTTGCCGCAATACGGTATAGGCGCATACGCGGTGGGTAAAGAGCAAGTATTTAACGTGGTATACCTTACGCTCGTTTGCACGCTCGTTGCACAGGCGTTTTTAATGATAGGGCAAAAACTTGCCGAGTCGCCCGCGCAATCGGCGGTGATATTGAGTTTAGAGGCGGTGTTCGGGGTTTTATTTTCCGTTTTATTCGGTTACGAAACTATAAACGCTACGCTTTTAACGGGCTTTGCGGTGGTTTTTATCGCAATGCTTATTTCGGAATTGAGGATAGACGTATTTAAGTTGTTTAAAAAGAAAAAAGACCCTCAAAAGGTCGCAGATTGCGGCGCAACGGTTTCGGATAACGGAGAGGAAAGGAACGAAACGGAAAAATAAAACCGTAAACATATTGTTTTTTGCTTGTAAAATAAATTAAGATATGCTAATATAATAGGGCTTGGGGACGTAGCTCAGTTGGTTAGAGCGCCACGTTGACATCGTGGAGGTCATAAGTTCGAGCCTTACCGCCCCCACCAAATCAACCCCGCCCGAAACGCGAAAATGCGTTTCGGGCGGGGTTTTATGTTTAAATTTTATAAAAAGTTTGTAAAACGCTAAAGTCGTATTCCGTAAAAATATTGTCTTATTGCGTCGACATGAAATAATTTCGAAGATTGTGTTGACTTTTTCGCTTCGATATGTTATTTTGTTTATGCCAAACAATTCTTAATATTTCAGCAAAGTACGGACTTTTTATTTTAAATAAAAGGGCGGTGTTTTTTTTGCACTAACTTTTGAATTTAGCAAAAATGCAAATTCTGTTTATGTTAGTGCAATTAACCGTACTGCGTAAGAATTGTTTGGCGACGGTCGGAGTTTGCGTTTTTCATGCGTTGACTTCGGTCGGCGCATTTTTTTATTTTACGGAGGTGTTCTTTATGAAGAACAAAAAAAGGTTGGTTGCACTGCTTTTTACTTTTGCGCTGTCCGTGCTGGCGGCTGTTTCGGTTGGTTGCGGAGGCGACGGGGATAACCCGGGCGCTACGCCGCACGTAATATCTTTTTACGTGGACGACGAGTGCATTAAAACCGTTACGACGAGCGGAAACGAGCGCATATCGCTCCCCGACGAGCCTACTAAAACGGGCTATTATTTCGACGGGTGGTTTTTAGACGAAGAAAAATTCGACGATAACTCGCTGGCGCAAAAACCACTTAAAGAGGATATAACCGTAAGGGCAAAGTTCGGTAAATACATACACGTGCGCTACGAGATGAACGGCGGCGCGTACGTCGGTACAGGCGTGCCGAACGAACTTCCCGACGGACCTTTGCCCGACGAGTTGCTTAAAGCGGGTGAGGAGTTAAAGCACGGTATGACCGTGATAGAAAAAGAAAACTGCAAATTCGCGGGGTGGTACGATAACCCCGAACTTTCCGGCACGCCGATTAAAATGCCTTACCGCCCGACGGGCGACACGGTGCTTTACGCGGATTGGGCGAAAAAATACGTCGACAATCTCGAAAGCGGCATACGCCTGTCTTATGCTTATTCTTACGACGGCACGTTTCCCGACGGATACGTGGTATACGAATATTCGGGTACGGGCGGCGATATAGATATTCCCGCAGACTATAAAGGCTTTCCTATAATAAGAATCGGCGACAACGTGTTTGCGAAAAAAAACGTTACTTCCGTTACGACGCATAACAATCTTTTGCAAATCGGGAACAGCGCATTCTTAGGCAATAAAAACCTTGAAAGGGTTGTTATGTCGGACACCGTAAAGGAGATTTGCACGCAGGCGTTTATAGCGTGCACGAATTTGTCCGACGTAACAATCGGCAACGGCATTGAAAAACTCGGTCTGAACGCGTTCGCTTCGTGCGCCTGGTACAATAATATGCCGAACGGCGAGGTTTATATAGGTAAAGTTTTATACAGTTATAAAGGAGGCAATCCGTCGGGAGCGATTACGGTAAAAAACGGCACCGTATCGCTTGCGGATAACGTATTCGACGGCAAAAGCGGTATAACGGCGATAACTCTTCCGCAAAGCGTAAAGTATATCGGTACTTACGCGTTCAGAAGATGTTCCGCGCTTACTCAAATTACACTTCCCGATAATCTTAAAGAAATCGGTAACAACGCGTTTGCATATTCCGGGCTTACGAGCGTAGTTATTCCCGACGCGGTAACTCTGCTTCCCGATGGCGTATTTAAAAACTGCGCAGCGCTTAAATCCGTCGTTATAGGTAAAGGCGTTACTCAAATCGATTATGGCGCTTTCAGCGACTGCGGAATCGAAGAAATCGTATTACCAGAAAACGTAGCGGAGTTCAGCACGGCATTTAACGATAACTTTAAGCTTAAAAAGTTGACGGTGTATTGCAAAACGCCTTGCAACGCAAACGGCTGTTTACCGGAAAGTCTTACGGCGATTTACGTCCCCGCGGAAGCGGTAAACGCGTATAAAACGGAGTGGTCCGATTACGCGGATAAAATTTTCGCAATGTAAACGTAAAGTATATTATATACGGAAACCGAACCGCTTTATAGTTAAAGCGGTTCGGTTTTTACGCGTAAAATTTAAAACGGAAAACGCGTTCAGCGCAAAGTCGCAAGCCCGTTTACCGCGCCGATAGCCGCGGCTTTACCCGTTTTGTCGAGTTTACGAAAGTTTTTTATAAGTGATTTTTCTTCCTCGTTAAGTTCTGTGCCGACAAAAACGTCCGCCCCGAAGTCATCCTCTAACCCCAGCAGGTAGTCGCTGCTCACGCCGAAAAACTTTGCAAGCGCGTAAACGTTTTCGGCTACAGGCTGAACTTTGCCGTTCGTCCAGTCTGACACGCTCATGGCTGAAACGCCTATATTTGCCGCGCATTCGCGTTTGCTTATGCCGCTTTCGTTAAGCAGTTCTTTTAATCGGACGGAAAATAAATTTTTCATATTAAATATTGTAAGATATATTTTATAAAAAATACTTGACATAAAATAAACTTTATTATATAATGCAAATATGTAAGAAAAATCTTACACAAAACAAAACGTTATAAGAATTAACGTATTAAAAACGGGAGGTTAAACACAAATGAAAAAGGTTCAAAGTTTTGACGAATGGACGGGCGGATTGACGGAGGAGGAGTTAATTGCGGTAGTGGCGAGAGTAAAAAAAGCGTTACAGAATGTTTCTTCTTATAAGCATTATTCCCGTCGTAAACTGGATAACGATGGGGTGCGCGCTGTATTGCTACAACAATCTGTGCTATTTAAAATCGCGCGGCAGGTATGAGGGCAATAATATTTTCAGGTTTATTTTAATGGTATATGCTTATATTATACCGCCGATTATCATAGTGCAACTCGCTGCGAGAATAAATTCGCTCGGCGACAGAATATTATTCGGCTCTAAAAAGAAATAAAACGAAAAAACGGCGAGAGCCGTTTTTTTTTTCGTTGCCTGTGCTTTTAAAATAAAATCCGTAAAAGTTTGTGTGCGGCTTATGCGTATTTGACAAAACCCGATTGTTTTGCTACAATATGCGGTAGAAAAAGTTAAGGAGAACGAATATGGGATTTTTAACGGGTAAAACCGCAATAATAACCGGCGGCGGCAGAGCCGTTTTAAGCGACGGTACTTGCGGCTCTATAGGCTACGGAATAGCGACGGCTTACGCAAAAGAGGGCGCGAACCTCGTTTTAACCGGTCGTAACGAGAAAAAACTCGCCGACGCGAAAGAAGAACTCGAAAGATTATACGGCATAAAAGTGCTCGCCGTACCTGCGGACGTAAATGCAGGAGCGGATAACGAGGCGACCGTAAACGGCGTGGTTAAAGCCGCGAGAGACGCTTTCGGCAGGATAGACGTGCTTATAAACAACGCGCAGGCTTCGGCTTCCGGCGTTACGATAGAAAAGAACACGACGGAGCAATTCGACCTTGCGATTTACTCCGGCTTATACGCAACCTTTTATTATATGAAGGCTTGCTATCCGTACTTAAAAGAAACGCGCGGCACCGTAATAAACTTTGCTTCGGGCGCGGGTCTTTTCGGCAATTACGGTCAGTGCGCGTACGCCGCGGCAAAAGAAGGTATACGCGGGTTAACCCGTGTTGCTGCAACCGAATGGGGTAAAGACGGCGTAAACGCAAACGTTATATGCCCGCTCGCCTGGACCGCTCAACTCGAAAAATTCGAACAGAGTTATCCGGACGCTTTTAAAGCAAACGTTAAAATGCCGCCTATGGGGCATTTCGGCGACGTGGAAAAAGAAATAGGCAGGGTGTGCGTGCAACTTGCTTCGCCCGATTTTAAGTATATGAGCGGCGAGACTATAACGCTTGAAGGCGGAATGGGTTTAAGACCTTAAAAACGAATAAAACGGGGCGGTAAAAACAGGCAACGATATACGCTTGATTTTCAGCCCCGTTTTTGTTATAATTTAACCGTAAAACGAACTACGAAGGGCGAAAGCATTCGCCCGCGGATGAAATATGGAAGAAAACAACATTGTAAACGTAAGCGAAACGCCTTATAAACTTAAATTCGGTCAAAAGGTATACGTTTTTATAAAATCGATATTAGACTGGCTTTTCGCGCTTGTTTGCGTAGTGGTTTTTTCGCCGCTGTGGCTCGTTCTTTTTATAGCTATAAAAATAGATTCTAAGGGACCTGCCATATTCAGTCAGGAAAGAATAGGTAAAAACAGAAAACCGTTTAAGTGCTGTAAATGGCGCAGTATGTCTGTTTCTGCCCCGCACGACACCGCTACGAGAGATTTGGAGAACGCCGACGCATACATTACCAAAGTCGGGCACTTTATCAGAAAAACCTCGTTGGACGAACTCGGTCAACTCTTTAACGTTCTTACGTTCAAAATGAGTTTTATCGGTTACAGACCGCTGCTTGCAAAAGAAACCGTCGCGGACGAGTTAAGATTTCAAAAAGGCGTTTACAAACTGAAACCCGGCATAACGGGGTGGGCGCAAGTCCATGGCAGAGACCTTATCGACGACCGCAAAAAAACGGAATACGACGAATATTATTTAAGGAACGTTTCTTTGTGGCTTGACATAAAAATATTCTTTTTGACGGTTAAAAAGGTGTTCAAAGAGGACGACATTCACGAGGGCGTTATTACGGATGAGAAATCCGCGCCGACTGCGGACGAAGTGGCGGCGACCGATAATAAAGAATAATATAACGACGAATATGAAAAAACTCGACGAATTTTTCGTCGGTTTTTTTTCGTTTTAAAAAACGCGTACGGTGTTGACTTATGTATGAAAAACCTATACAATATATAAGTAAACAAAAACACGGGCGAAAGCAAAAGGAAACACGATGAACACTAAAATTTACGACGTAACCGACTACGGCGCAACCTGCGACCGAAAATTATGCACCGCGGGCGTGCAAAAAGCCATAGACGATTGTTATGCGGAGGGCGGCGGAACGGTTTTGTTCCCGCGCGGGGTGTTCGTGCTTTCCACCGTATTCTTAAAAAGCGGCGTGCATATCGTATTATCCGAGGGAACAGAGATTTTAGGCGCACCCTCTTTTTACGACTACGCACCGGAGGAAAAGTTTGAATTCCCGGTATATCAGGATTCCTCGCATACGTACTTTCACTGTTCCATGTTCGTCGGAGAAAATCTGACGGATATATCCGTAACGGGTAAAGGCGTTATAGACATGCGTTCGGTATGGGATGAAGACGACGTTCGCAAAATCGTACACCGCGGTCCCAAATGCATTGCTTTAAAACTTTGCAAAAACGTTAAAATCGACGGAATAACCGTAAACAACGTTACGGATCTTGCTATATATTTCGCGGGGTGCGAAAACGTTGAAGTCGGTAACGTGAAAATGAGGACGTATATCGACGGGGTTTCTCCGGATAACTCTAAAAACGTTTACATACACGACTGCGATATCGAGGCGGGCGACGACGCGGTAGTGCTTAAATCTTCTTACAATCTTAACAAAGTGGCTTATTGCGAAAACGTTACCGTTAAAGATTGTAAACTTAAAAGTCGCTGTAACGGCATAAAATTCGGTACGGAGTCTAACGGCGGTTTTATAAACGTAACGATAGAAAACGTTACCGTGTGCGAAACGCGTTTTGCGGGCATTGCGATAGAATCGGTAGACGGTGCGATCGTAGACGGCGCGAGTTTTAAAAACGTTGCGATGACGAACGTCGGCACGCCGATTTTTGTCGTAATAGGCGAGCGCATGAGAGGACCGGCGGGCAGAGAAATAGGAAAAATCAGAAACGTATCGTTTGAAAACGTTACCGCGGTCGGTCCTTACGAGCCTTATAAAACGATAGAATGGAATTATTTAAGTTACGTTGCGAAAGACGACGTTCAGGAACCCTGGAATTTCGGTACGGGCGAAGGACTTAACGACGGAAAATCTCTTACGAGAGATTCGGTCTGGCAAACCTCTTCCGGCGTGTACGGGTTAGAAGGTAATTATGTGGAAAACGTTTCGTTTAAAAACGTGTATTTCGAGTTGAGCGGCGGTTATAAGGGCGAACCGCCCGTCGCTAAGGAGAAAATGCAAGACTATCCCGAAGTGTACGTTTACGGCAGGATTTTACCCGCAAAAGGGATATTCTTCCGTTACGTTAAAAACTTATCGCTCGATAACGTAAAGATTAAAACTTTGCGAGAGGATGACAGAAAAGATTTTATTTTCGACAGATGCGTTTCGGTAGCGGATAAAGCGTAGCGACAAATTATTGATAAAAACCGCAAAGCGGCGTTAATCGCCGCTTTGCGGTTTTGTTTATTGTTAAAGTTCCGTTATTTCGGTTACGACGAGCGCGCCGTTATCCGAACGAAACTTTACGTTAAAGCCGCAAAATTTCATTCCGTATTCTCTGCCGCTTTTGTGGTAAGACGGGCGCGGGTCGTCTGCAAGACAGTTTTTAAGCGTTTCGATTTTGTCTTGCGGAAAGTTTTCCGGCACCGCGCAATCGAGTTCTACGGTAAGCCTGTAATCTTTGCAGTCCGAAGAGAATCCGCCTTTCGCTTCCGTTACGCAGTCGTAATCGGGTAAATACGGCTTTACGTCGTATATCGGCGTGCCGCTTACGAGGTCCACGCCGGAAACGAGCAATATTTTACCTTGAGGAGAATTCTTTACGCCTTCGAGTTTTACGACCGAAAGCCCTAACCTGTTCGGGCGGTTGGGAGAGCGTGATGCAAACACGCCGACTTTTTCGTTACCGCCGAGCCGGGGCGGTCTTACGAGCGGAGAAAATGGTTTATCTTCGGTTAGCGAAAACCCGAATATAAGCCACAAATGAGAGTATTGCTCTATTCCGCGCAGAGCGTCATCCGCCCGGAATTCGGGTTCGAATATAATTTTACCGAGCGCGGTTTTCACTCTGCCGCTTTGGCGCGGCACGCCGAATTTTTCGTCAAAGTCGGTTATAACCCGCGCGACGGGCGTGATTAACGATTGCATATATGCTCCTTTGAACGTTTAAGCATACGTTCATACGCTATTTTACCTTTTTTTGAGCCGTCGGTCTACTTTTTACACGAAATATTTTTGAAAACGACCGCGTTCGTGTTACAATGTGAATATGAAATTGTTTTTGGCAAGCAACTCGCCGCGGCGGCGAGAAATTCTTACTCGTTACGGGTACGAGTTTACGGTTATTAAAAGCGACTTCGAGGAGGTTGGGGATTATGCCGACCCCGTTACGGAAACGGAAAACTTTGCGCTCGGCAAAGCGGAAAACGTTTTGGCTAAACTCAAAAACGTACCGGACGCCGTGGTTATCGGGGCGGACACCGTCGTATATTACGGAGGCAAAATAATCGGTAAACCGAAAGACGCAAAAGAGGCTGAAGAATATTTAAAAACGCTGTCGGGCAACACGCATACCGTGGTAACGGGTTACGCGATTTTGTCGGCAAAAAAGCGCGTTTCGGGACACGGCGTTTCTCACGTAACGTTTAACGTTTTGTCTGAAAGTCTTATTAAAGAGTACGTCGCCACGGGTAAACCGCTCGATAAGGCGGGGGCGTACGGTTTGCAGGACGGATTCGATTTAACCGCTCGTTATCAAGGCAGTTACTGGAATATAGTGGGTTTGCCGATAGAAAAAATCGAAAAGGAATTGAAAGAATTTTAATAAAAAACTCCCCGTAAGGCTTGCCTTACGGGGAGAATTCGTTTTAGATATCGAGTATTCTGAAAATGCGTTTGTTCAAAATCATAAAAATGAGGTCGAGAATCCAAACGATGGTAAAACCGAAGATAAGGCGAATAAGTCCCGCTACGATTTTGCCCTCCATAAAACGAGTTGCCGCGCCGCAAATCCATGCGGTGAACGGGATAATGGCGAGGATAACGCTGACTAAATAACTTAAACCGAAATAATCGCTTTTACGAGCCATGATAAAAAGCCCCTCCTTTTTGTTTATAAATATATTATACTACTAAAATGACGGCAAGTGTCAAATAAAAATAAAATATTTCCGAATTTATTTTTAAAGTTTGTAACAATTAACTTGCATTATTTCTTAAAATATGTTAAATTAGTTTAGACCGCAGACGGAGAGATGTCAGAGTGGTCGAATGTGCTCGCTTGGAAAGCGTGTATACCGCAAGGTATCGGAGGTTCGAATCCTCTTCTCTCCGCCACAAAGCCAAAACCGAATTCGGTTTTGGCTTTTTTAACAAAACGCACGCGCGGACGGTTCCGCGTAAATATAACGTAAGGGTTCAGAAAAGTTGAGCGTAATAATTCATCCTATAAAGCCCGTTAAAGACGAAAATTCCCGTACGCTCGTTTTGGGTAGTTTTCCTTCGGTAAAGTCGCGGGCGGCTAACTTTTATTACGCACACCCGCAAAACAGATTCTGGCGGGTGATGGCGGCGGTTTTTTGCACCCCCGTACCCGTTACCGTAGAAGAGAAAATTGCCCTACTTAAAAATAACGGCATTGCCTTGTACGACGTTATAGAAGCCTGTGAAATAACGGGTAGCGCGGATTCTTCGGTAAAAAACGTGGTGCCGTGCGATATATCCGCCTTGCTTAACGGCACTAAAATAAACAGGGTGTTTGTAAACGGCAAAACTGCGGAAAAGTTTTACGTTAAATATCTCGAAAGCGTTTCGCATATAAAGTGCGTCGCATTGCCTTCGACAAGTCCCGCAAACGCCGCATACTCGCTCGAAAGGCTCATTGCCGCCTGGAGCGTTTTGAAAAAATAGAGGGGAAATCAAACGGTGTAATCGCGACCGCGCCGGTTTTCGGCGGCGATTAGCCGTAAAGGAGCGTTAAAATGAACATAGCCGTTTTTACGGACAACTTTTTACCGGGCATAGGCGGTACCGAAAACGCCGTTTTGAACTACGCGACCGAACTGTGCAAAACGGACAGAGTTGCCGTTTTTGCGCCCGACTATAAAGGTGTTTTAACGGACGGATACGACGAAAGATTTCCTTTTAAGGTTATAAGGTGCAAAAGTCATAAATTGACTAAAAACGACTTTTTAGCCTGCCCTAAATCCGATAAAAATTTCAAAGCCGCGCTTAACGAGTTTAAGCCCGATATAGTGCATTGCCAAACGCTTGCGCCCATTTCTAACTTTGCCGCGGCATACGCAAAAAAACACGGTTTGCCGCTCGTTTTTACCGCGCATACAAAATATATGTTTTGTTACCGCAATTCGCTTAAAAGCAAAATGCTTGCAAATCTTGCCGTGCGCGTAATCAGTAAGGGTATAAAGCGTGCGGACGCGGTATGTACCGTTTCACGCGATATGGCAAACGAACTGCGCGCGTACGGCGTTAACGGCGACGTTACGGTAATAAAAAACGGCGGTGTCGCAAGGGATAACCGCTTTACCAAGCCCGAAACGGTCGCGCCTAAATTTTTGTACGTGGGGCTTGTAATAAAGTATAAAAACGTGGGGTTTACGCTTAACGCGCTTTCACGCGTTAAAAAGTCGGGCATACCCGATTTTACGTTTAACGTGGTCGGTACCGGCCCTCACGTAAAGCATTTTAAAAAGCGCGCCGCAAAACTCGGTATAGGTGAAAACGTTAATTTTATCGGCAAGATAACCGACGCCGCCTCGCTCGATAAATTTTATGCGGAAAGCGATTTAATGCTTTTCCCGTCCGTGTTCGATAGCGACGGGCTTGTCGTGTGTGAAGCGGGTAATATGGGTACGCCTTCTTTAACGCTTGAGGGTACTGGCGCGTCGGAGCGGATAACCGACGGGGTAAACGGCTTTACTGCGCCGAATTCGGTAGAGGAATACGCCGCAAAAATAATTTCGGTTATGTCCGACAGGCAAAATCTTCGCCGTGTGGGTGAAAACGCAAAAAACCTTTTTACCGACTGGAGCGCAAACGTTGCGCAGTATAAAAATATTTATACCGAATTGCTTAAAAAAGATTAAAACCGGTTGCGGATAAAGTAACAGATTATTGCGATTAAAGTAAAACGCTCATTAACTTTCGCCCGTCATTGCGAGGCGTCGGCATTTAGCGTTTTTTAATTTCTCCTTGTCATTGCGAGGCGGCTTTGCCTTTGTAACGATAGCGGGGGTATCCGAAAAAGAGTAACAAAAGCGCCGCTATGTAAGTAGCGGCACTTGCTTTGTTATAAATACTTTTGTCATTGCGAGGCAACGTAGTTGCCGTGGCAATCTCGCGGAAGCGATAAAATTTAGTAATTAAAGCGGTACGCTTCCGCGGGATTCCGTCGCTCCGCTCGGAATGACAGGTTAAAATGGTCGTTACTTTTTAAGATTTATTCACCCGTTTTTCTTTTATGGCAATCCTTGCAAATCGGAAGTTCACTGTCAACCATTACTTTTTGGCATTCATCGCAAAACGTTATTCTATTTACGGGATATATTGCCTCGCAGGAACAACATATATAGGACTCATCATCTGCTTTGATAAATTGCTTGTTGCCGCAATTAGGACATTCGTAGACTAAATCGTTAATTGTTAAACCCTCTTCTTTATACATTTTATATTCGTCTTTTTTTAATACTTCCTGCAAATATTTTTTTGCATTGTTTTTATATTTTACAAAATAGTCTTTATAATTTTTCATTAGAATTTTTCTCCTTTTATATAAAAAATTTATTGTTGCCATATAACGGGGGTAACGCCGTCGTCGGCATAGTGCCAGTATTTGCCGCTGTTTGTGGGTGCGGCTTCGCTATAAAAATACAACTTGTTAACATTTATGCCACCAGCATATCCTATCTTATCCCATTGCTCTTTACCTCCTTTGTAAAATACCGTTTGTATGTTATTGCAACCACGGAACGCACTATTACCTATACTTGTAACGCCATTGCCTATGGTAACACTTGTAAGCGAGGAGCAAACGTAGAACGCATTTTCACCTATACTTGTAACGCTATCTGGTATAGTAACACTTGTAAGCGATGAGCAACCGTAGAACGCATTTTCACCTATACTTGTAACGCCTTTGCCTATGGTAATACTTGTAAGAGAGGTGCAATTAGAGAACGCACTACTACCTATACTTGTAACGCTATCGGGGATAGTAATTCTTGTAAGCGAGGTGCAACCATAGAACGCACAAAAGTAAATTTGATAATCTTTACCATTATAATTATCCGGCAAACTTAAGTTTGTATCGTTACCGGTGTAACCGAGTAAATAGTTTATATTATTATAGGTATAAAACAGATAATCGTTTTTATTGACTATATCGCTTTGCCCGTCGGTTTTAACGTTTAATGCGTAATAACCGACGAAGCCGTTATTACGGCTATCTTTTGTGATATTTAAACTACTTTTATTTATAACCTCTACAAGTTTACAGCAACCGAAGAACGCACTATCACCTATACTTGTAACGTTGTTGCCGATAGTAGCACTTGTAAGCGAGGTGCAATTCTGGAACGCACTATTATCTATACTTGTAACGCTATCTGGTATAGTAGCACTTGTAAGCGAGGTGCAATTCTGGAACGCACTATTATCTATACTCGTAACGCTGTTGGGGATAGTAATGCTCGTAAGCGAGGAGCAACCATCGAACGCACTACCGCCTATACTCGTAACGCTGTTGGGGATAGTAATGCTCGTAAGCGAGGAGCAACCATCGAACGCACTACCGCCTATACTCGTAACGCTGTCGGGGATAGTAATACTCGTAAGCGATGAGCAATTATAGAACGCACTATTACCTATACTATCTCCGCTTGTGATAATGGCGGTTTTTAGGTTGTTTTTATTTATGTAGCCAAATGCAAATGCCGAGGCAGAGGTGTATTCTACAGGACAATTATAGAACGCACCATTACCTATACTCGTAACGCTGTCGGGGATAGTAACACTTGTAAGCGAGGAGCACCCATAGAACGCATAATTACCTATACTTGTAACGCTATCGGGGATAACTAAATTTGTAACGAGTTCTCCGTTTAGATATAAGTTATGCGCATATAATAACGGGTTAGAGGTATTAACATTAAACTTTATATTACACCAAGCGGATATATCCGTTATATATACGGCATTAAGCGAGGTGCAAACGGAGAACGCACTACCGCCTATACTTGTAACACTATCGGGGATAGTAATACTCGTAAGCGAGGAGCAACCATAGAACGCATAATTACCTATACTTGTAACGCTGTCGGTTATAACTAAATTTGTAATAAGTTCACCATTTAAATATAAGTTATGCGCATACAATAACGGGTTAGAGGCATAATCATTAAACTTTATATTACACCAAGCGGTTATATCCGTTATATATACCGCGTTAAGCGAGGTGCAATTATAGAATGCACTATTACCTATACTTGTAACACCGTTGCCGATAGTAACGCTCGTAAGCAAGGTGCACTCATAGAACGTTCTATCACCTATACTTGTAACACCGGTGCCGATAGTAACGCTCGTAAGCGAGGTGCAACCAGCGAACGTTCTATCACCTATACTCGTAACGCTGTTCCCGATAGTAATACTCGTAAGCGAGGTGCAATAAGAAAACGCATTATTACCTATACTTGTAACGCTATCGGGTATAGTAACGTTTGTAAACGAGGTGCAATTATAGAACGCGCCCTCGCCTATACTCGTAACGCTGTCGGGTATTATAACACTCGTAAGCGAGGTGCAATTATAGAACGCGGAATTACCTATACTTGTAACGCCTTTGCCTATAGTAACACTCGTAAGCGAGGAGCAATTACGAAACGCATCTTCGCCTATACTCGTAACGCTATCGGGGATAGTAACTTTTTTAAGATTTTTACACTCATTAAACGCTTTATTTGCAATTTTGGTTACGGGTTTGTTATTATAGGTAGCGGGGATAACTATTACCGACCGTTCCGTTGCCAAACCGACGGAAACGGAATAAGTGTCCTCGTCCGTAAGCGCAAAACTTAAACCGAGCGAATCTGCGTTATTGCTTTGGTTTTTAAGCCAGTTTAAAAAATCTTGCTCCGTACCGGTAAAGCCGTTATCGAGCCAAATTTCATAAGCGGACTTGCCGGGGTCGC
>DPGH01000002.1:0-655 GCA_003523255.1 Clostridiales bacterium
AAACACAAAGAATTAACAAAGAAAATCAAGCCTTTTAATCGTAAATTTCGACACCATCACGGATATGTTTTACCTGCACCGCCGGGCAGAGTTCTTTGTAGCGTCTGACTATGACATCGCAATACTTCGGTTCGAGTTCTATGGCACAGCACTTGCGGTTCAGTTGCTCCGCTGCCACCAAGGTCGAACCGCTACCGCCGAATGGTTCAAGCACTGTATCCCCTTCGTGGCTGCTGTTGTAGATAAGTTTGGCACAAAGAGTTATCGGCTTCATTGTCGGATGATCGGCGGACTTGGACGGCTTATTGTCGAGAATGACCGAAGTCGGTTGCTCAAACAGTTTATCGATAAAGTCCACAAGGTCGGCTTTGCTCATTTTCCTTGCATTTAGCCTCACGTCTTCATAGACCGTTGAGAGCGTTCTGTCGTTGATGAAGTAATGCCCGGCACCCTCTTTCCATCCGTATAGGATAGGTTCGTGTATCCACTGATAGTCCTGTCTACCAAGCGTAAAGTGGTTTTTGTACCACACAAGCGTTTGCGCATATTTGAAACCCGCATTCACCATTGCCTTGATGAAGTTTACAGATTCTTTCGTGCTGTGGAACACATACACGGGCGCACCCTTTTTCAGGTTCGCTTCCGCCGCCTTGTA
>DPGH01000002.1:897-6793 GCA_003523255.1 Clostridiales bacterium
CGCCTTGTAAAAACTCAAAAGAAACTGGTAAAACTCGTCTTCGGAGAGATTGTCGTTGGCTATGTTTCTGTCTTTGCCGTTTATCGTTCCACCATAGTCCACGTTATAAGGCGGATCGGTGACCATAACATCGGCATACTTGTCTTCCAAGACCTTTGCCACATCTTCCTTTTGGGTGCAATCACCACAAAGCAGTCGGTGCTGTCCGAGTATCCACAAGTCACCGCGTTTGGTCTTCGGTTCGGCAATCTCTTCTATGGCTGTTTCGGCATCGAAATCATCTTCGTGGACGTTCTCCATACTGCCGCTACCGAACAGTTCTTGTGCTTCGGCAAGGTCAAAACCCGTGAGAGTGATATCATAACCGCTCCCATCAAGGTCTTTCAAAAGGTTTGCCAACAGGTCGTTATCCCACTCGCCGCTGATTTTGTTCAGAGCGATGTTGAGTGCCTTTTCTTTCTTCTCGTCAAGGTCAACCACCACGCAGTCGACTTCTTCGTAGCCAAGGTCTTTCATTACCTTAAGCCTTTGGTGGCCGCCGACAACCGTTCCCGTTCGCTTGTTCCATATAACGGGTTCGACATAGCCAAACTCTTGAATACTTCGCTTGAGCTTCTCGTACTCGGCATCTCCCGGTCGCAAGTCCTTGCGCGGATTGTACTCGGCGGCTTTGAGTTCGTCCACCTTTCTTCTCTCTATTTCCATTCATTCCTCCTGTTTTGGGTATGAAAAAACCGCACTCGGTTTGAGTACGGTTTTTGTTTTCTATTCTGTTGTTTACTCTTCGAAATAGCCCTGTTTCTGGCACATTTCGGTTATTGCTTCGGCATATATCGACCGAGAGTGTTTTTGCGGGTCACTATTGGTGTTTTTCTTTTCTATGTAATAGTCCCGTAGATCTCCCCAGTATCCGTTTACATTCAGCCAATCTATCTTGTCTGGCAGCGTTTCAAAGCCACCACCTTGGTATTCCCAAGTATAAGTTTGATGGTCCTTGTTGTATCGGATATACTGCTGTCTTCCTCCACCGCAATTATTGACGATTGCAAAATCGCAACTATGAATGATCCTTGAGTTCGGTCTATCTTTCTTTTTTATCGTGAGTACGCGAGTGGAGTCTTCACAATAATCATAGCCATACTGCCTTGCTACCTTATCCAAAGCCTTTCGGATGATTGTCCGGATTTCCTTTGGTTCAAAGTTTTCGTCATCATCGTTAACTTCAATGTTGACATCGAAATCGAAACCGATGTTTGACTTCCTATCATAGGTAATCATGTTCCTACTCGAACTACCTATAAAGGTGAATTGAAAAGTGAAATCGTCTCTTACAGCATCCTGTACTTCGTGAATAATGTCTAACAACTCCGCTTTTACTGGGGCCGCTTCTTTTTTAGATACATAGCAAAAATCGTGCATACTATCTAACTCCCAAATTTATTATCCCAAACCGCCCATTCGGTATCTATCGCACCAAATCGGACTATTATATCCAATCAAACCCTGATTGTCAAGATTTTATGCCACTATTTTTTGTGTTTTTCTTGGTACGATTCTTTCAATCTGTCTATCGCCATCTCCACACTCATTGTGTGATATGGGAAATAGGTTATCCGCATCGTTTTCGCGGGCGCTTGCTTGTAAATGTCTTTACTGCTTTCGCCCGTGTAATAATGCCATCTGCGATAAACATACCCCGTCCAATACATCGTTTCTCGGTCGTATATCTCACCACCCGTTTTCAACTTGTCTTTGAGCTCGTCAAGAATACGCTCCATAATGTACTCTTTGCCTGCCCATTGCATATGGTTGAATTCCGAGTCAAGGTCGCTCGCTATGTCTGACAGCATAAAAGCCTTTATAAAGGTTTCACTATCCAAACCTTTTTCGATAGACATCTCGAACAATTGCCCTTGCATATCCGAAAGTGCCGATTGTAAACTGTCGCTCATATCACTCACCTCTCAAGATTTCGTCGAAGAATTTTCCTTCTCTACGATATTTCAGCAGTATCTCTTCCGTAAGGTCTATTCCCTCTTGTCTTCTGACAATACTCTTATCTCGGAGTATTGCCAATTCAAGGGATGTCAATTCTTTCTTGTCTACGATTTCGAGTTGGTCGCACGCTTTTGCTGTTTTACAAACATACTGACGACCAAGGTCTAATGCCGAAAGGCTATGAATTAGTGCCACATCGGTTATTTCCTTTTCGAAAAAACTCTTCATCACTCGATACATACGATCGTTGGCGATATAGCCGAGTATCACATCGTATCCGTCAGCCAACCTTTCGTACTTCTTGTAGATCTCACTCCCCTTTACATCGTCCATATACCCGCGATAATAAGCAATCAGCATTGCCCATTCGAGGTTCATTTCGACTTTCAAGACTTTCAGTCCTGTTAGGTCGAGTTTCATCGTGTAAAGGAGCGGTTTGTCTTCATCGCAGATTAAGGTCAGTGGTTGTGCCGGGTCAGTACCGAGATAGAACCCTTTTCCGAAGTCGCACGACTCACGGCTTATCGGTTTGATCTTGCCCGTGATTCCTTTCTTGGAGCCGTGATAAACAATCAACCTGTTATCGTCCGCATCGCGCTTTACTTGCTTTGCAATGTAGTCGAATAGGTCGATATTGTTCTTCTTGCAAAACTCGAATAATTGTGTTTGCGCCATCTTGTTCGGCTGCGTTTTCCCATTCTCCCACCGATTGATAGACAATGCTGTCGTTCCGAGAGCCTTTGCAAACTGCTCTTGGTTCATTCCTGCGCTTTGTCTTATGGCTTTTATAAGTTTATCCATAGCAATCACCTATCACTTGTTGTTTTCTATATTATATCAAATGATAGCCTAATTGTCAATAGTTTATTCCGCCATCGACTCGATTTGCGATATGATTTGCTTTGTTTTTCTCTTTTTTCGGCACTTCAATGAGAAATATTTTCTCACTTTCTTCTATTTGAATGAGAAAATGGCACTTTTTTCTGACTCCGAAGGTGTCATTTTGGCACTTCTTGCAGTCTCGCATAGTGCCAATTCTTATATCACAATGATTCCGCGTTCGTTATATACGCTATCGGTCGAGCCTTCGTTTCGGATTGCTCGGTCAAGCGCCATAACGGTCGCTACCGCGCCGTCTATTCGTTCGGTGGACTTTTCCTTGTCCATCTTGATATTTCCTGCCGGGTCGGTGCGGACATACACATTATCCATCATCCATCGGAGCGGAACATTCCCGCCGTGCGCTATCTTCTGCTCCAACACGAGTTTCATCAGTTCCTTTGTCGGCGGACTCATATCCTTAAAACCCTGACCGAATGGAACGACTGTGAACCCCATTCCTTCCAAGTTCTGTACCATCTGCACCGCTCCCCACCTATCGAACGCAATCTCTTTGATGTGGTATTTCGTTCCGAGGTCTTCGATGAAGTTCTCAATGTATCCGTAGTGAATGACGTTGCCTTCCGTTGCGATTACCTGTCCACGACCGAGCCAAGTATCGTATGGAACGTGGTCGCGCCTTACTCGCATATCTATATTGTCTTCGGGTATCCAAAAGTACGGAAGAATACTGTATTTATCGTCATCGGCTGTCGGTGGAAACACCAACACGAATGCCGTTATGTCGGTGCTTGACGAAAGGTCAAGTCCGCCGTAGCACTCTCTGCCGAGAAGTTTCTCTGCATTTACCGCAAAATCACATTTATCCCAAGCGTCCATCGGCATCCACCGCACGTTCTGCTTTACCCATTGATTGAGTCTCAGTTGTCTGAACAAGTTCTCTTCTGCTGGGTTCTCTTTTGCCGAGTTGAATGCCGTTTTCAGTTTGTCTATATCGACCGTAACTCCAAGAGACGGGTTGGCTTTATACCACACCTTTTCATCTCCCCAATCGTCATCGTCTTCCGCTCCGTATATGACAGGATAGAACGATTTGTCGTGCTTTCGTCCTTCTATGATGTCCTTTGCTTTGGAATGGACTTCCCAACATATCGAGTTGCGATCCGTCCCTGCTGTCGTTATCAAGAAGAAAAGCGGTTGCTTTCGTGCGTCACCGGAGCCGTGTAGCATTACGTCGTATAATGCTCGGTTTGGCTGTGCGTGTAGCTCATCGAATATGACTCCGTGGACATTGAGTCCGTGTTTGGTATAGGACTCTGCCGAAAGCACCTGATAGAACGAGTTAAGTGGTAAATACACAAGCCGCTTTTGCGAAATTATCGGTTTGATTCGCTTTTTCAATGCCGGGCATTGCTCTACCATCTGACAAGCAACATCGAACACAATCGATGCCTGTTGTCTGTCGGCTGCACACCCGTAGACTTCAGCACCCCACTCGCCGTCTCCCGCAAGGAGATAAAGTGCGACAGCGGCGGCGAGTTCGGACTTGCCCTGTTTCTTCGGTATTTCGACATAGGCTGTGTTGTATTGTCGGTATCCGTTTGGCTTTACGGTCCCGAATACGTCCGATATGATTTGAGTTTGCCACGGCAACAAGTCGAAGTTCTTGCCGTGCCATTCCCCTTTGGTGTGCTTGAGCATATTGATAAAAGTGATTGCCCTTTGTGCAAGGTCAGGGTTGAATAGTTCGCCGTTTGGTTTTGTAATTATCTTACTCTCTGCCATTCAACCTCCTAAAACTACAAGAAGAGAGACATCTCTATCTCTCTTCTCGAACACACAGTATATTATCTTTATTGTTTCTTTTTCCGCATTTCCGTATCTTCCAAGGCTCCTTTTAGGTATTGTGGATCAAGTCCGCAGTCGTGATACCCTTCTTCTATCGTCCTGTAGTACGATGCGTTGGGGTAATCGGGCAAGCCTCGGTTCATAATGTACACCATTGCGGTGACTTCCGTTCCGTCCGACATCGTCACTTGGATGTCTTCCTTGCGATAAAGGTTCGGATACCCTTCGTATCTGTCGAGTGTGGCCTCGTCTCTCGGTTGTATTTCCCATACTCCGACGGGTACTTCCTTGCCGATCTCTGGCTCTATTGTTGCCACACACCTAAATGTCAGTTGGTAGTCCTTTATCGTACCGATACCGAACACCTTGGCGGTCGGACACCTTCTTGCCATTTGCCGCAAGTTTAGGTTGCTGCCATAAGCCACATAAAGTCTTTTTTTCATAGATTTTATCTCCTTGTATTTCATAGGGTGGCTTATGCGGCCACCCTGTTAGGTCTTCCGTTCTTGAAGGCAATGTCTCCGTCAAGGCTTTCGAGCAGGAACTGTCTTGCCGTTTTGAACTCATCGCCTATCATTCCCATACGGAGTAGCCATGTCCGCATGGTGTATTTTTCGTTCGTGCTTGCTGTCTTTCTTGCGCTTGCCGCATTTTGCGTCAGTGCTTGGTGACTGATTGCAAGGCACAGTTGGATGTAGGTTTTTATCTTACCTGCGTGGGTTGTTCCATTGAAGCATCTGAACTCTATGCCTTTGCCTTGCCATAGGCTATGCAGGTTGAGTGCATGGTAGCGACTGCTATCGTAGTGAGTTGTTCTTCTCGATGCTCCGTTGTACCATAATCTTTCGATGCCCGATTCGGTTGTCGGTTTTCTGCGGTTCAGGGTTGCTACGAACCCCTCTTCCGTCTTCTTGCACCATCTCTCGGCACGGCTTCGGCTGACCGCCAAGGCTTTGAAGAGTATGTCTTCTTTCGCCGTCATAATGTTGACGAGATTGCGGAGCGTTTTTGCCGTGTGGTTTGTCGCATCGACATGCACGTGGATTCCGCAGCTTGCATTCGCTATCGCTCCGTTCTTGCGGAGCAGTCTCACGATCTCTTGTAGGGTTTCGATGTCATCCCATCCGAGTATCGGTGTTACGAGTTCACATTTGTATTCATCGCTCAAGCGGTTGTCGTTTTTGTCTCTTGCATCGATGCTACTGTCGTT
>DPGH01000002.1:6970-9818 GCA_003523255.1 Clostridiales bacterium
CGATGCTACTGTCGTACATCGCCGTCCATTTCCTGCCGTTGCTATCGAGCGCCGAGTATTTATTGTACCCTGTGCCTTCATAGGTTGATGTTGTTCCGAAATAGTCGGCGATTAGCTTCGCCGCGTCTCTTCTCGTGATACCCGTGAGTTCGATTTCGACTCCGAATCTTTGTGTTTTCATACTGTGTGTTCTCCTTTTTTGGTATGCTTTCCGCACCCCTGTTTTGTAACACAACAATACCGTAAAGGTTTGAAAGAGCCCAGCGAAAACGCGCCGAAACACAAAGAATTAACAAAGAATTTTTAAGTCTTGTAAAAGGGGTTTTTATACCGCCCCGTCAAGGTCGATAAGGTCTACCGTTTTGCGGATTTCGGCAAGCGCCGCCGTGTAACTTCCGCAGTTTTGCACCCTCTCCCACATATCGTTGTAGTCGCTGATTCGTCTCGCCTTGCGGAGTGCGTCCCTTGCTTTTCCGATAATGAAGTAAATGTTCCCTTCCGGACCTTGACTATGGATTTCAACCCTTGGTTTGTTCATAGTTGTCACCTCCTATCAAGTCAAACAAAATACCGTAAAGGCGATTGAAAGTCCAGTATAAATTTCGTTAATTTCGAAACTTTTCCCGCATTTTGCGAATTCGCCTTGAAACCTGTGCTTGACTCATTCCGAGGTCTCTTCCGATCTCGATTTGCCGCTTTCCTTGCTTCAATTCGTTAATGATTTTCTTATCGATGGAAGCCTGCTTTTCTTCAAAATCTTCGAGCATAATCCGCGTGATGATTTCGTCTTCACTCTGGCTCTCGTCTTCTATAATGTCCGCCAAAGTGAGTTCTTTGCCATCGGCATCTCTTCCGACTGCTTCGTATAGCGAAACTTCCCGTGGAAAATGCTTTTTTGTCTTGCGGATAAACATCAGCATTGCGTTCCGTATACACATGGCTGCGTATGTACTGAATCGGACACCCCTGCTTTCGTCAAAGGTATGCGCCGCCTTGCATAGTCCGAGCATTCCCTCGGAGATGATGTCTTCCTTGTAGTTTTCCTTTATGGGACCATCACCGATTTTTCCGTACATATGGTAGACGAGCCGCATATTGTCCGTGATGAGTTTATCCCTTGTTGACGGCATCGCTGAGTTCCTCCGCTTTGTCTACGAGTTCCCAAGCAAGGAAGTCCTTTCCGAAATGTCCGCCTACTGCCGTCTGTGCATACACGGGTTTCTTAAGGTCGAGTTTTTCAATTGTTCCCGCCACCGAAAGGTCAAAGACCTTTTCGATTGCTTTCTTGATGAGAACTTCGCTGACCGTTCCCGTGTAAAAGGTATTGACGTCAATACTTGTCGGTTTAGAAACACCGATAGCATAAGAAAGCGCGACTTCGCACTTCTCTGCAAGTTTCGATGCAACGACATTCTTTGCAATGTATCTTGCGAGATATGCGCCGCTTCTATCCACCTTGCTTGCGTCCTTACCGCTCATTGCACCGCCGCCGTTATGGGCGATTCCGCCATAGGTATCCACCATTAGTTTTCGCCCAGTCAGTCCCGTATCCGCAACGAACCCACCGATTACGAATCGACCTGATGGATTGACAAGGATTTCGGTTTTGGAAATGTCGTACTCCGCAAAAACGGGAGCAATAACCTTTTCCCTAATCTCTGCCGTCAGTTCATCGAGCGTCTTATCTTCTCGGTGCTGTGCCGACACAACGATGGACACGATTCGAGAGAACCTGTCTCCGTCATATTCAACCGACACCTGACTCTTTCCATCGGGCAAAAGTCCCGCTATAACACCATTAACGCGACATTCGGTGAGCCTATCGGTCAATCGATGAGCGAGTTCCACCGGGAGCGGCATATAATTTAAGGTTTCGCTTGACGCATAGCCGTAGACGATGCCTTGGTCTCCTGCGCCCTGTTCTTTCTTGCCGACCGCGCCCGCAATGTCCGCGCTCTGCTTATGAATGCGAACTTCGTATTCGATGTCGCTTGCATCGTAGCCGACTTCGGCAATCACACATCTTGCGATGTACTCGTAGTCGACTTTCGCCTTGGTCGTGATCTCCCCGGCAATAAAGCACTTGTTATGGGCAAGCAATACTTCGCAAGCTACTCTGCTGTCTTCATCCTGTTCCAGACACGCATCGAGAATGCTGTCCGCAATAAGGTCTGCAAGTTTGTCGGGGTGACCGCAAGTCACAGACTCCGCCGTGTAGATATGTTTAATCATTTTCGTTCTCCTCTGCTAAAAATAAAGCCTTGAAGATTGACTCCAAGACTTGAACCACTATTCCGTTGCCCGCTTGCCTGTATTGCTGCGTTCCGCTTATCTTTGCCGCAACGATTTTGTCTATCTGTTCATCTTTCCACCCCATAAGGCGAAGACACTCTCTCGGTGTTAGCTTGCGGATTCTCACATTCTCGGTGATCACCGCGTTTCCGTCACCGCAAGTCAAGGTATGCGCTACTCCGTTACCCACTCGACCACGCTTGGTCTTGCTGCCGGGATATGTAATGTTGACATAATCGCCGGGGTTGGCTTCTTCGTAGCCCTGCTTGGTTGCCACATTCACCTTGACGGGAGTTTCGAGTTTTAACACAGCAGAACTTCCGGACGGAGAGCTGCATTGCCCTGTAAGCGTTGGAGCAACGTCTTTTATCTCGGTCTTGTTGTATGCCACGAACATTTCCGGAACATACCCTTTTTCTTCGATAAATTCGTTATATCTTCGGCTTACATAGTCGGGTTTATCTTCTTCAATCACGAGATTGTCTTTTTGAACCGTGGTCAAAGCATTGCAAAGCCCTTTTTCGTTGATTTCAAGTCTCTGTTCGGTCGGCACTCC
>DPGH01000002.1:10071-120347 GCA_003523255.1 Clostridiales bacterium
GCACTCCCGCCGTTCTGTCGGACGGATCTTCGGGGTTTCTTCCACGCATTGCTCCAACAACGGGAAGAATTGCTGTCTTGAACCCTTCCGGGCGAGTAGTAAGAGTCGGACACACACCGCTCTTGTTCACTTTCTTATTGAAAGCGTCTATCGTATCACCCACTTTGCACTCGTTCTCTTTCAGAGTTTCGAATGCTTGCTTATAAAAGCGTTCTTTCGGCTCGGCGGTATCGATGATGATAGGAGTTTGACCGCCGCCTTTGCCCATCGCCTCGGTAAGCGTTGGACTAATACCGTCCGTTCTCGGTGTTTGGTGCTTTTGCAAGCCACCAAGCACGAAGTCTTCGGCTATTTTCAGTTCGGTATTGCCGCCCTGCTGACAATGCACGGTCGGAGCGATACCGTCAGGTTCATACACACGCTTGCTGATATCGTGCATCTTGTCCCACTTACCGCCTACCACTTCTCCGACCTGAACGCATTGCGGTCCGCGCCAATCTCTTGCAAGAAGTGTATTTGCGAGCCCGTCACCGGAACGAATACTGTCTCTTCGGCTGTTAAATGTCGAACGAAGTATGCTCCGTATTGTGCTTTCCTTGAGATAGAACCTTTCATCGACTGTTTCATCAATCATATCTCGCAAACGAATAGTCAATTCTTTGGGTTTTGGAAACACAAAAGGCTTGTGCTCACCCCTGATAGATATGCAGAAAACCCGTTCTCGGTTCTGCGGAATGCCGTAGTCCTTGGCATTCAATACTTTCCAATAGTTCGTGTAGCCGAGGTCACCAAGAAAGTCGAGCCATTTATCGAAGTCCGCCTTGAACTTCTTGCTGACAAGGTTCTTGACATTCTCAAGCAATAGGTATTTCGGGAGTGTTCCCTTTTCCGATGCAACACGCAATAACCGCTCGACTTCAAACAGCAAGCCGCTGCGAGTGCCTTCCTTAATGCCCGCACCCTTGCCTGCAACCGATATGTCTTGGCACGGAAACGAATACGTCCAAAGGTCAGCGTCCGGGAGTTCTTCTATCTTGCGGATATCTCCGAGATTGTTGGCTTTTCCGTGCATTGCTTCGTAACTTTGAATTGCGTATTTGTCTATCTCGCTTATCGCCACTACCCTATGTGCAATGCCGATATTCGTTAATGCCTGCGTTTGCGAACCGATACCTGCGAACAGTTCAATCAGTCGCAACGGATTTTCGGCTGTGTATTCCGTCATGCTTTACCCCCTAATAGTTTTTCCATAATGTCATCGTTGGGGTTCGTTTCGTCCCACTTCGACAGTTTGCTTTCTCGTACCACGATGTAGATTTTGCTCCATACTTCGTTGGTTTGTTTGAGATACTGCTGCGCCATACCCACGAACGGGGACGGCATCGGCTTGCCGTTCTGGTCTTTTACGAGCAGTCCGTGCTTGGTGTTCATATCTTCGCATTCAAGCCATCTCGCTTTGCAAAATGCGTACTCTTCCAAGTTGTACGGCAGTATCCCTTGCGTACACCCGATGCTTTTCAGCCATGCGTACACGGTCTTGTATATCTCTTTTGCTTTGGCTGATAAATAAGAAGGCGGTTCGCTCGGTAGTTCCAATCCGTTGTCGGTTGTGAAGTTCACGACTTCTATCGGACGCTTGCCGGGATTGCCTTCCAGTATCTTTTGCGTAACCGCTTTCTTCGGTCTTCCCGCGCCCGGTCTTGCTCCACCGCTTGCCATACTGCCTCCCTTTTGAATTTTTGATTTTTGCTCTGTTTTTTTGATTGTTTTGATTTCCCGCGAAATCAAAAAGGACGGTTGCCCGTCCTTCAATACTTCGTATTGGTTTTGATTTCTTTGATTTTTCCGTTTGATTTTTGATTTCGCGTTTTTTCGCGTTGGACTGCGGCCCCGCTCTTAGGGTTGAAATCGACAGATTTTCGACATCCCCCTCCCCGGCGGTCAGTCATACTCTCTCGGCTTCGGTTTCCACCTTGAGCCTTCCTGTGCGCTCTTGCGTGAGTGACACGACCAACACAGGCTTTGCAGGTTGCTCGGCGCGAACCGCTCGCCGCCTTGCTTGATGGGAACGATATGGTCTACCATTGTCGCTCTCGTTCTTTTACCCGCTTTCAAACACTCCGCACAAAACGGGTGCTGATTGAGTTGCTGCTTTCTCGCGTGCAACCATTCGGGTGTCTTGTAAAAGTTCTTCGTGAAGTTATCTCGTCCGTACTCGTTGTATTGCTTGTCTACGAGCCGCTTGTGTTCTTCACAGTATTGCCCGTCCACGAGCTTTGGACAGCCGGGATAACTACACGGTCGTTTTGGTTTTCTTGGCATATTTATCTCCTGCTTACACCCTTATTATATCTGCCGTTTGTCGCGTTTTGGCGGTTTTTGGCTCGGTCTTGTCGCTTTTTATAACTCGGCTAAACAGTCACTTATAATGGCTATCGCTTTATCTCTTCTTCTGGCGATTGCATCTCGTCCCAAGAAGAACCGCTTGCTCATCTCTCGCAAGGACATCTTTTGCAGATAATACTTGCGGATGATCTCGTCCAGTCCGTTCGGAAGTCCTGCAATGCAGTCTTCAATCGCCGTGATACGTACGAGTGTCCTATCTTCGGTCAAGCCTTGTTTTTTCTTGTATTCCGCTATAGCTTTCTTGGCCGTATAGTTCTCCAAGTATTCCTTGATTTCAGTCGTTGTCATTGCAGTAGTCCTCCATTTCCTTTCGTCTTTTTTCTTCTCTTACTCGCTCGTCCCAAACCCAATCGCCATTTTCTTTGGGGTCGATCTTGCTTTTTAGCCAACTTCGTATCTGCCCGCAGTCTTCCAAGTTTTCGTTCCAATCGTCTTCGAAACAGACCCCGCACAAATCCCACATTTGCATCGTTCCGAACTTTTGCCCCTTATAAAAGAACAGCAAAAGCATTTTATCGGCGGTTTCGTCATAGTACTTCCACTTGTAGTAATATCCCCAAAGTGTGCGACCGCCGTCATATCTGGATTCTATGTAATTTTCGCAAGCCTCTTTTATGTCGGCTTTCGGCATCGGCAGTCCGAGTATTACCTCGTAATCGAATTCCGCCTCTTCCGTTATCACCACTTTGTTGATGTCTGCCATACTACTCCTTTTCAAACGCTTGAATTATCGCTTTTACCTCGCCTACGCTTTTTACAACTACCGCATATCCGCCCGCTTTCAATATTTGCCGAATCGTTTGCTGTTGCAGTGCCGTTGCCGTGTTTTTACCTACCTTGCATTCGAGACCTATGAATCTGCCCTTATAACAGACTATCAAATCCGGAATTCCCGCCGTTCCGTACATCCCGCCATGTTCCTTCCAAAAGAACAAGTATGGAACTGTTTTCAAATAATTGCTTATCGCTTTTATCAGGTCGCTTTCCTTCACTTTTTTCGCTCCTATATAAAACTACCTGTCACAACCGTCACACCTGTCACTAAATGACACTTTACCAGTGTGACAGTAACCCCTCTATTAGAAATCTCGTTTTTGTGACGGATGTGACGGATGTGACGGTTGTGACGGAGTGACAGTAGTGACGGATAGTGTTGTGTGAGAACTGTTTTCCTGTCACTTGCCGTCACTTTGCCGTCATAACCCGTCATTCTTATCAGGTCGAAATCGACCAGTTTAGCCGTATTAGTCTTCCGATTCATCGAATATCGCCCGCTGATATGCCGGTTTATAAGCCTGTCTTTTACCGAAATAATGTACTCTGCTCGAACCGCTCCGTTTCATCGAGTGTTCGATGCCGTCATAGTAGAGCTGCGTTTCAATGCTCGTTATCTCTTTGCCGAGTGCCGCCGTTGAGTAAATGCACGGACTTCCCGTCACATCGTACACAGCCTTGATTAAGTCGGTTGCAGTGCCTTTCCAACCCATCGGATACTGTTTTAAGAGGTCTTTGACCGTTTTCACGATAGGATTGTTCTCGTACTCGCGCTTTTTGCGTTTCCGCTCTTCTTCCTCTGCCGTTCCGACCATATCCCATCGATACTTTGTTTCATCGAAATGCACCACGACGTCTTGCTGCCGAATATCTCGTCCCGTCATAAACAGCACGGCATTTTCGTCTTGCCGCTTTTTCTTGTAGATGATGAATATCGTGTCGCATACGCCCATAATGCCGTTCGAACCCGAAATCATATTGAATACGTCATTTTCGTCCGCCATCTTTCGCAAATGGTGAATGAGAAAAATGCAGATCCGTTTGTTGTCGGCATACTCTTTCAATGCTCCGAGTTCTCGGTAGTCCGTTGCGTAGGCGATTTCGTCTTTCTTCGCCGAACCCCTTACCTTTTGCAAGGTGTCGATGATAATCAGTTTTATGTCCGGGTGTTCTTCGAACTCTTCATCCAACTGCTTGATGAGACCGCCGTCCAAGCCGTTCGCCTTGATGGACAAGTAGAAATTGCTCGGTGCTTTCCCGCCGTCAAGCACTTTGTTGAGTCGGTCTTTCAGACGGAAAATACCGTCTTCGAGAGCGAGATACAAACACCCTGCCTGATTGCTTGCATAGTCCAAGAACTCTTTCCCACGGCTTATCGCCAAGCACATCTGCATAGCCATCCAAGACTTTCCGACCTTGGACGAAGCACACAATATCGCCAAGCCTTGCGGCAACACATCCGGGATTAACCACTCTGGTGGATCTATCTTCGCCGTTTGCAAGTCGCTTGCCGCTATGCTCGCCACACCGCGTTTATAGACTTTCCGAACTTCTCTCTTTGCCGCCGCCACCGCTGTTTTTAGTTCTTCGGGGTTAGACATCAAGAGTTCGTTAGGGTCTTTCTTGCTCCCAGCAACGTTGAATACTATGTATGGTATCTTCGCCGCTTGGAGATCTTTTTCAAGTGATGCGGATGCCTTTTGCCCCGGCTCATCATTATCCAAGCACAGCACAAGCGGAGCGTTCGACTTTTTCGCCTTTACTTCCTTGACAAGTTTGTTTGCCCCGCCGACACCGCAGAGCGACACCGAGACGCCGCCGCATTGCATAATAGACAAGGCACAGAGCGGACTCTCCACGATAAAGACAGGTTCTTTGCTCGTCCCCCACAACGCTTTGCGATTAAACAGCGGCTCTGCACCCGCCTCTTCGTTTGTCGGTTTATAGAACTTTTTGTCGGATATGCTCCGAGTTTGGTAGTATCGTAGTTCCGATGAGTACGGCAACACGATTGCGTTTCTCTTCGCGTCATAGCCAAGGCAGTATTTCTTCACCGTTTCCTTGGTCAGTCCGCGCTTTTGAAAATAGTCGGTATTGTCCGCGTCCTTGATGCACGCTTTCAGGTAGTCCTTGATGCTCGTCCGCTTGGAGCAATCGTCTACGTCGATATGGAACATCTCGGCAAGGAGTTTCGCCGCCTCTAACGGCTCTACTTCTTTCATCTTTGACGCAAAGGTTATGACGTCACCCGTTTCTCCGCAGCCAAAGCAAGTGAAGATGTTGTTCTTGCGGTCCACGGAAAACGAAGCAGTCTTCTCACGATGAAACGGACAAAGCCCCTTGTCCCGGCTGTTCAGTTTTACGCCGAAAAACTCCACCACGTCGGCTATTTTTACTTGGCTTTTTACCGTTTCGAAAATGTCCGTCATTCTTCCTCCAGGCTCTCCGATAGATATCGAATCGGGATATCTTTTCTTCGGGCGTGTTCAATCTCTTTTTTCATTCCGTCGCTGATAAGCGGTCCGAATGCCCACAATTCGTCGCAACGGTCAAGGAGTTCAAGCCCCATAGCCATTCCGCTCTTTCTCTCATTCGGATTGCCGTCATTGAGGAATTGCGTGAAAATCGCGTGCGGCGCAATCGGGATGCACCCTTGCTCGTATGCGAATCTCGAATAAAAATTGGCTTTTGCGATGTTCCCCTCCAGATCACCGCGCAACGGCGAACAGATATAAACGATCTTTTGTCTCTTCATAGAACTCCTTCGGGGTCTTGGGGCGACGGTTAAGCCGCCGCCCTTCCCCCCTGCCGGATTATTCTTCGTCAAGCGCTACGACTCTGTTCGCAAGTGCCTTGACCTGCTCGGTCATGCGATTGACGTTCGTCATCTCCTCGGGCGTGAGCGAACGATCGAGCGCGAATACCGCCTGGCTGTAATTGATGCCACCACTGTTCTGGGCTTTCTTGAGCGAAAACCGCGTCACGACCGCATTGCTCTTTTTCCCTTTGCCGAGCAAGTTCATGATGTAGCGCGAGAATGCCGCGAGCGAACCCGTAGGCAACGAGAGCAGCGTGGGCAGAGCCTCCCCTTCACGCAGGAGATAGATGCGGCGTTTCTGCTTGCAAGCCTTTGCGCCGTTCTTGCCGCTGCCGAACTTGTTGAACGGACACTCGGCGCAGTTCTTCACTTCACCGCTCTCCGCGTCGATCCCGACGTGACCGTCCATCGAGCCGCAATCGGGAGGATTGTTGCCACCCGTGTACTCTTCTTTGTAGTAGCAGTTAATGGGATGATGATACAGAATGACTGCCTTGAACTCTTTGACCGTGTCGGGGTTCTCGGGATCGTCGCCGGGTACTTCGAACGAGATGCCGCCGCCCGAGGGAATCTTGATGCGCTCAAAGGTCGGCGTGAGTCCATCCATTTCCTCCGCAAATACACTGGCGAGGTCGATGCCCTCATTGTAGGTCAGTTCCGTGTTCTCTTTCTTTGCGATTTCGTTTGCCATGATTGATATCTCCTTTTTTTATTTCTTCGATTTTGTCAGGCGGATAGAATTTTTCTCCGCAATCTTGACGAGTCCATCCAACCATGTCGGCAGAACCCCGTCGTTTTCTGCAATCAACTCTTTGACCGTTGCTTGCAGAGTTTGGGCATTGATCGTGAACAGATGCTCGAACCCCTGCTCTTTCATCACCGCCCAAAGTTCCGGTTTTCTCTCGGGTTCGGGCGCAGGGTATTCCTGCGTAACGAGCGAGAACGTAACACCGTTGCGATTAAAACTCGACAACTCATCGGTCGTCATGAGCCCTATCATCTCGGTGGTGATGTTCTCAATCTCCCCGTTTACCTGTTTGACCTCATATTCGAGATCGCCCTTTTTGTCGCGCAGCTCTTTGAGCCTGTCCGACAGTTCCAAAAGCCTGTTGTCCAATTTATACCTCCCGTTTTTCTTTAATGCCGTAAGTAGCGGCTGTCCTTTGTCCAGCCTGTCTGTTACCGTGCTTCTCGGCTGTCCGTAAAGTCGGCACAATTCTGTTAGAGTAAACCGACGCCCAAACACCTCGAACACTCGGTTGGTGCGCATATTTCGCTGCTGCTCCGTCGCTTTTATCCATTTGCAATTGTTCGGCTCGTAGTTCCCGTCATAATCGACGCGCTCGATGGTCAGTCCGTCCTTATAGCCGTTCAGCATTGCCCAGTGATAAAAGTTCCAAAAATCTTGCCGCCATTCCTCGCAGACCGATATACCTCTTGCCCCGTAATACTTGAAGTCGCGCTTATTCGGGTTCGCGCATCGCTGTTTCATGTTCGACCATATCCTGTGCAAGCGAAGTTCGGACATGGGTACTGCTTTTTTCATTTTCCGATAACATCCGCACGACATGGTATGCCCGTTCGTGAGGTCTGTCCCTCTGACGATTGCTATTTCTCCACACTCGCATTCGCAGAGCCAAAGGCGCGAAGAGTTTTTCCCGTGAGGCGGCAGCGATTCCAATGCTGTGAGCCGCCCGAAGTGCTGTCCGGTTAAATCTTTGAAACTACCCATTGAGCAAACTCCTCCAATCGTCCACCATCAATTTGGCTATATCGCCTTTGTGCTTGAGGGCATTCATGACCTTTTCATCAACCGTTCCTTTGCAAACCAAATGAATGTACAGGCACTTCCTCTTTTGTCCGATACGATGTATCCTTGCCCGCGATTGCTCGTAGTTGGAGTAACTGAAGTCCAGGGAATAATAAACGGCTACCGAGGCGGCGGTTAAGGTCAGCCCCATACCCGTGGTCTGAAGTTGCCCGACAAAAACCCGAACGTCTTCGTCTTCCTGGAACCTGCGCACTTGCTCGGCTCTGTCTTTCACGCTCCCCATGATGAGCGAATATCCGATTCCTTTCTTTTTCAGCATTCGCTCTATCGCCTCGATCTCCGGGACAAATCTTGCAAAGACGACCAGTTTCTTGCCCTCATCCATGCACCCGTCCACGATATCCTCGAGCGCATCGAGTTTCGCCTCGCTCACCTTTTGCGGCTCACTCATCTCATCGCTGCGAATGAACCCGCCCGTACATTGCGATAACCGCAAGAGCTGCGTCAGCACATTCCTCGCCGTGACCTCACCCTCCGCAAGCATTGCACAGCAGTCACGTTTTAAGTTATCATAGATTACCCTCGCCCGCTCCTCAAGACGTATGCTCCGAACTTCGTCAATGAACGGCGGCAGGTCGACCGCATCCTCTATCCTTATTCGGAAAGCGATGGCGTGAACTTTCTCGACCAACTCTGCGAGATTTTGATAACCAATGACCTGGTGCCGTTGATACCCGCCGAGGATCGCGTATTTGTTCCGAAACAGATAATAACTCGTGCCGAGGATGCTTTCGTCAAGGAATTTGTACTGACTGAAAAAGTCAAGCGGACTGCCCGTCGTCGGTGTTCCCGTCAAAATCATGTTGTATTTTGAAATCCGTCCGAGCCTATGCAGGGCTTTGGATTGCGCGGTCTGGGGATTCTTGATTTTGCTCGACTCGTCGCAGACAATGATGTCCGGTCGCCACTTTGACACTTCCTTTTCGAGCCGCCAGCAACTTTCGTAGTTCACCACAATGACTTGCAACGCCGTGCCGTTCATGAACTCAAAGGCACACTTCTTTTTTTCGAGCGTCCCATCCAATACCGTCAGCGCGTATCGAAAACCCGCAAACTTTCGGAACTCTTCTTCCCATACCCCGACGATGGACTTCGGACATACCACGAGCATTTTATGGATGCGCTCCTGTTCATATAGAGTCCCGACCGTACTGATAGTGATGAGAGTCTTCCCCGTACCCATGTCTGCGAATATCGCTGCCGCGCGACCCTCTTCAAGCATTTCGAGCGCGAAGTTATATGCTCTGACTTGGTGCGCATACAAGGTGGCTTTCACTCTCGGCTGGGTGTTTATCGTCTCGTATTTCTTTGCGACAGCCTTGCTTTGAGATGACGGTTCTATTCCATCGCCGAGCCTCGCGCCGAGCAGTTCCAGCGTCCGTACTGCTTCGTCCGTGTACGGAAATACCCATGCTTTGTCGTCCGCATCGAAGTATCGCCCCGGAATGTTTTTCAGCCCGTCTCGATAAAGGTAGGCATCGTACACTCGCAAGGTATCAGATGAGCGGATTGCGTACATTCATGCCCTCCCAATCGATTACTTCTGCCATCACTTCCGCTCCGAATATTTCCAGGAGTCGTTTACTCTGTTTGTAATCGAATGCACCTTGCTTTGCGGTTCGAACAAACTCTTTTTGTTTCATGTTCAGTTCCCAAGCCAAAAGGATGAGACTGATTTTCGCTTGGCGCATTGCCATTGCCAAAAGTGCTGCTTTAACTTTCATTTTTCTCCTCTGGTCGGCTCTCCGAATTTTTTGAGAATGGACTGCATCGTCTTAAAGTCCTCCCCGGTGAGCCGCGTCGCTAATTTTTCAAGCAGGTCTTTCTGCTCTTTTGTCAGGTACTGTTTCCCCATCCGATAGCCATCTACCACATGAACGCCGCCTCCCGTTCCTTTCGTTGTATATAAGGGGTAGGATATGCTCAACACTTCAATGTCTCGGCGGATCGTTCGTCTGTCGACTTCAAATTCAAAAGCGAGATTGTCGATTTTTTCGTGCCGTCTTTCGCACAGAATTTCCAATATCGCTTGTCGTCGCTCGACCGCTGACTGCATATCCTCACCTCCTTTCCAACTTTGTGGCTTGATTTTAACTGGGCAATGGGACACCTAATGTCCCATTGAAAAAAATTTTTCTGACTTTTTTTGCACGAAAAAAAGCCCCGACAGATTAGACTCCCACATGGGAATCTTTCTGTCGGGGCTTCACGTTTCCGGCATAACCTCCGATACTTCTGAAATATGACCTGGGCTTGGATTTATAAAGAGGCGCTATTTCAGCCACGACCATGCCCGTCGTTATACGTTATTCAGTTGTCCGCTTCGTCTTCGTCCTCGTCCAAGTTCTCCATGCCTGGCGGAGCATATGTATCGCATCGCTCATGCCGCCTGTCAAGCATTCTGCTGATGCAACTTACTCCGCATTTCGGGCAATCTACTTTGACTACTCCTTGTTTGTTCTTAAATCCAACAATTTTTGCACCACAGTTACGGCAATGCCGTATAATGGGCTTCCATCCCAGCATTCAAGGTTTCCCTCCTTTTCCCGCCGGCACAAGCCTTAATTTTGCCTATCTGCGTATGCAGGGCCGGGAAAGTCCACTGCCGAAGAAAGGTAACTCGTGCCTCCATTGTTTACTGTATCCGACGACACGGGGCTGATGTCGGGTTCAGACTTTTTGATTTAACTTAGGGAGGTCTTTCCATTCAATGATGGGAATCCGGACACAGCCGAGGTCATATCCATCCACCTGCATGACGCTGCCGCATTTCGAACATTCATACCAACCCTTCGTTTCTTCCAGGTTCAAACTCTTATTGAGTTCACCGCATTTCGGGCATTTCACATTTGCCATTTTTCTTACCTCTTTTCATTTCAATTATAATGTGTGTTCCGTCTTTCGCGTATGAATGATATATTTCCTTCCCCAAAAGTGTACGGCGAGTGCGAATTATTGTCCCGCAATTACAGCAGTATGTGTCATGATAAAATAACCCAAACGGTACTGATATTTCCTCACTGCAAATACTGCAATACCTTTTCCTCTCTTTAGCCATTTATTTCGTCCTCCTATACAATTTTTAAATCATACAAATCGCTAAACGGAATTTTTCCGTCTTCGACCTTGATATACCGATAAGTCACATCAAAATTGGTGACCTGCCCTTCCACGGTAACATAGTATCCGTCATCGAAAATCAGTGCACGAACTCGGTCGCCCTTTTTGAGTTTGATGAGCGTTGCCTCAATCTCGGCTGCCGCTTCCTCCGAAACCTCCCCGCGCTCCTGCCGCTCATGCTCTCGCTCTTTCTTGGCGAGCGCTTCTCGTAGCCCACGAAGTGCATCGAATGGCGCAAACTGTTTTGCCCTTTCTTGTCTAATCATCCGCGTTATGACCTCCGATGAGTTTGTTCCTCTCTATCAGCGTCGCCCCCTCCTGCAAATCGGATGCCATGATGATGACATTCTTCCCGAATTTGTTCTGAAGTTCCAACGTCGCCCGAGCGAGCCGCTTTTCTCGCTTGACCTCTTCCCAATTCGTGAACAGGTCATAGCCTTCACAGCCCTCGTCACAGACATCCTCAAAACCCATACCAAGCCGTCTGATTGGCACATTTCGTGCCGTCGTTTCCTCATAAAGCTGCATTGCATACGGGACAATGATTTTCGGGAGATTCGTTGTCTCCCTCATTTTCATCCGTCCACCTGTCGGCGCATGAACCTCTTTCGAGTATCCGACCGTAATGCTGACCTTATTAGTTATGACCTTGCGCCGCATCATCTCAAAACAGCCCGAACGAATCATCTCTTCAATGACAATTCTCGCCTGGTCGTAGGAATAATCCTTGAATAATATCTGCGAGTTCGACACCGAACGGCTCTTGCACTTGTAGTTCTTTATGTCCTCCATCGTGCAACTCTCACGCCCCCAGGCATGGTCTATGAGTAACTCTGCATTCACGCCAAATTCCTTATAGAGTATCTCCTCCGGGCATTTCGTAATTGTTTGCATATCGTATATGCCTTTTTTCGCCAAGCGGTTCGCTATGCCTTTAGCTATACCCCAAAAATCGGTAATCGGTCGATGAGTCCACAAAGTCTCGCGGAATGTCTGTTCATTCAGATATCCTATCCTGTCCGGGCATTTCTTCGCCGTAATATCAAGCGCAATTTTCGCAAGGTATAGGTTTGTCCCTATTCCTGCCGTTGCCGGGATGTGTGTCCGTCTGGCTATCTCACCTATGAGCATCTTTGCGTATTCTTTGGGCGTTTTGCCGTAAATTTGCAGATAATCCGTCGCGTCGATGAATGACTCGTCTATGGAATACACATAGATGTCTTGCTTGTCCATGTAGTCCAAGTATATCCCATAAATTTCGGCGGCGTAGTCGATGTACTTCTGCATCCTCGGCTTTGCCACAATGTAGTGGATATTCTTCGGTATCTCGAATCGACGGCAACGATTCTTTACTCCAAGTGATTTCATTTTTGGCGTGATTGCAAGGCATATTGTACCATCGCCCCTGGTTTCATCAGCGACTACGAGATTTGTTTCAAAAGGATTCAAGCCTCGCTCCGCACACTCCACCGAAGCGAAAAACGACTTCATGTCTATGCACATATATGTCCTTTGCTTCGCCATACCTACCTCACAACAAGTCTTTCAATACCTTTACCGCCACTCCTTGTATCTGGCAATTATCCACGATGATGTCTTTCATGCGCCTGTTCTCCGGGTGTAGCCGAATGCAGTCGTTCTGCGGGTCGGGGAAAAATCGTTTCAATGTCACCTCATCCTCGACCAATGCCACAACGATCTGTCCTGGCTCGGCCGTCTCTTGCTGTCGTACAACAACGAGATCCCCGTCTTCAATCCCTGCACCTATCATGGATTGCCCACTCGCGCGAAGAATGAAAAATTTACCATGCCCCAAGAGCGATGTGGGAAGTTTGATGTATTCTTCGATATTCTCCTCCGCAAATGTCAACGGCCCGCAGGAAACTGAACCAACAACCGCGACAGGAACAGTTTCGAGATTCATCTTGGCTATCGCTTCTGTCTCATACATCCCACCCTCTCGCGTGATGAGCCCTTTGGACATCATCTCGGTCAAATAGCGAGATACAGTGCTATAACTGCACCCCACTTCGGCCGCAATCTCTCTTACCGATGGAGCCCGACCGCTTTCTTCGTATGCCTTTTCGATGCTCTTTTTGATTTGCTCGATTAAAGCCGTATCTTTACTTCGCATATCGTCTCCTTTTTCTATCTGCAACACTCCGTTGCAGTTACGAGAATATTATATATCGAACGTTTGTTCATGTCAATAGAATTTTACCCATAGAATTTTAGGTGTCGCCATCTGGCGACACCTATTTTTGATTGCATGAAAAAAGCCGCTCGAATGCGGCTCTCAATCTGTTATGCTATCACCCTTGAAAAGCGGTGAATTGAAGAATTCCGATATATCTATCCCGAATCCCTGTGCGATTGCGTTAATGTTTTGGATGTTCGTCCCCTTGTTTCGCATCTTGCGGATATCTGCTATGGTCGTTTGGGCAAGTCCGCTCAACTGCGCCAGGCGGTATTGTGTCATCTTCTTTTCATCGAGCAACTCGTCGATTCGAGTTGCAACCGCCTCGGACAGCGTCACCTATACCAACCTCCTTTGCCCATTAGCAGTTGTTGGTATAAGTATAAATCATTCTTTGCAAACAATACGGAGCGTATCCGTAGTACAATGGATTCGCTCCGTATTACTCACCATTGCCTTTCGCTTGGACTATCTTCTGAAAATTGGATGTCTGCCCCCTCTACCGAAAAGTAAACCGGTATGCTGCCGCCTTTATCAAAGTTTACGGCAAGCATTTGGAATTGAATTCGATTGTCTTGGCGATACAGTTCATATTCGAACCATCCCGCACCAATTATAAGCTCGTCGTATTCCAAAATTTTTGCTTCTGGGATAATGAGGGAAATTTCTTCAAAATCAATACGAAGCGTTGTCCCCTCCCAAGTAATCTTTTGAAAAAGTTCGTTTCGTAACTGGTCGTCAATACTATCGCAGTTCTGTATATCAGGGTTTTCTTCTCTAACCTGCTTCAATTCCATTCCTGCGGAAGTCCCTGCCTCAATGAATTTGTTCCTTTGTTTTACTTCCTGCTCCACTTCATCTGCTTTTTTTTCCTGTTCGTCACAGTATCCGTTTAATGTATCAATGACCTCTTGGGACGCATATCCAAGAGCAAGCAAACGGATATCGGCGACTTTTACTTTTATCTCGCCCGGCAGGGTTTGACAGATTTCTATTTTAGACCTCTGCCAATCTATGAATTCATCTGTAAGCTGCTGCCTTTCGGCGTCGCCAAAGGGCTCCCTTTCGTCATGCCATGTCTTTATCTGCCACTTAAGCATAGCATCATAGTATTTCTGCCACTCTTTTTCGGGGAGATATTTCTTTGCCTCTTGAAATTGTTTTTCGTGTATTTTCTTTATTGTTGAGATATCCAGTGGTTCAAAACTGGCTATGTACCGCCTCAATTCCTCGTCAAACATCTCTTTATAGTGAGATTCGCTGAATTGCGCTGCAAGTGGATCAAGCCTTAATCCTCTGGAAATCCCCGCACGTCTCCAGGAATAATACCAATCTTTTGTCAGATATTTCATATTCGTTTCCAATTGCTTTGCCAAACGTGGCAAATAAATAGATTATCCGTCTCTGGTTTTCATAATGAATACCTCGGTTTTCGGATACATCTATTATAACAATTTTGTGAGTTTATGTCAAAGAGTGGTGAGCCATTCCGTAGTATCGGGACAAAAAAACAGCGAGTCGTGCGCTCGCTGTTTCCTTTGGCTTAAACACCAACATACTATCTACAATGTTTTTACTTTTTGAAACGTTGCTCCCATTTGTTGCAAGTTGCCGTACCATTCATTTGCGCTCCGTTAAATCCCCCGCCGGCGCATCTTGCTCTTTCATTTTGGTCAAATTCCACATAAGAGCAGAACACATCCGGGGTTTGTTTTCCGCACCAATGAGAACAAGTGGCACAAATTTTCCAATTACTCGGAAGTTTTTGCATAAGTTTTTCCTCCATAAATATTATTTTTTGAGAAAACCTTAAAATCGGTATCAGGCATCCATAACATTATCCGTCCAAAGTTCACATTGGGTCATAACGGTTTTAACCGCATCATCCATCCCCTCTGGCGGATATTTATGTTTCTTCAACAATCTTTTGATTAAAAGCCGCATTTTTGCCCTGGCGGACTCTCGGCGCTGCCAGTCAATGGTTTTGTTCTTTCGGAGCGTATCCGTCAATTCTTTGGTGATGGCTATCAATTCGTCATTTTCGTAAAAATCCTTGATCGCTTGCGGTTTCACCAACGCATCATAAAATGCCATCTCATCCGGTGTTAACCCCATCGAGTTGCCCTCATCTTTGGCCCGTGCGATATCCTTTGCTATGTTGAGCAGTTCCTCTATAACCTGCTCGTTGGTCAATAGCCCGTTCAGGTAACGGTTCATCGCCATTTGCATAATTTCGCTGAATTTTTCAGCCTTAACGACGTTCGTCCGCTTATAAACAGATACCTGTTCCTCTATCAACTTTTTTAATATTTCAACAGCGATATTTTTCTCTCGCATCTTGGCAACTTCCGCCAGGAACTTCGGGTCGAAAAGCGAAAATTCTTCATTGACATCGGAAAACAGATTTATAACGCCATCGCTTTTAATGCTTTGTTTGAGCAACTCATTTACCCTGCGGTTCATCTCCGGCAATGAGATTTTATTCCCGCTCCCCTTGTTGGTCAAACGCAAAACAAGAACTCGCACCGACTCAAAGAATGCTGCTTCAAGCCGTAAGTCCGCCTCGACCAGGGAGGAACAGAGCGACAGGGATTGATGAAGCATAAGAGCTTGTTTTTCAAACGTGTCCTTATCTTTTTCCTTGCCGCGAGCGATAATAAAGTTTACACCACCGCTTATCGTTCTTGCCCTATCCAAATCCGTTCCTGTAGCAAAGCGACTGTAATCAAAGCCATGAAATAAATCTCGGCAAACGGAAAGGAATTCCAAAAATTTCGGGTATGCCACTTTGCCGATGTCGGGATCGCCGTAATTCTTTTTGTCCCGCTTTGTATAGTCGTTCATGGCCTGTTTCAAGGCTGCGGCTATTCCGATATAATCGACTACCAACCCGCCCTCTTTGTCGCCATACACTCGATTGACTCGGGCAATGGCTTGCATAAGGTTATGCCCCGACATAGGTTTGTACACATACATGGTAGCCAGCGACGGCACATCAAAGCCTGTAAGCCACATATCTACGACAATTGCAATTTTCAGCGGGCTGTTATTATCTTTGAACTTTCTTGCAAGTTCTTCCTTGTACGTTTTGTTCCCGATTATCTTTCGCCACTCTTCCGGGTCATTGTTCCCGGATGTCATGACTACCGCCACCTTTTCCGTCCAATCTGGACGAAGCTCAAGGATGCGATGGTATATTTTCATGGCAATGGGGCGCGAATATGCCACAATCATTGCCTTGCCCGTGAGCAGATGTTCACGGTTATTCTCGTAATGGTCAAGAATATCTTTCACCAGGGAGTCGATCGTCGAATCGTTCCCCAGAAGTGCCTCCATTTGTCCGAGTTCACGCTTGCTCTTTTCTATTACCTCTGGCTCGGCGTTGTTCGCCATCACCTCATATTCGGCGTCGATTCGCTTTAGCGTCTCCGCGTCCAGATGCAATTTTATGACCCTGCTCTCGTAATAGACGGGTCGCGTCGCCCCATCCTCAACGGATTGAGTCATATCGTACACGTCAATGTAATCGCCAAACACCTCCCTGGTGTTGCGATCCTTCAACGAAATGGGTGTACCCGTAAAACCAATATATGTAGCATTGGGCAGAGTATTTCGGATGATTCTTGCCGTGCCTACAATAATTTTGCCGGTCTTGGAGTCAACTTTCTCCTCCAAGCCATACTGCCCACGATGCGCCTCATCAGCCATTACAATGATATTCCTGCGAGTGGAGAGCGGTTCTTCTGACTCCTCGAATTTCTGCATCGTCGTAAATATGATGCCGTTTGCCATTCTGCCATCGAGCCAGTCTTTCAACCCTATAATCGGCTTTTCACCTTTTCGCAGGTGCTGATTTATTTCTATGTCCTGTTCGGAGAGTTTGCGCTTGTCTGCTTGTACAGGTGTTTGACGCAAAAATTGCCTACACCGCGAAAACTGCCCATAGAGTTGGTCATCCAAATCATTGCGGTCCGTCAACACAACTATCGTAGGGCTGTCGAGCGCCTCTTGAAGCAAGCGAGCATAAAAAACCATCGACAGCGACTTACCACTACCCTGGGTATGCCAAAACACACCGCCCTTTCCGTCGGTGGCCACTGCTTTCTTGGTCGATTCAATTGCTTTTTTTACAGCAAAATACTGATGGTATGCCGCCAAAATCTTGATCCGTTCCAAACCATCATTGGAAAAACAGATAAAGTTTTTTATAATATCCAGGAGCCGTTCCTGCTCGAACATCCCCTCAAAAAAAGTATCGAATTTTGCTTCTTGCGTATCCTCATAGTTCCCGTCCTTTGTCTTCCATTCCATGAAGCGATCTTCGCCGGAAGTAATCGTGCCGGCTTTTGAAGTAAGATGGTCGCTCATGACGCATATTGCGTTATATACAAACATGGTCGGAATTTCTATCATGTAATTCCGCAATTGCCTATATGCTTCGGAAACGTCAGTATCTTCTCTCGAAGGCGATTTTAACTCAATAAGAACCAAGGGAAGTCCGTTCACAAATAAAATGACATCCGGTCTCTTGTTGCTGTTCTCTATAAAAGTCCACTGGTTCGATACTATAAATGAGTTGTTGTTTTGGTTCTGATAGTCTATAAGGCGAACGATTTCCGACCGCTCCTCTCCGTTCTCATAGTATCTTGCACTGATTCCATTTTGCAGATAATCCATGAAAACTTCGTTCTTTTGTGCCAGTTCACCTATCTCTATATTGCGCAAGCGAAACAGGGCATCCTGTATTGCATCCTCTGAAACCCCTGCGTTAATGCGGCGAATCGATTCCTCAAGTTCGGCATCGTACAGCGGACTACGATAGTCGCGCTCCACCTCTGGTCCATACAAATACCTGTACCCCATTTCGGTGAACAGTTGTATAACGGAATTTTCGTAATTGTCTTCAGCGAATGCCATATTCGTTCCCTCCCGCTATAAAGGCGTGTGACAATATAATAATTATAACATTCTTTACTGTTCGTGGTCAAGTTTCGATGAAGTTGTCCCACAACTTTGATATGTCCCATAAAGCCACAGCAATGCCGAATAATATTTATCCTCGTATATCTCCACTTCGGCGTCAGTCATATTATCATAAATAAAATTATCCTCTTCCCTTCTAAATCTGTTGTATATGTTAACCAGTATATTTTCCACATACAACATCACCCAATAACAGACCACCTCCTCATTCGGTACTGAGCCAAGATGGTTTGAATCCCAAATGTAATTTATAGGAGGCATTGGTTCTTTTATCGCCAACTTCTCTTCAGGAATCATCCCCAATTTATAGTCAAAATATTGTTCTATGTATGAAGATGCCGTAATGCTCTTTTCTCTAAATAACCCATTTCCCCAATCTTTCCATAGAGGTGGATATTTATAGGAATCGTCAAACGGATACTTCATTCCTCGATAATACTCAAAACCCCTATGAAAATACTTTGCCCCATCGTAGAGGTAATCATTGCCATCAGCAGCCAGACTGTATTTTTGTATATCTGCTCTTAACTGATTGAAGCACTTATCCACCCAATCGGTTTTATCTATAGGCGTTATCGTAAATCCCGCCTTCCTCAAAATTTCTTCCTGTAAATCTCTTGAACAACGACAAAAATTGGAATATATCCTCCTTGCGTGTTTCTTTAATCGATGCTGATTGGCCGCTATAACACACCACGGCAGATAATCCTTTTCATCAGCATTATCTATCAAGAAAAGGTTAGCTTCCTCCGCGAGTTTCTCTGCCCTCTCTTTTTCTTCACGCTCCCGTTGTTCCCTAATTCGTTGTTCCTCAAGTTCCTGCCTGTCCCTAATTCGACGCTCTTCCAGAGCCTCCTGCTCTTTTTCATGCTTTCTTTGCATCCAATATATCAAAAGTGAAACCGCTATCGTCGCCAATAACGATAAAGAGCCGATGACAATTTGAATAATTTCTGCTGGAGTCATAGCATTTCCTCCTATAAATCATAATTTAGAAGCGCAAGCATCCGAGTTATTTGACGCATGGTTTATATCATTCGTCCGGTCAGATGGTAAAATGCCCGCTGATTGGCATAAAGGTACATTAGGCGATATTGCCGCTATTACCAGCGGCAAAAGACCTCCAATGAAACAAGCTGTTGCGTCCGTGGATGCTACAATTCCACTTGTTGGCGCTGCCTCGATAATGGGGTTTACCAATGCGATCCTTTACAACGAGCCCATTTTAGTAACTGGTCGTGTTGGAACGCATGGCGTAGTTCAACGTTTTCAGTCACCCTGTTGGACATCTGATAACACGCTGGTGATAAAAAGTGATTTTTACGAGTATACCTTCCAAGTGTTACAGCGTGTTGACTATGTAAATATGAATAGAGGATCGACACAGCCGCTGATAACCCAAACCGATTTGAAAAATGTTTCTATCGTAATTCCAACAGAAGAAGTTTTGTTGGAATACGAAAAAATAGCGGGTTCGCTGATGGCTATGTACGAATCAAATCGTAAAGAGAATGAACGCCTTGCTACTTTACGCGACACTCTTCTTCCCAAACTGATGAGCGGCGAAATCGATGTGTCCGAGGTTGAAATTTAAGCCGCTAAATTATGATTTATTGCTTCATTCTTTTCAATTTTATCGTTTATCTTTTCGATCACACTCGCTATCTTGCGCTGCTCCATAAATTCTGGAAGACGCAAGCGAATTTGCCTGAAATTTTTAAGTGGTTGTGCAAGAGCAGGAACACCAGTTTGATTGGCAAATGATAATATTTTATGCTGTCCCTCGTATGTATGAAAATAAAATACTAAATATGGCACATATACCCTTGACGTATCGAATGTCGCCCGAAATTGACGCTGCGAACAAAGATACTCGCTATACTGCGAGTCTTCGGGAATATATGCTATCTGCCCAACTGTTCCACTTATTGTGACAACTACATCACCCCGGTGAGCAATAGACCTATGCAAAGAACGTGCCTTTTCTTCGGTAACAAACTTCGTGATGTTATCCGTTACCTTATATCCTTTCAAATTAGCTCCATCGATAATGGGAAATCCCGAATCGACAAAAGAACTTACTTTAAGATTTGAGCCAAAAGGGCCTGCCGCGATGTCGGTTATTACGGCTCCTAATTCTATTTCGTTCGCTTGCATTTTGGTCTCCATTTATCCTACATATTTTCTGTGAGCAATTTTAACATTGCTCTGTTTTACCTGCGCATACATCATCGTTGTATCTATCCGCTGATGTCCCAATAGCCGTTGAACCTGCTCTATCGGCATCCCCTTGTCAATCGCCGTTGTAGCCAAAGTCCTGCGGAATTTGTGGGGATGCGACTTTTTTATGCCAAGTTTTAATCCCATTTCTCTTATCCGCACCTCTACACCGCCGATTTGCAATCGGTCGTAAGGGGCCTTTAACGATACAAAAAGTGCCGGATTGTCATCTATCCGCTCGTCCAGATATGCCATTAAATGTAATTTAGTTCTCGCATCGAAGTACACAGGTCGCTCCTTATCTCCTTTACCAAGAACCACACATTCCCTCTCGGTAAAATTGATATCCTCTCGGTTAAGGCGAACCAACTCGCCAACACGCATTCCCGTCGAAGCCAGCATATCTATCAATGCCAAATCGCGTATATCCTCGCAGTTATCGCGCATGACTTCCAACTCTTCGTCGGTATATATCTCTTTGATACTCGCGGTCGTTTTGACCTTATGTATTCGGCGCACCGGACTTTTGAGGATATAATCCTCATCCTCCAACCATGAAAAGAAGCTGGAAAGTATCCTGCGAATGTTATCAATGGTCACTTTACTCGAATCGCGCTTTGCCTGGTACTCAGTCATATATAAGCGCAGATCGTCAGTCACTATATGTCGGACTTCCTTGCCGATGCCTTGCAACATAGCAGTAATGGTGGCAGTATAGTATTTCAAAGACTTTTCCGAACACCCCTCTACCCGCTTTGCCGCTATAAACAATTCCAGCAGCCGCTGATTCTCCAACTCTTGTGCGAGCGGATCAGGCGGCTCTGCCTGGACTATACTTTTCCCATGCAACGTCCGTTGAAGGACATATTGCAGTTCTTCCAATTGTGCGTTGTCCAGAAAAGGGATCATTCCCTGGACAACATCGTTGATAAATGTTTCGTTCATAGTTGTCCTCCTATAATAACATATCGGAGAACCACTATGCAACGGCTGAATCTCGCTTACCTCCGCCGTTGTGGAGGTTTAACTTAATATAAGTCTATATCGTCATGATCTTCGCCGTCGTAATGATTATAGTAGTGAAACCCATCCTCGAGCGGTTTGTCACAGTCGCAACAAACATCCCAATACCCCCACTCATCCTCAACCGCAGTTATAGCCGACGAGTGAGAACATTGGCAATATTCTCTTTCGTGTTTATCTTTTTCCATTTTGATTACCTCCTATAAATCATAATTTAGTGGCTTAAACCTCAATTTCGGACACGGAGATTTCGCCAGACATGAGCTTTGGAAGAATCATATCACGAATTTCCGCGAGTCGCTCATTTTCTAATCCATTGGCATAAACCTTTGCATTCACAGACTGACAAAATGTATTAAACTTTTCTATCAATTTAACAGGAGCAATATTAATTGACTCTGTTTCAAGAAATCCGTTAATGTCGAGATTTTTAATACCTGTTGTGCCGTTCTCATAAGAGAAGAAAACGCCCAAATTGTAAAGGTATTGCCAATAGTGAAATACATACATACTAAATCCAGCAATTGGTTTTAGGGCCTTGCAAAAATTGGTGCAAACCATGCCTTTATCATAGCGAGCAAGTAGTGAGTCCGAAACTACAGCAGCACGCCCTGTGGATTGTGTTGGACTTCCTCCTGAAATTTCTACCACGATGTCACCATCTACGAGTCGCTTGGTGGTAAAGTTTTTAGGAGGAATATACCTTATAGGCATCTTTCCCTTATTCCCGGCTCGAACTTCTGGAATATCTGCACCACGGATACAGTAAACCATTTCCGTATTATTTCCGGATGGCGTATCTTTGCCCCAATCTCCGCTGATTGTTTTTTTGATGAGGTCAGAAAAAGTTCCTTTCTGCCATGATGAAGAGTCTGAATTATCAATGAACCATTCCTTAAACATTGCAGCCGCTTGCTGCTGTAAATTATGATTTATCTTCTTATTCAATTCGATTTTTTTATCAAGCGATTTCAAAATGCTCGAAATTTTACGCTGTTCTCCATAAGAGACATTTGGGACGGGATACTCCATAATAGCGACCTTATCCCCTCTTGGCATTTTTGTCCCCTTTGATGTCGCAGAAGCGTAATTAAAATACTGATCATCCGATAAAACGTAATACAAAAAATCGGGGTCGACTTCTTGGTTCGCTCTAAAAACTAATACATCATTGGAACACCCGCCCGCATATGATGCTTGCCATATTTTTTTAAAATATGGACGAATATTCGATACAAGCACATCTCCTTCACTAAATGCCTGGGTACTCTCTATAGTAGGCAATCCACTTGCGGGAATCACACCTCCACGATTGGGAAGCATATTCTCGGTCGAAATGTACGTTAACGAGTCAAGGGCAGCAACTGCTATCTTTTCCTTTGGAAAATGACAAATATCCCGCAATTTATATTTCATACCCAATCGCCCCCAACTTCTTCCTGATCTCATCCTCTAACTCATGAGATTTCTTGAACATTTCGGACAATTCAGAGGTAAGTCGAGCCATCTTTTCGTCGAACGGCTCCCCATCGTCCTCTTGTTCTTCAATGCCAACGTAACGACCAGGTGTGAGAATATAATCCTGCGCCGCTATATCCGCAGTTGTTTTAACAGCACAGAACCCTTTTACGTCCTCCAACGTCCCGTTCTGAAAAGCCTCGAAAGTATCTGCAATTTTCTGTATATCCTCATCGGAAAAATCCCTGTGTTTCCGGTCGACCATATGCCCCATCTTCCTGGCATCGATGAACACGGTTTTCCCCGGCTGTTTCTTCCCTTTTGATATGAACCACAACGTCACGGGAATTGTAACGCTATAGAATAGTTGCGTAGGGAGAGCGACGATGCCTTCGATGAGGTCGTCCTCGATGATGTTTTTACGGATTTCCCCCTCACCGCTGGACTGTGAAGAAAGTGCGCCGTTCGCAAGCACCAGACCAATCTTCCCTCTCGGCGCAAGGTGATATATCATGTGCTGAATCCATGCAAAGTTGGCATTTCCGGCTGGAGGCGTACCATATTTCCAGCGTTTGTCATCCTTGAGTTTGTCCTGTCCCCAGTTGGAAAGGTTAAACGGAGGATTCGCCATGATAAAGTCTGCCTTGAGCGTCGGATGCAAATCGTCAAAGAACGTGTCCCTGTTGTATGGACCGAGGTCTGCATCAATTCCTCGGATTGCCATATTCATCTTTGCCATTTTCCAGGTATCAGCATTGGATTCCTGTCCGAACACAGAGATGCCTGTTCTATTCCCGCTATGGGCTTGCAGGAATTTTACAGACTGAACGAACATTCCGCCCGAACCGCAGCAGGGGTCGTAAACCCGGCAATTTTCAAACGGCTTTAATATTGCCACTATCGTTTTGACTATGCTCGCGGGCGTGTAGAACTCACCGCCCTTAACGCCTTCGTATGCGGCAAACTGCGCGATGCAGTATTCATAAGTACGACCAAGCAAGTCACGCCCCTGGTCGACATCATCCATTCGAATATTATTCGTGAAGAGGTCAACGACTTCGCCCAAAACTCGTTTATCCAAGTCAGGGCTATTGTAGTTTTTAGGCAAAACATTCTTAAGGGCAGGGTTTTCCGCCTCAATGGACTTCATTGCCTCGTCAATGACTTTGCCTATCTCCGGCGTATGCGCAGCCGAGGCGATAACATTCCACCTTGCCGATTCTGGAACGAAAAAAACATTTTCCGCTGTATAAGCGTCCTTATCGTTTTCAAAACCGTCCCCTTCTTCTACAAGGGCTTTATAACGCTTATCAAAAGCACAGGACACATATCGTAAGAAAATCAAACCTACGATAACCTTTCTATAATCGGCTGCGGGGATATGCCCCCAGAGAACACAAGCCGCATCCCAAATTTGCTTTTCAAACCCGATGTTTGCATTGCTTTTTTCGTTTGCCATTTATTTCTCTCCTTTTTTATGGCAATAGCCATAGTACCAACACTCGTATGGTGTCGAACATTGCTCGCCTGGCTCCACCATCACTTCATCGTCTTGGGTTTTAATTTTTCCAAGCCGCCAAATATTATCGTTGATAGTTTCAGAATATTCTTTTGCCTTTTTACTTACATCCTCTATCAGAAACGGGTTTGTTTCATCTGGTCCATGATATACTATCAAGCACTTTTTTAGCCGTATTCCGCTCCGAGTCACTATGTATCTCTGAAAGCCAACGTCCCTTACGAACTGGTCCTCAACCGTTCCACAGTTCTTGACCTCATACAACTCGTATCCGTCATCTACTTTTTTCAAGATATCAACGGCGCAATAATTTCCATAATACCGAAACGCTGCTTCGCAAATGACCGGAGTTCCGTTTCGGATACACTCATCGGTCTTGGCTAACATAGCCGCATAGTCGAGTCGCCCGTCTTCACGATAGGTCGTGGTCTCTACGAATGGTCCGAACATACCCATCGCGAAATCCCCGAATCTGTTCCCCTCGTCGAGCCTTTCCTGCACTTCCGGAGGGATAACCTTTTCTTCCGGCTTATGTCTATCGAGCCAAAGCATTTTGGGACATTGCATCCCTCTCATATAGTCAGTCTTGGTTACGCCCATTTATTCCTCTTCTTCAGGTACAATGAAATCTGAAACATTATCCACCTGTATAACTTCCGTTTCACCATACCACAAATCATGCAAGTAAAACTCTCCTATAAACGCGCCGCAATGTGGACACACATTTACCAAATGAGTTTCCCCTGTAACCCCGCTTTTCCTTTCCTCGAGAACAACTCCCTTGTCCCGTGCGATTTGGCACATCTCATCGTTAAAATCATCTGGTGACATCGGATAGCCGTCAATCAAACCATATACCGAACACATTGTCTCTCCGCACTTCCAACATGAAGTCTTATCCGAGAAACAAATTTTAACATCCGGATGCGTTCTCTTGTACTCGATCTCGGATAGACCTTTTTCTCTCAATTGCTCGTTTCCGAGAGCATCACATAATGCGTTAAGTTGTTTTTTGGTGGGCAAACTCTCCCCCTTTTCAATATAGGAAATTGTTCGAGTATCAACCCCCGTTCTCGCTGACAGCTTAATGCGGGAGCTGTATTCTTGATTCGATTTTCTCACATACTGGAGTGCTTCTCCAAAGTTCATCGCAGATATGTCTTTCATCCCTATCACCTGCTATGTACAAATTTTTTTATTACGGCGATGCCTACCGACACGACAATGGTCGGCACGCCCAAATAAAGCGCGATCATCCCTGCCGGAGTAAACATCCCCAGAACCTGTTTCATTTCCATAAACAGCGGCAGGTTCTCAATAATCATTGCAAATATCCCCTCAAATAAAGACGAGATGGTTATCCAAATTACCGATAAAACTTCAAATAATATTTCCATCTATATCCTGACCTGTTTTCATAATCCATGCTCTAACCATACTGTATCCTCCTCCAGTTGGAAAATAAATTATATTTAGGCAACTAATTATCATTGTATCCATGCTCAATGGTATTCAGACACTTTTTCCAATACTGTTCTCGATCTTTAATCCTATCTGGGTCATAGGAAAGTCCAAAGTATTCGAGTAAGGTGAAAGTAAAATATTTCTCAAAATATATATCTCCTTCACGCTCGTATAATTTCCTCAATTTAACATTCCCGCCATGTTTGCTCGCAAGGTAATTACCCCATCGTTGCCATACGCCTTCTGTCCCTGTTGCCGAACCAATGTATAGCATACCATTATTCGTATCTGTCAAGCAATAGACCCCGGTAATTTTTTTTAATGCTTCATGGTATGTAGGCATAATTTTGCCGCTAAATATATCTTTGAGCCTTGAATATGGAAGATTTACTCTGTCATATCCCTCAAATTGCTCCCCGCTATACCGACAAGATAATATTTCTTTAACTTTGATATTCGGAAGTAGTCTATCTAAGCGAAAAACATATCTTGCATATGTTTGACCTTTCTTATATGAAATAACAAGTCGTCCAAAATACCCCTTATACCTTTCAAGAATTGCAACAGCAGCACGCTGCCCTGGCAACATCCCTGTGATAGTTGCAGCAGAAATAAACAACCATTCATCATATCCGATTTGAATGAAACTAAAGACCATTTGCCCCACTTGAAAGTTACGCTTTTCTCCATACCATGGCCAATACGAGCAATCGGTAAGTCCGCTATCTTTTGCCGTATCATCTAATGCGAGCCATCTATCAACAAACCTCTCTGCTCCAGCACCCGCAGTCATATTAAGTTCTATCCTGCTATTCTCTATTTCTGCTTCCGTAAGGTGAAACAAGTCATTTAGCATCAAATCCATACTACGCCTATTCCTGTGCTTATCAATTTTTATTTTCCATTATGGGAAACATATTTTCCCGCCAACTGCGCCACATAATCCGTTACCTGCGCTACAACAGATTGCGGATAGATCACCTGTAACTTGTCTCCGAACGAACAGCACCATCCAAGAAACGCCGGGCTGATTTGAACGGATATATTCAGCAATGCCTTCCCGTCTCCTTTATCTACGAGCTGAACATCCTCGCCAAATTTGTCCATAACGGCATCAATGAGTGTATTATCGATAACTATGCTTACCCGCTCCTCTTGCCCTACAAACATCCCAAAAACCTGTTTTTTATGTTCAGTGATGTCAAACCCTTTGGCGCAATCGGCAGGGGTGATATCTTCTTTCTCAACCTCCACCGCATCCATCCGATCGATACGGTAATGTGTCATGTTCTTGTATTTGTCATTGTAACACACCAAGTAATAATTATCATTCGAGAAAACCGTCGCATACGGATTCACCACATACCGTTTCTTTTCTTTACGGAATATCCGTTCCCCTTTGGCGTTATAGTCAAAATAGAAAAAAGATACTTTTTTCCCATCGATTATTGCACGTTCAATCTCATTCACGCTATAGTATATCGCCTCATTTGTGTGCTTGGTAATATTGAAGCGCATGATATTATTCTTGAGCAGTTGCGCCCGGTGGCTACCCGCGAGAGCTGCAATTTTGTTCACGAGAGCATCTGTCTTTTTAGGAGTAATGAAACTGGCAGCTTGAACCGCATCCAACAGAATTCGAAGTTCGGGTATATCAAAACTGCGATCCACAACGAAATATTTGTTGCTGATTCCTCTGCTATGCAAAATCTCATACCCGAATTCGTTTAGAAGTTGGATGTCCTTATAAACTGTTCTACGGTCGCACTCGATTCCCTGTTCGGCAAGTTTCCGCAACAACGTCGAGGTCTCCATCGGATTGTCCTCGTCTGTTTCTGTCCGGAGTATATCCCATATTTTGAACAGTCTGATTTTTGAGCTTTTTTCGCGTCGCGTAACCATATTTTACTCCATTGTCATAATTATAGCATATTCTTCCCCTTTTGTAAATACCAGGTTGTACAAAAATGACGACTATCTTTTATAAAAATAGGACGGCCTTCCGACCGCCCTATCCTTATTAGTGCTACATATTATTCTTCCTCCTCGGAAGTTTCTGCTTTGCTCCCGTACCTCTTCACTTCAACCGCCTGGTTCAGATTGTAAATGATGGCGTTCGACTCGGGAACAGCCACGCCGTGTACCCTATACGACTTATCGTCGAACCACTTCATCATCTTGCGAATCGCTGCGTGCGCAGGTTTATTCGTGACGTTCAGCACCGCTCTCTTCTCCTGCGTCTCTTTCGGACTGGGGAAAATAACCGCATTTCTGTCCTCCGCATCGCACACCTCGATTGCAAACCTTTTCGTGTCCGTGTCAATCAGAAAACGGACATGGGTAGGTCTGTTGAGTTCGTCAGCGGTCACCGCATTGAACTTGAAGTATTTGTTTGTGATACTCACCGTCGAGTCACTCGCGCTGCCATACAATTCGATTACTTTGAAGCCTTTCAACATTTTTTTATCCTCCTGTTTTTCGCTTTGATTGAAAGTTCCTTTAACTGATCGATGTCGATCACCTCCACCTCGGACGGGATAGGAATGAAACCCGTCAAGGCTCCTTTGCGTATCGGTTTGAACTTGACCCGCGCTTCTTGTTCTTCCGTTCTACGCCGCCTGTTGCCTCCCTCTTGAAATATTTTCTGTACTTTCTCAAAGGTACTCCGCGATACAATCGGCTCATGATAATTGCGAACAACGTACTGATTCGCAAGTCCACGATTTTTTTTGATTTTATGCGTGAACAGGTCAACCGTAACCGTCTTCTGCATTCTCATTTCGCCCATGTACTTTTCGTTATGGAGAATACTGCACACGACCGCCGCTTGCCATACCGTCTTCCCTTTCGGGGTAGGTACTTTGGCAATAGTCAAGGCTGTGGCTATCTCCGTTGTACTTTTCCCCTCCAGGTAGGCATCGAACATAAATCGAACTATTTCCGCCTCTTTCTCCACAACGAAGATGTTTCCTCTCTCATCGGTGTCATACCCCATGATCGCCCACATATTGTTGACGGGAATACCCTTTGCGAACCTTCTTCGATAAGACCACTTGAGGCTTTCGGATTTCTGCTTGGATTCCTCCTGTGCGACAATGCTCAATATCGTCAAAATCATCTCGCTGTTCGGATCGAGGCTATTGATACCCTCCATTTCAAAAAACACCCCAACGGGCGGATTCAACTGTTTGAGTTTTCGCACATAAAAAATACAGTCCAAGACATTTCGTGCAAAACGGCTTATCGACTTTGTAACGATTAAGTTGATATTGCCCGCTTTACACTCCTCAATCATCTGCAAAAATTGCTTTCTGTGCGTGACCGATGTCCCGGAAATCCCCTCGTCCGCATATATTCCCTGCAATGTCCAATTCTCATGGTCCTTGATATACTGGGTATAATGCTGGACTTGGAGTTCATAGCTGCTCTGCTGCGATTCCTCCTCTGTACTGACCCGACAGTATGCGCACACCCTCATTTCTTTAGGTGTATTATCGGGGAGGGCGGCATCGGCTGCCTCTATAACTTCAACCTCTACATGATTCGCTCCGTTGTAAGCATTTTTTATCCTTTCGGCAGAGGCAGAGCGTTTTCTCCGCCTCTCTACATTTGTTTCCATTTTCTCACCCCCTTCTCGCCCTTGATTTGACTATAGTCATAAGCGAACCGCTGCGCGGGCATTTTTATGATAGATAAAAATACCCGGTTAATCCATCAAAAACGGGGTAATTCGACAAAAAAAGTGTCCAAAAACCAAGTTATATAAAAAATGAAAAATCCCGACCTCGGTTTTACCAAGATCGGGTATGATTTGTTGATACTATTTACCTGTAAACGCTGATTGTATTAAGGATATCCGATACAAGATTTTTCCCGCTACGAACATCGCTCGGTGTCTTATGAAGGGTGATGACGTACTTGTCGTTCCCTTTGTATATGAGCCTGTAGTGGTTGCTGTCGGATATCACTTCAAAGCCGATTGCCTTTAACTCGAGAAGGTCGCGTTCCTTGATAGTCTCCCCTTTGGATAGTACCCTTTTCAAAGTTTCATCGACTTCTTTCCCCTCTCCGCGTAAGGCATTGAGAGCGAGTATTCCCTCGAGGAGTTCGTATGACCTCGTGTCTGTTTCCGTTGTCCGCAAAGCCTTTGTCAGAGTGCTAATGACAAGGTCGTACTGTTCTCCTGTAAAAAATTCATCAATGGGCGCTGCTATTAGCATTCTCCGTCCATCGTCTTTTGCATCAAGGGCTTGGCGGAGACTCTCATTCTGCGCTGACAGCGACCTGTTCTCCATTACAGCCCGGTGCAATTTTTCTTTGGCTTCTTTTAGTTGTTCCTCTAATGTACCGTTTTCGTTAATAGTCTCATTTAATAAATCCTCGCTTTCTTTCGCTCGGTGCGCTAATATTTCACTATGTAATTGTTCCCACGAAACTCCATCGGCTTCTGTCTGCGCCGTTGAGTACTCCGCCACCTCATTTATTATCGCCGAATTGACTGAACCATATCTTCGCCAATCTGACGGTCGATATCCTTTTGTATTATGCGAGTTGGGAAAGTATATTCCGATGTGTCCGTTAAATGGATTTTTCCTGTTTGTCCGTTCTTTTAGCTCTTCCAGATAGTTGTCGTCTTCTTCTGCTACAACGATGCCGATTCCGGCAAGGTCTTTCGCAAGCCATTGTACATCGACCTCATGTCCCGCCGAGTCAAAAAACTTGGAAACGAAGACCAATGGCAGACTTCCTCGGTATGAGCCGTTTATGGCATCAACCACTACATCTACCTCTTTCCCTGTCAGCATGACTGGTTCTGCCGATATTGGAAGTACATCCTCTTTGAGTAAACCCTCTTTTACAAATGCCCGTATGACCTCTGTCCTCACGGTAGGGATTTCATTGAATCCCGTCGTATCTCCCAGGCAATTTATGTTGATATATACCTTGCTATCAAGCTCTGTTTCTTTTAGGATTACCTCGGTGACCCATGTCTGTTCTCTGTAAATATGAGTTAATCTGCAAGCCTCATATACCGCATCAGGTCGCGTAAGTATAAAAGTCTCCAATGTACAGTACCCTGCCTTTATTGTGGTCGGGTTTGCTGAGATCTCTTCCGTCTCATATCGCTCCCCGACCTCTTTGCTTGGCGGTCCCGCCTTGAGCCACTCCGCAATCGTGTGTCGAAATTGCTCTGGTGCGTAACCGTCTTTCATTGCCAACCGTGCCGATAACACTTTCATGGCGATTTCCTCCTTGCTTATAGGATACCACAAATCACCTCTATAGTCAATTTGAAAGGGTTCTCAAAGGGAAAGTAAAGCCGTTCATTTCTCGATATGTTCCCACAATCAAATCCTTTTTATCGTCTTAAACCACCCCGAAAAATACATAAAGTCTCACGGCTTTACTCTTTTTTGGATAAAGAAAAATCACCTCTCATGCCTTATTAAAGACATAAAAGGTGATTTTTTACCCCGATTTGACCCGAAATTGGCTATTTCCTTTCGAGACAAACCAGAGTTTCAACATGGTGCGGGTGGCAGGACTTGAACCTGTACGCTTTTAACGGCATAAGAACCTGAATCTTACGTGTCTGCCAATTCCACCACACCCGCATACTGCAACCGTACGAACGATTGCGTGCAATATTATACTATTTTTCTATCTCAAAGTCAACCGCTACGCTTGAATTAGTTTCGGCATGCATATATTTTTTTACGACGCCAACATGGTACGGGTCGTTTTGATATGCTTCGAGCGATGCTCTGTCCTTAACCGTTACGGCAAGAAAAACGTCGTAAGAGCGTGCAGAATGCAAAAAATCGGTACCGACTTCCATTTCGACGATTTCAGGAACGTTGCCCTTCATTCCGAGCAACACTTTTTTAGCCTCATCGGCTTTTTCGGCATTGTTTAATTTAAAACATACTATGTGTTTAATCATTGTATTTCTCCTTTTACAATTATATTCCTAACCTTTTGAGCGCGGTAAGATAAAAAAGCATCGTTGATGAATAATATGGCGAACATATTGACGGCACCCCCGTGAACGGGTCTAATTCCTGCGGAAAAGGCGTGCCGCGCCCTATCGTTAAAGCCGTAACCCATTTTTCCATATTCGTTTCGAGATACTCGGTCAAACCGTATTTATCCATCCACAACAACGAACGAAGCATCGTAAGTCCTTGCGAAAAATAGTTCCATGAGTTTCCATCGGAATTTTTACAAAACGCGGCGTCGGTTACCGCTACGCTCGGATAAGGATACGGCGTACCGAAATATTTCGGCAACGTAAAGTATTTTTTAAAAAACCTTACCCCCTCTTCCTTATCGAAAAAACACGAAACGAATAAAGTTGTAATTCCTATGCTTTTAATTCTCCGTTTAACTCCGTTTTTATCCACGTCGTAATAAAAATCATCCCGTTCGTCATAGCAAAGTTCGATAATTTCTTTTTTTAACTTTTCGGCACTTTTTTCAAACTCTGCCGCTTCTTCAAAAAAACCGAGTTTTTTAGCCATTTCCGATAACGCCTTTTTATCGCCGTAAAATACCGCGTTCATATCCGGCATTATAACCGGTAAAACGTCGCTGTCGTTCGGTTTAACCGAAGCCTCGTCGTAATATCTGCGCGTATATTTTCCGAACCCATCTAAGCGTTTGCTTTCGTCATGACCCGTATCGAATCCGCAAAACGTAAAAAGTCTGCCGTTTTCGTCCGAGTGGCTTAAGGTAAGCCACTCGTCCCATTTTTTAGCCGCGTGTATATTTCGTAAAGTTCCTTTTCCCCGTTTTGCTCTAATGCGAGTTTGCAAATCAAGCCGAACGGCACGCATTCCTGTATTTGCGCAAATCCTTTCCTGCCGGATGAAACGACATAAGGCAACTGTCCGTCAGACCTTTGACCTCGTAGAAACAAATTAACTTGATTAAGTGAAATTTCCAGAGTCGAAGAATTAATTTCAACCCATGCAACGCCATCGTAAGCATGCTCGAGCCAAACGCCGTCGTATACGTCCGATATTTTGAAAACTTTACCGCTCCCATCGTAAAGTTCTACGATATGATTGTCGTAGATTTCTTTTATAACCTCCTCTCGCCGACGCTTGGCAAGTTCTTTTATTTCATTCGACAGCATATCTCGTTCTCTCTTTCGGCTATTCGAGCGGAACTACTGCTTCGGCATTAAGCGATAGATCGGCAAAATTTTTTAAGTTATACTGTATATATCCTTCTGCCGCAATCATCGCACCGTTGTCGGTACAATATCTCTTTTCGGGAATTACTGTTTTTAGGTTATGTTTTACCGCTTCCTCAGCGAGTTTTGCTCTTAAATACCCGTTTGCGCCGACACCGCCCGAAAGACATACGGTTTTATATCCGGTAGATTTTACTGCTTTCATCGCTTTTTCGACAAGAACGTCTATCGCCGCGCACTGAAAACTCGCCGCCACGTCCGCACGAGAGAACTCTTCGCCTTTTTCACGTTTGTTGTGCACGTAGTTTATAACGGCGGTTTTAAGCCCGCTGTATGAAAAATCGTATTCGCCGCCGTCGTAATGCGAAAGCATCTTGGGCAGTTTTATATTGTTTTTACCTTCTTTTGCGAGCCTTTCTATATTCGGTCCGCCAGGATAATTTAGTTCTAAAACCCTTGCAACCTTATCAAACGCTTCCCCCGCGGCGTCATCTATCGTGGAACCTAAAACTTTTAGTTTATCGTAACTTTCTACAGCGACAATCGCCGTATGCCCGCCGCTTGCGAGAACAGTAACGAAAGGAGGCTTTAATGTCTTATCCGCAAGATAAGAGGCGGCTATATGCCCTCTTATATGGCTTACGGGTATAAGAGGCTTATTAGCGGCAAACGCAAGCGCTTTCGCGAACGACGTCCCAACGAGAAGCGCTCCCAAAAGTCCCGCGCCTTTCGTTACCGCAAAAGCGTCTATATCGTCGAGGCTTAAATTCGCCGATTTTAAAGCGTTTTCGGTTGCGGTAAGAATCGCCGTGGTATGTGCGCGAGAGGCTATTTCAGGCACCACGCCGCCGAAACGGGCGTGCTCCGTAGCAGAACTGATTATTTCATCGGCAAGAATCTCCCTGCCGCCTTTAACGACAGCTACGGCGGTTTCGTCGCAAGACGTTTCTATACCCATTATAACGGGGTCGTTCTTTATTGCGACCCCTTGCACGTTTTCAAAATAACTCATTTCGATTTTTTAAGATAATCGTTGATAAAGCCTTGTATATCCCCGTTCATTACCGCCTGAACGTCGCCCGTTTCATATCCCGTTCTGTGGTCTTTTACGAGCGTATAAGGACAAAATACGTAACTGCGTATTTGACTGCCCCACTCAATTTTTTTGATTTCACCTTTTATGTCCTGATCGCGTTCGAGTCGCTCCGCTTCGCGCTTTTCCAAGAGTTTGCTGATAAGCATTCTCATTGCCATTTCGCGATTTTGCGTTTGACTGCGCTCGTTCTGACAGGAAACGACTATTCCCGTAGGCAAATGTGTTATTCTTATAGCCGAATCGGTTTTATTGATGTGCTGACCGCCCGCACCCGAAGAACGATACGTATCTATTCTTAAATCTTCGGGGTTGACCTTTATTTCGTCGTCATCGATTATTTCCGGCATTACCTCTACCGAAGAAAAAGACGTATGTCTGCGTTTGTTTGCGTCGAATGGCGAAATTCTGACTAACCTGTGCACGCCTTTTTCGGCTTTAAGATAACCGTAAGCGCAATCGCCTTCTACCTTAAACGAAACTGACTTAAGACCTGCTTCGTCGCCGTCTAAACGGTCGAGTTCGGTAAGCGTAAAACCGTTTTTCTCCGCATAGCAGATATACATACGGTAAAGCATTTCCGTCCAGTCGCAAGCCTCCGTACCGCCCGCGCCCGCATGCAACGTCATAATAGCGTTAAGTTTATCGTATTTACCGGATAACAGCGCGGTTAAACGCATGTTCTCGATTGTGGTTTCTACTTCTTTTAACTCTTTATCGAGTTCCGAGAGCATACTCTCGTCGTTCTCCTCCTCGATAAGGTCGACAAGGTCTGCGGAATCGTCAAGCATCTTCATCGCGTTGTCGTACGCGGTTACTTTTTCCGTGAGCGAAGCTATTTCCTTCGAGATTTGCTGAGATTTTTGTAAATCGAGAAAAACCTCAGGTCTTTCCGATTGTTCGGTTTTGTCTTTTAACTCCGCTTTTAGTCTGTCGACGTCAAAGAGAGTGTCCCGTCTCTTGTAAGATACCTTTTAATTCTTTTATTTTTAATTTATATTCATCGGCTTTTATCATCGCTTCACCTTTTATTTGCCCGCGCCGCAACAATTTTTATATTTTTTACCGCTTCCGCAAGGACAGGGATCGTTTCTGCCTATATCCTGTTTGGCGCGTTTCGGCATCGGTGCAGAACCGTCCGTCGCGTTGGTTTTAAGGTCTTTTTTCTCTTCGGCCTGCATTGCGGGTACTCTGCGAAGTTCGGCTTTAAGCAAAAGCGTTACCGTATCGTCCTGAATAGATGCGGTTAAATCCTCAAACATTTCAAAGCCTTCTTTTTTATATTCGACAACGGGGTCAACGTTACCGTAACCGCGCAAACTGATGCCTTTTTTGAGTTGGTCCATCGCGTCGATGTGGTCGATCCACTTGCTGTCGATGTTCTTTAACAAAACCATTCTCTCAACCTCGGAGAACTTTACGCCTTGCTCTTTGTATCTATCAATCTTCTCTTCGTAAACGCGTATCGTTTCTTCGGTAAGTTTTTGAATGAAATATTCGTAGTCCCAGTTTTCGATTTTTTCTTTAGTAACAAAGTTAGTATCTTTCGGTAAAAGTTTCAACTCGATTACCGAATTAAGAGCCTCGATATCCCACGTTTCGGGTTTATTCTGGTTGTTTATAACGGTACCGACAGTGTATGCAACGAAATCGGGTATCAGTTTAAGAATGTCTTCGTGAACGTTTTCGTCTTTAATGACTTTCATTCGCTCGGCGTACATAACTTCGCGTTGCTTATTCATAACGTCGTCGTATTCCAAAACGTGTTTTCTGATGCCGAAGTTTCTGCCTTCGATTGCGCGTTGAGCGTTCTCTATGCTGCGCGAAAGCATTTTAGACTGCATAGGCTGGTCTTCGTCTATCTTGAAAAATTCGTAAATTCTATGCATTCTGTCGCCGCCGAAGCGTTTCGCAAGGTCATCCTCGAGCGAGATAAAGAATACCGACGAACCGGGATCTCCCTGACGTCCGCTACGTCCGCGAAGTTGGTTGTCTATACGACGAGATTCATGGCGTTCGGTGCCGAGTATGTGCAAGCCGCCCGCCGCTACGACTTTTTCCTTTTCCGCATCGGTCTGTTCTTTAAGTTTTGCAAAAATATCGCGATAGCGTTCTCTTACCTTTTGAGCCTCTTCCGGAATATCCGAAATATAAGAGGTAGCGAGTTCGATGGTATCTTCGTCCACACCCTCTTCTCTCAACTTACGTTTTGCCATAAATTCGGGATTGCCGCCAAGAAGTATATCGGTACCGCGCCCCGCCATATTTGTGGCGATGGTTACCGCGCCGAATCTGCCCGCTTGCGCTACGATATCAGCCTCTCTCGCGTGATTTTTAGCGTTCAAAACGTTATGTTTTATGCCTTTTCTTATAAGGAGTTTGCTTATCTCTTCGGATTTTTCTACGGTAACGGTACCGACCAACACCGGTTGTCCGGCGGCGTGGCGCGTTTCAATCTCGTTTATTATCGCTTTGTTTTTGCCGTTGACGGTTTTATAGATTATGTCCGGCATGTCTTTTCTTATAACGGGCTTGTTCGTCGGAATTTCAAGAACGTCTAACCCGTATATCGCGCGGAATTCTTCCTCTTCCGACTTTGCCGTACCGGTCATGCCGGAAAGTTTTTTATAAAGTCTGAAATAATTCTGGAAGGTTATGGTCGCATAGGTTTTGTTCTCGTTGCGTATCTTAACGCCTTCTTTTGCCTCGATTGCCTGATGCAAACCGTCGGAATACCTTCTGCCGATCATAAGACGACCGGTGAATTCGTCTACTATTATGATCTCGCCGTCGTTTACGACGTAGTCGTTGTCTCTTTTAAAGATATAGTTGGCTTTTAACGCCTGTTGAATGTGATGAGAAAGCGAAGCGTTTTCTATATCCGAAAAACTATTAAGTCCGAAAAAACTTTCGGCTTTTTTTGCGCCGAGTTCGGTTATCTGAACGGTTTTTTCTTTAATATCCACGGTAAAATCTTTCTCGGGAACGAGAGTTTTTACGAAACGGTTTGCCGTTACGTATTTATCGCTCGATTCGCCGCCGCGCCCGGAAATAATAAGCGGAGTTCTCGCTTCGTCGATTAAAATAGAATCGACTTCGTCGACAATTGCGAATTTAAGCGGGCGTTGAACCATATCCTCTAAACGACTTTTAAGGTTGTCTCTCAGATAGTCGAAACCCATTTCGTTGTTTGTGCCGTAAGTTATATCGGCAGCGTAAGCTTTTTTCTTATCCTCGTCTTCCATACCGGAAACCGCAACGCCTACCGTAAGCCCCAAAAACTTATACACTTTACCCATCCACTCCGCATCGCGGGAGGCGAGATAGTCGTTTACCGTTACTATATGCACGCCTTCTCCCGTAAGAGCGTTAAGATATGCAGGCAAAGTCGCGACGAGCGTTTTACCTTCGCCGGTTTTCATTTCGGCAACTCTTCCCTGATGCAAACATATGCCGCCGATAATCTGAACTTTATAATGGCGCATATTGAGAACGCGGAAAGCGGCTTCTCTCACGACTGCAAACGCGTCGCATAATATGTCGTCCAAAGTCTCGCCCGAGGCAAGCCTCTTTTTCAATACGTCTGTCTGAGCGCGAAGTTCTTCGTCGCTGAGTTTTTCGTACTTCGGTTGCAGCGCGATAATCTTATCCGCCGTAGCGTCGAGTCGTCTTAAATTTCTGCGGGCTTCGCCGCCGAGAATGTACCTGAAAAGTCCCATAATTCTCCTTACTTTATATATTTGTCTTTTTAATATCCGTCGGGCGGAGCAACGCTTGCCACCGTTAAAAGGTTTACGCGTTCCGCGCCGTATTTTTTAAGTTTGCTCGCCATCGCCTGCGCCGTAGAACCCGTAGTCGTTACGTCGTCCACGATAACGATTTTTTTACCCTTTACGGCTTTTTTGTCCGTAACGGAAAATGCCTCGGTAAGGTTTTTAAGTCTTTCTTCTCTTCCGAGAGTCGCTTGACGAGGCGTATCGTGTTTTTTTACGATTCCGTAAAAAACGGGAACGCCGCTTTTAACCGAAAGTTCTTTAGCCATTATCTCGGATTGATTGTAACCGCGCTTTTTCTTCGCTTTTTCGGTCATGGGAATAAAACAAATCAAATCCGAATCCGAATACCTTGCGGCGTAGGCGAAAAAAAGATACTCGGCAAATATCGGCAAAAGATATTTTGCGTTTTTATATTTTGCCTTTTTAATCAACGCGCTTACGGGCGGCTCGTATTTAAAAACACTCCTGCCCTCGTCTATATCCGTTATAATTCCCTTGCAGGTAGAACAATATTCTTCCGGGGCGATAACGGCCCTGCCGCAATGCGCGCAAATCGCTTTATCGTTAAAAGGCAGTTCGCTTTCGCACTTTTCGCAAAAAGGTTTATCTCCGAAAATTTCTCTCCCGCATGAAATACAACGCCAACGCGGGTTAAAAAAATATTTACGTATAAACGCTTTTACCGACGCGAAAAAACTCATTTAACAAGATACTTTTTAAGGTCGGAAACCTTATCGGTTTTTTCCCACGGAAAATCCTTTTTACCGAAATGTCCATAAACGGCGGTTGCGGCATAAATCGGATTTTTAAGCCCGAGTTTTTCTATTATCGCGGCAGGTCGCAAATCGAACTCGCGAACGATAACGTCGGCAAGATCCGCGTCTTTTAATTTGCCTGTGCCGAAAGTGTTTACCATCACGGAAACGGGGCGAGCAACGCCGATTGCGTATGCGACCTGAATTTCACACTCGTCGGCAAGTCCCGCAGCCACTACGTTTTTGCAAACGTATCTCGCCATATAAGTCGCGGAGCGATCGACTTTCGTCGGGTCCTTACCCGAAAAAGAACCGCCGCCGTGCGGGCATCTGCCACCGTAGGTATCCACGATGATTTTTCTGCCGGTTAGTCCCGAGTCGCCGTTGGGCCCGCCGACCTCGAAACGCCCCGTCGGGTTTATGTAATATTTAGTATTTTCGTCAAGGTAGTTTTCCGGCAAAACTTCGTCTATAACGTATTTTTTAAGATCCGTGCGGAGTTTTTCAGTCGAAACGGTGTCATCGTGCTGAGCGGATAAAACAACCGCCTCTATGCGAACGGGGTTTTTCCCGTCGTATTCAACCGTAACCTGACCTTTACCGTCCGGTCTTAAATAGGGTAAAACGCCTTTTTTACGAACCTCTTCGAGTTTTGCACACATTTTATGCGAAAGCATAATAGGTAGCGGCATAAGTTCCTCGGTTTCACGGCAAGCGTATCCGAACATTATGCCCTGGTCGCCCGCGCCGATTTTATCATAAGGGTCGCCATCTCCTGCGTTTATCGAACTGTCTACGCCCATCGCAATGTCGGGGCTTTGGCGATTTATTTTCAAAAGAACTTTTACGTCGTCCGCGGAAAAACCTATCCCCGGTTTATCGTAACCTATCTCTCTTATAGCCTCTTTTGCGATTTTTTCAACGTCTACATAAGCTTTAGAGGTTATTTCACCCATAATAAGCAAAAAATCGGTAGAAGCGGAGCATTCGCACGCCACGCGAGAATCGGGGTCGCCAGAAACGAACGCGTCGAGAACGCGGTCGGCTATATAATCGCAAACTTTATCAGGATGTCCCGAGGCCACGCTTTCGCTTGTAAAGTAATTTTTCATAAAAAACCTTCTCTTCCGTTAATAACCAAGTTATTTTAACATACTTTAAGAGCCGTTGTCAACACCGTTGCCGCGCGTATTCCGCAATTTTAGCGAATATTGCATACATTCCCTTTTTTCGACCTTTTTACTTTAAATTTCGCTTACGTTAACGACGATTACTCCGCGTATTTTCGCTTGACACGTTTTTTTAGTTCGGATATAATAACTTGTAAAACATTTCAATTTTCAATGTTTATTTGGTATATAAATTATAATGCGCCGGCACGGTGCGGCGCGAATGCGATTTTAAGGAGACCTAATGAGTAAAAAGAAAAAAGAAAAAACCGCCGGTTTTATGCCCGCGGTAAAGTCGATAGGCAGGTCGCTCGGCGAATATAAAAAAGCGGCTATCGTTACGCCTTTTTTTATGATAGGCGAAGTTATTTTGGAGTGTCTTATTCCGCTTATAATGAGTAAACTTTTAGAGGCGATAAGTTACATCGACGCGCTTTGCCACCCCGGAACGGAAGCAAGCGCGATAACTCTCGAAAACACGAGCGGATGGATAAAGTCGCTTACGGATTCCGTCGGCGGCGCAAACGGTTACATATGGGTAGTTTTGATATTTGGCGGCGTTCTTTTGCTTATAGCGACGCTTTCGCTTTTATGCGGTGCCGGCGGTGGCAAATACTGCTCGCTCGCTTCAAGCGGACTTGCGAAAAATTTGCGCAAAAACATGTATTATAAAGTACAGGATTTTTCGTTCGCGAATATCGACAAATTTTCTACGTCGAGCCTCGTTACCCGTCTTACCACCGACGTAAGCAACGTTCAGATGGCGTTTATGATGATAATCAGAACGGCGATAAGAGGACCGCTTATGGTCATATTCTCAATCGTAATGTCTTTCTCGGTGAACGCGCAAATGGCTTTGATATTCCTTGCGACGACGCCTATTCTTGCCGTCGGTCTTACGATTATCTTGGCGAAAGCGGTTCCGTTCTTTAACAAAATCTTCCCGAAATACGACTTTATGAACGAATCCGTACAAGAAAACATACGCGGCATGCGCGTCGTTAAATCTTACGTTCGCGAAGACTACGAGAAGGAAAAGTTTAACAAAACTTCGGACAACGTGAGAAAAGATTTCGTTAAAGCGGAAAAAATAGTCGCGCTGACCATGCCGCTTATGAACTTTTGCATATACGCCGGTCTTATCGCGATATATCTCGTCAGTTCGCTGATAATTTTGAGAGACGTTCAAAACAACGTCGCACCCGCCCTTAAGGTAACCGAAATACAGATGTTTATGACTTATTCGTTCCAGATGCTTATGGGACTTATGGTTATATCCATGGTTATGGTACAAATTCTTTTATCCACGGCTTCGGCAAAGCGTATACACGAAGTTTTAAGCGAAGAAAGCACAATTAAAAATCCGCAAAATCCCGTAACCGAAGTCAAAGACGGTTCGGTCGAATTCGTAAACGTCGGATTTAAATACAACGAAAAAGCCGAAAAATTTGCCCTTTCCGCCGTTAATCTTAAAATAAACAGCGGCGAAACGGTCGGCGTTATAGGCGGAACGGGGTCGTCTAAAACCACGTTCGTTCAACTTATCCCCCGCCTTTACGACGTTACGGAAGGCGAAGTTAAAGTTGCCGGCGTTAACGTTAAAGACTACGATATCGAAACGTTGCGCAACTCCGTCGCAATGGTGTTGCAGAAAAACGTATTATTCTCCGGCACGATTGCCGAAAACATGCGCTGGGGCAACGAAAACGCCACCGACGAAGAGATTATGGAAGCGTGCGACCTTGCGCAGGCTTCGGAATTTATAAAGAGCAATCCGCTCGGGCTTAATAGAGAATTAGAACAAGGCGGCACAAACGTTTCCGGCGGACAAAAACAACGCCTTTGCATTGCGCGCGCGCTTTTGAAAAAACCGAAAATTCTTATTCTCGACGATTCGACTTCTGCAGTAGACACAAAGACGGACGCGCTTATCAGAAGCGGTCTGAAAAAATACGTTCCCGAAACGACTAAAATCATAATCGCGCAACGCATCGCTTCGATAAAGGAAGCGGATAAAATTTTGATTTTAGACGGAGGCGAAATAACCGCCGTCGGCACGCACGACGAACTTTTAAAAACGAATGAAATTTACCGCGAACTTTATTATTCGCAAAACAGCGAAGAGAAAAAGGAGGCAAACCGCAATGCCCGCTAAAATCAAAACCGCAAAAAAAGGCATGGTTCCCCCTGTCGGTAAAAAAGCAAAAAAAGGCACGTTTAAACGACTTTTGGCAATGCTTTTTAAAAGCAACAAACTACTGCTTATGGTAGTTGCCGTTTGCCTTGTATTCAGTTCGATAATAAGCGTCGCCTCGTCGATTTTTTTGAAAAATCTTATCGATATCTTAGAAAAACTCGTCGGCAGAGAGATAAGTTCAGACGCCGCCTGGAGCCAACTTACCATAATATTTATAGTAATGGCTTCCGTTTACGGATTAGGCATACTCTGCTCTTTCCTGTATAACCGTTTGGGCGCGATTATAACGCAAAACTTTCTGCACGACGTAAGAACGGAAATGTTTGCGAAAATGCAATCGCTTCCGATACGCTACTTCGACTCGCACAATACCGGCGACGTAATGAGTATTTACACCAACGATACGGACGCTTTAAGGCAACTCGTTTCGCAAAGTCTGCCACAACTTATTTCTTCGGCGATAAGCCTTGTTACGATTTTGTACCTTATGCTGTCTTACAGCATATGGCTTACTCTGGTAGTGTTTTTCGGTGCGTTTTTAATGCTTTTCGTCGTTAAATCCATCGGCGGAAAAAGCGCGAAATATTTCGTGCGGCAACAACGCTCTGTCGGCGAAGTCGAAGGTTACATAGAAGAAATGATGCAAGGACAAAAAGTCGTTAAAGTTTTTTGTCATGAAGAAAAATCCAAAGAAACGTTCGACGAAAAGAACGACGAACTTTTCACTAATATGGAACGCGCCAACACTTTTGCGAATATTCTTATGCCTATTATGGGCAACATAGGCAATATTTTGTACGTGCTTGTGGCGTTTGTGGCGGGTATTCTGGTCGCTTCCGGCGCGAACAACGTTTCGCTTTCGGGTATCGGTTCGATAAGTCTCGGCGTTATCATGGCGTTTTTACCCGTATCGAGACAGTTTTCAAGCAACATAAGCCAGGCTTCGCAACATATCAATTCAGTCGTTATGGGTCTTGCCGGCGCGGAGAGAATTTTCGAGTTGATGGACGAACCCGCCGAAACCGACGACGGTTACGTAACGCTCGTAGATTGCAATATAGACGAAAACGGAGTTATAACCGAGAGTGAAACGCGCACCGGCAAATGGGCGTGGAAACACCCCCACAAAGCCGACGGAACCGTTACCTACACCGAACTTAAAGGCGACATACAAATGTTCGACGTCGACTTCGGTTACGTTAAAGACCGCATTGTTCTTCACGACGTTTCTCTTTACGCGCACCCGGGTCAAAAAGTTGCTTTCGTCGGTGCGACAGGCGCGGGCAAAACGACGATTACAAACCTTATAAACCGTTTTTACGATATTGCAGACGGTAAAATAAGGTATGACGGAATAAATATCAACAAAATCAAAAAAGCCGATTTAAGGCGTTCTCTCGGTATCGTTTTGCAAGATACCAACCTGTTTACCGGTACCGTTATGGACAATATCAGATACGGCAAACTTGACGCGACAGACGAAGAATGTATAGCCGCGGCAAAACTCGCATACGCGCACGATTTTATAACGCGCTTACCAAACGGTTACGATACTATGCTCACCGCGGATGGCGCAAATCTTTCGCAAGGGCAACGTCAGTTGTTGTCGATTGCGCGTGCGGCAGTTAAAGACGCGCCGGTTATGATAATGGACGAAGCGACTTCTTCAATCGACACGAGAACGGAGGCGCTCGTTCAGAAAGGAACCGACAAACTTATGGAAGGCAGAACGGTTTTCGTTATTGCGCACAGACTTTCTACCGTACAAAACTCCGACGTTATAATGGTGCTCGAAAACGGCAGAATTATAGAGCGCGGCAGTCATGACGAACTTATCGAAAAACGCGGCAAATACTATCAATTGTATACGGGCGCGTTTGAACTGGAATGATAAACGATACGGTAAAGAGCGGCGGCGGTTCGCCGCCCCAAGGCTGTACCCTTTGCCCCGTTAAATGCGGCGCGATAAGAAGCGAGAGAGCAGGCGCGTGCGGCGCGGACGACAACGTAAGAATAGCAAAATTTTACCTACACAAAGGCGAAGAGCCCGTTATTTCGGGTACTAACGGTTCGGGAACGGTTTTCTTTTGCGGATGTTCGCTTAGGTGTGTTTTTTGTCAGAACTACGAACTGTCGAGATCTTTGCGCGGAAAAACTTTTACCGTAAAAGAACTTGCCGAAATCTTTAAAAAACTGGAAAGCGACGGCGCGCATAACATAAATCTCGTTACCGCAACGCAATACGCCGATAAAGTAATAGAAGCGTTAAAGATATACTTCCCCGCCGTGCCGATTTTATATAACACGCACGGATACGAACGCATCGAAACGCTTAAAACGCTTAACGATTTCGTTTCCGTATATTTGCCCGACCTCAAATTTTATTCTTCCGCGGTTTCCGCACGTTATACCGGTAAAAACAATTATTTCGAGATAGCGTCCCGCGCGATAGAATATATGGCAAATAAGCCTATCGCTTTCGGTGATGACGGATTGATGAAAAGCGGAACGATTGTAAGACATCTCGTACTGCCGCAAAACGTACCCGACAGTCTTTCGGTTTTAGACTTCTTAAGCGACTTTAAAGATAAAATTTATTTAAGCGTTATGAGCCAGTATACTCCGTACGGCGATATTAAAAACTTACCGGAACTTAACCGTAAAATCACAAAAAGAGAATACGACAAAGTCGTTGACTATGCCGTTTCGCTCGGATTTACGAATATGTTTTTTCAAGACGAAAAAAGCGCGAGCGAAGAATATATCCCCCGATGGGATTTCTGAAAACAATATACGCCTCAAAATATACAAAACCCGTCCGAACGTTTATGTTCGGACGGGTTTTACAATCTTAATCTAATTTAATTTTTTGCTGAATTATTCAGATACGGTTGTTTCTTCGGTAACGACGTCGGCGATTTCGGGCGTACCCGCTTCTTCGGTTAAAAAGTCGTCTACAACTTCTTCGGTCGGTTTTTTACCGATTAACTTTTTAAAGTCTTCCGAAAAGAAGAAACCCGCTATCATTATAATCGCAAACACGATGAGATAACTCCATATCTGCCCGTGCGCGGCGTATCCCCTGTATGCACAGAAACACATAAACACACAGCAAAGCGTTGCAAGCCCCGGCATAACGAAACGCTTGAAAAAGCCGAGTTCTTTGCACTTAATCATCATAGCGATAAATATAGGCACGTAAAACGCGTAAAGCGTTATTATCGAAACTTCGTCGCCTTCCCAACACCAGAAAAGCGGTACTCTGCCTTCGCCGAGAACGGTATTATCGAAGAAAAATACCTGCCATTGCAAAAGCCATGCCGCGCAGAAAACGAGTCCTATTATCGCCGAATTGTGCGGCATATCGGTATGCTTGTCGACCTGACCGAAAAGTTTCGGCAAAGGTCCCTCGTTTCTCGCCGCGAGCGAGTACATACCGCGGCAACAGCCGAGCATAAGACCGTTCATGGTACCGAGACAAGAAAGAACTACGAAAACCATAACTATAGTACCCATAACGGAACTATTGAAAAGCGAAGAAAACGCTTCTTGCGGGAGATTGTCGCCGGAGGCGATAATTCTTTCGGTAGAAAGCGCGCCCGAAAGACCTAAAAAGTATAATAAGTATACGCCGACGACGATAAGCGAACCGACGAATAACGCTATATAAAGATTGCGTTTAGAATTTTTAAGTTCGGAGTTTATCGCGGTGGCGATTATCCAACCCTCGTATGCAAAAGCAAAAGCGCATACAGCAGCAAAAATATCATTTGAAACTTCCTTTCCGCCCGCCGTAGTAAGAGAAGCGTTAAACGCCTTGAGCGTGGTGCCGTTGATAAGACCGGCGATTGTGCCGACTATACCCATTATAATTAACGGAACGAGTTTTATAAAAGTGGTAGAAACCTGAAATTTACCTGCAAGTTTAGGCGAAAGGGCGTTTACTCCGTAGCCGCATATCATAAAGAAAGCCGCAATCGCAAGATGTCCTGCCCCAGATACGTCTAACCCGAAAAGTATAACAGTATACTGTGCGGAAACCCATGCGAGCGTAGAAGTAAGTATGGGATAATACATAGTGGTCATAAACCAGCCTACGTAATACGCAAAACGCTTGCCGAGCATGGCTTCGGCATAATCTACGACGCCGTTTACTTTTTCGTATTTAGCGGCGAGCGTTGCAAAAACGTAAGAGCAGATTATCATAATCGCCCCGACAATCGCAACGACTAAAAGACTTTTGCCGATATTTGCGCCGGTATTAGATAAAACCTTTCCCGCTTTGAAAAATATGCCCGAGCCTATAACTATACCCACAACCATACATATTGCGGTTATAAGTCCGTACTTTTTGGTAAGTTTCTCCATAACTTCCCCCTTCCGAGTAAAATATAAGTTGTATTTTATCACTTTTACTCGGATAACGCAAGGTAAATGCGAAAACTTTTCTAAAAAACGCGGTTTTTTATTCAAAAAATGCGTTTTTATGCAAATAATTATTTTATAAATACAGATTTATACCGATTTTACATAATTGCGTCTACAAATATTTTACTCGCTTTAACGCTTTTGTAATTTAATTTTACAGATATCGGACGGAGCAATACATTATTCGTACGCATTTGTTTTTTCTCCGTTGCCTTGTGAGTAGTTATATGTTAAGATAAATAAAAACAAAAAAGGAAGTTATATTTATGGTTGACGCGGTAAAATTTTCAAACCGATTAGACGTTTACTGGGACAAAGTTTTCGGACTGAATGAAAAACTCAATTACAAAATATTCGTAGACGGCGAATTCGTGGCTGACAGCGACAAAACGTTTTATTACCTTACGAATTTAAAAAGCGAATGCGAATATAACGTTACCGTTAAATACTTTTATAAAAACGGCACTATTCATCACGAAGAAAACGCGATTTTTAAAACGCTTAAAATAAAAAAACGGATAAACGTAACCGAAGCGCCTTACTTTGCCAAAGGCGACGGTGTTACGCTTAACACCGCCTCGATACAAAACGCGCTTAACGCTCTCGGTACGGAAGAAGAACTTTATTTCCCTGCCGGCACTTACGTTTCGGGCGCGCTTACGATAAAACCGGATACGAGTATTTATCTTGAAAAAGGCGCAACTTTGCAGGGTTCGGCTTTCCGTAAAGATTACCTCCCGAAAATTCCCGCTCGGTTCGAAGGGCTCGACTGCGAATGCTACAGCGCGCTGATTAACGCCGGCACAATGGACTCCGTCGGCGGTTTTAACACGCAAAACATTACAATATACGGTGAAGGTAGAATAATAGGCGGCGGACTTAAACTTTACGACGACATACTTTCGTATGAAAGGATCGCGCTGAAGGAATATATGGATTCGCTCGGAGAGGATATTAAGACATACGAAAACAACGACACTATACCCGGAAGAACACGCCCCTGCCTTATAAGCATTTATAACGCTCAAAACATAGTCGTTTCCGGTTTAGAGATAGGTTTCGGTCCCGCGTGGAATCTGCATTATACTTATTGCGAAAACGTAAAGATAAACAACTGTCGCTTTTACTCTAAAGGTGTTTGGAACGGCGACGGCATCGACCCCGACAGTAGCGAAAATTCGGTTATATTCGATTGCGCATTCGATATGCAAGACGACGCCGTGGCAATAAAATCCGGCAGAAATCCCGACGGTAACCGTGTAAACAGACCGACTAAAAACGTTAAAATATTCAATATATGCGGGTGCCACAGCGTATCTATCGGCTCCGAAATGTCGGGCGGCGTTGAAAACGTGTATATTTGGGACTGTAACTTTGTGGACACTGCAGGCGGCGTAGGCGTTAAATCGACCAGAAAGCGCGGCGGTTATGTTAAGAATATTTTCGTAAGCGGCGTAATCTGCCCTAATATTTCTATCAGAAAAGTAAACTTTAATAACGACGGAGAAGGCTATCACCGCCCGCCGTATATGGAAAACTTTTATTACGAAGACATTACTTTAACGGGCTTCGTTATAAGACAAAGCGGCTTACCCGACGAAGAGGACATTATAAATATTTGCGGCTTCGAGGAGGAAGAGTTCCACGTTAAAAACGTAACTTTTAAAAACGTTAAAGTAAAAGACTATCCGAGCAAAAAAGATCACTTTATCCGTGTAGAAAACGTAACTAATCTTACCATTGAAAACTTTTCTCGTGTTTAGTTTATAAAAAAAGCGAACTCCGTTTTTATATCAGAGTTCGTTTTTTTCATCTATGGTGGAGGCGGAGGGGCTCGAACCCGCGACCTCTCGCATGTGAAGCGAGCGCTCTGACCAGCTGAGCTACGTCTCCGTAAATTACCTGATTATTTTAACATATTTGCGTTTTTATAGCAAGCGTTTTCGGTCGCATTAAAAAATTATTTACGCCCATACTTTTATTATACTATGCATAAGAAAACGCTTAAATTATCGCTTTTATTTATTTTTGTTTCAATGCTTACGGCTTGCGCAAGCATTTGTATGCGCTCGGTACCGGAATGCCGCGCTATGCCTTTTTACGACCTTTCGCCGAAAGACATCGTGTTAAGAGCGGCGTTTTACACTTCTTACACGACTTCTTCCGACGAACGAAAGAATAACATAGCAGTTGCGGCAAAGTCGCTTGACAATGCTTTTATTGACGTTAACGGAGAATTTTCATTTAATCAAACCGTCGGCGAACGTACTGAAAAAAGAGGTTACAAACCCGCAAAAATCATCTCCGGCGGAAAGTTCGTTACAGGTATCGGCGGCGGCGTGTGCCAGGTATCTACCACACTATATAACGCGGCGTTGCTTGCAGGGCTTAACATAACCGAATTTCACCCGCATTCGCTCGCGGTGAGTTACGTCGCACCGTCTTTTGACGCAATGGTCAATTCCGGCAGCGCGGATTTGAGATTTATAAATAATACCAAAAATCCTATAATAATAAAAACGCACGCCGACGCTTCCACGATAAAAATAGAAATTTACGGCGAACCGATGAAAGAAAAGTACGTGCGCCAAAGCGTGATAAAAGGCGAAATACCTTCTACCGAAAAAGAAATAATACCCGACGCGCTCGGCGAATACCCCGATTTGTATGAAGGTGAAAGCAAGGTCTTAAAATACGGTAAAAACGGAATTATCAGCACCGGCATACTGATAAAGCAAATAAACGGCAAACCCGTTTCTACAAGCGTGATAAGGTGCGACAGATATAACCCGACCAAAACCATAATAATAGAGGGCACGGCAAAACGCGATGCCGCACCCCCTGACGATAAAGAAATTACCGATACTATTACGTAAAATCTTATTCTAAAGTAAAGTCGTTGCAGTATACGTCGCCAGTGCCCTGCGCTTTATCATCGGTAAGCACGGTAAACTTGTTTCCCTTAATCACGTACGGGTCGCCTTCGGCATTAAAAGAAACGGGTGCCTGATAATGCGCCCCGAACGGTTTTTCTCCCGCTTTAACCGTTAAGGGATCGCTCCACTTTAGTAAATCGTCCGAAGTACGGAGTTCCAGAATATCTTTTACGAAATTTTTATCCGAATTCTCGTTAATCGGCGAAGACGCCATAATATATCTGCCGAGTAGTTCCGAATACGCAACTCTCGGGTGCCAGCAATTTTTTACTATCACGCTTTCCCTACCGAAGTTGCCCGCCTCACAAAAAGCCCCGCCGTAATATTTTACAAAGTCGCCCGTTATACCGTCGAAACGCTTTCTCGCCCGCGCAACGTAAGCGTCGCAAGATAACCATTTTTTACTTTCCGTATCTATCGTTATCATACTGTAAAACAAATAGATATAATCGCTTTTTTGCGGAATATAAAGCGAAAAATCTCCGCTACCCAGACAAACCTTGCCGGACTTTTGTCCTAAAACGTTTATTCCGTCAGGATTATATTTATCGGTAAAGCATACGCTTTCGGCAGTAAGCACCCATCTGTCAAACGTCCAGTGCTTGCCTTCGTCGTCGGAATGAATAAGCCCGATATGTCTGAAATCCGAATCGATTCGAGGCGTTTCGCACGGTCCGTAAGAGTCGTAGGCGGTACCACACCCCTTCCATCCGCTTTCGTTATGAAAAAACGCAAAAAACCTGTTCGTTTTTGGACAAATATATAAACCGAACGGCCACAACCCGCCGCGCGCTTTAACTCCTTCGGGATACTTTATGCCATTAAACGCGTACTCCGCATGCCCCACGCAAAAATTGAACAGAGCGGGGTGCGCAAGTTTCATATCCGACAAATTACTACCGCAAAACATACCTACTATGCCGCCGTTGGTGTGCCCCGCCATCGCCCAGAGTTTACCGTTTTTATCACGGCAAAACGGAACGGTTCCGTCCTGATATATATTTACGTCCCAGTTAAAGGGACTTTTATACCTTTCTCCCACGACTATCTTTTTGTTAGTTAATGCGTTTATCATATAATTTTTTCTCCTTTACTTTCGTTTACGAGTTCGGCAAGTCTTTTTGCAGCCTCGGTTCCTATTATTTCCATTCCCGCGTTGTTATAATGCGGTCCGTGCTCTTTTTTGTTTAAATATTTTTCCGTAACAGACAATTTAACCGTTACGTCGGTAAGTAACGTAAAATCTTTATCTATCTCCTCTGCGGCGCACTGCGCTTTCATGATATTTTCGTCCGATTTTTTCTTTTCTTCAAAAGTTCCTTTGCACCAGTCCGCATAAGCGGCAAAATACCCTACCTTAATTATGGCAAACTTATCGAAAAAGAACTTTTCTTTCAAGTCGTTTTTAAATTTAATCAAAAGTTTTAGATATTCTTCGTACGGCGTACACTTAAGCGCGTCGGATTCGCCCTGTAACCACACAAAATATATTTTGCCGATTTCGGCAACGCTTTCCGCTTTTTTTATTCCTTTAACGATTTTATCAATAGAGATTTCAAACCTTTCCGTTCCTTTTTGCCATTGCGCTATAGTTGAATCGCCTTTTGCAACGTGTATCGCGGTAACTTCTCCTCGTATTCTTGCGTATTCGTTACAAAAATACGGAACCATAGACCCACCGCCTAAAGCGGAAGCCCATAAAACGTTTTCGCCGATGTCCTCTCCGACGGGCGACCTTAACGGAACTAATTCGTCGGAAATATACTTGTATTCGTATACTCCATTACGCGGCGGCAAGTTGCAAATTTCACCTGTAGAACCTTGCATGTTGCTTTGCCCCGAAAAAATTAAAACGTCCATTTTTTACTCCTTATCAAAGATTATAAATTTAACAGCACTACGGAAATGAGCCCGGTTGCATAGCCGACCCACTGCAAAACGGAATATTTTTCTTTAAAAAATACAACCGCAATAAAAAACGTAGGGATTAAACTTCCACCTGCAATTACGGGAAAAACCACTGCCGCAGGCATAATCGAAATCGAAAGCATTACGAATAGATTGAGAAGCCCGCTCATAATGCCGGAAGCACCGCCGAAGACAAATGCTTGACCGACGCTTTGCCTTATCTTTCCTCTTTCGGCGATTATCGACGCAAGAAAAAGAACTATACAAGAAAATGCCAGCGCGACAATCATAAATTCGCTTTTATAATTATAATCGTACGCCGTTTGAAAAGCAGTCTGTACGATAGAACACGCTCCGTTACATATCGCTGCGACAAGTATTAAAACAAGCCACTTTGCGTTTGTCTTTTTACCGCCTGCATGCTCGGTCTTTTTCTTAACTTTCTTTCCTCCGAGATTTACAAAAAAAAGAGAAACCGCAAGAAGAAAAAGTCCTATGAAAAACGGCGCTGAAACAGGGTTATTTAAAAAGAAAATACCATACAAAGTCGGTAAAATCAAAGAGAACGATATAATCAGCCCCGAAAGCGCTAAATTACCGACGTTTATGGCAAGCGTAAGCGTTATTGTACAAACGGAAAATAAAACGCCGAACAACAATGCGTATAAAACAATCCCTTTCTCGAAGCTAAATTTAAAGCCCGAAGCAAATATGAAAACCGCAAAAGCAAACAGCGACGTACAAAGCGAAAAGAAAAACAGCGCGTTGTTTTTATACGCTTTTTTATAAATATTTTGTAGCGACATAGTCATTGCGCCGCCGCATAAATATAACGCTTTAATAAGCCATTCCATATACGATATTTTAACACGCCGCCTAATAAAACGTATCCTTTTTTTATAATCACGTAATATTAAAAGTTGCATTATTTTTTTATAAAATATTGTTTTTACATAAAATTGTAGTATAATATTTATGCATGAAAGAATATATAACGGTAAAAAGCATTCCGAATATTAGTTTCGCACATATATACAATTCCGGAAATTACAAAAATTTTTTGTCCGCAAAAACAAATTTTTTTGAAATAGGATACTTAAGCGCGGGTAAAATTTCGTTTAATAAAAACGGAAGCGAACGTATGCTTACACAGGGCTCTTCATACTTTTTTGCGAGAAAAAACTCCGCGAAAGTTTTCGGCAGCGAGGTTTTTGAAATACATTCCATAGGCATCGAGTGCGATTACAAATACCTTACCGACGAGTTTGCAACGATCTCCCCGACCGAAACAAATCACGACTTAACTTCCGCTATAGACGAACTTATAGTTATGTTTAATGCGGAACGAGATAAATCGCAAAAAATAATTTCAAAAATATTTGCGCTCGTCGACTTATTTAACACCGCACTCGGCGACAATCTCGGCAACGCCGACTTCGGCGGCGAAATAACATACGTAAACAAGGCGAAAATTTATATTAAGGACAACTTTAATAAAAAGATAACTCTGAACGAAGTTTCAAAAGAATTGCATATTTCCCCTGCATACCTTTGCGTGTTATTTAAAAAACATACGGGAAAAACTTTAATAAACTACGTAAACGAATACAAACTCGGCGCATTGAAGAACTTTATTATAAACGAAGGTTTAAGTATGAAAGAAGCCTGTGCGAAAGTCGGCGTCAAAGACCCCGCTTATTGTAGCAGACTTTTTAAAAAATACGAAAAAAAGAATTTAAGAGAATACAAAATATCTATATTAAACGATTTGCATAAAGTTTAAAAAAGTTTTTGCGTAAGAAAAAGAGCGGCGAAATTTTTCGCCGCTCTTTTTACGTTACGATTTATAAATCGTTTTCGTCTTTTTTGCGTTTACGGTTCTTTTCTCTTATCAGCATAAACGCACAGGAAAGCGCAATCAGCGTAAACCCGCCGAAAATATCGGTCGAATCGAATGCAACCGTTCCGCAACCTTTGTTGTCGTCGTCGGGCTTCGGCTCGGGTTTATCGGGTTCCGAATTGTCTTTTACCGTAACCTTTATTTCTAAAGTTTTACCCATATATTCAACTGTTACGACGTTTTCGCCTACGACAAATTCGTTATGAGTCGCTTCAAAACCGCTATACACGATTTCGGAAGTTCCGTCCACGTAGTTGACTTTGATTGAAAGCCCCGCGGTACTGAACTCATCCCCGATCTCGTATTCCGTTTGCGAAGGCGCGGTATTGATTTCGATGCTCGAAACCTCGGGTTTAACGACGTTTACCGTTAACGAGGTAGTTAAATCGTGATATTTAATACGCACCGTTCTGTTATTTTCGGTAAGTTTGGTCGTGGTAAGAACGGTAAATCCGTCGGTTATTTCAACCTTAGAACCGTCAGACCAGGTAACGCTTAACACCATACCCGTTTTATCGAACGTTTCACCGCGTACGTAAGTCGTTTTGTTCGGCAATGTAGACACGTTTATGCCCGTTTCCACAGGAGTTTCGTTAAAGAGAGCCGCCTTGCTTCTCATAGCCGCTTCGGAAGTTAAAAGTTTAGCCGCTTCGGTAACGAATGCCCTTTGTTCGGTAGAAACAAGGTTATATGCCGAGCGAGCGGATTTCATAACGGAACGGAAACTCTGCCACGTCGTTACGTCGGCGGCGGTCAGCGCCTCTATTTGTTCCGCAGAGGGAATGCTCGCTATAAGCCCGTTGCAATTTCTTGCGGTGTCGTCTGCTATAAGTTCGGTCTTTACTACGGTTGAAAAAAACCCGGCGTATACTCTGCTTTCAAAGCCCGTGGCGTTTTGAGGAACATACGCTTTAAGACCTAAATCTTTTATTCCTGTTACTCCGTACTTGCCGTGATACAAAACTTTGGCAACGTAATCTTTATAATTGCCGTAATACTTTTCGCTTACGACCGTGCCGTCCTCGTCGAGTATTTTATACATATCGTCAGACGAATCGAATTCCGAAGCTGTTATATATCGCGCCTCGAGTACGGGTGCAGACAGGCAACCGAAAACGTATTCCGTCGCACCGGCGCCGTAAAAACCTTTATCGCCGATAGCCTTAAACGAATACGGGAAAGTTATTTTCGTTACGTTTTTGGCGTTTTCAAACGCGGATGCGGCAACTCTTACCGTACCTTCCGGTAAAACCGCTTCTCCTGAAGCGCCGGCGGGATACGCTATAATTTCAAGTCCGTTTTCCACGCGTTTGATAATCATACCGAGGTCGTCGGAGTAATAAGCCGATGTGCCCGTTACGTTAAACGCTTTAACACCCGTAAGCGCGGCAAATGCGCCCTCTCCGATAAATTGACCGTCCGCAACGGGAACGACGAACGTATCCGCCTTAATGCCCGTATTACGGAAAGCGTACTTGCCTATATATCTTAATGCAGTCCCTAACGAAGAAACGTTTAACGTCGTGCAGTTTTCAAACGCGCTTTCACCCACTTTTTCCGCCGCGACAAAGTTTGCGGTTTTAAGTTTGTAGCAGTTCTTAAACGCTTCGTCTCCGATAACGGTCGCGTTATCGAATGTCGCCGATTCGAGCGATACGCAGTTTTTGAACGAGCGTCTTTCCGCTGACGAAAGCATGGTAAGATTTATATCTTTAAGCGATACGCAATTTTCAAACGCGCTTTCGCCCGCTACTTTTACGGTAAACGGCAACGAAACGATTGAAGTACAGTTTCTGAACACGCCATCGCCTATTTCTGTAATAGCCTTTTGCTTGTCGGAGAAAGATATTCCGTCGGATTTCAATCCGATTTGACCGGCAAACGTGTAAGTACCGAGAACGTCAGACCCTTCGCCGAACTCTACTCCAGTAAGCGAAGTTTCGCTACCGGCAGCCAAAACGCCTCTTCCGAGATTCGTTATTTTGCCGAAAACCACGTGATCGAGTAGCGAGCAAGACATAAAGGCGTAGTCGTCAATTTCGGTTACGTTCGTCGAGGACAAGTCTAAACTCGATATTCGGCTACCCGCAAAACTCCTTACGCCGAGCGAAGTCAGAGCGGAATTGAATTTAATTCCCTTGCTAAAGTCTCCCGCGTACATAAACGTCATCTCCGGAAGTTTTGCAATCGTCAAAGCCGACAAATCGGCAGAAGTAAGACCTTCACACCAACTGAATACGCCGACGCCCATATTTTTAACGCTTGCGGGTAAAGTTACACCGGTAAGGTAACCGCATCCGGAGAAAGCGTAATTGCCTATCGTTTCAACGTTGGAACCTATGGTTACACTCTCGATTTTGCTGCCCGCAAGAGCGTTCGGCGCAATCGTCGTTACGCTTTCTGGAACGGTGAACGATTTAAGCGTTTGATTTATTCTCAAAAGCGTTGTCTTATCTTCTCCGTCGTATAACGCAACGAAGTTTTCTCCGTTTGCCTCGGCATAACCGCCGACAACGTTGATTTTTGAAACGGCACAATTACCGAAAGGCGAAACAGCGTTGCCGTGATATAACGCGGTTAAGTCGTCCGCCGTTACGTCGGTATAGTTAAGCACAGAAAGACTCTTACAATTAAAGAACATGTCGTCGCTTACCGCGGTAAACTTGCTTAAAGTAACCTCTTTTAAAGCGGTGCATCCTTCAAACGCGTTTATACCCGCAACTCTTAATTCGGTAAGGTCGAGAGAAGTTATCGAGGTGCATCCCTTAAACGCGTAATCGCCTACCGTGGTAAGTTTTGCAACTTCGGTCGTGTAATCTCTGCCTTCCGTAAGCGAAAGTATTTCAACGTCCTCTTGCTTAAGTCCGTTAATCAACTTGACGTTTTTAATAGTTTTAAGCGAATTACAGTTTTCGAAAGCGTGCGCTCCGAAAGTTATCGAACGGGAATGTAATTCTATCGATTTAAGATTGTAGCAATTAGAAAAAGCGTATCTGTACACGTAATTTACCGTGCTCGGAAGAACGACTCTTTCAAGTCTCGTCATATGAGAAAACGCATACGGTTGAATTTCTGTACAAGGCGAAGAAATTTCAAGTTCCGTTATGTTGTCGTTATCTTTAAACGCTTCTTCGTAAACGTAATAAACGTTAAGCGATTTAGGTATAGTAACTTTTCCGCCGGGACCGTGATATTCCCTTAAATATCCGTTTTGAACGACGAACTCGGGTCCGACGGTAAGCATTGCGCTGACAGTGTAAATCGTTTGCTTTCCGTCGATGAAAAGCGTTGCTTTAATAGTCGCACTACCCTCTTTAAGAGTTTTTACCACGCCGCCTTTTGCAGAAACGCTCGCAACGTCAGGCGCGGTGGAGGTCCACCTGATATCTGCGGTTCCCGAATAATACCAGGGCTCGATTATCGCACTCATCTTAAACTGTTCGTTCTGATTGACGTCAACGTAAGCGTTCGTCGGATTGACGAGCGCACCGTCGGCGTTGCGTATCAAATCGAGCGTCAGTTTAGATATGGTAGGAGCGTTTTTGTCGCCGTCTACAACGTGTACCAAAATCGCGTCGGTAACGTCCGAATGCTCGTTCGAACCGCCGTAAACTCTTACTATAGCGTCGCCGGCAGTCTTACCGAACAATTCGCCGTCTTTAACGGTAACGACTTTTTCGTTAAACGATTTCCATAAAAGGTTTACGGAAGCCGCTGTGGACGGAGTAACGCTTAAACCGAGTTTATACGCTTCGTTTTTGCTTATGGTAATTTCTCTCGAATATTCGTCCGAAGATACGACCGAGCCGCTCGTTATTTCGACATCTTCGGGATAATCGACCGAATCGGCAAAAGATTTAAAGTTAGAGACTCTGTATGCCCTTGCGTTGAGCGCGTAATCGTCTACCTGAATATAAATATCTTTTTCGGTATTGTAATAATCGGTTATATCAAGCGTTACGGTAGTCGTGGAATTACGAGTGCTGTAAACAGGCTGAAGTTTAGACTCCAAAAGTTCCAGCGTCATCTTATTTATATCGGCGTAGCAAAGCGCAACGGACTGGGCGTAATGATTATCGTATACGTCCACGTCGAGATAAACGTTATACTTTATTTTTTCGTTTGCGTCTTTATAAGACTCGTATCTTACTCTGTAATCCACTATCTCGGGCGCTTCGGTATCGATATAAAAGTTGAAATCAAACGATTTGCCGTATTCATAATCGTCCGCATTATATTGTCTGTCCGCGCGCGGTATGGAGTCGAGTTTTCCGTCCATATGGAACAGATACTGCTTATTATTGTCGAGTTTCAAGTCGACGGGCGACCATTTCATCTCAACGAAAGCCGCTCTCGCGGTACTCGAACCGCCCGTGTACGCTTTACGGACGTTAGTTTTTGTTTCGTTATATACGACCTCTCCGGTAACGGCGTCGGTTATAACGACGTTCATTTCTTTCGCGCCCCTTAAAAGACCCGCATATATAGCGTAAAGTTCGTTTACGGTATAATGTCCCTTTTCGTCGTATATCGAAAGCGCGGCTTTATCGGAAGAAGAATAAATCTTTCTCGCGTCGTCCGGAAGTTCGTATAAATACGTACCCAACGGAATTATATACTGTTTATTTTTATACGACCCGAGCGGAACGGTTGCATACATAGCCGCTTTCGGTTTCTCTTCGTCCGGTATGCTGTCGTCTTTAAGCGCGTCTGCAAGTTCGTACTCGGAAATATCGAACATGGGCGCGGCGTACCAGTCCCCGTAAAATCCGAGCCACGGTACGTTAAGGTCAACGGCACTTTCATCACCCGTGAGGTCTTTAAGCGTAACGAAACCCTCAACGTACATACCGTTTTTAAAATTCGTATCGATATAATTTTTCGCCTCGGCTTTAAGTCTTACGGTAACCGTTACTTCGGAAGACGCACCAGCCGCAAGCGTTAATACGTTACCCGAAACGTTGTTGCCTGACACCGTTAAATCGCAAAGCGAGTCGAGCATATACGCTCTTTCCGCAACGGTAAGACCGTCGGTTGCGATGGTTTCCGTCATAGTCTTCGCGTCGATTTTATATGAACGCGTGCCGTCCGAGAAATTATAAACGCTGAAAACGAGATCGTAAACGCCCGTTTTATTCGGGTCGTCGTAAACCTCTATTTTGGTTTTGTCGGAGCCGGGTATATAGATGTACGCCTTAGTCGTCATCGCTTTGTTAATATTCGCAAGCCCCGCGCCCTGTTTCCTCGGCGAATAAGGGTAACCGAATTCGTCGTAGGCAATGGTTGCGGTGCTCATCATAAGTCTGTTTGAAATCGTAACCCTGTCGTTCGTTCCGATGCCGGTTTCGACAGACGGATTGAACACCGATTTATTCTTTTCGACGTAGCCTAAAACAAGACTCATCGCACCGGCGAGGTTAGGCGTTGCCATACTCGTACCGCTGTATTCGTCCCATCCGTTAGGTACGGCGGAAGTAATTTCACCGCCGTGCGCGGAAATTTCGGGTTTAAGACGTAAATCGGGAGTCGGCCCCCAGCTTGAAAAGTCGGACATAAACGGACCCGCTCTGTACGAGTCGCTTATATAGAAAGACCCGCGAGCGTTTGAAACGAACCCGCTCGCCGCATCCATCGTAATGGAGCAAGTGGGAACCGGATCGTGAAGATTGCCGAGACTCATTCTGATAACGCCGGATACGTTGTTATAAATAACGCACGCAACAGCGCCTTTAGATTTTGCCACTCTGACCTTTTCTTCAAAAGTTACGTCGCCGCCGCGGCGAACCACCGCGACTTTGCCTTTTACGTCGATATTTCTCGTGTAGTTTACCGATAAACCGTAACCGGGCACAACCTGATAATCGAGTTTCAAAACGCCGTTTACCAGTTTGTCGGAGTATTTTTCAAGAAGTTCCGTAACGAATTTTTTCTGATTGCCGTTGCCGTCGGACGCTTCGGTAAAATATAAAAATTTGTCGGCTTCCTGTGCATCGTACGAGTTGCCTATTCTTATATATCTTGCCTTTTGACCGTTGATACTCGCAACGCTCATAGAACTTTCAAACGTAGAAGGCGAGCCTACCGTGGCGGAATCGGGGTTTGTTGCAAGGTTAGTACCGTAAACGCCGTTATAAGCCGAACTATAATCGTTGCTTGCCGCAACCATAAGGCTTATACCCGCCCTTCTTACCTTGTCGTAAACCTCTTGCATATGCGCATCGTCCGCACCGGAAAAGCCGGCGGAAGAGCCCAAACTCATGTTAATAACGTCTACGCCGAGTTTTACGCAATCTTCGAGCGCGGCGAGAATATCTACCGTTTCGGCACCGCCTAACCCTTCGGCGGTTTCTTTATCGGTAAACACTTTGCATATGGCAAGCTGCGCGTTTGGCGCAACGCCGAGGAAGGTCATTTCGTTGCCTTCTTTATCGAGAATCGGGTTTCCGTCAAGGTCTCTGATTATATCTCCCGTGGCGGTACCGGCGATTATACCTGCGACGTGCGTGCCGTGCGACGAATAGGACGGGTAAACGTCCGGATCGTTATCGGCGTAGTCGTACGCGAAAGGTACTTTTTCGTTATAATATACGTCGTCCACGGTAACCTTTTTGTTCATCGCCAAAAGTCCCGTGTCTGAGTAAGTTTCGTCGAATATTTTGTTTTTAACTTCTTCCTTATCGAGTCTTGCTGAGGCCGGCATCGTTCTAAACGCCGCATGGCTCGAGTCGAGACCCGTGTCCAAAACCGCGACTACCATACCTTCGCCGCTATACCCTGCGGCAACGCCGTCAACTTTATATATACCGGTTCCCCACACGTTAGCTTGATTTGAAACGGCGTGGTCCATAGGCGCGTAATAATATTCAGAAACTTCCGCGCTGTAAACGCCGCTTATGCGGGAAATAGCGTCGAGATACTTTACGTCCACTTTTATCGCAACAGCGTTTATTACCGTGCTGTAAGAATATTTTAAAGTATACGGAATAGCCGACTTATCGAGCGCAGCTAAAAACGCGCTTTGCTCTTCTGCGATTTTCGCTTTTTTACGCGCCGCAGAAACGGTTGCGAGGTAATCGTTTAAATCGCCTGACGAAGCGGAAATTAAATCGCCTCCCTCAAGCGTAACTACGACGTAATGCTCGCCTGTTACGTTTTTGGTTTCCGTCTTATTCGAATAGTCGTCGTTAAATGCTGAAGAAGTATCCGCAAGTGCAAGACCTTCCGCTTCGCTTAAAGTAACGCTTTCGCTCTGCTCCGCTTCGGGTTTACCGTACGTTGAACCGTATGCGTTTATTACCGAAAATACGGGTGCGAATACGAACGAAAAGCACGCTATTAAACTGACCGTCCACAATAATAATTTTCTTTTTAACTTACTCATATCAACCTTGGTTTTTAATTATTAGTTATTCTCGTTAGTATTATTCTGTTCGTAAAGATGACATGCGACCCTGTGCCCGGGCGAGTATTCTTTGAACACCGGCGCTTTAACCTTGCAGATTTCCATACATTTGCTGCAACGCGTATGGAATTTACAACCCGAGGGCGGATTAGCGGGAGATGGTATATCCCCTTTAAGAATGATTCTGTTGTTTTTCACGTCCGGATCGGGTATCGGCACGGCTGAAAAAAGCGCCTGCGTATACGGATGCATCGGGTTTGAGAAAATGTCTTTTTTAGCTCCGTACTCTACCATAGAGCCGAGGTACATTACGCCGACCTCGTCGCTGATATGTTCTACTACGGATAAATCGTGCGAAATGAAAATATACGCGAGATTGTCGTTTTTTTGCAGCGACTTTAACAAATTAATAATTTGCGCCTGTATCGAAACGTCGAGTGCGGAAACGGGTTCGTCGCAAATAACGAGTTTCGGCTTTAAAGCGAGCGCTCTCGCTATACATATTCTTTGCCTTTGTCCGCCGGAAAATTCATGCGGGTAACGTTCATAATACTGAACTTGCAAACCGCATTTTTTCATTACGCCGAGAACGTAGTCTTTTAACTCCGCTTTAGGTACTATTCCATGTTCCGCAACCGCTTCGCCGATTATTTCGCCTACGCGTAATCGCGGCGACAGACTCGAATACGGGTCCTGAAATATCATTTGTATTTGCGGACGAATCTTGCGCAACTCGGAATTAGTCATTTTGCCGATATCTTTGCCGTCAAAAATCACTTCTCCGTCGGTAACCGAGTGAAGGCGTAAAATAGTTCTGCCCATCGTCGTTTTACCGCAGCCAGACTCTCCGACGATGCCTACGGTACAACCGCTTTTAACGCCAAAAGTAACGTCGTCTACCGCTTTAACGTACTGTGTGGGTTTGCCGAAAAAATCCGTTTGTGTGGGAAAGTATTTTTTAAGGTGCCTTACCGTTAGAAGATATTCACTCTCCTCAACTTTCTCTTCTATTGAATTAAAATCCCCTTGCATAATTGCCATTGAAACTATTTCCAAGAAAAAAATTGAAAACAACAAATAAGCAACTCCGCTTCCATTGAAATTCAAATTCTGTTTTTTTGCCTCTTTATTTAATATTTCCCCTCTCGTATACCACCAATACAAAAAATAAAACGGAACGAAAATCAAACACAGCATCTCTTTTGTACAACTATCGTTTTTATTCAGAATCCGATGTGTACTATTTACAAGCAAATACATCCAATAAATACCATAAATACCAAATGTAAAAAGCGTGAGTAACACACAAGTACTTACTTTTCTTTTATTTATTCGATTCATTTTTACCTCTGTAACAATTTAATTTAAACTTTTTTATCATATTAAAAGAAGTACTTATAATTATTCTTCCATTTCGGATTTATCGGTATATCTGTAACAAGCAACGCCGTGCGTGGGCGAAACTTTTACGAATGCGGGATATTTACCGCCGCATTTTGCCGTACACATATTGCAACGCTCTCTGAAATAACAGTAGTCCGGCATATTTACGGGGTTAGGAACTTGCCCCGGTATGCAGTAAAGCTCGTCAACCTCTTTACCCACTACCGGTTTGCTCTTTTGCAAACCGATGGTATAGGGATGCAAAGGATTTTTAAATATTTCCCGAACGGTGCCCTGCTCTACCACTTTACCCGCATACATTACGTAAACGTAGTCCGCCATTTCCGCTATAACGCCTAAATCGTGCGTTATAAGCATTATAGAGCCTTTCATCTTTTTACGCACGTCGCGTAAAAGGTCGAGTATTTGCGCCTGAATGGTAACGTCGAGCGCGGTAGTCGGTTCGTCCGCGATTACAAGACGCGGATTGCAAGCCAAAGCCATTGCTATCATGACTCTCTGGCGCATACCGCCGGAAATTTCGTGCGGGTAAGATTTATAAACCCTATCCGGCATCGCAATGCCTACGAGTTCGAGCATTTCAAGACTTCTTCTTTTAGCCTCTTCTTTACTTGCGCCTTTAACGTGCAAAAGCGTTACTTCGTTAAGTTGGTCGCCTATAGTAAACACGGGGTTAAGCGAAGTCATAGGCTCCTGAAAGATCATGGCGATTTGTCTGCCTCTGATTCTCGACATTTCGCTTATAGGCATTTTCGCTATATCGAAAACCTTTTCTTCCATCTCGTACTTAAGTACGCCCGCATCGTCGCGGTCTTGAACGGGTACGGTAACCGTTTCACCGTTTTTATCCTTAACGATCTCGCCTTTTTTGTTTTTGAGCGGTTCGGTAAGAATTTTCTCTTCTCCGTTATCGTCTATATAGGTTTTATATATCGGTATAGGTTTGCCGTTGTGGTCTTTTTTGTATTCCAACGACTTAAAGCGAATTTCTCCGCTGACGATTTGCCCTTGCGGTCCCTGTATAAGTTGCATAAGCGAAAGGCTCGTTACGGATTTGCCGCAGCCCGACTCGCCGACGATACCGACGACAGACCCCTCCGGCACGGAAAACGAAACGCCGTTTACCGCTTTGGTTATACCCGCATCGGTAAAAAAGTAGGTGTGTAAGTTATCGAATTCGACGATATTGTTCGGATCTTTTAATTTGGTTGTATACTCGCTTTCGTCAACGTTTTTACGCTTTTTCTCTTTTTCGAGTTCTTTTATAAGGCGTTTGTTTTCGCGGGCGATTTCTCTCGACTCTTTACCCGTGAGATAACGCGATTTTTTTTCGTTTTTAGAAGTATCGCTCATTTACTCACCTCTTCATTTTCGGGTCGAAAGCGTCTCTCAATCCGTCTCCCACGAAGTTAAACGAAAGAACCGCCAAAACTATGCACACGCCGACGGGTATCCACTGGTTAGGATACATACTCCAGTAAGAAACCTCTTTCGTAAGAATATTTACCATGTTACCCCAGGTTGCGAATTCCGCGGGCAAACCGAGTCCTAAATAGCCGAGAGTCGCTTCGGTAAGAATAATTCCTCCGAGCCCGAGCGTCATAGAAACTATAAGTTGCGGCATAACGTTCGGCAAAAGGTGCTTGAATATTTTTCGTTTAACCGAAAGCCCCGTACACTCTGCCGCCATCATGTATTCCTGCTCTCTTAAAAACAAAATTTGACCTCTGACCATTCTTGCGACGCCTGCCCAGCCTATCAACGTAAGCAATGCCATCATTATATATAACTTGGGCATATCGGCAACGCCGTTCGCGTCGAGCATGAAACTTATAATAAGCATGATAGGCAACGTCGGTATACAGTTGAATATATCGACTATTCTCATTATAAGTTGGTCTACCCACTTACCGAAATACCCCGCCAGTCCGCCGAGAAGAACGCCGAGAAGCGTTTCGAGAATAACAACGACAAAGCCGAGCGTAAGCGAAACCCTTCCGCCGTACATAAGACGGGAGAACACGTCGTACCCGTTTGCATCCGTGCCGAGCCAGTGCGTCGGCGAAGGCATACTGTCCTGATTGAGCGTTTCGCTCCTTTGATAAGTATATTCGTAAGCGGTATATTCGTTACCTTCCGCATCTACGTATTTAAAAGGCTTGTTTACTTCTACGTACGGTCCGGGACTGGTATCGACTTCGTTTTGTCCCCAAACGGACGGACTTATATATCTGAAAAGCGGTCCTATAAAAGAAAACGCAAATAAAAATATAAGAACACAAAGCCCTATAACGGACAGTTTAGAACGGAAAAACCTTTTTAATACGAGCCTTGTCGGCGATAAAAGTTTAACCCTGTCTTCAAGCCTTTCCATATCGGAGAAATCGCCGACGGAATCTGCGGCGGGTTCTACTTCGATCGCCGTATCTTTTTCTTCGTTAATCATCGTGTTTCTCCTATTTTGTAAGTTTTACGCGCGGATCCACTACCGCATACATTAAGTCTGCCAGTAACGTACCGAGTACCGTAAGTATCGCAAGGAACATATTGTATCCCATGATAAACGGTATATCGCCTGCTTTTAACGCTTCGTACGCTTTAAGACCTATACCTTCAATCGAAAATATCTGCTCGGTAATCATCGCGCCCGAAAAAAGTCCGGGTATCGTACCCGCAAGCAGCGTTACGAGCGGAATAAGCGTGTTCCTGAAAGCGTGTTTATAAATAACTTTGTTTTCGGGTAAACCCTTGGCTCTCGCCGTCCTTATGTAATCGGCGTTAAGCACGTCGAGCGTGTTAGTCCTCGTGTAGCGCATAAGCGACCCGACCGACAAAAAGACCATTATAAATATCGGCAAAATCAAATGCCAGACCTGATCCATAAAACGCGTAAACCCGCTTGCCGTAGACGGAAGCGTACTTTGCTGTCCGCTTATCGGGAACCACCCGAGTTGCACCGAAAAAAGTTGTATGCAAATTGCCGCAAAAAAGAAGGTCGGCAAAGCGGTGCCTATCATCGCCAGCACACTGCTCGAATAGTCGATAAATCCGTTTTGGTTGACCGCCGCTTTTACGCCGAGCGGTATTGCAATAAGAAATTCGAGAATAAGCGCGACGAAAGCGATACCGAAAGATATTCCCATATTTTCGAATATTACGGTAGACACTTTATCTTCGTACTTAAAGGAGTTGCCGAGGTCTCCTTTAAGTACGTTGCCGAGCCATTTGAAATACCCTTTTACGATACCCCAGAAAGAATTGTCGCTTAAACCGTACAATTCCTTCATTCTGTCAATCTCTTCTTGTTTAATGGTGCCTTGATTGAGTTGCGCGCTGAACTTGTCGTCGATAAAGTTTACCGGCATAAGTTTAACGAGCGAATAGATAATCATCGACACGCCGAACAGTATAAGTATCGCAAGAACTATTCTTTTAACAATATATTTGAACATTTATCCGTGGTTCTCCGTCGTTTTTAACGGGTGTAACCCACTTCCCAAATTTTCGAGAACAATCCGTCGAAAGCCGTAGGAGTGGCGTTAAGCGTTTTAGTATCTATTTTGTAGCTGTTGTATACGGTAAGGTCGTTTCTCTGATAAGTAGGCATTTCTACCGCGAGTTCCATAACCTTATCGAGAGCCTTCCAGTATATCTGCGCCCTCGTGCCGGTGTCGGAATTGTCAACCGACTGACGACCTTTATCGATAAGGTCGGAAAGACTGTCTACAATAGACCACTCGTAAGCGTATTTTCCGCTTTTGTCTTTCTTTATTTCGTTGTAACCCCAGTTGAGCGTACTGGTCGCGGTCGAATCTTTATGATAAACCTGATACATATCCGGGTCTATGGTAGAAGACCATGCCGCAGCCCATACCTGGAGTTGTCCGCTCGCAAGTTTTTTAAGCGCAAACTGATCGGTTTTAACGTTAATCTTAAAGCCTATGCTCTCAAGTACGCTTTCCGCGCGTTTAAACATCGTCCATGCAGGGTGGTCGGTAGACTCGCCCGCAACGGTAAACGTAATTTCGGGTAAAGCCTCGCCGTCGGGGTCTGATAAAACGGTAGTACCGTCGCCGTTTACCGCATAATAGTGGTCTTTAAGCATTTTAACGATTTCCGCTCCCGTTTCGCTGTAGGAGTAGTCAACGAGATAACCTCTTGCGTCCGTAAACGTGAACGAAGATTTAGCGTCTTTCGGATACGCCCAGGACTGCGTGGACATGGGGCGATAAATTATCTGACAAAGGTCGCCCTTGTAGTAGTCGTTGATAAGGTTAGTATCCATTGCCTTCATAATAGCCCTTCTCATCCAAACGTCGGGGATTTTGCCCGCGTTAATGCCTACGTAACCGTAACCGTTGGTAAGTACGAGTTTAGAGGACAAATTAGGATAATTAAGCAAGTTGTTAATCGTTTTCTCGGTCGCGTTAGGCGTGCCGACGTCGATTTCGTTTTTACCTAATTTATCAAGTAAAAGGTTAGAGTTGACTATCGTGTACTGGAAGTATTTTACTTTTGCGTTTTGTATGGGTCCGCCGTTTTTAACGCCGTCCAACAAATCGAAATAAGTGTTTCTCTCATAATAAACGCGGTTTGCGTTTTTAAACTCGTTTCTGTTAGGATACGTTCTGTCGCCAAGTCCCGTTGCGGTAGTCGCCTTATAGGGACCCGCACCGACGGGAACGCCGAGTTTTTCGCTCGCTTTTAACACGCTGTTCATGAATTCGGTGTTGTTAAACTGAACGCCGAAATTGTTTTCTACGTTCCACTTTCCTTCTTCGCCCGCACCGGTATAAGAATAATAGTGCAAAGGCGCAACGGTAAACGCAAAGTTCCAAACAGCTTTGGGGTCGATTCCGTTTATTTTAATGGTTAAAACGTCATACTCGCCGTCAAGATTATACTCTTTTTTTGCGGTTTCGTTACGGAAAGTAGTGGTTTTACTTGTGGTAATACCGCTTATGGTACGTATAGCAGAACCGGAGTTTTCGTTGTTTTTAATTATTTTAGAACGTTCTTCTGCAAGGAGTTCGTTGTAAAGCGTGTTGGTGCTTCCGCACGAAAGAACGGTGCTCTTAAATTCAATATAGTTACAAACAAAATTGCCGTCTTCATATTTACCTACTTTGTTTTCATAAACGAGTTGAATAGCCGCGGCTTTTTTCGCCTCGGCAATTTCGTCTGCCGAAGCGTTTTCGCCACAGTGCTCTTGCAAGTAGTCATTTATATATTCGGTAAGCCAAATTTCATCGTCGTTAAACTGATAAGTATATCTGCCGTTTTCATCTTTAATATACTCTTTCGTTACCGGATTTTGCTTTCTGTGCGCAAAACCGTAATCAACGAAATATGCCTGCCAGTATTCGCCCGCGTCATAAGCATTCTCTTTTAAGGATTCTTCAAATGCAGACTGCGCGGAACCGTAATCGTTCTCGATTTCGGTTTTATAATAGGGTATAAAGTAGTTTATATCTTTTTTAATCTCTTCTTCGTACTCTTCAATACCAACGACGTATCCGTCCATTTTTTTTGCAACATCAATATTTCCATCGGACTGTTCAATCAAATACTGATTGTTGAGCCAGTCATAGATTCTTCCAAGACGATTTTCCGCATTTACGTTAGCCTGCTCGTCTATAACGGTACCCGCGTCGGCGTCTTCTGTTTGAGTTCTGTAAGAGGAAAGGCCTACTATATCGGTAGAATAAAGCGTTGCGCTTCCGGTATAGGCGGGGTCGAGATAAACGTATAAGTTAAACAAAACGTCTTTTATGGTAAGGTCTACCCCGTCGGAGAATTTAACGCCTTTTTTAATCAAAAAGTCGTAACGCGTTTGTTTCGCTTTACTCGGCGAAGAAACTTCTCCGTTATTTGCGTCGAGATAAGTTATATCGAGGTCTTTTACGACGCAAGCCTCGCTGTCGCCGTAAGCATAGGTAGTCCCCTTAGAAGTAAGCATACCTATCTGCGTCATACCCGTAATTTCGGTATCGTAAGCCGCGGTGGAAAAGAACGGACTGAAAACGCCGTCCGCACCGTCTATACCGAAAACCAACGGAAGGGTGTTTTCCTTCTCGGTAGGAACGTAAGCCTCTCCGCCCGGAGTATCGGGGTTGTCAGGTTCGGGTTCGGAACCGCATCCGCCGAACACGGCAAAGCACATAAGTGCCGCCATAAAGATTGAAATCAGTTTCTTTTTCATAAAAGCCTCCTTTGTCTTGTCTTAGTTAATTTATTGTCACGGTAATATCTTTTTTCGCTTCGTCAATCGAAAAACTTTCACCGTCTTTAATTTTACCGAACACGCCGTAATATCCTGTTCCCTCGCCGAGCGCGGGATTTACGGAAACGGCATCCCTCGTTTTAATAACGGTAAGAGTGCATCCCTTAAACTCTAAATCGGTAAACAACGTTAAATCGCTGATTCTCGATCCGTCGCCGAAAAAGCCGATTACATAATTCTTTTTAGCTGTAAGTGAGATGTATAATTCGCAATTTTCAAATTTTACGTTACGTATATAACCGCTACCGTTAAATATAAATACACCCGTAGCAGAGTCGTTCCCGATTAAAGTTTTTTCAAAGGCGAAATTCTTAATAGTGTGTCCGTTTCCTTCAATTTTGCCTATAAAATTCTGTATGCCGTTAAACTTGCCTTTGCTTTTTAAAACGCCGTTTTGATACGTACCGAAATCTATATCGTCGTCTAACCAATAATTCTCATTAAATTTTAAACCGGAAAGCCCGTCTTTATCGTTTACGATTTTCCAAACTCCGTCAAGCCATTTAACGTATACGGTTATATCGGGGTTTTCGTCGCTTATGATAAGATTTTCCCAGTCGGTAGCGGTAAGCCTGTTATGCTCGGCGTCTTCATAGTAGTAAAAAGTATGACCTTCCCACTCCGGTTCGATACCCGGGATAGATACGGGACCCGCCTTGGAATATTTGTCGTTGACGATATTTTCAACGCCGGCGGCACGGGCAGCATCACCCACGTCTACCGTAAATTTATAGTTTTTGGACCAGCCGGCAACAAGGTAAATAACGCTACCCTCTCCGCCAGCCCTGTCCGAAGCGAAATCCCATTCTTCGGAAGCGAGCACGAACTCGTCGCCGTTTTTAACGGGCGCGCCGTTTTCGTCGGTTTCGGCTTTATACCAGCCGCTTACGTGATGTCCGCTACGGGTCGGCAGCGGCACCTGCGCACCGCTTTTATCGTTACCGGGTTCGATTATAATACTGTCGGGTTTATACCTGAATACCCGCTCCGTACGCCCGTTTGTACCTTCAAAAACGCCGCCGTTCGCTTCGTAATATACAGTGGCGGTAAACCCTTCTTTAATCGGGTCAAAGCCGCTTTTACACCCCGCCATCGCGAAACAGCATACCGCCAACGCGAAAAGCACGGGAATTATTTTCTTTTTTAGTTTCTTCATTTAACTTCCCTTTTATTTAAGCCACAGTTTTGCAAGTAAAAAAACTATGCACGCCGCGGCGATTATACACAAAAACATGGGGAGCATCGCAAGGAATTGACTTAAAACGAGTTTTTTATATTCTTCTTTACTCGTTTTGGCATCCGCTTGGTTTTTTGCGTTTTTGTCTTTATCGTTTTGTTTGCGTTTTCTTTTTACGCCCGTATTCCAGGGCATCCAGTCGGCGGACATGTCGGAAACGGTTCTTCCGTCGTCGAAAAAATCCGAACGGTTTTCGTTTTTTTGATCGCCTTTTTGCTTTTCTTCCATATTCCGCCTTTAAGCGGCACATATTCCCCCGTAGTTTTTGCGGGGGAATATCGCCGTTCAGGTCGATTTTTATCGCATTTGCGGCAAAAATCGCCTTTCAGTTTTGTTTAAGACCGCTTTATGCAGCAGCCTTTTCTGTTACGGTAACGCTGCCGTTTACAACAGCCGCCACGTAAGTCGTTGCACCAACCTTGAATTCAACCGAAGTAGAATAATAACCGAAATTTCTAACGTATACCGTGGTACCCTTATAGGTAACCTCTGCTCCGTAAGAATCTACTATAAAACCCTCGTCTTCATCGTCTGTAGTTTCTGCCTTAAGCGCTATCTTAATAGTTTCGGTTTCGTTAACGGTATGTTCGCCGAGTAAGGGTAAACATTTAGCGGAAGAACTTATTTTGATAAAATCGCATTCGTCATACTTGGTCGGATTAAGATACAAACGGTCTCCGTAATAGTAATCGATATAACTTTGGTCTGCACTTAAAGTACCTTCATAAGTGCTGTAGCCGATTGCGACGTTAAATTTAACCGTACTGCCGCTTATCTCTTTAAGCGTAATGCTTTTTATTTCACCATAACTTGCATCTGCACCTCTATAGCCGATTTCTGCCAAACTTGCACCGTTAGTGAGGAATTTAATCGCTGCATCGGGAACGACAACCGAAGTGAAAGATATTACGCCTTCGTTTAACGTAAAGGTAAATATCATACTACCTTCTGCGGTTTTAAGAATAAACTCGTTTTTAGTAAAGTCTACGGTTATAGCGGTTTCCGTACCGTTGTCGTAAGTCGCTTTATACGTACCTTTGCCGCCTTTAAGCGTACCGGTTATAACGAGAGATTTTTCGTTTACCGCATAGGTGCCGGCAAGTATATACTGTTCTTCAGCGTAAAGTTCATACGCGGCACCCTCTTTAATGAGGTAAGTAGTAACGACTTTTTCTTTATCGCCTACACCCGTTTTACCTACGAGTTTATAACCCGTACCGTCGGAAAGCGGCGTCGCGGTTGTCGCGTTTCTAACGCCGTCGCTCGAAGAACTGAATTCATAGTAAACGGTTACTACGGCTTTGCCCTCGCTAAATCCGGAAAGTTTTGCGGTTACGGTAATGTTATAAGCATCCAAACCGTAAACCTTGCCGCTCGTTTTTATGCCTACAAGTTCAAAGTTATCCGGTAATACGTCGGTATGCAACACGTCGCCATTAATGTCGTACGCATAACTGTTGCCGTCCGCCGTAGTGAATACTATAATGCCCGCTTCGTAAACATATTGTCCGAATACGAGTGCGCTTTCGCCGTATTTATACTTGGTTGCGTCAACCTTAAACGCAAAAGCGTAGTTTGCAGGGTTGTAACTTATGTTTTCGTTTTTAATGTCGTAATCGAAAACAAGAGTCTTTCCGCCAACGGTTGCGATATAGCACGATTCTTCGGTGTTAAACGTCGCGTAAAACGCGTTATATTCCGCCATAGTGTAAAGAGCAATGCGTAGCGTTGCCCCCGCGTCGATTTTTGCTATATAATTTACGCCGTCTTTAACAAACGACATAGTGTCGTGCGAGTCGGAAATATTATGATTAACAACGACACCGTCTACGGTAACCCTAACGATATTTTCACCGGAAGCGTTTACAACCGTTTCAAGCAAGAGGGTTCTACCGTTAAACGTATACGAACCGGTAACGTTTTTAAGCCAGAATTCGTAAACAAGAATAGAAGACACGTCTTGGTTTTCGCCGCTATTCTTTTCGATTTTATATTCTATTCCGCCAAGCGTAACTTTCCAGTCGTTACCGACGCGCGCAACATTTGCCTTATTGCCGTCATAGGTAACGGTTAACACGGTTTTTGTAACGCTGTCTACCGCGCCTGCGCCGACGCTTACGACAAAATCTTTACCATTAACTTTTGTAGAACCAACAACATCATAAATATTATCACGAACTGCAAGGAACGGTAATACAGAAGAAGTTGCCGAATCGTTATTTTTAACAATGTACGCTGTTTTATAAGCATCATATTTTATCTTAAATACAAATTCACCATCCTTTAATAATATTCCTATAACCGTATCATCAATCCCTTGTTTTGAAATAGTTAACGAAGCATATCCGGTATTCTCCAGTATTTGATAAGAACCTAAAATGGTGTTTACGTCAAACGAGTTGTAAACGTACGTTTCACCATCGTAAAGGAGGGTTTTAACGCCGTCAATCACGCTGAACGTAGCGAGTTTATCTCCGCTGAATTCGATAACGAGAGCGTCGTTTGCCAAACTCAAATAAGTACCGGTCGTTTTACTTAAACCGTCCTTATAGACGATGGTATCGAAATAGAACGCTTTGTCGGCACTCTTATAAATTCCTCTATAAGTGTAATACGCTTCCGCATAGTAGTCTTTTCCGTCAAGGGTTATCCATAAACCGTTATCATTGATATTGACGTCTTTTTTAACCGCAAAACCGTTTTCGGAAACAGGTATCGAAATTTTTGCCCAAGTAAGGTTTAAAAAGCAAGGTAACACCTCTGTGCCGTTATAAAGTATTTTACCTGCGGCGGTTAACTCTATTACAGGGCTTGCATCCGCATTTTCTTTATACTTAGCACCTAAAAGATGCGCAACGTTGTTGAAAACATAAACGTCCTCGTTGACTTTTACGGCAAACAGACTGTAGAATAATACTTCTACGTTTTCGGTACCGTTTTTACCCGTCGCTTTAAGTACGGTTCTGCCGTTATCGTTACCGTCGTCAACAAAATCGAAACTTACGTCGGTAAGCGCGGTTCCGTTTATTTCGAGTACGCCGTTGTTAAATTTAAACTTATTGCTACCTTTAACGTAATCTTTGCCGAAAATAAAGCCGTTTGTATTGCCGTTGCCTGCACCGTCGTAAATAAAATATTTACCGTCAACCGTTACGTAGCGTTTTTCGGTGTAATCGTATTTGATTACGACAGAAGTCTCGCCGGGCTTTAAGGTAACGGTAACTTCGCTTCCGTTATAAGAAAGCGTATAATCGTCGTAAGACTTTTCACCTAAAGTGAAAACACCTTTTCCGTTGTAAGAAAGTTTGGTGCCGTCTGCGCCGTAATAATTACCGTCAAAATAACCCGCCTTTTCAATAATTCTGTCAACCTTTTTAAATAAAGCCTCGCCGACCGCAGCCGTGCCGTCCGCTTTAAGCGTTACAACGGCGTAAACCTCTTCAGAATCAGCAAGGTAAAGGTTAAGCGTAAGCACGCCTTCGCCTTTGGTTATCGTAAAGCGGTCTTTATTACTTGCAACGTTAAAGTCAAAATTCTTGCTTTCCGCAGCCGTTTCCTCGCCTACGATAAGTTTGGTGCTAACACGGTAATTATTAGAAGAAGTGTTAAACGATACGGTTTGACTGTCGGATAAGCCTTCGCTGACAAAATAATACTCGCCGACGTAATTTTTGAAATCTTTATCAAAGAACACGTTGTCGAGTTTATAATACCCGTCAACTACGGTAAGCGTTTTGTCGCAATTAGAGCCGTCCCACGATACGGTGAACTGGGGTTTGCCGTTATAATCGCTTTCAACAAAAGCAAACGATTTAACGCCGTTTACGTAAATCTCGTTATCTTCGGTAACTTTAAGCGTGTTGTCCTTTATGTCCATAAACTCGCCTACGATAAGAGACGAAAGGAATTCTTTTAACGCGGGTTTTGAAACGAGTTTAAACGAATCGTCTGTTTCGACCTTACCGTCAGAGTCGATATTTTGGTCGTTTACGTAATTATATGCGGTAAAAATAAAATTACCGTTAGAAACCCCTGCTTGGAAATAAACATCGCTACCCGCAAGCGTAAATTTGGCGGTATCCGCACCGTTTGCTTTACCGGTAAAAGACATCGTCGTATCGTATTCGTTTTTAGTTCCGTCGGACGAGGTTATCACCGCTTTAACCGTGCCTTCGGTTTCGTTTACAACGAAATCAAAGTCGGCAACGTACAGCGAATAGCCTACGCCGAAATATTTTTCAAAGAAAGACTTAAATAAGAATTTATAAGTCGTTTCACCTTTTACAACGGTTAAAACCGTACCGTTAAGCGTGATAGAAGAAACGGCGGCGTCCGCACCCAAAGTAAAGGTGGGGAGTTTTGTCGTATCGTCGTACGCAACGGTGTAATCTACAGTATCTGCGCCCAAGGAAAGAGTGCCTTTCGTAGCGTCCTCTGCGTCTTTATTGAATTCCGCAACTGTAAGCACGCCGTCGTTTATCGAATACCATTTATCGTAAGCAACGTCCGAAGTAACCGTCCACTTGAGGTTGTACGCCTTGTCGGAATAGTAAAAGTTTTTATTTTCGCCTTTAAAAGTAACGGTAGCGATATATTCGCCGGGGAGTTCCGCCGTCGCATCGCCGCCGAAAGCGTCAATTTCGATACCTTCGGGAAGACCCTCTACGGTTGCCGCAAGAGTAACTTTGCTACCGGGGTAGAAAACGCTTGTGCCTTTCCAGTTAAGAGTAGCGGGGTCGATAAGTTTCTTTCTTACGTTTAATTTGGCAGAAAGAACGAAATCTTTATATTTAGCCTGAACGACGGTGGCTTTAACAAAATATACGCCTGCGTCGATAACGCTTTCTATCGGCGTACCACTTTCGTCGCTACCCTCGTAAAAATCGTAATTAACTTGCGCGTCTAAGGGTAAGTTTTCAAGTTCGGGTATAATCGCCTCCCCCGTGTAGGTTGCGCTTATTTCGTTTTCGTTTATATCGTGGAAAACTATACCTTCGCCGTCAAAATCGTATTTTTTGACGGTAACGGTAAGCGTAACGGTTTTGTCTCTTACGGTAACGTTAATTTCATAAGTACCCGCAGTCGACAGTTTGCTCAAGTCGGTTTGAGAAATCATGCTTTCTTTCAAATCGACCGTTTCGGTGTTTCCGTCGGAATACTTTACCGTAACTTTATAATCGCCGTAGTTAAGACTTTCCCCTACGAAAAATTCCGCAGAAGTCTTGTTTAACTCAACGCTCTCAACCGTCGGTTCTCCGCCGCAACCTACCGCTGCAACGGAAACGCACAACAGCGCAAGTACCGTAAGTATGCCGATAAGCATCTTTTTGAGCCTCATAGTTATACATCTCCTTTTTTTATTTATCCTAACCCGTATACGGGATATGACAGTCTATAAAAACCTAAATTATTATATAATGTATAGGCGTTATGCGCCCACGCGCGCAAGTTTATCTTTATCGATTTCAACCGTAACGGAAGTGCCTTTAGTATACGCGATTATTCCTTTATCCTTTACGATAACGAATTTACTCCTGCTTTCGCCGGAAGGTCTTACCGTAAACAAACCTACGCCGTATTTATCCACCGCGATAAGGTACGCTATCGAACTGTCTGCATAGGTTATCGCAACAAACTCCGCAACTTCGCCGCCCACTACCTCGGTATATACCACGTTGCCGTTCGCGTCGAAAGAATAATCAAACGCCTTAAAACGCGTATTGCCGTAATTATCTACGACGAGTTCGTATTTCATAAAACCTAACGAATCTACTACGTTAATTTTTCTGTCCGTTTTTTTGTCGTAAATAGAGGCAAGCGTGCCGTACCATTGCGCGTCTCCCTCCTCGTCCGACCACGCGGAAAGCGAAGCGAAATCGTAAAGCACCCAAAAACTCTTTACCTTATCGGTTTTGTTGCCGTCTTTATCGAGAAGGTTTCCCGTAAACTTAAGTTCGTAATACGTTGCGGTCGGGCTCGGGAAAGATTTGCTGTTTTCATACGTGCCGAGGTATCTGTCGTTAATATCGTCCGACGGATTGTAATGTATAAACATATTGCCGTAGCCGTCCGTTTTAACGGTATATTGATAATCGATTACGTCAAAGCCGTGGTCAACGTAATAAACGAGCGTCATATCCTCTGAATCGTCGTAATGCACAAAATTTTTGTCATCGAGTTTAAACGACCCGCGCGTATCGGTTATAGATACGGTTTTTGCCCCGTTTGAAAAGTTAACCGTAAATTCTCCGGAACCCGTATATCCTTCTACCGTTCCGAAATCGGTAAGTTTTGCACCGTTTTCGTAATAACGGAAAAACGCATAATCCGGTTCGGTTTTACCGTTTGGAGCGTATAAATAAAGTATAAATGCGTCGCCCGTGGTTATCGTGGTAAAGCGCGTATATCTCCAGTCATTGTCAAAGAAATCTCCGGAGTCAACGGGTAACGTTACTTTTACGTCTTTAACTTCTTCATACCCCCATCTGTACCAGTTAGAATCGTACGTTACGTTAAAAAAGGTATATGCGTCCTCTCCAACGGAAACTTTTATAATAAGGTATCCGTCGTCCGTGTGTTTTTCAAACACCGCCGTACCCGTTAAATCGTCAGAAGCCGTGCCGTTTTTAGAGATATTATTAAACGTTACGGTATATTCCTCATCACCGAACTCGCGCGTTGCGTCTTCAACCACGCTTGCGGAATAAGTGTTGTCGCCTATTTTTACAGTGGCTCCGCCGAGTCCGTCGAGATACAGGCGGTTACTGTCGTTATAGCCGGTCAGTACGTCAAAAGAAATAAACTCTGCATCGCGCTTAAACAATTCGGTTTCGGAATTCGAGCCTGTGTGGTTTTTTCTAACATATACGTCCGTTGTAATTACGTTAAAGTTTTCGTCGTAGTAAGTTATCTCAAAAACGTTATTGACCGACCTGTCAAGGCGCGCATAATAAGTACCTTCGGGGTCGCTTTGCCATTTTATCGAATATTCGCCGCCCGCGACGCGTATAACCGTTCCGACCTTAAACTGCCCGAATTTATTTACGGATACCACGTAACTTCCGACTTTTTTCAAGTCACCGTAATTTGCGACAATGCCGCTCTTTTCAAGCATAGGGACAAGGTACGTTTCTCCGTCTACTTCCTGCGGAATTTCATTTATAAGGAAGTAGAGGTCGTTAAGCATATTCCCTTCCCAGTCGAGAAGATCGGGGTGCCAGAGTTTTATCGCTTTTTGATTAGCGTATAAAGGTTTAACCTCATCTTTTTCATCCTTTTTGGCAAGAGAAGCGTACTCTTCCGCAGTCAACACCTGATACATCATCGGATAATATTCGCCACAGGTTGTACCGTAAGTTTTAAGACTGCCGAAGTTCCACATATCGATTTCTGCCATAAAAGTCTGGTTTTTATCGGTTACGTAAACTATGCCGCCGTCGGTAAATTCAAATTTCGTGGTTATTTCGTTGCCGTCGCTCCAGTATGCGGGCGCCATCGGCGTTTTTGCAACGATTAAGTAGTCGACATAAGTATAAAACGAAGATTTATATTCTTCTTCATATTCGGACGGAACCATTATTTTAAGCCCGTCTATAACCAAATCGTAGTCGTTAGTCGTGCTACCCTCTACCTGTTTTAAACCGTTGCTGAAAACTTTTTGCTCGATTAGAATAGGCGGCTCTTCACCGGTAAACACCACCTGAGAAAGACCCGTGCAATCCGCAAAGGCATATCTGCCGATTTCACTGATATTTTTACCGAATGTTACGTCTAAAACTCCGCTGCAAGCGTAAAACGCCGCATACCCGATATTTTCAAGCGAATCAGGGAAAGAAAGAGACGGTAAACTTATGCAGTAAAAGAACGCAAACTGATCTATCTGTTTAAGCGACTCGCCGAATTTTACCCCGTCGATCGCCGCACAGTAATAAAACGCATACTCGCCTATTTTTTCAACGTTGGAAAGTTGCGGTATTTTTACGAGATTTGTAAACGGATACGCGTACTTGAATAAGTATGCCTTCGTCTTGCTATACGAATACGGATAAATAAATTCTACTTTAGAATCAGTATTCCCCGTGTACGCCTTAAACGCGTTTTTGCCGATTTCTTTTACGTAAGACAGCCACTCGAGGTCTACGTACGCGCTTATAGATGAAAACCTACCGAGCGAAAGACAATTCTCAAATGCGGAATTGCCTATTTTCTCCAAAGACTCGGGATAATCGAGTACGAGATTAGATAAACCGTACGCACAGTAAAACGCCCCCTCGCCTATTTCGACTGTTTCGGTATTTACCCTTACTGTCGCAAGCGTTGCGGGGATAACGAGATTTTCAAAATGTTCGTCGCCTATAAACAAATTGCTACCGACGGTATACGCCGCAAAAGAATACTCGTTATCCGAATATTTTTCCGCACCGAATACGTACGCCAAAAAGGTCTTTTCGGTTTTAGACGCACCGATAAACGGCACCGTAAGCATTTCAAGATTGTCGCACCCCTTAAATGCGCCGAAACCTATGTTGGTATAAGTAGAAGGCACGTAAATCGAAGTTACGTTCTTGTTATCCTTAAACGCCTCCGCCGCAATTTTGGTCGCACCGTAAGGCAATTTCAACTCCTTCTTTGTGCCGGTATACGCGGTAACGGTACCGTTTTCTATAACGTAGTCGCTTACGTCTTTTATTTCGTATTTTGCGTAAAGCCTGACGGTTTCATTCTTCGCCGCGAGATTTTTAACGGTCGTGCCGGCAACAATCGTCGGTTCGCCGTCTTTATCGGTAGAATAACCGCCGACAGACGTGCCGTCAGGTGCCACCGAAGGTATTTTTTCATCGTAACCGCGGCGCATATTTAAAGCGACTTCTCCGTTCTCGCCGAAATCGAGTACAAGTATATACGTTTGTGCTTTAAGTTTATAATAAAGCGTTATGTCGGAATCGGGAACAACGGTACCTTCGTATTTTTGGGTATAATTCGCGTCAAGCCAGTAGCCCTCAAAATCTTTGTCTTCAACGGGAATCTCCGGCAACGGCTCGCCCGCCTTAACGCTTACCTTAAAAGATTCGAGTTGCTCGTTTATAAGCGTAACGTTTACGCCGTCGTTACACGAATAGAGAAACGCACCGCAACATACCGTCATAACGGCAATAATCAACGTTAATAATGTTTTTTTCACGAAAGCCTTCATATCGCCACTTCCTTTCTGTGTTTAGCAATCAAGCCGCAGAGGCACGGTACCGTGCCTCGCGTTTTTGCGTAAGAAAAAACGCGTTTTCATTCTCACTACGTGCGAATGAATTTTTTTATAATAACAATCTGTTCGGATAATATTAGACTGCTTCCTTTATATTACCCCATTATAATTGTTCTAATATATGTTATAACAACGTGTCGAAAATGTCAAACGATAAAACCGTCTTTTTCATTATTTTTACTTATATCGACAATAACCGCATATAAACATTTTTATTAAAATCGTCTGTTTTTTCCTTACGATAACTGTAAAAGTATGCCTCAAACAACCTTTTCGTATACAAAAAGCCCGTGAAATAACTTCACGGGCTCCATTGCCCTAAAAACCGATATTAAGTTTATATTATTAAGTTTATATATAGTAACGGTTAAACTATATTTAAAAACGCTTTGTACGCTCTGTATGTTTCGTAAACGTCCGCTTTTGCAACGACTTCCATCGGCGAATGCATGTTAAGAACGGCTACGCCCGCGTCTATTACCGACATATTGTATTTCGCAAGAATATACGCGATAGTTCCGCCGCCGCCCGCGTCAACCTTACCAAGTTCACCGGACTGAAAATGCACGTCCGCATCGTCGAAAGTTTTGCGTAGTAATGCGATAAACTCAGGGTTAGCGTCGTTCGCACCGGACTTGCCTCTCGCACCGGTATATTTTTCAAGAACTATACCGTAATTAAATCTCGAGTTATTGTTTTTTGACGCTACGTCGGTAAACAACGGATCGATTGCAGCGGTAACGTCGCTACTAAGCGCCATAGAATTCTCAAGCGTTTTGTTTACCGCAAATACGTCTTTCTCTCCGGCTTTTTCGAGGAGCGCCCTTACGGTGTTTTCAAAAAATGCCGAACTCGCACCCGTTGCACCTACGCTGCCGATTTCCTCTTTATCGACGAGAACGCAACAACCGGTATATTCGCAATCGCCCGCATCCAAAAGTGCGGCAAGAGAAGTATAAGCGCAAACTCTGTCGTCGTGCCCGTAGGAGGCAATCATACTCCTATCTAAACCGTAATCTCTCGCTTTGCCCGCAGGTACTATTTCGAGTTCCGCAGAAACGAAGTCTTCCTCTTCTATTCCGTATTTATCTTTTAACAACTTAAGAATGTTTTTCTTTACCGGTTCGTCTTTTTCGTCTTTAAGCGGAATGGAACCGACGGTTACGTCCAAATTTTCGCCTTCAACTACTTTATCCGCAGTATTCGTCAATTGTTTTTGCGATAAATGTATAAGCAAGTCGCTTATTCCGAGAACAGGATCCGCATCGCTCTCACCTACGTTTATTTCGACCGACGAGCCGTCCTTTTTACACACTACTCCGTGAATTGCAAGCGGAACGGTAACGTACTGATACTTTTTGATACCGCCGTAATAATGCGTATCGAAAAGCGCAAACTGTTCGGATTCGTAAAGCGGGTTTTGTTTTAAGTCGAGCCTCGGCGAATCTATATGCGCGCCGAGTATTCTTAATCCGTCTACAAGCGGACGCTTGCCTATGTTATATAGTACTACGTTTTTATATTTATTTATAAAATAAATTTTCGTACCTGCGCAAATTTTATCGACTTCTTCTAATTTCTTATATCCGCGCGCACGGCACTGTTTTTCGGTTTCTTTTACGGCAAGTCTTTCTGTTTTAGCAGCAGATAAAAATTCTTTGTAATCTTCGCAAAAAGAGTTAATGCTCTCGATTGTCGCCGCGTCGGCGGATTCGTAAACGTTTTTCTGATACATTTTGCAAATTTCCTCCGTCTTTTGTTTTCGGCTATATTATATCACCGAAAAAATAGTCCGTCAACGTATTTACAATCGGTTATCGGGCTTTTTTATACATTATTCTACACGGCATGATGCGATTTTCTTTTTTATGGTAAATTTTTAATAAACCGACGAAAAATACTTTGACAACAAAAAAAATTTATGTTAATATATCGTAGACGCTTACGTCAAGGAGAAATACCCAAGTGGCTCAAGGGGCTCCCCTGCTAAGGGAGTAGCACGTTTATAGCGTGGCTCGGGTTCAAATCCCGATTTCTCCGCCAAGTGAAACCTAAATCGAATACGAAAGTGTTTGATTTAGGTTTTATTTTTTTAGTAAAAACGGCTAATGCGTATATGCAATAGCCGTAAATTTTAGAGATAAGGAGGTGACCCACGGTGCCACTTGGGAGCCAACTTATTTATGCTTGATAACTCCGTAAGAAATTATCATAAGAGCCTTAAGTAAGGCTTTCATAAACATCACCTCCTTAACGCGCCAAGGCTAATAAGCACCTTAACGCTTTGGCAAAATTATTATACAGATTTTTATTACAAAAGTCAAGTTGCAGACGGTTTTATGCCGCGAAAGGTTCTTGACGTGAGAAAGGAGTGTGTCAGGCTATCTTGCCAAAGGCAAACGAAAAGCCCCTCGGGGCTGTCGGTTGGCGGTTTATTTGCCTACCGACACGCTCCTGAGAGGCTCAGGTCAAGAACACCGTGGAATAAATCGTCTGCGTATGTATTATACACGCATTACAACTCTGAAATCTTTAAGTCCGTAATACTCTCTGTTTTGTATCACATACGGCATTTTAACGTTTTTGTCGTAAAAAGAAAAACCCTGACTTTCGTCAAGGTTTATTGTCTTTGGGGTGTTGTAGATGATTATCATTTTGTCGTCATACAACTGAATTTCTTTTATGAAATAATTTATCAGTTGTAGAGGCTCTTTTTCAAGCGCGGATTTGTAATAATCAATTATTTGCTCTTTGGAAAGTCTGAACGCCGTTTGAGATTTTTCAATCGTCAATCGCTTTTCGATGTCGGTCAGTTTTTCTTCGAGTTCTCGCATACGTTTCATTACCGTTGCGCTTTGTCCGCCTAATTCTATGGCTTGCATAATGTTGTTTATCGTATTCTCGGTTTGGCGTTTCTCTTTTGTGAGATTTGTCAGAACCGAGTTTTGCTTTATGCGGTTTTCCTGTACTTGCAGTAAATACGTTGCCATTTTATCTAATATTTCGGGGCGTTGCATTTGCTCGCATACGTTGTCAAGCACATATTTTTCGAGTATTTCTTTTCTGACTTGGGATTTTTTACAACCGCTTTGGTGTTTTCGTCCCAAACATTTGTAATAGCGTATTTTCTGTCCGTTTTTAGCCGTTCCGCATTCCGCAGAAATAGGACTGCCGCAATATCCGCATTTAATTTTGTTGCGAAGAAGATACACGACTTCAACGCTGCGAGTTCCATATTTATTTGTTTCGGTCTTTTTTCTTACATTCTCGTAAATTTCCGTCGGCACGATTTGCGGATACATATTTGTAAAAACTTCGTTACCGTGTCTATAAATACCCGAATACTTTTCGTTTTTGAGTATGTTGTAGACGGTATTTCTCGCAAACTTTTTACCTCGGTTGAAAATGCCTCTTTCGGTAAGCGTTTTTATTATGTCTTTAACGTAAACGCCTTGCGCGTATTGGTCGTAAATAAACCTTACTACTTCGGCTTTTTCTTCATCTATCACGACTTTATGGTTTTCAACTTTATAGCCGTAAATGATAGTTCCGCCCGTAAAGTTGCCTTTTTGTCTTGTTTCGTTCATACCTCGCTTTACCTTTTGCGAAAGTTCGGCAGAATAATATTCGGCGTAGCCCTCAATCATACTTTCGAGTATAATCGCCTCGGGGCTGTCGGGAATATATTCGGTAGCGGAAACGACTTTAACGCCGTTGTCTTTAAGCGTTTTCTTGTGTTTCGTAGTTTCGTATTTATTGCGCGAAAACCTGTCGAATTTGTAAACGAGTACGATACTGAAATCGTGTTTTTTGCTATCTTCTATCATCTGACGGAAGTCGGGACGATTGTCGTTAGTACCCGTCATAGCACGGTCTATATAGGTTCTTAAAATGAGTATGTCGTTGTTTTTCGCATACTCGTTACATACGCGGAGTTGTCCCTCTATGGACTGTTCCGTTTGTGTATCGCTCGAATAACGAGCGTAAATAACTGCTGTTTTCAAAATTTGTTACTCCTTTAATCTTATTTTTTAGATTTGTCTTTCGACGGGAACGGAGAAAACGGAAACGAATTAAAATTGTTTTTATTCGTGGCTTACGGCTTTTCTCGTCAAGGGTTGCGCCAAGCAATGCACTTTACCCTTGACGAAAAAGTCGTTTTCGTTTAACCTTTCCCGATCCGAAAGACTAATTAGTTGCAATGCGGCAACTGCGCTATAATTTCTTTGCTTACCTTTCCGAGAATTTCGCCCTCGTTGATACAGGTGAAGTTATCGAAAAGCAACACTTTGCGGTCGTCAATTCCGAATGTGCATATAACATCTTCGTCCAAAACGTCCGAGCGGAAGTAAGTCGGCAACTTTCCGCCGTAGACTAAACGCTCGCCGGACTTTTCCATATACTTCGTTATGTATTTCGCCGCCTCGGAAATATCGTCCTGTGTGGCAATATCTTTGAAATCGTTACGCCCGAATTGTTTCAGAAAGTGCGTGTTTTGATATGTCGTTTGCATACGGTGGTTTCGGGTGTCGTAGTCTTTTACTTCTTCGAGTTTTCCTATCATTTTGCCGTCGGGAATATAGAAAATACCGTGAAAATGTAGTCTGTTCGTATCTTCGCCGCGTTCCCATACTCCGACGTATTTCCAACCATTACGGGCAACAAGATGTTTGAGGGTGTTAGACAACTTTTTGCGGAACGTTTCCTCGGTGTGAAGTTCGTTCGAGTAGGTAAAAGTTACGAAAAAATTCAAGTCCTGCAAACGCAACTTTCGCATAAGCCTTACTTTACGTTTTATGGCGTTGGTTTGCATTCGTTCGGTGTGTTTTTCGACGAAAGCGTTTAATTCGACTTTATCCTTGAAATCGTCTTGCATAGCGGCTTTTATATGCGATTTGCGTTCTCGCTTGGGCAGAGATTGGCTCTCTTTATATGCCGCTTCAAAGCGTTCTTTCGGGGTTTCGGGCGGCGTTACGTCTGCCGTCGGTTGTTTCATAGGTTTAACGGCGCGCCTTTTACAGCCTTTTCCGCTCGGAAACGCTCCTTGCGGTATTCCGACGTAATGACCGCCGTCAAAATAGATTTTCATATTTGCGTAGTTCATAGTTTTTTACTCCTTGTGATTTAGATTTTTTGTATGGCGAAAGAAAATAAAAAAACGGCAGAATACGAAACACCATACAATTTCATACTCTGCCGTTTACAGTTCGGTTTAATTACAATTCAATTCAGTTCAATTCGGTTAGTTCAAGTCATAAATAGATTTCCGTTCAGTTCCTTTCATTTCGTTTATGTTATCGCTTTTTAGCGTTATTTTCTAATTTAATATTTTTCTATTTACTCGGTTTATTTTATTTAGTTTTTTTGCGTAAATTTTTCGGCTTTTAAGTCAGGTTTCGTTTTTGTTTTCGGTTTGCGTTTGTTTGTGCAGTTCGACTATCCTTGAAAATATACTTTCAAAGAAAGTGCGTTTTTCGCCGTCGGTCAACGCCTCTAAATCAGGCTCGCCGACGGCTACGACTTTTAGGTTTGATTGCAGCATTTTTTCGTCCTCCTTTTTTTGAAATAGATTTTATTACCCGAACTCGCAAGATTTTTGCGACTTCGAGAAAATAATAGTTTGTAAATACGACAAATCTTGTCGCATTCACAAAAAAGGAATAGAAAAAGGACGTAATACGACCGTAAAATTTCGTACTTCGCCCTTAAAATGCCGCCTCCGACCCTGTTATTCACGGGTGTAATGCTTTTCGCTATCTGTCCTTACGCCGTTTGATAGTTAGTTCGCTCCTGACTTAAAAACTCGGCTTGCTATTTTTGCTATACGCCTTTGACTATTCGATTGCGTTACAACTATACCACGGGAATTTAGCAAACACAAGGACATCGATGTGACCGAAATGTACCAAAATGTGATGCCGTTGTAACATCTACGATTATATCATACACCGATAAGAAAGCGTGAATGGGTTGAAATAGGTTTTGCGTGGATTTTTTGACGTTTTCAGGGAGTAAAGTCATACTCAGGCAGGAGTGAAAAATGGTTTTTGCGGTAGTAAAAAAGGACGGCGCAGGGAAACGCCGCCCGAAACAAAACGCAACCGAAAAAACTCAGAAGAAAGAAAAGGCACAAAACTCAAAATTTAGCCGACGAGCGAAGAATTACGGGGCGATTCGCCAAGCGGTTTAGCGGCGAACGCCCCGTTTCGCTCGGCTTTGAGTTGACCTTTTTATCCGAGTTTAAGTGAGTTGTTAGGCGGGTGCTTGACCGCGACGCGGAGCGTCGCGCTTGTATAGTCAAGCACCCGCCAAAGTGCCATTTGAAAATTTTTCGTTCAACATTTTCTTTTTACTCTATATATTGCCATTGACTTTTGCTATAAAAAATGCTAAAATAGTGCTAATCAGATGATAATGGAGACGCACTATGACTTATGCCGAAAAAATAAGACAATCGAGAGAAACCCTTTTGATGACTCAAGGTGAGTTGGCAACCGAACTCGGGGTCAACTCGATTACCGTTTGCAGATGGGAAACAGGCAAAACCGAACCCAGCATAAAAGCGAAAAAAGCTTTTAGAGATTTGTGCGAACGGAAAGGACTTACTTTCGACGAAAACAATGGATAAAACTCAAGAAGAAATTACGCGAAACATGCGTAGCAATAAATGCAGAGATACAAAACCGGAGATATTGTTGCGAAGCGAACTATGGAAACGCGGATTACGATATAGGAAAAACTATAAAAAATTAGTCGGAAAACCCGATATCGTATTTGTAGGAAAGAAAATCGCGATTTTCGTAGACGGAAAAATGTGGCACGGATACGACTGGGAAAATCAGAAAAACGATTTCAAATCGCATCGGGATTTTTGGATTCCTAAAATAGAACGCAATATCGCTCGTGACAAGTCTGTAAATCAACAATTGAAAAACGACGGTTGGACTGTGCTGAGATTTTGGGATTTTGAAATAAAAAAGCACCTTTCGGATTGTGCAGACAAAATAGAAAACATATACAACGAAAAAAAGATCATCGGAACGGAGATATAAGATGTTAAAAAGTATTGATTTATTCGCAGGTATCGGCGGCATTCGGCTCGGGTTCGAAAATGCTTTCGGCGACGAATTAAAAACGGTATTCGTCAGCGAATGGGACGAATACGCTCAAAAAACATATAAGGCGAATTTTCACGACGATTTTGAAATCGCCGGCGATATAACGAAAATAAAGGAAACGGATATTCCCGACTTCGATATATGTCTTGCGGGATTCCCTTGTCAGGCATTCAGTTTGGCAGGACAGCGCAAGGGCTTTAAAGACGATTATAAAGGAATGTCTCGCGGCACGTTGTTTTTCGACGTGGCGAGAATTTGCGCCGAGAAAAAACCGAAAGTAATTTTCTGCGAAAACGTAAAAGGTTTGACGATACACGACAAAGGAAGAACATTCGAAATTATTACCGAAACGCTCAAAGAAATCGGTTATACTCCGTTCGAACAAATATTAAACAGCCGTAATTTCGGCGTTCCGCAAAACAGAGAACGCATTTATATCGTTGCATTCAGAAACGATATTGCACCGAAAGAATTTATTTTCCCGACAAAAACCGATGACACAAAACGTATTCGCGACATTATGGAAGAAAATCCTGTTCCGGCGAAATATTATCTCAGCACCTGCTATATGAATACACTTATCAGACATAAAGAACGTCACGCGGCGAAAGGTCACGGATTCGGATACGAAATTCGAGATCTCGACGACGTATCGGGTGCAATCGTTTGCGGCGGTATGGGCAGAGAAAGAAATTTGATCATAGATAAAAGACAGACGAATTTAACGCCTACCACCCACATTAAGGGAGAAATCAACAAAGACGGCATCCGAAAAATGACTCCGAGAGAATGGGCAAGACTGCAAGGTTTTCCGGACGATTACAAACTCGTTTTGGCGGACGTTCACCTTTACAAACAATTCGGAAACAGCGTAACGGTTCCCGTAATACAAGCAATAGCGGAAAAAATCAAAGAGGTACTCGATAAAAATGACTGAATCGATAAAAGGAAAGAAACTCAATAAAGGCGAATGGGCGGAGTTTTATGTTATGTTAAAACTTCTCGGTGAAGGCAAACTGTACACTGCGGACAAGTTGCTGCAGAAAAATTACAAAAGTTACCTCGATATTTTGAAAATCATTCGTCAGGAATGCGAAAGTCGGGTTTTGGAATACGTTATCGACGAGGGAAAATCAACGGTTACGATTAAACCTCAAGATTCCGAAACCGTCTTTGCCGTAATTCCGACAAGCGAATTCAATGAAAACGCAAACGCTCTGTTTAACGATATTAAAAACGCACGAGGCGCTTCTGTTCCCGCTCCAGATTCGGTATGCGATTTCGCAAGCGTTATTTACGTAAGCAAACCTAAGGCTCCCGCCGTAAAGGCGTTGAAAAAGCAGTTCGGCGGTAAAAACGATATTTTTATCGAAGTAAGAGACGGACAAACGGCAATCGTTTCGATAATGGGCTTCTCGATTAAGTCTAAATTCGGGCAAAATCCCACTTTGTTCAACGCAGGTTCTTCTTCGCAATACTTATATAAATTGTCGGGGTGCAACGACGCAATGATGGCGGAATTCAACGATATATCGGAAAACGGCGGTCGCGGTTGGGCAAAATGTAGAGAATACTTGAAAAATCACTCCGTTACGATGGAATTTGCAAGAACTCAAAACCCGATTTACGAAAATAATTTGTTCCTTATAAGAGAATCGATGGCTAAAATAATGGCTTGGTGCGTTAAAGACAGATTGATTTCCGACACGGATAATCACAATGTCAAAGAAACCGTTGAAAGGATGTCGGTCGAAAATCCTCTTAACGTTCCGAATCCGCAAGTTTATTACGAAAAGGCGTTAAAAGACTTTTTGATTGCGGGATTTACAGGAATGACGGCAGGAAACGTTTGGGACGGCAAAGAACAAGTCAACGGCGGTTACATAGTCGTAACGGACGACGGTGATATTCTCTGCTATCATTCCAACGATAGAGAAGGTTTTAGAGATTATTTGTATAGGAATACGTTCTTCGAATATGTAAGCGCGGAAAAATATTGTTGGAGTCGTATCAAAAAAATCGACGGGGAATATTATTTGCCGCTTAACGTATCCGTCAGATTTAATTCGAGAACGAGATAATGCGAGTATGCAGTTTGTTTTGCGGAATCGGCGGAATAGACCTTGCCTTTACACAAGCGGGGCATAAAATCGTATGGGCTAACGATATCGATAAATACGCGTGTATGACCTACCGGCACAATTTCCCCGAGACGGTTTTAGTCGCAGGCGATATTCGCGCAATCGATAAATGCGATATTCCCGATTTTGATATACTTGCGGCAGGCTTTCCTTGCCAACCGTTTTCGGTTTGCGGAAAACAAAAAGGCTTTTCGGACGAACGCGGAAATTTATTCTTCGAAATCGGAAAAGTAATCGACGCTAAACATCCGTCTATTGTGTTTTTAGAGAATGTCGCAAATCTTACGGAACACGACCACGGTAAAACGTTCAACGTTATTCATAACGAACTTGCGGGACGCGGATATTTTATTCGCTACTTGATTGCCGATGCTTGCGACTACGGTGTTCCGCAACACAGAACAAGAACATATATAGTCGCATTTGCCGATAAGAACGCTTGCGAAAGGTTCTCATTTCCCGAGAAAAATCCGCTTGAAAAGCATATAACCGACATTATCGACGTGTCTGTAAAAGCGGACGATAAATATTATTATCCGCCCGAATCAACGAAATATCGGCGTTTGAACGAGTTTATCTCGGACGAAAAGCAACTTTATCGGTTTGCCGATTACGGTATTCAATCGAGCAAAGACGGCATTTCGTTTACGCTTAAAGCGAATATGGGAACATATTACGACCGTGTGCCTATTATAAAAGACAAATTCGGGATTCGTAACATTGCCCCTTCGGAATGCCTTGCATTGCAAGGTTTCCCGAAAGAATTTGCTTTTCCGAACACCGTCCCCGAACGCGAGCAATATAAGCAAGCCGGCAATACGGTTTGCGTGGAAGTTATTGGGAAGTTAATATTAAACAATTGAAAAGATAATGTCGTAAACGATTAATTCCTTTAGATCTATATCTAATGAAAGGATACAATGTCAAGTTTTATGCTTAAATTAAATGAAAGATAATACATTCACTGTTTGAGGAGAAAATAAATGAGTCTATACACGGAACGCCATAATATGAGATTGCCTATCGCAAAAACAAGCAATATATCTATTGCTGCATATTCGTTATTATATGATTGTTGTACCAGATACTTTGATTATTTAGCGTGGAAATATCCCGAAGAGTGCCAAGACGGTTGTGGCTGCTGCGGATTTAACTCGGAAAAGTTTAATGAAGATATGATGTTTGAGATTCCAAATTTATTTCGCCACGAAGGAATTATCGACAAGCCTCGTTCAATACATAATGCGTTTGAAAACGATTTTGAGGATGATGAATATGATCAATATGCACTTTTGGATCTTATAGAGTATGTTGCTCAAAACATTAAAGATATTATTAAAAAAGACTATCATGGTTTTTTTAGACATCATCATTTATCGTTTGGTACAACAAACGAAATCACCTCAACTTTCATCCATGATATTAACGAGATCTTCAGTAAAACAGGGTTGCTATATCACTTGACAAACAAATTGGAAGTTGAACGAGATGAAGAATCCGCTATCCTGTCAGAGGAAATTGAGAATAACATTAAATCAGTAACAGAACAAGGATTAAGAGATCTCCTTATACTCGCAGTAAAAAAACACAAATCGCCATATCCCGACGATCAAAAGGATGCCGTTGAAAAAATTTGGGATGCATTTGAACGATTAAAAACATACTACAAAGACATGACAAAGAGTGGGTCTGCCGATAAAATTGTGCATGATATGTCTAAATGTCAAACCGATTATATAAAACTCTTTGATTCAGAATTCAAAGAGTTGACCTATATTGGAAACAACTTTCGTATTCGTCATCACGAAACAAATAAAATTGACATTACAGATATAAATTATTATGACTACTTTTTCAATAGGTGTTTGGCTTTAATATCAACAGCGATTCTATATTTAGAATAATGGTAATTTGCATAACCGTTGCTATTGCATGGTTTAAATGAGTGGTAAGTTAGAAGTAAAATGAAAAAGGTTGATAAGGAAAAGAATAGTTTTCTTGACAAACGTTATATCTATGAATTTATGGAGTTGATAAACAACAACGAAATGTTTCTGAATAAGCAGGAACTACTTTTACTATACAATTTGATCTGCACATTTAAGGATAGGATGATTACGGCTGTTGATTATCTAAATGCGCATTGCAAAAAGCCTTCTACCGAAGAAGATTTTATAAATTTTTTAGTTTATGCGTGCATGATATATGACGGCTTTAACAAAATGCACGAGAACTTGTTGCATGAGGTCCCTCCATATAAAGGAAAGAAAGAATATTTCAAATATGTAAAGCACTTCAAAAAATACTATTTTAACGACGACACATGCCCTACGGATGATGTTTTCCTTGAGTATTTGCGTGCAATGGCTTTTGCTCATCCATATGAAGTGTCTTATAGACACAGACCATTTATCCAAAAAGAAGAAAAACACTATTGTCCTTGGGTAATGGTTAATAATCAGTTGAGTTTTGACGATATAAAAGATAGCGTTGGAATCAGAATTTATACAAGTATCAACCAAAATGAAATTATATCATTAACATTTTCGTTTGAAAGTTTGAAAGGGTACATAAGGTCGATATACAATACATTTCCAATGCTTATTGAGTGGGCAAAAAATGTTATTAGTGAACAAAAAGAAGAATGGGAACAAACAAAAGTTAATAGGCGTCAAGATGATATTGTAATATTGAATGAAGTAAAGACAATTTTAGAAAGCAGGTTTGCGGACACTTATTCTTTAGACGCTGCGCTGTCATATTTAACTTGCAAAGCGACTAATTCTGCAAACGATATAAACGTTGAGTTGTTCAGAGATGAAATAAAAAAACGAATTCCTCAAATATGCGATTGTGTGGATACCTTAGATGAAGAAGGTTTGGAAGATGCTCTATCGTTAATATACTCAAGACCGAAGGAAATGCATCAAATGGCTCATTATCAGTTAGAAAAGATATATTCTTATTTAGATGAAAGGAGCGAATATATAGATCCGGCATCGGATGAATATTGGGGATTACAACAAGCGTATGCTTTTTCTCAAGAGTTTGCAAAAAAATGGGTTAAAATCGACGTAAAAACAATGCAATATGATGAAATAAAGTTATTGGTGGCTGTTGCTTGTTTTATGGAACAGAACGAACAAGAAAAAAAACGAGGAGATAAAAATGCGTAATTTTATATCTGAAGACGACATAGAAAAAGCCATTTTTGAAAGGTTGTCTAAACAAGAATCCGGTTATGGTATTTTAAAATGTGATCCGGATCTAGGTAAAAATGAGGATTTGAGTGACGGAACAGACCGCTCTTCAAAATAAGAGTGTGTTTGGAAGAATTCGATTTACGTTACTAACGCTCCGCCACAAGAGAACTGTACGCACCCTAACGATAAAAAATTTAGGTGCGTATATTTCTTTTCTCACGAATATTTCGGGATAATTATCAACAGATGAATACACACGCAGTACATTGCCGAGCGAATAAGATCGCTCGTCTTTTTTATTGCTATCTTCTATTACTCCATATTTTTGCATTTCGTCTTGGTCGTTGTAGCACAGTAAAAATCGGAAGTAAACGGGATAAATTGTTACTGAAAATATATAGATTACCGAGAGTCGGACTTAATATAAAGTTCGGCTCTTTTTTCATTTACGCAACAATTTCTCCTTTTTCGTTGACTTCCGGTTTTGCGACTTTAACTACCTCTTTCCATTTGCTTTTTCCGGTGCTACCCCGTCTGTGCCGAAAGGCAAAATAAATATATGGAGGTTTTCCAAAATGAAAAAAGTATTTTACTCAATCAGAAAAGTCAGAAACTCTGACGACAAGATTTCCGGTCTCGGATTTCTTAACGACGAAGGTACGCTGTTTTGCAAATGTGTTTCCAAAAACGGCAAGCGTTACACACGTGCTTTCGATAACGTAGCAAAACACTGTCATCCAATAATCGGGAAAGAAAACGAGTACAAAGGCTACGTAACAATGTACTACGAGTACGACGGACGAGATATCGAAGTTGAATACTCCGTCTGGTACAAAGAAGCGGTATAAGGAGAAACGGCAATAATTAACTTAAACGAAATTGCATTTATCGATGAAGACGGTTTTGACTTCAATACCGGTGAAAGCCTTATTCGATTCGACGTTGTGGCATATTACCCCGATACAAAACAAATTACCTTTGCAATTACAAATCAGGGGAAAATAAGCGTGTTGGACTTTGAAGTGTTTGAAGACAAAGACAGTCACTACATCGAATACGGAAGCACCTACGAAAAAATCTATATTGACGACGTTCAGGAGATCTAATATGAAACTAACACTTAAGAATATCAAAGAATTGAAAAGCAATGCTACCCCGCTTGAAAAGCGTGTACTTAATTACATCGTTGACGAATGGGGAAATTATGACGACAAAAAGAACATTTTCACCGACGTGCTTAACTACGGATGCCAATCAGGAATGGTTGGCTTTTTAATTTACTACACGGATACGGTACGTTTCTACAACCAATACAAGGATGAAATAGACGGGTTACTCTATGAACTTATGAGTGAAACAGGGCTATATGCACCATCAGATTTATTTGGAGACAAATGGGACAAAGAAGATCCATTGGCTGCCGAAGATTTCAATCAAAACCTACTTGCTTGGTTTGGCTTTGAAGAAACACTGAGAAAAATCGGGTACAACTTTGAACAATTAGAAAACTGCATATAAAGGAGAAAAAACAATGAATATTACAACCGAAAACAAGAAACAAAAAGCAATCGAACTTATGAACAAATTGGACATTTACAAGCCTTACATCAAGGGATTCAAGGAACACAACCAAATATGTTTCTTTGAGAACTTTGGCGGTTTCTGGGCTGAACAAGAGCCTGAACTAATTGCAAAAATACAAGAGTTTGAAAAAGAACACAACTGCCTTGTGTACGCAGTCACTCACGAATATCTTGAATTTGGCGAATGCTACGACTTTTTATATATCTCAGATTATATAGAAGATTGGGAAGAAATGCTCTATCCGCAAGGCAATACCTACTACGTGTTTGCTTACGTTTGGAACAAAACAGACGATTGGTGCAGCGAGTTTGGCACTATCGGCATCCGCTCTTTCGGTGGCGGAATTAAAAGAGTTGCGTGAGGTGGAATATGAAAGTATATATTGTAAAACTTGACTGGTCTACCGAAGACAGCAACGACGTTGATATAATCGTTTGCAGCACATACAAAAAAGCTTATGAAAAATTTAAGGAACTTATTGCCGATGAAATGAACCCACATAATTCGTGGGTTAGCGAACTTGAATGGAAAGAAGGCGTTCCACAAGACGACAAGATTGAATTCGATTTTCTCGATCAAAGGAATGACGCCGACGAAACTGAGTGTTATTGGCTGATTACAGACACTTGGAATTACGGAATCCATACATTTATCTCAATCGAGATCAAGGAGGTATTGGAATGAAACCTTACAAAACACAGGCACATATCCACTCACTTAACGGTGGGCTTGCAGAAATAACCGTACTTGAAAAGGTCGGTGACAACGATTACATAGTAGATTACAAGGGCGTGAAATGTCACGCTCTTTTTAATTGGTTCGTGTGCGAATACTATGAAGACAAAGTGGTCATCACATTCAACTTTATTGATACTCCTATTACAAAGAAACGACCGCCTGATGATATTGATGAGATTGAAGAAAAAGTACGGCAGGCCGAAAAGCCTGCCAATAAAAACACTAAGGGTGAGTACAAAAATACTGGCTTTCCGCCAAACAGAGTCGCGTTTGAACCCGCGGCTCTGTTATTTTTGTATTAAGGGAGTTGCCGGCATCATAGTCAATACCGAAGTTTATGTTCCGCAATGGTCTGACTTCTACTTGACGCAGAAAAGAGATGAACACGGTTTTTACACAAAATAGACGGCTTTTGCCGCCTATTTTATTTTCTCCAAATTTTGCCGTTTCGTGGCGGCTACAATCCCCTTATATTCACATCTACCATAAAGCCAAAAGCAACGATTTTTATTTGTAAGCAATATTTTTCGCCTTAGTCTTCAAACGTGATTCCTTTACTTTCGCAAAAGGCGTAGAATTTGCCCTGCGAAACGATTTGTGGTTCGCGATTATCCTTTTCCCAGCGACAAATTGTTGCATAGGATACGCCGAGTTCTTTAGCCAATGCCACCTGCGTTAAAAGAAGTTTCATTCTTGCATATTTTACTTTTTCGGAAAATTTCATTTTAAACCTCACAGTCCGTTCGGGTTATCGGGTAATAAAGAAAAATAGTCATATTTTTGAGATGTATTTCCCGATTTTACACCCTGATTTTTATTCGCTTGCGACCTTTTGATAATTTTTATTTTATTATAACATATTTTGACAGAAAAATCAACAATAAATGTCGGTTGTTAGCCGACTTTTATTGCATTTATTATTCATTACGAAAAAATGTAACATATCGCAATTTTTCGTAACGCGTATTATATTGCATTGCACTATTTACCTTAATTTTCTATTCACTACGGCAAAGCAATGCCGCTTGCTGATCAATAGTTCAATTTGACATGCAACTGTGCCGCCAATCAAAACCTAAATCGAATACGAAAGTGTTTGGTTTAGGTTTTTCTTTTGATAGATTTATCGTCTTTGAAACTACGTTTCATAATAGTTGCGCTTTGTCCGCCAACAAAATATTTCGATCGTATTTTATTCTTTTACCAAATCGATAAGATTGCTTTCGGTTATAAAGATAAGTTCGGAAATCTCGTTTGCTCTGCGAATAGTTTCGAGACCCGCCACGGAATGAGCGTCCGTACCGAACGCAAATTTACAGCCGACCTCCTTTGCTATACGCATAACGTCAACTTTGGTGTAAGCAGACATATTAACGTCCATAGCAACGTTCATTCTCGCTGTCGCACGGAATTGCTCGCGGAGTCGGTCGCGATTAAGCCTTTGAAATATCGCCTGCATAGTTCTCGCATCCTCGTTGCAAGGGCAAAACGGATGAGCGACAAGCTTTGGCAGAGTATTCGACATTTTGATAAATTCAGGGTGTGCAAGAAGTTTATCGAAACTATCGTGCAGAAAATCAGCGAGATACCGTGCATAGTCTACAGAAGACTCTTTCATCACGGGAATTAAATCCTTTCTTCCGAAACCATCGCTTATTGACGCTATTTTTTCTTGCGACAGGAACGGTAAAGACATGGCAGCCGTTTTTAACTTCTTCCTTCGCCGCTTGCACATCGGGATCGTCGGCAACAACAAAATTCTTCACGTGAGTGTGGGAGCGCGGGATAAGAACATAGTCGAATTGCTTTGCCGTCTCGGATAACATTCCAAGTGTATTCGACATACCGCAAAACTCGCTCTCGACGCCGAAAATTACTTTTACTCCGCGCGTATTGACAGGAATCGCGTATTTTGCTTCGAGTCCGTATTTTATGGATTGACCTTTATACTACCCGCTCGCGCCTTTCACCTTTTCGTTCCAAAGATGGTTGGAAATTCCCATCGTTTTAAGCCCGAGTTCACGCGCTTTTTGCACGTACCCCGCCATAGTAGCCTCAGGATCTAAACAACACGACGAAAACAACGTATGCGTATGAATATCATGAGTAACTATCATTAGTTATTTCCTCATTGCCGAATTCAAAAACAAATTTGGATCTCCTATTTTACAACACTCTTTTAATTTAACTCTGCAAACGGTTTTTACGTTAGTCAATAAATTTATCGAGTTCGGCTGCGACGCGTTTTTTGATTTTAAACTTTGGGTCGTTAATTATTTTACCGCGCGCAACAACCGTTTTTATATGCCTTAACGCGCGCAAATCTTTTAACGGGTCATTTTCTGTTATTATCAGATCGGCAAATTTACCTTTTTCGACGGTACCCGTTATATCCCCTATTCCCGCAAGTTCCGCACTGCGGGAAGTTGCGGTATACAGTGCGAAAGAATTGCTTACGCCTACGTACTTATGGAAATAATAAAGTTCGCGCCAAAAGTCGTATTGTGTTATCCACGGACAGCCTACGTCGTTGCCGAGAACGACAGGTATGTCGTTTTCGAGCGCGGCTTTTGCGCAGTCGATTATCCCTTCGAATACGACGTTTCCGTTAAAGTGTTCCACTTCGGACGCGTTGGAAACGGTGCGGTCGAACAGCGCATATGGAAGCGCGGGAGAAAGCGTGGTACACAAAAACGCGCCCTTTTCTTTAAATAGCCTTATAATTTCATCAGTCGGCTTTGCGCCGTGCTCGATGGAATCGACGCCGTTTTCGAGCGCGACTTTTACACCTGCGGGCGACTCCACGTGCGCCGCGACGGTATAACCCGCTTCGTGCGCTTTATCGCACACCGCTTTAACCATTTCGGGCGACATTTTAAGTTCGCCTGGCACGCCCTTTTCTTTTGCGTCAAGCACGCCGCCCGTTATCATAAGTTTAACGAGATCGACTTTTTCTTTTTCGCATTTTTCTAAATGCGCAAGCGCGCTCTCGACGGAATCTGCTGCAACCGCTACCGAACCTGCCATATGCCCGCCCGGCACGGAAATACCCATATTAGCCGCAAGAATGCGCGGACCGACTTTTCTTCCGGACAAAATATCTTCGCGCAAGCGCGTATCGAAATCGGCAAGTCCGCCGACCGTTCTTATAGTGGTTACGCCGCTTAAAAGTTCGTCTTTTGCAAAACCGCACACCATGTTGTACGCAACGGCGCGGGTTAAAGCCGTACTCATTATAGTTTTAACGAGTTTTGCGTTGTCTCGCTGTTTCTTTTGCGGTTTACCGTTACCCGCAAGGTGAACGTGCATGTTTATAAGCCCCGGCATAACGTATTTGCCCTTTAGGTCTACAATTTTATAGCCCGTTAAATCCGCTTCCCTTACGGGGAGAACGTCCTCTATTTTTTCTCCGTCAATCAAAACGCAAAGGTTTTCTTCCGGAGTCATATCTTTTTTACCGCTTAAAACTTTACCGCCTACAAAGGCATATTTCATAACGTAAATCCTTATGTTTTTTTAAAATTATAAACTCAATTTTTTTATTTGTCAATATTCGTAATAAAAATTTGAAAAACCCGTTGCAAACATTCTTTTTTTATAGTATAATAAACAAAAAATTTAAGGAGAGCCCACCATGGCAAAAAGAAAATCAAAAAAGAACAACCAAACGAGAACTATTCTGGCATTAGTACTTTTAGTACTTTCCGCCTTGACCATATGCTCGCTGTTTATGCCCGTTTTTACCTCTCGCCTTACAAGCGTTATAGGTAGTTCTAACAGCGTATCGAACACCGTCGGTACGGACGTTTTGACGGCGTGCTTTAACGGAAGCGTTTCGAGCGACTTTACAAGCGGTGCGAATACGCTTATTTCTCTTAAAAATTCAGACGATACGGCGTTTGTTACCACGGTATTTTGTTGGAGTTATTTTCTCGCAATAGCGGCTTCTGCCGGCGTACTCGTTACGAGCGTGCTTTCGCTTATCAAAATACGTATAAAACTTTTAACACTTATTTTAGGCGTTGCGCTTTTGTTACTCTCGGTAGTTGCGTTTATATTCGCCCTTATCGTCGCCGGTAAATTCGGTTATACGGGCTATCTCACCTCTTATAAAACCTCTATTTCTTGGAGCGTTTATATGCTTATAGCAGGCTTTTTCGCCGGCGGTGCGGAAATTTATTCGACCAAAATATAGTTATTTGATTTTAACTTTAATCGAAAATAAGCCGAGGCGTTTAATTAGCCTCGGCTTTTACTTTTAGTCGTTTTAAGTTTCTTCCTCCCACACCGTTTGCCCGTTGAATACTGCAAAACCTTTCTTTTTGAGAGTGTATTCATAATACGGATACTCATAGTAAACTATGGATGAATAACCTTTTTTGCACTCGGTTTGTTCGTATTTACCCGTGGCGGCGTTTTTTTCTATCTTACACCTGAACACGTCGAGTAAAATTTCACCTATTTCCTTTTGATTCAACTCGTCATTAGTGATTTTAGCCACATATAAGTAAATAGTGTCTTTACCTTCGGGGTCGCTTTCGGGCAAAGTCATTATAAATGAAACGTTGTCCGGCGCATTGAATTTCGATCCCCACGAATCCATATTTCCGACATAACCGTATGTGTGCCTACCGCCGACATTAGTGTACGTTATAAAAAACTTAAAACCTTCCCAGTCGTCGTCGCCGTTAAGCCCGCCAGGCTCCTCGGATACGGCAAGGTCAATAACCGTTTAATGATCCGCGTCAAATCCCGGCGGATAATCGCCGCTGTCGTAGGTAAACTCACCCATACTGCTTGACGCGGTAAAAAAATTATCCTCTACCGGTAACGTTGCATATTGAAACGTGGCATAAACGCCGCCCGTAAAAACGGTCGCCGCGAAAGCCAGCGCAACGACCGAAAAAATAAAACCTTTATTCTTTTTCACTTTCTTCCTCCGTTACGACGCGTAACGTTTCGTTTATCCTCTTCAATCGTTCTTCTGCCGCGGCGTTCAGTTTTTTAGTTAAAAACGGATAAACCGCACACGTAAACACCACCATCGCAAAACATAAATACCCCGCGGGCGAGCGCATAAAACTTATAAAACTGCCGACGAAAGGTATTCTCGTACCGCGATATACGCCTTTCATTTGAGAGTACCTTACGGGGAACCTGTCGGGAAACGGATTTGCGTCGCCCTGCAACAGAAAATACCTTTCGGAATGCGTTTCGTCAGGCTCGGTTATGCCGACTATTCTATGAATAATCAAATACCCTTCGCTTTCGTACATTACAACGTCGTAAAGATTAAGTTCGGACTCGGGCGGAAGCGCGCAAACGGCAATCAAGTCGAAACGCTGAATCTGGTCGTTTAAATTGTTATTAACGAGATACTCGTTTTTTTCATACTTAAAAGACATCGAACCGCTTTCAACGACTTTAAGCGCAGGCAAATTGCCGACGGGGCTTTTTACGTTGATTTTAAGGCTCAAGGAAAAGATAAACGCCACCGTGGCGACTACCGCTAAAAAGGCGGGAAGCACTATTTCGACAATGACCGTTAAAACGCGATTTTTCGGTTTAGCCTCACTTTTTTTACGCGTTTTAATAAGTTCTTCGTCGATAATGCCGCCCGCAATGATTTTAATCGTGCTTTTAACGTCCCGCGCGATAAGCACGGCGAAAAACGCCGTTAACGCAACGAACACGGTTAAACTCGTTATAAGCACATACGTATCGAATCCGAACATTTTTAATGGTTTACGTTATAAGTTAATCTGTGTATTCGCTTACGGTAACGGTTATAACCGTCCCATCAAACGCCGCTTTGTATGCGTCGTATTCGGCAGCGGTGGATAAAGTTATTTCGGTCAACGCGATATAATCCGCAAGATTTACGGATATTTCACCTTTTACCTTGTTACCACTATTAAGCACTACTCCGCCCTCGGTATAAGCCGTTTTAAGACTGAAAATCGGAGTATTCTCTGTCCCGTATTCGTTAGTACCCGATATCTCTATCGTAAGTTTTAACTTTATACCGTTATCCCTTACGTCCGCGTCGGCACCGGTAGTCGGCGTAAAAGTAACCGTAGTATTTCCCGTATTCTCCATAACGGTTTTATACCCGCCGCCGTTTACAACCTGCATTGCAAAGTCGGAATTGATTTCTATCGTACCCTTTGCGGTATCGGTCGCCTTAGGGTCTATCGTGTGTCCGATAGTCGTTTCCGCAGCGTCAACTGCGGTTTGCGCGTAATTAAAGGTAGCGTAAACGCCGCCTATGGTGAGCGCAAGCGCGATTGTGATAATCGCTCCAAATTTTTTCATTTGCTTAACTTCTCCTTAAAAAAAATTTTTTATTAGCCAAACCGTTTCGGCGAAACTAAAACGGGGTCGCTCGCAATAAAAACCAAATTAAAACGACTTAAAATCGTTTTGCACCTGTATAAGTGCAAAAGTATTTTAGCAAAATAATAAAATAATGTCAAAGGTTTTGTACCCGTTTAAGCACAAAAAAAGGAAAAAGTCTAAAATGAACGCTTTAATCGAGAAAAAAATAGGCGATAATATCAGAAAACTTCGCGAACGAGAAAAAATGACGCAAGACAGGCTTGCCGCGCAATTACAATTAAAGGGGTGCGACGTTACGAGAAGCGCGGTTGCTAAAATCGAAGTAGGTCAGCGGCACCTTTACCCCGACGAAATTCTTTTAATAAAAGAGATTTTGAAAGCGGATTACGAAGATATTTTCAAAATATAATCATATCTTTTCTCTGCCGAAATTTTGTCAGGCTTTAAGGTAAAAATGCAAAAAAACAGCGTAAAAAAAACTTTTTTTAAAAAATTTGTTTTAAATCGTTGACAAAAGCGTTTTTTTAATGTTATACTCCGCGCAAAGGAGACAGGTATGATAGTTTTAGGCTTTGCTATGGCTATGTGTATGACGATGTGCATGATGCTTATTATGCGCACAACTTTATCGTACAAAAAGTCGTAAGCCTATTACCTTTCGTTAAACGTAAAAGAGCAGTAAGCCGAAAGACTTGCTGCTTTATTTTTTACACAGGCATTTTAAGGAGCAAACATGATTGAAATCGTAAACCTTAACAAAACGTACGATACCGCAAAAGGTTCGTTTACCGCGCTTAGCAACGTAAACCTTACAGTCGAGGACGGCGATATTTACGGCATAATCGGCTTATCGGGCGCGGGCAAATCAACGCTCGTCCGATGTATCAACTTACTCGAAAAACCTTCGAGCGGAAGCGTTGTAATAGACGGCGAGGACTTAACGACCGCGAGCAAAGACAGACTCAGAGAAATACGCAAAAAAGTTTCAATGATATTTCAGCAGTTTAACCTTTTGCAACAACGGAGCGTGCTTAAAAACGTAGAACTCGCGGGAGAATTGTATAACGACGCAAACCGAAGAGAAAAGGCGATAAATTTGCTCGAGACGGTCGGGCTCGGCGATAAACTTTCCGCCTACCCTGCCGAATTATCCGGCGGACAGCAACAAAGAGTTGCGATAGCCCGCGCGCTTATGACCGACCCGAAAGTGCTTTTATGCGACGAAGCAACGAGCGCGCTCGACCCCGAAACGACAAAGTCTATTCTCGAATTGTTAAAGGATCTTAACAAAAAACTCGGTCTTACGGTTGTTATAATTTCGCATCAGATGTCCGTTATAGAGGCGATATGCAACAAAGTGGCGATAATCGACCACGCGGAGATTGTAACTCAAGGTTATCTGCAAGACGTGTTTTTATCTCCGAAAGAGCCCATAGCGAAAAAGCTTATCTATTCCGGCAAGTTAAACGCGGGTTTTAAGGGCGAAAAGCTCGTAAAACTTATTTTCGACGGTTCTACCGATAAACCGATAATAACTAATATTATACAAGAATGCAATATTCTTTTATCGATAGTCTACGCCGAAACGAAAGTCATTAACGAAAAGACTTACGGGCAAACGATTTTCAGACTGCCTTACTACGACGAGGATATTAAAAAACTATGCGATTACCTTGATAAAAAAGGCGTCGCTTACGAGGAGGTAAACAGCGATGACTTTTGCTGATATTATGAATTTAACGGGTGAAACATTGGCAATGACGTTCTTTTCCACTCTTTTTGCCTACCTACTCGGACTACCGACTGGAGTATTGCTTAACATAACGAGCAAAAACGGACTTAAACCCTGCAAATGGCTTAACACGATAGTAGGAACAATTGTGAACATATTGCGCTCTATCCCCTGTCTTATTCTTATTGTTATTTGTATGCCATGGACAAGAGCATGGTTTCCATTCGGCACTGGATGGTATAGAATACTTATCCCTATGACGATTTGCGCGTTTGGGTTCGTTTCGAGAATGGTAGAGCAGTCTTTGGCAGAAGTACCTGTCGGCGAAATAGAGGCCGTTAAATCACTCGGCGCGACAGACTTTCAGATTATCACGAAAGTGCTTCTGCCCGAAGCAAAGGTTTCGCTTATAACGGGTGCGGCGGTCGTTGCGGTAAGCATTATAGGATACACTTCGTTTGCAAAAGACATAGGCGCAGGCGGTTTGATTGCCGGTATTCTCAATTTCTATGGAAATAATACTGGCAACTTTATGGCATCTTGGTTGTTTTGGATATTGACAATAATAGTTGTAGCCATCACTCAATTAACTCAAAAAGCAGGACTTATAATAGCAAAAAAAATAGATAAAAGGAGACTATTAAAATGAAAAAACTCACCAAACTCTTAACTTCACTCGCACTTTGCGTAGTAACAACACTGTCTTTCGGCTCGCTTTACGCATGCGGGAAAAAGGCTTCACTCTTCGCTACCTGTAAGGTACATTACGAACCGCTCGGTATATATTACGGAAAAGCGGAAATAGGTACCGCGGTTACCGATGGAAAAACTTTTGCGATATGCAACGACACCAGTAACGCCGTAAGAGCGTTTCAGTTGTTGGAAGCGAATGACGTGATAAACAAGGATACCGAAGGCGACAATTATCCGATAAGCACTGACGGAGAAAACCTCAATACTGGTGAATTATCGTCTAAATGGACAAACAAAGCAAAAACGGTTACCGTAACTCTCATTGCCGAAAATCTGCTTGTCCCCTCTATGCCAGATTACGATTTCGTTTTACTCCCCTGCAATACCGCGTATTCTGGCAAAATAACTTCTGAAAGAAGAGCAGCGGTAGAGGATGACCCCACACAGGTTGCCGGCAAAGCTAATATTATTGCGGCTAGATTAGAAGACTACAATAACAATGTCGAATATCAAAAGAAAATCGACGCGCTTACAAACGCAATGCTCTCTAAAGAAGTAGCGGACTACTTTAAAACCAAATATCTCGGTGCAATGACCTGCGACGAATCTACACAAATAGATTTAAGAGAAATGAAAAACGACACCGTAAACGGCAACAATACCGAAATTACAGTTTGTGCTTCTAGTTCACCTCATGCGGAAGTACTGAACGATTGCGTTAAAGGGTTGCTTGAAAAACAAGGTTACACGCTTAAAGTTACTATTCTCGACTGGACGCTTCAGAACGACGCGGTTGCACACGGAGACTATGATGCAAACTACTTCCAACACGTTCCTTATCTCGAATCATATTTGAAGTAAACAGAAATTCTTTCCGTATGCAAAGTACATTACGAGCCGCTCGGCATTTACTACGGCAAAGCAACCGAGTGGAAATTCTAATAACCGCTATAATATATTTACCGCGCAATAACGATAAATTACTAAATAATTTTAATCAAAGAAGGTAAATTACTATGTCTAAAATCTACAAAACCGCCGATATGCTTATCGGCAAAACGCCGCTGTTAGAACTTTCTCACGTAGAAAAAAAGTTCGGATTAAAAGCAAGGCTTGTTGCAAAACTCGAATACTTCAACGTAACGGGTTCCGTTAAAGACAGAATCGCGAAATCTATGATAGAAGAAGCGGAAAAAAGCGGAAAACTCAAACCCGGTGCGACTATAATCGAACCGACTTCCGGCAACACCGGCATCGGCATCGCTTCGGTCGGAACAGCAAAAGGCTACAAAGTTATAATCGTTATGCCCGACTCCATGTCGGTCGAAAGGCGTAAACTCATCAAAGCGTACGGTGCGGAAATCGTATTGACCGAAGGCGTTAAAGGTATGAAGGGCGCAATCGAGAAAGCGAGCGAACTTGCCGAAAGTCTTGGCGGCGTGGTCTTGGGGCAATTCGACAACCCGGCAAACCCCAAAGCGCATTACGAAACGACCGGCCCCGAAATATGGCAGGACACGGACGGCGGTATAGCCGCTTTCGTTGCGGGCGTCGGTACCGGCGGAACCATTTCCGGCACGGGGAGATACCTTAAAAACAAAAATCCGAATATAAAGGTTGTTGCGGTAGAACCCGAATCCTCCCCCGTATTGTCGCAAGGCGTTGCGGGCGCGCATAAAATTCAAGGCATAGGCGCGGGTTTCGTGCCGGCTACGCTCGACGTAACCGTGTACGACGAGATTATCCCCGTATCGAACGAAAACGCCTTTATAACAGCCAAAGAACTCGGCAAAACCGAGGGCGTTTTAACGGGCATATCTTCGGGTGCGGCGCTTTATGCGGCTATAGAACTCGCAAAGCGACCCGAATTCGAAGGGAAAACCATAGTTGTTTTATTACCGGACTCGGGCGACAGATACCTATCCACCGCGCTCTTCGACGAATAAAGGTATAACGGATTTCAAAAAAGGAGTAGAACTCATAACGAGTTTTACTCCTTTTTTTGTACTAATATTTTGCGTTTATCTTTTTGTTAAAGTTCGTTTCTATACGGGATAGATTGTTGCGCGCCCTTTTTTGTACATGCAATCGATGCCGCCTTGCTACCGAATGCACACGCACTTTGTAACGACATACCCTCGCTAAGCCCCACTGCCATACCCCCGCAAAACGTATCGCCGGCGGCAGTAGTGTCTACAACTTTGACTTTTAAACAATCGTAAATTTCAGACGAACTTTCGTCGGCTTTAACGAACTTAACGTTTATCCCCTGGTCTTTAAGCGTGTTTGAAAACAAGTTGTAAGTTCCGCCGTAAACGCTTGTCGAAGAAACTATATTGTCGCCCGCAGTCGCTATATTCTGTATAGCAAGCGTTATCGCCGCCTGCCCCGACGATGTCGCCAAAGCCCCGACGCCGCCTTCGAGTTTCGCTATTCTCTCTTCAAAAACCGAAGACGTAGGATTCATTAGTCGCGTATATATTGCCGCCTTCGGTCAACGCAAATCTCCCGGCAGCCTGAGCGGAATCCTTAAACACATACGACGTAGTCGCATAAATAGGCACAGCCCTTGCGTCGGTCGCTATATCGGGGCTCTCCTGCCCCGCGTGTATCTGTAACGTTTCAAATCTGTAATTACTCATTTTTATTTCTCCTTTATTTTTATTGAAATTACATTATTAAAAAACGTTTTCGGTACATCGACCGAACCTGTAATTTTTCCTTATTAAAAATAAAAACCTATTGAAATAATATAATTGCATAACCAACCTATCAATTTAGTATGTTGTATGAATTGTAAACTAAACTTGTATATACCCACATCTATAAGCACTATTATCGGTACTTCCCTCAACGATTTTCATCTCATAAGCAAACTTGTACGTTAAATATGAACCGATGGGAAACCTATCTACAGAGCCGTCTTCATTCATATGTGTACAATCATAGACCGTAAATCTTTCGGGCAAATGGAATTCTCCGTCGTACTTATATACATATCTCTTGTTTAACTCATATTCTATACATTTGTCATCAGGTAAAATCTCTATCACGGGAACAGGACGCTCGTCCGGCCCTTCCTTTACCGTTACTGTTAAACAAAAAAACGTACTCCCTGTCGGCAATACGACTACTGAACTTAAATTGTATGTTCCCGCCTTATCCAGGGGTATAGATTTTTGATCAAAACCGATTACGTTTGAAGGGATAAATTGTTCTCCGTTGTCGTAATACACTTTGGTTTTAAACCGTAAAACTCGGGTACTATACTCATACACCAAATTTTTTCTCGAACAGAACTGTCCTTATCCAAATAAAATCTGTTACCTTGGTTGTCGAATACTTCGAGATATACACCCCTTATATCCGACTCCGGCGTTTTGTTTTTACAACCGGTAAAAAAACATAAAATGCTTATGCCGATTGATAAAACCAAAACGTATAAGATTATTTTAGTTATGGTTTTTGTTTTGTTTATAAATACCTTTATTAAAGTAAAGAACTTTTAATATATTTATAGTAGCATAAAGGTAAAGATTTGTCAATTTATACCGAAAATGTCTTACGTGGGCAAAAAAAACACTTTCCGTCTTATTACAAAAACGGAAAGTGTGTGGAGCTGATAACCGGAATCGAACCGGTGACCTCGTCCTTACCAAGGACGCGCTCTACCATCTGAGCCATATCAGCGCGCTTACCTGAAACGCTTAACTATTATATAAAATATAAAATAATTTGTCAATACAAAAACAGGCAAATTTTTTATTTTTTTCGGTATTTTGCCGCCGCGCGTCTTTTTATAACGCGCGGCGGCGGTTTTACGCTTGAACTTTAACCGTTAAGCGCAATAATATTCGTTATTCGGCGGTGGTTTCCTCTGCGCCGTCCTCTTCTTCGCTCTTCGGCGAAATTGCCATACCTGCGACGAGAGAACCTTCTATCCGCATAACTCTTACGCCCTGCGTGTCTCTGCCGAAGCGGCTTACGTCTTCCGCGGCAACTCTTATGATGGTACCGTTTTCGGTAATAATCATCAAATCGTCGCTGTCGGACACGAGTTTAAGGCTGACGAGCTTACCCGTTTTTTCGTTGAACACGCCCGCTTTAACGCCTTTGCCCGCGCGCGACTGCAAGCGATATTCTTCCACGTCGCTACGTTTGCCGTAACCGTGCTCGGTCATGGTAACTACTTCATACCCGGGCTTGATTACCGAGGTATCTACCACGTAATCGCCTGCAGACAAGTCCATACTCCTTACGCCCTGCGCTTCTCTGCCCATTGCGCGTACGTCGTTTTCGTTAAACCTTATGCACTTACCCTCGTAAGAAGCGACTATAAGTTCGTCGTTACCGCTCGAAAGTTGCGCCGATATAAGGCTGTCGCCTTCTACTATGCTTATCGCTATTTTTCCGACCTTTCTTATACTCTCGTACTCGGAAAGCGAGGTTCTTTTTATAAGTCCGTTTTTGGTCGCGAGTATAACGTAACCCTCGGTTCCCTCTTTTCTCGGAATCATCGCGCAAACCTTTTCGTTATCGGAGAGTTGGAGCAGGTTGACGATTGCTCTGCCGCGCGCCGTCCTCTGCGCCTCGGGTATATAGTAACATTTAAGGCTGTACACCCTGCCTTTATCTGTAAAGAACAAAATATCGTCGTGCGTGGAGGTAACGAACATATCGTCCACAAAGTCCTCCTCTTTCGGCTTATGCGCGGTAACGCCTTTGCCGCCGCGGTGTTGCGTTCTGTATTCGCTTACCGGTACGCGTTTAAGGTAACCGTTATGCGTTTTGCTTACTACCACGTCTTGAACGGGGATAAGGTCCGCTATATCTATTTCGCCGTAATCGTACGAAAGTTCGGTCTTTCTCGGCGAAGGATATTTTTCTTTTATCGCGAGAAGGTCGTCTCTTATAATCTTTTTAACTCTCCATTCGTTAGCGAGAATGTCTTTTAAGTCCGTTATGGTTTTATCGAGTTCAACGAGTTCTTCGTTTAACTTGCTGACTTCCATGCTCGTTAAACGCTGCAAGCGCATTTCGAGTATGGCGTTGGCTTGTTTGTCGGAAAGTTCGAACTTTTCGATAAGTTTACGGCATGCGTCGTCTTTATCGGTAGAATGTTTGATTATCTCTATCACTTCGTCGATATTCGCGAGCGCGATAACGAGCCCTTTTACGATATGTTCTCTGTCCTCGGTTTTAGCGAGGTCGTATTTGGTGCGGCGTACTATAACGCTTTCCTGATGGTCAATATAGTAGGTTAAAATTTGTTTTAAACCTAAAACTTTGGGTTCGCCGTCTACGAGAGCGAGAAGTATTATCCCGTCTTTAACCTGAAGGTTCGTATGCTTGTAAAGCGTATTGAGCACGACCTGCGCGTTTGCGTCTTTTTTAAGTTCTATGGTAATGCGCATACCGTGTCTGTCCGACTCGTCGCGAAGATTTGCAATGCCTTCTACGCGTTTGTCGTTTACCATAGACGCTATCGATTTAATCAGTTCTTCTTTATTTACCTGATACGGTATTTCGGTAACGATGATTCTTTCTCTGCCGTTAGGCATATCCTCTATTTCCGTTTTTGCGCGAAGAACGAAACCGCCTTTACCCGTCAGGTACGCTTGCTTTATGCCCGCCCTGCCCATTAAAACGCCGCCTGTGGGGTAATCGGGCGCGGGAATATAATTCATCAGTTCTTCGGTGGATATTTCGGGATTGTCGAGAAGCGCGACGCACCCGTCTATACATTCGCCGAGATTGTGCGGCGGAATATTCGTCGCCATGCCGACCGCTATACCGTCGGACCCGTTGACGAGAATATTAGGTATTCTCGACGGGAGCACTACGGGTTGCATTTCGGTATCGTCGAAGTTAGGATAAAAATCTACGGTGTCTTTATCTATGTCGCGCAACATTTCGTCGGCAAGGCGGGAAAGTCTTGCTTCGGTATACCTGTAAGCCGCGGCGGAATCGCCGTCTACCGAGCCGAAGTTGCCGTGCCCGTCTACGAGCGGGCAATTAATCGAAAAGTCCTGCGCAAGTCTTACGAGCGCGTCGTAAACCGAACTGTCGCCGTGAGGATGATATTTACCGAGCACCTCGCCGACGATTTTAGCGCATTTTTTATAAGCCTTTTCGTGCGTTAACCCCATATCGTACATCGCGTACAAAATACGCCTGTGAACGGGCTTCATACCGTCTCTTACGTCAGGTATCGCACGGGTAACGTTAACCGCCATAGCGTAGGCTATAAACGATTTTTTTACTTCGTTGTTTACTTCTACGTTGATAAGTTTGGTTTTTTCGAGCGTCGATTTGAATTCGGCGGAAAGTTCCGCCGGCATATCTCTTTTTGCCATTTTGTTTTTCTCTCCTTACCGCTATACGTCCAAATCTTTTACGAGTTTGGCGTTCTCTTCGATGAACTGTCTGCGAAGTTCGGGATCGCCGCCCATTAAGCGGGTAAACGTTTCGTTTGCTTCGACGGCGTCTTCCATGGTAACTTTAAGCATGGTTCTTGTTTCCGGATTCATTGTCGTATCCCACAACTGTTCGGGGTCCATTTCGCCGAGACCTTTATAACGCTGAATGTCGCATTTGCCGACTTCGGCAAGGTAATCGCTTAACTCCTGATCGGAATACAGATACTTTTCGGTTTTACCTTTCGTCGCCTTATAAAGCGGGGGTTGCGCAATATACACGTGCCCTTGCTCTACGAGCGGCTTCATAAAACGGAAAAAGAAGGTCAGCAAAAGTATTCTTATATGACTGCCGTCTACGTCCGCATCGGTCATGCATATTATTCTGTCGTAACGGAGTTTAGTTATGTCGAAATCGTCTTGCATGCCGCCGCCGAAAGCGGTTATCATCGCTTTTATTTCTTCGTTTTCGAGTATTCTGTTGATACGTGCTTTTTCTACGTTGAGAATTTTACCGCGAAGGGGCAAAATAGCCTGAAAACGCCTGTCTCTACCCTGTTTGGCGCTGCCGCCTGCGGAATCGCCCTCAACCAAAAATATTTCGCAAAATTCGGGGTTTTTATCCGAACAGTCGGCAAGTTTGCCGGGGAGGGTCGTCGATTCGAGCGCGCCTTTTCTCCTCGTGTTTTCTCTCGCGAGGCGCGCCGCTTCTCTCGCGCGCTGGGCGGTAAGGCATTTAACGAGAATTTCTTTCGCTTTATCGGGATGCTCCTCGAAGAAACTCCCGAGATATTCGTTCATCGCTTTCGTTACGTAGTTACGCATTTCGGAGTTGCCGAGTTTGGTTTTCGTCTGCCCCTCGAACTGCGGTTCGGTAAGTTTAACAGAAACGACTGCAACAAGTCCTTCTCTCACGTCCTCGGGAGAAACTTTTTCATCCCCCTTAAACACGTTGAGTTTTTTGCCGAAATCGTTTACTATGCGGGTAAGCGAACTTTTAAACCCCTCTAAATGGGTGCCGCCCTCTTCCGTATTGATATTGTTTGCAAAAGCGTAAATCGTTTCGTTATAAGTGTCGGTGTATTCAAGCGCGACTTCTACCTCGGTATCGCCGTAAAACACGTCGAAATACACGGGCTTATCGAAAAGCGGACCTTTGTTTTTGCTCAAATCTTCGACGAAGTGCGCTATGCCGCCTTCATACAAAAATTCGTCGCGCTGTTCTCTGCCCGCGCGCTTGTCCTCTAAAATAATTGTAAGTCCTTTGTTGAGATACGCAAGTTCGCGAAGGCGCGTTTTAATGGTGTCGTAATTGAATTCCACCGTTTCGAAAATTTCGTCGTCGGGCATGAAAGTAACCCACGTGCCCGTAAAGTCCGCGTCGCCCACGACTTTTAACGGCGCCTGCGGAATGCCCCTGTTATACGTTTGTTTGTACTTGTGTCCGTTCTGGTAAACTTCTACGTCAAGCCATTCGGAAAGCGCGTTTACGACCGAAAGACCCACGCCGTGGAGTCCGCCGGAAATTTTATATCCGCCGCCGCCGAATTTACC
>DPGH01000002.1:120547-129952 GCA_003523255.1 Clostridiales bacterium
CCGCCGCCGCCGAATTTACCGCCGGCGTGCAGTTTGGTCAAAACGACTTCTACCGCGGAAATACCCTCGGTATGATGAATGGCGGTAGGTATACCCCTGCCGTTGTCTTTAACCGTACAAGACCCGTCCGCGTTTATTATCACCGTTATGGTGTCGCAATAACCGGACAAAGCCTCGTCGATAGAGTTGTCTACTATTTCGTGAACGAGATGATGGAGACCCCTTACGTCGGTAGAACCGATGTACATGCCGGGTCTTTTTCTTACAGGGTCAAGCCCCTCGAGAACCTGAATCTGCCCCTCGCCGTAGCCTGCGTTGTTTTTACTTTGATTATCCATAAATTCACCCGTAGCGTTTAATGTTAATATTGTAACATATCCGGAGAAAATAGACAAGCGATTCAGAAACATTTATAATATATAATATGTTTAAATATATTATATACGCGTGCATACGCGCGCATAAAGAATTAAAACCCTGCTTATACTATGCGTATGAAGTTTTGTAACGATTGCAAAAAATATTTGAGAGAAGAAGAGTGCAGAACCTGCCCCGACTGCGGCGCGGTTTACTGCGAACAATGTTTTGAAAAAAACAAAAAAATATGCCCGAAATGTTATTCGAGCATAGATTAAAACGATTATATTTCGGTAAACGCGCTTAAATCGGCTTAAAATCGCCGTTTTTAAGTTTGTCGATTAGTTTTTTCTCCATATCACCCAAACCCTTTACAGGGCAAAGAGAAGCCTCTTTAACGGCTTTTTTATAAAACCTTTCGACTCCTTCGGGTTCGCCGAGCACGTTTGCCGCGTAAGCCGCTTTAACCCTTACGGTTGCGGCGTCGTTTACGTTGTTGAGATATTTCTCGAGTTCGTAAGCGAGGTCGTCGGCGGCGTTCGGATCGAAAGCAAACGTACTCGCGTTAAAAAGCGCGTCTGCCTTGACGACGCATGCGAAAGATTTAGGCATATATTCGGTAAGCGTTAAAAGTCTGTCCGAAACATTTTTTGCGTTTTCGTAATCCCCACCGTCAAGATAATAATTATAGCGCGCGTTTAACAAGGTTATAAAATTAAGGTCGTCCTCCGGGAGTTGCGGAACGCCGAAATAATAGTCCGGATTTATTTCAGACGGGGTTTTGCCGCCGTAAAGTTCCGCCTGAACGGCTAAAAGACTTAAGGTTACCTTTGTGGAGTCGTCGAGTTTTTTAAGTCCTAAAAGAACGGCTCCGTCGTTACGCGCGCCGCCGTTTTCCGCAGGAAGAGCGTTACCCAGAAAACTATACGCGCCGATAGGTACGAGCATAGCCCATAACGCGTAAACGAAAAGCGGAACGCCTTTAACGAAATACGCAGGCACGCCCGCAAGCATTAATATAAACGTGAAAAACAAACCGCCGAAGGTCATTCTTCTATACCTTGCGGCAAGATTTTCGGTAGAAGTCGGAACCGCGACGGTGCTGCCAGCCTCCTCGCCTAAAAGACAAAAAGAAAATTCGGTTTTTTTACCGCGTTTATAAAACCGGAAAAACCACACGGTTAAAGAAAGCGTTTTAAAACCGTTTGCCCCCCCGAACCATTTATGACCGAGTTCGTGAAAGAGAGTTATTATAAACCCGTCCACAACCGCACCTATCGCGAAAAACGACACCGCGGCGAAAGCGTTTGATGAATACCTTGCGTTAGACACGGAAACGGTAAGCAAAAGCAAGCCTATCGTCGCTGCGAAAGATATTACGTAATTTATTATATTTTGTTTTTTACTCATGTGCGTTGACCTTTTCGTGTAAATAACCTTCGAGATTATCCGACTCTTTAACCGTAATCTCTTCCGCACGGACGTATTCCGCTATTCTGTACAACAACCTCGCGCCGGAAGCGATTATACGCGCGCGCCCTTTTTGCAAACCTTTTATTTTCTCTCGCTCCGAAAGCGGAGTTTGCAAAAGTTTTTCCGATATTCTTTTAAGTTCGCTCGTTTTAATAACGTATCCGTCTACCCTTTTCGGGTCGTACGGCTCTAATTCCATATCCATCGCGGCAAGGCTCGTGGCGGTGCCGCCCACGGCGTAAAACTTTACTTCGGGCACGACGCCGTATTCGGAAAGTTTTTTATCCAAAAACCCGTCAAGAGAAGAAAAATCGTCCGAAAAGGCGTCGGTTAAGCGTACGGCGCCGGTATCTAAACTGTGCGCGTAAATTATCTCGTCGCCGCGTTTTACCACGACTTCCGCACTGCCGCCGCCGACGTCTATAACTCCGCCGCTCGAGTTCCCGAGCGCGCCCGCCGCGCCGAGCCGAGCCTCGGTTTTACCGTCTATCACGTCCATGTCAAGACCTGTAACGGTTTTGACCTTTTTTATAAACTCTGCGGAGTTTAACGACTGCCTGACCGCCGCCGTAGCGAAAACGTATGTTTTACTCGCGCCGAAAACCGCGCCTTGCGATTTAAATTCCGCAATCGCGGCGGCTGTGTTTTGCATATAAGGTTCGCTTAAAACTCCGCTTGCCGCAAGACCCGTGGCAAGCCCTGTAACACGCGCGCTTTTTTTAATGGTTTTGCCGTTTTCGCTCAAAAGCATTCTGACGGAGTTTGAACCCACGTCTATAACGCAATATTTCATAAATCAGTTTTTAAGTATCTTGTCCCCGTCGAAAACGTAACCGAGTTCTCTCGCGCGGAGTTCGATCCACCAGCGGGCGGAACGCGCCTCGAGTGTGTCGTCGCCTTCTTCAATCAGCCGTTCGTATTCGGCGATTGCGGCGTCTAACTCGCTTTCTTTGTCTTTGAGCACTTTTATGGATATCAGTTGATAAATCATCACCGCGAGAAGTATTACGAGAAGGAGCACCGCCCCCACCGTCGCGGAGATTATCAGTTTTTTCGTTTTCGTTTCGTCCATCTTTAGTCTTTGCCTTTTTGTTTTTACGGATATTATTATATAACTTTTTAAATATATTTGCAACTATTACGTTAAAACTTTTAAAGTACAGTAGCGCGCCGAGCAAAACCCCTGCAAACATATACGCGCGAAGAGTGGGAAACTTTAACGCGAACGAATAAACTATAAATCCCGCCGCCGAAAGCGCGCAGAACAAAACGTCCGATATTACGCCGAAAGGTTTTAATCTGCAAAGCCGTTTAAATCCTGCGGAAATCGACAATAACACTCCCGCTATGCAGCCGTACGCCAGGCATGCGACGAAAACGTAAAACTGTCCGCCGGAAACGAACATTACTTAAACAACCTTTTAATAAGCGGTTGTTTTTTCGCGGCGTACTTGATTTCGGTAAAAACGCCGTCTGCGGACAGTGCGCCCGTGGCTTTGTTAAACGCCGTTATTTTTATTTTTTCACCGCAAATAAAAAGTTTATTCCCCGCAACGGTAAGTTTTAACGAATTTTCCGTAAAACCGTCCACCGTTTCAACCCCGCTCATGTTAAGGCGTTTTCTCCCGATAAGTTCTATTCTGTCGTTATTGACCGTTTCCGCCATACGCAATTCTCCTTTTTACGTTTACTTTATGATATGCGTGTCATTCTCCGATTAAAACAAATAAAAAACGATTCGTTTATAAAAACGAATCGCCTTATATATGTTCGATTTAATTTTTTATTCGGGAAGTTTCATATCGCCGAATGCGATAACTCCCTTTTTACGGAGCAATTCGGACGATAAAAGACTTATCGCCGCGGGTATTATAAACATACAAAGCACAATCGAAATCGCGGTTTTTACGCCCGGTATTCCCGCGGCGGCGTTAGCGTCTATCGTACCGAAAACGCCCACGAGCCCGCTGGTACCCATTCCTCCGCCGCTCGGAGTGCAACGCATGTCGAGAAGAACCGCTACGAGTCCTGCAAACACGCTCGCTATTATTTCGGGAAGCATTATAACGGGTTTTTTCATTATGTTAGGAATTTGCAACATGCTCGTGCCGAGCCCCTGCGATATTAAACCGGAAAAGCCGTTTTCGCGATAACTCGACACCGCAAAACCAACCATATGCGCCGCGCACCCCGCGACCGCCGCGCCGCCCGCTATGGCGAAAACCGCCGTGTTTTCAGGCAGTTTAGCCGTTTCAGAAGTCGCTATCGCTATCCATATCGCCGCAGAAGAAGTCGGCATGGTTAAAAGCACGCCCATTACCACCGATATAAGTATGCCCGTTATAATTTTAACAGCCGCGCCCGCGTTTATGGTTATTACCAAAAGTTCGGCAAACAAGTCGATAAGTTTGATAAACGGATACGCAACGTAAATACCCGCAAAACACATTAAAATCATACCAAGGGGTATAAATATTATATCGAATTTTGTTTTGCCCGCATAAAGACTTGCTATTTCTATCGTGAAAAGCGAAACGACGTATGCGCCTATAGGGTTACCCGGTTTACCGAATACATCCGCCCCGAAAGTACCGCCTATGATATTGAGAGCAAACGCGCCGACAAAGCCGGTAACCGCCGCCGTAAACACGACGAGAGGTTTTGCCTCGAGTTTGTAGGCTATGCCGATACCTATACCCGCGCCCATTAAAAATTTAGCGGAGGTCGCAAAAGCGATTAAAATTCTGCCCGCTATATTTTCCGTGCCTATCCATTTTGCGAACATTTCAAGTATCGTGCCGGCAATAAGCGTTGCGAAAAGACCTAACGACATACCGGAAAATGCAGTTATGAAATAGCGTTTAGGCAGGTTTTTAAGATAGGTCTTAAAAGCGTTCGGCTTGTCTGCAGGTTCGGTTTGCCCTTCGCTAACGGGCAGCCTCTCTTCGTTAATAGGTGTTTGTTCTTCGCTCATAATATAATCTCCGTAAGTTCGTTGTTTACCTGGTCGCAAGCGGTCAGATAGTATTTTATTCCGTTTTTAATAACGAGTTTATCGGCACGCACGTTTTTGCCGTGCAAATGCCCGTAAATCACCGCGTTTACGCCGTATTCCTCGAAAATTTTGGTAAAAAGCGTATCTTCTCTGCGCACGTTAAACGGCGGGTAATGTATCAGCGCGACGAGTTTATCGCCCTCGCCGACAAGTTTTTTCGCCTGAAAAAGAGAAAGTTTTAAGCGTTCGGTTTCTCGTAAATAAATTTTTTCGTCGTGGGCGGAGTAGTCTGCTGAACCCGGCACACTCCAACAGCGCGAGCCGCATACAACTACGTTTTCAAACTTAATCGCGTCGTTCTGGAGAGCGAAAACGCCTTCCGGTAACATATCTCTGACTTTGCCGATACCGCTCCACCAGTAATCATGGTTACCCTTTATTATTATTTTTTTGCCTTTAAGAGGCGCAAAAAGGGCGACGTCGCTTTGCGCTTCGTCTATCGTCATCGCCCAACTTATATCGCCGCCGATTAAAACAAGGTCGTCGTCCTCTACCTTCTTTTGCCAGTCGGCAAAAATTTTATCGAGATAGCCGACCCAGTTTCCGCCGAAAACGTCCATAGGTTTATCGTTACGGGTAGAAATATGCAGGTCGCTTATCGCCCAAATCTTCATACCCGTATTTTAGCACATGACCGAATAAATTCAAAACGAAAAAAAGTCTATTAACGAAAAAGCACGCTTTTTAGGCGTGCTTTCGCGTGTTTTACCGTTTTTAGTCGGTCGCCCCGATTACTCGGGGTACATAGGCAACTCGAAAAATCCCGCGCAAACCTCTTGCGTGTATTCCTGGCAGGGCGGAATGGGAGTATATCCGTAAGACGGAATCAATAATTCCACTTCCATTACGATTTTAAGTATTATAGAAACGCAACAGTCGATGGTAAACTGATTCTCGCCCGTATACGTGCCGAGGGTCGAAACGAGCGACACGACCGCTTCTACCTCGAAAGGCATAATCGAAGCGGACGGAATGTTGAGTATTACGTCCTTAGGCACCGTAACGGTAGCCGTCGCCGCGCCCTCTACACCCGCCGCGTCGGTATACGCTACCGAAACGGGTATGGTTACGTCGCACTTCACTCTCGCGGAGTGGGGGCGTTCCGCAAGCGGTTCTATCAAAAGATTGCTTATCGTTCCTTTCGAGAGAGTGCTTTTCGCGCTGACAAACGTTAGCGGATATGTAGGATTAGCCGGCGTAAGGTTGGTAATATTTAAGACGACGTCGGTAAGTTGGCTCTGCTGCATGCACGCGTCGAAAACTTTTTTCGCTTCTACGCACACTTTTTCGCAAAGACCGTTAAGCGGATTTCCGTTTATCGGACCCGGGCACTTATCCGACTGAAAATTGCAGAAAAATGACATTTTTATCCTCCTTTTTGTCTTCTATAATCAATATATGAACGGCTACGCCTTTTATGCCACAAAAAGAAAATCCGAAACCCCGCTCCGTAAAAGAAACGAAATTTCGGTTTTAATTTTAACTAACGCTTCGCGACAATCGAAAATCAGATATTATCGCCGTTAAACGGTTCAGTAGGTTCGGCGTCCTCCGCGGCGTTTGCCGCTTTCAACGCTTCGGCAAGTTCTGCGCCGTGTTTAAACACTGCGGAGGCGACCAAAAACGCTATGCCGAGCGCAAAAGACGTCGTATCGCTGAAATTAAGGTCTGCAACCCCTTCGACGGACGCGGAGATTATCGCAACCGCTATCGCAGATAAAATCTGCGCTCCGACGGGAATACAAATCGTAAGCACGCCGAGACGAAACATTTCTTTCGCACCGCCGAAAGTAAACGGCGTGCCATCGGAAAGTTCCCGCGAGAAATAGTGCTCCGCAAACTTCGCGAGAACGCATTCGCTTGCACATATAATCATGCCCGCCGCCATCAGCGCGTACAGCGTACCCGTCGTAATATCCGCTTCGGTTTGCAAAAGGCTTTTAAGCGTAACGCCGTTAAATTTAATACCCTCCGCGCCTGCGGCAACGGTTATTATACCGGAAACGCAACCGCAAAACCCGACTATACAGGCAATAAATACGATTTTGCTTATAACCCTGCCGACTTTAGAAATCGTTTGAAGTGTTTTTAACGTTTTCATTATTCAATCCTTTATATATATGCAATCATTTTAACACTATATAAAAAGGTTTTCAACGATTTTAACGCATAAAAAAACACGGCGTTAAAATTCTTGCCGTATTTTTTCGATTATTTTGCTTTCGAGTCGCGATACCTGAACCTGCGACACGCCGAGTTCGGACGCAATTTCGCTTTGGGTTTTATCTCTGAAATACCTTAAAACTATTATTTTTCGCTCGCGGTCGCTCAGTCCGTTTATAACGTCGGCGAGTTGAATTTTGTTTACGACCGAATCTTCGCCCTCGCTCGCGGGAATTTTTTCTATCAATTCTTGTCCGTCGTCGTCCTCCTCGAATTTATCGAAAATGGAAACGGGCATACGCGCGCTGTCGAGCGCAACGACGACTTCTTCTTCGCTGACCCCGAATTTTTCGGCAATGGTTTCTATCGATGGGGAAACGCAATTTTTATATTGATATTCGTCTATAAACCTGTTTATTTTGTTGGCGAGTATTTTAAGCGTTCTCGATACCTTTATCGCGCCGTTGTCGCGCATATATCGTTTTATTTCGCCTATAACCATAGGCACGGTATATGTCGAAAACTTTACGCCGAAAGACTCGTCGAAATTATTTATCGCTTTCATAAAGCCGATGCAGGCTATTTGATAAAGGTCGTCGCCCTCAACCCCTTTACCGTAAAATCTGCGGACTATGCTTTTAATAAGCGGAGAATTGCTTTTGAACACTTCTTCTTTCGCGGCGTCGTCTCCGTTTTTTGCTTTTCTTAAATATTCGAGAAGGGTTTCGTTATCTAACATCTTCTATCGTCGGACTTATTTTTTTCGTCATATAAACTCTGGTGCCTTTACCCTCTTCCGATTCCACGACGACCTCGTCCATAAAACTTTTCATTATGGTAAAGCCCATGCCCGACCTTTCTTCTTCGGGTTTGGTCGTGTAAAAAGGCTCGAGAGCGCGCCCCACGTTTTCGATGCCGACGCCGTTATCGAAAACGTTTATATGTAATTCGTCGCCGATTATCTCCGCCGAAAGTTCTATTTCTCCCGTTTTACCCGCGTAACCGTGAACGATACAGTTGGTAACCGCTTCGGATACGGCGGTTTTTATATCGGAAAGTTCCGCTATGCTCGGATTAAGACCCAGCGCGAATATGCCGACGACGTTTCTCGCAAAAGACTCGTTTGCGGAAACGGACGGAAAAGTCAGTTTCATTTTATTATCTGTTTTCATTTTAACGCTCCTGTCAGATTTTAGGCATTATCGAATATATCCCCGCAAGCGTAAGCACCCTGTCCGCCGCGGGCGACGCGCCCGATATGTAAACCGGTTTATGCAGCGCGCTTATCTTTTTGTATCTCCCGATTAGCAAACCTACGCCGGTACTGTCCATAAAAGAGACGTCAGACAAATCAAAAATTATCTTATCGCTGCCCGCGTACTCGTATAAAAGATTGTCTAAAATATCTTTCGCTTTCGATGCGGAACATTCGTCGAGTTCTCCGCCTACGTATACCGTAAGCGCGCCGACGGATTTTCTGTATTTGATATCCATACCTTTCCTCCGTTCGTTTTTCTTTAAGCATATTACTTTATTTTGCGAGGCGGGTTTTAAGGTTTTTGCGAGAAAGTCGTCGATTTACGTCAAAAAGGGCGCGAAATCGCACGGTAAAAAATATTAAGAAATTTTTTCAAAAAAAAGGTGAAAAACTGTTGACAATTTCTTAGATTTATTATAGTATATTAAGGCGTCGTGAATGAACGGGGTGTAGCGCAGTTGGTAGCGCACGTGGTTTGGGACCATGGGGTCGGGAGTTCGAGTCTCTTCACCCCGACCAAACGAGTAAGGTTTGCCGATACGCTTACGAAAAAGCAGTTTTAAGGGCCTTTAGCTCAGTTGGTTAGAGCGGTCGGCTCATAACCGATTGGTCCGCGGTTCGAGTCCGTGAAGGCCCACCACTCTTAAAATTTTATATGCCATACGGCCCGGTAGTACAGTTGGTTAGTACGCCAGCCTGTCACGCTGGAGGTCAGGGGTTCGAGCCCCCTTCGGGTCGCCATTTTTGAAAATGCTTGTAGTAATGCAAGCATTTTCAAAAAATCGAATAACTTGTATGCCTCGGTAGCTCAGCAGGTAGAGCAAGGGACTGAAAATCCCTGTGTCGGTGGTTCGACTCCGCCCCGAGGCACCAAGTTCTCTCACCCGCTTTACGGTAGCAACGCTTTCGCTGGTGTAGCTCAACTGGCAGAGCAGCTGATTTGTAATCAGCAGGTTGCGGGTTCGATTCCAGTCACCAGCTCCAAAACGTAAAGCAATTTAACTTAATATAAACGGAAGGGTTCCCGAGCGGCCAAAGGGAACAGACTGTAAATCTGTCGTCAGCGACTTCGGTGGTTCGAATCCACCCCCTTCCACCA
>DPGH01000002.1:130236-130385 GCA_003523255.1 Clostridiales bacterium
GACTTCTCCGTTATTGTTTTTATAAGTTTTATCGGTGGATTCGAATGAGGAGATGCCGAAGGCAGTTTGCTTTAGCAAACCAAACGACAGACACCTGTCGTTTGTCGGAGAAGGGCGCACAGGCGCCGAATCCACCCCCTTCCACCACA
>DPGH01000002.1:130655-283848 GCA_003523255.1 Clostridiales bacterium
TTGACTTCTCCGTTATTGTTTTTTATAAACTGCTATAAAACCGTATTAGCAAAAAAAAGGTCGCGATTACACGCAACCCTTTGTAATTGTTGTTTTTTATAATTATTTAAGGTAATCTTCGATAAACGCCATATCGTTTAAGTTAAACTCGCTGTATTGATAGAATGGTTTAAGTTCCGCTATGCGCGCTTTAATGTATTCGTCGTTGACCTTTGCAGGTTCGCCGTACTCTTTCATGGCGTTTTTATAGAAAATCTTTTCCACTATCGCGTCGTCTAATTTAACGCCCGTATACTCGTCCGAATAATAATGATTTACCGTATCGGTAGAGAAAAACTCTCTCACAAGATTAGGACGGGCAAGAACGGAACGAAGATTTTCGTAATCGGTCAATTTATAGTTGTAGGTATCGGACCCGTACTTTATTCTGTCCTGATACTTTACGAAAAACGCTTTCCAACTATCCCAGTCCTCGAGCATATGGAAATACTGCTCGCCTGCGGGCGTGGTGTCGAACATGGTATGCTTATACGACAAAAACTTTTCGGCAACGTTTATGTCTTGCGAGAAAAACCCGAAATGCGCGAGTGTAAAATGAAGCCCGGGGTGTTTTTCCATAACCTTTAACACGTCGTCGTCCATCTCCTCTTTTTTGAGTTGGTCGGGCGTAACGTACCAGCCGCGTTTTATGGCATACTCGGAACAAAGTTCTTTATGCCAGAATTCTTTGGGGTCGGCGTTATGGAGAGTCAGCGGAAAACCCGTTTTTCCCATATACGCGAACATTTTGTCGTACACGGGGTCGGACAGTTTATACTTGAATATGCGGCGCATGTTGGGCTTACCCTCGAGCATTTTAAGCCCGTCGAAGCCGACTTCTCTATAAAGTTTAACTTGCTTTAAATACTCTTCCGCCTGCTCCTCTTCGGTCAGATCGACGTGATGCTCAAGCCCCGCAAACGCCATGTAAGGCGCGCCGAAATAACGTTTTAAAAACAAGTTTTTAACGTTTTGCATATAGTCGTTTTCTATATTATCGAGGTCTTTTGCTATCGATAAAAAATTCATACCGCAAACGTTATTGTGCTTTGCATACGTTTTAAACGATTCTATCGACTCCGCGACGGAAACGTGTTGAAGCGTATGACAATGACTGTCGAAAACTTTAATCATAAATTCACGCTTTAATGTTTGTTTTTATATATTTTACAGCAGGCAACTTTACCGCGCAAGATATATTCGTACGCTTTAACATACATATTACATATTTCGTACAAACAAATTTTTACGCCCGTAAACTTCGCGCTTAAACAAGTTTTTTAAGCCCGCGTATTTTATCGAAAGAATAACTTTTATCGTCTATTTTTATTTCGCGTTTCTCGGGCAAAATCGTCGCCGCGCCCGTAACCGAATAAACGTGTCCGTTATCGTAAATTTCTGCGGTAACTTTTTCTCCTTTATTCAAACCCATCATAACGGCGGAAATTTCCGCCGCGGAATCCTCCGACAGCTCGCCCTTAACAACGCTTTCGTGCTGAAATTCTTTTATTCTTAAAGCGTTGCGGAGTCCTGTTAACGCCTCGAACGGGGCGAATTGTTTTGCCCGCTGGGTTCTGTCCATTTTAACTCTCACCGCCCCTGTGTCCTCCTACTGTTTCGTTACGTTCTCGCTGAGTTGCTTTTTCGGTAAGGTCTATCCCCTTAAAAATCGCGTTTTTGCCGAATTTTTCTTTAACCTTTAATATGCCCGAAACAAGCCTTTTCTCTTTATCCACCTTTGACATATCGGTAAAAAAATCGTATCTTTCGTCGCTTTCCGGCACGACCTCGGCAAAATCGTACCCCACCCGGCGTACGGGTTTTGAGAAATTAACCGCAGAGCGATAAGCGTTTTCGGCGTAAGGTGCCATAACCGAATAAAGATTTGTCGTTTCGACCATGCGGGCGGTGGCTTTTACCGCCTCTTTTCTGCCCGTTCCGTAAACCGCGTACACGTGCAGCAAAGAAGTTGAATAATGCCGCGCGAAAAGGTCGTAACAGCCGTTTTGCAACATTTCTTTTAGTACGGTCAAAGCGTCCTCCGCAGTGTAATTGCACGGAAGTATTTGCGAAGAAGAAAAAGACTTTGACCTGCCTTTATAACTTTTTATGTCGCTCATAAGGCAAGGTTCTCTGCCGTAGGCGTGGTCTATGAGCAGTTCCGCATTTACGCCGAAAACGCGGTAAAGCGCGTCCTCGTTCGCCTCGGCTATACCTTTCATATCGAATATGCCGAGAGTTTTAAGCCGCTCCTCCGTCCCCGACGATATACCCCAAAAATCGGTTATGGGGCGGTGTTCCCACAGCGTTTTTATAAACTTTTCTTCGGTAAGCCAGCCTATACGGTCGGGCGATTTTTTCGCGGTGATGTCGAGCGCGATTTTTGCAAGATACATATTGCTGCCTATCCCCGCGGAAGCGGGTATGCCGAGCGTTTGCCAGATTTCTGCTATGAGTTTATTAACGAACTCTTTTGCTCTTAACTTATATAACTTCAAGTAATCGGTTGCGTCTATTATACACTCGTCTATCGAATACACGTGAATATCTTCTTTGGAAATATATTTAAGATATATGCCGTATATTTCCGCCGCGTAGGTAATGTATTTTCTCATTCTCGGCGGGGCGATTATATAGTCTATGTTTTTAGGAATTTCAAACAGACGGCACCTGTTTTTTACGCCGAGCGCTTTGAGCGCGGGGCTTACGGCAAGGCAAATGGTTTTTTCGGTGCGCGTTTCGTCCGCAACGACGAGTTTGGTCGTCATCGCGTCAAGTCCCCTTTCCGCACATTCGACGGAGGCGAAAAAGGACTTCATGTCTATTACGAAATAAACCCTGTTTTTATTATCGGACATATCGCACCTTAACCGTTTTATTTTTCGATCATCTTAAAACACCGGCAAGTTCAGCAACGCTTTTAAGCGTAAACGCCGGCTTTATCTCGCTTTTCGCTAAATCGTCGACAGAAGTTTCTCCCGTTAAAACGAGAACGGCGTCTACGCCCGCGTTCACGCCGGAAGCGACGTCGGTATATAACCTGTCCCCGAAAAGCACGATTTCATCTTTAGTATACCCAAGTTTATCCATAACGCAGTTTATCATCATCGGGTTGGGCTTACCGATAAATACGGGCGATTTGCCCGTCGCTTTTTCGTACCCGAAGCACATAGAGCCGCAATCGGGCACGTACCCGAAGTCCACGGGGTAAACCCAGTCGGGATTAGTGGCGTAATAGGGCGCGTTCGTTTCGGTAAGCATTTTGCAGGTAAGCCGCATTTTGTCGCTCGTAAGCTCGGAATCGTACCCGACGAGAATCGCAGAAACGTTTTTATCGAACTTTTCGGTTACGCTTAAGCCCGCGGATCTAAGTTCTTTAACGCAAGCCCTCGTCGCCTGTACGTAAATTTTACCGCTCCCGTATCTGCTTTTTAAGAGTTCCGCCGCCGCAGAAGCGGAAGAAAAGAAGTCCTCTTTTTTTACGTTTATCCCCATCGCGCGGAGTTTTTTTACGTACGCGAAAACGGATAGCGAAGAGTTGTTGCTGATAAACGCGTATCTGCCGCCGCGCGCCGAAATTAAAGAAAGCGTTTCTTTAACGCCTTTAAACAGCGTATGTTCGAGATAAACGGTACCGTCCAAATCGAATAAAAACAACTTTTTGTCTTTAAGCGGCGTTAAATCTTTACCGAAGTAATCTAAAATTTTATCCATAAAATTATTTCGATTTATAATACAGTTTACAGTGGCAGTACCCCTCGAAATTCGGGTCGGCTATCTGATCTCTGAACTCTTTGCACATACATTTGTTGTCTTCGGTTTTTTTAAGCCTGCACGGGCAATAACCGCCCTTTTCTTCAAGACCTTTTTTCAATGCCGCGACGATTTTTTCATCGGGATTTAAAGTGATTTTCATAATTTCTCCTACTAACCGTATTTTAGCACATTTAAAGGAAAAAATAAATAATTAAGCGTAAAAGCGTTGAAAAAAATAATTTAATATGTTAAAATAAATTGGCTTTAAGGGGCTTAAATATTTTACACGGAGAAATTTTATGAATTACGACGTAGTTATCGTAGGCGCGGGTCCCGGCGGCATTTTCGCCGCGTACGAACTCACCGCTAACAACAAGAATTTAAAAGTAGCCGTTTTTGAAACGGGCAACCCGCTCGAACGCAGAAAATGCCCTATCGACGGCGTTAAAATAAAAGGTTGCATCAATTGCAAAACATGCTCTATTATGTCCGGCTTCGGCGGCGCGGGCGCTTTTTCCGACGGTAAATACAATATTACCAACGACTTTGGTGGAAGCCTGCACGAGCATATCGGCAAAAAGCAAGCCATCGAACTTATGTACTACGTTGACGAACTCAACATGAAATACGGCGGCGAGGGCACGAAGATGTACACTACCACCGGCACTTCGCTTAAAAAACTTTGTTTGCAAAACAAACTTAACCTTTTAGACGCGAAAGTAAGGCACCTCGGCACGGACAAAAACTACGTGGTGCTTCAAAACTTTTACGCTATATTAAAAGACAAAGTCGATTTCTTTTTCAACACGCCCGTAACCGACGTAACAAAAAACGAAAAGGGCTTTACCGTGATAACCAAAACCGGCGAATATACGTGTAAAGATTGCATTATTTCGGTCGGGAGAAGCGGTAGCAGCTGGATGGAAAAACTTTGCTATAAACTCGATATTCCCACTAAATCTAACCGTGTGGACATAGGCGTGAGAGTCGAACTCCCCGCCGAGATTTTCTCTGCGCTGACCGACGAACTTTACGAAAGCAAAATAGTTTACCGCACCGAAAAATTCGAGGATAACGTAAGAACTTTCTGTATGAATCCTAACGGCATAGTCGTTACCGAAAACACGAACGGTATAGTTACCGTAAACGGACACAGTTACGAGGACCCCGCAAAAAAGACCAGAAACACGAACTTTGCCCTTCTCGTGGCGAAACATTTTTCGGAGCCGTTTAAAGACAGCAACGGCTACGCGGAAAGCATTGCAAGGCTTTCTAACATGCTCGGCGGCGGAGTTATAGTGCAACGCTTCGGCGATTTGATGCGCGGCAGAAGGAGTACCGTTAAACGCATCGAAGAAGGTACTACCATACCTACCCTTTCCGCAACGCCCGGCGACCTCAGTCTCGTTTTACCAAAACGCATTTTGGACGGAATAATCGAAATGATTTACGCACTTGACAAAGTCGCGCCCGGCACCGCCAACGACGACACCTTGCTTTACGGCGTAGAAGTCAAGTTTTATAATATGGAAGTCGCGATAGACGACAATCTCGAAACAAAACTTAAAGGGCTTTACGTAATCGGAGACGGCAGCGGCGTAACCCACTCTTTAAGCCACGCCTCGGCAAGCGGCGTTTTCGTTGCGAGAAGGATACTCGAAAATTTTGCGAACTGACAAATAAATTTCGACAGATGAAATACGCCCCGCGATTTTTCACGGGGCGTTTAATTTACGCTTAAGTAATTTTATTCTCCGTCGTAAACGAAGTACGGCAACGTGCCGACCGGCGCGGATACGGTTACCGTTTTACCGCCGGTATACCCCGTTTTACCGAGGTAAAGCCATTTACCTTTCGGAAGGGTTACGGTTTTTTGCGTTTTGCCTTGTTCTGTAACCGGTGCCACAAGATAGCGGTTACCGAGCATAAACGCGGTTTTCTCCGCATAAAACCCCTGATGCGGAAAAACATATTCAAGACTGCGTAAAATCGGCTCACGGTGCTTTTCCGCCGCCGAAATCAACTCTTTTTTATACTCCGAAACTTCGTCGTGCAACGCGACGTATTTTGCGAACAACTCTTTAACGTTTTCGTCTTTATTCCAGTACGCGTGCGAAAACTGCATGCAAGGCATAAGCGCGGAACACTCGCAAAATCTGCTTATCGTTTCGTAATCGAAAGTTTTGTCTTTGCCGGAAATAAAATCGGAAATCTGCCCGCCGCCTATCATATCTGCGCAACAATAAAAATATCCGCATATACCCGCCTGAATCATATTCGGCACGAGCGCGCCGAGCCCTTCCGTCAAATCGAAATTACGCCTTTTATCCCTTAAACGCGTAACTGCGTGCCCGCCGCCGAAATTAACGCACTCCTTAAGTTCGGTATAATGGTAACTATACGCAAAATCCGCATACGCGCGGCTTTCTCCTACGACGTCCGTATTCGCTTCGTTTACGTCGCTCTCCGAATAAAACCGTACGCCGCCCGCGTCGAACTTAAACCCGTCCGCCCCGAGCGCAAGCAAAGCGTTTAACTCTTTTTTCAGCCAGTTTACCGCAAACTCGCTCGTCATATCGAGCAGTGCGGAACGACCGTTCCACCAGGTTTTAAGCGCGGCGTTGCCGCTTTCGTCCCTGATAAGCGCGTTATTTTTTAATAAAAGGTTATAATCTTTTGCGGTTTTGTTTACGAACGGCACTACCCAAAGCATAACCTTAAAGCCCGCCTCGTGCAGAGTTTTTATCGTTTTTGCAGGGTCTGGGAATTTTTCGGCGTTAAAAGTCCAGTCGCCGTAATCGTTCATCCAACCGTCGTCGATTATAATGACGCCGTGAGAATAACCCGCGCGGGAAACGGACTTTGCGTAATCTATCGTTTTATCCGCGGTAACGTTTACGCCGCACTCCGTCCAGGTGCAAAACTGCGGTTTTAAAAGCAACTCTTTCGGCACCGAAAGTTCGTCTTTATCGAAAAACTCTTTCGCCGCGTCGAGATACGCCGAGCGAAAATCGTTAAACCCGTCTTTATAAACTATGTCCTCGTACGAAGATACGGTAAGCATACCCCCGTGCACCGTTATGCTCGAAGCGCCGCGAAAATACGCATACCTACCCTTATTGCTGACTAATAGCCCCGTGTACGGATTACCGACCGTATCCGCCGCGCAATCGTAAGCGTAATCGCTTTTATCGGTGAGCGGCATTTTAACGCCGTCGTCTACGCAACCGCCCCAAAAGCCCTCGTCGGGATTTATCGATATTTTTACTATATAATTATACTTTTTCATTATTCTTCGACCTCGAAAACTATTACGTAATACCCTTCGCTTAACGCCGAATAATCGACTTTATCGAGTTTGATTATCCGTCTGTCGAATTTTACGCCGGGGTAAGTTTTTTCATACACCCTTTCGCCCTGCGAATTTTCTATAATAACTTTTACGTCGTGCGTTTTTCCGTCGCCGGCGGTAACGAGCGTGGGCGTAAAACTTACGCTTTTACCGTAAATCAGGTCCGTATCGCCTTTACAGAAAACCGTATCGGCAAACGTTTCTTTCAGCGCGTAAAACGCGAGTTTTTTGTTGCCGGAAAAATCTATCGGCGGTTTTAAATAACTGCCGTCGTTCGCGCCGCCCGTTAAACAGCACCATAAAAGTCCGTCCGCCCCGAGAGATAGCATTTTAAACCCGTCGTACTTGGCGGCAAGAGCCTGATACGCTTGCGATAATTTAAAGTCCCCGTCGAAATCGTACCCCAAAATCTTTTCGTCGCCGAGTTCGTAGGATTTTACGTCCGGCGCGCCTTTCTCCTTTCCCGCGGGATCCGCACGCCCTATAACCGCATATTCGGAAACGATATACGCGTGCTTATCCGAATCGAGAAGCGCGCCCTGCGCCGACCAGTTCTGAAGGCGCAAAGCCTTCCAGTCCGCGCCGTAACCGAGCAAACGCTCGTAAGTGTGCGCGCTCCTTACAACGTGTTCGTCGTTCCATTCTTCGGCGGAGCGCACGGGACGGAAAAACTCGTCTTTAAGACCGTCGTCCTGATAATATTCGCAACCGTGGTCGTAAGAGTCGTTTGCGTAATAGAGATGCGACACGGGACATAAAAGCCGAGTTTTATCGACCGACTTTACGCCGCGCACGAATTCGCGATAAATCGCGTCGATATCGCTACGCGTTAAATACGTTTCGTTCACGCCCTCGTACATAATAACCGACGGCGAATTTATCACTTTTTTTATCTGGCTTAAATAGCGGCTTTTTTGTTTCCACTCGCCCGAAAAAATAATTTCGTTTACGCTGTCTATCGCGCGGGTTATCCATATAACGGTAAGCCCTAACGCGTCGAACACGCGGGCAAAGCGCGCGTCGCCCGAGCCGTAACCGAGTTGGTGCATTCTTACCGAGTTGCACCCCATTTTTTTAGCGGCGAGAGCCTGAAAAACTATTTCTTCGTTAGTCGGGCAAACGTGGTTTACGGGCACGTTTTCATACGGGGGCAAAAACTGCATTAACAGCGCGCCCTTCATTATAAAGTCTTTGCCGTTTAAAAGTATTGCGCCGTTTTTTTGCTCTATCGTGCGAAAACCAGTTTTTAGATAGTACTCGTCGCACGGTTTTTCGTTTGCGCCGATAAGCGAAAATTTAACGTTATACAGCGCGGGACTATCCGGCGACCACGGTGTTAAATTTAACTCCGCGTTTACGGTAACGCGATTTTCTCCGCGCGTTAACGTAACTGGCGTGCAGAATGATTTTACCCCTTCGACTTCGATTAAAAGCGTTTTTTCGCAAGGGGCATCGCACGCGATTTCTAATTTAAACGTTTGCCTTACGGAGCCGTTTAAGGCTTCTTTAGTTATAGATTGTACGGATTTAACGAAACAGCCGAAAAGACTTTCGATAAAAACCTCGCCGCAAAACCAGCCGTTATACGGGTCTTTATGGCGGTGCCATGGATAAAGCACCTCCGGCGCGCGGGGATTAACCTTTATCTCCAGTTCGTTATCGCCGTTTTCAATCAAATCGGTTACGTCGGCGTAAACCGCAGAGTAGTCCGCGGCGGCTTTTACGAGTTTGCCGTTAATAAAAATTTCTCCGCACGGGTCAAGCGTATCGGCGTATAAAAACGCCCGCTTGTCGCCTTTACTATACACGAAATTTTTTCTTAACACAAGCGTTTCGTCTTTAAACTTTTCGGTACCGACGGCGTAAGGCAGATTAACTTTGCCTATAAAACGCTCGGCGTAATTTTCGCAAGATTTTTCAAAAACGTTCAATTTTCCGTCTTGCGTGATTATATTTATATCGCAGAATTCCGCATCGCCGACGGGTATCGCGCCGTTGCCGTAAAAAAGCGTGTCGGGCGCGGCGAATACGTCAACAGCGTAACACTCTTTTCCGTCTACGCTTATAATACATTTTTTATCGATTATTTCCGCTTTGAACTTTACCGTTTTGCCGAACTCTATTTTACAAAGCAAAACGTTTTGATAGTGGTACGCGTCGGTTACGGGTAGTCTTAAACAAAACTGCCCGTCCGAATAAATTTGCAGTTTAACGCATTCTTCCGTTCCGCGACGAAGTTCTATCACCTTGCCGCCGACGAGCGTATCCGTACCGCCGCGAAGCGGCGTAAAAAAGTCCTCGCTTATTTTAAACGAAAACTCCGCGCTTTTAACGCTTTTGCCGCATTCGATTTTGAACGCGCCGTTCGGCGCGGACTCGCCCGCACGCACGGTTATAACGCCGCCGCACGCTACGCACTTGTCGGTGTATAAATAAAGGTTTTTATATGCGTTGCGCTTTACGGTATACGCGCTTAATTCGGTTAAACAAAGCCTGTTTCTAAACGAATTTTCGTTTGTTAAATCGATTTTATCGAGCGCGGCTTTAATCTCGCCGTCAGAAACGACTTTTTCGCATTCTTTAAAGCCGTAACGAGTTACGCTTTGGCGATAATATTCTTTTAAGTAGTCGCGCTGCTCTTCGAGCGAAAGAACGGACTCTTTTCCGTTAAAATCGCCGGAACCGCTATATTTATCGGTTACTTTTATCAGTTCGAAAAATTCGCTCATAAATCGGTTAAAATAATCTCTCGTATTTCTCTCCTGCCGCTTTCGGTGGTATCGTAGGAAATTTTATCGCCCTTTTGATTCCATCTCGCGTGCAGGTCGCATCTTATGTCAACGTCTTTTACCCTTTCGGAAAAGACTTTTATAATCTCTTTTACCGAACGCGTTTTAAAATCGTACATAAAAAGCGTTCTCATATCGTTTTTATCGGGATAGCCGTCGCCGATAAACCGCGTTTTATCGGGCGAATAGTTTACGTGTATATCGTCCGCGTCTAAAATCGGTTCGTTAAGCCGCCGCCGTTCTCCCGTGGTGAGGTTTATAAAATAAACGCCCCATTCGGGCAACCCCGAATATATCATTATATTGTCGTCGTCTAAAAACGAGTAATGCGAATTTACTTCAAAATTCGTAAGTTTTTTAACGTTTCCGTTAAAGTCGCCCACGGCAAGCACCGTGCCCCACTTTTTACCCTCTTCGGGAAAATTACGGAAAAGCATTATAAACTTTTTGCCGGAAGGAGAAAACGTTACGTGGTTTATAACGAGTTTCATATCCGTAAAAGGCTGCTCGCTGAACGCTTTTTTGAAAAAAGCATAAGAATAAACGAGTTCGGTTTTACCGCTGCTTAAATCGGTTAAAAACAGTCCGTCTTTTCTCGGCGCGAGCGAGCCGGAATACGGGTCCGTTATATTGCAATACCCGTAACCTTTTCTGAAATCGTAAACGCGGGCAAAGTTTATGGATAACCCGCTTTTTCTGTCTGCGCTTATCGCGGCGAAAGGTCTGTCATAAGTTTTAATGAGGTTGCCGTTTATATCGCTTACGCGCGCAACGTATTTTTTACCGTCATAATCGTTGTAAATAACCGTTTTGCCGCTTTCCGCCCACTGCAAAAGCGCGCCTTGCTGAAAGTTCCACGCGCGCGTTTCCGCGATTTTGTTAAAAGAGAGCGTTTTAAGGTCTATAAAACCGACTTCCGCAACGTCGGTTTTATTAGGCAACCTGTCTTTGAATTTTACCCTGTGCGCAAGATGGGTAAGCCCGTCCTCGCTATAAGGCTGTAAATCGTAATACCCGAAAAAATATTGAAATTCGTCTTTCGGGGTGATGTTTTTAATTTCCATAGTAAAACATTTATCGTTCCGCAGGGGCAAAAGCCCCTGCGGAACATAGTTAGTACGAGGTTTTTACGTCAATCAGATATTAACGTTTTCCCATACGCTTGCGGTAAAGTCCGCAGAGTTAAAGTTAGTCGTATCGGCTTTCATATCCGCAACGGTGTTATAACGGTAAGAATTAAGAACTTTATGCGTGGTAGATGCGCTTTCGCCCTCTTTATAGTCGTTTACAGCGTACATATAGTAAACTTTACCGCTAAAGCCGCAACTTATCATCGGCATAAACTTCGCTATTACGAATACTTTACCGTTTACGGTATAATCATTTCCTTGGGAGCCGTAGAAAGCAAGCGCGCCGAAGTAATTAGTCGTGCCGCTTTCATAAGTTACGTCGCCAAGCGAAGCATCGGGTATATCGATTACAACGTTGGTTAAGTTAGAAGCGAACTGTAAGAACAACGCCGTAACCCTTTGCCCTTTGGTCGCAGAGCCGTAATCGGCAAAAGAAACGTATACGTCTTTTAAAACCGTATCTTTACTCGAACCGCCGAGTACAGAAAGATTGTTGTTAGATGCCAAACGATTGAACTTGATATTCGTAAACGCTACGTTTTTAATATTCGCGCCGATTGCGTTGCCAAACAAGCCGCCGACGGAAGCCGTAAACGTTACGATATGACCGTTACCGTCTAACGTGCCGATAAATCCATAGTTAGTGGATTCGCCAACCCCGCTGAAATGCTCGTTGGTAAAGTCCGCATTGTCGGTTATGTCGTTTGCAACGATATAGTAGCCGTTTATTTTAGTGGTATTGTCCGCTAAATTGAATACAGCCAGGTCGCTTGAAGAAGTTAAAATTTTGGTTACAACGGTTACGGCTGCGTTATAAACTTTGCCGCTTTCGGTAGTAACGGTTATGTTTTTAAGTATCTTGTTCGCGGTAGCGTTTTCAAGCGTTTGGTCGTAAGAAGAAATCGCGCTTTCGTTTATCGCGGTAATTTCGTTTAAGTTTTCGTCGTAAAGTTTTTTAGAAGACGCTTCGTACGTTAAGCCTATAACGTTGTTTTGCCATACGGTTGCGGTAAAGTCTGCCGCGTTATAGTTAGCGGTATCGGCTTTCATATCCGCAAAATTATCGTAACGGTATGCGTTTAATACTTTATGCGTGATAGAAGAACTACCCTCTCTATAATCGTTTACGGCGTAATTGTAATACGGATTTGACGCAAAGCCGCAACTGAACATAGGTATAAGTTTAGAAAGAACGTAAACAGAGCCGTTAATGGTAATGTCATCCGTCCGGTTTCCGTATAATGCGAGCGGTCCGTAATAAGAAACTGCACCCGCCTCATATCCGTAAGTGTCGATAGAGGCATCCGGTATTTCTATAACGCATCTTTTAAGTGCAAGAGTACCGTTTGCGAGATTTTCGAACATGGAGGTTCTGTGCCCGCGGTTAGCAGAGTCGTAATCTTCAAACGAAACGTAAACGTCCTCTAAACTACCGTAACCTAAATGACCGAGAATCAAAAAGTTACCGTGTCCGCTTGTCGAGGCTGTTTTAACGTTTTTAAACGCTACGTTTTTGATAACCGCGCTCCAGTCGGTATTACCGAAAAGACCGTGTGCGGAAGCGGTAAACGTTACGGTATGACCGTTACCGTCGAATATGCCGTTAAACCTTGCGGCGCCTGCGTAAGCAGGATGCAGGTTTGTAAAGGTCGGGTCGTCGGTCAAGTCTTTCGCTACGATATAGTAACCTTTGGTAGATACCGCCGAAGTAAGGTTAAACACCGCTAAATCGCTTGCCTTGGTTAATACTTTGGTAAATACTTTGGCGTTTACGAGTTTATAAACGTTGCCCTCTTCCGTGGTAACGGTTATGGCTTTTTCCGTAATTTTGTTGGTATTTACGGTAAAGCCCTCGATATAACCCTCGGAGGTAACGTTAAGCGTTTCGCCATCCGCAGTGGCAGAAACTATTTTAGAACCGTCTTCCGCGGTAAACGCCGCGCCGCCGTCGCCGGCGTAAAGAACGCCGTCAGTCGCAGAAAGCCAAACTTCCGTCGTAACGGTTTTGGGTGCGAGAGTTACGCGCGCGTTATAAAATTTGCCGTTGCCGTCTACTGCCGAAACCCAGAAACTATCGCCCAAAGCGTAAGCGGAAACCGCAGACTTTTCAAGAGTTAAAACGTTGCCGCTTATAGCGGGGTTTTCGATAAGTTTACTGCCGAAGTATACTTTGGAAATACTTTCCGCACCGGTAAAGGCTATTTCGCCGCCGCTGAGATAAAGGTCTACGGCGTCTAACGTAACGCTTTCTTTAACGAAACCGAAGTCGTTTATGCCGGGGTATTCCTCGTTTTCTCCGTTTAAGAGAGCGGCGTTTACAACCGCCTCTACCGAACGAACGTTGTCGTTTGCGGTCGCTTTAACGAATTTCTTTTCGCCTTCCGCTTTCGGGGTTAAAACGATAACGCCTTCACCTTTGACGAGTTTACCGAACAATGCCGATTTGTTGGCATCGGAAATGCCTTCGTACGTTACGGAAGCGGAGAAATAACCGCTTACTTCATCGGGCGTAAACGTTACGTATAAAGTTTTGCCGTCTACGGTAAAACCGATGTAATACGCGTAATCGTAGTTTGCTTCGCCGTAACTTTCAGAAGTCTTTAACGCGTCTTCGTCAAGCGTGCCGGAAAAACGGATACCGGGCGTTTGAGAATTAACTCTGACGGACGCGCCGAGGTCCATTTTAAAATCGTCTTCGCTAAGCCCCATATCGGATAACGTAATCTCCGTTGCGCCGTCCGTTACGGACGAGGACGCTTCCGCAAAGGCTTTTACGCCGCCGCGGGTAAGAGAGAAAATCGCACCGATGACCGATAAACCGAGAAGTACGGACAAAACGAAAGTTATAATTTTTCTGTTTTTAACTATAGTTTTCATTTTACCCTCCTTACTCAATGTCGCCGGAGTCAAAGAAATCCGACATCGAAACGGTATTTTCTTTTATACCGTCGGACGTTTTAAGCACGTTATCGCAGGCCTCGTTGAAAATGAACACGTGCAAACTTGGTGTTTGATACTGCTTTTTCATTTTGCTTTTACTCCTTTCTTTCCCTGTTTTGGTATTACGGGAAAGACCTTTTTTATTTCCGCGGGGCTTATGCGGAATAAGCCCCGACTCGGATCTGTGTTAAATATTAACGTTTTGCCACACGCTTGCGGTAAAGCCGGTCGCGTCGTAGTTGGTCGTATCGGCTTTCATGTCCGCAACGGTGTCGTAACGGTAAGAATTAAGAACTTTATGCGTGGTACTCGCGCTTTCGCCCTCTTTATAGTCGTTTACGGCGTACATATAGTAAGCCTTGCCGCTAAAGCCGCAGCTTATCATCGGCATAAACTTCGCTATCACGTAAACCGAACCCGTAACCGTAAAGTCTTTAGCGGCGGTACCGTAAAGCGAAATAGGACCGTAATAAGATTTAGTGCCGCTTTCATAATCAACCGCGTCAACGGACGCATCGGGTATATCTATTATCACTCTCGTCATTTTTACGGTATTGCCCGACGGATTAGAGAAAAGCGCGGTTCTGTGTCCGCGGTTTACCGAATCGAAATCCGCAAACGAGATATACACGTCTTCAAACGCGCCGTAAGGCAAGTTGCAAAGAATTACCTGGTCGCCGTGATCTTTTGCCGCGGCGGTGGTTAAGTTTTTAAACGCTACGTTTTTGATAACCGCGCTCCAGTCGGTATTTCCGAAAAGTCCGTGTGCGGAAACGGTAAACGTTACGGTATGACCGTTACCGTCGAATATGCCGTTAAACCTTGCTGAGTTTGCATAACCCGGATGGAGGTTTGTAAAGGTCGGGTCGTCGGTCAAGTCTTTCGCTACGATATAATAACCTTTGGTGGATACCGCCGAAGTAAGGTTAAACACCGCTAAATCGCTTGCCTTGGTCAGCACCTTGGTATAGACTTTTACGTTTGTTAAAACGGTTACTTTGCCGTTCTGGTCAAAAAGTGTAACGCTTGTCTGAATAAAGTTATTGTTGTTTACGTTTATGCCAGTAAGTTTGCCGCTTTCTACAACGATATTACCCGCTTCGGACTGCGCCGCGACTATCGCCGCGCCGCCGGTTAAGTCGGCGACTTCTCCGTTCGTGGTAAACAAAGTGCCGTCTAATGCGGAAAGCCATATTTCGTTAGTTACGGTTACGGGCACCGAAGTTTCGTCTAAACACAAAACGTTAAGCGTTTTTTCACAATTTTTGCCCGCTACGGTGTAAGACAACTTGATTTTCGCGAAGCCATAGTTGCTTGCGGAAATAACCGTGCCCGACACCGTTATTCTGTCCGTATTGCCGCCGATAACTTCTATCGTTACGGGAACGTTTACTTTGCCGAGATTTGCGGTTATGGTTTTAGAACCGTTTATGCCGACGGTTATGGTATCGGTTACGTTAGCGTCGTCCGCTTTAACGGCAACGTACTCGCCGACGTCTGCACCCGCCCATACGGGAAGGTTAAGACCCGCTTTCCACACGCTTGCGGTAAACGCCGCAAAATCGTTGTCGGACGCTAAAAGCTCCGCATACGTGTTATAACGGTAATGCCCCTCAACCGTTCTTACGGTAGGATAGGCAGGTAACGTTTCACCGAGAGAAGCCGCGTCGTTAGCCGCAACCGAAATCTGGTGCGTGCTTTCCGCAGAAGAACTGAACGCGCCCGAAGCAGGCATTTTAGAGCCCGTTACGGCGTAAAGGTTTTGCGCGCCGCTAAGCGTGTTTACCCAAACGCACACGTAGCCGTAAAAACCTAAAAGTTTATGGTCGGTACGCATGTTGTCGGTAAACTCGTAGTTATCGAAAGGCGCGGTTACGTTTATAACGATGTTTTTAAATTTAGCCGCGCTCTTTACTTCGTTGGCGATAACGGCGGTGGTGTTGCCGTTATTTGCAGAGTTAAAGTCCTCTACCTCGAAATATAAATCTTCTAACGTAACGTCTTTTGCTACCAGATAGCATAAACCCAAAGCCCTTGCCCCGTTAGAAACGGATTTTAAGGTTAAGTTTACGAAAGCCGCGTTTTTAACGGTTGCACCCTGTAAAAGGTTACCGAACAAGCCGTTTGCGTAGGCGGTATAACTTATCGCTTTGCCGTTACCGTCGAAAACGCCCTTAAAGCCCGCGTTTTCGTCCACCTTGGTTTTTTTGTCGGTATGCTCGTTGCAGAAAGAGGGGTCGTCGGTCAAATCGTTGGCGACGTAAAAATATCCGTCGATAACTTTATCCGAAGCGTCCACGTTAAGCACGGCAAGGTCCGCCGCTCTTTTGAGTATTTTGGTAACGGGCGTAAGAGAAAATTCTACGCCGTACGTGTCGTTATACAACGTTACGCGGCGGCTCGTCATTTCTCTGCCGACGTTAAAGCCGCTTATTTTGCCGTTTTCTACGGTAAGGGCGGTAAGCGCGCCGCCTTCGGAATACGCCGCGGCGACAACGTTAGCGTCTACTGTTACGCCGCTTACGGTAAACAAACTCGTAAGGGAGGCTTCCGCTATGATACCGTCGGTCGCGTCAAACAAGCCGAGGTCGGTGTCTTTTTCTATAACGGGGCGAAGCACTTTTACGGTCATCGAAGTAGAGATTTCGCCGTCGTCGCCGTTATAAGTGCCCTTTATAACCGCGGTGCCGCCTTTAACGCCGGTTACCACGCCGCCCGCAAGGGTTACGCAGTCTTCACCGGAAACAACCGTAACGCTTATCTTATCCGCAGGCGCCGCCGCGCCGTTTACTAAAACGTTTAACTGCGCCGCGGCGGTGGTTGCGTAAGTTTCGCCGTTAAAGGACGAAAGAGTGTAAATGCTTACTTCTGCCGATTTGCCGTCGTTAAAATATACTTCTACCTTATCGGAAACGGTAACGGTAAACTCTTTTACGAGCAGTTCGTTACTCAAATCGCGCCAGTTTGCGGTGGCGGTAACGGTTACGGTACCTTTTTTAAGAGCGGTAAGCACGTCGTTTTCTACTTTAACGACGCCTTCTGCCGAAAAGTCGTAAGATACCGAACAATCGTAAAACTTTGCCTCGTTAAAGGTAACGTAAGGCGTTAAGTCTACGGTATCGCCTACCCACTTGGTTAAATTGTCGGCTACGCCTTCAAAGCCGAGCGCGGGCACAAAGCCGCCGTCGGTTACGGTAACGGCGCAAGTTGCGGTTTTACCCGCAAAACTCGCGGTAACTGTTGCCGAGCCGCACTTTACGGCGGTTATTTCCGCCGTCTTTTCGTTTACGGTTAAAACCGCTTCGTTTGAAGAAGTAAAAACCGGAGTTTCGTCTTCTTTTTCGGTCGCTTCGTAACCCAGTTTTTTGCTTTCGCCGATAACCATGGTTACGGAAGTTTCTTTAAAAGAAACGCTGTAAGTTTTTTCGGGTTCGCTCGGTTCGCCGCAGGCTGCAAGCGCCGCGAAACCGAAAACCGCTATAACCGAAAGAACGGTGCATAAAAGTTTTTTGAATGTTTTCATTTCGTTTTCTCCCCTGTTTTATTAAAGCGCGTTAGTTATGTCGGACATGCTCTTATGCTCGGCATATTGCGCTATGCTGTACTTTTCTACGTCCGCTTTAAGCCTTGCCACTATAGAGTTATAAGTCGCGGAGTCGAGTTCTGCCCCGTAAACGACCGCCGAAATATACGCGGGGCTTACCCATTCCACTTCTATATGGTCGATAAGCATCTGATAAAGTTCGGGATCGCTTTCGCTATACTTTTTAACGAGTTCTTTCGCCGCGTCAAACTCTTGCTGCCAACCGGTAACCAGGTTAAGGTTCCAGTATTTTTTGCTCATTATCTGCTGATAGATACTGCGTTTTTTAAGAAGTCCGTTTTCGGATATAAGTTTATAGTTATAACCGCGTACTTCGTAAAAAATGTTTTTCATTGCGGGTGCGGCGTCTTTATACATCGCGTTAAAGAAGTTATCTATAAGCGTTTCTATATTAAGCGAAGAGTTCCATTCGAGTTTCGCGTCGAGATAGGTTTTAAGCGCGTGGAAAGCGGTAGACCTGCCGTTTAACGTGCTTTGCCCCTGATTGTATATAAAGTTTACGCCGAATTTCGCCGCGGCGGCGTAGATATCCGCCGTAAACGAGAACGAATCGAAGAAACACATATACTGGTTAAAGTTGGTAGAATAGAACCACGCGTACATATAGTCGGTAAGGCTAGCCCACTTTTTAAAGTTTTCAAGTTCTTGCGAGTTGATTTCCGCATACAAACTTTGTTGCCAGTCTAAGTCGGATATAGGCGCGTACCAAACGCCGCATTTGGCGTTAAACTTTACGTCCGGCGCAACGGGTTCGTACTCGCCGGTAGTTTCGTTGAGTTTTGCGGGAGCCTGGCTGTAGTCGTTATACGCCAAAAACATATAGTGCATATCGCGGCGGTAGGCGGCGTTCTCTTCTTTAGCCATCCATTCCTCTACGAGCACGGATACGTTGTTTATAAGTTTGATGAACGAAGCGGAGTTTGCGCCGTACGTTAAATAGTTCTGCGCGCAAGCCTCGCACCCGCAACTGTCGAAAACGTCTTCCATCGCCATTGCCACGTTGTTATACAAAGGATATTCTTCCGGCGTATAAAGCGTAAGGCTGTGTTCAATCTTTTTGGCGATTTCTTCTACCATTAACCTATACTGCACTTCGTCCCCATGGGCGAGGTAGCAAAGTTGCCTTTTGTTATCCATATACCACAAGGGGTGTTCGTTGCCGTAAACGTCCGGCGGCAAGAATGTAAGCGCGTTATGAATGGTGGTATTTGCGTTTGCCGTGCCGGAGGTATAGTCCGGGCAAACGGGCAAGCACATATCCATCGTTTTGTAAATGGTTCTCATACGGTACTGGAAAGTGTTGTTTCCGTTAAAAATGCCGTAATTCCATCTTCTGTGCGCGATATCGGGCACGTCTTTTACGTCAAGCGTTTTGAATTTAAGGTCGGTAACGCCTTTGTCTATTTCGATACAGTCTACGTAGTAGCACTCGTAGTTAAAGTAAACGTTTAACAGGTCGTACACGCCGAAGCAGCATGCGCTGCTCGAATTGCCGAACACGAAAACCGAGTTGCCTTGGGTAAGTATTCTCACGCCATCTAACCCGAGGTCCGCGGTGGCGGCTTCAACGTCTATACCGCTGCTTTCGAGAAGCGAGGTGTTGCCTATCGAGATATATTTTTGATTTGCGGAAAAGTTTTCCGCCCCGTCGTTACGCGCGTCTATCGCGATACCCGTGGCTTTAAGGAAAAAATCCTGAAATTCCGTTACGGCGAGCATAAGAGTTTCGTCCGTTTGCTCGGGATAAACTACGATATAATCCGTTAAACCGTTAGACACGATTTTATTTTCGGTATCGGTAACGTTAAAAACGTGCGTTCCGTCGTAAGTTATTCTTTCCGACTCCTCGGGGGTTTGTTCGCTCCCGCATGCGGTGAAAGAAAACGTCGCCGCGAGCGTCAGCATAAGCCCTAACATTAAACATAAAATCTTTTTCATTTATCTTCTCCCTTTAAGCCACTTTAACGAAGTAGTAAGCGGTCGTCTGATTAAAGTCTTTATCGTAACAGTGATAGCACACTCTGTAAACGCCCTTTTCGCTTGCGGTGAATTTGCCGTTTTCGCCTACGGCGATGAACTTGCCGGAGGGCGCGTACGCCATTACGAGAACCTGCGTTTCGGACTGAGCGGATACGGTATACTTTTTAACGGTGATTACCGATTTATAGTTTGCCGTTTCGGTTTTTCCGTTAAAGTTGTTTTCAATCGTTACGACGGGCGGAGTCTTGTCTATAACCGTTATGGTGTAGTTAAGAACTTTTTCGTTGCCCCAGCCGTCGGTTACTTTATACGAAAGCGTATATTCGCCCGCAACGGAAAGCGTTACTTTAACGTTTTCTTTAAGGCTTACGTTTTTGAGCTCTCTGCCGTTTTCGTCGGTAAGGTTGCCGTTTGCGCCGTAAAGCGAAACTTTAACGCCGTTACCCGAAACGAGAGATAAAACGTCGGTACAAACGGGTGCGTACACGGTCATGACCGAGCCCTTTTCTTTAATACCCGAATCTACCGCGGGTACGTAAATATCCGGCTTGATGTAGTCGCCGGCAACGGAACTGAACGTCTGATTGTTGATAGAAACGACGGTAACGCGGCTTTCCGCGGTTACGCCCTCTAACGAGATTTCAACGCGGACCTTATCCTGCGGGAAAATGTTTTCGCCGAGAGATACGCTTACGCCGCTCTTTTCCGAAATTTTATAATCGTTCGATCTATAAGAAACGAAAGTGTCAAGCCCGCTGAAGGTTACGCTCGCCAACACGCCTTCGTAATCGTGGCAGGTAAAGTTTACCCTTTCGCCGGAAGCCGAGTAAGTTATGGTAAACGTACGGCTTTCGTCAAAATAATCGGTGAGTTTGACAGTCAACGCGGAGAAATTAGTATACCCGCTGTCAACCTTAAAACCGAAATTGAACGAAGCGAAAGAAATCGCGTTTATAAACTTATAAGAAGCGTTTTGAGTCGCCTTTAATACAATACCGCTCTCGTCCGCGATACTTTCGCCGTTGCCGACGAAGTATTTAGCCATATCTATTTCATAATCGGCTAAACCCGTGTCAACTACGCCCACCGTATATTCGCGAGAGGTCGCCGCGCCGTAAACGTATTTAAGCGTTACGGTGTTTTCGGCATTAACGGTAAAGTTATCGGGGTCGGAAACCGCTACGAAATCGCCGTTGTCGTTTTTAACTAATACGGAAGCGGTTTGAGAAACGGATTTGCCGTTTTCAAACTTAACCGCCGTAACGCCGTCTAACGCGTAGGTCGCGCCTTTAATAAATTTATCGGGAAGAACGGCGGTAGAAAACGTTACGTTGTCGCTCGCGACCGAGGTTACGTCAAAATCTTTAACGTATTCGCCCGCAACGTCTTTAACCGTATAACGAAGGGTGTAATTACCCGCAACGAGCGGAACGAACGTGCGCGCCGCGGTATCTATCGCAATGCTTTCGCCGTTTATTATCGCTTCGATATTAACTTCTACCTCGCCGTTAATAGACGACGCGGTGAATTCCGGTAAAACGTAGGTTTTGCACGTTTCTACGGAAGCGGGCACGTTACCGGCGTTTAATGAAATTACGTTGCTTGCGGCGGTAAACGTAACAGACTTTTCGGTTGCGCCGCCGAAATAATCGGTCGCGCGGTAAGTTATTACGTAATCTCCGACAGCGACGGGCGTAAATTTGCCGTCTATAACTACAACGTCGGTTTTGCCGCCGTATTTAACCGAAACGCTTTCTTCTTTTATACCGGTTGCGGTATAAAATTTCGCCTCGGGAAGAGTTACCGCTTTACCCTTTTCAACGTACACGCCGTTTTCAAACTTTTCAAGTCCTTTAACCGTCGCGCCCGTGCTTGCGGGTGCGATTTTATCGTTAAAATCTTCGCCGGTTAAATCGCCTATCTGCGTTATTTCTATATCGAAAGCCTCTTGTATATAATCGGTAGCGTAAACGGAAAGAAAAACTTCACCCGTGGTGAAACCGTTAAATCTGTTAGCCTTTTCGTAAATGCCTGGGTTATCGAGGTCGTTTACAAACGTGTTTAATTTACTGTTTACAAAATTTACTCTCGCGGTATCTACGTCGTAGCACATGCCGATGCCGTACTGAGAATATCTGTTGCCGTCAGCGCCCCATTCCGCTCTCATATAGCAGTAATACACGTCGCCGTCTACGATAACCTTTCTGTCGCCGCCCTTTCTAAGACCCGTTTCGCTTTGGCAGGACGCGCCCGCGCGATAATAGAGCCAACCGGTATCGTTAAAGAATACCGAAAAGGTTACGTACACGCTCGGGTCGTAGCAGTCGGTAAGTTTAACTACCATGGTGCTTGCCTGACGGAGTTTATCGCCGCCCGCTTGGGGGTTGCAGTTATAAGGATAAACGTTAAAGAAGGGTTTGCCGCCTTTATAGTCGTTTAAGTTTATCGGTGCGTTGCAGTTAAACGTATCCCCGCCCGAAAGTTTTACGTGCATGCCGCCGAGCGTGGCGTCAGTCATCGTAACCTGTTCGAGGTATTCCGCAGACGATTTGTTTGAGGAAACCGAAAACAGTTTTTCGTTCGCGATAAAGGTCGTTTCTGCCTTATACTTTACGCCGCCCTCGGTTTTGTAAAGGGTAAGTAAGTATTTGCCGGCAAGGCTTAAAACCTTTTTGTTGCCGTAAGACACTACGCCGTTAGGCGCGGTAAGGTACACCGTATCGGGAGCAAGTTCCGTTTCTCCGACCAGAATTTTGGCGGCGGAAACATCTAACTCATCCCCCACGACGTATTCGCTTTTAAGCGTATCGTCTTTAACGACCGCCTCGGCATAAGCCGTGGCAGAGCCGTTTTTCACGGTGAAGCCGAACGCTGCCATGAAAGCGGCGGCAATCGCCGCAAGAATTACAAGCGTTAAGTTTCTTTTTGCTTTGTTCATTTTTATCTCCTTATCTTTTTTCTTTTCTATTCTTTAACGCCGCCGAGCGAAATGTTGCCCATCAACTTGTCTTTCAAAAACAAAAACACAATCAGGATAGGCACGGCGAGTATCATACACGCGGAAACGCGCGCAGGTACGTTGCTGAGTTTGCCGCTCGAATTTCTGAACGCCATATAGTAAACGCCGTAAGCGAGCGTAGAGTGCGTGGGCAAGTACAAAAGCGGAGTTTCGTAATCGTTCCACAGCGTTACGAACTGTATAAGCATAACGGTCGTAAGCATTTTAATCGCGAGCGGTAAAATTATCGTAGTTAAAACTCTGAACTGCGAAGCGCCGTCTATTTCCGCCGCCTCCGCATACGAATCGGGCAAATCCTCGAAAAAGGCGTAGAACACCAAAAAGTACATACCGACGAACGAGAACTTTTGAATATAGTTACCTATAAACGTATCGTATATGCCGAGATTACGCACGAGAGTAAGCATTGCCGGCTGGTTGCCGACTATCGGAATACTCATGACGAGTATAACCACGACGTATATGACTTTACTCATTTTGAACTTATACTTTGCGCACATGTACGCGGTTATCGCGGGTACGAATGCAAGTATTACGCACCCGCCGCCCGCGTACGCTATAGTATTGAGAATAAGTATAGGAATAGTCAAAGTAGCCGTTTTTTCAACGAGAGTCGCGCCGGAGTAGAACTTGGTACGCTGTTGAAAAACGAAGTTGTCGAGTATAAGTTTGTAGTTGCCGAGTTTCAACACTTCGTCGTGGCTGTATTCGAGATTAGGAAGCCCTATAACGTTTTTCATATGCATAAAATCCATGTTGGATTTAAGGCTTGTGATAACGCCCCAAAGCAGCAACGCTATTACCGATATTGCGTACAGAATAAGTACCGCGCAGATTATACCGGTGCCGACGGTCATTTTATTGAAAGATTTTCTATCGTTATTTTTCATATTATCTCCCCTTAATTGACCGACGGACCGAATTTATCCATCGCCTTTTTAACAAGCACGGTAACCGGAAATACCACTATCGTAAGCATAAGACCTAACGCCGAAAGTTCGGAATACGTTAAATAACTTGCGTTAAGCGAAACGACGTCTGACCCCTGCGCATGCACGTATAAGGTATATCCGAGGGACGCGACCGACCCCGCGCTCATACCGAACAAAGATACGAGTTGCATCTGGTTGGTAAAAACGCCGACTATCGCTATCACGAGGAAGGATTTAAGCGTAGAGAAAATCATCGGTAAAACTATTTTGAAAAACTCTTGCATATAATTTACGCCGTCAAGCCAAGCCGACTCTATAACCGAATCGTTTATGTTCGACATAGCGCCGCTGAACAAGAGTATGTTTACCCCGAAACCGTGCCATAAGTTATACAATATAACCGTAAACAAAACGGTATCGGAATTATCCAAAAGACCTTTCACTTCCGCGCCGGTTAAAGTTTTCGCTACGTTTATGTAAACGTCGGTTACTATATACTTAAACAAAAGCGCGAACACGACCGCAGAAATAATCTGCGGCATAAAAAGTATTACCTTAAAAAACCCGCTGCCCGGAAACTTTTTATAAATATAGAAAGAAAACACGAGCGCGAGAAACAACCCGAGCAAACTTCCGAAAACGAAGTTAAGCAGAGAGTTTTTTATCATATACACGCTGTCTTTCAAAAAGTTGAACGCCGCCGCGAAGTTTTTCATCCCCGCGAAAGTTATCGTATAACCGAGGTCGCCCTCGTTAGGCGTATACGTTTTGAAAGCCAGCAGTATAGAGTTGAAATTTACGTAAATGTAAAATATTAAGAATTGCAGCACGGGAAGCGCGGTAACGCAGATATAAAATATCAGGCGTTTCGTGTTTCTCGGCATTATTCTTTCTTTTGTTACGGTTTTTTCCATTATCGTCCCCCGTGCGGAATTATTCCGCAACGTAATATTGACTTAACCATGCATCCTGCGTTACGTTGGTTATACTGAGAAGTTTTTCGGTAGTAGCGGAGCCGTTAGTCTCTTCAAACGCGGTAAAGTAGTTTATATACGCTTTGCCGTCCATGGTAAATCTGTATATAGGCGTTTGATAAGAAAGGTTTAACAGACTTAAACTGTTTTTAATGCAGGTCGGGTTATCCGCTATCTGATAAACGAGTTTGCCGCCTTCGATATTGTTTATCGCGCTCTTATAAAATTCCGAAAGCCCGCTCTTTGCGTCGTCCTTTACCGTATAGTTGACAAGCGCTTTTTTAAGACCCGTGGATTTGGAAAATTCGTTAAGTTCGTTTTCAGAATACAAGAACTTCAAAAAGTCTTTGCAGGCTTCTACCACGGCGGTTTTGCCTTTAATGTTGCCGTTTACGACACAGTAGGACGCGCCGCAATCGATAAAGGTCGCTTTAACTCCGTTATTCTCGGCTATAGGAGTATCTACGGAAGCGGGCAAACCCATCCAGCGAATGTTTCTGACCTTATCTCTGTTTTGCGGAAGACTTTGCCAGTCGGAAAGGTGGTTGCCCTTTTCTTCCGCTTCGTTATACCAGTAAGAGCCGTCTACCAAAAACGCGATTTCTTCGTTATTGCTTTCGCCGCTGAATATAAAGTTGCCTTGCGCGTCCGTATGAGAAACGGTACCCGTGGTGCAGGAGTTAGAATAGAAACCCTCTTTATAAATGATTTCCTGCATGGCGGTAGCGTAATATCTCGCCGCTTCCTGATACACGAGGTAACCCGTTTCCGCGGTAAGATTTACCTTTTTGGTTATGGGTTTTTTGATATAGTTGATACCCGGGATAAGGTTCTCGCTCATATAACCGTCGATTATTTCGATTTCGCCGTCAAACTCGTAGTTCGCTCTCATCTGATCGTACCCGGCAAGCGAAGCCCAAAAAGCAACGTTTAAAAGGTTAGGATAATCTTTATACATACCCGTCCAGATAAACGGTTTAATGCTGTACTGTTTCATTTTGCCGCAGAGCGCGACGAATTCCTGAAGAGTGGTGGGAAGTCCGTCGTCGTCCGTGCCGTATACGCCGTCAAGTCCGCAGGATTTTTTACCATCGCTGTTTTTGATAAGCCTTAAACCGCCGTATCTCGAAAAGTTTTCTACATTGGTTTCTTCGGGAGCGGCGATGTAAAGATTGTACTTATCGAACAAGTCTTTATCGTAAGAAACGCCGGGCGAATAGGTAACGTGCGGCAAGCCGTAATATTTACCGTCGGCACCCTTCAAAAGCGGACGATACGCTTCGTCTATTCTGCTTTCGATACTGCCGTCAGCCGAACTCGAATCGGTTAAAACGTCGGTTATATCGAGAAGCGAATCCGCCTGCGCGAGAGTACGCACGTCGTAATGACGCTCGAAAAAGAAGATGTTGTAACCCGAAGTTTTAATACCGCCGAGTCTGTTCTCCTGCGTGCCTTCGATATCGACGAAAACGCCGACTTTACCCTCTTCGTAAGACTTATCCGCGTTTTCTTCCATAAAGCGCGCCGCCGCCTGGTTAAGCCATTCGGTACCGACGCCGCCGTTATAGTTGGTAACGGTGATTACGGTTTTGTTGCCTTTATCGCCGTCGCTGCTGCCGCAGGCGACTGCAGAAAAGCATAAAGCGATTGCAAGTAACATTGTTAAAAATTTTTTCATATTGCCTCCTTATGTCCTGACATAAATTTTCTTTCGATTTATATTAAACGCTCGCCCGAACGCGCGTCGTATACCGCGCTCGAAACCTCGGAGTTAACTATTTCCTCGGTTTTACCGTTTAGCGAAAGCGTAGTGCTTTTTACGTGTTTTTGATGTATCATAACGAAACCGTCGTCCGCAATAATAACTTCTCCCGAACGCGCGTAAATATGCGCGCCCGCTTTTATAAACACTTCTCTGAAAATATTCGCGTCGAATACGAAGTCTTGCGAATAAACCACCGTGCAGTCTTTTTCTTTTACGGAAGCGAATTTTTCGCCGTAAGCCGCGCCTATAAGTTCGTCAGCGTGATGCGGCGTGGATTTGCCGTCCGTAATAAGCCCTGCGGGTTTTATAAAGAAAATCGTTCTGCCGCCGCCTTTTACGACGGTTTTAACGTAATCTTCAATACCTTTCGTCATCGCTTCGCAACGCACGAACACGACGCATTTATACCTGTTTATATCGACTTTTTTAACGTCGGAAAGATAAATAATATCGTAACCCGCCCCCGATTTCGACAACGCGTTTATCGTGTCGAAATGGCTGAACCATTCTTTATCGTAATAAATCGTTTCGGTATCGAAAATAACGAGCACGTCTGTTGATTTTACGAAAGGTCTTTCGGTTAATTTTTGAGCCGCGGCGTAAATATCTTTAATCGTATTCATTCGCTCGGGCGTATCCCAGTACCCTTTTTTGTCGTAAATATCGTCTATGGGCAACCTATGCTCGTAAAACCACGCGCCGTTGCCGTGCAGTAAGCACTCGAAAACGTTTCGGATAAGCACGGCGCGGTATTCCGCTTCGCTTTCGCAAGCGTAAGGTTTTTCGCCTTTTATCGACAACCAGGAAACGAAGCCTTGGTCCATTTCGTTAAGAAACAGTTTGCCGTTTATTCGCATAGACTCCGGCATATGTCTTAAAAGGTTTGCGTTGCCCGCGTATTTGTTTTGCATGTAAGCCGAAGGTCCCGCGAGAAAGTCTACGTTGTCGTCCGAAAAAATTTCTTGCGGTTCGAGCATCGAGCCGTACTCCGCGCCGACGGAGAAATAATAGCCGTAAAAAGAACCTGCGAGCATTTCTCCGCGAGACGCTTCTTTTACGACTTTGCAAAACGCCGAAATCGCTCGTACTGCGGAAAGAGAAATACACCTTAAAGAATCCACGGCTCGCATCTGTTTTTCGGGAACGCGCATGTTGCCGTTTAACAACAAAGCCCGTTCTTCGCCCGTTGCAAGCCTTGCCTCGTCGAAAGAAGCCTCATCGTAATACTCGTGAAACTTGTCAAGCGTAACGTATTTCTTTTTCAGATATTCTCTGAAAAACTTTTGCATGGGTACCGAAAAATCGGGAACCGCCGCCCCCCGGCAGGAAAAATAATGCCATTCCCCGCACGAGCCGTAAGCGGGCTGCACGCCGATTAAGCTTTGACCGACGGCGGTACTACGAACTTTTTCGATAAACGTTTTCATTACCGCGGAACAGTCTTTTATCCATTTATCGGAGGCGTAACTTACCTTTATTTCGTTTATCCCGTCCCTCGATAAAACTCTGTCCTCGTAATCGCCCGAGTCGACGCATTCCATCCCCTCAAAAACTATGAGTTCGCTTTTGTTTTTTCTCATCCACCAGTAAGGGGCATTGACGTGAAGGCGCACAATTACTTTCGCGTCGGGGTTCGCCTCGTTTACCGCGGTTAGTTCTTTAAGTATTTCGCTTATATCGACCTCGCCGTTCCTTTTCCACGCTTTATATAAAGAGGTGTCGATACAAACGACGTTTATGCCCGCCGCCGCAAAGTTTTTTATGTTTTTTTGAGATACCGCCGTATACGCCCTGCCGAAAGGACAATCGGAAAGCGCGTAAAAAAGCGGGGCGGTTTTTACTCCGTCTATATATAATTCCGGCACGCCGCCCTGCGCGGTAACCTTGCTTTTATCTATGCGGGCTGTACTCATCTTTCTTTAATTTCTCCCTATTTCGAATAAAAATGCGTATTTTAACTCACACTTTGCGTATATTCATTATAACATTGTCAAAAACACTAATTCTATAATTTTTTCAATCGTTTATATAATATTTTAATCAATCGCTTGTGTGAAAAAAATTATAGTGATATAATAGAAAAAAAACACCCAAAACCCTTGGCGGAAAGAAGAGAATATGTTTGTAAAATACTTTTTTTCTAACAGCGTAACTATAATGCAAAACGTAAACGTTATATCGTTTTCTTATACGGAACTGATGAAAGAGCCGTCTATAATACACTCGCACCCGCACTGCGAAATTATAGTGCCGCTAAATAACAACGGAGTTTTGCTTTGCAACAACAGAACGCTTGACGTAAAAAGCAATTCTATTTACGTAATAAACCCGAACGTTTCACATACCGAACTTAAAGCGGCGGGCGCATCTAACGAGTACAACGCGTTTAAGTATTACGTGGTAAAGGTAAACGACATTATTTATAACGACGACGGTTCTGCCGCCGATATTACGGTTATTTCGGACAGCGCGTTTATTTCGGATATGAAAAACTATCTTAAAAACGCTTACGCCGCGGCGGAAAAGGATCGCAACGTTTTAACAGAACTTAATCTTTCGTGTTTTTATTACGTGTTTCTCGATTTACTTAAAGACAAAAAACGTTACCGCGAAGAAAACGATAACGATAAAATGGTAACGGATTTCGTGAGAGAATTCGAATACTACGTTTCAAAAAACTATCACACTAAAATTTACGTTAAAGAATTTGCCGAAAACCACGGCATAAGCCAGAACGTGCTTGAAAAAAAGTTTCGGCAAGAGACGGGCTTTACCCCTTGCGAATACATCAATAAAAAGCGGCTTGACGTTGCGAAGGACTTGTTGCAAAGTTCTTCTTACACGATATATCAGATTTCGCAAAACTGCGGGTTTATCTCTCCCGCGTACTTTACGGCGCAATTCAAAAAGCGCGAAGGGCTTACGCCGAAAGAACTGCGCAAAAAAGCCCTGTCGCTTAAATAGCGACGGCGCCGGGTACTTTACGGCAATATTCCGTCGTTTAACCGAAAATTGAACGATTACGCGTAAATTGTTCACACTGTTTAAGCGGAAATTTGCGACAAACGATTAACAACCCGTAGAATTTGTGATAAAATTTTTATAGAAATAAAAAAGGAGTTTTGATTATGTTTAACGAATTTTTAAAGAAAATCAAATGGGACAGCATAACGGTTGCGGTTGCCGCGATTGTTATGGGTATCCTTTGTTTGGTTATGCCGACCGGCATAGGAAACGTGCTTTGCATAGCGTTCGGGTGCCTGCTTATTGCAACGAGCGTTGTGCTGTTTGTAAAACTCGTTACTTTTAACGGCTTTTTCGGAGCAAACCTTTTAATATCCGCCGTGGTTACGTTTTTATCCGGCGTATTTTGTCTTGTATACCCCGGCATATTGCAAAGCGTGCTTACCGTTTTATTCGGTTTGTTTATCGTAATAGATTCGCTTGCCTCTTTGAGCGACGCAATTCTTTGTGCCAAAGCCAAAACGGAAGGCTGGGTAGTGTTGTTTATACTCTCGCTTATTACCGCCTGTCTCGGCGTTGTCGTTATGTTCTCCACGTTTGAAACGGTTATGGTTTTTGCCGGTGTTTCGCTTATAATAGAAGGCGTAAGACGTTTAATTATAACGCTTGCGTACAGCCGCAAAATCAGAGACGCGAAAAAAATCGTTCTCGGCGACGATATAACCGACATGAAATAATCGAAGATTTGGCTCTTGCATTATTTAATTTTTAAGAAAAACTCAGCCCCGCGAAAACTCATTTCGCGGGACTTTTTAGTCGCAAGATATTTGACTGCTAAAAAATATAACTACCGACCGAAAATTTACGTTATGAGGTGTTTCAGGCTCGCATGCGCCCGCAATAGTAAGCATAACATATGTTTTTCGGCAGTATAGCAAAAAGCCCCGCAAACAACCGTTTGCGGGGCTTTTTAAGTTTTAATTCGATTAGTCTACGAGTTCGAGAATAACCATTTCGGCAGCGTCGCCTTTGCGCGGTCCGAGATTGTAAATTCTCGTATAGCCGCCGCCCTGCCCCTTTTCTTCTTTACGTTCCGCATACTTGGGAGCGTATTCGTCGAAAATCTTTTCGATTAAGGGGTATTTAATCGCTTTGGTTCTCTTTTTGAAGTCGGGTTTAGATTCTTTAAACCCTTTAACTTCTTGAAGGTCGTTTACCATAGCCATGATTTTTCTTCTCGCGTTAAGTTTTTTGGTACCGTCTTTAATGAGAGTTTTAGTAGTTTCTTTACCCTTAGCGTCGGTAACTTTTACTTCGCTTTCCACGGTGTCGCCGTAAGTGTTGACGGCGAGCGTGATTATCTTGGATACGTAAGACGCTACTTCTTTCGCTCTCGCTTCGGTAGTTTCTATCTTGCCGTGCCATAAAAGCGCAGATGCCTGATTTTTAATAAGCGCCATTCTCTGCGTGGCGTTAACGCCTAACTTTCTTGCCATTTGTTTAGTCCTCCTTGTCCTTTAATTTAAGACCGTAACTCTCTAACTTAAGTATAACTTCGTCGAGAGATTTTTTGCCTAAATTACGGACTTTAAGCATATCGTCTTCGGTTTTTTTGGTTAAATCTTCCACGGTGTGGATGTTCGCTCTTTTCAAGCAGTTGTAAGAACGTACCGAAAGGTCCATTTCTTCAATGGTCATTTCGAGTATCTTTATCTTTTTGTCTTCTTCCGGCGGAACAAGTATGCCTATGTTGCCGAGCTCGGATAACGAAACGAACATTTTAATGTGTTCTTCCATAATCTTTGCCGCAAGGCTTACTATATCTCTTCCGGAGAAGGTTCCGTTCGTCCATACTTCGAGAGTAAGTTTATCGTAGTCTACGCTTTGCCCGACGCGGGTTGCGGTTACGTTGTAACTTACTTTTTTAACGGGCGTGTAGATACTGTCTATCGCGATATTATCTATCACGTCTACTTTGTGCTCGTCCGCGCCCTGATATCCGCGACCTCTGCCGATGGTAAGTTCCATATCGAGTTTACCGCCTTCGTCTACGGTGCAGATATAAAGTTCGGGGTTTAATATTTCGAATTCGGCGTCGCAAGCAATGTCGCCCGCTTTAACGACCGCGGGACCCTCTTTGAAAAGTTTTACCGTTTTAACGAAATCTTTGTCGAGCGTGGTGCTTTTGATTGCTACCTGCTTCAAGTTCAAAATAATTTCGGTAACGTCCTCTTTTACCTTGGGTACTGCGGAAAACTCGTGTTTGATGCCGAGATCTTCGGAAAATTTAATGTTCTGAATGGCGACGCCGGGAAGCGCGGAGAGAAGTATTCTCCTGAGCGCGTTTCCGATTGTCAGCCCGAAACCCTTTTCCAAAGGTTCTACGGTGATTTTCGCGTAACTCTTTTCTTCGTTTTCTTCCACTGCTATTTTCGGCATTTCAATTTCCATCATAAGAAATTATCCTCCTTTAATAGTTCCCTCTTAAGGCTTAACGGGAATTCTTGTTCGGGTGTGGAACTTCCCGACTTTCCCCCCGATAAGCCCCGAAGGAATTTTTTTATTTTATTTAATTTTTAAACCCTGATTACTTGGAGTACAACTCGACTATCATGTGTTCTTTTATGGACACGTCGATATCTTCTCTGGTCGGAAGCGCAAGGATTTTGCCTTCTAACGTTTCGGGGTTGAATTCGAGCCACTTGGGCATCGCGCCGATTTTCATCGTTTTGATTTCGGAGAAATATTTGTTATCTCTCTTGGTCTCTTTAACCGCGATTACGTCGCCCACTTTAACGCAGTAAGATGCAACGTTTACGGGTTTGCCGTTAACGGTGAAATGCGCGTGCGTTACGAGCTGACGAGCCTGCGAACGAGAAGAACCTATACCCATTCTGAAAATAACGTTGTCGAGTCTTCTTTCAAGAAGCGATAACATATTATCACCGGTAATGCCTTTCATTCTGTCGGCTTTTTCGTAATATTTTCTGAACTGACCTTCGAGCACGCCGTAAATTCTCTTGCATTTCTGCTTTTCACGAAGTTGAAGTCCGTATTCGGAAACTTTCTTTCTCGCCATACCGTGCTGACCGGGGGCTACGGGTCTTTTTTCAAACGCGCAGGTGCCTTTAAAGCATCTTTCGCCTTTAAGGAATAACTTTGCGCCTTCGCGTCTGCATAAACGACATTTGGATTCTGTATATTTAGCCATTATTGTTTCCTCCGTTATACTCTACGTTTTTTGGGCGGTCTGCATCCGTTGTGAGGAATAGGAGATACGTCCTGAATAAGGGTTACTTCCATATCGCAGTTGGTGAGCGCTCTGATAGCGGATTCTCTGCCTGCGCCGGGTCCTTTTACGTATACTTCTACCTGTCTCATGCCCTGTTCTCTCGCGACTTTGCCTGCCGCTTCCGCAGCCATCTGCGCCGCAAACGGGGTGCTCTTTCTCGAACCTTTAAAGCCCAAGGAGCCCGCGCTCGACCAGGATACCGCGTTGCCCTGCATATCGGTTATGGTAACGAGGGTGTTGTTGAAGGACGCCTGTATATGCACCTGACCCTTGTCTACCTTTCTGGCTTCTTTACGTTTTTTAACTACTTTTTTTGCTGCTGCCATGTTTAGTTACCTCCCTTACTTCGTCGCCGTCTTCTTCTTCGCGACGGTGCGACGCGGTCCTTTTCTCGTTCTCGCGTTTCTCTTGGAACTCTGTCCGCGAACGGGAAGATTCTTTCTGTGGCGAACTCCGCGGTAACAACCTATTTCGATAAGTCTTTTTATCGAAAGGCTTACTTCACTTCTTAAATCGCCCTCAACGTGAAGGTGGTGTTCGATATATTCTCTGAGTTTCGCGACGTCGCTTTCGCTCAAGTCTTTGACGCGCGTGTCGGGATTTATCCCGGTTTGTTCGATTATTTTCTTTGCCGTAGAAAGACCGATACCGTAGATATAGGTAAGACCGATTTCTACTCTCTTGTTGTTAGGCAAATCAACGCCGGCTATACGTGCCATTCTTGTTAAATACCTCCGTATTTTTTCCTTTATAAATTTTTTTTATGTATAAGCGTTTGCGCGTTTACGCCTTTAGGAATGCGGGCTTTACTTCGCAAACGGTTGTTTTCGTTTGCCCTTGCGGGCGGTTACGGGTTAACCCTGTCTTTGTTTGTGGCTTTTGTTTTTAGAACAAATAACCATTACTTTTCCGTTTCTTTTGATAACTTTGCACTTGTCGCACATAGGTTTAACAGAAGGTCTTACTTTCATTTTAGGTATCTCCTTTGAATTTTGGATTTCGTTTTATGCTTTTAAGATTTGCTACGCCAAGTTATTCTGCCTTTGGTAAGGTCGTACGGGCTCATTTCGAGTTTTACGCTGTCGCCGATTATTATCTTAATGTAATGCTGGCGAAGTTTACCCGATATGTGCGCCGTTATAACGTGTCCGTTCGATAATTTTACTTTGAAAACCGCGTTAGGCAGCGTTTCTACCACAACGCCTTCGGTTTCGATTACGTCGTCTTTCGACACAAACAAAATCCTCCTTTGATTTATTTTTGCGCGGCTATGCCGCAAATCGGTTTATCACCGAATGTTTCAATAAAGAGTTAATATCTCTACGCCCGTTTCGGTTATCGCAACCGTGTTTTCGTAATGGGCGGAAGGTTTACGGTCTTTAGTTACCACCCTCCAGCCGTCAGGCATAAAGTCTACCATATACGTTCCCGCGTTAATCATCGGCTCAATGGCGATGGTCATGTTCTTTTTAAGTCTGACCCCCGTGCCCTTTTTGCCGTAATTAGGAACGTTCGGCGGCTGATGCATTTCGGTGCCGATGCCGTGTCCTACGAGCGCCCTTACCACGGAAAATCCGTTTTGCTCCGCATGGGCTTGAACGTAGTAGCCTATATCGCCGAGCGGAGTGCCGTCTTTAAGATGCTTTACCGCTTCGAAAAAGCACTCTTTCGTTACCTGCAACAATTTCGCTTTTTCGGGCGAAACCTCGCCTATCGCGAACGTTCTCGCGGCGTCGCCGTGCCAGCCGTCGTACTCTACGCCGACGTCTATGCTGACCAGTTGCCCTTCTTTGATAAACTCGTCGTCCGACGGGATACCGTGCACGACCGTTTCGTCAATAGAAGCGCATATCGACGCGGGATAACCGCAATAGTTGAGAAAAGAAGGTTTACCGCCTACCGACGTTATATAATCGTACGCAAGCCTGTCAAGGTCTTTCGTCGTCATACCGGGCTTTATTTCCTGCTCGATAAGTTTTAAAACGTTTGCGGTAAGTCTTCCGCTTTCGCGCATTTTAGCGATTTGCTCGTCCGTTTTTATCGAAATCATTTTATAATCTTCTCGATTTCGGCGAATACTTCGTTTACGGCGAGGTTGCCGTCTACTTTTTTGAGTTTACCCTGCGCGCCGTAAAAATCTACGAGCGGAGCGGTTTGTTTTTCATAAACGGAAAGTCTTTCTTTAACGGTTTCGGGTACGTCGTCTTTTCTGGTGAAAAGTTCGCCGCCGCAAGTCGGGCAGGTTTTAACGTCCCCTATAACGGAAACGTGGAACGTGCCGCCGCATTTAGAACAACTTCTTCTGCCGGTGATGCGCTTTTCGAGTTTGTTAAGATCTACGTCTATCTCGATAACGGTATCGGGAGCGCAGAACCCGTCGAGTGCTTCGGCTTGGGCAACGTTTCTCGGAAACCCGTCTAAAAGATAACCGTTTTTGCAATCTTCTTGCGAAAGTCTGTCTTTAACGAGTTCTATCGTCAATTCGTCCGGGCACAGCCCGCCGGCGTCTATTATCGCTTTGACTTTTACACCGAGCGGAGTGCCGTTTTTAATATTCGCGCGGAAGATATCTCCCGTGGAAATGTGAGGAACGTTGAATTTTTCCGTAATCAGCGCCGCCTGAGTGCCTTTGCCGCTACCGGGCGCGCCGAGTAATACTATTTTCATTTTATATTCCTATTTCAAAAAGCCTTTATAGTTCTTCATCATTATCTGCGATTGCAACGCCTGGTCGAATTCGAGCGCGACCGAAACGATAATCAAAAGTCCGGTTGCGGAGAACACGTTTACGAGGGTGTTGTCTATCGCCTTAAAGATAAGCGAAGGAACGAGCGCTACTATCGCGAGGAATATCGCTCCGAAAAGCGTTATTCTGTTGGAAACCTTACGAAGATAATCCGCGGTAGGTTTACCGGGTCTTGTACCGGGGATAAAACCGCCGTTGCCCTGTATGCTCTTACTTATGTCGTCGGGATTAAACTGAATCTGGTTATAAAAGTAAGAGAAGAACAGAATTAAGAGGCACAAAATTACCATATAAGGCCAAGTACCCGTACCCATATTTTGCGTCCACCAGTTTTCTTTTACGCCGATGAGATTCATTATCAAATCGGGGAAGGAAAGAATAGAAAACGCAAAGATAAGCGGCATAACGCCGGAAGCGTTGACCTTAATCGGAATGTGCGTCGATTGACCGCCGTACATTTTTCTGCCTTTAACCTGTTTGGCGTACTGAACGGGGATTTTTCTTTCCGCGCTTTCGACGGCGACTATCGCCGCGAAAATAACTACCGCCGCAATCACGAAACAGATTATCGTCCAAAGCGAACTGTCGTTCCAGCCGATGAAAAGGTTTACTATCGAGATACCCGCGGTGGAAAGTATACCGGCAAAGATGAGCATCGATATACCGTTAGAAACGCCGTAATCGGTTATTCTTTCGCCGAGCCACATAGTAAGGCAGGCGCCCGCGGTATAAACTATGACGAGGAAAGCGTAGCTTAAAAATTTAAGAAAGCCTTCGCTACCGAATAACACGCTCGTGTCTACGGAACTCTGGAAAGCAACCAAAATACCGATGGACTGTATAATCGCGAGAACCAGAGTAAGTATTCTGGTGTAAGCGTTTATGCGTCTTCTGCCCTCTTCGCCTTGTTTGGAAAGTCTTTCAAGCGCGGGAATACCGACTGCAAGTAGTTGAATAATAATGGATGCGTTGATGTACGGACCTATACCCATTGCAAAGAACGTGCCGTATTGAAGCGCGCCGCCGGATACACCGCTCATTATCTGGAGATAAGTGTAATTTTCAAGTCCGTTAAAAATCTTAACGCCGGGAACCGGGATATAACAACCGAGTCTGTATACGAACAGAAGCGCGATGGTTATAAGAATTTTACGCCTTACTTCCTTTATCTTAAACGCATTAACTATTGTCTGCCACATTTTACCCTCCTTACATCGGGTTAGATTTGTTCAGCCTTGCCGCCTGCTTTTTCAATCGCTTCTTTCGCGGAAGCGGAGAAGGCGGAAGCTTTTACCGTTAAAGCCTTGGTGAGTTCGCCGTTGCCGAGAACTTTTAAACCTACGCAGTCTTTAACGAGCTTGATAAGTCCTTTATCGTTTAATACTTTAATGTCTACCACCGCGCCGTTTTCAAAACTTTCGAGAACCGAAAGGTTTACGATGCTGTAAACTTTGGCGAAGTGATTGTTGAAGCCGCGCTTAGGTACGCGTCTGATCAAAGGCATCTGACCGCCTTCGAATCCGGGACGAACGCCGCCGCCGCTTCTTGCCCACTGACCTTTATGTCCCTTGCCGCTCGTTTTGCCGAGACCGGAGCCGATGCCCCTTCCTAATCTCTTTTTGGAAGTTCTCGCGCCGTCTGCGGGACTTAAATTTCCTAATCTCATTTTAATTCTCCTTGAATTTCGTTACGAAACGATTAAACGTTTTCTACGCTGACGAGGTACTTAACCTTGTCGATCATTCCGAGTATGCTCGCGTTTGCCTCGTGGATTTTGAACGAACGAATCTTTCTGAGACCGAGCGCTTCGACGATTTTTTTATGCTGAGGAAGAGCGGCTATAGTGCTCTTTACGAGAGTAACTTTTATTTTACCGACTTCCGTCTTTTTTGCTTTTGCCATTTAAGTGCCCTCCTAACCGTTAATTTCTTCTACGGTTTTACCGCGGATAGCCGCAACCTGTTCAGCGGTACGAAGAGATTTTAAACCTTCGATAGCCGCTTTAACGCAGTTAATCGGATTGTTGGTGCCGTGAGATTTGGTTCTGATGTTGGTGATTCCTACCGCTTCCATTACCGCACGTACGGGACCGCCCGCTATAACGCCGGTACCTTCTTCGGCGGGCATCATATAAACGAAACCTCTGCCGAATTTGCCGAGTACCTCGTGAGGTATGCTCGTATTAAGAACGGATACGGAAACCATGTTCTTTTTCGCTCTTGCGGTCGCCTTATCGATTGCCTCAGGTACTTCGTTGGATTTACCCATGGCGCAACCTATTTTGCCCGCGCCGTCGCCTACTACCACGAACGCGGCGAATCTCATATTTCTACCGCCCTTAACAACCTTGGTAACGCGGTTTACGGCGATAAGTTTTTTAACGAGTCCGTCGTTTTCTTCCGCCTTTCTGGGCGCTCTGTTATTATCTCTTGCCATATTCTTTTTCTCCTTTATTAGAATTCAAGTCCGCCTTTTCTGGCTCCGTCCGCAAGCGCCTGCACGCGACCGGTGTAAAGATATCCGCCTCTGTCGAAAACGGCTTTTTTAATCTTTTTGGTTTTAGCCTTTTTAGCAAGCAATTCGCCTACCGCATAAGCCTGAGCCTTTTTATCCTTGCCTTCTATCGCGCCTTTGATTTCTTTGTCGAGAGTAGAAGCGGTAACCAAAGTGTTGCCCTTTACGTCGTCGATAAGTTGAGCGTAGATATGGTTAAGAGTTCTGTAAACGGAAAGTCTGGGAGCGACCGCGTCGCCTTTGACTTTGCCTCTGACTCTTTTATGTCTTTTAAGTCTGTCTTGATTTTTATTGATTTTGTTAATCATTGTTTTACTCCTGATTTAATAACTTTTCGCGTAAAAACGCACTCGGCAGGCGCGTTAAAACAATAAACGCGCCCACTAAAAGCATTTTAAATGTCTTAACCTTTACCGCCTGCGGCTTTACCGACTTTTCTTTCGATAACTTCGTCGCTGTAACGAATGCCGTATCCGTGATAAGGTTCGGGTTCTCTTACGCCTCTTACCATCGCGGCAAACTGACCTACTTTTTCTTTGCTGATACCGGTTACGGTAATTTCGGTCTGCGAGGGGCAATCAAGCGAGATGCCCTCGACTTCCGCGATTTCTACGGGGTGCGAAAAACCTACGTTAAGTACGATTTTGTTGCCCTGTTTTGCAACCTTCCAGCCGACGCCGTTTACGATAAGCGACTTTTTGAAGCCTTCCGTAACGCCTTTAACCATGTTGTTGCAAAGCGCTCTGTACAAGCCGTGTTTCGCTTTGGTGGGACCTAAGTCGTTCGCTCTTTTGAAAGAGATTACGCCGTTTTCGATCGAAGGAGTTATTACGGTGTCGAATTCCTGACTTAAAGAGCCTTTCGGTCCTTTAACGGTGAAAACGTTGCCTTTTACTTCGAACGAAACGCCCGCTGGGAGAGTTATATGTTCGTTACCTATTCTTGACATATCTTTAACCTCCTTACCAAACGTAAGCCAGCACTTCGCCGCCCTGATGCAATTTCTTCGCTTCTTTTCCGGTCATGATGCCTTTGGAAGTGGAAAGAATCGCTATTCCGAGTCCGCCGAGAACTTCGGGGACTTCTTCGGTACCCACGTAAACGCGGAGACCGGGTTTGCTTACTCTTTTAAGACCGGAGATAACTTTGTTCGCCCCGTCGTATTTAAGAGTGATTTTAATAGTACCCTGTACGCCTTCGATAAATTCTACGTCGGAAACATAGCCCTCGTTTAAGAGAATGTTCGCGATAGCCTTTTTCGTGTTAGACGCAGGTATTTCAACATATTCGTGCCTAGCAGAAAGAGCGTTTCTGATTCTGGTAAGCATATCCGCTATAACGTCTGTCATTATACTGTACCTCCTTTACCAACTCGCCTTTTTTACGCCGGGGATTTGCCCTTTGTAAGCAAGGTTTCTGAAGCATATACGGCAAACGCCGTATTTGCGAAGCACCGCGTGAGGACGTCCGCAAATCGAACATCTGGTATAGGCTCTCGTGGAAAATTTAGCAGGTCTTTGCTGCTTGTTTATCATTGCTTTTTTAGCCATTTTTCTTTCTCCTTTACCTTACTTGTTCGAAAACGGTAATCCGAGAAGAGCGAGAAGTTCGCGCGCTTCTTCGTCGGTGTTTGCGGTCGTGGTGAAGCATATATCGAAGCCTCTTATCTTTTCTACCTGGTCATACGAAATTTCCGGGAAGATAAGTTGTTCTTTAACGCCCATCGAATAGTTGCCTCTGCCGTCGAAAGAGTTTTTGGAAAGTCCTCTGAAGTCTCTCACCCTCGGGAGAGCGATGGATACGAATTTATCGAAAAATTCGTACATTCTCGTTCCGCGGAGCGTAACTTTCATACCGACGTTCATACCCTCACGAATTTTGAAGTTAGCGACGGATTTTTTAGCCTTGGTTAAAACCGGCTTTTGACCCGCGATAAGTTTCAACTCTTCCTGCGCTATCTGAACGCTCTTGCCGTTGTCTTTTACGTCGCCGAGACCCGAGTTAATCGTAATCTTGACGAGTTTGGGAACTTGGTTTAGGTTTTTGTAGTTAAACTTTTTAGCGAGCGCGGGAACGACGGTTTTGTCGTATAATTCTTTAACCCTGTTCGGAGTTTTCTCGGTTGCGGTTTCTTTGGCAACCTGAGTTTTCTTAACTGCCATTATCGTTTCCTCCGTTATTCGGACTTAGCGGCAGATTCCGCTTTTTCCGTCTTTTTGGTTTTTCTCTTGGTTGTCTTTTTAACTTCTTTGGCTTCTTTGCCGCCGTCTAAAACCGCACCGCATTTTTTGCAAACGCGCGCTTTTTTGTCGCCTTCTACTTTATAAGCGACTCTCGTGGCTTTGCCGCAAGAAGGACAAACTACCAAGACGTTGGAAGCGTCTATCGCGCCGGACTGATTAACTATTCCGCTAACGTCCTGAGCGTTTCTCGCTTTTTTATGTTTTTTCTGAACGTTTACGCCGTCGACCACGACTCTGCCCTCTTTGGGAAGAGCGACTAAAACTTTAGCCGTTTTGCCCGCGTCTTTGCCGGTTAAAACCAAAACAGTATCGTTCTTTTTAACTTTCATTAGTCTTCTCCTTATAACACTTCGGGAGCGAGGGAGATTATACGCATATAATCTTTATCTCTGAGTTCTCTCGCTATCGGCCCGAAGATACGCGTGCCTTTCGGCTGTTTTTGCTGGTCGATGATAACCGCGGCGTTTTCGTCGAATCTGACGTAGGTGCCGTCTTTTCTTCTGACGCCCGAAGTGGACCTTACGATAACCGCTTTTACTACGTCGCCTTTTTTAACCGCGCCGCCTGGGGTTGCCGTTTTAACGGAAGCGACTATAACGTCGCCTATGTTGCCGGTTCTTCTGAAAGAGCCGCCGAGCACCCTGATGCACATCAATTCTTTCGCGCCGGAATTGTCCGCCGCTTTCAATCTGCTCTGTGGTTGTATCATATAGCGCCTCCTTATTTAGCCTTTTCGACGATTTCGGCAACTCTCCAGTTTTTATCTTTGGAAAGTTTGCGCGTTTCGACTATCAAAACCTTATCGCCTACTTCGCAAGCGTTAAGTTCGTCGTGTGCTTTGAATTTGTGTGTCTTTTTAACGGTCTTCTTGTACAAAGGGTGTTTATATCTTTCTTCGATAGCAACGACGACCGTTTTATCCATCTTGTCGGAAACAACTATTCCGACTCTTTCTTTTCTTAAATTTCTTTCCATAACAGTCTCCTTAACCCTTTGCATTAAGTTCTCTTTCCCTTAATATCGTTTTAACTCTCGCGATGTCTTTTTTGCAAGTTTTAAGCGACATGGGGTTTTCAAGTTGACCTATTGCATGACGGAAGCGAAGATTAAACAGTTCTTCGGAAAGTTCTTTAAGTTTAGCGTTCAATTCGTCTACCGTTAATTCGTGAAGTTCTTTCGTTTTCATTAACCTTCACCGCCTTCTTCTTTGATTTTTTCGGCTATGGTTTCGCGCTTAACGAACTTGGTTTTTACCGGAAGTTTGTTACCCGCGAGCCTCATCGCCTCTTTTGCAATGTCTTCGGGAATGCCTGCCATTTCGAACATAACTCTGCCCGGTTTGACTACGGCTACCCAGAATTCTACGGAACCTTTACCGCTACCCATACGGCTGTCGGCAGGTTTTTTGGTTACAGGTTTGTGGGGGAATATGTCTATCCAGACTTTACCGCCACGTTTGATAAATCTCGTCATAGCGACACGAGCCGCTTCTATCTGGTTGGATTTGATCCAACCGGGTTCGGTAGCGACCAAACCGTACTCGCCGTAAGCAATCTTGTTGCCTTTGGTGCATTTGCCGGTCATTCTGCCGCGATGAACTCTTCTTCTTTTAACACGTTTCGGCATCAACATAATTACGCTTCGCCTCCTTCAACCGTTTTTTTCTTGGCAGCGCCTATTATCTCGCCCTTGTAAATCCAGCATTTAATGCCGATTACGCCGAACGTGGTATGCGCTTCCGCAAAGCCGTATTCGATATCCGCTCTTAAAGTCTGAAGCGGAATGGAACCTTCGTGATAATGTTCGGACCTTGCTATCTCGGCTCCGTCGAGTCTTCCCGATACGGAAACTTTGATACCTTTAATACCGCTTCTCATGCTTCTCGAAATAGCCTGTTTCATCGCTCTTCTGAACGATACGCGCTTTTCGAGTTGAGAAGCAATGCCTTCCGCAACGAGTTGCGCGTCGGCATCGGGCTTTTTAACTTCGGAAATGTTGAGCGAAATCTGTTTTCCGCCGCAAACCTTGCCGATCATTTTTTTGATGACTTCGATTTCCGCGCCCTGTTTACCGATAAGCACGCCCGGACGAGCGGTGTATACGGTGATGGTTATTCTCGAAGCGGCTCTCTCGATGGAGATTTTGCTTATAGCCGCCTGATAATATTTCTTTTTGATAAGTTCGCGAATAACGTTGTCTTCTTTAAGATTTGCCGCAAAGTCCTTTTTGTCTACGAACCACTGCGAATCCCAATCTTTTATTACTCCGACTCTTAAACCGTGCGGATTAACTTTCTGACCCATATTCTTCCTCCTAAGCCTTCGCGTCCAGCACGATGGTTATGTGGCTGGTACGTTTCAAAATTCTGAACGCTCTGCCCTGCGCTCTCGGCATAACTCTCTTTAAGGTGGGACCCTGGTCTGCGTACGCTTCCGCAACGAAGAGATTGTCCTTGCTCATTCCGAGATTGTTTTCCGCATTCGCCGCGGCGGACATAAGAACTTTTTTAACGGGATCCGAAGCCGCTTTGGGAGTGTTTTCCAAAATCGCCTTCGCCTGTTCGTAACTCTTGCCGCGTATCACGTCAAGCACGATTCTCACTTTGTAAGGAGAAATTCTTACGTGTTTTGCCACCGCGTGAGGACGTCTGTCTTTATTTTCCGCGATTCTCGCGGCTTTTTCTTTCATATTTTTAGCCATATTACGCCTCCTATCTGGCACCCGTGGCTTTTTCGCCGCCGTGTCCTTTAAAGGTTCTGGTCGGAGCAAATTCGCCGAGTTTGCAACCTACCATATCTTCGGTTACGTATACGGGAACGTGCTTTCTTCCGTCGTAAACCGCTATGGTATGTCCTACCATCTGCGGGAAAATCGTGGAAGACCTTGACCAGGTTTTCAAAACTTTCTTTTCGTTCTTTTCGTTTAATTCTTCTACTCTTTTTAAGAGTTTAGGTTCTACGTAAGGACCTTTTTTAACGCTTCTCGACATATCGTTCTCCTTAATTTATCCTCGTGATGATAAGTTTGCCGGACGCCTTTTTGTGCTTTCTGGTCTTATAACCGAGAGCAGGTTTACCCCAAGGAGTAACAGGCCCAGGCATACCGACGGGCGATTTGCCCTCGCCGCCGCCGTGCGGGTGGTCGCAAGGGTTCATGACGACGCCCCTGACGGTAGGACGGATGCCGAGGTATCTCGTTTTACCCGCTTTACCTATTCTCACGATTTCGTGTTCGAGGTTGCCTATTTGTCCGATAGTCGCTTTGCAGTTCGCGAGAATGTATCTCATTTCGCCGCTCGGCATTTTAACGGTAACGTATTTTTCGTCTCTCGCCATTATCTGCGCGCTCATGCCCGCCGCTCTCGCTATCTGACCGCCTTTGCCGGGCTGCATCTCGATATTGTGTACCATGGTACCTACGGGAATGTCTTTAAGTTTAAGCGCGTTGCCGGCTTTGATATCGGCGGTCTCGCCCGATAAAACGACGTCGCCCACTTTTAAGCCTACGGGTGCGAGAATGTAAGTTTTCGCGCCGTCCGCATAGTAGAGAAGAGCGATGTTCGCGCTGCGGTTAGGATCGTATTCGATACTCTTTACCGTTGCGGGAATTCCGTCTTTCGCACGTTTGAAATCGATAACGCGGTATTTTCTTCTGTTGCCGCCGCCGATATGACGAACGGTGATTTTACCCTGAGCGTTTCTGCCGCCCGATTTTCTCTGGTCTTCGAGAAGAGATCTTTCGGGAGTGGTTTTGGTTATCTCGTCATATGCGCTGACAGTCATGAAACGACGCGCGGAAGACGTAGGTTTATATCTCTTTATAGCCATTTTATTGTTCCTCCTTTAATCAGGACAACGAATCGAAGAACTCAATCGACTTACTGTCTTTTTTGAGCCATACGACCGCCTTTTTATAGTCGGAGGTATAACCTTCGTATTTACCCTGTCTTTTGAGTTTGCCGCTGACGTTTGCCGTGTTGACCTTTTCGACTTTTACGCCGAAAATTTCTTCAATGGCGAGTTTAATCTGAATTTTATTAGCGGATTTAGCCACTATAAAGTAATACTTTTTATCTTTTATGCCCGCATAACTCTTTTCAGAGAGAAGGGGTTTAATTATTATATCGTGTGCAGCCATTATTCTCCGTAGACCTCCTGAATTTGCTCGGCAGCCTTTTTGGAAATAACGATTTTCGCGTTCTTAACCACGTCGTACACGTTGATAAGGTTGGACTTGATGGTAGAAACGTTAGCAAGGTTCGCGCTCGCTCTTTCGACGTTTACGTTCACGTCGTCCAAAACGACCAACACGGTTTTATCCAAACCGAAAGCCTTTAAGAAAGCCGCCATTTCTTTCGTTTTCGCAACGTCTAATTTAAGTTCGTCAACGAAAACCGCTTCGTTATCTCTTACTTTTTGCGAAAGAGCCGACAAAAGAGCGACTTCTTTTGCTTTTGCGTTTAACTTTTTAGAAAAATCTCTCGATTTGGGAGCGAACACAACGCCGCCTTTTACCCATTGAGGACTTCTGATAGAGCCTTGTCTTGCTCTGCCGGTGCCTTTCTGACGATAAGGTTTCGCGCCGCCGCCGCGAACTTCGGATCTCGTAAGGGTGCTTTTGGTACCCTGTCTGTCGTTCGCGAGTCTGGTTACGACAGCCTGATGAATGGCTGCTTCGTTATATTCGGCGTTAAACACTTTGTCGGATAATTCCAGCGTACCGACTTCGCTTGCTTTCATATTATACAATTTAACACTTGGCATAACTTTTCTCCTTACGCTTTAACGCTGTTTCTGATAGTAACGATGCCTTTTACGGGTCCCGGAACCGCGCCCTTAACGAGTATCGCGTTTCTTTCTTTATCGACCTTTACAACTTCGAGGTTGAGTATCGTTACGTTTTCGTAACCGTACTGTCCGGGCATGTGTTTACCCTTGAACACTCTCGACGGCGAGCTGTTAGCGCCCATAGAACCGACTTCTCTGTGTACGGGGCCTACGCCGTGAGTTTCTTTAAGTCTGTGGTTGTTCCATCTTTTGATAACGCCGGTAAAACCGTGTCCTTTCGTTACGCCGGAAACGTCTATCTTGTCCCCCGCGGCGAAAGAATCGCATGTAATCACGCTGCCTACGGTCATCGCGTCCGCACCGTCGAGTTTGAATTCCTTCAAAACTTTGCAGGGCGCAACGTTCGCTTTTTTGAACTGACCGAGTTGCGGCTTGTTTACCGATTTTTCGCTTACCGCGTCGAAACCGAGTTTAACCGCGGAATAACCGTCTCTTTCCAAAGTTTTTACCTGAACTACGGGACAAGGACCTGCCTCGATAACCGTTACGGGAATAACTTTGCCGTCTTCCTTGAAAAGTTGCGTCATACCCAACTTTCTGCCAATGATTGCTTTATTCATAGATAAAGTTCACCTCCGATTATTATATAATGTTTAATTTTTACAGTTTAATCTTTATATCCACGCCTGCGGGAAGTTGTATGCTGTCTAACAACTTAACGTTCGGCGAATAGATATCGATAAGTCTTTTGTGCGTTCTGATTTCGAACTGTTCTCTCGAATCTTTATCTTTGTGGGGCGAACGAAGAATGGTTACAATCTCCTTTTCGGTGGGCAGCGGAATGGGTCCGCTGATTTTCGCGCCCGACTTTTTCATGGTTTCTACGATGCGCGATGCAGCCGTGTCGAGCATTTCGCTATCGTAAGACATGAGTTTGATTCTGATTTTCTGACTTGCCATTTTGTTTTTCTCTCCTTTTCCTAACTTGACTTGCTGTTGTAAACTCTGCCGTGTGTGTCGAATTAAGACAATAAAAAAATCATTCGCCGATACTTATTTTTAAGTCGCTGCGAATGACTTTACTATCTTTTTTGAAGTTAGTCGCAGAGGTCTAAGCCCCCACACTTGTCAACGGAAATTATCTGTCGGAAACCGTTTTTACAGTAACTTCCCGTATCAACCCAGATTACACAGCCTATTCATTATAGCCTATATAACAAGGGTTGTCAAACGATTTTACCTAACTTTTTAAAGTTTTTTTATTTAATTTTACGCTATTTCTTTTTTGACGATGCGCGGTTTTTCGCCTTTTAACACGACGTTTTCGTCTACTATTATTTTTTCGACGTTTTTGTCGGAAGGAACTTCGTACATGGCGTCGGTCATGAGATTTTCGAAAATCGTCCTGAGTCCTCTCGCCCCCGTTTTAAGTTCTATGGCACGCTTTGCGATAGCGTTTACCGCACCTTCGGTAACGTCGAGTTCGACGTCGTCGAGCGCGATAAGTTTTTTATACTGTTTAACGAGCGCGTTTTTCGGTTCGGTAAGAATGCTTACCAAAGCCTTTTCGTCAAGCGCGTGCAAACCGACGGTTATCGGCACCCTGCCGACGAATTCCGGAATAAGACCGTATTTTATAAGGTCTTGCGGGGTTACGTCCTTTATTATTTCGGGATCTTTGTCTTTTTTACGTTCGACGTTGCCGCCGAAACCGAGGGACGCTTTTTCTTTGCGCTTTGCGATTATTTCGTCCAGTCCGACGAACGCGCCGCCTAATATAAACAGAATATTAGTCGTATCTATGCGAATGCACTCCTGCTGCGGGTGCTTTCTGCCGCCCTGCGGAGGAACGTTTGCAACGGTGCTTTCGATGATTTTCAAAAGAGCTTGTTGCACGCCCTCGCCCGAAACGTCGCGCGTGATGGAAACGTTTTCGCTCTTTCTCGCGATTTTATCGATTTCGTCGATATAAACTATACCTTTTTGCGCTTTTTCTACGTCGTAGTCGGCGTTTTGGATGAGTTTTAAAAGAATATTCTCAACGTCCTCGCCCACGTAGCCCGCTTCGGTAAGCGTGGTCGCGTCCGCAACGGCGAAAGGTACATCTAAAATTTTGGCGAGAGTTTTTGCAAGCAAGGTTTTACCGCTGCCGGTAGGACCTAAAAGCAAAACGTTGCTTTTATCGAGTTCTACCTCGGACTTGTCCGAAGCGGCGGCGTTTATTCTTTTATAATGATTATAAACGGCGACGGAAAGAACCTTTTTCGCTTCTTCCTGTCCTACGATATATTTGTCGAGGCGTTCTTTTATTTCGGCGGGTTTTAAGAGAACCGCGGAAGAGGTTTTAGCAACCTTTTCGTCGTCCTCTTTTAAAAGTTCGTCGCAGATTTTTACGCACTCGTCGCAAATCCTTATGCCGCCGGGACCTTCTATAATGCGTTTTACGAGTTCCTTCGGTTTACCGCAAAAGGAACAGCAAAGATTGTTTTCGTTATCTTTCATATATCTCCGTATTCTACGGACGCTTAACGAAAATTTCGTCGATAAGTCCGTATTCTTTCGCTTCTTCCGCCGACAGATAATTGTCCCTGTCGGTGTCTTTTTCGACTACTTCGTAAGGCTTGCCGCTGTTTGCCGATAAGATGCTGTTTAAGCGGTGCTTGGTTTTAATGATATGGTCGGCTTGAATCTTTATATCGCTTGCCTGACCCTGCGCGCCGCCTAACGGCTGATGAATCATTATTTCTCCGTTGGGGAGCGAATAGCGTTTGCCCTTCGTTCCGCTCGATAGGAGGAACGCGCCCATAGAAGCCGCAAGACCTATACATATAGTGCTTACGTCGCACTTGATGTAGTTCATCGTGTCGTAAATCGCGAGTCCCGCGGTTACGCTGCCGCCCGGGCTGTTGATATAAAGACAAATGTCTTTATCGGGGTCTTTGCCTTCGAGGTAAATAAGTTGCGCCACGACCGAATCGGCTACGGCGTCCGTTATTTCGCCGGTAAGAAATATTATTCTGTCTTCTAAAAGTCGCGAGTAAATGTCGTAACTTCTTTCGCCTTTGTTGGTCTGTTCTACTACGTAAGGAACAACCGTGTTTTTGATTTCCATATCTCCCTCGGATACTTATAATGATTTTTGTTTTTCGGGTTACGCTTTTTCGATTACGTTCGCGCTCTTCAAAAAGTCGAAAAGTTTTTTAACGACGATTTCGTTTTTAACGTAGTCGAGTTGTCTTGCGCCGAGATTCTTTTTAACGTCGGGAACTTCTTTTCCCTGCGCTTTAGCCATTTCGGCGATTCTCTCTTCTACGTCGGCGTCGGTCGCTTCGATTTTTTCGTCTGTGATTATCTGTTCGATGGCAAGTTGAGATTTAACCGTTTTTTCGGCTTGTTCTTTGAAACTTTCTCTGTAACTTTCCATAGTCTTGTCCGCATACTTTAAGTAGTCTTCGAGTTTGAGGCCCTGATAGGAAAGACGGTATCTCATTTCTTCGACCATGCGGTCTATCTGACTTTCGATAAGCGCGTCGGGAATTTCCATAGTCGCGCCTTCGGTAACTTTCTGAACGATTTCATCCTCGAGTTCGCGTTCGGCTCTGTCGGCGTTCTGTTTAGCAAAACGCGCTTCGATTTCTTTTCTGTATTCCTCTATCGTGGCAGTGCCGGTCGCGTCTTTTATAAAGTCGTCGGTAAGTTCGGGCAATTCTTTCTTTTTAAGTTCGTGGAGTTTGATAGCGAAAACCGCTTCTTTACCCGCGAGTTCTTTCGCGCCGTAGTCGTCGGGGAACTTAACGGTTATATCTCTGTCCTCGCCGATTTTCATGCCGACGATTTGCTCTTCAAAACCGGGGATATAAGTTTTGCTGCCGAGAACGATCGTTTGTTTTTCGGCGGTGCCGCCGTCGAACTTAACGCCGTCGATCGAGCCCGAAAAGTCGATAACCGCCGTATCGCCGTTTTTCGCCGCCCTGTCCGTAACTTCGACAAAGCGAGCGTTTCTGTCCTGCAAGCGGGAAAGTTCTTCGTCGATATCCTCGCTTTTTACTTTATATTCTTTTTCGGTAAATTTTATACCTTTGTATTCGCCGAGTTTTACTTCCGGCTTAACGGGAACTATCGCTTCCATGGTAATACCCTTGTCGCTCACGTCTTTAATATCGAGGTCGGGACTGCCCACGGGGAAAACCGAAGTTTCTTTATCCAAAAACTCTCCGTAATATTTGGGGAACGCATAGTTTATCGCGTCCTCGTAAAAAACACCTTTGCCGTAAGTGCTTTCGATAAGGTGTTTGGGAACTTTGCCCTTACGGAACCCGGGGAGCGAATATTTGCCCTTGGATTTTTCGTAAGCGGCGTCTATCGCTTCGTTCCATTCTTTCTCGGTTATTTTGATGGTAACCTTTACAGTACTCTTTTCTGCCTTTTCAAAAGTATATTTCATATTATTCTCCTGCCGATTAAAAAATTCTGATATATTTTAACATATAGCCGACTAAAACGCAAGGTTTTTTACGCCTTATTTATCTTTTTTAAGTTCTTCTCGGGGGTTTGGCTTAACGGTCAGCGACTTAAAGTCGGTATAAGTAACGAACCCCGCTTTCGCCTTGCTCGGTTTTTTTACGTTTTTGCGTTTAACGTAAACGATTTCGGTTTTATCGCTTTCTCTCGCCTTGGAAAAGTAAGCGCAAATCTCTGCCGCCGCTATTAAAACCTCTTGCGGGACGGACTTGCCGTCGCAAAAAACTACGACGTGCGAAGAAGGATAATCTTTCGAATGCAGCCAGACGTCCTCCCCGCCAGCAGACTTTACGAGCGCGTCGTTCTCTACGTTTGAGCGACCGACGCGTATAACAAACCCGTCTTTTACGTACGTTTTGAATTCGGTTTTTTCGGGCTTTTTGCGCCGCTTTTCCGTTTCTCTTATAAACCCGTTTTCTTTAAGTTCGGATATTATAGGGTAAAGGTCCGCGGCGGTTTCGGCAAGCGATGCGAGGGCTTTTAACGAAATTACGTAATCGAGTTCTTCCTTCGCCCCGTCGTACTGCGGCGCAAGCGCGACGAGAGCGCGTTTTTGTTTGTTGTATTTCTTAAAATATTTTTCCGCATTGGCGGCGGGCGAAAGCCTTTCGTCTAAAGCGACGGTAACCGTAGACCCGTCGTAATAATTTTCAAGCGAAACGCTCTTTTCACCGCGTTTTACGCGATACAGGTTGGCGGTTAAGAGTTCGCCTTTAAGCCTGTTTTCTTCCATCGTTTCGGCGTCTTTTATCTTTGCTCCGACGAGCGACAAACGCTTTTTCGCTTTTTTTTCGGCGGCGGTCAGAACGGAAAGCGCGCGTTCTTTCAGTCTTGAGAAAATCGCGTTTTCCTCTTTCAATTTAAAAAACTCCTGCTCCGCAAGATACAGTTTATCGTAACGCGCCGTTTCTCCTTGCGCGGTTAAATACGGAAACGCCGACGCGTCTATAGCCGCGCCGCCGCAAAATCTTATCACGGGGGCTTTTGAAGTAAAAACGAATTTTTTTATAAACGCCGCAAACTTTTCTCCGTCGCCCGGACGAAACGCCCCGTTTTCTTTTTCGTACCTGTAAACCGCCTCTTCCGCGGTAGAAGCCGCAAAACCTTGCAGAGTCTTAAAAACAAAATCCGAAAACGAGCCGTTTTCACCGTTATACGCATCGAATGCGGATGCGACCTTTTCGTCAAAGTAACACAACTTTCCGTTATCCGGCGGAAACACATAGTTTTTGCCCGCCACTATCGGACGTACTCCGTTATCGAAGTCGTTAATTCCGCGATTGCAACCTAAAACCTTGCCGTTTTCGGTTAAAATAACGTTGCTGTATCTGCCCATCAGTTCGATAAACAACGTTTTTTCTTCTCCGTCGGAAAACTCGCCGCGCGTAACAAACTCGATTTTGACAATTCTGTCAAATCCTACGAGCGAAACGGAAACTATTTCCGAAGACAAAAGGTGTTTTCTCAAAAGCATGCAAAACGCGCTCGCAGTGAGCGGACTTTCTTTTTCAGTTTCGATTACGCCTATTCTCGGTGAAGAGGGGTTTGCGGAAAGATACAGTTTTTCCGTGTGTGCGCCCGTGTATACGGTTAAAATCGCCTCGTTTTCGGTCGGCATAACCACGCGGTTTACCCTGCCGCCCTTAAAAAGTTCGTCGAGTTCCTCGCACAGGTATCTTAAATTAAAAGCGTCTTGCGGCATATCACACCTTAAAATCCGCTTCCGTGCGGAAAGTTTTATCGTTTAAATATTCGAGCGCGCTGTTTTTATCGAACCTGAGTTTTATGCTTACGGCGGTCAACAGTTGTTTTTTTGCTCCGTGCGCGCGATTAAACGCGTTATCGCCGTATTTACCGTCTCCGACTACGGGGTGCCCCGTATACGCAAGGTGCGCCCTTATCTGATGGGTTTTACCCGTGAAAAGAGTTACTTCTATCAATGAAACGCCCTTTTCGGTTTTAAGCGTTGTGTAACCCGTTTTTATCATAACGGAATTTTTTACCGGAGAGGGATAAATTTTCACCTGCGATTTTACGGGGTCTTTTACGAGATAAGCCGTAAGCACTTCGGATTTTTTAGGCATAACGCCTTTTACCGCGGCGATATATTTTTTGTCGAACGCGCGGTTTTTAAACCCCGAAAGCAATTCTTTTTCAGCCACTTCCGTCAGCGCGAAAATCATTAGTCCGGACGTGTTTGTGTCGAGCCGATGAATAAACTTTGCGGCGGGATATTCCGTCTTTAACGAGTCGTACACGTTTTCTGACGAACAGCCGCGCTTTTTATCGATTACGACCACGTTGTCGTCGGCGTAAATTGTGCCGTACGGCTTTATTTCCGGCGGGTCGTAAAAAAGTTCGACTGCGTCGCCTGCGGAAAGCGTTACGTCCTCTTTAACGCGAACGCCGTTTACTTTTACGGCCTTTTCTCTTAAAAGCCGCATCACTGCGCCGTAAGGTACGGGAGGAAAGTTTGCCGCCGCCGCACGGGATAGTTTTTGATTTTTAGCCGCGGTAAATGCTATCATTGCGTTTTCCTCCGTTAACGTTCTTTACGAAAACAGGACTTCGGCTTACCCGAAGTCCTGTGTATTGTTTTTAAATGTTAATAACCGTCAGTCTTCCGTCGTTTCGTCTTTCGGTTTAATGCACAAAAGAACGATTATCGCGGTAAGGCAAAGCGTGCCTACCGATAAAAACACAACCGACCAAACGTTGTTTTCAAGCCAGTGGCTGTCGGGTTTAACCGTTCTGGGTTTGTTTTCTACGGAAACGGAAGCGGTTGAACTTGCCGTTCTTATAGAGTTGGTCGAGGTAACGGTGCACTTTATAACGTATTTGCCCGTTTTTACGGGGGTGAACGTAAGCGAACCGGAGTAACCTATATTTTTAACTTCTTCGTAAGTAAAGCCTGCGGGCATTTCGTCGCCTTCCTCAACTTCGCTTGCGACGGGTATTTTAACCCATGCGCTTTCCCAGTCGTCTCCGGTAGGAGTCGCGGAGGAATCGGAATTGTAATAAAGTTCGTAAACGGTGGTATATCCTTTTGCCGAAACGGTGAAAGACGATACCGTGTAAGAAGTGTTCACGTACCCCTTGCTTTGCGTTACGGAAGTAATTTTAATAGGCGCGTCGTCAACGATGTCGAAAGTGAAGATATATTTAGCGTAAGGATGCGTCGACTCTTCGGTATCGATTTTGTTTTCATCGTCGTCGTCAACGGTAAAGAATTTATTTTTATCCATTTCGTTACCGGCGGCGTCTTTAAATATTACGTAAAACTCGTATTTGCCCGCTTTGTCGGTAGGTATATCGAAGCCTGAAGTACTGCTCGAAGTTTCGGGCGTTTTATAATACAAGGTATGCGTCATACCCGCATAAGAAGTAAGGTCGTCGGACACGAGCGTTTCAAGCGAAGGAACGGTTACCTTTTCGCCGAGACGTACGGAGTAAGTTTTACCGTCGTATTCGGCGGTAGCCGCTTTAGCCAAAGCCGTTTTATAACTGCTTATCGCTCCTTCAGTCGCGTCGTACACGGGAGCGGAAGTATCCGCGGTAGTTCTGTCGATAACGTTGAAAGAGAATTTTTCTATCACTTCGTCGCCCGATTTAACGTTTATTCTATTGTCTGCGCCCGAAACGAAAATCACGCTTTTCGGCTTGTCCTCGTTGGAGAGGCTCACTTTATCGCTTTCAGATACCTTTGCAAGATAAAGGTCGCCGGATTTAACGGTACCGAGTACCGAATAAGCTGTAAAGTCGAATTTATATTCGGTGCCGGTTACGACTATCGGTTTATACCCGTCGCTCGTACGAACGAAAGCCGCGTCTCCGAGACCCGCGCGGGGCTTTGCGAGTTTTGCGATTTCACCGCCCTCGGCATTGTCTACGGTTGCGAAAGTCTGTTTATACTCGCCGTTTGCGGTATAGTTTACCGCGCCCTGGTCGACGGAAACAAGACTAAAAGACGCTTCCGTCTCGCTCTCCTCGTCGGTCTCGAATATAAAGGTAAAGGTATTAGCCTCGCACTTGTCTACGCATTTGACTTTATATTTTGCGTCGTTGCTCTTTATAGCAACATGGTCGTTGACTTTTACGGAAACAAAGTTATTTTCTACCGTGAAAAGTATTTTAAGATCCGCGCCGGAGGCAACGGTAGCGGCAGAATCGCCGTTCGTTTCGTCAAATCTTATCGGCGTCGCCCCGTCCGCCGTGATGGCGAGTTCGTGCGTAACGGTTTTAATCACGTCCTCTCCCGAAACGTTACCGTTTACGTCGTAAGAATCCGTAGTAAAGGTAAGCGAAACTTTTTTGACGCTTGTGGACATTTTCGTTTCAAACGCGAGTTCGTTTGCCGCAAGCGGATTTTTAAGAGTGAGCGAGTCTTTATTCGCGGGTTTAACGGTGGCATAATTTCCGTCTAAAACAACACCGGAATTAGAACCGCCGAAAACGTCCGTCAAAGCCTCCGCCCGAACGTTTTTTGCCGTGCCGAACGAAAACGCCGCCGCGCCGAACAATAACAGCGCGAGGACGAAAAGCACCGACTTATATAAACTGATTCGTTTCATGTTTGCAAAATGCTCCTGTTATACGATATCTATTTTATTTTACACGAATAAAAAGCGTTTGTCAATACGGTTTAGCCATATTTTGGCGTTTATTTTGTTTTTATCGCAACAAAAGGCGTGAAATCTCTGTTTATATCCGAAAGACGCCGAGTTTTATGCTGCTTAAATCTATCACCTTACCCGTAACGCCGCGAATATATATTAAATATAACCGAAAATATAATTCTGTTTGCAAAGGATAAAAATGCTTTGGTATATCATCGTAACCGCGCTGACGGTGTCAATAGATTCTTTTTTCTGCGGTTTTTCGCTTTCGCTTAAAGGGGGCAAAAAATCGGTTATAATTTTAACGATATTTTTAACCGTGCTTTTAATGTGCGCCGCGGCAAACTACGCGGCGGCGGCTTTACAAAACGCGCTGACCGACGTTACAGCCGCATGCGGCGGCGCGATACTCGTAATCGTCGGCGTGTACAATCTCGTTAAACCCGAAGGAGAAGTTAAGCCCGCAAACACTTTTAAAGCCGCGCTTTTAACCGGCTTTGCCGTAGGTCTTGACGGCGCGGCGGCAAATCTTTCTCTTTCGCTTATGGGAATGAACGGGTTTTACGTACCGCTCATAATCGCCTTGTGCCACGCGCTTACAATATGGCTCGGCACTCTTTTATCGTCTGCGGCGTCCGTAGAAAAAATAAAAAAATTCGGATTCGTTTCGCCGCTCGTTTTAATAGCGTTGGGGCTCGTAAAACTTTCCGCGCTGATTTTTTAGAATTTATTTTTCGCCCATAACCGACAAGTAAGTGTTTTTCATGAACAGCGCGTCCTCGTCCTGCGTGCCTGCCGACTCGCATATCACGTACGGGTGCAGGTCGAGTTTTTTAAGCGTCAGCGCAAGCGGGTAAAATTCCGGTCCGTATTTATCATCTTTAAACGTAAGGTGTCTTACCTCTCCTTTTAAGGAATATTCTATTTTGGAAAAATGAACGTGAAAGCATTCCGTTTTTTCTCTGCCGAGTTCAGCTAAAACGTAACTTAAACGCTCCTCGTAATCTTTTTCGGTTTTAAGACTGCCTTGTTCTCTCGCATTTACGTGTCCGAAATCTATCGCCGGAATAAAAACCCTATCCGTTTTGCAAAACTCGGTAACCTCTTCTATCGTGCCGATTTGTCCGAGTTTACCCATCGTTTCGGGGCAGAAAAGCACGTTTTCGAGTCCCTCGCGATAAATCGCCTCGGTAAGTTTTAAAAGTCTTTCTTTAGTCAGCGCGACGGCGGCGCATCTTTCCGCTTTGCCTTGACTTGCGGGATGAAAAACAACGCGCCTGCCGCCCATTATAACCGCCTTTTTTGCGCTGTCTATAACGTATTTTACCGACTTTGCCGCAAGTTCGTCGTCCGGATTTGCAAAGTTTACGTAATAGGGCGCGTGCACGCTTATTTCTACGCCCGCGGCTTTAAATGCCGCGCCGATAGCCGCCGCGCGCTCGTCGGTAAGAGAAACGCCCCTGCCGAAAGAATATTCAAAACAGTCGAGCCCCATGTTTTTTACCCATGCGGCGGACTGCTCGCTCGTTTTATAACCCGCTTCGATAAACGCCTGAGAGTTTCCGCTCGGTCCGAATTCGGTTACGCCGCTCATTTTCTTGCCTCCGCTACGTCTTTTTTGAGTTGCTCCGACAACTCTGTTGCCGAAGCGAATTTTTTTATATCTCTCAACCTTTTTTCAAAACAAACGCGCACCGTTTTGCCGTACAGGTCGCCCGAAAAATCTATCGCGTGCGCCTCAACCGATTTTTTACCGTCGCCGAAAGTAGGCTTTGCGCCGTAGTTTATAACGGCTTTGTATTTCGTGCCGTCTATTATAATTTTACCCGCGTAAACGCCTTCTTTAACCTCGCACTTATCCGCGGGATAAATAAGGTTGGCGGTCGGAAAGCCGAGTTTTTTACCCACGCCCCTGCCGCGCGTTACCTCGGATGTAATAAAGTACGGGAATCCGAGAAGAGCGTTCGCCTTTTCGATTTCTCCCGCAAAGAGCATTTTTTTTATCGCGGAAGACGAAACTTTTTCGCCGCAAGAGTAAAGCGTTTTTACAGCGAGAACGGTTTGTCCTTTAGTATCGGCGTACTTTACCAAATCGGCAACGCCCGCCGCGGCGTTTTTACCGAACGTATAGTCCTCGCCGCAAACGTACGCCGCAACTTTGAACTTGCGATTTAAATCGTTTAAAAAGGCGCGTGCGCCTTTTTTTAAATAACTCGCCGTTGTCGGGGCGAAATACGTTTTATCCGCGCCGAGCCACGCGTAAATTTCTTCGCGCTCGGAGTCGGTTAACAGCCTTTTATCCGTCAAAAAGCCGCCCTTGCCCACGGCAAGCCTTAAGTTACCGCGAAAAGTAAACACGGTAAGCGCGGCGTTAAGTTTTACAGCAAGGTCTTTCGCCGCGGAGATAACCGCGCGGTGCCCCGCGTGCGCCCCGTCGAAATACCCGAGCGCGATTACGGTTTTTTTAATCTCTGACATAAGAAGTTATCCTTAAAACGCCGTCCTTTGCTTCGCCTACGCCCCAAAAATCGTTTTCTCTCGCGCAGTAAACGCGATATATACCGTCTTTATAATCGCCTTTTTCAAACAAGCCGTTAAGAATTTTTTTCGCGGCAGTTTCCTCTAATACGAGTTTTTCGAAATTAACCGCGTAATCTGCGGGTATCAAGAATTTTTCCGGTTCCGGAGAGGACACGAACTCGTCGAACGAAACGCCGTTGCCGTAATTAAAGCAACCCGATTCGGTACGGTCGAGCGCGCTCATAACGGCAAGCGACCCGCATTTTTCCGCTATATCTCTGCAAAGCGAACGCACGTAAGTGCCGCCGCCGCAAACGATTTCGAGTTCGAAAACGCCTTTTTCTTTTTCGCCCTTAACGTCTATCGAACGCACCGTTACTTTTTTCGATTCGAGTTCGAAATCAACGCCCTTTCTTGCAAGTTGGTAACCGCGTTTACCTCCGACGCATTTAGCCGAAATTTTAGGCGGTATCTGCATAATATCGCCGACGAACGAACTCGCGGCGAGTTTAACCTCTTCAAGCGACGGAATAAAACTCGTTTCCGAAGTTTTCGCGCCGGTTACGTCTAACGTATCGGTAGAATATCCGAAAGTAAATTCCGCAACGTAAGTTTTGGTTTTGGATAAAAGAAAAGGGAACAGCCTCGACGTTTTGCTTATGCCGACCGGCAAAACACCTTTTGCCATCGGGTCGAGCGTTCCCATATGTCCGCAGGGAACTTTGAACGCGCGTTTCACCGCGCTTACGGCTCTCGCCGAACTCATGCCCGTCGGTTTTATAAGATTGATAAATCCTTTCATTCTGTTACTCTTCGATAAAGCGTTTCACGGCGCAAACGATTTTGTCTATAACCTCTTCGTATTCGCCGAAAATCTGGCAGCCGCTCGCGAGAACGTGCCCGCCGCCGCCGAACACCCCCGCGACCGCGTTTACGTCCGTCCCCTTGGAACGAAAACTGATTTTATATTTATTTTCGCCCGTTTCCATTACGCAAGCGCCGACCTTTACGCAATCAATACCCATAACGAAATCTATAAAACCTTCCGTTTCGTCTGCTTTAGCATCAGTTTCTTCAAGGTCCTTTTTCGCCACCGTGGCAACGGCGAAAGCGTCGTCCGCAAAATAACGTATTTTACTCATTACGCGGGCGAACAGCGCGGCGCGCGCCTTGGTTTGCTTTTTGAAACAGTTATAGGTTATCGCGTTTAAATCCGCGCCGAGTTTAACGAGCGCGGAGGCGGTTTCAAGCGTTTCCGCCGTAACGTTTTTGTGGGCAAAACCGCCCGTGTCTGTAACGACGCCCGTTGCGAGAAGATTCGCAATTTCCTCGTCTATATCGGCACCCGCCTCGTTTATAAGGGCATATACGTTTTCGCAATTGCTCGCCTTGTCCATAACGTAGTTATGCCGCGCGAAATGCGTGTTAGAAACGTGATGATCTATATTGAAATTAGGCTTGCTTTTAACGAAAATTTCGCCGAGCGCGCCCATTCTGGAAACGTCGGCGCAATCACATGCGACGAGATAAGTGTATTCCCCGAAAAAATCCGTTTTAACGCGGGAAACGTTTTTTAAAAACCCGAACTTTTCAGGCACCGGGTCGGCACAAAACACTTCCGTTTTTACGCCCGATTTTTCGAGCGCGGCGGCAAGCGCGAGCGATGAGCCGAGCGCGTCGCCATCCGGTCTTATATGCATTATAACAGCGACCGACTCCGCGGAAAAAAGTTTATTCGCAAGCGAGGTTAAACTAATCACTTGCCCCGCCCTCGCTTTCGATTTTTTTAAACAGTTTATCCATTTTGTCACCGTATTCCATAGACCCGTCAAGCACGAAAGAAAGTTCGGGCACGGTGCGTATTTTCATTGTTTTGCCGAGTTCGTATCTTATTTTTTTCGCATCGGCTTTAATCGCCGAAAAAGTCGCGTCGCGCTTTTCGGGACTTTTAGAGTAAACGCTTAAAAACACTTTGGCGTGTTTTAAGTCCGAAGATACGTCTACGCTTAACACCGAAACCATTTCGGTTATAAGCGGGTTTTTAAGTTTTCTCGAAATGACGTCTGAAACTTCGCGCTGAAACTCGGCGTTAAGTCTTTCCGTCCTCGGTACGGCTCTGTTCATATTATTCCTTATTTTCTTCTACCTGATAACTTTCGATAAAGTCGCCGACCTTTATGTCGTTGAATTTCTCTATCGAAATACCGCATTCGTAACCTTGCGCGACCTCTTTAACGTCGTCTTTAAAGCGTTTGAGTTGCAACACGTTGCCTTCGCAAATCATAACGTCGTCGCGATATATGCGCAGTTTTCCGCTGCGTAAAATCTTGCCTTCGGTAACGTAACACCCGGCAACCTGACCGACGCCCGAAATTTTGAACACCTCGCGCACTTCGGCTTTGCCGAGATATACTTCGGTAAACTTGGGCGCGAGCATGCCTTTAAGCGCTTTTTCGACGTCCTCTATCGCTTCGTATATTACTCTGTAAAGTTTTACGTCTACGCCGCTTCTCTCCGCAATCTGTCTTGCGTTTGCGTCCGGACGGACGTTAAAGCCGATTATAATCGCGTTAGAAGATTCCGCAAGCATTATGTCGGACTCTTTTATCGCGCCGACCGCCGCGTGTATAACGTTGACCTTCACTTCGTCGTTGGAGAGTTTTTCGAGCGATTGTTTTACCGCCTCGACGGAACCCTGAACGTCCGCTTTTACTATAAGATTAAGTCCTTTTACTTCGCCTTCCGCAATGCGGTTGAACACGTCGTCGAGCGTAACTTTGCCCGCGGACTTAATCATGTTTTCTCTTTCTTTGTTCTTTCTTTCTTCCGCAACGAGTTTAAGTAGTTTTTCTTCGGGTGCGGCGAAAAGTATATCGCCTGCGTTAGGCACTTCGTCAAGACCCATTACCGATACCGGAGTGGAGGGACCCGCCGAAGCGACGCGCCTGCCTTTATCATCTACCATCGCGCGGATTTTACCCGTTACCGTACCTACGATAACGCTGTCCGCAACTCTTAAAGTACCGTTTTGAACGAGTATGGTGGCAATCGGTCCTTTACTCTGGTCGAGTTTTGCCTCTATAACCACGCCTTTTGCTTTTCTCGTCGGGTCGGCTTTAAGTTCTTTCATTTCGGCAACGAGGTTTATGCTTGCGAGAAGATTATCTATACCCTCGCCCGTTTTTGCGGAAACGGGACATATTATCGCGTCGCCGCCCCATTCCTCGGGCAAAAGTCCGTTGTCGGTAAGTTGAGTTTTAACTCTCTCTATATTCGCCTCGGGTTTATCGATTTTATTCACCGCGACGATTATGGGTACGTTAGCCGCTTTGGCGTGGTTAATCGCTTCTACGGTCTGCGGCATTATGCCGTCGTCCGCGGCGACTACGAGCACCGCTATATCCGTAACTTCCGCGCCGCGCGCTCTCATAGCGGTAAACGCCGCATGTCCGGGGGTATCGAGGAAAGTTATCGAACTCTTACCGAAAGATACCTGATACGCGCCGATATGCTGGGTTATGCCGCCCGCTTCTCCCGCGGTAACGTTGGTTTTTCTTATTCTGTCGAGTATAGAAGTTTTGCCGTGGTCTACGTGCCCCATAACGGTAACGACGGGGCTTCTCGTAACGAGTTTAGCGGGGTCGACCGCTTCTTCTCCGTAACCCTCTTTTAAGGCGTCTTCGGCGGTTTTATCGAGTTTTAATTCGAGTTCCACGCCTACGTCGTCCGCGATAAACGCCGCCGTATCAAAGTCGATGGAGTCGTTTATCGTTTTCATTATTCCTTCTTTAAATAAGCGTTTGGTTATTTCCGCCGCGGTTATGCCGATTTTTTCGCTTAAAACTTTAAGCGGAATAATCTCGGTGTTTATAACCGCCTTCTCTATTTTTATCGCGCCGCTTTCCTGTTTGTCTTTCGCTTTTTTAACGGGGCGGAATTTTCTGTACCCGGTCTTGTTCTCGTCGAAATCGTCTATATCTACGTTGTTTCTGATAAGCGCGCGTTTGTTTAAGGAATGCTTTTCTTCGTAAGACTTTTCGCCCGAAGTTTTCTTTTTGGCGGCGCCGCGTTTGTCGGCGCCCGGTATAACCGCGGGAGCGACGTAAGTCTGACCCTGCGGTTTTTTAAAGCCCGGTTTAAAGTCGGGTTTAGGGCGATTAAAGCCGCCCGCTCCGTTTGCCGCGGGGCGGAACTCTTTTCTCGCCGGGCGTTCGGGTTTGCTTTCGGGAACGAACTCGTTTCTCCTTACGATATAAGACGGAAGGGGTTTTGTCGCGGGTTTTTTCTCCTCGGCTTTTTCCTCTTTTTTCTCCTCGGTCGCCGGCGCGGGTTTAGCCTCGCTTTCCGTTTCCTTCTTCTCGGGAGTTTTTTCTTCTGCCGCCTTTTCTTCTTTTATCGGCTCCGCTTCTTTTTCGGGTTCTTTCTTCTCGGGAGCGGCCTTTTCGATTTCGGGCGAAACGGTTTCGACGGGCGTAGCCTCCGGCTCCGCCGACTCCGCGGTTTCTATTGCGCGCTCGGTTTCTTCCGCGGCGGCTTTATATTCCGCAAACTTTTCTTCCAGAACGGATTTAAGCGTTTTTACGCTTTTTTCAATGGATACGGAACTGTTTTCGAGTTCGGTAAGTTTACCGGAACTAAACAGTTCGGATACGAGTTTGATGTTTGTTAAATGCATTTCCTTTTTTTCAGCCATACTACATCTCCATACTAATGCGGACGAGCACTCCGCCGGCGTTATCCGCGACGGCTTTCGACAGCCTCGCGTCCGTTATCGCCAAAATTTTCGCGTTTTCTTTATGCGCCAGATTTTCCAGCGTTACGCCCTGCGTTATATATAACGGGCAATTAAACCTTCTTGCGAGTTTCGCTGCTTTTTGCCGCGAATTTTCCGCCGCGGTTTCGCAACATATTATAAGTTTGGCGCGTTTTAAGGTTTCTATCGTGCCCGCGCCGAAACGGCACTTGCCCGCGCGTATCGAAAAACCTATAAACGTTTCCGCTTTACTTTTCGTTTCCAAAAAACTCCTCCGCGATTTTATCGTAGATTTCGTCGCCGACCGGCGTTTTGAACGCGCGGTTTAAAGCCTTTTTCTTTTTAAGCGTTTCTATACAGGCGGGGTCGTTGCAAACGTACGCTCCCCTGCCGTTTTTTTTGCCGGTAAAGTCAAGCGATATGCCGTCCTCTCCGTTTACCACGCGTATAAGTTCTCTTTTGGGTTTTACCTTTTTGCACGCTATACACGTGCGCATAGGCGTTTTTTTATCCATATCGACAAACCTTTAAGATTAAGCGTTTTCTTCTTCCGATTCGGCGGGCGCTTCTTCAGCGGTTTCGCCGAGTTCGGCAAGCGCCGCGCTTTCGCTTTTAACGTCTATCTTCCAGCCGGTAAGACGAACGGCTAAACGCGCGTTTTGTCCGCTCCTGCCGATAGCGAGCGAAAGTTTATCGTCCGGGACTACCGCCATAGCGCTTTCTTCACCCGTCTGCACTACTTTTATCACGCGTGCGGGCGACAACGCCTTGGAAATATATTCAAGCGGGTTTTCGCTCCACTGTACTATGTCTATTTTTTCGCCGCCGAGTTCCGCTACGATTGCGTTTACTCTCGCGCCCTTGTTACCGACGCACGCGCCTACCGCGTCTACCGCGGGGTCTTCCGAATAAATCGCGATTTTGGTTCTCTGACCGGGTTCTCTCGCGATGCTCTTTATCGTAACCACGCCCTGTTTAATCTCGGGCACTTCGTTTTCGAAAAGGCGTTTAACGAGCCCGCCGGCGGTACGCGAAACGAGTATTTGCGCGCTTCTGCCTATGTTCTTTACTTTTTTGACGTAAACGTTGAGTTTTTGATTAACTTCGTACTTTTCGCCGGGAACCTGATCTTTCGGCATAAGCACGCCTTCGATCTGGTTGCCGCCTATTTCGACGTAAACGTTGCCTGCCTCAATGCTGCGCACGGTGCAGGTCATAAGTTCGCCTTCTCTGTCCTCGAATTCGTTCACGGTGTTTTCGTGTTCGATTTCGCGAAGTTTTTGCATAAGCACCTGCTTTGCGGTTTGCGCGGCTATTCTGCCGAAGTTTTTGGAAATTATTTCCGTTACCACTTCGTCGCCCGCTTTATACGATTTTTTTATCTCGCGCGCGTCTTCCACGCTAATTTCTTTTTCGGGATCGGTAACTTCTTCGACTACCGACCTTACGCTGTAAATTTTTATCGACTTTTTCTCGGGGGAAAGTTTTACTTCTACGCGACCCGATTCGCCCGTGCTCTTTTTATATGCTATAACGAGCGCGTCCTCGAGCGCGGCGATGAAAGCCTCTTGCGAAATGCCCTTTTCCCTTTCAAGGTCTTCGAGCGCTAAAAAGAAATCCTGATTTATCATTTTTGTCTCCTCGCTGATAATTTGCGTTTTTTATTCAAAATCAACGTATTCGTTGACTTTAACTACGTTTTTTAAAAATATGGTGAAAGTGTTTTTTTCGTCCGCTTTAAGCGTTATCGCATCTTTGTTATACGAAAGCAAAATACCGTCGTAAAACTTTTTGCCTTTCATCGAAGCGTAAAGTTTAACCTCTACCCGCTTGCCGATATGCGATAAAAAATCCTCGTCCGTTTTAAACGGTCTGTCTACTCCGAGGCTCGATACGTTTAACGTATACGGCAATCCGAAAGTCGGGTCTAACTCGTCTAACGGGTCCGACACCGCGTTATGAAACCTTTCGCAAGAATCGAGATCCACACCGCCCTCTTTATCGATAAAAAGGGTAAGCGACGGATTTTTGCCTTGTTTGAATTCCGCCTCGACGAGTTCTACTCCCGCAGATTTTGCTATGGGTCTGCAAAATTCGATTATTTCTTCAATCGGTTTAACTTTCATATCGATCCTTTCTGCCGAAATTAAGCGGCAAACGATCGCCGCGGCGCGCTTTGGCAAAAAATTATGAGAACGGATTTCCGTTCTCATAAGTCAAGCACAGTATTCAGCATAAAAATATTAACACACCGCGCGGAAAAAATCAAGCGTTTTTATAAAAAATTATTTTTTATCGTCCTTTATCTTTTTAAGTTTCATCAGTTCTATAAAGGCTTCTGCGGTGGCGTACGCGTCGGAAAGCGCTCTGTGATGATGAAAAACTATCCCGAACCTGTCCGCCACGGTATGCAAATCGTAATGCCTTAAAGACGGCAAACAGTATTTCGCAAGTTCTATCGTGTCCATAACGGGGTTTTTAACCTCGTATTCTTCGGCTCCGGCGAAACGCTTTATAAACTTTAAGTCGAACTCGGCGTTGTGCGCGACGAGCGTGGTTTTATCGATAAACCTTATAAAGTCCGGTATCACCGCGGAGATTTTCGGCGAATCTTTAACCATTTCTTCGTTAATGCCGGTAATTCTCGTTATTTCTTCGGTTATCGGGTAATCGGGTTTAATAAGCGTGGTAAACTGCTCCGATATTTTGCCGTCCTTTATTTTTACCGCGCCTATCTCGGTTATGCCGTTGTTCATAAGGTCTAAGCCCGTCGTTTCGAGGTCGAACACGACGTAAACCTTTTCGGTAAGTTCCGCGGGGAGAGCCGTTTCTTTGTCGAAAACGCTTTTAACTTTAACCGTCGTCGCCGCGGAAGGAAAGATAACTTTGTATTCGGGCGGAGCGGTCTTTTTGAATTTATCTTTTTTAACGAAGTTTTTAGGAAAAACGCAACCGTTTATTCTTTCGTAAGTAAAAGATTTTCTGCCGTTATATTCTCCGAAAGTGCCTTTAGCGATTATCGCGTCGCCCACCTTTATCGCGCGTATTCTTTGAAGAGTGGACTTTTTTGAAAAATAAACGCCGCTCGTTTTGCCCGTAGTGTCGTCGATATGTATTATAAAAAACGGTTTGCCGTTTTTCGTTTCTCTTTCGGTTATCTCGGTAACGGTGCCGCAAACGGTAACGTCGCCGGAAACGGCGTCCTCTATATACACTGCCAAATCGCCCATAGAGGGGTCGTCGATTATTTCTTCGTCCTCGACGCGTATCGTCCTGTGTTCGATTTTTTGAACCTGACTTTCGTACACGTCGTCGGATAACAGGCTTAAAGTTTCTTCGTTTTCTTTTACCTCGGTACCGCCTGCAAACTCCGCGCAAAAACGCGTGCCGAGATAGTCGTTGAGTTTTTTGATTATACCCGCGCGGAGCGCGTAATTAACCCCGTCTTCGGTAAGCCGTAAAACGTATTTGATAACTCCCCCGACATCCGAAGTGATAACGTCCGTCGGTTTTAAAAATATAGAGATAGACGGATAATTTTCGGTAAGATAGCGGTAAATTTCCACGCTGACGAGTTCGGGGTCGCCCACGATTTTTTTTATCGAAACGGTTACCGTGCCGAAAGCGGGCGGCGTTATCTCTTCCGCTTTTTTAAGTATCTCTTCGCGCGTCGCTTCGTCCACCGTTTTGTCGCATATAAACGCGTAAGAAATTTCTCTCCCGCTTCTGCCTACGTTTACGGAGGAAAGTCTTATGTTTTTAACGCTGTCGTCAATCGCGCGCAAAGAATCTAAAAACTGCGCGCCGCTCACGCTTTTATACATTTATCCACCTCGCCGAAAAATTCCTTTTCGAGTTCTTCTCGTTTAACTTTTTTATAGGGCTTGCCGTTTTTAAATATAAGGCACCCGTCAGAGGCTCCCGCAACGCCTATATCCGCGTCCGCCGCTTCTCCCGGACCGTTTACCGCGCAACCCATTACCGCGATTTTAAGCGGACCTTTTTTGTCGCCGTAACGCTCTTCTACCTTTTTCGCGAAAGCCATACAGTCCCAAGCGCATCTGCCGCAGGTCGGGCAGGCTATAATCTTTACGTCGTCCGTTATAAGTTCTAACGAAGAAAGTATAGCCTTTGCCGCTTTGACTTCTCTTATCGGATCGGCGGAAAGGCTTACCCTTATCGTATCGCCTATACCTTTAAGCAGCAATGCCGAAATGCCCGCAGTGTTTTTTACTATACCGGCGTATTCGGTACCCGCTTCCGTTACGCCGAGATGCAGCGGGTAATCTATTCGTTTTGCGACGTATTCGTACGCTTTTACCATAAGCGGAACGGACGACGCTTTTACAGACACGACGATATTATCGACGCCGTGTTTTTCTAACAGAGCGACGTTTTTAAGCGCGCTTTCGCCGAGAGAAATTTCGTTTTTGCCGTACTTTGCCAAAAACTCTTTTTCTATACTGCCCGTGTTAGAACCCACCCTTACGGGCACGCCCGAACTTTTAAGCGCGTCGGCAACGCGTATAACGTTTTCTTCTCCGCCGACGTTGCCGGGGTTTATCCTTATTTTGTCCGCGCCGCCTTTTATCGCGGCTATCGCAAGCCTGTAATCGAAATGAATGTCCGCTATAAGCGGAATACGCACGCGTTTTTTAACCTCGCCGAAAGCCGCGGCGTCCTTTTCGTCTAAAACCGAAAATCTTAACGCCTCGCACCCGGCGGCTTTAAGCCGCTCGCAATCGTAAATCGCCTTTTCTATATCCGATATTCTGTTTACCGACATAGACTGAACGGCTATTCTTTCGCCGCCGCCTATCGTTATATCGCCTATGCGAACCTTTTTCGTCATAAAAATTCCTTAAAATTTTTTATTTAAATAAAATATTAACACGTTTGCCCGAATTTGTAAAGAAATAAAGTAAAAAAACAACGGCGACGCTTTACGCGCCGCCGCAAAATAAACGTTCCGTTTTTTTATTTAAAGTTTTATCACGCCGCGCGGGTCTGATACATATACACGATATCCTCGTAAAAATCGTCGAGATACACGCAAAGTTTGCTGTCCTTTGCGATGGCGCGCGCCGCGGGGAGCGCTTCTAACGTGTCGTAATAGGCGCACACGCAGTTTATCGCGTCGGTATAATACCCCATTTCTATGAGTTGGTCTTTGGTAAACCCCTCTGAACGGAGTTCCATATACCGTAACTGAAGCGAAGCGTTCGTTTGCGCGATAAAGTTGTCGTAACGCTGTTCTTTTTCTTCGAGCGCGTTGTTATACTTTTTTACGTCGCGCAAGGTCTTTTCCTGCGCGTCTTTAAGTTCCGCGTATTTCTCCTGTTTGCGTTTTTCAAAGTACGCCGCGGTCGAAGTTTCAAGCCCGTTAAGTTCGCTTGTCAGCGCGGCGATTTTTTCGTTCGCTTTTACGGTAAGCGCGGCGTAGTCGTCGTCCGCGGTTTTCAGTTCTGCGTTTCTTTTCGCTTCGAGTTCGGTAAGCTTGTTGAGAACGGCTGTGGACTCTGCCATACCTTTTTTTACCGAATCCAGTTTAATCTTTTTTTCGCTTGCGTCGTAGCGAGCGTTTATGCTTTTTTTAAGGGCGGCTTTTTCCGCGGGGTACGCCTCGAGCTTGTCCTCCGCCGCGGATATTTTGCCGCTTAACTCCGATTTTCGCTCAAGAAGATACTCCTCGTTTTTCGCCGCCGTAAGCGTTACGGCTTTAGCGAGAAGTTGTTCGTCGGTAAGCGGAGTAAAAGTCAGCCTGTCTATTTCGAGCGGAACGAGCGTTACGCCGGAATACGGCTCTTTTTTTATCCTGTAAAAGTAAAATATCTGTTGAAGCGTCGCGTACATTTCGTCTGCGGTGGTAGGGTTTGTAAAGGTCATATGCTATTCTCCTTTAATTTCGTATTTGACTGTTAAAACCGAAAGTTTGGCGTTCTCCCCCGCGGTTTCGATTGCAAACGAGAACACTCGCGATTTGATCGAACAAAAAACGCAATTACCCCCGCTTTTAAGTTTGTATTTCTTTTCGCCGAAATCGCCTTTTATCGTTAAAGTCGCGCTTTCTCCCGTATATAGCCGCACCTCGGTTAAAAACTTTTCTTCGGGAAAAGATAAATCGGTAGCCGCTGTATAAACCTTTATATCGGTTTTAGGCGAGTTTGTCAAAAACGCGTAAACCGTACCGAATTCGTCCGCGGCATATCCGCCTTCGGCGGAAATAACGCTCGCCGCCTCGGTAAGATACGCCGAACCGTCGGCAGGATTAAAAACTAACGCGTAACCCGCGTTTTCGCCCGCGAGCGGCAGGATATATCTTCCGCTTGTCGTACCCGCCGGGTAGCCTGAACCTAAATCGAAATTTTCGCCGGGGAACGGCTCGAAGAATTTAAAACTTTTTCCGTCGTAAACGCAGATTTCGTTTTCCGTTACGAACGCCATGTAATTGTCGCACGCCGCCGCGCTTTCTTTCTCAACCGAAAAGTACGGCGCCGACACCGAAACGAGTTTATAGTCGATTTCTTCTCCGTACGGACTTAACTTAAAAAGCGATTTCGCGCACAGCGCGTACAATTCGCCGAAAAGCGTAAAAAGCAGTTTTACCCCGCCCGCGCCCTCGGGTAGCCTTATCACGAGGTTTTCTTCCGTTCCCTCCGAATAATCGGTAAAAGAAAAAAGTTTGCTCACCGTTATTTCGTTTTTTGAGGCGGAGAAAAGCATTCCGTTAAAAACCGCGATTTTTTCGCCGCAAGGCACGCCTATCTCCTCTTCGGGGTCTGTCGCCGTTTTGATAAGCGTACCGCCGTTTGCGCTTACGGCAAGAAGGCGTTTTTTACCGTCCTTGTAAACTGTTGCAAGGAGCGGCGGAGCTGTAAAAACGGCGTCGCTTACCGCGGTCATCAAAGTTTCGCTTTCTTTATAAAGTTTACCATCCGACAAAAACGCGTAAACGGCGCCGCCCTCGCGATATATTTTTACGCACGTTTTACCGCTCGGTATCAGGTCGCCCGTTTCGTGAAAACCCGGCGCGGGAACTATATAACCGTCTTTGCGCACGGCGTTTACCGCTTTAACCGCAGAATTCAGCCAGTCTAAAACCTTAGACCTTTTTTTAACACCGATTTTTTCAAACTCTTTCATTTCTATCTCCACGCTCTGTTTTTCGTCCTTACGTTTTCGGGCGCGCACAAATTTTTAACGGCTTTTTCAAATCTTGCATGCCAAGCCACCGCCTCGGTAAAACGCCTTTCGGTCAAAAGATATTCCGTGGCGAGCCCGTATGCGAGAACGCCCTCCGGAATTTCGGTTTCGTCGTAACCGATTACCGCGTTTATATCGTATGCGGCGGGAATATACGAATACGAAACGGTAAACTCTTCTTCGCTTACGACTAATTCGGTCGGGTGAAGTTCGTAATTTATTTTTCCGCCGTTCGCGCCGTATACCGCCAGAATTTCGAGCACTTTTTCGTCAAAGTCTTTGAACTCCGCTTTCCTTTCGGCGGCGCAAAATTTTTGCGTTTTTTTCATCGGAATAAACGACCCCGCGAGTTCGGTTATCTCGAGATTGAAAAGCGTTACCATGAGTTCGATTTTTTTGCGGGCGGAGTCGGTGGCGTTCGAATAGTCTTTCAGCCCGCCTACGATATCCTCTTCGTTAATCAGTTGCGCCGCTACGGTAACTATGTCCGATACTTTCATTTAATCCTCCTTTTGTTTTCGCGCCGCCGAGTTTTTCGGCGGCGCGGTTACGAGTTTTACGCCTTTACGGCGCGTTTTACGCTTCGGTTATGCCTTTTATAAGCCCCTGTCCTGCGGGACGGGAACACATAAGTTCGGCGTATTTTACGAGCGTGGCGGTGTAAACGGGTTTGCCGGGAACTTGTTTTAAAATTCTTCCGTCATCGTCCGAAAGCCACTGCCAGTCGCAAAGTTGATGTATCGTAAAATCGTCGGTGTTAAGTAAGTACATACACCCGTCGGGGCAGAATCTGTCCGCGACCACGGGTATACCGTTATACGATAAAGCCTTAAAACCGCCCTCTAAATCGAGAGAGTCCACCGTACGTTTATTTGCGGACAAAAGGTTTACGAAAGCTCTTCTTACGCCCATGGAGCAAACTATATAGTTTACGACGGAGCCTGTCCCCTCTTCGATAGTGTCGAGCGCGGTCTGTATCATCGCTTCGGTAAGCGTGCCCGCGTTTTCTTTTATGTACGGTTTAAGCCAGCTGTTGCCCGCTTTGCTTACGCCGTAAATAGACGTGGAAGTAGTATCGAAAAGTTTACCGAGCCCCGTTATTTCGTTCATATACGAGCCTTGCACGGTAACGAGCGAATCTTCGGGCGCGTCCTCGGTCGCGAGCGTCGCGCCCGAAACTTTTACGCTTTTGTTCGTCCTGTCCACCGAAAGAATTCTCCTTCCCGTCGCGGCGGCTATCGGGGTAAAATCGTCGCAGTCGCGAAGGTCTATCGTCATGCCCTCTACGAGGTTTTTAACCGAGTCGAGAAACAGCACGCCGTTGTTTACTTTAACGACTTTGGCAAGAACGCCGCTTCCGTCGCCGAAAAGCATTCTGCCGAAGTTAAAGCGGCTTGCTTTAACGAGCCCTTCCATTTCGGCGGTCAAAAGATTTACGAACGCGCCCGAATTGTTTTCGGAAGCCCTTACCGCCTTATCGGAAATTTCTATCGTGCCGTAAAGGTTTTTGAGCGTTAAAACGAACTGTTCGTAATTATTGCCGTTCGCCGCGGGCAGACTTCCGTCTTCGGTACCCGCGCCGACTCCGCCGTTTACGCCGTACACGGCGAGTTTGCGCACCTCTTTTCCCCAAACGTCGTTGGAACTGCGTTTGATTCTGGCGAGGAGAGGATTTATTTTATCGTTAAGTTGCTCCGCCACCACGTCGAGATACAAAGTTTTAAGCGCTTTGTCCGCGCTTTGTAAATTTACTGCCATTTTTTCTCCTTTTTAATCGAATATTTTTTTTGCGAGGTTTGCCGCCTCGTCGAGCGATTTAGGTCGTTCGGTCGGCGTCGTTACGCCCGCGCCGCCGCCTTCCATTATTTTCGCCCTCGATTTTACCGAAAGCACGTCTTTTAGGTAGCCTTTTAAGATTTCGTTTTTCTCCTCTTCGGTTATACCTTTCGCCGTGGTTTCGGCTGTCGCTTCTACGTCTTTCGGAACTTTCGTTTTGTCGAAAGAATTTTCGGCTTCGAGTTCTTTAATCCGCTGACAGCGTTTGGTAAATTCAGCCTGTAAAGAATTGTATGCCGCAAGAAGCGCTTCTGCGTTTTTGAATTTGCCAAGCGAGACCGTTTCTTTTTGCGCGCCTTTAACTTCGTTCGCCTCCGCGATTTGCGCCTCGGTTACGGTTTGTTCGTTAGTTTCGTTCATAAATCATTCTCCTTTATTTTCGTTTCGTTCGGCGCGCTTTTTATGCTCGCCGATATGTTCGTAATATCTTGTTTTTTCGGCTTCGGATAGTTCTTCGTATTCGCCGAGAACGTATCTCGTATGCTCTGTTACGTGTATGCGGTCGTCGTCTATCTCTTCTACGGAGACCGCTTGTTTTCTCATCAGCGCGTTTTCTCTTTGCGCCTTTTCTTCCTGCAGTCTGTCAACGCCCTTTTTGCCGTCCAGTTCTTTATAGCCGAGCACCGAAAGAATTTTGCTTTTAACGCTCGGCTCCATGTTACCTTTTTCGTCCGTTAAAAGACCGCTCTCTATGAGTTTATACACGGTTTCTTTTTTCTGGCTGTCCGAATACAGCATTTCGTTGTCGTTTTCGAGATACACGTCGTCCGACCTCAGCGCGGCGGAGGTTACGTAAGACAGTTTCGTTCTGTTAAGCCCGAGCGAGGTTTTTATCGCCATTACGCCGGTTATAAACTGCGCGTAAAGCCTTATCACCTGCTTTGCGACGAGTAAATAACTTCTCCTTATCCGTTCCGCCGCGCCCGTAAGTTTTTCGTTATCCTGCTCGATTAAAAGCGTTAATGCGGACGCGCTTTTGAGATAACCGTTTTCCCTGCTCGAAGAAACGTCGCTCACCCCGCTTATAGACACGAACTCGCCCAAAAGTTTTTCTTCTTCTCCGTTAAAATCGGCGGGCATAGATATACCGTTCATAATTTCCGGCGGAGTAGAACCCTGTCTGTATACGAGCACTTTGCCCGGGCAAAGCCCGCCCTCCGCAAGGTCGTCAACGTCTACCGAGCCGTCCTCCACTTTAAGCACGCCCATAGAAAGCCTGTTCATAAACTCGTGTTTTCTGTTTTTTACTGCGTTATACGCACGCTGTACGGGTATAAGCCGCTCGATTATGCTCGTGCCGAAAAACCTGCCCGCCGCAATCTGCGATTCCTGTTTAACGAACGGAAAACCGCGCGCGCCTTTATCGCCGTTTTTATACGGCAAGTCCCCGTAATACAAAAGTTTGCCGCCCGACACGGTTATAAGTCTGCCGTTAGGGAATTCCGCCGAAGGTCTTTCGTACTTTTCGATAACGATGGCGGAATTTTTAAGAGTGCTTTTCGCCTCGCCGGAAAAACTTTTTTCGCATAAATCGTACACGCCGACCTCGTCGCCCGCGACGGTTACGCCGTATTTATCGAATATTTCGTTTACGGGCACGGCTTTCGCGTGGATTATACTTTTAAGTTCCGCAACGTCCTCGGTATAAAGACTGTCGGGAAAAATTTCAAACGGAGACACGGACAAAATTTTAACCGCGCCCTCGTAAACGGGCTTACCGTCAAACTCCCCGACCGGCGCGCCTCCGTCGTTATCCCAGATTATTTTATAAAAACCCGTGCCGCATATTTCGCTCCAAAGCGTTACCTTTCTCACGGTTTCCTCCGCGCCGCCGCTCGTAAACACTTCGGTCAAAAGTTTTTCGGCGCAATCGGCGCCTATCGCCGCCTCGTCGTCGTCCGACTCCGGGCGCACGCACACCGAAGGCGATATGCGCGAAAACTTTGCAAGACGGGTTTCCACGAGCGGCGCGATATGATTGAATACCTCTCTCATCTGCCAGTAATACTCGTCCCCTCCGTCCTCTATATCGCCTTTGCCGTTTATTTTGCAATACTGGTTACCCGCAAAAAAATTCATGTTGAGTTCCCATTGCCGTTCAAAGGCTATTCTGTTTTTTCTTCTTTCGTTAAAATCCGCCGTTACTTCCGCAACGAGGTCTTCTATAAAACGGGCTTTTTTCTTGTCCGCTTTGAGTTTTGCGGTTTTGCCGCTTTCTTTTCGCACTTTTTATCTCCTTTTTTGTTTTTTTCGGACTCCGCGAGATACTTTATAAGTCGCATTTTTTCTTCTTCGAGTTGCTCGTCGGTCATATTCTGCAAGTCGTCTTCGAGCGGGTCAATCAACATTTTTATCGCGGCGACGTCCGGCGGCACCGTTTTTTTGGTAACTTTCTTTTTGGAAAGTTTTATTTCGCCGTCGTCGTCTATCGCGTATTCTTCGATAACCTCTACCGCATCGAATCCCAAAGCCTTTTTAACGAGCGCGTCTTTAACTTCGCGGTCGCCGTCCGTTTTTTTACAAACGTCTTTTTCTTTCATTAACTATCTTTCTGTACAGTCTCTCCTTATCTTTCTGAATTTCGGTTTTAGGGCGAACGAGCGGACAAGCCGAAGGTTTTTTCATAAGATAATACCTTAATTCGTCCAGCGCGTGGTCGTCCTTTTTTTCGGGTCTGTCGCCGTCGCCCCAACGGTAAGTTTTAAGTTCGCGTATCAAGTTCGGGCAGTTTTTGAAAACGTAAAGTTTAGGTCTTTTGCCGTTTGTTTTAAGATATTCTTTTACCCGCTGAATACCGCTGAACATATCCTTATCCACGTTTGGGTTTACCGCGATGCCGTAATCGTAAAACAGTTCCGTAACGCTTTTTGCCGAAGCGAGCGTGCGCTGATTCGCCGCAGAATCTATAAACGCCTCTATTCGCCCCGAGTATCCCCTTTTCCAACCGAGCGCGTCGCTTATTTCTTTTATCCTCCGGGAATGATATTCCACGTCCTTTTTCGCCTCGAAGTGCTCCGCGATTACGTAAACCGTGCCGTCGTAGTCCACCGCGTACCAGTGGGCGGAAAGCGGATTGTTAAGCCCGGGGTCGATTGAAATCGCGTCTTGCCACTCTTTCGGAACGGGAAACGGGTCTATCACGTGCACGTTTTCGTCGAATTCGGGATAAACGAGCCCCGCGCCGTCCGTAAACCTGCCGTAACGGCGGCTTTCGAGTACGTCTACAGACAAACTTTCGGTAAGCGCGTTTACTTCTTTCGGGTCTAAAAAGGGGTTGTCCGCCCACTCCATAAACTCGTACCAAACATCTTTCGAGTTTCTCTCGTTAAGATATATTTCGTCGTAAACGAAGGTCAGCCCTTTAAGCGGCGTCATCGTGCCGAAAATATCGCCCGACTTATCGAGCACGCGCATTTTGCATTCGTCGTACACGTCTTTAGGCGGCTCTTCGTCGAACCAGACGTAATCGAGCGAACTGCCCTGAAATTTTTCGCGCCCCTGGTCGCACGATTTAAAGCCTATTACGGAAGTTTTTCCGAAAACGTTTTTAACGCGTATCTGGTCTATCACGCCCGATGCGGGGCTGTCTTTTCTGCCGCTTATCATGGTAATGTCTTCAATCCAGCCGGGGTTGAGATAAGAAAGCACTTTAGCCTGCGCCACGTCCCTTTGAACTTGCGTCGATAGGGATACCACCCAGCCGAAAGTGCTTTCTCTGTTTTGTCTGTATGGGTGTATACCGCGCGCCATATACACCGTTTCCGCCGCGCCGCACTCGGTTTTGCCGCTGCGGTTGCCGCCGAACACCCATCTGTTTTTTTTGGGGCATTTATGAAACTCTATCTGTTTTAAATGCACCTTTTCACCCGTGTTATAGCGAGCGAGCGCGTCGCCCGCGACGCGTTTTTTCTGCTCCGCCTCGATAAGATTTATCCTGTTAATTATCTCGCGCATGTCGCCGCTCCTTAACTTCGCCGAGATTGTATCACGCTTTTTTTATTTGAAAAGGGGTTTATCCACCTGTTTTTATAAAATTTTTTTATTTATTTTTTTAAGTTTTTGTTGCCGTAACGGGCGGTATAATAGTTTAGCGCGCGCGAAAACGGCGTAAAAAAAAACGACCCCTCTGCGAAAACGCTTCGCTTTAAGGTCGTCTTATTTATTACTTGTATCGACGCGTTAAGATTTCTTCTCCGCGGTAAAGTTTACGCCGTCGTAATCTACGTCGTAAACTTCGTTTTTAACCTTTACCCCGACGAGCGAAAAACTTTTTACGAGCGGAGATAAAAGCGGCTCGAACTTAACTTTACCGTCCTTTACCGTAACGCCGCAAAGTTCGTTTATAACGTGGTCTATAAAACAAGAATGATTATAATCTTTACCCCTTAAATAATCTTCTCTGCCGGAAGTCGATAAAAATTTTCTCGCGATCCACTCTCCGGTATCCCCGTCAAGGTCCTCGTCTATCCAAGGTCTTTTTACGCCGTTTATCACTATATGCTGGCTTTTTGCGTAAGTAATCAAAGCCTCGGCGTAGTCCGCGTTGGTTACGGGCAGATTTTCCGCATGCGAATTAAGCGCGTTTGCAAGGGCTTTTAACGTTTGCGACGTGGCGTACGGCCATACGGGTCCGTTCCACAGACAGGCGTGCTCGAACTTAAAGTTAAAAAGCGGGTTGCTTTTGTCCGCGGTGGAGTAGCCGTATTTTTGCTTAAAAATCTTTTCGTCTTTAAGATACTTTAAACAGTCGTACTTATCTTTTGTCGGAACGTCGAAATAAAACGGCACGTAGCCTATCAACTCTTTCGCGTTTCTGTCCAGAGCGGGGTTTGAAAATTCGGGAAAAAATCTGTCTATCTTTTCGCCGGGATTAAGCGGTCTGTTGTAAAAAAAGTCTTTTACGAACAACTCGTCGTTTATTCTGTCCTTCAGGGCGGCGGCAAAGTTTTTATAATAATCCGCGCGCTCGTCTTTAAACTTTTCAAGCAGTCTGTAAAGCCCGTACGCGTTTGCGTAAACGTATGAGTTTATCGTCGGACGGAGCCCGTACGATGATATGGAAAGTTCCATTCCGTCGTAATTGTCAACGCCTTTATACAGACCGCACTCCGCGCGGTTTCTCTTTTCAAAAAGAGTAAAATACTCGATAAGTTTATCTAAAGAGCCTCGCAAAAACTCAAAGTTATCGGTATACTCCGCATACTCGAACAACGCGTAGCAAAACCAGTTGTTATAGCAAAGCAAATCTTCGATATGATTAAGCCAAAAATTTACGTACTGCTTTACGTATTCGTCCGCACGCTTAAACCAGCGCGCTTCGTTTAAGTGATGCCCTACGGAGCATGAAATCGCGCCTTCCGTTTGCGTTGCCCACGGTACGTCGGTCAAAAACTCGGTAATAACGTACTCTCCCGAGGAGATTTTTTTAAAGTGTTTTGCAAAGGTATACGCCCTGAAATAATAAATTTCTTCGAGTGATTTTTCGCTTGAATAAAAGCGCGGTAAATTTTCGGACAAAAAATCGTAATTGCATTTTTCGTACTCTTTTTCTCCGCGATCGTATTCTTTGAACTTCTGATAATACTTTTCTAATATGTCCATAGTCACCTCTCGCTTTATTTAAGCGCGGTTTTCTTTCTGCCGAGTATCGTAAATACGGCGGCAAGCGCGACTGCAGCAGCCGAAAGACCCGCAAGCAACGAAAACGCGCCGTCCCAGCCGCCGTTGTCCGCTATCGTGCCGAGAGTGTACATGCTTAAAGTGCTGCCTGCGTAACCGCACCCGTTGAGAACGCCCGCTAAAAATCCGGAGTTAAACTCGTCGCGCATTTTAAGCGGAACGAAACTCGTTAAAAAACTGTTTATCGCATGAGCGAACAGCGAAACCGCGCCGAACAGCGCGATAACCAAAACGTACGCGTCCGTTCTGATTAAAAACATTACGCCGATTATACACGCCGCCGAAGCCGCAAACAAAATTAAATTTACCGCCACGTCGTTTTTAACTGCCTTCGCAAGCGCAACTACCGTCATCGAACCGAAAAGTCCTACCACGGGGAGAACAAGCGTAAGCACTATCGACAAACTGTCGCCAAAGCCGTAGGTGTCTTTAAGGATTTGCGGTACCCACGCGTTAAGTCCGTCTTTAACGAAGTTGCATATAGCCATAAACACGCCGAATATTATAAGACTTGCCAAGACCAAACCGCTTGCTTTTTTCTTATTGACCGTGTTAATCTCCGCTTCGACTTCGCCTTTCTTTTCCTGTTTAGCGGTGAGTTTATCGCAAACGAACAACCATACGACCGCCACCGCCGAAACCATAAGCCCGCCGAGCAAAAACGAATATTTAAACCCGCCGCCGAGATTAAACAGTGCGCTTGCCCCGTAAGTAATAACGGTACCCGCGGGCACGGTGGAACTCATTATAACCATCGCGGGGGTCAAATGTTTTTCGTCTAAATTTTCGCTTAACGTCAAAAGCAACGACGACCACAACACGGACAAACCGCATCCGTTTAAAAGCCAGGCGTACTTATACGTATTTATCGGCGGACATGTAAAAAGATAAAAATTCACCGCGCCCGAAACGAGTAACGCGCCCGCAAGAAAAAACTTTTTGTTGTATTTTTTGCAAAACAAGCCGTTTATAATCTGCCCTAATCCGTAAGCGAAAAAGAAGCACGACCCCACGAGCCCCGTTACGGAGTTCGTTACGGAGTAAAAATCTTTTATCGCAACCACGTTGGCGTTATAACTGTACCTCGACACGTAACTCACCGTGTACATAAGCCAGCACATAAAAATAAGCAGTTTTTGCCTTTTGTCGTTTTTTTTGTTTTCCGTCATAAGCTTATATAATGTCAGTCGAGTTTAAGAAATACCGGTAATTTGTCTATCGGCGCGGGGCATTTCGCCTTGCCTTCGTAAATTTTTCCATCGTCTATATCCTGCCATCTGCCGGAAGGGAAAATTACTTCTCGCTCGGTTTTACCCTTTTCTAAAACCGGCGCGACGAGGTATTTGTCGCCGAGCATAAATTCGTCGGTTATTTTTCCAAGCCCTTGTCCCGGAAATTCGTATTCGAGATACCTTATCGCAGGCACGCCTGTTTTTGCGGACTCTTTTATAAGTTCGGTTATATACGGCAAAAACTTTTCTCTTAAAGCCATAGCCTTTTTGCAACAATCTTTAAGCCCGTCTTGTTCATGATTCCACACGTCGTACGAAAACTGTACCATAGGGAACAAACTCGAAGTCTCGCACCACCGTATTATCAATTCGTTATCGAGCCGGCTTTTATCGACAAAATCGCAATACGCGCCGCCGCCGATCATATCCGCGCAACCGAACGTATACCCCGCAAGCCCTTGCGTAAGCATACACGGCAAAAGCGACGACAAACCCAAAAAGTTTTTTTCTTTGCCCGACTTCCACGCGTGTTTTTTATCGTTAAGGCGTTGAAGTATGGGTTTACCAGCGAGTTTAAAACAAGACCTTGCTTCTTTAATCGGTACGTTTACCTTATCTATCCACAACGAATTTTGCAAGTTGGCGTCTTTATAATCTTCACCGTAATAAATCGGGTCGCCGCCGTCTAATTTAAACCCGTCTATACCGTATTTTTCGGTAAGCCTTTCGGTTACGAGATTTATCCAGTCCGTTGCGGCTTGTTTTTTAAAGTCGAGCGCGACGGAAAACCCGTCCCACCAGTGCACTATTCTCGGGTCGTCCTCACCGTTCATTATAAGCGTATCTTTATTTAAATGCTCGCCTATAGACAGAGTATAGTCCTCGCTTATCTGATTGTCGGGCGAAATATACGGCGCGAGCCACAGCACTACCAAAAAGCCCAAATCGTGCAGTTCGTTTACCATCTCTTTCGGCGTGGGAAAATATTCTTTGTTAAAATCCCACACTCCGTAATCTCTTTGCCAGGTATCGTCTATTATCAATATGCCGGGTTTAAAACCGTTATCCACTATCGAATGCGCATAGGACAGCAAATCTTTTTGATTCTGTCTGCATAAAAACGCTACCCACGAGCAGTACTGCGGCGCGGAAAAAACTCTTTCGTCGGGCATTTTACCGCTCGGCGGGTAATGTTTTTCGCTCGCCGCGACAGAAGCGTCCTTAAGCGTTTTACCGCCGTCGAAAAAATCTATCTCTTCGGCTTCTACGATTATTTTACCGTCGTAAAAACGAACTTTACCGCCGTCTTCAAGCCAGATATACCTGCCCTTGTTGCTTAAAAAAATCGGATTGACCTGATTAAAATACCTGTTGAACGTTAAATCCAAAAAATAATCCGAACGTTCGGTTAAAGGGTACCCTTCCGCCTCGTTTATAACGCCCGGATACCATACTTCGTCTTTTAAAATCGTTATTTCTTTTTTCATATGAATCTCTCTTGTCTTATTCGACGCAAAAGCAACAAACAGAATAAGGTTAACGGCAACGTCGTTTTTAACCGCCTTTGAAAGAGCGACTACCGTCATTGACCCGAACAGCCCGAACATAGGCATTACAAGCGTAAGTACTATCGATAAACTGTCGCCAAAACCGTAAGTGTCTTTAAGTATTTGCGGTACCCACGCGTTAAGCCCGTCTTTAACGAAATTACATATCGCCATAAAAACGCCGAATACGATAACGCTTACTACAACTACGGTACTTGCCTTATTCTTTTTCGATTTGACAGGCTCTTTATCTAAACCGCTAACCGCCGTTTTAAGGTTTTCGGCTTGCTTGCTGCGGTAATTACGTAACGCCATTGACTAACCTTACGATAAATGATATAATATTATAAAGGGGATGTCAAACAATATGGCGAAAAACATTTACAGCCTTAACTCTAAAAACACCGACGTTTCGTTAAGTTTAGTTTCGGCGTATATCACTACTACCGAGCGACATTACTATAACCATTTTAACGCATACGCCGCAAAAAACAAACCGGAAAAGGACAACTTTATAGGCATAATACACACTGTTTCCGGCAACGGTATAATAAGAACGGTAAATCACGTTCATAACCTCAACGCGGGCGATCTCGTTATAATAAAACACAACGAAATCGTTTCGTTCGAGTCGCGGCAAGAAGAGTGGCATTTTTACTGCATATGGTTTTACCTGCGCGGGCTGAAACTCGAATGCGACAAAGTTACCCGCGTACCCGAACTTAACGGAGAACGTGAAAGGTATATAGATATTATCGACCGCCTAAACGGCGATTCCACCTTTTCGGTCATCAAAGCCAACGCGCTTTGCCTTTCGCTCGTTATGGATTATATCGAGTGTATAGGCTTTGTCGAAAAACCCGTACCCTACAAAGCCAAACTCGACGAGACGATAAAGTTTATCCACGATAACGTAGAATCGCCCGTTACGGTAGAACAACTCGCAAACAGATGCGGGTTTTGCAAAAACCATTTTTGCAACCTGTTCAAAAAGTACACCGAGATTACGCCGAAGCAGTATATTATAAACACAAAACTAAAAAAATCGGTTTTTCTGCTTCTCAACTCTTCGCTTTCCGTCGAGGAAATAGCGGACAAACTTTCCTTCTTCAGCCAGTCTTACTACATTTCATGCTTTAAAAAGCATTACAGAATTACGCCCGCGCAATTCAGAAAAAACAAGACTCTTGCAAGTTTTTTAATCGACGAAAATTAAGAAAACGCCCTTTTTAAGGGCGTTTTCGTTATATCCAAACCAGTTGATACGGTTTAAGAGTATAATCGGCGGCGTTGCCTTTTATATCGTAAAAAGTGGTTTTTTGTTCTTTATCGCTGTTGTTTACAAGCGCGTATAAATTTTTGTCTTTATAATAATCGCACTCGGTGTATACGTTTGTCGTAAAAGCCTTTTTCACACAGTCCTCTTTTTTAGCGCACCAAAGAAGCGCGCGGTATAAAAGCCTTGTGTTTTCGGCGCAATACTTCATGCCCGTCATATAAAAACTTCTGCCTTTGCCGAATTCGTTTACGGCGATTTTTACGTGTCCGCAATTTACGCCGCCCGCAAAGTCGCTTTCCGTTTTAATCGGAAAATCTTTATCAAACTTTACGTCAAGAACCTCCGCCCCTTCGAGAGCGTAAATATGGTCGATATTGCCGCCGTAACCGATTTCGCCCGCAACGTCGTCAAGAATAAAATGACCTTTTGTTTTATGATTAAAATATTTGTTTACGGATAAAGACAAGCCGTTTTCTTCTTCTACACCCATAACGTCTGACAGTTGAAAAAATTTGCCGCCGTTATGCACCGCCGTCGGCTCGCCGATGCCTATAAAGCCGCCGCCTTCGTAAACGAATTTACGCACCGCGGCAACCGCCTCGCCGTCAAGCCAGCAAGTATCGCCTGAAAAAGCGGTATCTCTGTCGCCGTAATTCATAACCGCGTCATATCCCTGAAGCGCGCCGTTTTTTACGTCGTCAAAGTTTATAAAATCCACTTCGACGGGAAGCCCGCAAAGAGCCTCTAACACGCTTTGGTAAGAATAAATTTTTTGATAAGGCGCGTCTTGACAAGACATTTGCACCATCCAACTCTTTTCTTTTCCCCAGGCGTTAAGTATCGCGATTTTCAACGTCGAATACGGTTTCGTCTTTCCGATATTGTCGCATATGGTTCTGAATTCGTCGCAAATTTTCTCAACGGTTTCGGTAAACGTGGGGAGTTTATCGGCAAGTTTTAAGTACCCGCCGAAGCCTATTCTGTCCACCGGTTTACGCAAAATCGCGCGGCGTTCCGCTATCCAGTTATCCTTTCTCGCTTTGCTTGCCGCCTTATCGTCGTTTAACGTATCCGGAAAAAAGTACGGCATAAAACGCGCTTCGGTATATTTTACGTACGGAATTTCGGAAAGCATTCTTAAAGTCGCGCCGGAGTTTACGCTCCCCACGACCGCGTCTAAACCCATATCCTTGAAATACGGGCCGTAAGGCTCCGCGCCCGTCCAGTTGTCGCCCAAAAACATCATCGCTTTCTTTCCGTAAGCGTGCGTTACGTCCACCATCTCTTTGGCGGTTTTCGCAACGAACTCCTGTACGAGGTGCATATAGTCTTTAACGACTCTCGAAGGCGTTCTGAAATGGTTTGCGTAATATCCGCCGTCTACGATATCCTCAAGCATTATTCTGTAGCCGTATTTTTTGTAAAACGCCTCGAACATTTCAGGACTTGCGGACATGGCGTAGCCGAACCAATCGAACTGTTTGTGTTTGTTTTTGTCGTTATAAAGCAAAAAGAAATGATAAAAAAAGGTTGTAAACCGAACCACGGTTACCTGCGGATTGTTTTTTAACCATTCGGTTAAATCGTCCTTCATCAACTTTTTCGCTTCGGGGTGAATCGGGTCTATATCCCTGTCTTTTTCAATCGTCCAGCCGTTGGCGGTGTAGTTGTAAATCTGCGTGGCGTCCCACAAACACCTTGCGAAAAAATTTACGCTGTACTCGTGCATGTACTCCGCGTTTTTTACGATAACCGCTTTCTTTTTGCTATCGTACTTCCACTCGTCCGTTTCTTTATTCGTCGTCCTGTCGAAAACCTGCCAGTAAGACTTGCTTTGTTCGTTTACCTCAAACTGGTCTTTAGACAAGCCTTTCAAAAGGTCGATTTCGATAACGTCGCCCTTTGCGAGTTGATACACGCTGCCGAGGGCTACGTTTTCCACCGCCTCGGGGTGCGCATATGCCCAGGCGTTGTTGCTCCTTGCGAGAAAGTACGTTTTATATACTTCGGGCGCAAGACTGCCCGCGTTTTCGGGGAGTTCGGTCCCGTCGCAATCTCTTACGGCGTCCGCACCCCATTTTTTTATAAACTTTTTCGTCCCCTCGACGAAATTCGCGTCGGTGGGTATCGTTATTCTTCCTGTGGACATAAATTACCGAAACGCCTCCGCGATTGTTTTAATCATGCCCGGCACGCGGCTCGCTTTGCAAAAACTTTCGCCGTTTACCTTATGCTCGGTTTCTTTCTCGAAAAGAACGGTAGATCGCTCGGATACCATGCCCTTTTCGGTATCGCAAAACACGGTACCGCGCGTGCCGTAAAATCTTATCGTCGTAAAGTCGGATATCGGCGCCGCGGTGAACGCATACCTGAGCATTACGCCGCTTGTAAAATACATATCTATAAATCCGTGTTTATACCCTTCGCCCGATACGCTTACGTCGTAATCGTAAAGGTCGCTTTTAATCAGCGAAAACGCGTAGCATAAGTCGTTTTCTATTTTATCCGCACCGCCTCGTGTATAGTTCGCGCTGACGGCGATAATCTGCAATTCGCCTACCTTGCCCGCCTTTATGAATTCTTCTCCCTTTAAGTACACGCCGCCGGTTTTTACGGTAAAGTCGCCGTCTACGCTCATCGGCTTTTGCGATTTAACGTTTTTGGCCCTGACCGTTTCCGCCTCGAAGGCGAGTTTATGACTTTTTACCGAATCGGAAATTCTGCTTATGCCGAGCGGTCTGTCGCCTGTCAGTTTATAGGTTACGTAATCTCTGACGAGTTTTACGTCGCCGCCGTTGTGCGCGTCGGCAGAAACTTCTTTGTTTACGTCGAAATCGTAACGTTTTCCGTCAAACCTCTCCACGTGAACAACGCCTTCGTTAAATCTGCCGTACACGCGCCCTTCGGTGCCGAATACGCAGGTTATTCTGTCGGTGTCGTTCGCAAAGCCGTGCAACAAAAGGTTTGCCGTAACCCCGTTGTCGTAACGGATATTCACCGTTTGCCTGTCGCATACGTCGTTATCCGACTTAAACGCGCATTTTCCGTACGGATTGTTTTCGTCCGAAAGATATTTTTTTATATTTTCGTCCGAATAATCGAAGCCGTAAGGCACGCACATGCTTTCGTGCGCTTTAACGTAAAAATCGTAAGCGTTTAACGGGCAGTTTTTAATTTTACAGTTTACGCAAAGGTCGGCGGCGTCTTTCGGCGCGCGGCTTTTTGTGTAATACCTTAAATCGCCGAGCGATTGAAGCGTTTCGTTTACGTCGCCTATAAACCAGGTTATTATATCGAGGTCGTGGCAACACTTTTGCAAAACGATAGAACTCGTTTCCTCGCTGCGGTGCCACTTGCCGCGTATAAAACTGCACATGTAATGGTGATACGCAACGTTTTCGGATTGTTCTACGGATAAAACTCTGCCAATCTCCCCGTCCGCTATAACTGTTTTTATTTTCTGATAAAACGGCGTGTATCTTAAATTGTGGCAGATAACGACGTCTCTTTTATATTTTTCGCTTGCGGCTTTGATTTCATCGCATTCCTCGGGCGTGGGAGCCATGGGCTTTTCGAGCAGAATATCGTACCCGAGGCTCATGCCCTTAACAGCCTGCTCTTTATGCAGTCCGTCGAGCGTGGCGATTATCAGAACGTCCGCGCGCTTTTCTTTGAAAAACTCTTCGTCGCTCGAAAATAAATTTTTATCTTCTACGCCGTAAACTTCTTTTGCTTTTAACAAACTCTCCGGGCTCGTATCGCAGACGGAAACGATTTTAACGTTTTTTTGAGTTTTTAACCCGTCTGCGTAAACCGAGCCTCTGTTGCCTAAACCTATGATAGAAAAAGTCAGCATCTGTTTTACTGCCACCCGTCGATTTTTTCGGAAATGCTTCTGTATTCGCCGTATTCGTTTACACCGTATTCGGCGCAATATTTTCTCATAAATTCAACCATTTCGTTATAGTCTTTTTCGTTGAAATATTTTTTATAGTTGTCGCAATAGATATAATAAATCCAGATTTTCTCTTTATTTATTCTGGCAAAATACTTTTCGTACGCGGCGGGGTCGGTGGTTTTAAGCCCTTCGAGTTCGCCTATCATACCGTCGAGCATAGCGTTGAACGTATCGAGCCAGTTTTTACCGAACCATTTATCGGTCGCGTAGGTAAGGTCTTGCATTATCATTGTAAGACCGAGTTCTTCTACCTGATAAATCTGGAAACTCTTAAACGCGTCGTAATACTTTTTGAAACTTTCGGCAACGGGCATATAGTAATAATCTATAAACTCGTACGCGTATTCGTCCACGCTTTTAGAGGCGTCCCACATGAAATTTGAACGAACGTACCAGGCAAGTTCTTCCATACCGGAAGTGTTGGTAAGCGTCGCGCCCTGCTCTTGCATATAGTAACCGCCGTTAGCGATAAGAGTGTTTACCGTCCCGTCAAGCGTAATAAGGTCGTTGGTCGGTACGGGGAGCGCCTGAAACTGGGCGCAATACGAATAATACATAAATTTATTGCAAACCGAAAGCCATTCTTTAACCTGTTTGCCTATTCTGCTTTTGTCGTCCGCAAGAGAGCGGGCAAAGTCACCGGTAAGCGGTGCGAACAATACCGATACGCGGTCGTCGCACTTAACGTTTTCGTTATACGGCACAGGGGTACCAGCCGCGTCGTATTTAACGGGAGCGGACGCGTTGAAAAAGTATGCAAATATAACGAACTGAACGTGTTTGCCGGGATGATTTTGTTTAAGCCATTCCCAGTCGTCGTTAATCGCCTTGGAAACTTTGTTAGCGAAAATTATTTCAACCGCCGCCCTGCTGTTGTCACCGCCGCCGTTTGCCGAAGCGAGCGCGCGGCACCCTGCGCATTTGCAACAATTCCAGTTGTCCTGCATGCCGAGCATGAAGAATTTTCTATTATCGAAATCCGTATCGTTTTGTATAATCTCTTTAACGCGCTTTATAAACTCCGCCTGCATCTCTTCGTTGGAAAGACAAAGTTGCCCGACGTCCGGCTCGCTATTAGTTACCGTCGTCGTCGAATACCAGTCGTTATGCGCCTCGTAATAAGTGGTTTTGGGTAAGATAACGCTCGCCTGGTTATGGCCGAAAGTAAACCACGCGTCCTCGGCGTAGTCGGCGCGCATGCGCGCGTGATTAAGCCTTTCGGTAGTTCTGTCGGCGTCGTATATTCTCGAATATCTTAAAGAACGAACGGAGATATCCGGCTTTTCGCGCAGGTCTATATCGTATAGTTTTACGTTGTCCGTTTTTACGACGAAAACGTCGTCTAACGTGTAAACCTTAAAGCCTACGGTTCTTTCCAAAAACTCATAGGTGGCGTATACGGTGTCTAACGTGGTATCGCCGTTTACGATAACGTTGTCGTTTAACGTTTTAACCCTGACTTCGGTATACGTTAAAGCGGTTGCCGCAACCGCGCTTTCGTTTTCGTTATAAAGTTCCGTATCGCCTATCGAAATATATTTTTTAGAGGTATCGTATTCCGAAGTTACTTTCATTTTGTAACCGCAAGCCTCTTTTATAGCACTTACAGCCTCGTTCGCGGCGAGCGTTATATTATAGTCTGCGTTTACGGGTACGAGAATCTGATAGTCTGAAGCGCCGTCTTTTACTATATACTTACCCGTGTCCTTTATAACCTCGTCGGGCTTTTTGTCGGGCGGGGTGATATTCGAATCTTTATCTCCGCCGCAACCGCAGGCACACGCGGTAAGGCAAATTATAACGCCTAATACAAGACATAAAAATTTAACGAATTTATTAGCGGTTTTCATTATACCACCTCCACAGTCAAAGTCAATACCGTTACGTTGCCGAACGCGTCGTAAGCCATATAACGGATATAATGTTTGCCGTAAGCGGTAAACGTGTAAGAATCGCCCGCCTTTACGACCTTATACCCTGCCGAGGGTCCCGTTATATACACGATGGTATTTACGGTTCCTCCGTTATCCGTTGCCGTAAATTCGGGTATGGTAATCTTGCTCCACCACGAGTAAGACGAGTTAAGCGTGGTATTAAGAGTAAGCACGGGGCTTTCGTCGTCGGTAACGTAAACGGTGTAATAACCTACGTCGTAAACGTTTTCGCTTTCGTCCACCGCGGTGTATAAAATAACGTATTCGCCAGTTTCCGCAGCCGAAAATTCGTACGCCTTATCTGCGGAAAGTTTCCTAATTTCCGTACCGGAAACGTCTTTAACCGCCGCGCCGCCTTTAGTAACGGACACGTACGCTTTGGCGTTCGGGTCGACGACGTCCGCCGCATACCCTGCGGGTACCACGACCGTTTCGCCTACGTTTACGCTGTTTTTAACGTATTTTTCAAGCACGACGATGGGCGGAATAGCGTCGTATCCGTCGGTCGAAAAATAATGACTGTTGATTTGCGCAACGTTTACCTTAGAGGCAACGTTCGTTTCGATTATTTCAAACGTCATATAAACGGTTTTGGACGGAAAGCCCGTAAATTCCTCGCCGTTTAAGCACTCGGTAACACGGCACACGTTCGCGCTCGAATTGTCTTTTATAAAGCAATTTACGTTGTTAAACTCGAATTTTACGCCGCTGTTGTAGTCAGTTAAACTGCCGTTTGCGGAATATCCTTGTCCGTCGTTAAGCACCATGGTAGAAGTGCGGTCGGTATCGCCTTTTTTAACGGTAAGGGATATAGAAACGTTTTTATCGAGCGCGTCGGTAACGACGACTCTTACTCCGCCGAACGAGTTAAACCCTTTAACGGGCAAAAGTTCAAACTTAAACGAGGCGTTTACCCTGTTCGCAAACGAAAACTTCGCGTCGGAAGTAGCGGAAAGTTCCACGCCTTTGTCGGTAACGGTCGCGATACCGCCGCCGTGCGAATAGAACAAACTCGCGTAATCGTACACAGGATATCCGTACGCGTCGGTTTCGCCGGCAATCATAACGGGTATATCGTACGAAACGGAATTTTGCTTATCGCCTTTTCCCGCAATATACGTTAATTTGATTTTATTGCCGCCGACGCTTACCGCGGGAACGAACGTTTCGCCGAGAACTGTAACGCTTCCGGACTCGCCGGTACATTCAACGCGGTAATCCGCGGAGAGAGGCTCGCCGCTCGAATAGTCGGTAAATTCCGCTTTCGGCACCGCGTAAGTTTTACCCGACAAATAAACGTCCGGTATATACGGAGTCGAGGTCATAACGGGATAGTCCGCCACCGTAGCGGTTACCGTATAAAAAACCGTGTCGGTTGCGCCGTTTACTCCGGCGACGACTATATAAACGGTAAACGCGCCCGCTTCGTCCGCGACGAATTCGTTTGCCTTAACCGGAGCCTCCGCCCCGCTCGGCTTTTTTACGCTTAAAGTTACGCTTGCAACCCTGTCGGGATAAACTGCGGTAACTTTCGGCAACGCAACCCGTTCGCCCACGTTACACTCGGTAACGGGAGCGGTGTATTCGACTTCTAACCCGCTTTCCCTCGCGGCGAATACCACGGGGAACGCGCAACCGATTATCATTAAAATCGCTAAAATCGGAAGTGCGAAAAATAACTTTTTAGACATATTAACCTTTTAAACCTCCTACGGTGAGATTTCCTATAAACAAATCCTTAAACGCCATGTAAAGGATAAAAATAGGCAAGAACAAAATCATACAGCCCGTCATCTGGATATGCGGCAAAGACGCCCCGTTCGACGAAGCGGCGTAAGCGAAATTGAACATGCCCACGGCTGCCGTCGGGTAATTGCCGAGATAGATAAGCGGCGTTTGATAATCGTTCCAGAACGCGATGAAGTTAAGCACGAACACCGCGGCGAGAACGGATCTTACGAGCGGAAAGACTATTTTGAAAAGCACGTAATAGTCGTTCGCCCCGTCGATGACAGCCGCTTCTTTATACTCGTTGGAGAGCGACTTGAACGTGGCGTAGAAAATCAAAAAATACGTTCCCATATAGTTGGCTTTCATAATCCACATTCCTATCATCGTGTTGAAAATGCCGAGCGCCTTGCATATCTGTATAGAGGACGGCAACGCGCCGACGATCGGAAGAATCATACCTACGATTACCGTGCCGTAAATAAACTTGTTCAAAAAAACGTTGAACTTTGCACAGCAATACGCCATAAGACACGGCACGAGGGTGGCAAACAGCGCGCTGCCGCCCGCGTACAAAATCGTGTTCCAGAACATTTCGCCGAGATATACGACGCGTTTGTTTTTCAAAACCATGTTGAACATCGAAAACGCGTCCACGTAGTTTTGAAACATCCACTGTTTAGGCAGCCCCGTTTTATTGTTCATAAAATCGGGCAGACTTTTAAGCGAAGTAACTATCGTTAAATAAAACAGCGAGAAAAGTATCAGAGAGTAAAGCGTGAGGACGGTTATAACCACCGTTTTAAAAATCACGTTAGTGGTTTTATTCATACCCATACCCTCCTAATAAGATACGCTCGGGTCAAGCCTGTCGAGCAAGGCTTTAAGCCCGTAAGTAAGCGGTACGGCGACCAGCGTAAACACGATGCCGCCGGCAGACGCGTACGGGTAGTTTGACTCGCCCATATACGTCAGTTTGAATAAGTAGTAACCGAAAGTCTGCACTTCGATATTCGCCTCTTTGCCGAACATTTCAAACAGGTACGCCTGATTAGAAAAGAACCCCGCTATACCGACGATAAGAAACGTCGATATGGTCGAGAATATCAGCGGCAAAGTTATGGAGAAAAACTCGCGAAGCGGCGAAACGCCGTCGAGTTCGGCGTACTCCGTTACCGAAACGGGTATTCTCGTCATCGCGCTCGAATACATAATGGTATTAAGCCCGAAGCCACACAAAAATACGAAGAACAGTATGGCGGACATCGTATTGCTTTTGTCCGCAAGCGGCGAAGTAATCGTAAGACCGAAAATTTTGCCGAAAGCGGGTAAGCCGTTGTCTAACATAAACTTATACATAAACACGGTTACGACCGAAGAAATTATGCTCGGCAAGTACAAAAGCACTCTGAAAAATTCGCTTAAAAAGTAATTTTTGTATATGTAAAACGAAAATACAAGCGAAAACGGCAGTATTATAATAAGTCCGAACGCATAAACGATAAACGAGTTGCGGAATAAGAGTTTTAAGTCCGTACCGTTTATAAAATCGCTTACAAACCGAACGAAATTATCAAACCCCGCAAACTCCCAGAATTCTCTGCCGCCGACGACTTTATACTGCTTAAACGCAAGCAGTATAGAGTTGAAGTTTACGCAGATATAGAATATAAAGTATTGCAAAAGCGGCAGAGCCACGACGGAAAAATAGAATATAAGTTCCTTTTTCCGTGCGGAGCCCTTAACCTCTTTTTCGGGTTTTCGACCTTTCGTTTTTGCATGCAGTTTAACCGATATATCGTAAAAGAAGTCGCTGATTTTGCGCATTCCTTTAGCGAACTTTCCCGGTTCTTTTTCAGCCTTTTGCTTTTTTGCCATGTCGTTACCTATAAAAATTTTTTAACCGATTTTGCGGAGCATGTTATTCCATACCGCGTTGTCTTTTGCGGTAAATCTGTTGTACAGTCCGTCGAAATATTCTTTAAGCGTTAAATCCGGATTATCCTTAAACGTAGTAACCGCGATGTGAGAAATCGTGTCGCCGTCTACGGAGTATTTACTTGCGAAAACCCATTCGTATTTATGCATTTCGTCAAAGTTAGCCATAAAAAAGTCGTTTCTCGCGGCGGTATAAACCACGTTTTTCCTTTCACCCGCTTTGTAAAAGTTGTAAAGCGAAAGTTCGTAATCGGTCATGCTCGCCTTTATATCGTCGTCGAGTTCGTAGTCAAACGGTCTCGGAGAAGCGGAATATTTGGTTTGCAAACCCATGTTCGATTCGTTGTTAAAGAACATGAAAAAGTCTTTAACCGCGTCGAGCACGCCGCCCGATAAGCCCGTTTTAACGAACATAGCCGTGCTGGAATCGGATACGATGGTGGTAGCCTTGCCGACGTCTTCTCTGCTGTATTTCGGAATGGGTAACACGCCGAAATGCCTGTCTGCTTTACCGCTTTGCTGCGACTCGTAATTTTTGAAAATAGAAGTCGCTTCCGCCTCCCAGTAAGAGCCGTGCGCAAAACACATTATGGGACTTTCGGTAAAACGGCTGTTGATATACGTCGCCTGACTTAAAGTATGCGTTTCGCTGGGGAGGAACGAAGTGGAAGGCACCCATCTCGAAGCGTTTTCCGCAATCTTTTTCGCTACAGATAAGGCGCGATATCTACCCTCCTGCCGCTGTACCATATAACCGTTTTGAAGGGTAATTGCGGTCGCGGGGAGGTAGGTTATGTTGCCGTTTGCGTCTACCTTGTCTATAAGCGTAGAATCCGTGCCGCCGTCAAAAGTATAACAACGTTTGGTATTCTCCACACCCTCGAAATCCGCCCAGAAATTTTGAAGCGCGTAGTCTATATGGAAATCGTACATACCAGACCAGGAAAGCGGCGTTACGCCCCTCATCGCGTCGAACCACAAATAAAGTTGCGCGTAAGTCTCAGGCAAACCGTCGTCGTCCGTACCCTCTATTCCGTCAACGCCTTTCTGCTTTTTCTGCGCGGGCGATTTGACGAAAATAAGTTTTTCGTCCGTACTGCCTTCCGCAATGTAAAGTTTTTTGCTTTCGCAAAGGTCCTTGTCGTAAGTAAAAACTTCGGTCGCTTCGAACAGCGGTACGCAGTAAATCGAACCGTCGTCCTCGGTTACGTAATCTCTCCAGGATGAGTACATTCTTTCTTTTATCGAAATGTCTTCCGCAAAGCGGCTCGCGCCGGGGGTAGAAGAAGTTTCCGTCATCCAGGGCGAAACGTCCATAACGTATCCGCTGTTTTTAAGCATTTGCGGAAAAGTAAATTCCGTAAAGTAAATATAATTTTCGTTTACGGAAAGAGAGTTTACAAGTTCTTTACCGGTAGCGTCCGTTTTGGTAACGTTCGGCTCGAAATAAACTCCCGTTTTGCCATCTTCGTAATGCACGTCTTTAACCGCCTCGGTAAAACGCTTAATCGTTTCTTCTACGTATTCGTTACCGTAACCGCAGTCGTAATTTTGATAAAAAATTATCGTTTTGTCGGTCGGAAGGTTTCTGCCGTCGCCGCCGCACCCGCAAAGCGCGGGTGCGGATATGGCTGCCGCCAGCAATAATGTTAAAATTTTTGTGCCTTTTTTCATTTTAATTCCCTCTTTGTGAGTGTTTGTTTTTATTTTACGGTCAGTGCAACACTGTCTATATAATAAGTGCCGTATGTTTCAATCGCTCTCGAAGAAATTCCGTTATAGCTTGTAAACGTCTCGCCAAAGGTATATTCTACATTGTTTACACCCGCATCCAAATGCTCTACGCTAAATGATTTCCATGAATTGTTTACAAAAATAGAACACTCCCAGTTATCTATCGCTATCTCGGTTTTTATAACGAATGATACGGTATTATACGTTTTTGCAAGCCCGGTGGTTGAAGTCAAATACATCCAACCGTTTCCATTACATTTAACTTTTAACGAATATTTGCCGTCGTTTGCCCAGTCTTCGCTTACAGATGCAACCGCATCGCTTGCGGCTGTAGACGCTGTACTAAAGCCGTCGTTATCGTAACCGTAATAGTAGCCGCTTTCATGCGATTCAAAGTCGGCGACAATGCTTTCGTCCCTTTCAAAAGGAGCGTCGAAAATTTTGCTTCCTGCGGAAATTAAGTCTATATAAGAAACGTCTTCGGTAAGCACGGTCATTTGGATATCTTTAATCTGAGTGAAAGTGTTAGTCGACTTTATCGTGTACTTATGGATACCGGTTTTAATCGGCAAAGTCGCGTTAAACTTACCGTTATCGGTATTGAAATATATCTGGAACGCGCCCTTAAAGTTGTCGTGTACGGCTGTCGAAGAAGTAAACAACCAGAACGACACGTAGTTGCAACTACCCGTTGCCGCTAAAGCCGTATCGAACTTAGGTCCGCACCACCAGTAATTGCCGGTAGCGGAAGAAATGCTCATCGACTTATAACCGTCAAGCGACCAGTCGCCCGATACCGCATTACAGTATTTACCACTTCGCGCATCGTATTGCTCTGTGAAAACAGCGGAATTTTCGCCTTCTTCAAACGACTCTCTTAACAAACCGTGGTCGCCGATAAGATAAACTCTCTTTTCGTATTCTAAATTAGCGGCGGTAACTTTTACCTTTATAATATAACTGGTTGCGGCGTTTACTGCGATAGTGTATTTATCAGCCGCTTTGGCAACTTCGGTATAGGTGCCGTCCTCGTCTGCGACATCGTTTAATTCGATGTAACTTACGGTTACGTTTTCGGTAAGATTTTCGCTGCCGAAAACGGTGCTGTCCAACGCGGTTATATCGTAAGAAGTCGCTTTCGCATCGAGCGCGAGATTACCGTAAGAGCCGTTTACGGATATAGCGTTTTCGTACGAGAAATAGTCTATCGCGAATTCGCCTTCCGTTGCGGCGGTCGCGTATGCGTAAAATTGTTCGACGGTTTTCATCGGCTGACTTAAAACAAAGTAAATTTTGTTTACGCCCGCTTTGATTTCAACCGTGGCAAGTCCGTCTGTTCTTACGGTAGAAACCGACGACATACCACTTACCGCAATATTCATGGTAAAGTCTACGTCGGATTTAACGGTTAAAGAGAACGCGTCCGTAGCGTAAGGCAAAGCCTTTGCCGTTTCATACTTCCACCCGAAGCCTTTAGCAAGGTCGCCTTTAAAGTATGCGCTTTTAGTGCCGTCCCAAGACCAGGTTGCCGCTTTGTCGGTTGCGATAATGCCGTTATCTATAAGGGTAGCGTTAAACTCTCCAGCGTTTTCCGCGTCGAATATAATTCTCTCCGTATTGTCTTTTTCTATAACGGTATTGAGAACGGTGGAGCCGTCTAATTTAAGTATCGCGCTGCCGGTTCCCTCGTATGCGACTACTTTTTTGTAGCCCGCGGGTACGGTTGCGGTAACCGTTTCGTTATACTTGGTAACGGAAGCGGTCTTTTCCGCGGTTAAAGCGGCGTTTTCTTTAACGCCCGCTAAATCTACCACGCTGAAAGTTTCGGTATACTTTGCGGTTGCATCGGGGTTCAATTCGATAAACTTATCAAAGTAGCCTTTTACGGTATCGTGTTCCGCGCCGGTAACGCCTTTAAGCAAAGCATTTTGCGAAACGGAAACCACCGAACGCACGTTTTTGGTTATATCCGCGTCCATAGCGGCAAAGTAGTAAGTAGCGGCGTCATTCTCCGAAGTAACTTTGATATAAGAACGCGCTATAAGCGGTACGTTAAGGTTTGCGTCTAATATCGTAACGATAGAACCGTTTATTTCGTAAAGGTTATCTTCTGCAAGAAATCTCGGCGTGCCGACCGCGTTGAGTATTTCGTGCTGGTCGTTCCTTTCGTCGTTTTTACCGACGTTTACGCCATCGGCGTCTTTATAATAATAAGTATTGTTCGTGCCGAAGCATGCTTCTTCGCTTATCGCGCCGTAAGCCTTTTGATAAGCGGCGGGCATTATAAACGTGCCGCTTTCAACGCTTTTTGCACCCGAGGTAAGCGTTTCGTATTCGCTTTTAGAAAGGGTCGCGGTAAAGCGAATACCGTTTTCGTCCGTGGCGGCGCCGTATTTAACGGACGCGCCTTCTTCCATCTTAAAAGTGCTTTCCGTATCCGCAAACGCTACGGGGCGCATGCACACGAAACCGAGCGCAAGTAAAAGCGCCGCTAAAATCGCTAATACGGAAACCGTACATCTTTTAAATAAAGTCTTCATAATCTAATCCATCCTCCCAAATCATGTCTTTTACCGTGGGGTTACTAGTCCACAGTACGTCCCGGCTGCAACAGAAAATTTCTATTGTTGGCTTTTCATATTGTTTCACAACACATTCTCCTTATATAATTTTTTTATCAATACCTCTCGGTAAAGCGGTATTCGTCTACGTAGATGTAATAAGTTTTGCTTTGCTTCGCTCCGTTATTAACTACCTCGTATACCACTTCCGCCGTTCCGTATTTACTGAAAGTAACGGTATATTTACCGTCCGCCGCGGTTATTTCGGAATAATCGGTATCTCCGTACATTCTCCATTTAACCGTAACGGTTGCGCCGCGCGGGGCGGTAAGCCCCGCAAGTTCTACCTGCTCCCCTATTATCGCGGTTTTTTGTTGCGCCGCGGGTAAAATAAGTTCGTCGTATACAGCCGTAAGTCCGTCTAAGTACAGGTCGCCGGTAAATTCGGCAGTGCCCGCCGCGCCGTTCGCGCGGAAGTCTATCTTGGTTATTTTGCTTATATACTTGTTAATCGTAAACGTGTATTTGTACGCGCCCGCTTTTAAGTCTATCGAAGCGGCTTTCCAGCCGGTGTCGTCGTTAAGATCTATCGTCCAGCCCTTAACCTCTACGGAGGCTTTTACCCATATTTCAAACTTGTTGGTAGCGTATTCGAGGTTAATCGGGTTTGCCGAATAGTCGTACCCCGCCCACGAATTGTTAGTCGGGTGCATATGCAAAGAATATTTGCCGTTTGCAGACCAAGTATCGGTGGGGCCGCCTTCCCAGCACGTCGCGTTAATGGCGGTCGCAACGCCGTGATGATTGCCGTTTTCGTCCGTTTCAAAGTCGAATATGCTGTCAACCGTCCTTGCGTAAACCGCGTATTCTTTTTCCGCCTGGTTGTCTCCGGAATCTACCACGAGTTTAATAACGTAGTCGCCCTCCGTCGTAAAGGTTATAACGCAGTTGCCGTTTATAAACGTTGCGGTAGTCCAGTCCGCCGCGTCTTTCCTCTTATAAGTTGCGGTAACCGTAAGCCCCGCTTCCGTCGTCGGAAGCGCAATCGTAAGACTTGCTCCCGCTAAAACGCCCGTAGGCAAGGTTTGCCATTTTACCGTAAACTCCTGCACGTCTACCGTATATGCTTTGGTAAGCGTTACGCCGTTTATCGTTACTTCGTATAAGATTTCGCCGGTACCGACCGCGGTAAACGTTACGTTAAAGCCTTCTGCGGTTTTTTCGGCTATGCTATAGGCGTCGTCGCCCGCGTTTTTGTATTTAACCACGGTTTCGGCACCCGCGACGGTTACGTTGCCGAGCGTAAGCGTTTTATTAACCGTAGCCACGGTCGGAATATCGGTCGGGAAGTCTACGCTTAACGAGTATAGTCTTACCGCGTCTACGTAAATCGTGCCGAATTCGGGTTTAATGCGGAATATCACGTATCCGTCGATGGTTTTTATCGCTTTAGGCAATTGCACGCCGTATTTATGTGCGCCCGAGTTAAGGTTTATAACGCCGCCCGTCGTTACGCCGCCGCCGCGAAGTTCAAACTCCCAGCCCGCTATCGCACGTTCGGTTTTTACGTAAAACTCTATAAAGTTGCACTCTTCGGCAAGAACTATCGATTTGCCGGTATCGCTGAACTTAACGCCGCCCCAACTGTCCATCATCGGTACGATTTTAAGCGAGTACTCGCCGTCTGCCGACCATTCGTCGGAAATAGCGGTTTTAGAGGATCTCGGTTCGTACGGGTTAGAGTACCAACCGTGATGGTTGCCGTTTTCGTCCGTTTCAAAGTCCATAATAGTGTCGGCATCTCTTACAACGACGTTATATATTTTTTCGTCGCTCTTATCGCCGACGCTTGCCGTAAACCTTAATTCGTATTTACCGAAAGCGGTAAAGGTTATTTTGCCGTCCGTCGCAAGCGACCATTCTGCCGCGCCCTCTAATCTGTATTCTAACTTTTTATCCGTAACGAAGCCGTCTTCGAGTTCGGGCATCTTAAACGTGTACTCCGTATTAAGATTAAAGCCCGTTTGCACGTTGAAAAATTTAACCGGTAAATCCGTTACTTTGAGCGTGCCGCTTTCTTCAAAAGTGAACTCGCCCACTTCTACCGTATATCTTAAATCGTATTCTCCCTTGGCAAGCGTAAGTTTAATGCCGTCCGAAGTAAATCTGTATTCGTTCGTTTCGCCGGAAGCGTCGGTAATTTCTACCCTGTAAACGGCGCCTTCTATCTGTTTTTCGGTAAACGCCGCTTTGCTGTAAGAATTTATCACGGGTTTGGCAAGCGTAAACTCGGTTCCGCTCAGAATACTGCCGTTTTGCTCTTCTACCGATATATCGAGCAGATAATCAAACGATACGCTGTCAATATAATATCCTTCGCCGCGTTTTACCTGCCCGCCGAATTTTGTAAACCCGTTAAACTCTTTGGGTAGCGGAACCACGTACTTATGCGCGCCTTTTTTAATGCGGATATAAGTTTCGGACCAGCCTTTATCAGTCGTCAAAACGCCGATAGAGGTATCGCCGGAAGCGTCCTTATCCGAATACGCGTAGAAAATTACCGCGTTGCAGGTTTTATCGAGGGCAATTCCCTCCGGGAACACCATACCCGCAAAAATATCGAAATATTTTCCGCTTTGCATAAACAGCGAATACTTACCGTCGTGCGACCAGTTAGAACTTATAACAGCACGATAATTCGGGTCGTAATCTTCGCCCGCGCCGAGGTATGTGCCGTCCGCCATAAGTTCGTAGTCAAACGTTACGCCGCCCGCATGCACGTAAAAAGTCGTTTCGGCAAGTTCGCTTACAACGCCCTCTACGTAAACGCTGTATTTAACGTCTACGTATGCGTTAGAGTAAACGATAAAGCCTCCGTCCGCGGGTATCCACTGCGTGCCGCCCTGCACTTTATAATACTTGTTCACTTTTACTTCTGAAGCGTGCGCCTCGTAAAGCGAGCCGGATATAACGGGGTCGGGTAAGTTTATGGTATCGCCGGCGTAGTAGTCCTCGGTCAGTTCAATTTCCGCGTAAAACTCTTTTTCGCTCGCGATTACGATTACGCTTTTGTCGTGGGTCGCGCCGAATACGTCGGTTACGGTATATACCAAAGTATACTCGCCTTCGGGGTCTTCTCCCGCATAAATGTCTATCGCTTCACCAACGGATAAACCGGTTTTAACAACCGTATCTCCCTTTTTAAGGACTGTATCGAGCGCGCCGATTGCTTTAAGATTAAAATTAACGACCTCGGGCACGACGAGGCTTTCGCCATAATTAAGCGTTACCACTCCCACGGAGTTATAAAATACTTCTTCCGCGGTTATCGCCGTTTGATTGTAAAAGTTTATCGCGCCGACGTAAAAGTCTATATCGTACGCCTCGTTATTCTTAAACGATAAACCGTTTATGCTCGTTATTTCCGGATTTTTAAGATAGCATTTTACCGCATTTACGCCTTTTGCGAGCGCGGCGTTGATATACACGGTTTTGCCGTCGTTTACTATCAGACCGAAAGTTACGTTTTCGTTTTTATCGGAGAACACCGAAAGTTCTACGTAATTAACGCCGGAAAGCGTTATTTTCTGATTAAACAACGCGGAGTTGACCGCGCCTGCTTTTACGCCGGAATATAACGTTGCGCATTCCGTGCCGAACACGTCGGCGGTTCTTTTCGTAAACGCTTCGCCGGTGGAAGTTTTAAAACTATAAATCGCGTCGCCCGCTATATCGAGTTCGTAAACGGGGTTCGGTTTTAACTCCGCGCCGACCTCGTTTCCGCCGGTAACCGCAGCAAAACTAACGCCGTTTATTTTAAGTTTTATTCTTTTATCAGAAGCCGCTTCAAACGAAAGACCCGTAATGCCTTTTGCGTTTTCCACGGGGATATATTTTACGTTTGCGCCGTTAATAAGCGAAATTTCGCCCACGCGGACTTTTGCCGCGCCGTAGTGCGCGTTTACGCCGAGCGTTACGTTTACGCTTTGCTCGTTGTATATATCGAGTTTAACCGAAGCGTAATCTTTTTCGGTTTTATATGCGTAGGCGGAACCCTTAAACGAAAACTCGTCGCTCCTCGCGCCGCTTTGCACGTATAATTCCCCGTTTATAAATTCGGCAACGCCTTCGCCTACTTTAACGGCGGAGGCAAACGCCGCGTTATTTCCCGAAATTATCGTGCCTTCCGTCAGCGCGTAAACGGTTGCCGTTACGCTCGTATCGTTGCCGCTTGCGTCTGTCGCGGTATAGGTTACCGTAAACGCGTCGCCCGCGCTTGCCGTAACTTTGCCGTCGGTAACGGTTTGTTCTTCGCCGTCCTTTTCTACCGTATAGGTAAGTTCGCTATCAGAAAAGTCGTACACTCTCGGAAGCGGCAACGTTATTTTTCCGCCGATAACCCAGGTGAAAACGTTTTCGCTTATCGATATAACGGGGTCTTTGCCGTCTTTTACGCTTATAACGTAAGTGCAGGTAGCCGACTTGCCGCTTACGGTTTCCGCTTTGACGGTTATCGTGTAATCGCCCGTTTTGTCGAACAAGTAAGACTTAAAGCCCTCTTCGTTCGTAACGCTTAAACCCGCGCCTTCGATTTTTATCGCTTTAACCGTGAGAAACGCCGCAAGCGATTGATTTTTGCAAACGACTTCCATCAGACTTAAATCTTCCTCGAAATCGTCGTACAATCCGCAATCGGCGGTAACGTTTTCGGGCGCGCGCGTTATCACGGGCGCATCCTTATCCGCAACGGTTACTTTAAATGTAAAAGTTTTCGTTTGCTCTTTAAACCGCGCGTCTACCGAATACACGTACAAGCCGTAATTCGCAGGGGTAAAACCGTAGTCCTCGTCAAGCAAAACGCGCTCGTTCATCGAGTTTTTAACCGAAACGCTTTCAACCGTAACGTCGCTCGGCACCACCATTTCAAGACGATAGTATTCGCCGAGATCACCGCTCGCCTCGCTCGTAAACGTAATCGAGGGAAAATCTTTTCCCTGCTCCTCGCCGCAAGCGGTAAACACCGCCGCGCCAAACAACAGACACGCCGCGACTAAAAGCGTTTTCACCAAAAACAAAATCTTTTTACCGTTCATTATTATCCTCCCCGTTAAATTTCTATTTCCATACCGTCGTACGCAAGAACTATTCCGTAGCGTTTAAGGGCTTCTTCGAGTTCCGCGTGGGTATTTCCGCAAAAATGCGTTACGTGGCACGCGTATATTTTAGTTTTATCGGTTATCGCTCCCGCTTTTTTAAGCGACTCAACAGAATTAAGCACACCCGATAAATTGTTGTGTCCGTAATAATTTTCTTTAAGCGTGCCGAACGTAAAGTCAAACGTTACCGCGTCGAACGCGAGTTCGCGTTCTCTTATAAGTTCGTACGCCGCATCGGTAAGCCCGCCCGTATCCATACAATGAAAATACGTTTTGCCGCCGCCTTTTATCGCGTATACCAAACTTTCTTCGGTCGTCATATGCACGCTGTCGATCGGAAAAACCTCGTATTCGCCGAGTTCGTATCTTTCGCCTGCCTTTACGAGGTGCGCTTTAAGATTTTTTATAACGTCCCCGTCGGTTGCGAACTCGTCGTATATTCTTATAACCTCGGCGTTGCCGTAAAGGTTTAACACGTCCTCCGTACGGTTTGCGCTGTTATATCTGTTGCGCTGAAACAAATCGCCGTAATAAAAATGGTCTTCGTGCGTGTGAGTTATCAAAAGATACTTCACCGCGGACAAATCCACTCCGTATTTTATCGCATTGCAATTCGTGTCCGCCGAAAAATCTATCATCAAATCGCGGTTTACCAAAAAACCCGCGCGCGTTTTTATTTCTTTCCCTTTAACCCTTCGCGCGTTCTCGCAAACGCGGCATCTGCAAAACATCGACGGCACGCCTTCCGACGCGGCTGTCCCTAAAAACTTGATTTTCAAAACGTCTCCTTTTGCGTTTAATTCGTCGCTTCAGCAGGGTATAAATACTCCCATATACCGTTATTCGATTTTATTATAAACTATTAAAAAACGCATAACAAGACAAAAAAGCATATAAAAGTATCAAAAAAACACACAGTTTTTTATCAGCCTTTATATGCTTTTAATTTGTGCGATATTACCGCTTTTTACTACGAAAACGCCGCTTTATAGGTCTTTTTTAAGTTTTATTTTCAATATTTCGCTGTCGTGGGCGGCTAATTTTACTTTCACCGTATCCGAACTTTCGACTTCAACGTTTTTATACGTTAATAAAATTCCGTCGTTTTTACCCGCGGAAAAACAAAACGTTTTTTCCTCGTCTTCCCAATTGATTAACGCCACCGTACGAAATGTTTCGTCCTCGCCCATATCTATTACGGAAGGATAATCTCTTTTATATAAATCGAGCGGCACGCCCGCGCGGGCGTTTATCGGAAGCAGTTCCGCGTATTTACCGAAATCTTTTTCGTCTAAAAGCGAAAGTTTATCCGAAATCATCGTGGTACCCCCGACCGAACGGATGAACGTTTTAAACGTTCTTATTTCCGTTTCGCTCCTCGTGCAGAAGCGGAAGCATTCCCCGTCCTGTTTATCGGGAGTTCTTACCATAAAACAATCGGGGTCCGCAACCGCGAATTCCGAAACGAAATTACGCTTATAAACCATTTTTGCGACTTCTTTAACGGCGTTAAAATCCTCGAATATGTCTATACTCGTTCTGACGCTGTCGCAAAGTCCCGCAGAAGCGTCTATCGGACTCGTACAGGTTAAAATTTTAGTGTCTGCGGTAACGCTTTCCTTAATAATTTTAAGCGCGGTCCTATAATTTTTTAACGGAGAAAAATCCGCGCGGCTATATCCGCACCCCGCAATGTTATAACTTATCAAATCGATTTTAATATAGCGATAGCCCCATTCGTACGAAAGTTTTTTAAACAGGTCGCGCAAAAAGTCCGCCGCGTCTTTTACGGAATAGTCTATATAATTTCTGTCCGTTTGCGCTTTAACAAACCACTCTTTGTGATTTATAAACGTTTCGGAATCGTCCGAAAAACAAAACGGCGCAACCCATATGCCGGGTACAAAACCTTTTTCTTTTATTTTGTCGCACAAATATTTCATTCCGTGCGGAAACTTTTCGTTCTCCGTCCAGTCGCCGAGACATTTTTCCCACCCGTCGTCTATCTGAAATAATTTAAATCCCTCGGTCTTTGCCGCAAGCAAATCGAGGTTTTGCAACAAATTTTCTTCGGTAATGTTCTGTCCGTAATAATACCAACTGCACCACCCCGCGAGTTTATCGATCGGGCGGTCTTTTATTCCGTTCTTTTTTGCGATAAGTTTGCCGTAAGAAAAAAGCGTATCAGGCGAATTTTCGGTTATCACGCAAAACTCGTCTAAATTAAAGACGGAATTTTCTGCAAAATTATGACCGTTTAAGTTCGCCCTGACGAAAACGCTTCCGTTTTCGTTTACCGTTACGGTATTAAAATAATTTTCGTACGAGACGGAACCTATAACGCCGTACTTTTTTTTGCGTGCCGAAAAAGAAACGTACCCCGCGCCGGTAACCGAGCCGCCCTCTACGAGCGTTTCGGTTTTAGCCTGCGATTGCATGTCTAATATTTCGGACCCGTTGATACCGTATATCGTGTTATAAACGCACGTTACGGGGTTTGCGTTTATCTTAAACCTCACGATAAACTCCGTAGTGGTTTTAATCGTTTTTTTGATTTTTGCCGAAACGGAAAATACCGCGCCTTTTGCGGCTTTTTCCGCACGTAAAGTCAAATCGTAATACTCGGTGCGTATAATCGCAACGTTTTCGTTACAATCGCAAGCGGTTACGGCGTTTATTTTTGAAGTTAAAACCGTATCGAACACTTTAAGATTAAACCCGAAATTTTTAATCGCCGAGCCGCGACTTTTAAAACACAAATCGCCCTTTTCTATATAAAACATCGCCTAATATACCACCTTTACTTTAATTTCTTTTTCGGTTTTATCGTAAGGGATAACGTTGCCGCTTATCCTTTCGCCGTTTACGATTAAACCTTTATTCTCTCCGCGCTCGTATTCTATTGCGTATTTCTGCCCGCGGAATATACGTTCTACCTTTTTAACCGTAAGTTTTTCGGATATGCAGGGCTCTATTTTAAGTCCGAGGTAAGTAGGTTTAACGCCGCAAATATATTCCGTAACGGCGCGATATATCCAGCCCGCCGTACCAGTTATCCAACTCATCGGCGCAAAGCCCGGCGTATATTCGTTTTCCGGTCCGATATAAAAATTGCTGAAAGCGTACGGTTCCATACCGTTGTTCGGATTCGCGGGATTATCGTAACGGATTTTTAACAGCGTTTCATACGCGTTATCCGCACGCCCGAGCATACAGTCGGCAACTATTTTGAACGCCACGCCGTGGTTATAAACGGCACCGTTTTCGACTATTCCGTTTTTAAAATAAGTAATTCTGCCGAGAGAGTCGTCTCCGTGCGTATAACACGGCGAAAGTTGCATATATCCGAAAGCGCATTTAAGGCGTTTTTCCGCTTCGTCCATAAACGTTTCGAGCGTAGGCTTATCGGTAAGGTTCGCAAGCACCGCCCACGTTTGGGGGTTTAAGTATATTTTTGCGCTCTCGCACGCGTCCGCGCCGATAGGCTCTCCTTCGTCGTTATATCCGTAAATAAGGTGCTTGCCGTCTACGCCGCTCTCCATCACGCTTTGCGTCAAGGCTTTCTTCCTCTTTTCGTATTCCGCAATCTCTTCCGTCTTGCCCGTAAGTTTAAGTATTTCTATAAACTCGTTTACAGCCTTAACGGTCGCAAGAGTAAGCCAAACGCTTTCCCCTCTGCCCTTTTTACCCGCGGCGTTCAGACTGTCGTTCCAGTCGCCGCCAAGTAAAAGCACCAAGCCGTGGCTACCGAGACACCGTGTAAGATAGTCTACCGACTTTTTAACGTGTAAAAACACGCTTTCGGTATAAGCGGTGGGGTCGTGTTTTTTAAATTCGGACGGTTTATCGTAACCGCTTTTTTCTTTACTCGTACCTTTAAGATAAGGCACCTCTTCGGAAAGCACCGTTAAATCGCCGCTTTCGTTTATATACTGCAACACGGTAGCAGGTATCCATGAGCCGCAATCGTTATACGGATAGTAAAAACACGGGTCGAACATACGTATAGGGTTGCCGTCCTCGTATTGCCATTTGAGCACGTCTACTATTCTTTCGCGCGCGGTTGCGGGCGCAAGAGAAGTAAACGAAGCGATGTCCTGCATAACGTCCCTGAATCCCTTGCCGTACACTCTGCCCCAGTCTTTACCCAAAGACAACTGCCTTTTAAGCCACACGTTAGTCTGCGCGTCCAAAACGGGGTCGCTCGACGAAAGTCTGAACGTTTCTATTCCGGCGGCGTTAAGCGATTTTTGCTTTTCAAACTCACCGCTATACGTCGAGTTAAGGCAAAAATATTTTGCTTCGGCATCGCACTCTTCGTCGTTTGCGGATACGCCGATTGCATAGTTGTTTTCCCATACCTCGCCCTTTTTAAGTTTAACGGAAATTTTAAGCGCGCCGATAATATCGTTTTCAAACGTTACCCCGCGCGAGGGGAGTTCTTTTTTGCTTAGTCCTTCGGGCGAAAACGCGCTGCCGTAAACGCCTATAAAGTCGCCTTTTGCCGCGGCAAAGGAACTTACCGGTTTTTGAGAGGAAACGTAATACCTTGCGTAATACGGTTTAGAATACGCGTCGTGCATATATTTTACGCCGTTAAAACTTTGCGCTTTTACCGCCTCGGTATAACAGTCCTCGTTGCTTTCGTTAGGGGTCGGGCGTGAATAAAAGTACACGCTTAAATCTTTATCTTCGCCCGAAAAGTTTTCTATTTTTACGTCGAGCATAACGGCGCGCCCTTCTACGGGTAAAAGGAGCGTGCAAACCGCCTTAACGCCGTTATATACCGCTACCGTGCGCTGATACCCGAGCCCCACGCGGCACTCGAAAACCTCAAAGTCCGATTTTTGATAGTTTCTGTTACAGCAAAACGCCGTACCCGTCTTTTCGTCTTTAATATAAACGTTGAGCTCGCCCTCGTCGATATTCGTCTTTACCGAATCGCGAACGGTGTGGCACGCGCCGCCTAAAAACTGGTTGCAACTGCATATGGTATCGTCGTTCCATAAATAATTTTTGAGTTCTCTTACGGGAAACATATCCGTTATAACGTACTCGTTAGTAAGATTATCGAAGTAACCGCCTTTATTTGCCATATTTTTCTCCTTAAACGTTTTTCCGTCTAATTATAACATTAAAAAATCCATTGTCAATATCATTTTAAAACTCAAATATGTCATAAAAACACAAAACCGCGGTTTCGCTATTGACTTTAAAAAGCGGAAAATATATAATTAAAAAAAATCTTTACGATAAGGAAAATCATGACTGCGCACGATTACGTTTTACAACACTGGAAAGACACCGTAAGAACGCCCGGGGTTGACGACACTCAATCTTTCGTAAAACTTCCGAAACCTTTTACCACGCCGACCGCCGGCGACTATTTTAAAAATTTTTATTACTGGGACACTTATTTTACGAACGTCGGGCTACTTACCGACGGACTGACCGAGCAAGCAGAAAACAATCTCGATATAATGGCGTTTTTCGTTGAAAAAATAGGTTACGTACCTAATGCCGACCACTTTTTAAACGGTTCTCAACCGCCGTTTTTTACGCGCGGCGTATACGATTTGTACGAAAAAACGAAAGATAAACGCGTTATATCCAAGTTTAAGGACGCCGTTATTTCGGAACTCGCGTTCTGGGATGGCGACAGAACGCTTTCCGTCGGGCTAAGTCAATACAGAACTAACCGCCCCGCCTCTAAACTCGACGGAGATTACGAGTACTTTGTAAACAGAGTCGGCGGACTTACGGAAACGGAAAAACAAATACCCCCGCATAAACTTGCGAGAGACTTTCTCGCGATAGGAGAATCGGGCTGGGATTGCAACGCGCGCTTTAAAACGGACACGAACAGGTTTGCGACGTACGATTTTGCCGCGCTTGATTTAAATTGCATTTTATACGACGCGGAAAGCAAAATCTCGTTTATGTGCGCCGAAGTCGGCGATAACGCCAACGCCGAACGGTTTTTAACAAAATCCCGAAAAAGAAAAAGCCTTATAGAAAGTTTTATGAAAGACCGTAAAACCGGCGTATACTACGACTACGATTATAAAGCGGACAAACTTTCGACGGTGCTTTCGGCGGCTTCGCTGTTTCCATACGCGTTCGGCGTGTCCACCGACGCTGCCGCGTGCGAAAAGGTTTTTATGCGGCTCGACCTGCCGCACGGTTTGTCTACGGCGGAATACCGCGGAAACGACCTGTACTTTCAGTGGGACTACCCTAATATGTGGGCGCCGATAGTTTACGCGGCGTACCTTGCGCTTAAAAACACAGGCAATATCGAACACGCTAAAAAGCTTAAAAATCAGTATCTCGACACCGTTGAAAGCGTTTATAACGAAACGGGTAAACTGTGGGAAAAATACGACGCCGCCACGGGCAAAGTTTCGACTTCTATCGAATACGAAACCCCGCCCATGATGGGCTGGACGGCGGCGGTTTACGAATATCTGTACAACGAAAAAATCTAACCGGAGGAAACCGAAAATGAAAATAAAATATTTAGGCACCGCGGCGTACGAAGGCATACCCGCATTGTTTTGCGATTGCGAAGCGTGTAAAAACGCGAGAATAAACGGCGGCAAAGATTTACGCACGAGGACGCAAGCCGTAATAGACGATAAACTGCTTATAGACTTTCCCGCGGACAGTCTTTGGCATATGATGACTTACGGTATAGATTTCGGCAAATTTACTTCCGTGCTTATCACGCACAGCCATTCGGACCACCTATATGCGGAAGACCTCGGCATAAGGAGCAAATGGCTTACAAAATACGCGGGTCGTAAGCCGCTTAACGTTTACGTCGGCGACGACGGAAAAGCAAAAATATCGGCGGAATGTGCCGAAATGGTTAAAAACGGAGAAATAATACTGCACGACGTCGCGCCGTTTATACCGTTTACGGTTGAAGGTTATACCGTTATCCCTATCCCCGCAAGCCACTCGCCCGAATGTTCGCCCTACATATTCATAATATCGGACGGTGTTAAAACCATGCTTTACGGCAACGATACTGGCGCGCTAAAAAAAGAAACGCTTGAAAAATTGCTTGCGTTAAACGTTAAATTCGATTTGCTCTCGCTTGACTGCACCATGGGCGAAAGCCCCTCTTACTACGGACACCTTAACGCTAAAGAGGACGTTGAACTTGCAAACGTTTTATCGGCAAACGGCAAACTGAACGCGAACTGCAAAAAAGTCGTTACTCACTTTTCGCACAACCATTACGTTTCTCATAAACATTTTGAAAACCTTTTGGGCGGCGAGGGATTTACCGTCGCATACGACGGCATGGAACTCGAATTTTAAGAGTTAATTCAATTAACCGCTAACAATAAAAGCACGCCTTTTCGGCGTGCTTTTTTCGATTTTCCAGTTAAAACACCTCAAACGTGAAAAGTTTACCGGTTTCCGTACCCCGTAGTTTTCGGTTATAACGAGTTTAACTTTTAACGCTTTATCCGTAAATTTTACAACGACGTTTCTTTTGGCGTTGTTTTCGGAAGAGACTATTTGCGTTTCGTTACTAAAGGCGTTTTCTATAACGACTTTATAACTTTTTACGAGAGTTTTCGGTAAACCGACGAGCAATTCGTCGCCTGATATATTGCACCTTGACGACCTGTGTCTTTCGTAAAAATTAAGTCCTTCGTAACTTTCTCTTTTAAAATCGCTGCCGAAAACTATTTTTACGCCGTTTATATCTGCGGGCGTGTCGAAAGAATAAACGAGTTCTTCGCCATGGCGAATCATAGCCCCGTTAGGCTCTTCGGATAAATCTCTGTCGATGCCGTTACGCAGAACTTCCGCCCCGTTAAAGCGCGCGTTTTTACAAACGGTAGCAACCTTTCTTTTTACGCCGGGCAAAAAACAATCTTCGGTCAATAATACTTGCTGTATTTCGTTCACCCTTTGGAGCGCGCCTCGCGGCGAAAGTTTATATTTATGCGCGATAAACGCCGCCGCCCCTACCGCCTGTCCGATAGAAACGCACGTACCCATAACCCCGCGCGGAACTCATCGCCATATGCGTCATACTGACGTTTCGCCCCGCGAAAAACAGGTTGTCGATATTCTGCGAGTACAAGCACCTGTATGGTATACCGTATTGTTTTTTTAGAGGTATAGAATAATTGCTTTTATCCCCGTAAAAGCCCTCGGGATTATGGTCGTCGAGCGGTCAACCGCCGTACGCCGCGACGTCGTAAAAATCTTTTGCGCTTTCGATATCGATTGCGGTCATAACATAGTCGCCGAGCATTCTGCGGGATTCTCTTTTGGCGGCTAAAAAACCTATAAATTCGAGTTCGTAATTATCTGCGTCGAATTCGCCGCTGTTTTTTAATCGTATCCCACACGCCGAGACAAAGCGAAACGAGCCGCCTGTTTAAATTTTCCGCGTCCGTTATAACGTTCTCCGTCCCGCCGAGTTCTATATACCAAAAATTATCGCTCGGAGAGGTAAGATTAACCCCTTTGCTTTTAGGTTTTTCCACGGAAACTTTTTCCGCCCACTCCGGCGCATGAAACGGCACTTTTTTATCAGTACGCCGCGCCTGTATAAGGCAACTGTTCCCCATGGTTTTAGCGTCTTTTTCGGTATGGGTGCGCATCGTTTCGCCATGCTCGTTTTTACTTTCTCTACCGTACATAAATTTTGCGCCAGTAAGCGGTGCGGTTATACTGTCGCCCGAGCAGTCGGCAAAATATTCGGCGGTGATTTCGTAAAGCGTTTGAGTAGTCATCTGATACGCGGTTATACGTTTTATAACGTTATTCTCCGCAAAGGCGTTAAAACACGTGCAATTCATAAGCGCGGTAACATTTTTTTCGCCGTAAACCACGCCGTCTATAACCGCGTTGTAAATATACGGGTTTTTGGTCGGGTTAAGTCTTAAATTTTCGAGCGCGATTTCTTCCGCCAAGCCGCCCTCTCTGTACGTAAAATCGCTTGCGCCGCATATCCACATGCGAACTTCGCTCGACGCATTGCCGCCGAATACGGGTCTTTCCTGCACGATAACGGTTTTAAGTCCGAGCCGTGCCGCGGTTACCGCGGCGGAAAGTCCCGCCATGCCGCCTATAACGCATAAATCGGCGTTTAATTCTATTGTCTTTAATGCCATTGCTTTTTACCTTGATTTTCGTTTTAGTGCCCGGTTATCGAAAACCGCCGTCTCGATTAAATTACCGCGTCGTAACGCCATTACACATACTTTTTCGTTTATATTTAAATGTTGTGCGGCGTGCAAAAATAAATTTTGCATTACTTACGCAATGCCTTATTCGCCTATAAAAACGTTGTCAATATCAATAAAAAACCAAATAATGTCATAAAAACACAAAAACGCGCCGAAGCGCGTTTTTGCTCATCTTATTTTGTTATTTGCTGCGTTTAACGTATTCGTCGTAATACGGCAAATATTTTTTGGTATTAAACAGCATTTCGTCAAAAAGTTTGCGGGCGTTATCTATAGTGATTTCGCAATTCGGGTCGTTTACGAACGCTTCGAATGCGAGCTCGTAATCGCCGTTAAGCGCGGCGGTAACTACGGATTCCTGATTTTCGGCTATACGGCGAACGAGCGCGTTTACCGGCATGGGGAGTTTACCCGCGTAGAGCGGACGAACGCTGTCCGACGAGAAGAACGCGTCCGTTTCGACTACCGCGCCGAGCGGAAGGTCGGGACACTGCCCGCGGTTGGGCGTGTTTACGTTGGTTACGAACGGCTCAATGCCGAGGAGCGCGCGTATCTGACGAACGCTCTCTTCTCCGCATTCGTACAGTTCGAATTTTTTACCCGCGGCGGTTTCTTCCTGACGTTTGATTCTTTCTTCCAAATCTTTCTTTCTCCACGCGACCGTGGTCAGTCCGAAGCCCATTTCTTTAACGCGCTCGGGAGAAGAAAGATACCAGCCGCCCGGGCAGAATTCCGCAAGATGACGGTCGCCCGCGCAGGCTATCGCGCCGAATCTCTTAAACAAATCGAATTTTACCTGATGACTGCACGCAAACATGCTGTTCGCCCAGTTTTTATCTTCGCCGTTTTTTACGCCGTCGGGATGGTTTTTAACGAATTCGGCATACAGCGGGAACAAATCCTCGCCCTTGCAACTTGCCGAGGTAAACCAGGTAAAGTGGTTTACGCCCGAAACGTTCGCGCTTATTTCGTCGCGAGTGGGCATTACGCCGTATTTTTCGTTATATATTTGCGCCAAAAGATTTTTAGTGCCGAAAACTTCGTGACAACAACCGAACGCTTTGATTTCGGGGAATACTCTGTACATGGCGTTTACGCACATGCTCATGGGGTTGGTAAAGTTGATAACCCATGCGTTCGGGCAGTGGTCTTTTATTCCGAGCGCGAACTCGCGGAACATGGGGAGCGTTCTTAACGCCCTTACGATTCCTCCGGGACCCGTAGAATCGCCGACCGACTGATAAATGCCGTACTTTTCGGGCGCGTGTACGTCGGACTCCATTTCGTCGAAAGTTCCGGGAAGTATGGATATGATAACGAAATCCGCCCCGTCGAGCGCTTTACCCATATCGCTTTCCACAACGTATTTCGTGGTACCGACAACGTCCTCTCTCTCGCAAAGCGCGTTGCCTATTTTAGCGTTGCATTCCGCGGCGTGGCTGTCGATGTCGTAAATATAAACCGTGGCGGAAAGGTCTTTTTCTTTCGCCATGTCGTTCATAAAGTTCCTCGCCCACCCGCGGGAACCGCCTCCGATAAAGCAGATTTTAAGATTTTTTATGTCTCTCATGTTTTTATCCCTATCTTTTTGTTTTTTTTTATTATACCACCTAAAATTATCAATGTCAAGCGCATTTCTATAATATCGTACGCAACGCTAAATATATTAAACAAAAAACCGACGAAAGGCTTTCCGTCGGTTTTGACAAAATTTAACTAATCGAGTTCGTTTGTTTGGTTATACGTTTTATACAGTTCGCGCATAACGTCGTAATGCGCCTCGCATTCGATCCAGTGTCCGAGTATATCCGCATTTTCGGGCGGCACTGCCGTTTTATACCAAGGCACGGTATCGCAAAAGGCGCGCCAACCTTTTATATACGACCCGTCCGCAAGCGTTTTGCTGCGCTCGTTTAATCCGTTTAATATTTTATCCTTTTCTTTCCCTTCGGCAAGGCATAACATATCGCCTTTCATAACGACGGGTACGAGCGTAAATTTTATTCCCGATTTATCGACGTCTAAAACGACGGCGAGTCCGTTACACCATATATCCTCTTTTTCGGTACCGTAAGCCTTGTTGTCTATAAAGTAAAAATTGCCCTGTCCGTAAAGTATATGTCCGCCCTCGAAATTTTCGTAACAACCCACGCAGTGGCTGTGCTGACACAAGACGACGTCGGCTCCGTGTTTTATCATGGAACGGCAGAGTTTTAAAAGACGCGGAGACGGATACCTGCACATCTCTTTTCCGCCGTGGTAAATAACTATCACGTAATCGGCTTTTTTCTTTGCGGCAACTATATCGTCCGAAGTATCGTACGGGTCGTAAGGGCGCGCGCCCTCTCTGTTTTCAAGCGCATAAGAATATTCGTGTTCGCACACGTCTATAACCGCTATTTTAAGTCCGTCCCTTTCTATAATATAATCTTTGCGCGAGTCGGATTCGTTTTTGCCGTAACCGGTATATTTTATTCCGTTTTTATCGAGTTCTTTTATGGTATCTTTAACGCCCTCTTTACCGAAGTCGAATATATGATTGTTCGAGAGAGATACGAAAGTTACTCCCGCGCCCTTAAGCACCGCGCCCGTGCCGAAAGGCGCTTTTAAGTTAGGACCGAATTTTTTAATTTCATGCCCGGACTCTGTAACGGCGCATTCGAGGTTTACAGTTACCTCGTCCGCCGTTTTAAATAAATCCAGAACGCCTTTATCGAAAACTTTTTCCGCTTTGCCGGAAGATAAAGCCGCAAGCGAATCTCCCGATATTTCGTTAGAAAAGTCGCCGCCGATAACTATACGCATACAATAATTTCTCCTTAAAAAAACTTTACCCGTATATAATAACACGGGTAAAGTATTTTGTAAACGTATAATCGCAATTTATTAGTGCAATCTGACTAAAATTTTTCAGGCAAAGCGTTTTTATATACGGTAAAACGAATTTCGTAACCGTTGGTGATGACGGGGTCGCTTTCGTAAGTCTTACGCCAGTTTTCCTTCTCGTCAAGATTTTCGTAAAAAACCTCCGCCCCGCCGTCCGCTTTAACTTTGGTAACCAAAACTTCGTCGCAATAAGGGAGCATCGTTTTATAAAACATCGCGCCGCCGATAATGAAAATATCGTCCGCGTCGTATTTGGCAAGTTCGGCTTTAAGTTCCGCCATGTCGCCGACTATAAAGCAATCGTCCCGCTTTTCGCCGCCGGGATATAAAACCACGTTTACGCGTTTTTTAAGCGGCTTGCCCCCGGGGAAAGATTTAAGAGTATTGCTGCCCATAACGACGACTTTGTTTAACGTTTTTTCTCTGAAATACGCCATATCCGCAGGCAAGTCGAATAAAAGCCCGTTCTTTTTACCTATGCCCCATTTTTCGTCAACCGCGACAATCGCTTTCATTAAATCGCCACCTCGAATTTTTCGTCAAGTTTATTATATTTGTAATCTTCAAGTTTAAAGTCGTCTACGGTGAATTTATAAAAATCCTTTACGTCCGTATTTACTATAAGTTTAGGCGCGGGATAAACGGGATTAGTCAGCATTTTTTCGATTACAGGTATGTGCCGCTCGTAAAGGTGCGCGTCCGCTATAACGTGCACGAGTTCGCCCGCCTTAAGCCCGGATACCTGCGCAAGCATAATTAAAAGAACCGCGTATTGAACCACGTTCCAGTTGTTAGCCACGGCAACGTCGTTGCTCCTTTGATTAAGTATACCGTTCAGCGTATCGCCCGAAACGTTAAATGTCATCGAATACGCGCAAGGATAAAGGTGCATTTCGTGCAGGTCCGCAAACGTATATATGTTGGTCATTATCCTGCGCGAAGTCGGGTTGTTTTTAAGGTCGTAAAGCACCCTGTCTACCTGGTCGAATTCGCCTTCTTTATAAATATGTTTTATGCCGAGTTGATAGCCGTACGCTTTGCCTATAGAGCCGCTCTCGTCCGCCCAGGCGTCCCATATGTGCGAATTAAGGTCGTGTACGTTGTTCGACTTTTTTTGCCAAATCCATAACAACTCGTCCACCGCGGACTTAAACGCCGTGCGGCGGAGCGTAAGAATAGGAAACTCCTTTTGCAAATCGTATCTGTTTACTATGCAAAACTTTTTAACGGTATGCGCGGGCGTGCCGTCTAACCATCTCGGACGAACGGGGCGGTCTTTATCCCACACGCCGTTGTCTATTATATCTCTGCAATTTTTTATAAAAATTTCGTCTGCGTAACTCATTGTGTTTCTCCGTCGTTTATATATCGGTAAGCGTTAAAATGCGTCTTTTTCTATTTTTTTCCACCGCCGTGCGATAAACGACAGCGTTATTTTTTTAGGTGCGATTTTAATCAGAAAATACAAAAATTTATTGAAAAACCCCGGCACGTACACCGTTTTGTTTTTGCGCACGGCTTTAAGCGACTTTTCCGCCACGAAAGAGGCGGGCTTGCTCGAAAGCCTTCCCCAAAGACCTTGTCCTTTTATATCGGCGACTATATCCGGTCTTGTCGGCACGCCGCCGGGCAGTACCGCGGTAACCTTTACGCCCTCTTTTTTAAGTTCGTAATGCAAAGACGTGTAAAGGCTCGTTATATAACTTTTTGAAGCCGAGTACAGCGCGAAATACGGCATAGGCGACGCACCCGACATACTGCTTATCGCGAGAAGTTCCGTTTTCGGCGCGCGGCGTTTTAACAGTTCGTACGTTAAAAACGTAGTCGCGAGAACGTTTACTTTTATCTGAAAAGCCACCTTGTCGTAAGTATAGTCGGTAAACGCCTTTTGCGTATCCACCCCCGCGACGTTCAGAATGCGGTCGAATTTTACGTCGTTATCGTCCGCAAACGCAAGCATAGATTTTATCGAACTTTCGCTCGTCAGGTCGCAGGCGAAATACTTGATTTCGGGCGAAGCGGCGGAAAGTTCGCTTGCGAGCGCGCTCAACTTTTCCTCGCTTCTGCCGGTAAGAAAAAGCGGATAACCTTTTTTTGCCGCCGCCTGCGCGAAAGCACGACCTATACCGCCCGTCGCTCCGCTTATAAACGTGTAGTAACTCATTTTGCGGTTAAAACCTTACTGCTTACGCCTTTTATCATGCCGAGTTTGCCCGAAAGCCCGTTTATCGCTTCCATAGGGGCGTTTACGACGACTGATATAACGGATATGCCTTTATCTTTCATAGGCAAACCCATTCTCCCCGCGATATACGCCCTGTATTCCGACAAAAGCGCGTTCACCTTTTCAACGTTATCGAAGTCGTGTACTATTATCGCTACGACCGCGGTCTTTTCTTCCATATCGTCCTCTCTTTAACGATATTTTATCATATACCGAAAATTTTAGCAATCGAATTGCCCTTTTTTGACGGCGGCTTTTAACTTTTCTATAGATTTCTTTTCTATCCGCGAAATGTACGAACGCGATATTTTTAAAAACCGCGCGACCTCTCTTTGCGCGTAACTGCGGTTGTCTTTAAGCCCGTATCTTAAACAAATAACCGTATACTCTCTGTCCGTAAGCACGCTTTTTATAAACTTTACGAATTTTTCTCTTTCTATACCCTTTTCTGCCTTTTCAAAAACGTCCTCTCCTTCGCTTACGAGTAAATCCATAAGCGTAAGTTCGTTTCCGTCTTTATCGGTACCGACGGGTCCTTCGAGCGATACGTCGTTTTTATACTTTTTATTAGCCCGTAAAAGCATAAGTATTTCGTTTTCTATACACCGCGCGGCAAACGTTGCGAGTTGCGTGCCTTTGCCCGTTTCGTACGTGTTTACGGCTTTTATAAGCCCTATGCTGCCGACGGATATAAGATCGTCCGTTTCAGCCGCGCCCGAATATTTTTTTACTATATGCGCCACGAGCCGCATGTTGTGGTTGATAAGTTTTTCGCGCGCGGAGGCGTCGCCCGCTTTCATTCTCTCTATACACTCTTTTTCTTCTTCCTGCGAAAGCGGCTTCGGAAAAGACCCGCCGCTTGCTATCGCGCCCGTAAAAAACACGAGTTTACCTATTATAAAATACAAAAAATCCAAAAACATTTTTTCGCACCCCCTTTCTTACGATTAAATTTACGCGGAGGCGCGACCCGATATGCAATACTGCAAGTCCGTAAATTTTAAGTGGATAAGCCTATTTACAAAACGAAAAATCGTGTTATCATAATCGCGGCGTTTGGAAAAAAACACGGAGGTAAAATTATAGGAGCGTATTATTATCTTAACTTTTATCCGTTTTACGAAAGGTTAGCCGAAATGCTTTGTAAGCGCGACTGATTTTACCCCGAAAGGCGGGTATTTATGGAAGTATTCGATTTAAACGAGTTTTTCGGGCGGTTCGGAATAAAAACCGTTATCGCTGCGGTTATATCCGCTGCGATATGTGAAATCGCCGCGCGCATATACGGCAAAAAACTGCCGTTTGCGGTAAAAACAAGCCTTCCGATAGCGATGGCGACCGTAATTTCGGCGGTTATCTCTTTTACGGCGGGAGAAAACGTGTTTTCGCCGGGCGAAATAATCGCCGCGGGTTGTTTGTCGGGCACACTCTCATCGGTCGTATCCGCGCTTGTATTACACGTAAAAAGCGAGCGCGGGTCGGTATCTACCGAAGTACGGGCATACCTGACGGGAAAACTGAAAGGTTTTATTCCTGACGAAGATCTGGCGGAGGCTGCCGAACGGCTCGAAACGCTTTTATCGGCGGACGGCGCAAACGAACTCGTAATCGACGAGGCGACGAAAATAATCTTGTCTTGCACCGATAAGACTTTCCCCCTGACCGAGGACGAAGCGAAAATTCTTGCCGAAAGCGTTAAAACGGGCGTAGAAACTTTAAAAGAACGTTAAAACATCTTTTGCGGGGCGTTTCGCGCCCCGTTTTCTTTTTACTGCGAGAATATTTTTAACCGCGATAAAAATACTATCTGTATGAAACTTTTTTCATCGCTTGAAAAAAATCTTGAAAAAATTGAAAAAATTATGCGCTCGGACGATCTGAGCGTTTTGCGGCTCGAAATAGGCTCGACCGCCGCCGCGCTTATTTTTGCCAAAGACATAGTGGATAAAGAGGCTATCGGAGAACTTATCCTGCGCCCCGCCGCGGGTTTTAGCGGAGAGTTTACCGAAAAAGATTCCGTAAAAGTTTTTTTAAGCCCCGAAAAAAAGACTGTGGAAACGTTTGAAGATTTAACTTCGTCGGTCGTTACCGGCGAGGCGGTACTCGTTGCGGACGGAATAAAAAAAGGTTTTGCGTTCGGTCTGCGTAAGTTTGAACAGCGCGCCATAGCGGAGCCGCCGACTTCTACCGTGCTTAAAGGTCCGAGAGAGGGTTTTGTGGAAAGTTTACCCGTAAACGTTAGCATGATGCGAAGGAAACTGAAATCGGAAAAACTCGTGTTTGAAAATCTTACCGCCGGCAAACTTTCAAACACGCCGATATGCCTTTGCTATATAGACGGCGTTGCGGACGAAAAACTCGTGGAGGCTTTGAAAAACAGAATAAACCAGATAAGCATTGACGCCGTTTTAGACTCCTCTTACGTTTCAAAATTTCTCGGCGAACACAAGACTTCGGTTTTTAAGCAAATCGGCAACACCGAAAAACCGGACGTGCTCGCGGCAAAAATTCTCGAAGGAAGAGTCGCGGTGTTCGTTGACGGCTCGCCTATCGCGCTAACCGCTCCGTATCTTTTAATCGAAGATTTTCAAAGCCCCAGCGACTATTACGGGTCGCCTTACAGCGCGACTCTCGCGCGGCTTTTAAGGCTTTTGTCGGTTACGCTGTCGCTTATGCTGCCGGCGTTTTTCGTGGCGGCGGAATTGTTTCACCTGCAATTTATACCATTAAGTTTTTTGCTGACCATCGTAAACAGCATTAAAGGCATACCGCTCTCCCCGAGTTACGAAATGTTTTTTACGCTTTTGATATTCGAAATACTTAACGAGGCGAGCGTGAGAATGCCGAAGTACGTGGGAATGGTCGTTTCGATCGTAGGAGGACTCGTTCTCGGAGAAACCGCGGTAAACGCGGGAATAATATCCGCGCCGACTTTAATGATAGTCGCGTTGTCGGGAATATGCCTTTACACCGTACCCGAACTCGAACAAACCTTTTCGGTTATAAGGCTCGTATTTTTAATCGCGGCGGGCTCTTTCGGGGCGTACGGGCTTATCGCCGCGGTCTGCATATTGATGATATACCTTATATCGTTTGAAAACTACGGAACACCGCTTTGCGCGCCGTACGCACCGCTTATAAGAGCGGACGTTAAAGACGGGTTTATAAAAGGATTTTTATCAGACCAGACCAAAAGACCCGCCTCTCTTAAACCCACCAACGTAAGGAGACAAGGAAAATAATGACAAAAGAGATTAAAGCGCGACAGATTTGCTTTTTCTTTATCGCGCTGCTACCCGTAACCAAACTTTTTATGATGCCGAGCATTCTCGCAAGAACTGCGGGCGAAGACCTTTGGCTCAGCGCGCTTATAAACTTTTTGCTCGACCTGATAACGGTAGCGGTAATGCTTGCCTGCGCAAAAAAATACGATACGGATATTTACGGGCTTATCGAGGGAGCGTTCGGCAAAGGCGTAGCGAAAATAATTTATTTCGTTTACTTTGCGTTTTTTATGCTTAAAGCGATAGTGCCTATTATCGAACAAAGAGATTTTGTAGAACTGACCTTATACCTCGTTATGCCGAGTCCTTTTTACTTTATACCGTTTTTTATCGTAATGTTTTACCTTTGCACCAAAAAACCGCGGGTATTCGGCAGAGCCGCCGACGTGCTTTGGGCGGGTACGCTTACGGGATTGTTGCTTCTCGTTGTGCTTTCGATAAAAAACGCGGATTTTGCCGCGCTTTTACCCGGCTTTGCGAATAAAAACAAAATCTTTTACGGTTCATACGTTTCTTCCGTATGGTTTAAAGACGGAGTATATATGTTGTTTTTTATAGGGAGATTTAATCGCGAAAAGCACTCTTCTCTTAAAATAATTTTGTCGTTCGTTTTAAGCGCGGCGCTTACCCTTTTTACCATTATGATTTTTTATTGCGTGTTTACCTCGATTGCCTTTCGTCAGCAATTCGCGCTTACTGAAATAGCAAAGTATACGACCGTAATAAACAACACGGGGCGACTCGACTATATAGCGATACTTTTAATGCTTTTTTCAAACCTGTTTGCGCTTGCGTTGCCTGTGTTTTTTGCCGCAAAAATACTCGACAAGATATTTTCGATAACGAAGCCCTGGATAAGTCCGCTTATATGCTCGCTTTTAATCGCGGTACCCGTGTTTTTACTAAACGAATTTTCTTATTCGATAGAGTTTTTCACGCTCAATTATTTAAGCGCGTTTTTTATACTCGCGGGGAATATTTTACCGCTTTTTACTGTGTTTATAAAGGAGAGAAAAAGTGAAAAACTTAAAACTTAAAATATTACTTTTTTCTATTCTCGCGCTCGCGCTGATGTTCTTTTCAAACGACTTCGGCATAGTGGACATCGAAAAAACAGCCATTATAACCGCAATCGGCATAGACCTTAAAGACGGTAAATACGAGATAAGCGCGCAAATCGCCGTACCCGAAGCGACCGATAACAACTCCGAAAATCAAAAAACCCAGATTTCCGCCACGGGCGACACCGTAGGCGCGGCGATAAAACATATAGGCGATTCATCCGGCTGGTACCCGCAACTTCACTTTTGTAACCTTATAATTCTCGGCAACGGCACCGAAAGCGAAAACGTTATTAAAATGATAGACTACTTTGCGAAAACTCTTCGCCTGCAAGACTCCGCCATTCTCGTACTTGCCGAAGGTTCCGCCAAAGAACTGCTCGAGATAACCACTCCGCTCGACAGCATTTCGTCTTTCGCTTTGCAAAAAATATTACTTAAGACCGAGGGGTTTGACCGCGACGTGGCGACTAACGACATAAAGTCTTTTTGCTCCGGTTACTATTCATATTCCGGCTCCTCCTTTATCCCGCTCGTAAAAGCCAAAAAAATACAAACGAGCGAGGCGGGCGGTGCCTCTTCGGGGGATTCTACGGGCGGCAATCAAGAAACGGGCGGCTCGTCAGGCGGCTCGCAAAGCGGGGCGGAAAGTTCCGGTCAGGAGAAAAACAGTTACGTTTTCGACGCGACGACTACCGCTTTTTATAAGGACGGGTTTATGGTAGGTACGCTCACCGAAGAGCAAACCATCGCCTTTAACGCTATTCGCGGCGAGCAAATGCGTTATACCACCGTTACCGCGCTTAACGTGCAGAACGGACTTACCGAAAAACCGCACAATTATCTTTTTACCGTTTTAAGATGCGTCGCGGATACGAAACTTTTCGCCGACGAAAACGAACTTACCCTTAAAATAAACGTAAACGTATACGGTAAAATCACCGACCAAAACGCCGATTATTCGGACTCTACGGTATCTAAAAACATAGTTTTACCCGAAGCGGTAATACGCGCGCTCGAAAGCAAAATGTCAAGCGACGTGGAAAACGTTGTCAAAACCACCGTAAACACCGGTTGCGACGCGCTTAAAATCGGCGAAAAACTTTACAGATTTAACCACAACCATTATCACCGGTATAAGGACGATTACCTAACCAAAATGAAAACCGAAATAAACGTAACGGTTACCGGTCAAAAATAAAACGCAAAATTTAATTTCAGCATGCAAGTTTTAAAACCAAAAGCGGCGCGTCAAAAATCGCGCCGCATGTTTTTAAAATAAAAAAGCCCCTTGACCGCTTCGGTCAGGAGTGCCGTTTTTTTGCTTTGAAGAAATTAAACGTTTCTGTTAATTCCGTTCATCTGATAAAGCGCGAGAGCCATCAGGTCGGCGTGTTTAAGCATTTCTTCATAACCTTTAAGTAACTTCATATGTCCTACCTCCTTTTTCAATTTTCGCCGATATTATACTTCCGTAAATTTTAATTGTCAAACGTTTTTTACGCCTTTTTTAAACATTTTACGCATATTTTACATAAAAAAATCCGTTTGAGAATTTCAAACGGACTTTTTACTTTTATTCACTTTTTTTGTTATTTTGTACCGAAAATTCTGTCGCCCGCATCGCCGAGTCCGGGGAGAATATATCCGTTTTCGTTAAGGCATCTGTCAAGGGTAGAAACGTAGATTTCTACGTCGGGATGAGCCTCGGCGACTTTCTCCACGCCGACGGGCGCGGCTATTATGGACATAAGTTTGATGTGTTTGCAACCGCGTTTTTTAAGCATTTTTATCGCGTCGCACGCGCTGCCGCCGGTCGCAAGCATGGGGTCCACTACCATAACGACCTTTTCTTCTATGCCCGAGGGAAGTTTGCAGTAATATTCCTGCGGTTCGAGCGTTTCTTCGTCGCGATATAAACCTATATGCCCGACTTTTGCCGCCGGGAAAAGCGTAAGCACGCCGTCTACCATTCCGAGACCCGCGCGGAGTATGGGTACGATTGCTATCGAATTTTCTTTAACGACGAGTTGTTTGGTAGTTTCGAGCGGGGTCTCCACTTCTATTTCCTGCGTGGGAACGTCCTTAAAACTTTCGTACGCCATAAGGGTCGCTATTTCTTTAACCACGTCCCTGAAAGTTTTAGTGTCGGTATCTTTGTTTCTGATAATGGCAAGTTTATGTCTTATGAGCGGGTGGTCGAGTATGTGCACGTTTTTAAATTCTTTCATTGTTTTTCTCCTTTTCGTTTATTCTTTTAAGCGCGTTAAAGAGCGAAAAATTTTCGCTCTTTAACGTTACGTTTTGCTTTTAATTATTCCGCTTTATCGTTCGCGGCAGCCTTGCCGTCTTTGCAAGCGGAGCAGGTGTCCGCGGTTTTATCCGCGTCGCACGCCGCGCATTCGCAAGTGCTGCATACGTCTTCACTCTTTTCTTCGCAGTTAGCGAAAGCGCCGCCGTCGGAGATAAGCCCTCCTTGTTCCGTACCGCCTTCAGCAGCCGATTTTTTCTCGATTTTGGAAAGGATAATGTTTGTTACTATGCCGAGTATAAGCGCGGTTGCGATAGAAGTTATCTGAATTGTACTGCTTACCGTACCTGCGGTGTGAGCAAGTATCGCGCTTCCTTCTTTCGTAACAAGTTCGACTTCGGTAACGACACCGTTAATCACCGTGTAAGCGGTAGACGCCTGATCCGCAGCGAATAATTGATAAGGTATCTGTATGGATAAGCCGCCTATACCCGCAATCAATATAGCGGATACAACGAAGAGGTTTTTGTTATCGCCGAGGTCGAGGTCTTTGAACATTTTAAGACCGGACACCGCTATAAATCCGTAGAGCGTTAAGCATACGCCGCCCATTACGCAGGAAGGTATGGTTTCGAGCAATACCATAAGCGGACGGAAGAAGGATATGCCTATGCAAAGTATTGCGGTAGTAAGTATCGTTCTCACCGAAGCGTTGCCGGTTATCGCTACGCAGGCAACCGATTCGCCGTAAGTCGTGTTGGGGCATATACCGAATATCGTACCTGCCATAGAGCCTACGCCGTCGCCCAAAAGCGTTCTGTGAAGACCGGGTTCTTTAAGAAGATCTCTTCCGATTATCGAAGAAAGGTTTTTATGGTCGGCGATGTGCTCCGCGAAAACCACGAGCGCAACGGGTATGAACGCAAGCGCAACCTGTGCGGCACCGGTCCAGTTTAACACCGTAGCATTGTTTAAGGACGTTTCACCGGTAATAATCTCTTTAATACCTTCGATAAACGCGAAGTCAGGATAATCTAAAATCGAAGTAAACCCTACGAACTTGCCGTCCTGTACGAAGTTGTTAACTATGGGCGACCAGTCGAGAATCATAAGGTAATCGACGTTTGCGAGTTTACCTATTACGGTAAGAACGAGCGCAGCCGCATAACCCGCCACGATACCTATTATAAACGGAATGAGTTTGGGCATTTTGCGTTTCTTTTGACTGGAACAGATAACTACCGTAAAGAACGTTACGAGCGCGCAGCCGAGTGCGGCAAGATTGTACCCGCCGTTCAGGTTGGAAGCGGAAGCCTTAACCATATCGCCCGCCGCGTTGGCTGCAAGCGAAAGACCTATAATCGCAACGGTCGGTCCGATAACTACCGGAGGCATAAGTTTGCTAACCCATTCGGTACCGGCGGTTTTAACTATCAACGCGATAATGACGTATACGAGACCTGCAAGTACGGAACCGAATATTATACCGAGATAACCGTACGCCATCGCTACGCCGAGCGAATTTATAAACGCAAATGACGAACCTAAAAATACCGGACTTTTCCCTTTGGTAAACGCTATGTAAACCAGCGTACCTACGCCCGCGCCGAGAATAGCAGACGGGATTTGCGTGGGTAAACCTATAATCGTAGGCACCGCAATCGTCGCCGCCATTATGGCAAGCACCTGCTGAATGGCAAACACTATAAGTTGACCGAATTTTGGCTTATCTTCTACGTTAAAGATTAAACCGTTGTTGTTCATACGTGATCCTCCCAAAAAAATTTTTTATTTTATTTCAAGCGGGTATTGCCGCTCGTTGCCCAAAAAAAAGGAAGCCCCTAAATGGAACTTCCGTTAAAATCTTTAACAAATAAACACGACGTGTTTAAAATTTGAGAGAAACAGAAAAACTGTTTTTTTACCGCCACGGATGAAGTTGGAACGCTCAAGAACTGCTTCATTTCTCTCTTCCTCGAATTTATCTTTGACGATTGTAGCATAACGTAATTTTAAAAGCAAGCGTTTTTCAAAAATTTTTTTAAAAACATATTTTTTTACTGATTTTGCGTTTTTCGTGCGTTTTTGCCTTTCTTAAAGCGTTTTTATTCTACCAAATTTCGGAATTTAAATACACCTTATATAATTGTATAGCAGATACTTTTTATAACGAAATTTACCTTTTATAAACAAAAATCGCATAAACGCATTTTGCGGCGCCGCTCCGCGTACAAAATTCTACGCTATTATATTATGTATAGTTTATATATACATAATAATTTATACTATAACGAGAAACGTTTTTACGATAAATTCAAAAAATTTATTTTACTCCCCCGTAAAAAACTTGCAAAGCGTTTTTTTTTGTGCTATCATATACAAGTCGAAAAACGAAAGAGTGCTTTGTGCGTTTTTTATTTCGCAAATAAAACACTTGCAAGTAGATATTATCAAAATAATTTGGGGGTATGGCTCAGTTGGTAGAGCGCCGCGTTCGCAACGCGGAGGCCACGAGTTCGAATCTCGTTACCTCCACCAATGGGAACCGCGGTCGCACCCGTGGTTCCTTTTCATTTGTGTAAAAGGCGTTGCCGGGATAATCGTTAAGACAAAAGTCGCGGAAAAGAAGATTTCTTACGATTGGCTTACGAAGCCCCGTCAAAACGGAAAGTTTGTAAAGAAAACTAAATAATATACGATTTAAGGCGATAGAACGTTGATTCTACCGCCTTTTTCTATGCCTTTGATAAGTTTTAACCATCCGATTTAATCGCCTTTCGGGTTTACGTTGTAGCACAGTGAAAATCGTAAGTCAACGGCAAAAAATTGTTGCTATGTCTTTTAATTGCGACCGATATAAACGCAACAATTTTTGTGCTTTTCGTTGACTTCCGTGTAACCGAGTGCAAAGTAAAAAACATTTATCTTTTCCCGGTGCTACCACGTTTTTGCCGAAAGGCGAAAATAATCGGAGGTAAATCCAAATGAAAAACAAAGTATTAGATTTCAGTGTTATGAAAGAAGAAATCTCACAAAACAACGTGCTTGAAATGGCAGAACTTATTGCCTTTATGGAACTACGTTTCCAGATAGGTTATTTGGGAAGTCGCGCACAAAAAATGTATACATCGTTGAGTATGTTAAAACATTCTTCTGCTTTATTTGAAATCAGTGCTGCGGAGTTACTGGTGCCGAAAGAATAAGCAACGGTACCAGCACCTTCTTGTTGCGGTCCTGGATATGCGGATAAAATCCCAGGCTTTCTTTTGGGAGATGCAACCCATATAGCACTGTTTGCAGTGCTAGGAATAACTTCTCTAATAAAACTTCTTCCTCCATCAAAGAGAATATCCGGTTTGACCGAATTGTTTATTCCTCGTCCAAATGAACTATAAATTGCCGGCATCCCTTTAGTGCATAACTGCGTTGTATTATAGGCAGGTGTACAGTCGTTTCCATCAGAAAAAATTGCCCCGATAGTTAAGGCATTCATACTTTCCGCTGGAGACAAAAAACGCAAATTGCGTAAGTTGCTTGAAATATATTTGTTTATATCGACTTCGTTCTGTTTTTGACCTTTCTTTTTAGGGGATACAACGTCTGACAATTTACGAAGAAGTTCTGCATCGACTTCTGTCAGATTCATGCCCGCATCGGCGATGTAAATAGTGTCGTCGTCGAAACCGCTGTTGATAGCCGTTTCAACCGAAATACGCTTAATCTGCCGCATCATTTCCGCAACGTCATAAGTGCGCATTGCCGTGCCTTCAACGGAAATAATCGGACAGAAGTTTATAAACTCGCCGAGAGCCGATTTTGCCTTTTCGTCACTTTGACTGCTTTTATGGGTAACTCTATGTACTTCGGCAATTACTTTCAGCGTTCTGTCGGGAGCAAAATCGAATACGTAACAGTTTTTCTTTTGCTTTCCGTTGATGTATCCCGGGGATTGCACGCGAAATATTGCCTGCATATAGCCTTGCGCAGAGGTGGTAGAAGAGCCCGACAACATCATAATGCCCGTCCATTCTCTGACTGTTACGCCTGTGGTCAATTTGCCGCAAGAAATGGTAATCGTTTTGGAATAGGACTTAATACAACTTTTTACGAGAGCCAGCGCTTCGTCGTATGGCTTTTCTTCATCGCCGTCACCGGCAATATTTACAACTTCAAAATCCTTGAAATTAGGATGATTTTGTATCATTGCGCTTAGCGCTTTTGCTTCCTTTATGCCGGGAAGAATCCAAAACGTGTGCGCAAACATTTCGCGGTATTCTTCGGTCGAGAACGGATAATTACTGTCGGGATCATCCTTTGAAATCAACGCAAGAAAATCGTAAACGTCGTCTGCGTATACGAAATCGCCGACGGTTTGTCCTTCGGGTATTTCACGGAAATCTTTATCTTTGTCGCCCGTCCATGTACGGAAAAACTCACGGAAGTTAAATGCGGAGTCTTCCGTGACGTAACGATAGGAAGTGGGAATCTTTTCGGAAAGGTCGAAGGTGAAAATATTCATCTTCGGAAGTTCTTCGTAAGGATTCCTTTCATCGGGATGATCTTCGTCCCACGCTTTTTTTGCCTTTTGCTCGTCAACGTAAGTCCATGTGTACTTGTTTTCACCAAAGTCGCTTAAAATGTTGTACGGCGTACCGGAAAGTAGCAATACCTTCGTATTTGGTTTGCGAATGTTATTTATAACCGCATCGCCCAAATCTGTCGCAGTGCCTTCATGCGCTTCGTCAATGATTAACAAATCCCAGTCGGTATCGAAAACTGCATTGTTTTTATTGAATTTGCCGCCTACGCGAGTAGAACCGCGCAAATCCTGAATAGATGCAAAATACACGAAGGGAGTGCCGTCGGCAATAACTTGTTTCAGTTTACAGTCGTTTTGATAGTCTAACCTTGTTTTGTAAATAGTAACAACTTTTACATTTATTCTAAAAGTCAAACTCGCCAATTCTTTGCGACTTTGAAAAAGTTTTTACAAGAAAATTTTACACTGTGATTTTACCGATTACCAGAACATCGGCGTGACGGAAATGTTCCAATTTGTGATGCCGCAGTAACCTCAACGTAACCACCGTGTGACTTCGATGTGATGTTTTTTTGTGCGCAAACAGCATACACGAAAGAAAAAATAAATGTAACAGACTTTACCAAGCAATTTGGAATATAGCCGTGAACCTTCGGATGTGGGTTATAACCAACCCATACAAAACATATAAAAACCACGACAAAAATAAAAAGCCGCTCGGTTTCGACAATAAAAACCAAACGACTGAATGAAATACTATTCGACATAATACTTAATAATTTTGGATAATTTACCAAAAATATTAAGTGAGCAAGCGTATTGCGACTTGCATTTTCAAAAATAATATGCTATAATACACTTAATAAAAATGGTAGACATACCAAATAAACTAAATTGAGGTGCCTGAAATGGAGATAAAAAGAGATAAATACTTGAAAATGCTTCAAATAAGACGTCATAACGGTTTTGTAAAAGTTATCACCGGCATCAGAAGATGTGGCAAATCTTATCTTATGAATGATATCTTTTATGAAAAATTGAAAGAAGACGGCGTAAACGAAAACCATATCATTAAGTTTGCTTTTGATTCGGCGGAAGATTTATTGCTTATCGGAGAAGATTTACAGGAACTTGTTGCCAATAAAAAGAAGGTAGATCCGAAAAAATTTATGGCATATGTTTCGCAAAGAATGACCGACTACGATATGTACTACCTTCTACTCGATGAGGTTCAAAATCTTGATTGTTTTGAGGCTGTTCTGAACGGATATTTACGCAAAAAAAATATGGACGTGTACGTAACCGGCAGTAACTCAAAATTTCTGTCAAGCGATGTATTGACCGAGTTTGCCGGCAGAGGTGACGAAATCCATGTTTTACCGTTGTCTTTTTCGGAGTTTTATGCAAATTATGAAGACGGACTTGACTATGCTTTCGACGATTATATGGTTTACGGCGGCTTGCCTGCGGTTGCTTTAATGACAACTCCGGAACAGAAATCAAGTTACCTTAAAACTCAATTGCAAAACGTTTATCTTAAAGATATAGTCGAACGACATAATCTCAATTCAGATGAAAATATCGGCGAATTGCTTGATATCATCGCATCGGGAATTTCTTCTTTAACCAATCCGACGAAACTTGCAAACACTTTCAAAAGCGTTAAAAATTCGTCGCTAAGCGCGCTTACTATCGATCACTATATTACCTATATGCAACAGGCGTTTATGCTTTCCAAAGTAAACAGATACGACGTAAAGGGCAAAAAATATATTAGTACGCCATATAAAATATATTTCGAGGACATCGGCTTGCGCAATGCGAGACTTGATTTCAGACAGATAGAAGAAACGCATCTGATGGAAAACATCATTTACAACGAGTTACGTTATCGAGGCTATAACGTTGACGTCGGCGTTGTAGATACTCGAGAAAACATTGACGGTTCGGCTGAAAGACGACAACTTGAAATTGACTTTGTTGCAAATCAAGGCAATAAACGTTATTATATTCAATCGGCTTACGATATCCCGAATGAAGATAAAATGAAACAAGAAACCAAATCATTTGATAAAGCCAACGACTCCTTCAAAAAAATAATCGTTGTCGGCAAAAGTATGAAACCGCGCCGCAATGAAAAAGGTTATTTGATTATCGGCGTAAAAGAGTTTTTGTTAGACCCGAATAGTCTGGAACTATAACTTTTCGATTTTATTTTTCGGTATTATGGTATCGGAAAAAGTCGGCTCCGTCAAGGGTATAAAATATCGCTGAAAACTATAAGTTAACCGCCTTATACGGCAATATTTTCTACTTATTCCTTGACCGTTCCGCCATTTCCCGATAGGTTGTTTGCCGAAAAAATAAATCTTCTCGGAGGTAAAATGGAAAACGGAATAATATACGCTCGGTTCAGTTCTCAAAGTCAGAATGAGCAAAGCATTGAAGCTCAAATCCGTATTTGCAGTGAATTTGCCGAAAACAAAGGCATAAAAATAGTCAACGTTTACTCGGATAAAGCCAAAACAGGCACGAATACCGACCGTCCTGCATTTCAAAAAATGGTATCCGATGCTCAAACGGGAGCGTTCAAGTACATAATCGTTTATATGTTCGACAGGTTCGCAAGAAACCGTCGCGACAGCGTTATGTACAAAGAAATGCTTAAAGAAAAATACGGCATAAAAGTTATATCCGCGCTCGAGCCTATATCCGAAGATGAAGGCGGCGAGTTCTATGAAATGTTTTTGGAATGGAACGCCGAAAAATACAGTAAACGTCTTTCCAAACGTATCCGCGACGGCATCGATACGAGCATTGCCAACGGAATGTTTTGCGGCGGAAAAGTACCTTTCGGGTATCGTCTTGAAATAGAGCAAGCAGCCGATAACGCTAAACCTGTTAAAAAAGTCGTTGTATACAAAGAAGAGGCAGAAATCATCCGATTTATTTTTACTCAATATGCCGACGGTAAAACCAAAAAGCAAATAGCGGATATTCTGAATGAAAAAGGCTTTCGCCTAAACGGAAAACGTTTCAAAGGTCGTTCTTTCGACAATTGGATGACCAACGAAAAATATACCGGGGAATTTAAGTTCGGCGGCAGAGATTGCAAAAATATTTACCCGGCAATCGTGGATAAAGCCTTGTTTTTAAAAGTGCAGGAAAAACTTGCCGAAAACAAGTACGTTCTCGGCGGACAGGAAACGGCAAAAGTGCCTTATCTTTTGAGCGGCAAAGTCTTTTGCGGACATTGCGGCTCGGAAATGGTTGCAGATAAAAGCACAGGTAAAAGCGGCAAAAAATATTCCTACTATACTTGCAAGAAAAGGCAAAAGCACGAGTGCGATAAACTCCGTGAAAATAAGGATAATCTCGAAAGTTACGTTACGTCGTGCGTAGTAAACTTTTTGAAAGATAAGAAAAATGCGGAAATGGCAGTTGACGACGTATTCTCCTATTACGAAAAACGCACCGACGAAGACAATCTCAGAAGTATCGCCGCGCGAATTGCCAATATACAAAGCGAAGCGGAAAAACTTGCCGACGCGTTTATAGATGCGAAGAGTCAACTGCTGAAAAATAAGATTGAAACGAAAATGGCAGAGTATGAAATGCTGCTTAGCGATTTGGAAACGCAAAAAGCGCAACTCGAATTAGAACGCGGCTATAGAATTACGAAGAAAGATTTGCTTGTTTTTATTGAAGAACTGCTTAAAGGCGACGTTAACGATAAAGAATACCAAAAACAAATAATAAACCACCTTGTAAGTCAAGTATTTGTTTCCGATGATGACACCATAGTATTTTTCAATCTTCGCGGAGGTAAAGACATCGAAAAACTTACCATAGACGATACGAAAGAGGCTGTAAATAGCGCAAAAGGTGTGCGAACGCAAACATCCCCACTCCACCATATGCAAATAATACGAACCCTGAAAACAAATCGGAGTTCGTATTATTTTTTGCAAAGGACTTCTTCGGCGTAAAAATACCGAGATAACACCATAATAAGACCGTAATTGCCGGGCGTTTAACCGCTCGGCTTTTTCTATGCTCAAAAACAGGTGCTTGCTATGAAAGACCGTATAACAGTTTTTTCAATATACATAACAATAAAGATACCGCTCCGGTTTTTTGCCTTTCGCCACCCCGTTGTAGCACAGTTAAAAGCCGAAGTAAACGGGAAAAATTGTCGCTGAAAACTTTAATAATACCAAGAGTCAGACTCGCTATTGAGTTTGGCTCTTTTTTTATTTACGCAACAATTTTGTCCTTTTTCGTTGACTTCGGGGTTTGCGACTTTATCTCAAACCCCTGTTTTTTGGCTATTATTCAGCATTCCGTTTTTAACGGAGTAACGTCTTTTCTTTCGCGCTTTATCCATTTGCCTTTCGTAAAATCCGGTACAGGCACGGGCATAGAGCCCATGGCGATGGATTGCTCGCTTAGCGCGGTTATGCACATCCAAGCGGCGGCGTCGTAAACGTCAATGGGCATTTCTTCCCCGGAAACAGCACACTTAACGAATTGTTTAAGCATAAGGTAATCCATACCGCCGTGCCCCGCTTTAGACTCTTCTTCGGAAATGTTTTGCCAGATATCGGGAAGATATTTTTCATATCTCTCCGCGCTTTTCAATTCTTTTTCAACCATTTCGTGCGGAATCCAGGACGAGTGAAAGTCGGTATCTCCTTCTATCATAATCATGTCCGCCTCCTGATTTGCAAGACCTTTCGTTCCGCGAACGGTAAACTCTCTCGAATAATATTTCGGCAAAGTCGTGTCGAGCGTAAGAGTAATCGTTTCTCCGCCGGCGCATTTTATAGTCGTGGTAACGATATCGCCCTGCGCGAACTTTGCACCGACTTGGTTCGGGTCGGGGTTGCGCTTATCGTTTTCAAACGCGACGAGTCCTGCCGCCTTTGACGAGAACGAGGACAAATACATAAACTTATTACCCCTGTTTATATCGAGAATTTTGGCTATAGGACCTATCTCGTGCGTAGGATAGTTTTCGCAATTGCGTTTTTTATAATTATCCAAACGATAATGTCTGTTTACGACGCCGCCCAAAATCTCATCGCGCAAATCGTGCGAATACGCACCGTGGCAGTGCACAATTTCGCCGAAATCGCCGCGACGAGCGAGCGTAGTACAAAGAAGTTCGAATCTGTCGTAACAGCAATGGGAAAATTGTTAAGATGGTCGATAAGTCCGACTTCTTCAATCATCTTTTCCGCGGGAAACGCTTTTTTAGAGATTTCAGACACGAGCGCGACGTTTTCTTTTACGGTAAGCGTAGGTATCAGATTATAAAACTGGAAGACGAAGCCGACTTTTTCGGCGCGGTAATCGGCAAGTTCGTCCTGCGATAAATGAGAAACATCTTTCCCGTCTACCGTAATGCTGCCCGAAGTAGGACTGTCAAGCCCGCCGAGAAGATTAAGAAGCGTACTTTTACCCGCGCCGCTCGGTCATAAAATTACGACGAATTTGTCTTTATCTATCGAAAGATCTATTTCGTCCAAAGCCTTTTGTTCATGGTCGCCGCTAACGTATACGCGGCTTAAATTTTTTAATTCTACGAGTGCCATTATTCGATTTTCTCCGTAATGTTTTTATAAAACTACGACCCGCGCTTTCAGGGGGCGCGGGTCGCTGTTTCGTTTATTTTTTGTCGTTTGCGTGGCATCTTGCAGCGCAGTGAGCGCAATCTCCGCCACAGTCGCAGGAGCATTTACCCTGCTTTTTTCTGACAACGGAAGCTATTATTACGCTCAATACAACCACCGCGCAGAACACGATAAGAAGTATCTCGAAAACTCCCATTTTATTTACGCTCCTTTTTTCTTAAACAAACGTCCTTTGTTATACAGAACCACACCGGTTGCCACAAGCGCGATTACCGCAGCCCAGACGAACGCTGTCCACCACCAGCTACCGATAGTGTATATCATGCTGGCGACGATGTAAGAAGTCGCTACCCAGAACACAAGCGTCCATTTATAACGCTTTTTGTCCTGCAATTCCGCTTTCGCCGTTGCGACCGCCGCAAAGCACGGAATGGTCGTCATGTTGAACGCTATGAACGCTATGAGCGCGGCGGGCGTTATGTCGGTTGCCGCTATCATCGCTTTAACCGCGCCGATGCCGGCTTCGGAAGAGATATTTGCAAGACCTATCTTATCCGCAAGCGCGGGGATAACCGTAAGGCAAGCGGCGAGGGTTCCGAACGTCGCGATAACGTTTTCTTTCGCGATAAGACCGGATACAGCCGCAAGAACGAATACCCAACCGTAAGTACCGAGCTGACTGCCGAAGCCGAGCGGAGTAAACAAGGGTTGAACGAGTCTCGAAACGTTAGCAAGTATACTCTGGTCGATCGCTTCGTCGGCAAGCAAGTTCCATGCGAAGTCGAAGTGGGTAAGGAGCCAAATCACGATGGTAGAAGCCAAGATGATGGTAAACGCTTTTTTAACGAAGTGTTTGGTCTTATCCCAAAGGTGAGCCATCAGGTTTTTGAACTGAGGCAGATGGTACGCGGGGAGTTCCATTATGAACGGAGGCGTTTCGCCTTTCAGCGTAGTGCTACGCATAAGGAGTACCGCGACAATTGCGGTTATAATACCGAGCAGATACATCGAGTAAGTGATTACGTCCGCGTTAAGCCCCGTGCCGAGCACGAGCGCGCCCGCAACCGCCGTAAGTATAGGCAATTTTGCGCCGCAGGAGAAGAAAGGTATTACCCTGACGGTAGCCGTCCTTTCCTTTTCGTCGGCAAGCGTTCTCGTGTTTATCATTGCGGGTACCGAGCAACCGAAGCCCATTATCATAGGCATAAACGCTCTGCCCGAAAGACCGAACTTTCTGAACATTCTGTCGAGTATAAACGCTATACGCGCCATATAACCGGAGTCTTCTAATATCGAGAAGAACAAGAAGAGAACGAGTATCGGTGGCAAGAACGAAAGCACCGCCGAAAGCCCTTCAATAATACCGTCGTTGATAAGTCCTTTCGCCCAGTCAGCCATAGCGGAGTTTTCTACCCCGTCTTTAACAAGCCCGAATAAATCACCGACAATCATATCGTTCCAAATGTTATTGACGACTACGCCCGGAGAGTACAACGTTCCGTCGTATATCGTGGCAAGCCATCTCGCGCCGTAAGTCAATACGGGGATTTTGCTTCCGAGCCTGCCTTCCGCGTCAACGGTATATTCTTCGCCGTCGTATTCGTAAGTTTGGTCATCGATTTTCGTAACGCCTTCGCTGTCCTTGGTAACGTAGTTGCCGTTTTCGTCCGCAACGTAATCGAGAACGAATTCGCCGTCCTCCGTTTCGTAAACGATATTGCCGCTTTCATCGTGCTTTAAAAATTGCTCGTTATCCGAAAGAGAAGGCATCCACGCCTGACTGTCGTTAAAACCGTTTATGTAGAAAAGGTTTTCCGAAAACGTAAGGTGAAAAATAAGAAACAGCACTACGAGAAAAATAGGTATGCCCCACGCCCTGTGCGTTAAAACCTTATCGACCTTATCGGATTTAGTCATTTTGAATTTATCTTTGTTTTTGTGCGACATTACGGGTGCGAAATGCTTGGATATGTATTTATATCTCGCGTCCGCAACGAGTGCCTCGAAGTCCGCGCCGAAAACGTCGTCCGCAAAAGTCTTTTTAAACTCGTCTATCATAGAAACGACTTCTTTATGCATACCCGTTTCTATCTCGTCGTTTTCAACGAGTTTTATCGCGTGGAACAAGGGGCTTGCCACGTTTTGACCGGCAAGCGCGATTTTAACGTCCCCGATAAGGTGGGTAAGCGGAGAATCTTCGAGAACGGTTACGCCGTTTCTCTTCTTCTCGCTTTCGTTATACGCCTTATCCATAAGTTCTTTAAGACCCGTTTCTTTTAAAGCGGAAATCTTAACAACCGGAACGCCGAGTCTTTTTTCGAGTTCGTGCGCGTCGATTTTATCGCCCGCCTTATCGACCGCGTCCATCATGTTGAGCGCGACGACCATAGGCACGTCTATCTCCATTATCTGCGTGGTAAGATAGAGGTTACGCTCTAAATTAGTGGCGTCGACTATATTTATTACGCAGTCGGGCTTTTCGTCTAAAATGTAGTTTCTCGCGATAACTTCTTCGGGAGTATACGGCGAGAGGGAGTAGATACCGGGAAGGTCTACCACGGCGACGGGGCTTGCGCATTTTTTATAAACGCCGTCCCTTTTATCGACCGTTACGCCCGGCCAGTTACCTACGTGTGCGGTAGAACCCGTCAAACTGTTGAAAAGCGTAGTTTTACCGCAGTTCGGGTTGCCTGCAAGCGCAAATCTTTTCATACTTATTTTACCTCCGTAGTAACGCAAACCGCTTCGGTCTTTCTGAGCGTGAGTTCGTATCCCCTTACGGTAATTTCAATCGGGTCGCCGAGCGGTGCTTTTTTTCTCAATAACACTTCCGCGCCCGGGGTGATACCCATATCGAACAAACGCCTTTTGATTTTGCCTTCGCCGGAAACGGACTTAACTACGCCCTGCTCTCCGACGGAAAACGTATCTAATGTTTTTTCCATATACAATCTCCTTTGCTTTTTTGGTTTATTCATTTTCGCTTTAAGCGTTTAAACTACGAAAATTTTTGTTGAAAGTTCTCTGTCGAGCGCAACCCTGCCGTCTTTAATTTTGCATACGACACTACCGCCCGACGAACTTAAAACGGTTATTTCTCCGTTTAAGGTTATCCCGAGACTTTCAAGATGCTTTTTAAGTTTATCGTCCGCCGCTATCCTTACGATTTTAAGCGGACTGTTATGCGGTGCCATTACGATGGGCATATCCTTTACCAACCTTATTTTTATTTGCAAATACGTTAAATATGAATATTCTTTCACATTTGCAATCGTATTTTATCACAGCCCGCTTATCTCGTCAAGCAAAAATATGAATATTTTTTCATATTCATAAAAATTTTTCAAAACGGTTGCTTTTCGGTTTAAAATGTGGTATAAAATATAGGTATGAAAAAAGCGATAAGAGAACCGCAACAAGAGCGGTCCATCGAAAAAAAGAATAAAATAATAGATGCGAGCTACGTGCTGTTTTCCGAAAACGGGTACTACTCGACGGGAACCTCGGACATAGCGAAAAAGGCTGGCGTATCCACGGGGATAGTTTACGGATATTTCGAGGATAAAAGAGATATTCTGTTATACGTGCTTAAAATATATATAGACAGAGTGACCGCCCCGCTTATCGACTATATGAAAAAAATGAAGGCGCCCGTAGATTTTAAAAAGGTATTGCCCGAGTTTTTGGATCTGGTTACCAAAACCCATAAAGAAAACGCACACCTGCACAATACTCTGCACTCGCTCGCCGCAAGCGATAAAGACGTTTCAGGCGAATTTATCGCCCTCGAGGACCGTATAACCGAGCACGTCAGCAATCGGCTTACCGAACTCGGCGTAAACGCCGAACATATAAGCGAAAAGGTGCACATAGCGATGAATTTAATGCAGTCGTTCTCGCACGAAGCGATTTTCGACCGTCATAAATATATAGATTACGAGGCGATGCGGCAAGAAGTTCTCGATATGCTCGCCAAACTGTTTTCCGAATAAATCGCAAAAAGACGCAGACGAACTATTTGATGACAAAAGCGCGGGACTTAACAAAGCCCCGCGCTTTTTAATTAACATAAGAACTATACTTATGTTTTTATTACGCCTTTTACTTTACGTCCGAAATTAAAGCCGGAAGTTAAGGCTTAAACCAGTTTGAAAGCCGTTTCGGGCAGACGTTTTTTGTTTTCGTTTTTAAGTTGTTTGCCCTTGCTCGTTCTGCTTTCTATCGAAAAGTCCTCGGTCGAAAGAGCAAACGCCACGCCGAAGTTGTCTATCACCGCAACGCCGAACGGCTCTTTTACGTACGCGGCGAAAATAATATTGTTTACCTTACCGAGGTCGCATATTTTTACGCCTTTACGGTTTCTCGGCAGCGGCTCTATCTCGCTCGCGATAACGCGCTTATAATATCCCGTATCGGTAACTATCGCAAATTCGCCTTCTTCGTCCGTCTGGGCGGTAAACGCTATCGAGTCGCCGTCGTTTAAATTTATACCCTTTACGCCGCCTGCGATTCTGCCTTGCTCAGGCACGTCCGTTTTAATTACGTTAAGTCCCATACCCTTTTTCGTTATAAAGGTTATATATGCGTCAGGTATTTCTTTTTCGGCGGTAAGCACTTCGTCGCCGTCTTTGAGTTTTATCGCGGCAAAAAGACTCTTGTTTATATCGTATTCTTTAAACGCGGTCTTTTTAATAAGTCCCGTTTTGGTTACGAAAATAATTTCGCCGTCAAACGCGCCGTCTTTACCGAAAACGAAAGCGGAAACGAAAGTTTCGTTCTTTTTGAGTTCGCCGCAAATATCGGTGAGTTTTGCACCCTTGTCGCGGTAGCGGCACTCGGGCACGGCTTCTACCGCAAATCTGACTGCGTTGCCGAAATTGGTAAACGCTATAACGTTTTCGTCGCTTCTGGCGTTTACGACGAATTTGATAAAGTCCGCTTTCGCGGCGTTGTCTTTCACCTTTTTATCGCTTACGGCAAAGTTGTGCTCGGTCATCTTTTTAATAGTTCCGCCGTAAGTTACGCCTATAACGAAATCTTCTATCGGTTTCGCGACGGCGTACGCCTCCGCGCCGAGTTCCTCCGCCTCTTCGCGACCCAAAACGCGGCTTCTTCTCTCGCAGGGGAATTTTTTCTTTACGGCAAGCATTTCTTTTTTTACGACTTCCATCTGAAGCGTTTTGCTGCCGATTATCGCGGTAAGTTCTTCGATAGTCTTTTTAAGCGCGGCGAGTTCCTCTTCGAGTTTGTACACTTCGAGTTTGGTCAGCCGAGCGAGCCGTAAATCGAGTATGGCGTTAGCCTGAACTTCGCTTATGTCGAACCGAACGCGTAACTTTGCGCGGGCGTCCGCGGTGTTGTCGGCGGTTTTAATGATTTTAACCACCTCGTCTATATTTTTAACCGCTATAATAAGACCTTCGAGTATGTGCGCACGCTCTTTCGCGCGCTCTAAATCGTATTTACTGCGCCTTAAAACGACTTCTCTCTGGTAATTTACGTAATAAGAGATAATATCCAAAAGCCCCATCTGGCAGGGTTTACCGTGCGCGATTGCAACCATATTTATGCCGAAAGTCGTCTCGAGCGCGGTGTTTTTGAATAAATACGCGAGTATTTTATCCGCGTCGGCGTCTTTACGAAGTTTTATAACGGCACGCATGCCGTTTCTGTCGGATTCGTCCACCACGTCCGCAATGCCGCCGAGATATTCTTTTTTGGTTTCGCGCATGTCGGAAATCTTTTTTAAGAGGTCGGCTTTGTTGACCTGATAAGGTAATTCCGAAATTATAAGGCTTTGCTTTTCGCCGTCCTTTTCAACGTTTACGCGGGCGCGTATTTTTATTTTGCCGCGACCGGTTTTATACGCTTCTTCCAGTTCTTCCCCCGCGACGATATAGCCGCCCGTCGGAAAGTCCGGCGCGGGGATATATTTCATCAATTGTTTCAAACTCATTTTGGGGTTATCGATAAACGCTACCGTACCGTTTATCACTTCGCCGAGGTTGTGGGTAGGTATGTTGGTCGCAAGACCGACGGCGATACCCGTCGCCCCGTTTACCAGAAGGTTAGGAAATCTCCCCGGGAGAGTGTCCGGCTCCGTCATAGAGTCGTCGAAGTTAAGACTGAAATTTACCGTGTCTTTTTCTATGTCTTTTAAAAGTTCGAGCGATAGCGCGGAAAGGCGCGCCTCTGTGTACCTGTACGCCGCGGCGGAATCGCCGTCTACCGTACCGAAATTGCCGTGCCCGTCTATAAGCGGCATGCGCATATTAAAGTCCTGCGCCATATGCACGAGCGCGCCGTAAACCGACGAATCGCCGTGCGGGTGATATTTACCGAGACAGTCGCCTACGATTTTAGCGCATTTTTTGTGCGGCTTATCGGGCGTTAAACCCATTTCGTACATAGCGTACAAAATCCTTCTCTGTACGGGTTTTAACCCGTCCTCCACGCGCGGAAGGGCCCTGTCTAAAATAACGTCCTCCGCGTAGGCTATCATAGAATTTTTAAGTATGTCGTCGAGCGAACTGAAAATTATACCTTTGTCTTTTTCCATATTTTATCCCTTACCCGCGTTTGATTTTGGCGAAAGCGTCTACCTTATCGAAATCGGTGTTGTCAAATATATACTTTTTTCTCTGCTCCACTTCATCGCCCATAAGCACCGTGATAAGCCTGTCCGCCTCGGCGGCGTCCTCTATCGTAACCTGCATAAGCGAACGGGTATCCGGGTTCATGGTCGTGTCCCAAAGTTGGGCGGGGTCCATTTCGCCTAAACCTTTATAACGCTGTATCGAATACCCTCTGCCGACCTTGTCGATTTTCTTTTGCAACTCGTTATCGTCGTACGCGTACTCTTCAACGCTCCCCTTATACACCTTGTAAAGGGGCGGCATACCGATATACACGTGTCCCTCGCTTACGAGTTCGCGCATGTAGCGGAAAAAGAAGGTTAAGAGTATGGCGCGGATATGGCTGCCGTCTACGTCCGCGTCCGACAGTATTATTACTTTATGAAATTTGAGCGACGATAAATCGAATTCCGACCCTATGCCAGTGCCGAGCGCGCTTATAATCGTCCTTATTTCTTCGTTTAAAAGTATCTGGTCGAGTTTCTTTTTTTCTACGTTAAGCGGTTTGCCGCGTAAAGGAAGTATTGCCTGAAATTGCCTTACCCTCGCCTGTTTCGCGCTACCGCCCGCAGAATCGCCCTCGACTATGAACAGTTCGTTAAGTTCGGGTTTCCGCCCGGAGCAGGAAGCGAGTTTGCCGACGAGATTTTGACTTTCGATGCTTTTTGATGCGCGCGCGATTTCTTTGGCTTTTTTTGCGGCAAGTCTTACCTTTGCCGCGCTCATCGCCTTATCGATTATCGTGTCGAAGGTCTTCGCGAGTTTTTTGTTTTTCATCAATCCGTCGAGTTCGGTTACGGTAACGTATTCTACCGCAGGGCGCGCTTCGGGATTGCCGAGTTTGGTTTTGGTTTGCCCCTCGAACTGAACGTTTTGCATTTTAACGGATATAATCGCGGTAAGCCCTTCTTTAAAATCGTCTCCCGTCAGATTATCGTCTTTGTCTTTCAGAACGCTACGCTTTCTCGCATAGTCGTTAAAGATTTTCGTCAGCCCCGACCTGAAGCCCGTTTCGTGCGTGCCGCCCTCGTTGGTGGGGATATTGTTTACGTAAGAATAAAGGCTGTCTACGTACGCGTCGGTATGCTGTACCGCAAACTCGACGAAAATACCGTCTTTGCTTGCGGAAGCGTAAAGCGGCTCGGGATAAAGCGTGGTTTTGCCTTCGTTTAAGTATTTAACGAAATCTATAAGCCCGCCCTCGTATTTATATGTACGGTGAAAATCGGTATGCTCGTCGTAAAAATCTATTTCGAGCCCCTTATTTAAAAACGCGAGTTCTTTTAAGCGTTTTAATATCGTTTCGGGAGAAAACTCCACCGTTTCAAACACCCTTTTGTCCGGCTTAAACCGCACGAAAGTTCCGTGTTTTTTGGTTTTGACTTTGGTGTCTTTAAGCGGAGCGACGGGCACGCCCGACTTGATTTTACCCGTCTTTTCATCGAGATAACTTTTAAACTCCATCTCGAAAACGGTGTTTTTATATACTTCTACTTTAAGCCATTCGGAAAGCGCGTTGGTAACCGAAGCGCCTACGCCGTGCAACCCGCCCGAATAATTGTAATTTTCGGAATTGAATTTACCGCCGGCATGCAACTGCGTAAACACTACCTGCACGCCCGAAACGCCCGCCTTGGAGTGAATATCCGTCGGTATGCCCCTGCCGTTATCTTCGACCGAAGCACTGCCGTCTTTATATAATTTTATCTCTATCCTGTCGGCGTAGCCGTTTGCCGCTTCGTCCACGGCGTTATCGACTATTTCCCACAGTATGTGATGAAGCCCCTTTACCCCCGTGGTACCGATATACATACCGGGGCGCATTCTCACCGCCTCGAGCCCTTCGAGAATTTTAATATCTTCTGCCTTGTAACTGCCTTTTGACATGCTTTTCTCCTCGTACGTCTTGCAAAAAAATAAACCGTCCGTATTATTTTACTATATATTGTGTATTTTTTCAAGCAAATACACAATTTTTTACGTCAATGGCGCGAAGAATACGCGATAAATTACCGAGTTTTTATGTTTAAAACCGAAAAAGGCGAGTTTTTGCCTCGCCTTTTTCGATAATTCTATGCGTTATTTTTCTATCTTTTTAACGGTATAACCCGCTTTCGCGATTTCTTCTTTTACTCTTTCGGAGTCGGCATCGCCGGTAATTACGGCGTATTTCTTTTTAAGGTTAACCGTTACCTCGCCCGCGTTTTCTATGCCCGACAAAGTATCGAACACCTTTTTTTCGCAATGTTTACACATCATTCCGTCGATATAAATTTTCATACCCGCTCCTTTATTTTGGTTTTTAACTTTTTTATTCTTTTTATACCCGTTTATCCTTAAAGCGTTAGTTACCACGAAAAGCGAACTTAAGCACATGCACGCCGAAGATATGGCGGGCGTTAAAGTTATACCCGCAAACGAAAGCGCGCCCGCTGCGACGGGTATTGCGAGAACGTTGTATATAAACGCCCAGAACAGATTGCCTTTTATAATGCCGTACGCTTTTTTACCGAGCGTAACCGCGTCCGACAAACTCGTTAAATCGCCGCCGGTCAAAACCACGCTCGCACTGTCTATCGCTATATCCGTACCGCCGCCCATGGCAACGCCTACGTCCGCGCGCTTAATCGCGGGGCTGTCGTTTACGCCGTCGCCGCACATAGCGGTAAAGTACCCCTCGCCCTGATACTTTTCTACTATCTTGTACTTGTCCTGCGGCAAAACGGAAGCGTAGTATTCTTCTATGCCGAGTTTATCCGCGCAGAGTTTAACCGCGCCGGGATTATCGCCGGATACCAACGCAAGTTTTATGCCCGCCGCTTTTAGCGACAAAATCGCCTCTTTCGCGCCATGCTTTATCGGGTCGGAAATATAGAACGCCGTAATCGCCGCGTCGTTTTCCGCAAGGTAAATTTCGGTATATCCCTCTTCGCCCGCGGGCACGTTTTTAACGACTGGCTCTATAAGCGCGCGATTACCGAGAAGGTACTCTTTGCCGCCCGCTTTGGCTTTTATGCCTTTGCCCGGCACGTATTCGTAACTTTCTATCGCAACGCTCTTTACTTCTCCGCAAAACTCCGTAACGCACGCCGCAAGCGGATGAGAGGACATTTTTTCGAGAGAAGAGGACAGCGCGAAAATTTCTTCGTCCGGCTTACCGGAATAGTTTACGAATTTTTCTACCTTAGGTCTGCCCTCGGTAACCGTTGCGGTTTTATCGAGCAATATGCAGTTTACCTTAGTTATTTTTTCGACCGTTTCGGCGTCTTTATACAGCACCCCGAGCGAAGCCGCCCTGCCCGACACCGCCATCACCGCGACGGGCGTTGCAAGCCCTAAAGCGCACGGACACGACACAACCAAAACGCTTATGCCGAAACTTACCGCGTTAAACAAATCGCCCGTGGCGATATACCATATCGCAAACGTTATGACCGCAAGAACCGATACCGTCGGCACGAATATGCCCGAGATTTTATCCGCGAGTTTTTGCACGGGCGCCTTAGATGCGCTTGCCGATAAAACCGTTTGTACGATTTTGTTAAAAAGAGTACCCTCGCCTACGTTTACCGCTTTAACCTCTATATACCCCGTACGCACGATACTGCCCGAAACGACTTCTGCCCCGAGTCCCACTTCTACCGGCAGACTTTCGCCGGTTATGGCGGACTTATCGAGCGCGGCGGTGCCGCTTATCACGCTGCCGTCAACGGTAAGATAATCGCCCGTTTTATATACTACTATATCGCCTTTTACAAGGTCCGCTACCTTTACGGTAACGAGTTCTTCGCCGCGTTTTACGGTCGCTTCGTCCGGAAGAAGTGAAGAAAGTTTTTCTATCTCGCTGCCCGTCTTTTTTTTGCAAAGTTCTTCAAGCCATTTGCCGAGCGTAACGAGCGTTAAAACCATACCCGTCGCCTCGAAAAAGACTTTTGAATCTTGTATAACGCCGCACGCCGTAAGCACGGTTACGACAAGACTGAATACGTAAGCCGAAAAAGAACTTAAAAGCACCAGCGTATCCATATTAGGCACGTCGTGCGTTAAAGCAGCAAACCCGCTCGTGTAAAATTTAAAGTTTATCGCTATCAGCGCGAGCGCGAACGCCGCCTGCAATATAAGACAGTATACGTGCGGCGGCACGGGCAGCCCCCACATTTCGCCCATAGCGAAATACATCAGCGCGAGAAGAAAGGTTATAGACGACAAAAACCGCTTTTTTAAAACGTTTGCGGTTTTGTCTTTATCCCTGTCCGCCGTTACGTTTTTATAGTATTCTATCGTGTAGCCGAGTTTTTTAACCGCGGCAAGAAATTCGTTTTCCGTTTCCGCATTCCCGTCGTAATCAACGGTCATGCACTTACCCATAAGCGAAACTTCTGCGTTGTTTACGCCTTTTACGGCGCGCGTTACCCGCTCTATCCCTGCGGCGCACGCCGCGCAACTCATTCCGCCGACCGAATACTTTTCAATCATAATCTCTCCGTCGAAATTTGCTTTTTCGGACGGAAACATTTTCCTATCTCCCGTCCGCACTCAAATATTATCACCCTTTTTATTCTTTGTCAATCAAAAATATGAAACTTTTTTCACATTTTATTCGTTTACCGACCACGCATATTTTTACGATTTAGTTTCCGTGCCGTTTTTCGCGTTGTAAAAAACAACGAACGCTAAAGGCGTGATAAAAACGATAAAAGACCGACGAACTTTGTCAGTCTTTTAATTCACCTAAAACGCCTATGACGATACCTTTTTAAGACGGCAATTTTCAGCGATTAAACGCTTTGTCGAAAACGCGCTTATATCGTTTGCCTTAATATCCAACGCAAATTGCCGCTTATTCAACGGCTTTAAGGCTCTCGTTCATTTTTGTTTTCACGATTTTAGGCGTTAGCATAAGCGTTACGAGCAAGGTAAAACCGAACACAATGCACGGCAACAACAGCCACATAAACCAACTTACTTTTTCAATCGTGCCGAGACCTATCGTGTTAAAAACGAGCGTTGCAAACCCTATTCCGACGGGATAGCCGAGGAGAATACCCAAAAACGCGCTGATATAAATTTCGCGATAGATATAGCCGCAAATTTCGCCGTCGTGATAACCGAGTACCATAAGAGTTGCGATTTCCCTCTCCCTCTCGCTTATATTTATGGTCGTAAGCGTGTTTATAACGACTATGGTTAAAAGCCCCGCGAATACGACTATTACCACCGCTATTCCGATAATTGCGGACGAACCGAAGTTGCCGAAAAGGCACATATCGAGAAGGGCTAACCCCGCGTATACGAGTCCGGCGGAAACCGCTACCGAAACAAGCATCATAAAAAATCTCGTTTTATACCTTAAAACGTTTCTAAGCGAAGATTTATACTTAAACGAAAGCCGCTTCCATATAAACGGGATTTTTTCAAGTAAAATACGTTTGCCTTTTTTAGGCGGTTTGGGACGCAAAAGGCTTGCGGGCGCGTTATTTGCAAGCCGCATACCGAGTGAAAAAATCGCAACGAGCGTAACCGTGATAATTACGCCGAGCGATAAAAAGTAATAACTCGGATTAACCACGACCGATATGGGCGGCATAGAGTGTCCGTAACCGAACACGTAACATATTAACCAGGAAACGCCGTACCCGACGAAAAACCCGACCCCGCCCCCTACGGCAAGCGCGACGAGCGCAAACAACACGTAACGCATAACGATGCTGAACGAACCGTAACCGAGCGTTTTTAAGCAAGCGATTTGCGAGCATTCTTCATCCATAAGCCGCATCATTGACGACAACACGACAAGCAGCGTTACGGCAATAAAAATAATCATTAAAATGTTGCCGATGCCGCGCACTTTATCCGCGCTCGAAATAATCGACTTAAAACTATAGTTATCGTAAAGCGTTATCACTCTCGCGTCTTCGCCTAAAATCGCGGAAAGAGCGGTTTTTTCCTTCTCAACGTATTTTTCGTACTCTGTCGAAAAAGAATCGAATAAATCACGGTTTTCCGCTTTTATATACAGGTCGCCTTTAGGAATAAACGCGGACACCTCCGCCGGGCAGTACAAAACGTTTTCAAGAAGGTCCATTTTGCTTATCTCCGCCACGCTGTCCGGTATCTCGACGTCCTCGGGGTTGTTATAACTCGGTTCGCCGTCTTTTCCAAAGGTAAGCGGGCTTTTGACAATCCCCTTAACCGTTACTTTAATTTTGGATTCAAACGGCGAATTAAACGCCGAAGAAAGATTTATTTCTACTTCTTCGCCCACGAGATAACCTTTTATCACGTTATCTTTTACCTCGGCGTAAACGCAGTTTTCGTCGTCTGACGTAATTTTTTCACCCTCGACTATTTCAAGGGCGTTGATTTTGGTGTTTTTAAGGTCAAGAAAATACAGGCGTAGCGACCTTTTTTCACCCGTGGCAACGTCTACGGACATACCCGATTCTACGTTGTCTTCGCCGTAACGGGCTTTTACCGCGTCAATCTGCTCTTCGGTAAAACTACCCGTTTTGCTTTTTACGATAAAATCGCTTACGTTTTGGTTTTTATAGTAATCTTCTATACTGTCCTTAATCATATCGGTAGGCGAACCGATTCCCGATATAAAACCTACGGATATAATCACGATACCGATAAGCGACAGTAACCGTATAAGATGTTTTTTAAACATCCTGCGAACGGTTTTAAAATACGTTTTCACCACTCTATCTCCTCGACCGGGGTCGGATTGTCGTTTGTTTCAATGCTTTCTATTCTTCCGCTTTTTATCCTTATAACTTTATCCGCCATATCTTTAAGCGCGGCGTTATGCGTTACCACGATAACGAGTTTTTTATGTTCCCTGGATAAATCTTGCAAAAGTTTTAATATTTTTTTGCCCGTAACGTAATCGAGCGCGCCGGTAGGCTCGTCGCAAAGTATCAGTTTGGGATTTTTGGCAATCGCGCGGGCAATCGAAACCCTTTGCTGTTCTCCGCCGGAAAGTTCGGCGGGAAAGTTGTTAAGGCGCTCTGAAAGCCCCACCGATTCGAGAACGGTTTTCGGGTCGAGGTGGTTGTCACATATTTCAACGGCAATCTCTACGTTTTCGAGCGCGGTAAGGTTTGGCATAAGATTATAAAACTGAAACACAAAGCCCACGTCGTGGCGACGGTAGTCGGTAAGTTCTCGCTTGTTAAACGCGGCTATGTTTTTACCTTCAAGGTCTATTTCGCCGCCCGTTGCAGTATCCATACCGCCTAAAAGATTTAACAACGTTGTTTTTCCTGCGCCCGACGCGCCGAGAATTACAACGAATTCGCCTTCGCTTAAATCAAACGAAACGTCCTCTAACGCGGGTATCGTTATCGTGCCGACACGATATTCTTTTCTTACGTTTTTTAAAGATAAAATGTTCATAGCGCAATCCTTCTTTATAAAAGTTTCAGTTATACCGCTTGCTTTGTAACGGTAAATTTTTCGGTTATGTATTGCGGCTTTATGCCGAAACGTTTTTAAGCGTTTTGTTTTATTGTAAAATGTTTTTTTCGGTTTGTTAAACGTTTTTACCTTTCGGTTTGTTTATAATTATTCGTTTTTCATTCTCAAAATATCGCCTGCGCAAAGTTTTACGTCCGTTTTAAGCAAAAGTTTTTGCTGAACGATTTTAGCGTCGGTAACCGGCACGCCGAGTTCGTCGGTCATTTCACGTACGGTTATCTCTCGGTTAAACGCCGAAGAAGGGCTTAAAACCTGCAAAACGCTACCGACGGCAAACCTGTTGCGCATTTCTATTTTAGCGGTGCCGGTTTTGTCGTCGTAACCGAGTACGGTCGCGATAAATTTATAACTGCCTTTGCTCTGGCTGTCGTCGTAATTTACCGTACGGTCGTTTTCACCCAAAAGATAGGCGGTTGTAAACTCGCGATGGGCGGTTTTTTCGAGTTCGGTTTTAAAAAGCGGGTCGTTTTTATAGTCCGCGCCGCGCTCGTAAAAGGCGTTAAGGGCGCGCCTGTACGCGTTTACCACGGTGGCGAGATAATACTCGGACTTCATTCTGCCCTCGATTTTAAACGATACCACGCCTGCCGCGGCAAGTTCCGCAATATAGTCCACAAGGCACAAATCCTTGCTGTTTAATATGTAGGTGCCTTTATCGTCCTCTTCTACCGTCATAAAACCGCAATCGGAATTTTTCTCTCTTATTTCGTAATTCCAGCGGCACGCCTGCACGCATTCGCCGCGGTTGCTTTTTCTGCCCGTTCGGTAATCGGATAAAAGACACCTGCCGCTGTATGAAATGCACATCGCGCCGTGTATAAACGTTTCTATCTCTATATCCGGCACGTCTTTATGTATTTCCGCTATGCTTTTAAGCGAAAGTTCTCTTGCGAGAATAGCGCGCTTTACGCCCTGATTTTTCCAGAATTTTACCGCAAGCGAGTTGGTCGCGCTGGCTTGGGTCGAAAGGTTTACGGGCAAATTCGGGGCGACGGTACGCGCAAGGTATATAAGCCCCGCGTCCGACACTATTGCCCCGTCTACGCCTAACGCTTCGAGATAAATAAAATAACACTCGGCTTGTTTTAAGTCGTCGTTGTTTGCTAAAATATTTACGGTTACGTATATTTTTTTGCCGAGCGAATGCGCGTACTCGGTAGCGGCGGCAAGTTCTTCGTCGGTAAAATTACCCGCACTCGCGCGCAGACTTAACGCCTTACCGCCTACGTACACCGCGTCCGCACCGAAGTAAAACGCCGTTTTAAGTTTGCTCATATCGCCCGCGGGCGAAAGAAGTTCTATTTTATTATCCATAACCTCAAAATCAGACGAGTTTAACCGAAACGGAAACCCCGTCCTCTATATCGTAAATCTTAGTGCTGAAAATCTTTTCGTCATTAACGCGCGCCGTAAACTTTTCAAGGCTGTGTTTTATGGTCGCGTGTTTATGCGGCACTTTTTTTTCACCCGAGAGATAGCCGCGATACAACACGTTGTCGCAAAACAGCACGCCGCCTTTAACAAGCACCTGCTCTATATATTCCAAATATTCGGCGTAATGCCCTTTCGGTCCGTCGAGAAAAACAAAATCGTACTCGCCGGTCAGCATAGGTAAAACCTCCGCCGCGTCGCCTATAAACACCTTTGCGCGGTCGTTTACGCCGAAAGCCGCGTAATTCTTTTTTGCCGCCGCCGCTTTTTCTTCGCTTATCTCTATACCCGTAACTCGCGCGCCCGGCACGGTAACGAGTATCGCCGCCGAAGTCAGCCCCTCGTTTACGCCTATTTCGAGCACGCGAAAGGGGTTAAACCGCTTTACCGTTTCAAGCAAAAGGTCGAATGATTTTTCTCTTAAAACGGGCTCGCCGCGAAGGGCGACTTGTTTACGCAATTCTTTTATGCAAAAAAGTTTTTCGCCGGTGTCCATTTATCTATACGACCATAACGACGGGTAAAATCATAGGATTTTTCTTCGTCGCTTTAAATATATAGTTTTTAATGTTGCGCCTTATTATAGAGGCGAGTTCGGTTTCGTCGCGCACGGCTTTAAGGTCGGTGCGGCGCAAAAGGTCCATAACGCCCGCCTTTGCTTCTTCTATCATATTGTCCGTTAAAACAAGTCCTTTGGCGATAATTTCTACCGAAGAAAGCGTTGCCGAAAACTCGTCTACGCCGACTACCGCCACGATAACGCCGTCCTCGGATAAATGTATACGGTCGCGCAGAACGAAACTATCCGCACCGTCTATCCCCACGCCGTCTACAAAGCGAGAGCCCGCGGGTATTTTTTCGCCAAAATACATTCTGTCTTTGGTTACTTCCACCGTGTCGCCGATTTCCGCGATAAGGGTGTCGTACGCTTTCATGCCGAGGCTTTGCGCAAGCGCGGCGTGTTTTTTAAGGTGTCTGTACTCGCCGTGTACGGGTATAAAAAATTTAGGCTTTACGAGCGTATGCAAAACGCGCAGTTCGCCTTTGCACGCATGCCCCGACACGTGTATCGGTTCAAGGCTTTCGTAAATAACTTCCGCACCCAGCCTGTAAAGGTTGTTTATAACGCCGTAAATCATTTTTTCGTTACCGGGTATGACCGACGCGCTTATCACCACCGTGTCGTTGTTACCGATGGTAACCTTGTTAAACTCTCCGCTCGCCATACGGGTAAGCGCGCTCATGGGTTCGCCCTGCGTGCCCGTTGAAACTATTACTATCTGTTCGTCTTTAAACTTATCGTTCTTTTCGACGTCTATAAGTAAATTTTTGGGTATTTTAAGTTCGCCGATTTTAGCCGCCGCCTCGGCAATGTTTATCATGCTCCTGCCGGAAAGCGCGACTTTGCGTTTATACTTTACCGCAAGGTCTAATATTTGTTGGAGTCTGTGCACGTTAGACGCAAAAGTCGCTATTATAAGCCGCCTTTTCATATTGTCCGCAAAAACGTGGTCTAAAGTATCTTTAACGACCGATTCGCTCATGGTAAAGCCTTCTCTTTCGATGTTGGTAGAGTCCGCCATCATCAAAAGAACGCCCTTTTTACCTATTTCGCTTATGCGGTTTAAATCCATCGTTTCGCCCGCGACGGGGGTAAAGTCGATTTTAAAATCACCCGAGTGGAATACCACGCCGACGGGAGTCGTTATCGCAAGACCCACCGCGCCCGCTATAGAGTGGTTTACGTTTATGAATTCTACCGAAAAACACCCAAGTTTTACGACCGCCCCGGGTTTTACGCAATTAAGCACGGCGTCGTTTATACGGCGTTCTTTTATTTTGTTTTCGATAAGGGTGAGAGTAAGTTTCGTGCCGTAAACGGGCACGTTAAGGTCTTTAAGTATATACGGAAGCGAGCCGATATGGTCCTCGTGTCCGTGCGTTATAACTATGCCGCGCACCCTGCTTTTGTTCTCGATAAGGTACGTGATATCGGGTATAACGAGGTCTACGCCCGGCATGTTTTCCCCGGGGAAAGTAAGACCTGCGTCTATCACTATTATGTCTTTGCCGTATTCTAATACGGTCATGTTTTTGCCTATTTCGCCTACGCCGCCGAGAAACCTTACTTTAAGCGAATTTTTGGCGGGTTTGCCCTGTTTTTTTGCGGGCGCGTTTTCAGTCGCGGTTTTCTTTTTCGCGGCGTTTTTATCACCTTTTACGGATTTGTTCCGTTTTACCTTTTCGTTATCGGTTTTTACTTTGGTTTTCTTCTCTTTTTGCCCGCGCGAAAAGTTCTCCCGTTCTGGAGAAACTGCCGCCGCGGCGTTTTCTCTTTTCTTTTTCAAAACTGTCTCCTTATAAAAAATTTAATTAAAAAATATAAAACCGCTTTTGCGGTAAAGTTCGTTTTATAGGTCGATTATACACTTTTTTTAAAAAAAAGTAAACGTAATTGCCTTAATAAACGCAAAAAAGGAGTTCTGCCTTTAAAATCGCTTGAAAAAAACGACATAAAATAGTATAATGCAAAGTAAAAAACGCAAAGTCGTTTTAAAAAAGGAGATTTATATGCGAGTTTATAATTTCGCCGCAGGTCCCTCTATGCTTCCGCTTCCCGTACTCGAGCAAGCGCAAAAAGAACTTCTCGACTACCAGGGCTCGGGTATGAGCATAACCGAAATGAGCCATCGCGGAAAGATTTTCACCGCGGTCAACGCCGAAGCGAACGCGCTTTTACGCGAACTGATGAACGTACCCGAAAATTATTCGATACTGTTCGTTCAGGGCGGCGCATCACAGCAATTTGCGGCGGTTCCGCTTAACCTTTTAGACAAAGGCAAAGCCGATTATATTTTGACCGGCAACTTTGCCTCCAAAGCCTACGAAGAGGGGTTAAAGTTCGGCGATATGGCGGTTGCGGCTTCTTCTAAAGAGGCGGGCTACACGTACATCCCCGATATGAAACAGGTTAAATTCAGAGACGGCATAGATTACGTGCATACGACCTATAACAACACGATTTTCGGCACGCGCTATACGGAGTTGCCCGAAACCGAGGCGACGCTCGTTACCGATATGAGTTCTTGCATTCTATCCGAAGAGGTAGACGTAAACAAGTTCGGTCTTATATACGCCGGCGCACAGAAAAACATCGCACCAGCGGGTCTTACCATAGTTATCGTAAGAAAGGACCTTATCGGGCACGCGCTGCCTATATGCCCCACTATGCTTAACTACGCGATTCAGGATAAAAACGACAGTTTATACAACACTCCCCCGTGCTTTCCGATATACGTGGCGATGCTCGTTTTCAGATGGCTTAAAAGTATGGGCGGCGTACCCGCTATGCAAAAAATCAACGAAGAAAAAGCGGCGATGCTTTACGACTTTATCGACAATTCTTCTTTCTACGTAAACAAGGTAAATAAAAAAGACCGCTCGCTTATGAACGTGCCGTTCTTTACCCCGAATGCAGAACTCGACGCGGCTTTCGTGGCGGCGGCGACAAAAGAAGGGCTCGTTTCGCTTAAAGGACATAGACTTGCAGGCGGTATGCGCGCTTCGATTTACAACGCTATGCCCGTCGAAGGAGTTAAAAAGTTAATTGATTTTATGAAAAAATTCGAAAAGGAGAACGCGTAATGAAAAACGTTTTAACGCTTAATTCCATAAGCCCCGTTATAAACGACGTATTCGACTCGAGTTATAACGTCGCGGCGGACGTGAAAAACCCCGAAGGTATAATTTTACGCAGTTTTAAAATGCACGACTACGACCTGCCCGAAACGGTGCTTGCCGTTGCGAGAGCGGGCGCGGGCGTAAATAATATACCCGTCGACGCGTATGCGGAAAAAGGCGTCGTCGTGTTCAACACCCCTGGCGCAAACGCCAACGCGGTTAAAGAACTGGTCGTTGCCGCGCTTTTGCTCGGTTCGAGAAAAATTACCGATGCCGTTTACTGGGTTAAGACTCTTAAAGGCAAAGGCGAAGAGGTCGGCAAACTCGTGGAGAAAGGCAAATCGAACTTTGCCGGACGTGAAATCGCGGGTAAAAAACTCGGCGTTATAGGGCTCGGCGCGATAGGCGCGCTCGTGGCGAACGCCGCTTTAGGACTCGGCATGACGGTCGTCGGTTACGACCCGTTTTTGTCTGTAAACGCCGCGTTAAGACTTTCGCGCCACGTATCGGTCGTCAGCGACGTCGACGAACTTTTTAAAACGTGCGATTACGTTACCGTACATATACCGTATATCCCGAATTCAAACAAAGGTTTTATAAACGCAGGCAACATGCGCAAAATGAAAGACGGCGCGGTTCTTATAAACTGTGCGCGCGGCGAACTCGTCGACAATGCGGACGTTATAAAGGCACTTGAAAGCGGCAAACTTTCCCGCTACGTAACCGACTTCCCCGCGGACGAACTTATCGGTGTGGAAAACGCGATTTGCATACCCCATCTCGGCGCTTCTACCGAAGAGGCGGAAGAAAACTGCGCGGTTATGGCGGCTAAACAACTTATCGATTATATCGAAAACGGCAATATCGTAAATTCAGTCAATTTCCCCGCTTGCAGCATGCCGAAAACCACGCCTTATCGTTTGGTTATTCTTCATAAAAACACGCCTAACATCCTCGCGCAGATTACCTCCACCGTCGGCGCGGAAAAGGTAAACATTGCAAACCTTTCTAACCAAAGCCGCGGCGAATACGCCGTAACCATGCTCGACGTAGAAAGCGAAGTAAAAGCCGAAGCGATTCAAAACATATCCGATCTTAAAAACGTTATAAAGGTTAGAGTTATAAAATAGGTCTTAAAAAGATTTTAATTAAGCAAAAAGGAACTGCCGTCGGCAGTTCCTTTTTTTTAGCGTTAATACGCATTTGGTTTAATATAAACGGTTATCTTAAAGTTTAGTTCCGCACTCGTTGCAGTATTTGCTTTCGGGGTCTCTTTTCGCACCGCAATTCGGACACACGGAATATAAAGCCTTTCCGCACTCCTTGCAGAACTTACTGCCGTCCGCATTTACCGCGCCGCACGAGCAAACGGTTTTATCCGTTTTTTCTTGTGCAACGCCTTCTCTCGCCGCAGTAACGACGCTTTTAACCGCGGGAGATATTTCCTCGCCCGCTTCGTTAATGACGGGCACGCTTTCGTTTTTGGCGTAACGCATTATTTCGCGTTTAAACCCGAAAATCAACATACCCGCCCCTACGGCTATAAGCGGCAGACCTATAAAACACATAAAAAACAGTTTGGGCATTCTCTCGCCTTCGGAATTAAACGCCGCGAAAAAGTCCGCCATGCCTATTATCGTGCAAACCAAACCCGCCGCAAGAAGGCATATACCGGCAATTTTAAGTTTCTTTTTAACGCTTTCGTGCGCGAGGTTATTCTTTTCGTTCATCTTTCTCTCCTTTGTCGTTTTCGTTTTTATTTTCCGCCGAAACCACATCGGATTCCGACTGTTCAACCGTATCTTGAACTTTTTCTTCGCAAGGTTCGCCATTCGCCTCACCTGCGGCGGCGGTGCCTTCGTCCTTCAAAACGAACGGTATTTTAAGCCATTTGTAAATCAAAAGCATTGCGATGCCGCCCGCGATAAATACTATAGACTGCCATTGCGAAGGCGCCAGCCCCAAAAAAGTACCCCCGCGCGCGTCCGTACGGAAAATTTCTATAAATATTCTCCATACGCCGTACGCTATAAGGTAAACCGGCATGGTTATGTTACTCTTTTTAAAGTACATTACCGTCAAAACCGCGCACAACGCGAATAAAAACAACGCTTCGTAAAGTTGAGTGGGTACGTAATATCCCCACACGCCCGTATCCGAGGCTTTCATCCATATTCCGCCGAAAACGTAACTCGTACCGAGGTTTGCGCCGTGGCAACAACCCGCCATCAGACAACCTATTCGCCCGAAACCGTGTGCAAGCGTTATGGAAATCGGTGCGACGAGAAAAGTTTTGTTAAATTCTTTTTTGTGCAAACCTTCTTCTTTGCCCTTAAAAAACAATTTGCCGCCGACAAAGTAGAAAAGCAAAAACACCGCCGCTCCGCCGATAAAGCCGCCCATTGCGGTTATGCCTGCGTGATAAAAATCAAACGTTCCTTTTTCTATCCAGTCGTAAATCGCCTGATATAATTTCGCAAACAAAAAACCGAGCGCAATCGCCGCGATTATAACGAAAAAGGTAAAGTCCTGCACTTTTTCGGGCATGCCTTTTCTTTTCGTAAAATCAAAGTAAACCCATAAACAGGCAAGTATGCCTATCGCGATAAACACGCCGTATAAATACACGCCTTTACCGAAAACGGTAAATATCGGATTTGGTACCATATTTTATGTCCGTCCTTGTTTATTCGATTATTATTATACATAGCGCGCAAAAAAAAGTCAACGATTATAATTTTTATCCGAGATTTTATTTGCGTTTGCCCCGCTAATCGTGTATAATGGTGTAAGTAATTCGGAAGTGTATCGAAGTGGTCATAACGGCCCTGACTCGAAATCAGGTAGCGGGCAACCGCTCGTGGGTTCGAATCCCACCGCTTCCGCCATCAAGACACACGCAAAAGGAGCGTATAAAACTCCGCCGCGTGTGTCTTTTTCTATGAAAAACAGGGGTAAATTGCCGTTTTTATGGTAGTTTACCCTTTTTATCGTTTCTTCGCGTATCGCCGTAGGGATTTGTTCTTCTCTCGCTTTGGAAAATCTCAAACCGCTGACGATTGCACAAAAAGGATTTTTGCACGATAAGGAGCGTATGATTTCTTCTGTCTTAATCAACGAAAAAATGACCGACCACACTCTTATGAACGCAGTCGGTCGTTTGCTTATAAAGTTTCTCTTACTGTTATTCCGCACTCGAACTCTATTTCGATTTCCTTGTTGGACAGCACGGTGATTTTCCGCACAAGACTTTTGAACATCACTCGGTCGAACTCTTCAAGTATCTTTCCTGTCTGTAGCAGTTTGGTCACTTCTTCGATTCGGTAAGATGCGAGTTGGACTTTTCCTTGCTCGGACAGTATCTCTTCTTTTCTCATAAGCAGTTGGTCTATTTTCATTCCGACCTGCTGACTTTGCTGTTCATATTCTTTATCGGTAATCTCTCCGTTGTTCCTTTTCATCAGCAGTTCCATCATCTGCTCTTGTAGCTTTTCTATCTCGGCATTCACTTCATTTATCGCTGTCGCACAGGAGTCCGTTATTTCGCTCACGGTCGCACTTTGCAGTTTTTCGAGTATTCGTTCCTTGTCTCCTATAAGTTCGTTTAATGCCCTTACAAACGCTTTCTCAAGGGCTTCTTCTTTGATAGGTCGGCTCTTGCAGTATTCCGCTCCATTGTTTTCGTGTCTTTTGCACACCCATATGTAGTACTTGTAGGCTTCAATCAGCAATCTTGTAACGACTTCGTCTTTGATGTCATGGGATGTGCATTCCTTTACCCCATAAACATCCTTTTTCCGACATGTCCACTTTATACACATATGTATGTTTTCAGACTCGAAT
>DPGH01000011.1:0-11631 GCA_003523255.1 Clostridiales bacterium
AACCCGGAGGTCGTGAGGTTCAAATCCCACCCCCGCAACCAAGTCTGTGGGTCGAAAAGTCTTTTGTCTTTTCGACCCTTTTTTGCATATTTTTAGGCAAAAACTAGCGATTTTTGACACCCTTGAATTTCAGGTGTCTTTTTTTATTCCACAAAATTCAAAAAACACCCAACCCACTTTCCTTGTTTAGTGGGTGGAAATGTGTGAGGGGGAAAGGATTTGAACCTATAAATAACATCAAAAAAGTTAGATAAAACCTAGTGTTTTTAGGACAAGGCTTTTTTTTGACATTAAGGCTTAAAATAGGAAATTGCTGTAAAACAGGGGTTCAAATCCCATTCCCTCACCATTTTTCACTTTTTAGCATATCAAAAAACGAAAAACGCATTTTTTGTTGCCCAAGAGCCTTTTTCTGTGTAAAAAGCATTAAAAAGATTTTCATAGAATTGTATTTTTTACATTAAATTCAGTTAAATGTTATAACATTTTAATAAATGTAATAAAATATTTTATACGTTTATAATAAATGTTGTAAAAATTGTTGACAAGCCTTAATTTTTATGATATATTTAAGAAAAAAAGGAGGAACATTATGTTAAAAGAGATTGTGAAAAAATGTCCAGTATGTGGGGAGGAAATGTATATCAGCGAGTTGAAATGTCCCAAATGTAATATTGCAATAAAAGGCGAATTTGAACTGTCAAAAGAACAGTCTTGCGTAAATGAATTAAATCTTACTGTTGAAGAAGTGAGTTTCATAAAAGACTTTTTAAAATTTGAAGGAAATTTTTCTTCATTGCAAAAACAAAACGGACAAACCTATGTACAAATAAAAAATGTATTAAATAGCATCAACATAAAAATAGGGAATAAAGGAGAAACTACAGTGAATAAAATTGAAACTATCGAAGTTAACAACGACAATAAACCAAGCGATATTATTAAAAGAAAATTAAATGAGAAACATGGCGAAGCGGAATGCCATATGTTAAAAGGAGATCCGCAAAAAATATGGTTAACAAAAGAAGGGGTTGTGTTTTCTGGGTACGAAAGTTTAGTTTGTGAGTGGTCTATTATTGACGATATCTATAATAAATTAAAAGAATTAGGTGGCAAAATGTATCGTGGTGATGCTGCTGCCCAAAAAGGCAAAAAAATCGGTTCAGAAGATTTTCCGTTAGAAACGATTGATGCATACATAGGCGTTAAATATTATGGGGCAGAAATCGGTAAGACGACTACTAGAAGGTCAACATATTATGCGGCAATTCTTGCATGGGCAGGAATATGTTATAATTATAAGTCTGATGGTAATACTTTGGGTGGATATATACAAATCAAATAAAAAATAAATAATCTTTATATAAAAACACGCTATTATTTCGATAAGCGTGTTTTTTGTTATAGCGTAAAAGGCTTAAAGTATTAAATCCTGCGGAACGGTTGAAATTATACTCAAAAAATGGTAAAATATTTTACACAAAATCAATAAGGGGAAAGGAGAACTATATATGTTAGGAAATTTTACTTACAACACGCCGACAAAATTAATTTTCGGCAAACGCGTTATTAAAGACTTGCCTAAAGTTTTAGCGGGTTTCGGCAAAAACGTGCTTTTGACTTACGGCGGCGGTTCGATAAAGAAAACGGGGCTTTACGATAAGGTGAAAAGCCTTCTTAAAGATTTCAATATCGTTGAACTTTCGGGTATAGAGCCTAACCCCAAATACGACCCGTCGGTAATCACGGGCGCAAAACTTTGCAAGGAACATAATATCGACGTAATTTTGGCGGTCGGCGGCGGTTCGGTTTTAGATTGCAGTAAGGCAATTTCCGTTTGCGCAAAATACGAAGGCGAAGGCTGGGACTTAATTTCGGGGAAAGTCAAGGCAAAGGAGAGTATTCCTATCGTTGACATAATCACGCTTGCGGCGACGGGTAGCGAATACGATATGGGCTGCGTTATCTCAAACACGGCGATAAACGACAAGCGTGGTTATTTAGATGAACTTATGTTCCCCGTTGTGTCCTTTTTAGACCCCGAATACACGTATAGCGTAAACAAGTGGCAGACGGCGTGCGGAACGGCTGACGCAATGAACCACGTTTTAGAACAGTTTTTTGCAACCCCTAATTCGCAGTTTAACGACGGGGTTATGATTTCCGCATTAAAGTCCTTAATGGCGAACGTTAAAGTCGCTTTGGATAGACCTAACGACTATGCGGCACGCAGCGAACTTATGTATGTTTGCACGCTGGCTTGCAACGGCATTATGTCGAACGGTGCGGGGTATTCCGGCTGGCAGATGCACTCTATCGAGCACGCACTTTCGGCGTATTTCGATATCACGCACGGCGCAGGGCTTGCGATAATCACGCCCCGCTGGATGAAAGAGATACTTTCCGAAAAAACAGTCGAACGCTTTACTACTCTCGGTACGTTGCTTTTCGGTTTTGATAAAACGCTTTCCGATATGGAAATGGCGGGGAATGTCATTGACGCTTTCTATAATTTCTTTGAGTCGATAGGTATCCCTATGCATTTAGGTCAACTCGGCGTAAAGGAAGAGAAAATCGAAGAAATGGCGGACCATATTTTAGCAAACGACGCTACCGACGAACCCTATATGTTCGCCCCACTTGACAAATCGGCACTTATTAGGATTTTAAAAGAGAGTATGTAGATAATGAATAACAAGAAAACGGTTGAGAAAATTTCAGCCGTTTTTATGTTCTGCAAAGTGCATATAATAAATAAAATTTTTCTCTAATTTGTGGAGAAAATATTGAATTACAAATAAGATTATGATATAATATATTTAATTTTCATTTGGAGATATAAATATGGCTGCAAGTTATAAAAAACTTTGGAAACTTCTTATTGATAAAGATATGAAGAAAGAAGATTTGAGAAAAGCCACAGGCATTACTACGACTGCTATGGCAAAACTTGGTAGAAATGAAAATGTGAATACAGAAATTCTACTTAAGATTTGCAAGGCTTTAGATTGTGATATTTCAGATATTATGGAAATCGTAAAAGATTAAGTCTAAGGGAAAACTATGTGGGTTATTTTAATTGTTATTGCAATAGTTGTAATAACGTTATTACTAAAAAATAACGTAGACTTTGCTATCCTTTCAGGTGAACAGGGCGAAAGAGCGGTAAGCAGAAGATTAGGAGAAACTCTTGAAGGTGAAAAATATGTCTTTAATGATTATAGGTTTAGGGTTGGGGGACAAACTGTTCAAATAGATCATATTGTTGTCAACGAAAATGGCATATTTGTTATTGAAACAAAGAATTATTCCGGCACGATTTACGGAGATGATGAGCAAAAAGAATGGACTCAAATATTAGGTTATGGTAATGTTGTTAATAAGTTTTACAGTCCAGTTAAACAAAATGCATCTCATATATACCACTTAAAAAGTTTTTTACCAAAAGATATCGGAATAAAATCAGTTGTCGTTTTTGTACAAGGCAATATAGAACACATAAATTCAGACAGCGTAATAGCACTTAATGGAATTAGATATTGCTTAAAAACTGACTGGGGAAATCCATTAAATAATCTGCAAATTGAAAGGGTGGTAAAACTATTAGAAGCACATAGAGACGATACGATAACCATAGAGGAACATGTGGAAAACATACATAAAATGCAAGAAAAAATAGATAACAATATTTGTCCTCGATGTGGTGGCAAACTTGTGTTAAGAAATGGTAAATACGGTGATTTTTACGGGTGTGAAAATTATCCTAAATGTAAATTTATAAAGAAGGAAAAATAGTATGCAAAAAGTATATGATTTTTTAAAGAAGTGCGGGACGTATTATCTTGCGACGGTTGACGGTGATAAACCGAAAGTCAGACCGTTCGGTACGGTGGATATTTTTGAAGATAAACTCTATATTCAAACGGGCAAGGTAAAGCAGATTAGCAAGCAAATACACGCTAATCCAAACGTAGAGATTTGTGCGTTTATGGACGGCAAGTGGTTAAGGCTTTAGGGCGAACTCCTTTCTGACGATAGACGAGAAGCGAAAAGGCATATGCTTGATAACTACCCCGAACTTCGCAGTATGTTTAATGAAGACGACGGAAATACAGAAGTGTTCTATTTCAAAAACGCCACCGCAAAAAACTCGGAAATAGAAAAGATTATCGATAAAAATCTATAAGATTAAAGGCAAAAACTTTTGCGATAGCATCGTAGTTAAATGGTAACGGGCGTAGTGTACGTATATAATAACGTGTGGCTTAGAGAGAGGGCAAATGTCGGATGACGGGGCTAATACGTGCATATCTATAATATTTGCTTAAAAAGAATAAAAGTGCGTTCGGCGGGTAAAATAAAACCACGTGCCGGCGTAAAAGTTAATGTTTTTACTGTGAAAACGAAATCAAATAAAAAATCGTTTAACGAACTTGACTGTGCGCCGACAACGTGTTATTATAAATATAATACTTATTAAAGACTTGACGGAGGTATAATATGCCAAACAGTAAACAAAACAAGACAAATTCGACAGAGTGCGAGCCGAAAGCAACAAAGTATAAGGGTACGCAAACGGAAAAGAATCTTAAAGCGGCTTTTGACGGGGAAAGTCAGGCGCGCAACAAGTATACGTATTTTGCTTCCGTTGCAAAGAAAGAGGGGTACGAGCAGATAGCGGCGTTGTTTTTGAAAACGGCGGAGAACGAAAAAGAACACGCAAAAATTTGGTTTAAAGAGTTAAACGGCATCGGTAACACCGCAGAAAATCTTTGCAGCGCGGCGGCAGGTGAAAATTACGAGTGGACCGATATGTACGCAGGATTTGCAAAAACCGCGGAAGAAGAGGGTTTTACCGACCTCGCGAAAAAATTCCGCCTTGTCGCCGCCATTGAAAAACATCACGAGGAAAGGTATCGCGCGCTATTGAAAAACGTCGAAACGGCTTCGGTTTTTGAAAAGTGTTCGGTTAGGGTTTGGGAGTGCCGTAACTGCGGGCATCTCGTCGTAGGTGAGAAAGCCCCCGAAGTTTGCCCGACCTGTAACCACCCGCAAAGTTATTTCGAGTTGCAGGCGGAGAACTATTAAGGAGGCCGATATGGACACAGAAAAAGTAGACCTTTCCGCATTATATAGGATAGGATACGGTCTTTACGTTATTACGACAAACGACGGAAAAAAGGATAACGGTTGTATCGTAAACAGCGTTATGCAGGTTACAGGTAGTCCGCTGAGAGTCGCCGTTTGCGTGAATAAACAAAATTATTCGTGCGAAACGGTTTTAAAGACGTTGGAAATGAACTTAAACTGTTTGGCTGAAGATACGCCGTTTGAGATTTTCAAAAGATTCGGCTTTCAAAGCGGCAGAGACGTTGACAAGTTTTACGGAAGTTCGCCGTTACGCAGTAAAAACGGACTTGCCGTAATAGAGGAGTTTTGCAATGCTTTTATATCTCTTAAAGTAGAGCAAATAATTGACCTCGGTACGCACGATATGTTTATTTGCTCGGTAAAAGAGGCGGTAGTGCTTTCGGAGCGCGACACTATAACTTATACGATGTATCAAAAAAACGTAAAGCCTAAACCTACCCAAAAAAAGAGGTCGTACGTTTGCAAGGTGTGCGGTTACGTTTACGAAGGCGAAAATCTGCCGCCGGATTTTATTTGCCCTATATGCAAGCACGATGCATCGGCGTTTGAACTTGTAAAATAAAAAAAAGGAGAAACTAAAATGAAAAAGTACATATGCGAAGTATGCGGTTGGGTATATAACGAAGAAACGCAAAAAGAACTCGGCATTGCCCCCGACGTGGAATTTGAAGATTTGCCCGATGATTTTGCGTGTCCGTTATGCGGAGTCGGCAAAGAGAACTTTGTTCAATTAGATTAGGTTTTATTTAAAATTGCCGATAATTAAAGTTCGGTAGGTAAGTTAAAAAAGTGTGTAAGTATATTTCGATTTACACACTTTTTTATTAGGCGATGCGTAAGCGCCGTTTACACTAAAATTTTTAATAATATAGGCATATTAAGGCGTTTTTTCTGTGTTTATATAGTTATTAAGAGGTTAAAGGGTAAAAATAATCTTACGAAATTATAGTTTATCAGCTGAGCGTTATATGTTCTTTATTCTCCGTTTGCTTGACAAACAAATCGGTAAAGGGGTATACTAAAACAACTGACCGCTTAAGGAACTTTTTTTCGGCGGTGAGCAATTAAGGAATTATGAGCGTAGACAATTGTGTTTTATCGGCGTGTGATTGCGTTGAACCGCAAAGCGAACCTGCCGAACGAAAAATTTTACTGATTTGCACCTCTTCTCAATCGGTGCTTAATTTCAGGCTCGGTCTTATAAAAGCTTTAAAAAAAGGCAGATACGACGTTTCCGTGGTAGCGCTTGACGGAACTTTTAAAAAAGAAATAGAAGAATACGGAGTTGCGTTTTATTGCGTAAACGACGAAAACAGAGGAATAAATCCGCTTAAACTCTTATCGCTTAAATCAAAGTATTATAGCGTTATAAAAAGAGTTGCGCCCGATATAGTTTTTACGTTTATGTTAAAGCCTAACCTGTTCGGTATACCAGCGGCAAAACGCGCGGGCGTAAAAAAAATATACTGCATGGTAGAGGGCGAAGGAGACGTTTTTATAAACGACGGCTTAAAGTGGAAGTTTATAAGACGTTTCGTTTGTAAAAAGTACAAAAAGTCGTTCAAAAGCGTGCAAAAGGTATTCTTTCTCAATGCAGACGACCGCATGGATTTTATAAAGCGCAAACTTTTAAACGAAAGTTTATGCGAAATAGTACCGGGCGTCGGCGTCGATCTTGAAAAATTCGCGGCAAAGCCCGTTAAAAACCACGCGTCGTTTTTGATGATTGCGAGAATGCTTAAAACCAAAGGCGTTGCGGAATATTGCAAAGCCGCGCATCTTGTAAAAAAACGTTATCCGAAAGCGCGCTTTAGTTACCTCGGCGCAGAGGGCGTGCTTAAAATAGAAGATATTCAGCCTTACATAGCGGATAAAACGTTAAGTTATTTCGGAACTTCGAGCGACGTACGACCTTTTTTAGAGGATTGTTCGGTATTTGTTTTACCGTCTTACGGCGAGGGGATGCCTATGACCGTTATGGAGGCGGAGGCTTCCGGCAGGGCGGTAATCGTAACCGACGTAAACGGCTGTAAAGAAACGGTAAAAGACGGATATAACGGACTTCTCGTTAAAAAAGCCGATTACAGAGATCTTGCCGAAAAAATGGTGTACTGTATAGAGCACCCTGACGAAGTAGAAGAAATGTGTAAAAACGCGCGCGTTTTTGCTGAAGAAAACTTTGATGAAAGAAAGATTAACGACATCGTTTTAAGTTTTATAGAAAAAACGGAATAAAAAGTATATAAATACGGCGCACCGCATAAAATTTTCGGTGCGTTTTTTATTAAAACGAGTATAGCGTTTACAACGGCTTGAATTTTTGATATAATTATAAAAACGGTTGCGGGGTAAAGTATGAAGGTCTTAAAAAGATTGCTGATAGCATTGTTGATAATGGTTCTTCTTGCGGGCGCGTTGGTTGCGGGCGCGTATTTTTACGTAAAAAACACGTACGGTATAGACGTGTTTAAAACCATAGGGCAATTGAAAACGCTCGGGCGGGAAGTTGATGAAGCCGAATTATGCCCTAATGCCTTTTCGGAAAGCGACATGGCGAGCGTTGATGACGAAATAAACGCCTCGGTAGACGGGTTTATTTCGTATACGGAAGAGAACGGGTATAAAGTAAATTTCGACGACCTTCCCTCGGAGATGAAAACCGTTATCAAACTTACCGACAAACAGGTAGGTGCGGTGGCGGATACGGTCGTTCGGCAGGAAATGAACGGAGAAGTCGAAATCGCGGATAAAAAAGTACCCGTAAAACTTTTGCAAGTGGCGTTCGGCGATATAGACGAGAGCGGCAACGCTGACTTTAACGTTGTGGTGCGCCTTGATTTGAAACCGCTTACCGCAGACGTCGACGAAGGAGCAAAGAGATTTGTCGGCAAATATTTGCCGGAATTTTTATACGTTTCTTCCACCGTACGCGTTACGCGCGGCGCGGGATTTGAATTCGCCGTAGCGCATAAAACGCTTACGCTTAACAACCTTTCGGCAAAAGATACTGAAGAGTTTTTAGGCACGCTCGACAAACTTATGGGTATAGGTACCGCGCAAACGCTTAACGAAACGATAGGTAATACCGTTTTATCCTCGCTTATCGGCAGCGAAACTCAAAACGGACTTGCGTATTCGCTTAAAAATATCGGCGCAACCGGTTATACGTTTGCCACGGAAAACGGAGTAAATTATTTTGAAGTGTTAAGATAAAACTCGATAGTTTTATTCGGTAAATTCAAATAAAGCCCCGCTACACGGAGAATTCTTCGCGTGGCGGGGCTTTAATATGTTCAGTAAATGAGATAAGGGGCGTTATGTCATAACCCCGTTTCTTTTATAATATGTTCGGCATAAAGCCCTGCGACGTTTACGCCCGTAACCTTTTCTATTCCGCCGAAAAACGCGTTTGAGTTGACTTCACATATAACGGGTTTGTCGTTTTCGCCGAAAAGCACGTCTACGCCGCAGTAATCGAGCCCGAGCGTTTTTGCAGCCGTTTCGGCGGCGACGCGAAAACTTTCCGGCAAGTTAATTTTTTCGCCGTGTCCGCCGAGGTCGAGATTAGAGCGAAAGTCGTTATCGGAAACCCTTTTCATCGCCGCGGCGACTTTGCCGCCTATAACTATAACGCGCGCGTCCGTTCCGCGGCTCGTAAAAACGAACTTTTGGAACAAATGCGGTTTTAGTTTTACTTTTTCCATAATCGATAAAAGTTCCGCTTCCGTTTCGGCAAGGTATACGCCTTTACCGAGCGAACCGTAACTTTCTTTTACAACGAGGGGCAAACCTAATTTTTCTATCGCCACCCTCGCTATTTTTTTTGAAACGGGCGCGTTTTTATCGTAACAAAGCGCGCCGGGGATTGTGTCCGCAAGGTTTAGCCCGCTACCCGACAACGCGATAAACGTTTCTACTTTATCGTCGCAAAGCCTTATCGCTTTTGCGGTGTTAAAAAGCCGTACGCCCGCTTTTTCAAGCAGGGTTGCGGCGTATTTGTCTTTATCGAGAAAAACGCAAAACGCCGCTCCGCGATATTTTGAAACGATTTCTCCGCCAAAAATTCCAGAATCGTATCCGTAATTTTTTACGATTTCCGTTTTCACACCGCGAAGAGCAAGTTCATATTGCAACCTGTGCGGTTGGTTAAGCCCCGCTTTTAATTCGGAATATGCGTTTATTAAAATAATTCCGTTTTCGTTCATTCCGGACGCGTCCTTTAAGCGTTTTACAAAATATAACACAAAAACCGAGGTTAAGTCAACCTTGCTAAGGCAGACCGGCGTTATTTTAACTTTTTACCGAGTATTGCTTGACGAATAAACGCGTTTATGTTATCATACGGTAAGAAAAGTAAGACAAGTAAGACTATAAATAAATCTAAAGACTATTTATAATCGGTTTAAAAGGAACATAAAAATGAGCGAAAAGGACGGAAAGTATATCTGGACGACGAAAGTTACCGCCAAGGGGCAAGTCGTTATACCGAAACAGGCAAGGGAAGTGTTCGGTATCAAAGAGGGTGATACGCTTATTCTTCTCGGAGATGTAGAAAGGGGCATCGCCATAGCGAAATACGACGATTATCTGCATTTTGCAAACGCAATTTTAAACGCCGATAAAACCCCCGATAAGGAGAATAACGATGATTGAAATCAAAGGGCTCGTTAAAGATTACCCTAAAGTGCGCGCCGTAAACGGGGTAGAATTTAACGTAGAGGGTAACGGGGTTTTTGCACTGCTGGGATTAAACGGCGCCGGTAAAACCACGCTTATAAATATGCTTGCAACGCTTACGCCGCCTACCTCGGGCACGGCAAGCGTTTGCGGTTACGACCTTATGCGGGACAAAGAGAAAATACGGGAAATAATAAATATTTCCCCGCAAGAAACGGCGGTGATGAAAAGGCTGACCGTAAAAGAAAATCTCGTAACGCTTGCTACTCTTTACGGCGCGAGCGATCCAGAAAGTAAAGCCGAAACGCTTATGCGGGAATTTAATCTGACGGAAAAGAAAGACGAGTATGCCAAAAACCTTTCCGGCGGGCAGCAACGGCGGCTAAGCATCGCCTTGGCGCTCGTCAACGATCCGAAAATACTTTTCCTCGACGAGCCGACTTTAGGGCTTGACGTTAAGGCGCGCCGCTCGCTTTGGACGGAGGTCGAAAGGCTTAAAAAAGACAGGGTTATAATACTTACCACTCATTATCTCGAAGAGGTAGAATCGCTTGCGGACAGGGCGGCTATTATTTCTCGCGGAGAGATTAAGGCGATAGGAACGGTTAGCGAACTTATTTCGTCGGCGGGCGCGGACACGCTTGAAAACGCTTTTTTAACACTTTCGGAGGAAGAGGAATGAAAAAGTTTTTCGCGCTGGTAAAGCGCAACGCTTTAGAAACGTTAAGAGATCCGATCGCCGCGGTGTTCTGCGTTGTTTTTCCAGTGGTTATGCTCGTGTTTATGCAGATTTTAATGCAGAACCTGGAGTATGCTCCCGAGAATTTTATGATTAAAAATTACGCCGCGGGGATATGCGTTTTCGGGTATACTTTTACCGCTATGTTTTTGGCTATGCGGCTTGCGGGCGATAAAACCACGGCGTTTATTAAACGCGTAAAGGTTTTGCCGATAAAAAAAACCGCGTATGTTTTTTCGTTCTTTGCGGCGGCGGTGCCTATCGCGGTAGTACAAACGGTTTTGTTTTTCGTAATCGCGTTGTTTTTCGGGTTGCCGTTTGACGGGAACTGGTTTTTAAGTCTTGTTTACCTCATGGTTTCCGCGGTGCATTATTTATCGTTCGGCGTGCTCGTCGGAACTATGGTTAGCCGTGAGGAAAAGGCGGGACCTTTGTGTTCGATAGCGGTATCTCTTACCGGTATGCTCGGGGGTATTTTTATGCCCGTTTCGCTTTTCACCAGAGTAATGAAAACGATTGTAAACGTTTTGCCGTTTGCACATTCTACGCTTATAGCGTCTGAAATATACACGGTCGGCGCGGGCAGTATATATCCGCACGTGCTTTGGCTCGTAGGGTATACTATTCTTTACTGGGTTATCGTGTGCGTTATCGAAAAAGCGCGCAGGTAAAAAAGTTTTAATAAAAATAGGTTTAATTCGTTAGCGCGAAAATTAAAAAAGTGCTAAAATAACGACGTAACGAGCAGCAACAGCGTAAGTCCGGTTATCGGGCTTACGCTTTTATTATATAAAGAAAACCGACCTGAACCTGACGGTTCGGTCGGACTCTCTTAGTCTGCCTTCGGGGACTCGCTTCTCTCGAGCCTCCCGCAAAACAGTCCACAGGACTGTTTTTTTGCCAAAGGCAAACGACGAATAAATTCGTCGGCTCCTAATTCTCGTCCCCGATAAAGTTGCAACAAAAAAACTCCAAACGCGTAGTTTGAAGTTTCTCCTTTTATTTGGTCCGCCTTCGGGGACTCGAACCCCGGACCCACTGATTAAGAGTCAGTTGCTCTACCA
>DPGH01000011.1:11809-12373 GCA_003523255.1 Clostridiales bacterium
CCCACTGATTAAGAGTCAGTTGCTCTACCAACTGAGCTAAAGGCGGTGGTGGCCCATCGGGGATTCGAACCCCGGACACCGTGATTAAAAGTCACGTGCTCTACCGACTGAGCTAATGGACCGTGTTTTGGCAGGGGTGGCAGGATTTGAACCTACGAATGCTGGAATCAAAATCCAGTGCCTTAACCACTTGGCAACACCCCTATTCGTCGGGGCTGACGGAAAATCGCCGCCTCTCGCATATTAAGTTGTGCGCCCGAAATTCGAGCCGCCGAAGGCTTTTTGCTGATAACGCCCGTTTGGGTTTTACTTTTGGGGCGGGTGATGCTAAACATCTCCGCTTTGCTACGATGGCAAAGCCGAACCCAAAGGTCAACTCCGTTACATCCACTCAAAAAATAAACTAAACGCAAGGTTTATTTTATTTTTTGGGGCGGGTGATGGGAATCGAACCCACGACCTCAAGGACCACAATCTTGCGCTCTAACCAACTGAGCTACGCCCGCCGTGATGGTGCGCCTGAAGGGATTCGAACCCCTGACCCACGGCTTAGAAGGCCGTTGC
>DPGH01000011.1:12602-14888 GCA_003523255.1 Clostridiales bacterium
GCTCTATCCAACTGAGCTACAGGTGCGTGTTTTTTTACGTCCCTTCCGTTATCGCTCGGAGTGCATTGTCTTAAGATTTAAGCCGCTATCTTTATTATTATAGCAAAGCTGAACCCAAAGGTCAATTCCGTTACATCCATTCCAAAACTTATTTCGGAAAAACCGATTTAATTTTGGAGCGGGTGATGGGAATCGGACCCACGCTGCCAGCTTGGAAGGCTGGAATTCTACCATTGAATTACACCCGCATCCCTTCGGACAACGCTTATCAATTGTATCAAAAGGAAATTTTATTGTCAACTGTTTAACTTATCTTTACGAAAGTTTTTTAAATTTTTGCCGAAGGTTGGGGAATTTAATAATTTTTCACCGCCGCTCGGGTAAGAAAAAAATGAAAACTCTTGACGAGAGCGTATATATTTTGTATAATAATCAAGTAATGTAAATTAACATAGGGGACTATTTCTTATAAATGTATAACGATATATATAAAGAGTGGACGGAGTCCGAAAAACTTTCCGAAAAGGAAAAAGCAGAACTTGCCGCTCTTACCGATGAAAAAGATATAGAGTACCGTTTCGGCAAAAATCTCGAATTCGGTACCGCCGGTATGCGCGGGCTTATAGGGCTCGGCACCAACATGATGAACGTATACACCGTAATGCAGGCAACTCAGGGTCTTTGCGAGTATATCAAAAGCCTTGGCGGTAAAGCGGCGAAGCGCGGCGTCGTGATTTCTTACGACACGCGGAGGTGTTCTTACGAATTTGCGTGTGCAGCCGCACTCGTTTTCGTTTCTAACGGAATTAAGGCGCATTTGTTTACCGAAGTGCACCCTGTACCCATGCTTTCGTATGCGGTACGCACGTTAAAAGCGGTGGCGGGCATAATGATAACGGCAAGCCACAACCCCAAAGAATACAACGGTTACAAGGTTTACGGCGAGGATGGCGCGCAAATGTCGCCCGAGGCAACAGCGAAAGTCGTTTCGTTTATAAACGAAATAGGCGATCCGCTTTCGGATAAAATACTTTGCGACGAAAAGTTGTCGAAGAACATTTACGCAGTTGATAAAAAACTCGACAAAAAATATTATAAAACTATTTTAAGACTTTCTCTTTCTCGTAAAGAGGTTAAAAAGGTTGGTAAAACCATTAAACTGGTTTATACGCCTGTACACGGCAGCGGTTACGTTCCGGTTACCACCGTCCTGAAAAAAATGGGTATTTCGGCAACCGTCGTTCCCGAACAGAAAAACTACGATACGGAGTTTTCTACGGTAAAAGTACCTAATCCGGAGTATAAAGAAACGCTTACTCTCGCTATTAAAATGGCGGACTTTAAAAATGCGGACGTGGTTTTCGGTACCGACCCCGACTGCGACAGGCTCGGCGTTGCGATAAGAAACGCGAAAGGCGAATTCGTCGCTTTGACGGGCAACCAGACAGGCGTGCTTTTGCTTAACTACGTTTTAACGCGCTTAAAAGAAACGGGCAAACTTACCGAAAAAGGTTTCGTGGTGAAGAGTTTCGTTACCACGAGCATGGCAAAACTCATTGCGGACGACTTTAAAGTGGAACTTATGGAAGTACCCGTCGGGTTTAAGTTTATCGGGGAAAAGATAAAACAATACGACGATACCGGCAAGCGTAAATTTTTATTCGGTTTTGAAGAGTCTTGCGGATATCTCCGCGGCACGCATTGCAGAGATAAAGACGCGGTCGTAGCGAGTATGTTATTTGCGGAAATGGTTTGCTATTACACCGCGCACGGCGTAAGCGTTTACAAAGTTTTGCAAGGTCTTTACGAAAAATACGGTTACGTTTTCGATACTAACGTCAGCACCGCTTTCACGGGGCTTAACGCTATGGCAGACATGAACGCCGTGGTAGACGCACTCAAAACGCGAAAAATAGATTCTGTCGGCGGTATTAAAATCGTCGCGATAAGAGATTATTCCCGTGCGGTTCGTATTACGGGCGATAAAGAAGAACCTATAAATACCGAAAAAGTAAACGCCGTGTATTATGAGTTAGAGGGCGGCGGGTTTATATGCGTTCGCCCGTCGGGTACGGAGCCTAAACTTAAAGTATATTATTCGCTCCGCGCCGAAAACGAAGAAACCGCTTTAACCTTATTTGAAAAGGTTAAAAAAGATTTCGAACAATACGTAAAATAATTAAAACTAAAATAATTAAAGGCTTTGCCGATGTCGGCAAAGCCTTTAATTATTAAATAAATCTGTCGAAAATATAATGATAAAAATATATTGTATTAAATATATAA
>DPGH01000009.1 GCA_003523255.1 Clostridiales bacterium
TCGATTCCCTGTGGGGACGCCATATCGATTAAAACGACGTTTCCGTTATGGGACGTCGTTTTTTATTTAAGGATAAACCGATTTTCTTATAAAGGGGAGAGAAATTATGATTTACGTAACTGGCAGTTTAAATATAGATTTATGCATAAGTTGTTCTCGTATGCCGGAAGTTGGTGAAACGATAACGGGAAACGGTTTTATGACAAACGGCGGCGGTAAAGGGGCAAACCAGGCGACGGCAGCCGCTAAACTTGGCGGTAAGATCGCAATGTGCGGCGTGGTCGGCGGCGACGATTTCGGACAAAAACTTATTTTCGATTTATCGGCGGCGGGTGCAGACGTTTCGCATATCAGAAAAGAGTCGAAAGTTGCTTCCGGAACGGCTGTTATTATAGTATCCCGAGGCAATAACCGCATTATTTTGGATAAGGGCGCAAACGCATTTTTAACAAAGGAGGATATAGACCGCTTTCTTCAGAACGCAGAGGTCGGGGACGTATATTTAACTCAACTAGAAAATCCCGTTGAAATCATCGGTTACGGACTTAAACTCGCAAAAGAAAAAGGAATGTTGACGATACTTAATCCCGCACCCGCAAACAAAGATGCTGAAAAATATTTTTCGTTTGCGGATATAGTCGTTCCTAACGAAACCGAACTTGAAAGTTTCGGCGGAAAGGAGAAAATGTTCACGGCTGGCGTTAAAAAAATCGTTACGACTCTCGGTGCTCGCGGGTATGAAATAGCCGACGAAAGTTCGTCTGAAATTTACGATTGTTTAAAAGTCAAAGTTGTAGACACTACTGCCGCCGGTGATACGTTTTGCGGGGGTATGGCAGTGGGGCTTAGCGAGGGTATGTCGTTACAAAGTGCGTGTGCGTTCGGTAGCAAGGCGGCATCGATTGCATGTACAAAAAAGGGCGCGCAACAATCTATCCCGTATAGAAACGAACTTTAACAAAAAGATAAACGCAAAATTGTAATTAGTGTGATGAATTGTCAAACTAAGTGCAACACTTAGAGAGAAAAAAGTTAAATAAATCTACAGGTTTTTGGTAGTGTAAAACTTCTTTAGGTCCGGCGTTAATTAACGCCGGATTCTTTTTTAACGTTTTTTCAGACACTCTTTCAAGATTATGTCCTTTGGGATAAAACTCTCTTAATAGCCCGTTTAGATTTTCGTTCTTTCCTTGTATATACGCTTTTATCTCTTTTTCGTATGGATTTGCCTGTCGTAAATCTTCCGCCGTTCCCTAATCTTTTTCTCGTTTTTCCTTTTCTTCTTAGGTTTTTTAACGTAGACTTTAAATATCTTTCGTCTATCCAACGATATATTGTCTTAAAAGACGGTATTCTTAACTCACACGGAGTATTTGCTATTTGTTCGGGCGACCACGTTAATGATAGTTTTTCGTCTATGTAATTCAATACTTCCTGACTCCGGAACATTCCGCGATGTCGGTAACTGTTTCGCAAATTACTCTTTTTTTGTGCGGTGTAAGGGTAATAGTGCGGTATATCATATAAACGTTCTGTTCCTTCTTAATTCCCTTGATACCGAACTTACGTTTCTTCCTAACAATCTTGCAATTTCTCTATAACTTTTTCCTTTTACATAATATTCTCGTAGACAACAACGTTCTTCTATGGTAAAATGATGATAGTTCATATATTTCTCCTTGGTTTTTGTTTTGTTGCTAAAACTATTATACCATAGATTTATATGAACTTCTTTTTTACCCAAACTGTTGCACTTAATAGTATAATTCACCATTGTCAGAAAAAACGACCGATTTAATTATCGGTCGTTTTAATTTTAAAAAATTTACTTATCGTTAAGCGGGTATTAAAAAAATTTTAATTTTTTTGTTAAAAGCCTTGACTTGGAGCAAACTCCAAGTGTTATCATATAGAAAAAAAGGAGCGTGTTATGAAAATTCTCGATAAAATAAATTCACCAAAAGACCTGAAAACGCTTGAAAGAGCAGACCTTAACGTTCTTGCGGAGGAAATGCGCGCCGTACTGTTAAAAAAATTAAGCGTGCACGGCGGACATTTCGGACCGAACTTCGGCTTTGTCGAAGCAACAATTGCACTGCACTACGTTTTTGATTCGCCTACGGATAAAATCGTTTACGACGTATCTCACCAAAGTTATCCGCACAAAATGCTTACGGGCAGAAAAGACGCGTTTATTTACGAGGATAAGTACGACGACGTAACCGGCTATACGAATCCCGACGAGAGCGAGCACGACTTTTTCAAGGTGGGGCATACTTCTACCGCTTTGAGTCTTGCCGCGGGGCTTGCTAAAGCGCGCGACCTTAAAGGTGAAAAATACAACGTTATTGCGGTCGTGGGCGACGGCTCGTTAAGCGGCGGCGAGGCTCTCGAGGCGCTCGACTACGCGGGCGAGGCGAACGGAAACTTGATAATACTTATAAACGACAACGATATGTCTATAGCGAAAAATCACGGCGGAATTTATAAAAACCTTAAACTTCTCCGCGATACCGAAGGTAAAGCCGAACTTAACTTATTCAAAAGTATGGGGCTTAACTACGTTTTCGTTAAAAACGGAAACGATATTGACTCGCTTATAAACGCTTTCGAGAGCGTAAAAGGCTTAACTTCGCCGGTAGTCGTTCACGTCGTAACCGAAAAGGGCAAAGGCTATAAATTTGCCGAAGAGAATAAAGAGGCGTGGCACTGGACTATGCCGTTCGACGTAAAAACGGGTAAAAGGGTTTCTTTCGGCGGCGAGAGTTACGAGGAACTGACCGGTAAATACCTGCTGAATAAAATGAAAAACGACCCCGCGGTCGTTGCGATAACTGCGGCGGTGCCTATGGTGTTCGGCTTTAATCCGGAAAGAAGAAAACTTGCCGGCGCGCAATACGTAGACGTAGGCATTGCGGAAGAGCACGGCGTTGCGCTTGCTTCGGGAATTGCCAAAAACGGCGGCAAACCTGTATTCGCCACTCACGCAAGTTTTATTCAACGCACGTACGACCAGCTTTCGCAAGACGTTTGTATAAACAAGAGCCCCGCCGTTATCCTCGTAAACACCGCTTCGGTCTATGCGATGAACGACGTTACTCATCTCGGTTTATACGATATTCCGCTTATTTCAAACATACCCGAAATGGTTTACCTTGCGCCGACCTGCAAGCAAGAGTATTTTGCCATGTTAGACTACGCGATAGAGCAAAAAGACCGCCCCGTGGCGATACGCATGCCTTGCAACGGCGTTATAGAAAGCGATAAAACGTTCGATACGGATTATTCGGTTATAAACAAATTCAAAGTGGATATCGCGGGCGAAAAAGTTGCGGTAATCGCGCTCGGCGATTTTTATCAACTCGGCGAGGAACTCGTAAAGTCTTTATCGAACGAACTGAATATAAACGCAACGCTTATAAATCCGCGCTTTGCATCGGGAATAGACGAGCGATTGCTCGGCGAATTAAAGCGCAACCACTCGCTCGTCGTTACCCTTGAGGACGGGTCTTTAAGCGGCGGTTTCGGAGAAAAGGTTGCAAGTTTTTACGGCGATACGTCGGTTAGGGTTAAAAACTTCGGCGTAAAAAAGGCTTTTTACGACCGTTTCGATTTAAACGAATTGCTTATAGAAAACAATCTTACTTTGGATCTTATGACAAAAGCGATAGCGAATATTCTTAACGGAGAAAAACGATGAACATAGCGGAAGTCGCAAAAAAATACGGCGTTACGCCGGATACAATCCGTTATTACGAAAAGGCGGGGCTGATTCCCGCCGCGCCGAGGAGAGCCTCCGGCATAAGGAATTTCGACGAAAAAACGTGCAACTGGCTTGAGTTTATCGTGTGTATGCGTTCCGCGGGACTCACGATAGAAGCGCTTACCGAATACGTAAGATTGTACAAAAAGGGCAAAAGCACCGTTTCGGAAAGAAAAAACCTTCTCGTAAACCAAAGAGAAGAGTTAAGACGCAAAAAAGAAGAGATCGAGGCGACGCTTAATCGTCTCGACTATAAAATAAGTTTATACGAACAAATTGAAGCGGGCAAAAGAAAAGACTTTATGGAAGAGCCTTGATTGCCGCTTTACGTAACGATTTAATAAAAGGAGAATATCATGAATAAAAAATTAGTTCTTTATCATACCTATACCGGCAATACCGAACTCGTCGCGAAAGAAATCGCCGCCAAAACCGGCGCAACCCTTTGCAAGTTGGAGCCGGTAACGCCCTTTTCAAGCGACTATAACGCCGTGGTTGACGAATGGCAAAATAATTCGGTTAAAGCAGAGGTGCCCATAAAGCCGCTGACGGTCGATTTAAGCGAGTATAGCGAAATAGTTTTGTGTTCGCCCGTGTGGTGGTACACCGTTACTCCCGTCGTTTTCGCTTTTCTCAAAAAATACGACTTAAGCGGAAAAACCGTTTATCCGGTGTTTACCAGCGCGGGGTGGTTCGGTCATTCTTATACTGACGTTAAAAAACTTTTCAAGGGCGACTTGAAAGAAAAAACGTGCGTAAAATTTTCCGAAGATTATACCGAACATAAAATAGTCGGAGGAGAAACGGAACTTTCGTCTTTGATAAATAAACTTAAATAAATCGGCTTAATTTTATGAAAGTCCGCGAAGATCTTTTCGCGGACTTATTTTTGTATCAGATATATGTATTATAACCGTTTTTGTATCAAATATGGTATTGCGCGGGCAACTTTGCAGGTGTATAATTAAATCGGTTTTAATCGGCGAAAAGTATATTTTAATCGCTGGAAAGTATATGTTTAATTTCAGAAAAGATATTGCATAAACAAAATCGCCGTGTTAAAATAAAATAAAAACTTTTTGGAGTGAATATGGAAGCAAAACTTGTTAACGAAGGCGGCTTGCCTAAATTTGAGTTAAACGGCAAAGTCGTTTCTCCGCTTATATACGCGTTAAGCGATACGCCGGTAGGACAATCTGACCGCCCTTGGTCTAAAAAAGCGATAAGCGATTTTCACAGCGCCGGTATAGACCTTGTCGGGATAGTGTGCGACTTGCAGGAGGACTGGCACGACGACGGCTCTTATTATCCTGCGAGCATAATTAAAGAAATAAAGGGTGTTCTGGCGGTAAACCCTTCCGCTAAAATACTTATAAGGCTTAACGTTACGCCGACTTACCCCTGGATGAGAAAACATCCCGAGGAACTTATAAAGTATTACGGCGTAGAATGTACGGATACGGGGCTTGGCGCGTGCGTCAAGTCAAAGGACGGCACGAGGGAGATTAAAGCGAGTTTCTTTTCGGAAAAATGGAAAAAAGACGTGGGCGACCTTTTTGCCGTAATGAAAAAAGGCTTTATTAAAGAAGGCGTTTTAGACAGCGTTATGGCAATCCAGCCCGCGTACGGCACTTGCGGAGAGTGGCATATGTACGGTAAGTATCATGCGGGTAAAGACGGTTACGAAGCCGATTACAGCCGCCCCGCGCTCGAATTTTTCCGCGCGTTTCTTAAAAAGAAATATAAAACGAAAGAAAGACTTTCCGCCGCCTGGGGAGAAAACGTTGATTTCGACACGGCGGAACTCGCTCCGCCCGCAATGCGGCTGGAACACGTAAACTTCGGCGAGGGCGTCAATTATTTGTTGCCCGAAAAATCCATGCGCGCTCTCGATTCGTTTAAGTGCTATCAACTCGGCGCGCCGGTCGCTATTTCGTATTACGCAAAACGTATTAAAAAAGTATTTGGCGAGGGAATGCTCGTCGGTAGTTTTTACGGTTACTTTTTCGGTTGCGGCGACGTTTATTCGCGAATGCTCGAAACGGAAATGCTTTTTAAAGATAAAAACGTAGACTTTTTCGCTTCGCCTTCCGCATACTCCGCCAACAAATACGCAGGCAACTACTCCATGCCGCGCTGTCTTTTAGAGTCTATGCGTTTAAACGGCAAATTGTTCATTTGCGAAATGGATCAGGGCTATGAATCCTGGAGCTGCTACTGGGGCGAAAAGACAAAGACCTATAAATGCGCCGACGAAGAAGAGTATTCCGCAATATTAAAGCGCAACGTGGGTGAACAACTCGTGCACGGTACGGGCGCATGGTTTTTCGACCATGTTCTTCCCGGCGCCCCGTATGATTTTAAGGTCGGATACTGGGATAAACTTTGCAGGATGCAAACGGTTGCCGACATAAAAAAATTTGCGGATAAATTGACGGAGAAAAAAGCGTTTGAAAGCGTTTCCGACGTTTTAATGGTTTACGATACGGAAAGCATTTACTATCTCGGTAGTTGCGAGGCGCAAAACACTTATTCGAACTTTGACCTGTTAAACGCTGTCGCAAAATCGGGTGCAGGGTGCGACAGTATTATGTTGTCGGACGTAAAAAAGGTCGATTTGGAAAAATATAAATGCGTTGTATTCGTTTATTGCGCGTACTTGTCAAAGGCGGACTATAACTTTATCAAAAAAACCGTCATGAAAAACGGCAGAACGGTAGGCTTTATCGGCGGAAGCGGCTTTATTATAGGCAATAAAAGCGGAGCCGAAAATACCAAAAAACTTCTCGGCAAAAGCGGTGCTGAGGCGTTTTATTCAAAAAGAAAAGAATATTCAATTTTTTACGCGCCGCATTACGTTACCGATCCCGATTATTTCCGCAAAATTTTCAAAAAGGCGGGCGCGCATATTTACACCGAAGGCGGCGAAGTCGTCGCAACGGGTAACGGCATGGTTATGATACACGAAAAGGGCGTAAAAACCACTAAACTTAATTTGCCGTCCGGTATCGTAAAAATAAAAAACCCCGAATGCGCTACTTACGTGTTCGACGTAAAAACCGGCGAAAAAGTTTTATAACAATTTAATTAAACGCTAAGCCGCGGCAATACTCCCGCGGCTTCCCTTTTGCGTAAAATGAAAAATATTGAAGAAAAGCGGGCTGAAACTTTTCATTGACGGTATTTTTTCTTCGTGTTATAATAACTAAAATTGCGTTTAGGGGGTTTTATGAACAATAAAAAATTTTTTGCGTTGACGCTTACCGTCGTCGCGGCGACGGAAACGGTGATTTTCCGTGCGAGAAACAATCTTCTTCGTTTAAGTTCGCGCACGTAAGCGATTCGCATTTTTCGGTCAATAAGTCTGACGGCGGTACGGATACGGGTAAACCGTTCGGGGGCGGTGTTAAACGCCATCGAAACCGACGGGGCGGATTTTATCGTTCATACGGGCGACGTTGTGGAGTATTCGCTTTACGAAAGTTACTGGTATAACATGCTCGATAAAAATTTTACCACGCTCTGCAGAATGCCCGTTATGGCAATTTCCGGTAATCATGAAACGCTGTACAGAAGCGGTTCTAACGAAACGTTTAAACATTTTAACTACAAAATCCCCGCACAAGTGTCAACGTCGCTCGGATTTTACTATTCTTTCGTTTACGGTAACGCCAAATTTATAATGCTCAATACCGTCCAGACGGGCGACCAGGCGCTTTCCGCAGAACAACTTAACTGGCTTAAGGGGGAACTGTCGCAAAATTACCGCTGGAAGATAGTCGCCATGCACGTTCCGGTTTACTCCGTCGGCAAATGGGGGTCCGAACCGGGTAAAAACACGCAAAGCAATAGTCTTAAAGCGCAACTTGCCAAACTATTTGCCTAAAACGGGGTTGATTTGGTTCTTCAGGGGCACGACCATTGCGTGTCGCGCACCTTTCCCGTAAACGATAAACTGAACTTTCAGACGGAAGAAAATTTTCAGACCGTAGAAGGCGTGGAGTATTCGGCTAATCCGCAGGGCACGATATATCTTATGAACGGACCGGCCGGCGATCAGACCGGCGACGGTAAAATGATTGCCGGCGCAAACGACCCAAAAAAGTACAAGTATGCAAGCGGTTCGGTGGTGCGCTCTTATGCCGAAATACAGGTTTCCGATAATACGGTTACCGTTACCGTAAAATACGTAAACGATAGCGGCAGTGTAAAAACTAATTATCATAAATGGGGGATAATTAAAACCGCCGCATAAACTTTTAATGCGCAAATTCACGGCGCGGCAATATTGCCGCGCCAAATTTTTTACCGTCGTCGGCAATAAAGTTGCAATTTTTTTCTTTATATAGTATACTCATTTGTATATATTAAACTTTTAGGATATTTTTTGTAACGCTTCGGGTAAATTATTTGCCTTCGTTTTAAGCGTTATAAAACTAATTCGGGTATTTCGGCGGAATGAAAATTTTACACGTTCTAAGTTCTGATAAATTTTCCGGGGCGGAAAACGTCGTTTGTCAAATAATAGGCTTATTTAAGGGCGACGACGGAATTGAAATGTTTTACGTCAGTCCCGACGGCGAAATAAAAAATTCGCTTAAAGAGATGGACGTTCCGTATATTCCGCTTAAAAAATTGTCCGTTTCTTCGGTTCGTAAAGTCATAAAAGAACAAAAGCCCGATTTAATATATTCGCACGATATGCGCGCGAGTTTCGTTTGCGCGCTGGCTTGCGGTAAAGTTCCGCTCGTTTCGCATATACATAACAACGCGTTCGATTCTCGTAAACTTTCGTTAAAATCGTTGCTTTACGTTTTTGCGGGGTTAAAGGCGAAACATATTTTTTGGGTTTCGCAAAGCGCGTTCGACGGATATGCTTTCCATAAACTTTTTCGCAAAAAAAGTTCCGTTTTATACAACGTTATAGATATAGACGCTTTGTATAAAAAGATGAGTTGCGACGATAAAACGTACGATTTTGACGTGATTTACGTCGGCAGACTGACTTCGCCTAAAAATCCCCAACGCTTGATGCATGTATTTAAATTACTTTGCGAAAAAAATCCTAACGTTAAAATAGCCGTCGTAGGCGCCGGCGAATTAGAAGAAGAAACGAAGGCTCTTTGCAAAGAATACGATTTGCAAAACAACGTAAGTTTTTTGGGCTTTCAGCCTAATCCGTCTAAAATGTTGCACGACAGCAAAGTTATGGTAATAACTTCTCGCTGGGAGGGGCTACCCATGTGCGCGTTAGAGGCTATGGCTTTGGGTGTGCCGATAGTGGGTACGCCGGTTGACGGATTGAAATATCTCGTAGAACAAAACGTAGACGGCTATCTTTCCGACGAGGACGATGAACTCGCAAGCGACATCGCGTTTTTAGTGGACGACAAAAACTTGCACGACAGAATGTCCGCTAACTCAATAAAAAAAGCGTACGTCGTAAACGACAAAACGGCTTACAAAACAGAAATAAACCGCATTATAAACGAAATAGCGCAAAACAATCGTAAGAGAGGTACAAAATGGGCCCGTACTTAATACTGTTTTTCGCATTGCTCGTATGCGGATTGTGGGAAATACGGCAGGGAAACGACCGCGCTCTTTTTTACGTAAAAAGCACGGGACAGACGTATTGTAAAATTTTGTACGAGTTAATTCCCGTTTTAATGATACTCTTTTTGGGTATTTTTCGCGAAACGACGATGGGTTACGACTCGCAAGCCTATCTCGATACTTACTGGGCTATAACCGACGACCTTTCGTGGGGAGAAATACTTACGGGCTTTCAAAACGATAACGGTTTTTTCTTCGTTTTGAAAATTATATCTCTCTTCACTAAAGACTGGTGGGCGGCAAGAGCGATACTTTTTACGTTCACGTTCTTGCTGTATTATATTATAATAGTTAAATATTCTCCTTATCCTTCGACCTCTCTTATTATTATGCTCGGTCTTGCAATGCTCGGGCTTATGTTCAGTATATTAAGACAAGCCCTTGCCGGCGCGATTACGCTTTACGCATTTAAACACATTCGTGAGGGCTCGTGGGTTAAGTGCCTGTTCTTGATATTGTTGGCGGCGACCGTTCATAAATCGGCATTGCTTTGCGTGTTTATGCTGGTACTTTATTTTCCGCGCTTTAAAAAGTTTTCCGGCAAAGAGTTGGCGGTACTTTCCGCCGTTTCGTATCTGTTTTTTATCGTAGCGGTTCCGTTAGTACTTAATTTATACGTCAAGCAATACATAGACCTTGCCGCGCACGACGGCGGGTACGGTATGCTGTTGTTTATGGTAACTATAACCGTTTTGATTTTGTATTTGTTTAATATAACGGGTGAAAAGCGAAACGGCGTGCTCGGTTTTACTTTTAACCTTTCGTGCGGGGCACTGTTTATTCAAATCGGTGCGCTCGTTTGGAGTTTGCTTAACAGGGCGACGGTTTATTTTTCGTTTTACTGGTGTTTGTTACTGCCTAATTTGCTTTATAAACTACCTTATCGTAAACGGCAAATATTCTTTTTGGTTATAGCGGCGGCGTTCGGGTTTATGTTCTTTCATCAAATTGCGGAAGCCGAGTTATACGTATTACACAAATTTTAAAGCGGAGACTTTAAATGGAAAAGGTTATCCCCAAAACTATTCATTATTGCTGGTTCGGTAAAAACCCTTTACCTAAACTTGCGCGAAAGTGTATAGCGAGTTGGAAAAAATATTGTCCCGATTACGAAATTGTGGAGTGGAACGAAACTAACTTTGACGTAAACGGTTGTCGATATGCCGCTGAAGCATACGAAGCGAAAAAGTGGGCGTTTTTAAGCGATTACGCAAGGTATAAAATCTTGTACGAATACGGTGGAGTTTATCTCGATACCGACGTAGAGTTGATAAAACCTTTAGACGAAGTAATTAACTCTGGCAATTATATGGGTTGTGAAAATTATACTTGCGAAAAAATGTGCGTAAACCCCGGGCTCGGTTGCGCAACGGTTGCGGGAAACGCTTTTTACGCCGAAATGATTGAGGAGTACGAGCATAGCGGTTTTAAAAATCAGGACGGGTCGTACGATTTGAAAACCGTCGTAGAAAGAACCACCGATTTATTGAAAAAACACGGACTCAAAGATGCGTTGGAAATTCAAAAAGTCTGCGACATAACCGTTTATCCTGCGGAATACTTCAGCCCGCGCGATATGCGGGACGGTAAAATCAGGTTGACGAAAAACTCTTATTCCGTTCATCATTGCAGTGCCAGTTGGGCGACGAAGAAAAGTGTCTTTTATGCCGCAACGTTAAGGTTTGTTTATAGAATTTTCGGCGAAAAAGGGTTCAATCGACTGAGAAAAATTTTCGGTAAGGATCGCAAAAAACAATGATTACCGTTTTAACCCCCTCGTATAACAGGGCTTATATTCTGAATAAAGCGTTTGAATCGCTTTGCGCTCAAACCGTTTTCGATTTCGAGTGGATAATCGTAGATGACGGCTCTACCGACGATACGGAAAAACTCGTGCTTTCGTGGAAAGAAAAAGACCTGCCCTTTGAACTTAGTTACTATAAACAAAATAACGGCGGTAAGCACAGAGCCTTAAATTACGGAATTAAGTTAGCAAAGTACGATTATGTTTTAATACTCGACAGCGACGATTATCTTACTCAAAACGCCGTTGAAAAAATACACGAATGGCTTAAAACCATTGAGGGGAAAACAGAATTCGCAGGCGTTGCGGGGTTACGCGGGTGGATAGGTAAGCCCGGGTGTATAGGTGAATGCGGTCGCGGCGAAAAGTTTATTGACGCAAAAAATACGGAAAGACGCAAATATCGTTTAAGCGGCGATAAAGCGGAAGTATACAAAACCGAACTTTTAAGGAGGTATCCTTTTCCCGAATTCGAGGGAGAAAAGTTTTTATCCGAGCACGTCGTTTGGGATACCGTTGCAAACGCCGGTTATAAGTTAAGGTGGTTTAACGAAGTAATTTACAAATGCGAATATTTGCAAGACGGTTTAACGAAAAATAGTTCGTTTAAACTTTACCTCGATAGTTTTCAGGGTTTTACATTATCCACTAAAATAAGGTGGCAAGCAGAGAGTTTTCCGTGGAATTACTTTTCGATAGGTCTTTATGCGCACGTCGCAAAACTAAAGGGTATAAAAACCAAACAGGTGAAAAAAACGTTAGGTGTAAACGGCTTTCAACTTTTTATCGGCGATATAATATTTAGAGCAAACGAACTGAAAAAAAAGATAAAAAATAAAAAACGTTAAATCTGAAATGAGATGGAAAACGATACTAATTTAATTAAAAATCATATTCCTAAAAAAATACATTACGTTTGGATGGGTAACGGGGAAAAAAGCGCGGATATTTTAAAGTGCATAAACAGTTGGAAAAAGTTTATGCCCGATTATGAAATTGTTGAGTGGAACGAAACTAATTTCGACGTAAACGCAATTGACTTTACTCGTGAAGCGTACGCCGCAAAAAAATGGGCGTTTGTTTCCGATGCGGTGAGAGTTTACGCGCTAAAAGAATTCGGGGGAGTGTATTTCGATACGGACGTGGAACTTTTCGCTGAGCCGAAAGATTTATTTTGCGACGCAAATGCGGTTTTCGGTTTTGACAATAAATTTCTTTTGTCAACCGGCGTGCTTGCTTCCGTACCGCATCACCCCGTTTTTGAAGATTTATGGAGTAAATACGAAACGAGCCGTTTTGCGGGTTCCGACGTAGAAAGCACGATAAACACAAAATTAACTTTTATAGTTTTAGATTACGTCGGTAAACGCAGAGTTGTAAACGGCTTGCATAAAATAAAAGACGTTAAAATTCTGCCTAAAAAATATTTTTCCGGCAACGAAGATATTTTAAAAGATAAACCGATTTTTGCCGTACATCATTTTACGGGGTCGTGGAAAGACAAAACGCAGTTGACTTTCTTTCAGTTTTTGGGCTTTGCTATTAAATGCAGATTATTACGTGTCGCTTCGCTATTTACGGGAAACAAAAGGTATATCGAACTCAACGATGCGATATGGCGTAACGCGTTAGACAAAACAGCAAAAAACATAAAAAAACATGCAAAAATATATAAAGTTTTATAATTTTACTTTTTAACAATCAAACGTAAATGAACAGAAAAAGAAGCATATTAAACGTTACCGTTTCTATATTTTTTAAGATTGCGCTTCTTGTCGGCAATTTGCTCGTCAGGAGATATCTTATACGTTTTATAGGCGACGAAGTTAACGGACTTAATTCTTTATATTTAAGTATAATCGGGGTGTTGTCGGTCGTAGAACTCGGTATCGGCGGCGCGATTATATATTGCATGTACAAACCGATTGTAACTGGCGACACGTCAAAAGTGTTGTCTTTATATAAACTATTCCAAAAAATTTACCTGATAATCGGCGTTGTCATTGCGGCTGCGGGGTGCGTTTTAATGCCGCTTTTGCCGTATCTTGCCAAGGGGTACGAAAACGTCGCCGTAAACATATATTTAACCTTTGGCTTAATGTTGTTGTCGGTAGTAATTACTTACTTTTTCAGCGCTCAAACTTCGTTGATGAACGCATATGAAGACAACTATATCGCAACGACTATAACTTCTTGCGGACAGTTGTTGCAGTACGTGTTGCAAATAGCGGTTTTATTCGCTACACGCTCTTTCGTGTGGTATCTGGTCTGTCGCATTGTCGCAGCAGCAGTTCAATGGGGTATATGTGAAATCGTAGCGAAAAAAAGATATGCTTTTGTTTTTACGAGTGAAAGCAATAAAATCGACGACGGTACCAAAAAAGAAATTCTTAAAAACGTTAAAGCGATGTTTATGCATCGTATAGGCGGAATTCTGGTTAATACGATAGACAGCATTATAATATCCGCGTTTATAGGCGTAACCGTTTTGGGTAAGTATTCAAACTACGTAGCGATAATGACGGCAATGACCGGCACTCTTGCGTTGTTTTTTACTCCGCTTACCGCAACGATAGGGCGGTTGTTCGTGCAGGACGGCGAGGCTTTCAAAAAATACTACGGCTTTTTCTGCACGCTTAACTTTTCGATAGGTTGCGTTTTCTTTTTAGGATATTACAGCGTAATCGACGATTTGGTCGCGCTTGTTTTCGGCGGCGGTCAACCGCTTGAAAAGTCTATTTCTTTCGTAATAACGGTAAATTATTTTATACAGTTTTTACGCCAGTCGACTCTTTTGTTCAGAGACGCTTCCGGCACGTTTTATTACGACCGATGGAAACCCGTTTTAGAAGGACTATCTAATCTGGTGTTGTCTATCGCGTTCGTTATGTTGTTTAAAAAACTGTTTAACGACGATTTGGCGGTGGTAGGTGTTATTGTCGCAACGATTATAACTAATTTGTTTATTTGTCATATAGTAGAACCGCACGTCTTGCATAAGTACGCATTCCATACATCCGCAAAAAAATACTACTTACGCAACTATTCGTATATAATAATTTTTACCGCGTTTTTGTTTTTACTTAATTTCTGTATGGTAAAATTCGATAACAAGTTATACGAACTTTTAGTTAACGGCTGCATAGCGGTGGGTCTTTCGATTGTACCGGTTGCGGGCGCAGTCGCGGCGGATAAAGATTTCCGTCATTATTTTGCAATGTTTTTCCGAAAGAATAAAAATTAACGAAAGCCCCTTGCAACGTATTTTGCAAGGGGCTAAATTAAAACGATTATTACAGTTCGCCTAAATATATTTTATTTTTTCCGTTCTTAATCGTCGGAGAGGGGGCAAAACTTTCCGTTCCGTATTTAACTTTCGGTTGTTCGGTTAAAAAATCTTTAAGCATATACGGCTCGTATCCGTTGTTTTCGATTATTTTTTTATAAAATTCGGCGCTTCTTTTGGGCGTGCGCTTAAATCCGTTTTCGCGATCTACGCTCGCTAAACCGAATTTTGGCACGAAAGACGACCATTCGTAATTATCGATAAGTGACCAGTAAAAATAACCGCGCACGTCTACGCCCATATCTATCGCCTCTTTAACCGCACTTAAATACTCAAGTATATAAATTATTCTGAAATCGTCGTCGTCCGTGGCAGAGCCGTTTTCGGTGATTATAACGGGTTTGTCGGTAAGCCTTGTTAAGTTGTGTATAAGACATTCGGCGTTGAAAGTATTTCCGAAGTTTCCTTTTTTCAGCAATTGCGTTTTTTCGTGGCGGTAACGAGTTCCTGCAAAGTCGGCTTTTCGCGTGTCTATCATTTTACGTTGATAACTGTTTATTGCCCAAAAATCGCAAGAATTTTTAATTTCTTTATCATAGACGGCGTCGCGATAGGGTAAAACCAATTCTCCGGTTCTTATCGCGTGCAAAAAAAACTCGTTTTGCACCACGTCGAAATAATTTTGTACGGCAACGTCGAATTTATCCCATTGTCGTTTGCCGAACTGCTGAACGAACATAAGGGCAAGGCTTACGGGTTTATCGGAATATTGTTTAATTATCGAATTGGCTCGTGCGTGGTATCTTACGGCGTTAAATTTAAAATCGAAATATTCGGGGTTTACGCCGCCGTTAGGTTCGTTAAGCGTTATCCACCAGTCGGCGTAGTCTTTAAAGCGCGGAACTATGCGGTTTAAATATCTTTCAAAATATTTACCGTTTTCGTATTTGTAAAACCAGCCTTTCTCAAAAAACCAGTTCGGAACCGTTCCGTGGGTCAAAGAAATGCAGATTTTAATGCCTTTCTGTTTTAACGCTTCGAATATTTTAACGTAGTGTTCTATTTCGTCTTGCTTAAATTCTCCTTCGCTTGGCTCGATTCTCGACCACTCCACGCTCATTCTGTAAGCGCGGTGTCCGAGTTTGCCTATTAACTCCACGTCGTCTTTCCACATAACGTAACTGTTGCACGCTTTTCCCGAAACCTCGAATTCGGGGTTTATTTCGTGCTGTTTTAATTCTTCCGCCCAGTTGTTGGAGTAAACGTTATTGCCTTCGATTTGATGTCCCGAAGTCGCGCTTCCGAAAATAAAACCTTCAGGAAATTTAAAAGATTCGATAGAAAAAGGATCGGTCATAATTAACCTCGCATATATATTTGTGCATATTATACAATAAATTTACGATATACACAAGCGTTTCGGAAAAATAAAAAATATCGAAAAAACTTTTTTCAAACGTTTGACAAAGACGAAAAAGGGTGATAAGATATAGAAAATAAACCGATGCGAAAGAGTGAGTAAGTCAATCTTTCCCTTCACAGAGAGCCGACGGCGGTGCGAGTGCGGCAAGGGGCGTTTGACCGAATGGACTTTCAAGGGCGAGCGGAAAGCGTAAAAGCGAGTATGCAAGACGGAGGAAAACGCTCCGTTATCAAGGGTTGCGCGTATGATGGTACGCGGCAGAGAGAACGCGATTGCGTTAAGCAGGGTGGCACCGCAGGTAATTCCTGTCCCGGCAAAATGAGATTTTGTCAGGGCGGGTTTTTTGTTTTAAACTTTCCCTGTAAAAAAATAATATTTAAAGGAGAAACAACAATGCACACCGTAAAGAACGAACAAATTCCTTACAAGATTTACCTGACCGAGTCGGAGATGCCCAAACAGTGGTATAACGTGCGCGCGGACATGAAAACGAAACCCGCCCCGCTCCTTAATCCGGGCACGGGCAAGCCCGCCACGCTTGACGAACTTTCGCACGTGTTTTGTAAAGAACTCGCGCTCCAGGAACTCGACAACGATACGCCTTATATTGATATTCCGGAAGAGATTCTTAAATTTTATAAAATGTACCGTCCGTCGCCTCTCGTCAGGGCGTATTGCCTTGAAGAAAAACTTAAAACGCCCGCTAAAATTTATTATAAATTCGAGGGCAACAATACAAGCGGCAGTCATAAACTGAACTCCGCGATAGCGCAGGCTTACTACGCAAAGAAGCAAGGACTTAAAGGCGTTACCACCGAAACGGGAGCAGGACAGTGGGGTACCGCGCTTTCCATGGCATGCGCATATCTCGGGCTCGATTGCAAGGTGTTTATGGTCAAATGTTCATATGAGCAAAAACCCTTCCGTCGCGAAGTAATGCGTACCTACGGCGCGGACGTAACTCCTTCGCCTTCTATGACGACGGAGGTCGGCAGAAAAATTCTCGCGGAGCACCCGAATACCACTGGCAGCCTCGGTTGCGCCATATCCGAAGCGGTAGAGCGCGCTACCACCACCGAGGGCTATCGTTACGTTCTCGGCAGCGTTCTCAATCAAGTTTTGTTGCACCAGTCGATTATCGGGCTCGAAACCAAAGCCGCCCTCGATAAATACGGCGTAAAGCCCGATATCATAATCGGTTGCGCGGGCGGCGGTTCTAACCTCGGCGGATTGATTTCTCCGTTTATGGGCGAAAAACTTCGCGGCGAAAAAGATTATCGCTTTATCGCAGTGGAACCGGCATCTTGCCCGAGCCTTACGCGCGGCGTATTCGCATACGACTTTTGCGACACGGGTAAAGTTTGCCCGCTCGCTAAAATGTATACGCTCGGTTGCGACTTTATCCCCTCCGCAAATCACGCGGGCGGACTTCGTTATCACGGCATGAGCCCCGTTCTTTCCGAACTTTATCACGAGGGACTTATGGAAGCGACTTCCGTCAAGCAAACGGACGTGTTCGAAGCGGCGGAACTTTTCGCGAGGGTAGAGGGTATTCTTCCCGCACCCGAAAGTTCGCACGCGATAAAGGTCGCCATCGACGAAGCGCTTAAATGTAAAGAAACGGGAGAGGAAAAAACCATAGTATTCGGTCTTACCGGTACCGGTTATTTCGATATGGTAGCATATCAAAAATACAACGACGGCGTTATGGGCGATTATATCCCCACCGACGATGAAATCAAAGCGGCTACCAAAAACCTTAAGGACGAAAGGTAATAGTTTTATCGTAGAAAATAGTTTAACTAAAAATATACCGCGCAAAACCTATCGCGGTATATTTTTATTTTACCCGTAAAAATTTAAACTAAGGTGCTTTCCATAGGGAGAAAATAAAACATTAAATTTTTCAGACATAAACATTCCCGATAAATAATTTTTTACAAATAAATTATACTTCTCGGGCGGTAAATGCGGGTATTGTTTTTTAATCTTAAAATATTCGGTTTTCGCCAAATAACAAAAGCCCGTATCGTATTACGGGCTTAAAAGGTATATATTACGGAGCGTTATTTACAAAAACTTTTTAAGTCTTTCCTGATAATCTTCTTCGAGAGATAAAAGTTTTTCGATAAACTTCGCAACGTCCTCGTCGTAATTTTCTTTTTCGTTTTTCATCGCGGTAAGTTCGTTTATGCCCATGACGGTGCCGTTAATCATCATGTCCGCCACCTGGTTGCGGCTTGCGCCGGCAATGGTTTTCATTTTTATGCTACCCCACATCATGGCTTTTTTGAATACGTTTACGTCTTTAGGCTCAACGCCTTTTTCCGCCATGTAAGAAGAAATCTCTCCGATGATTTTTTCGTATCCTTCGTATTCTTCTTTAAGCTCGTTTTTAATCTCCTCGTCCGAAACTGCGGGGAGAAGGTCTGATATGGATTGAAGCGCAAGGTGCGCGTTTTTGTATACGTCGTTTATCGCTTTTCCGTTTACGTTAGATGCTTCCATTAAAACAATTCTCCTATCGGTTTAATATGTAAAAATAGTTTGCCCGTAAAGCGTAAAAGTATGCAAAAACGTTTGACTTTTATTCGATAATAAGTTAGAATAACCAATGTGCCGCTCGAATGGGGCTTTTAAGCGCGCAATTCGCCGCCCCGAAATTAAATTCGGCGAGACTGGAGAGACGGAGGTAAAAACAATGTACGCAATCGTTGCAAACGGTTCCAAACAGTACAAGGCGGAAGTCGGTTCTGTCATCAGATTCGAAAAGTTATCCGCAAACGTAGGCGACAAAGTAGAGTTCGACGTGCTTATGGTATCCGATGAAAAGGGTATCACGGTAGGCGAACAGGCTAAGTCGTTGAAAGCAGTCGGCGAGGTAGTAGAACAGGGTAAAGAGAAAAAGGTTATCGTGTTCAAATACAAAGCCAAAAAGAACGAGAGAAAGAAACAAGGACACAGACAGCCCTTTACGGCAGTCAAAATTCTTGAAATCGCCGCAAAGTAAAAGGAGGACGGAATTATGATATTTTTAACGTTATTCGCGCACCACAAAGGCGGCGGCAGTACTAAAAACGGCAGAGACAGCAATTCCAAAAGGCTCGGCGTTAAGAGAAACGACGGACAGGAAATTCTCGCGGGCGGCATTATCGTTCGTCAGCGCGGGACCAAAGTTCACGCGGGCAACAACGTAGGCATCGGCAGCGACGATACGTTATACGCTCTGATTGACGGCGTCGTTAAATTCGAAAGAATGGGCAGAGACGGCAAAAAGGTAAGCGTTTACGCGAAATAAGTTAAAACTTCGGGTTGTTAATCAGCCCGATTTTTTATTTTTACGATATAGCAATGAAAACTTTGATATACGACGGAGAATATTTTAACGTAAAAGACACGTTGGAGTGCGGTCAGATTTTCCGATACGAAAAACTTTCCGACGGCAGTTACGCCGTGTTCTCTCGGGATAAGTACGCCCGTTTGGTAACGGAAGAAGATGTTGTGCGTGTTTTCACCGACGACGTTGACTATTTTCGTCATTTTTTGGATTTGGACACAAACTATGCCCAAAAGGTGCAACGCATTTCCGCCATTTCTCCGTTGATGAAGCAGGCGTGCGACTGCGGCAAAGGTATACACATTCTCAATCAGGATCTGACGGAAATGATAATTTCCTTCATCATTTCCGCAAACAACAACATCAAGCGTATTCAGTTGATAATACGCCGTCTGTGCGATGCGCTTGGCGAAGACACACCCTACGGCAAGGCTTTCCCCACTGTGGAAAAGATGGCGCAGGCGCCTCTTTCGCTGTACACTTCGATAGGTGCAGGCTACCGAGACGTCTATTTGAAGGAAACGGCACAACGCCTTGTAAATTACGACCTTTCCCGCCTCACTCAGGCGGACACGGCTTCCGCACGCAAAGAGTTGCTTTCCTTCAAAGGCGTGGGACCGAAAGTCGCCGATTGTATATTGCTTTTCGGTTTGCGCCGAGGCGATGTTTTTCCCGTGGACACATGGCTTAAAAAGGTGTATCACGCCTATTTCGAGCAGGGACACAAGGACAGTGAGATTTCGACATTTTTCTGCAATTTGTTCGGTCAGGACGCAGGACTTTGCCAACAATATTTGTTTTATTTTCAAAGAAAGTA
>DPGH01000012.1:0-50612 GCA_003523255.1 Clostridiales bacterium
GGGGGGGGGGGGGGGTATGAAGATACCTCACACGCCCACGAGTGGCAAGTAACGTATTCATACGATAGTACGGGACACTGGCAAAAGTGCGAGCACTGTAGTAAGACTACGGAAAAACAAAGCCACGAATTCAGAGAGGGTACCTGTACGGTATGCGGCTACGCAGACAAGGCGCTGCTTCCGCCGCAAAAAGGGTTAATGAGCAAATACTTCTCAGGCGTAAAAGCGACGTATACCAAAGAAAGTGTAAAGGACTCCGACGGAACGGTTAAAGAATTTAAAAATTTAGTTGACCGCCAGATAGACGTACTCGCGCAAGATATACTTGCACGTCTTGATTATGTTTATGGACAACATAGAACACAAACCGGTTCATATGTATGGGGATATGCTTTCCCACTTTATGATTTAACCGGAAATGAAGTAGACAAAATATACAGATATTATAGTGATAGTACTCAAAATGGTCTACCGGCACTTGCAGATAGTTCAAATATGCTTTCACAATTAAGTAAGGAATATTTAGATACTATAAATGAAGGTACTGCTACGTTGGTAGAAGTAGATATTGATGATTTGTCCGATTATCAAAAATCATTGCTGATTAAAGATACTGATAACAATATATTAGCATCTACAGAATTTTTCAATCTAATCGGCGCAAGTTCCGGTCAGAATATGAAAATTGTTAGTAAAGTGGCTGGAAAAAGGTTGGACTCTGACGAATCAAAGAAGTGGTTGGTTACGGATTTAACTTCTGACGCGGCAAAAGAATCGTTAAAACTGATGATTGCGCAAGCATTGAGCGGTAGAGAAAGCGTAAATTACGAATATTTAACAAGAAAGATAAATACGTTAGGCTACCCCGCTGATTTTAACAAAAAATTAGAGGATATAATCAATAACAAAATAATCGGCGCGGCAAGAATAACCGAAGACAACGGTTATTACGATATACTTAAAAAAGATTATAACGGAATAATCAACGCAACCAACGTTAAAGCGATAAACAGCGATACAAGTTATACGGAAACAAATTCTCCGCGGCTGTATAAGGGGTATAAGGTAATTATACCCGCACTCGTAAATTCTGCGTTAGAGAATAAATTTTATGATACGCAAGTATCTCTGTATCCTGAATTTTCAAATACGGCGGTAGATTATACGAGTAACGCTACGGGCTTTAACGAGGCGCACGCTTATGAAACTTTAACCCTGCTTGCCAAAGAGGGTACACCTTATACTAAACTTGTGGTAAAAATTAAAGGCTTGGATATTAGTAGCGACGTATCTTTGTCATGCGAAGCAAAACTCAACAATTCGGTAGTGTATAACAAACGTATAAATTTAACAAACGAAGAGCAAATTTTTGAAATCGATTTATCCGAATTCGGTTCAAGAAGTTTCGGTGAATATCAAGGTAATAAAATCGCCGATATCAACGATAATATTTTCGTAAATTCCAAAGTTGAAGACTATGACGACAGAAACTACATTAAACTTACGTTTACCAACAAAAGCGGCGCTAAATTCACGGTTACTTTTGACGGATATTACGATAAATAAACAATTCGCTATAATAGCGTTTTAACGCCGACCGCGTTGCTTTCTAAGTAAAAGCGCGGGCGCGGCAAGCGAACAACGAGACAGATAAAAACGCGACCTTTAACGGGTCGCGTTTTTATAATCATTTTTTTACGGTAATCGAAATTTAAAGTCGTTTTATTGTTAGCGGAGCGCGCAGGGGCAAAAATATAAGGAGATTTAGCCCTAAAAACGCGGCAAAATATCTTTTACGCCATAAAAGTTTTAAAAAAGCGATTGACTTATATTCAAAATGATTATATAATAGAACGGTAAGTTTAAATAATTGCCGCTTTATAGGCAAAAGGGAGATATTATGGCTAACAAGATTACCGAAAACACCACCATTTTCGACGCGATTCAGATAAACCCCAAAGCGGGTGAAATTCTTATGGCTCACGGCATGCACTGCCTCGGTTGCGCGCTCGCTCACGGTGAAACCGTAGGTGAAGCGGCTGACGTTCACGGTGCGGACCTTGCCGAAATGCTTAAAGAACTCAACGACGTAAAAGAGTAAACCTTTTATCCCCGTAACTGGGGATAAGGGCAAACGTCAGCGCGGCGGCGCGCTTTATAGCCGCTTATTTCAACACGTAACAGGCAGGGGCTTTTTGCGCCCTTGTCGCGGAGGCAAACATGAACAAAGGGAAATCGATTACGTTGTTATCGCTGATTTTCGTCGTTATGGCGTGTCTTTTGGCGATGACTTTCGTTCCTTTTTCCGTCGGTACGAGTAACTTTAACTCCGTCCTCGGCGCAATCGAAACCGATTACGACCTTTCGGGCGGTACCGCTTACGAACTCGAACTTGCGGAAGACAACACCGAACCCGTCGAAGACATTAACGACGTTATAGATACTTTAAAATTCCGTCTTAACGCTTTGGGGTACGAAAATTTTTCGGTTAAAGCGGTAAGACCCGCGGGCGAGGAATTTGCAGACTACACCATAAGGATAGAAGTAAAAGCCGCGACCAACGCTTACGGCGAACCCGACCTTACTTCGCTTGACGCGGACGTGCAGACGGCGGCAAAGTACGGCGAACTCGAATTTTTCGGGGGGAGCGCGTCTAACCCGTCGGACAAGATTCTCGAAGGCAAAAAAGTAATATCCGGCGTTTCGGACAGCAGTTATAAAGACGAAAACGGTTCGCTTAAATATTACGTAGCGATAACGTTCACCGACGAGGCGTATAAGTATATATCCGACAAAATGGGCGAGGGCAGTTTTTACTTTAAGGTAACCCTCGGCGGAGAAACGCTTTCTCCGTTCGACGGCAAAAGCGCGCTTTCGACAAGTTCGTTCGGACAAACCGTAATGGTAACCACCGGTAGCGAAGCGGCGGCAAAGCAAATGGCGTTGCAGATTTCTTCCGGCGGACTTAAATATAATTACGATACGCCCGTGCGTATAGGCGCGGTCAACTCTCCGCTCGGCGAAAACGCTAAAACGTTTGCTTTTATCGCGCTCGGCGCGCTCGTGGTAGCGGCTGCCGTCGCGCTTATAATTGCTTATAAGGGGTTCGGGCTCGTTTCGGCGTTGTCTATGGTACTCTTTGCCGTGATAGAACTTTCTATGCTTATAGCGGTGCCCGGCATTAAACTCTGCATGGGCGGCGTTATCGGTATGGCTGCCGCGGCTCTCCTTACGGTAGACGGTTTCGTTATAACCGCAAGACGCATTAAAGAAGAATTTACCGGCGGCAAAACCGTTAAGGCGGCTATGAAAGCGGGCTTTAAACGTTCGCTCGTACCGGTTATAAACTCCGCGGTTATCAGCGCGGTCGTTTCGGTACTGCTTATTCTCTTTACCAAGGGTCAGATTAAAGGCTTTGCGATAACGTTCGGTATAGGCGCGGTCGTTTCGGCGATATGCACTTTGGTATTTACGAGAATGTTTGCAAGTCTGTTTATGGGCGCGGTAAGCGATAAAGAAGCCTTTTTCAGTCTTAAAAGGAAGGAGGCGTAATTATGAAATTCAGCGTTACGAACAAATTTAAGTTGTGGATAATAATAACCTTGGTCGTAATAGTTGCGGGTATGGTTATGCTCGGCGTGTTCGGGCTTAACACCGCGGCGGACTATCGCAACGGTTGCGAAATAAAAGTAAGCGTTGACCAGGACGCGGACGACAGCGCGGTAAACCTTAAAAAGTATACCGAAGAGTATTTTGCGGAAAAGGGTGTAAAAACCGTTTCTTACGCGACTCAGACTTCGCCCGACGGAACTATGTTTATATATAAAATAAACGAAAAACCCGCGTTTACGGGTGCGGAACTTACCGAATTTTTGAACGATAAACTCGGCACTTCCAAAGCGGTGGCAGAGGCTTTCGTCAGCGAAACGGTTTCTTACGGCGAATTGCAGATATGGCAAACCGCCGTGCCGCTCGCGATTGCCGCGGTAGTGCTTACGCTTTACGTTATGATATTCGAAAAACCCGCTTCCGCGATTGCTTCGCTTATTGCAAGCGTTATCGCGACCGGTTTGTTTATCGCCGTGGTAAGCCTTGCGAGAATACCCGCTTATCCTTTCTTCGGTACGGGGGTCGCGTTTACTTTCGTATTCGCGTTCGTTCTTGCGACGGTTACTTCCAACAGGTTTAAAGAAGAAAGCAAAAAGCCTTCTAACTCGGGCGCGTCGTTCGGCGAAATCGCCGACCTTGCCGCAAAAGCAAGCCTCGTAAGGTACCTTTTCACCGGGCTCAGCCTGTTGCTTGCGGGCGTAGTGCTCGGCGTGCTTAAAATCGGCTATCCGTCTTTCGTCGGTCTTATGCTCGTCGCGGCGGACGTATGCGCGGTATTTGCGGCGTTTGTCTGGACTCCCGTTTTATGGGCGGCTCTGAAAAAAGCAAACGTAAAATAACAAACGATTAAAACTACTTTAAGGCGGAAAAACTTTTTTCCGCCTTATTGATTTAAAAACGCGTTTATCGCGGTTAAAAAGGGCTTTCGCGCGGCTTTTAAGCGCGTTTTAAGGCAAAGGGAATTAAACTAATGAAAATCGAGTACGGCAAAACTTTATCCGAACGGGAAAATACGGCGGTCGCTTGCGTTGCGGCGGAAACGGGCTTGCTTTTTGATACCGCTCGGGTTTTGTTTTACCGCGGGATAGACACGCCCGAAAAAGCCTTAAAATTTTTAAAACCGAGTAAGCGCAATTTCGCAAATCCGTTTTTGCTTTCCGGCATGAGCGATGCGGTGGAGCGTATAACCTATGCCGAAAATCACGGCGAAAGCGTGCTTATTTTCGGCGATTACGACGCGGACGGGGTTTCCGCCACCGCCGTGCTTAAAAACTGTCTTGAAAAATTCGGACTTTCGCCGCGATTTACCGTACCCGAGCGCGAAGAGGGTTACGGACTTAATTTAGAAAAAATCAAAAAAATGAACGACGAAAGCCCCGTAAACCTGCTTATTACGGTGGACTGCGGCATTTCCGACGCGGAAACCGTAGAAAAAATAAAAGAACTCGGGATAGACGTTATCGTTACCGACCATCACGAGCCGCCCGTCGTTTTACCCGACTGTGTTTGCATAAACCCCAAAATAGCGGGGCAAAAATACCCGTTTAACGGTTTGTGCGGCGCGGGCGTCGCTTATAAACTCGGTTACGCGCTGATAGGCGCCGCCGCGGACGAACAACTCGACCTCGTCGCGCTTGCAACAGTTGCGGACAGTATGGACTTAATCGATGAAAACCGCGATATCGTTTTCGAGGGTCTTAAAATTTTCAATTCGAGCAAAATAAGACCCGCTCTTAAAAATTTGTTGTCCGGCGGCACAAAAAAGATAACCGCCCAAACGCTCGCTTTTCAAATCGCGCCGCGCGTAAACGCCGGCGGCAGAATGGGCGACGCGCTTTCCGCGATTAAACTTTTCACTTCGACGGACAAAAACGAAATTTTCGATTTGTCGGTAAAACTTAACGAATACAATATTTCGCGCCAGACGGAGTGCGACGTTTTATATAAAGAAGCGCGGGCAATAATATCCGAAAAGAGATTGTATAACGACCCCGCCATACTCGTTTACGACGAAAAATGGAAAACGGGTTTTATCGGCATCGTAGCGGCGCGTCTCGTAGAAGATTTTTCGCGCCCGGTTATAGTTTTCGCGGGGGCGGATGGGTTTTTGAAAGGCTCCGCGCGCAGTTACGGGGACGTAAATATATACGAAGCGATTTCGGCAGCGGCGGAATTCACAAAAGGTTTCGGCGGGCACGCGCAGGCGGCGGGCGTTTCGGTGGAAAAAGAAAAGTTCGGCGAGTTTAAGGCGCGGGTGTGCGAATACGTTTCCGCCCGCGGGGTAACGGACGCCGAAAAAACCGAGCGCGTTTGCTGGCGCATAACCGAACCTTTTACCGTTCGCTTTGCAAAAGAACTCGAACTGTTAGAACCGTACGGTTGCGCTAATCCCAAACCGCTTTTTACCGTACGAACGGAGAGTGCGGACTTTAAGCCGCTTAAAAAAGGTTCTCCGCATTATTCGTTTAAAACGGAGTATATCGAAATTTTAGACTTTAACGGAGAAAACGACTTGCCCGCGATGACTTTACCCGCCGTTAAAGAGGTTGTTTTCGAGCCTAATTATTCGACGTTTAACGGGCGCGAAAGCGTAAAGGGGTTTTTCAAATTCGCCGTTATAGGCGAGGCGGGCGAAAAAGCGGACTTGTGCGCGTTCAGGCGGCAGGTTATATCGCTTAAAAACGATTTTTCTTCCGTCGGCGTTACGGACGAAAAAATAAACGCCGGCTACGGCACGTTGTACGCTGCGTGCGGAGAGGTCGAAAAATCGTTGCTGCCCGAAGGGGTTAAATCGTACCGGGCGAATTCTGCCGAGCGTGCCGGCAAAAACTGTCTCGTCGTCGCGCCGGAAAAAGTCGCGGAGGACTATAACCGCGTGGTTTACGTGCATTTACCGCTCTCTGCGGTATGCACCGAAAAACCCGTTTTCGTCCTTGCGGCGGCAACTCCGCCGAACTTTGCCGCACGGCTCGATTTATCGAGAAGCGCGTTCGCCGAAGTTTATTCCGAAATGATTTCTCTTTGCGGCACGGAGTTTTGCGATTCGGTAAGGTTATACGAAAAGAGCGGCAAAAACGTTGACGAATACGAATTCGTTCTGGCGGCGGAAGTGTTTACCGAACTCGGGTTTTTTTATAACGACCGCGGGATTATGAGAAAAGACCCGCTCGTTAAAAAACCGCTCGAATCATCGGTAATATATTCTAAAACGGAAAATTATTTAAGCAAAATTTATCGGGGCGAAAAACGGTGATAAAATGAACGTTATAGAACGCATCGAAACTTTATATTCGGGTAAAGACGCGGAACTTTGCATAAAAGCCCACGACTTTGCAAAAAAAGCGCATGAAAACCAAAAGCGCGCTTCGGGTGAAGAGTATTTTATTCACCCTTGTTTCGTCGCGAACATTTTAATGGATTTGGGGCTTGACGCGGCTACGATTGCGGCGGCGTTTCTCCACGACGTTATCGAGGATACGCCCGTTTCCGAGGGAGACGTTAAAAAGGAATTCGGCGACGAGGTGTTAGAACTCGTGCTCGGCGTTACCAAACTCGAAAAAATAGAGTTCAATTCGTTTGAAGAGGAACAGGCGGAAAATTTCAGAAAACTTTTCGTCGCGATGGCAAAAGACATAAGGGTCATCATAATCAAACTCGCGGACAGACTCCACAACATGCGTTCGCTTAATTTTTTGTCGGTAGAACGTCAGCAAAGAATGGCGCGCGAAACGCTCGAAGTTTACGCGCCGCTCGCTGGCAGGCTCGGCATATCGCAGATTAAATGCGAACTCGAGGATTTGTGCCTTAAATACCTCGAACCGGAGTTTTACGAATACCTCGTTCAGAATATCGACGAGAGATTGAAAGAGGGAGAAGAGTTCGTTGAAAAAGTCGTCGGCGAAGTGAACGAGATTTTAAAAGAATCTCACGTTCAGGGCGAAGTTTTCGGCAGGAGAAAGCACCTTTACAGCATTTATAAAAAAATGAAGGAGCGCGGTAAAACGCTCGATCAGATTTACGACCTTGTGGCGATAAGGGTTATCGTCGGCACGGTGGACGAATGCTACGAAATTTTCGGTAAAATTCACAATAAATGGAAGCCCGTTCCCGGCAGGATAAAGGACTACATTGCAACGCCCAAACAAAATATGTACCGTTCGCTTCATACCACGGTAGTAACCAACTTCGGTAAGTTTTTCGAGATACAGATAAGAACGTACGAGATGAACAGACAAGCCGAATACGGTATAGCGGCGCACTGGAAGTATAAAGAAAACAAAAAAGACGCCGACGGGCTCGATACGCGCCTTACCTGGATAAGGGAAGTCATGGAATGGCAGGGCGGCTTAAAAGACAGCCGCGAATTTTTGAGTTCCATAAAAGGCGATATTTACAGTTCCGAAGTTTTGGTTTTCACCCCCAAGGGGGACGTTATAAGCCTCCCGAAAGACGCAACGCCGCTCGATTTCGCGTATCACATTCATTCCGCGGTAGGCAACAAATGCGTAGGCGCAAAGGTAAACTCCAAAATAGTGCCGTTAAGTTATACCCTCCAGGTGGGCGATATAGTAGAAATAATTACGTCGCAAAACTCCAAAGGTCCGTCCTGGGACTGGCTTAAAATAGTCAAAAGCCCCAGTTCGCGCGTTAAAATTCGTCAGTTTTTCAAACGGGAAATGAAAGACGAAAACGTAAAAACCGGCAAGAGTATGTTAGAGGGCGAGGCAAAGCGTAGGGGGTATAATCTTTCGGACTTGCTCACCGACGAGTCGTTTTTGATTTTGTCGGCTAAAATGTCCTTTAACAACGAAGAAGAAATGTTCGCTTCGATAGGTTACGGTGCGGTATCTGTAGGTCAGGTTCTCGTAAAACTAATCGATTACTATCGTAAACGTCAGCCGAAAGAGCCTACGGAACGCTTGCTTCCCGGTAAAACGGGCGAGCAGAGCGGCGTAACGGTTAAGGGTATGCAGGGCATACTCGTGCGCTTTGCCGGGTGTTGCAACCCCGTCCCCGGCGACGAGATAATAGGTTTTATTTCGCGTGGGCACGGCGTTACCGTACACAGAAAAGATTGCCCCAACCTTAAAAACGCCGAGGAGGGCAGGCTGATAGAAGTTTCCTGGACGGACAGGGAAACGAGCCATTACAACGCGGGCATAAAAGTTATAGGCAGGTCTCAAACGGAGATATTGACTTCCGTCGCGGCGGCGGTCGCGTTTTTAGGACTCGAAATAGTTTCCACCAACGGCAGGGTAGACGGCAAAACCAAGCAGGTTATAGTTGACTTTAATATAAGGCTGAACGGCAAAACCGAACTCGAAAGTCTTATAAACAGAATCCGTCAGGATTCCAAAATAATAGACGTGTTCAGGGTGTCGAACAAATGAAAATAATAACGGTAACCACGGGGCTTCTTGCAGAAAACGCATATATACTCGTATCGAAAGACCTTTCCGCTTCGGTAGTGATAGACGGCGGCGAAAAGTATGAAGAAATCAAACGGGCGACAGCCGAAACGCGCGCGCCGCTAAAGGCTATGCTTTTAACGCACGCGCATTACGACCATTCGGGCGTGGCGGCGGCGTTTCAAAAGGACGGCGTACCCGTGTATATCGGCTTCGGCGATGCAGAAAAGGTTAAAACAGGCGTCGGCGCATGTCCGTTTAAGTCCCGTTTTACTCCTTTTACGCCGGACGGAGTGTTAAAAGACGGCGATAAACTCGTTTTCGGCGATATAGTGCTTACGGTTATCGGCACGCCGGGGCATACGGACGGGTCCGTAACGTTTATGTCCGAAAACGCATTGTTTACCGGCGATTTACTGTTTCGGCGTTCGGTCGGCAGAACGGACTTTCTTTCGGGAGACGCGGACGCGCTCGTTTCTTCGATAAAAAAACTTTACGCGTTAAATGGCGATTATACCGTTTATCCGGGACACGGCGAAAAGACGGCTTTGTCCGAAGAACGACTGTTTAACCCTTACGTAAAAGCAGAATAACATGATTGAAACAAACGTTGAATTTTTAAAAAAAGATCTCGAAGAAACGGCGGCGTTTTTTTCCGCACGGGTAGACGCGCGCCATATATTTAAAGAAGCGGAAGGCAAGTGCGTAAATACGGTTATAATAAACGGCAAGGCGTACGCTTTCGGTAACGTCATGCCGAGGTCCGGAACCGAAACGGAAAAAAAGAGATATATCAAACGATACGCATGTCTTTCGCTGTATAAGGCGTTAGTTTCGTTCACGGGCGAAAAACAGGCGTGGGGCGCGCTTACGGGCGTCCGCCCGACAAAGCCCGCTTACGCGGAAATAGAAAAAACGGGCGACTTTAAAGAGTTTTTTACGGACGTAATGAAAGTTTCGCCGGAGAAAACCCTTCTCACCGCCAAGGTTATCGAAGCGCAAAAAGGTTTATACGAAAAGCCCGCTTTTGGCGAAGATTTTTTCGTGTTTATACCTTTTTGTCCTTCGCGTTGCAGGTATTGCTCGTTTATCACGGCGGACGTTAAAACCGCGGCGAAGCATGTAGACGACTACGTAAACGCGCTCGTTTACGAGATAAAACAAAGCGCAAAGTTGATAACGCGCCTCCGCAGCGTTTACGTGGGCGGCGGCACGCCGGTAAGCCTTTCCGACGATAATCTCGAAAAAATACTTTGCGCGATAGACGAAGTAAAGCCTTTCGGTACGGAATACACCGTGGAAGCGGGCAGACCCGACCGTATTACGGAATCTAATCTTGCCCTTTTAAAAAAACACGGAGTAACGAGGGTATGCGTCAATCCGCAAACTTTTAACGACGAAACGCTCGTTCGCATCGGGAGAAAACACACCGCCGCGGAGATAATAGAGAAATACGAACTGGCGAAAAAAGATTTTATCGTCAACATGGATTTAATCGCCGGGCTTGACGGCGAAACGAAAGAGGACTTTTTTAAAAGCGTGTTAAAGGCGATAGAACTCGCCCCGGACAACATTACGATACATACGCTTTCCGTCAAGCGCGGTTCTTATCTCGCGGAAGAAGGCAAAAGATTGCCTAAAGGCGATATAGAAGAAATGATTTCTTTTGCGGAAAAACGGCTCGAAGAATCGGGATATTCTCCTTATTACCTTTACAGACAAAAATATATGGCGGGTAACCTTGAAAACGTAGGTTACGCAAAAAAGGGCACGGAGTGTCTTTACAACGTCGACGTGATGGAAGAAACCGCTTCCGTTATCGCATGCGGGGCAGGCGCGATAAGTAAAAGGGTAGCCTTTAACGACGATAAAATAGAAAGGCTCGCCGCACCGAAAGACGTGGTAACGTACGTAAACAAACTTTCCGAAATTTTGTCGTCAAAACAAACTTTATTCGGCAAAAACGATTAAAAAACAGTTTACAAAACGTAAAAAGTCTGTTATACTTAACGGGTAAATACTTAAGGCAAGGTTTTGCGGATTCTCCGCCCAAGGCTTTGTTTTAAGCGAATAAATATCCATACGGAGGTAAAATTAAAATGGATAAAGCCAAAAAAACCGAAATCATCAACAAGTTTGCCCGTCATGAAGGCGACACCGGCTCGGCAGAAGTGCAAATCGCGCTTTTAACCGAGAGAATCAATCATCTCAACGCGCACCTTGCCGTCAATAAAAACGACAATCATTCAAGGCGCGGACTTATGAAGATGGTCGGCGAAAGACGCGGTCTGTTAAAGTATCTGCAAGAAATCGATATCGAAAGATACAGAAAAATCATCGCGGACTTGGAACTCAGAAAGTAAGCGGATTCGGGGGGCTGATTTTAGCCACCCCGTTTTTCTTTAATAAATATTTGCGGCGCGCGGGGCGCGCGTCGTTTCGTATAAAACAGAGTCAGAAAAGGAGAATAGCAAATGTCAGTTAATTACAAACAATTCAAAACGACCGTCGGCGGCAGAGAAGTCGTTATCGAGACGGGTAAATACGCCGAGCAGGCAAACGGCGCGTGTGTGGTGCGTTGCGGCGAAACCGCGGTTATGGTTTCCGTCTGCATGTCGCCTTCGCCGAGAGAGGGTATGGATTTCTTCCCTCTCCAGGTAGATTACGAAGAAAAAATGTATTCCGTAGGTAAAATTCCGGGCGGATTTAAACGCCGCGAGGGCAGGGCGAGCGACAAGGCGATACTTACTTCTCGTCTTATCGACAGACCTCTTCGTCCTCTTTTCCCGAAAGGGCTTTTTAACGACGTTGTCGTTATCGCGCAGGCTCTTTCCGTTGAACCGGACGTTCAGCCCGAACCCCTTGCCATGATAGGTTCTTCGGTCGCTCTCGCGATATCCGATATTCCGTGGGCGGGTCCCACCGGTTCGGTAGTCGTCGGTATGGTAGACGGTAAATACGTTATCAACCCGAACGCCGCCGAAAGAGAAAAAACCGATATACATCTTAACCTTGCCGGCACTAAAGACGCTATCCTTATGATAGAAGCGGGCGCGAACGAAGTTACCAACGACGAAATGGTAAACGCCATCATGTTCGGTCATGAAGAAATCAAAAAGATTTGTAAATTCATCGAAGAAGAAATCGTTCCCGTCGTCGGCAAACCTAAAAAAGAAATCGAACTTTATCACGTTCCCGAAGAACTCGATAAAGAAGTGCGCGCTTACGCTTCGGAAAAAATCGACTGGGCTATCGACACGTTCGACAGAAACGAAAGACAGACTCGTCAGGATAAAGCGGAAGCGGAAGTCATCGAACACTTTAAAGATATTTATCCCGACAATATAAGAGAAATAAAGGACAGCCTTTATTATCTCACGAAAGAAAAAGTCCGCGCTAAAATCTTCGACAAGGGCATTCGCCCCGACGGAAGAGGACTTAAAGACGTTCGTCCGATATGGTGCGAAAGGGGAGTTTTGCCGAGAGTTCACGGTTCCGCCGTGTTTACCCGCGGTCAGACCCAGACCTTAACTACCTGCACGCTCGGCATGCTCGGCGACGCACAAAAACTCGAAGGTCTTGACGAAGAAACTTCTAAAAGATATATGCATCAGTACAACTTCCCCGGCTACTGCACGGGCGAGGCAAAGGCGTTAAGGTCGCCCGGTCGCCGCGAAATAGGGCACGGCGCGCTTGCGGAACGCGCTCTTATTCCGGTTATTCCGAGCGAGGACGAGTTCCCCTACGCTATCCGCGTGGTAAACGATATTTTGTCTTCTAACGGTTCGTCGTCTATGGCGTCCGTTTGCGGTTCCACGATGGCTCTTATGGACGCGGGCGTTCCGATTAAAGCACCGGTAGCGGGCGTTGCGATGGGTCTTATCAAAAATCAGGAAACGGGCGAATTCCGCGTGATGACCGATATTCAGGGTCTCGAAGACTTTTTGGGCGATATGGACTTTAAAGTCGCGGGTACCGTTAAAGGCATTACCGCTATTCAGATGGATATCAAAATCAAAGGCATATCCGAAGAAATCATGCATACCGCCATCAATCAGGCGAACGAAGGCAGACAGTTTATTCTTCATAAAATGCTCGAATGCGTTCCCGAGGTTGCTCCCGCGCTCTCCGTATACGCGCCTAAAATCATCAACTTCCAGATTGCTCCCGACAAAATCGGCGACGTTATCGGTAAGCAAGGTTGCGTAATTAAAAAGATTATGGAAGAAACGGGTACCGAAATCGACTTTAACGAGGACGACAGCGGAAGAGGTTATATTTCTACCGTAGGTCCTATCGAAAACGCCGAAAGAGCGAAAGCCATCATCCTTTCGATTGCGAAAGACCCCGAAGTCGGCGATATGTTTATTTCCGAAGTAGTGAGAATTTTACCGAAGGTCGGCGCGTTCTGCGAACTTGCTCCCGGTAAAGACGGTCTTATCCACATTTCGAGAATGAGCGATAAGCGCATCAACTCCGTGGAAGAAGTATTAAACATCGGCGACAAAGTAAAGGTCGAAATAATCAAGATAGGCGAAAAGGGCATAGACCTTAAACTGCTTGAAAAACTCGAAGGCTGATAAAATAATTTTTTGAAAAAAATAAGTATATATATAAAACAAAAAACGCACTTCCGAGCGGGGTGCGTTTTTTGTTACGCTTAAAGTAATTACGGGCGCGCTTTGCGAATACAATAAACCCGAGAGGTGATTGTTATGCGTTATAACGGCAAAAAGACCGCGATAGTTACCAACTGTATTCTTATCGCGCTCGCGTTTACGATTTTTGCGGTAGGGTTTATTCCCGAGCGGATAATACCCATTTACGGCGGCGCGACGGAAACGCCTATATATTACGGCAATCGCGAGCATAAAAACGTTTCTATTATGGTAAACGTATACGAAAACGCCGAAATTGTGAAAAAGATGGCGGACGAATTTAACGCGCACGGCGCAAAGGCAACGTTTTTCGTCGGCGGGTGCTGGGCGGACGACAACGGCGAAACGCTTAAGTATCTCGTTTCCGCGGGGCATGAAATCGCAAACCACGGGTACTTTCACAAAGACCATAAAAAACTCGACTACGGCGCGAACGTGCAAGAAATAAATTCCTGCGGGGTAGTGGCGGAGGCGCTTTGCGGTGTAAAGCCGGAACTTTTCGCGCCGCCTTCGGGGAGTTTCGGAAACGACACGCTTAAAGCCGCCGCCGACCTCGGTTATAAAGTGATTATGTGGAGCAAAGACACGATAGACTGGCGGGATAAAGACGAAAGCGTGATATACGGTCGCGCGGTGAAAAAACCCGCAAACGGCGACTTTATTTTAATGCACCCCAAAGAACATTCTTTGAAAGCCCTGCCTAAAATCCTTGAATTTTATATTAGTTCGGGGTATAATATAGTAACTGTAAGCGATAATATTGCAGTATAGGACGAAAATATGAGATACGTAAAAAGATATGACAACGGGTTAAAACTTATCGTCGACAAAATCGACGGGCTTTTTTCGGTAAGCGCGGGCGTGCTTGTAAAAACCGGCAGTTCCAACGAAAGCGAAGCGGAAAACGGGATTTCGCACTTTATAGAGCATACCGTTTTTAAGGGTACCAAAAAACGTTCCGCATTTGAAATATCCGATTACGTAGACCGCATAGGCGCGCAGATAAACGCATTTACTTCTAAAGAACTTACTTGTTATTATACTAAATCGACAACCGAGCATCTTAAAGACTCGCTCGAAGTGCTTTCCGACATATTTTTTAACGCCGTATTCGACGCGGAAGAACTCGAAAAAGAAAAGGGCGTTATAATAGAAGAAATAAACATGAGCGAAGATTCTCCGGAAGATTTGTGTCTTGATCTTCTCGCTTCGGCATACCACGGCAACGAGGGACTGGGGAGAACTATTTTAGGTCCAGAAAACAACGTAAAATCTTTCGGCAAAAAGGACGCGCTTTCTTATATGGATAAGTATTACTGCGCGGACAACGTGGTCGTGTCGCTCGCGGGCAACGTGGATAAGGTGCAGGCGGAAGCGTTCGTTAAGGAATTGTTTGCGGACAAGTTTAAAAGGGTTACTTCCGCGCCGCAAAAAAACACTTTTTCCGCTCAGACGAAAAATTTACTTAAAACTAAAAAGACCGAGCAATGCCATATCGCGTTTGCAGTGCCTGCGTATCGCGCGGCGGACGAACGGAGCGACGCGCTCGCCATCGCTAACGTCGTGTTCGGCGGCGGCATGAGCAGCAGACTGTTTCAAAGCGTAAGGGAAAACCTCGGACTGTGCTATTCGATTTATTCATATTGCTCGGGATATAAAGACGAAGGCGTGCTCGAAGTTTACGCCGGCGTTAATACCGAAAACGTAAACAAAGCCGCTTCCGCCGTCATGAAAGAGTTTGAAAAAATGAAAAAAAGCGGCGTTACGGAACAGGAGTTTCTGCGCGGAAAAGAGCAAATTAAAAGCTCGTTTATAATGGGCAGAGAAAGCACTGCCACTCAAATGCTTTTATACGGCAAATATCTGCTTTTTCTGGACAAAAAACTCGACTTTAACAAGCGAATAGCCGAGATAGACTCGGTAACTATAGAAGACGTAAACGCCGTTATAAAAGACGTTTTCGATTTCGACAGGGTTGCCACCGCGCTCGTCGGTCCGAAGAAAAAACCGTTAAGCGTTTAATCATAAAAAAGTTTATAAACGCATACAAAAAGCCCCGCGGCATACATTCGCCGCGGGGCTTTTAAAGCGTAATTTTACAATTGATTTTTCGATTGCTCATCCGTTTCGGGTAAGGCGTCCGTTTCGGAATTTTCTGTTTTTGCGCCGTTTTCGTCGGCACGGGTATTCGCGTCGCCGAATTTTTCGTTAAACACTTTTCTTACCGGCGTTTTGAAGCAAAGCAACAGCGAAACGGCAACGCCCGTAAGTGCCTGCGCTATCTGGAACGGAAGTTTAACGAGCCATGCGCCTTTTGCGCCGTAAATGAATTCACGCCCGAGCGAATATCCCGCTACCATTATAATCGCGCCAATCATAAGCCCGATAAAAGAAAACAAAAACGTTTTGTCTTTTTTTCTCGCAAAAAGCGATATGACGAGCGACTGAATTCCGCGCGTTACAAGCGAAACGAACATGGGCGCGGGGTAAAATATCAAATCGCCGAGAAACGCTCCCATTCCGCCTGCGATAACCGCAGGGAGCGGAGGCAGTAAAAGCGCGGCGGTACAAATCGCTATATCGTTAAGGTACAGGTGCCCGCCGGGTACCGGTACCGAAAAAGAAGAAAGCACAACGCAAAGAGCGGTAAACGCCGCCGTTATGCATATCGTTTTGGTCGTTTTCATAAAAGTTTTCTCCTCGATTGACAAATTTCGGGTCTTATTATATACTTATTCTGATATTATTACAATAACCAAATTGAATAAAAAGGATAATACCAGATGAAAATTTACGAAAAGGAAGGCTTTGCATATTCCGCGCTGTATTCGGAGATGAGAGAAAAAATCGTGCGGGGCGCGTTTAAACGCGGGGATAAACTTCCGCCGAAGCGGGTAGTTGCAGAAGAAAAGGGGGTAAGCGTTATTACCGTAGAGCACGCTTACGGTCTTTTATGCGAAGAGGGCTACGCCGAGGGGCGCGAACGCAAGGGGTATTACGTTACCTATTCAGAAGAGGACTGGTTCAGTACGGGCGGAGAAAAGATAATAATCGGCGGACATACGGGCGGCGGTAAAGACCTGTCTGCTTTCAGTCTTCCGCTTGCGACTTATAAAAAGACAGCAAGGGTAGTGCTTAATAAGTACGGCGGCGCGTTGCTGACCCGCTCCGCAAAACGTGGCACGAAAGAACTTTTGTGCGCCGTCAAGCGTTATTTAAATCGTAAATACGGCATAAACGTAAGCGAAAATCAAATAATCGTCGGCGCGGGGTCCGAGTATCTGTACGGCGTTCTCGCGCTTACTTTAAAGGACAGGGGCGTTTTTGCGGTGGAAAGTCCGTCTTACCATAAAATAGAAAAAACGTACTCCGCGCACGGCGTAGCGTGCGACCCGCTCTCTCTCGGCGAGGACGGCGTTAAAAGCGAAGAATTAAAGCGTACCACGGCTAAAGTATTGCACGTTACGCCGTACGGAAGTTTTCCCACCGGAATAACGGCTTCTCCCGGTAAAAAAAGGGAATATCTCGCGTGGGTTCAGTCGGACGGCAGAACGCTTATCGAGGACGACTTTGAAAGCGAGTTTGCGCTCGGCGTAAAAAATGCGGAAACGATATTTTCGCTTGATAAAAGCGGTAAAACGGTTTACCTTAACAGTTTTACCAAAACGCTTTCACCCGCGATACGCGCGGCGTATATGGTGCTTCCTCAGGCGCTTTTAAAAGAGTACGAAGACAAAGCGGGGTTTTTCGCCTGCACCGTACCCAAGTTCGAGCAATACCTTATAGCGGAACTACTCGATTCGGGCGATTTCGAAAAACACGTAAACAGAGTGCGTAACAAACTCCGTCGCGAAAAAATAACGCGCGTCTAAATTCGCCCGCGTAAGAATATAATTTTATTATGAAAGTCTTACGCGTTATAGCGGGTGCTCTCCTCGCGTTTTCGATATTGTTCACCGCTCTTCTCGGGGCAAAAAAAATACCCGAAAAATCTCTCGATATAAAAACGCCCGAATATAAGGGCGTTCTTTCTTTGTGGCAAATCGATTCGTTCGCTTCGGGTAAGGGTTCGGTAAAAAGGTTTTTGCTCGAGGTCGCGCGCGATTTCGAAAAAAGCAACCCGGGCGTTCTCGTTATGGTTACCGAGCACAGCGTAAGCGGGGCGAAAGAAAGCATGCTTTCGGGGAGCGTGCCGGATATAGTCGTTTTCGGAAGAGCGACGGACCCTGCGGGATTTACCGAACTCGGCGTTAAAAACGCCTTTCGCGGCGGAAAGGTGGGCGATAAAACGTTTGCGGCGCGCTGGGCTGGCGGCGGCTACGCGTTAATAAGTTCACGCGGGGCAAGCGCGGCGGATAAAAAGATAAGCGAACTCGTCGTTTCCGGCGGGGATACCGCGCCGCTTGCGGCGTTTGCTTTAACGGGGTATACCGCCGAAAAAGTAACCGAATATAAACCCTCGGCGGCGCGCGCGGAGTTTATAAAAAAAGGCGGTTTTCTCGTCGGTACGCAGTCGGACGTCGTAAAACTCGAAATTTACGGTGCGGACTTTTCTGTAGAGTGGCTTACGGGGTATAACGATTTGTACAGATACGTTGCGGTAACGAGCGCGGACGAAAACAAAAATTATTTTTCACAGAAATTCGTCGAATGTCTGCTTTCCGAAAAAAGTCAGTTAAAACTCGATAAAATAGCGATGTTCTCCGAAAACTATCGGACAAAAGCCGAAAGTGAAAATTTTATAAAACTCGGCGAAGTAAATTTCGATAAAACGATATCCGCATTTTTAGCCGAAGATTTGCTTGCGGAGATTAAAGAACTTTCCGAAGCCGCCGCAACCGGCGACGACGCCGCGCTTAAAAAACTTAAAAATGTTTTGATATAAGTTGAAAAAAAAAAGTAAATATAGTAAAATATTAAAAGGAGTCTTATGGACTTTGCCGAGTGGCTTAAAAAATTTACATCCGTAAAAACAACTCTTTCGGAGCCTATGAAAAAACATACCGGTTACGGCGTGGGCGGCGCGGCGGACTATTTCGTCGAATGTTTTTCCGTCAGAGATTTAAGAGAAACCATCTACGCCGCAAAGGCTTTCGGCTTGCCCGTAAAACTTCTCGGCAACGGCACCAACGTGCTTTTTTCGGACAAAGGTTTTCGCGGGTGCGTAATATCTCTTAAAGGTCTTAATACGCTTAAAACGGAAAACGGCGCGGTGTTTGCCGCGTGCGGCGTAAGTTTATCCGCGCTATCGGGTTTTTGCGTTAAAAACGGTTTTACCGGCGCGGAAGCGATAAGCGGTATCCCCGCGACGATAGGCGGCGCGCTTAAAATGAACGCGAGCGCGTACGGGCAAAGCGTTTCCGACTACCTGGTATGCGCTAACGTTTTAGACGGAGACAAGTTTAAAACCCTTTCAAAAGAAGAATGCGGTTTTCGTTATCGTGAAAGCGACGTAATAAAGGGAGACAGAGCGGTGCTTTCCGCGTCGTTCGCTTTCCCGAAGAAAGATTCTTTAACCGTAAAACGACTTACCGAAGAATATCGTAGTCGCCGAAAGGATAGTCAGCCGTGCGGCTGTAAAAGTTGCGGGTCGGTGTTTAAAAATCCCGACGGAGATTTTGCGGGGAAAATAATAGACGAGGCGGGGCTTAAAGGCTTAACCTGCGGCGGCGCGAAAGTTTCGGTAAAGCACGGCAATTTTATCGTAACCGAAACGGGTGCGACGGCACAAGACGTGTATACTCTCGTAAACGAGATTAAGCGCGTAATAAAAAAAGAAAAAAACGTTATATTAACCGAAGAGATAGAATTTATCGGAGAATTTTAATGATTTTAACCGCGGATTATCATACTCATACCGTTTTCAGCCACGGCAAAGGCACCATACTCGACAACGCCATTGCCGCAAGCGAAAAGGGCTTAAAAGAAATAGGCATAACCGACCACGGGTTTGCGCATCCGGTGTTCGGTCTTACCGCCAAAAAATTACCCGTAATGCGTCGGCTTTGCGACGAGGCTTCCGCCGGCACGGGCGTTAAAGTGCTTTTGGGTATAGAGTCTAACATAATAGGTACGGGCGGACTTACCGACCTTATGCCGGACAGATACGAATATTTCGATATATTCCTCGCGGGGCTCCATAAACTCGTAAAATATAAATTCGGGTCCATGTTTTCTCTCGGTCTGCCAAATCTTATGTTTTCTACTTTTAAAGCTAAGTCCGTACCGAAAAGTTTGATAAAAACTAATACGAAAACGGTTATAAACGTAATAAAAAACAATCCGGTAGACGTTATCACGCACCTTAACTTTTGTTCTTACTGCGACGCGGAAGAGGTAGCGAAGGTCGCCGCCGATTACGGCACTTATATAGAACTCAACTCCAAAAAGGTGCATTTAAGCGACGAGGATCTTTATCGCGTGGTTCGCACGGGCGTAAATTTCGTAATAGATTCCGACGCGCACACGCCTGACAGAGTCGGCGACTTTAAACTCGTCGCCGAAACGCTCGAACGGGTAGAAGTGCCGGAGGAGCGTATTCATAACGTAAACGGCAGATTTCCGACTTTCAGATTCAGAGAATTTAAGGAAAAGAATTTATGAATTTCGGACAAGTCGTAAAAAAAGAGATTTTTTCAAAGCCTCCGAAAGAACTTCATTGTAAAAAAGCGTTTCTCGCGGGGCTGATACGTGGTTCCGGCGAAATTTTTACCGAAGACGGCGAACTCGGTTTTCAGTTTCGGCTCCCGTCGGACGAGGTGGCGATTGAGGTCGCTTCTTTGTTTAACGAGGTGTTCGGTTACGAAGTCAGAGAAGTAGCCGTAAACGAGGACAAGCTAAATAAAAAAGACAATTTCGTGATAAGCGTATCGGGCGCGCGTGCGGCGGAAATTCTTACTGCGCTCGGCGTGCTCACCGTGGCGGGCGGAGATATTGCCGTAAATTTAAGATTTTACGGCGAAACGACCGCGAGCGAGTGTTGTTTGCGCGCGTTTATAAGAGGGCTGTTTGCCGCTTCGGGCAGTTGCGTTTTACCGGGTAAAGGAACGGGCGCGAAAACGGGTTATCACCTCGAAATGGTTTTTTCGCATTATACGCCCGCGCTCGAAACGAGCGAAAAACTCGCGACGTTCGGCGTGATGACCAAAATTACCAGAAGAAAAGAAAATTACGTGCTGTATATAAAAAGCGCGGAGGAAATAAAAAACTTTATAGCGTTTTTGCCCGCGCCGGTGTCCGTGCTTAAAATCACCGATTATATGATAAGCAGGGGACTTTCCAACAATTCTAACAGGCAAAAAAACTGCGACCTCGGCAACGTAAACCGTCAGATAGAAGCGGCGGAAAAAAGTCTTGCCGCGGTTAAACTGATAGATAAAAAAGTCGGGCTCGCTTCTCTTAAAGACGCTTTGAGAGAAACCGCCGCCGCAAGAAGAGATTACCCCGAGGACTCGATAGCGGAACTTTCCGAAAGACTCGGAATTACCAAGAGTTGTTTAAACCACAGATTAAGAAAACTTATCGAAATAAGTCGCTCGCTGTAAAACGCAGCGGATAAAAGTTCAAAGGAAAAAATATGCCGGATTTCGTTCACTTGCATCTTCATACGGAATACAGCCTGCTCGACGGGCTTGCGACCATTCCGCTCGTTATAAAAAAAGCGGCTTCTCTCGGCATGCCCGCAATCGCCATGACGGATCACGGCAACATGTACGGCGCGGTAAGTTTTTACGACGCCGTTTGCGCGTATAACAAGGGAGCGAAAAAGAAAGGTTTAAAAACTATAAAACCTATTTTCGGCACGGAATTTTACGTGTGCGACGATTTGACCGTAAAAAGCAAAAATCCTTCCGAAATGGGCGAAAGCGCGAGAAGGCACCTTATACTTCTCGTTAAAAACGAGCAAGGGTATAAAAACATTGCAAAACTCAACGCGATAGCGTTTCGCGACGGGTATTACTATAAGCCGAGAATAGACCTTAAAACGCTCGAGACTTACAGCGAGGGGCTCGTGTGCCTTTCCGCGTGTATCGCAGGCGATATTCCGCAAGCGATACTCACAGGTAACTTTAAAAAAGCCGAAGAACTCGTTGTTTGGTTTAAAAAGGTTTTCGGCGAAGATTTTTACCTCGAAATGCAAAACCACGGACTTAAAGAGGAAACAGAGGTAAACAAGTATTTAAGAGAATATTCCAAAAAATACGGCGTTAAAACCGTCGTTACCAACGACGTGCATTACGTCGATAAAAGCGACGCCGTCCCGCACGACGTGCTTCTTTGCGTTCAGACCGGCAGAACGGTTGACGACGACACGAGAATGAAGTTCAATTCGGACGACTATTACCTTAAAAGTTATGACGAAATGGCTTCGCTTTTTCCGAACGACTTAAACGCGCTCGAAACTACGCTTGAAATTGCCGATAAATGTAATTTTGAGTTTACCTACGGGCATTATATGTTTCCGCGGTACATTCCTGACAACGGCGACGACCCGCTTACCTATATCCGTAAACTTATAGACGAAGGTATTAAGAAAAAATACGGCGCGGAAACGAAAGAAATAAGAGACAGAATAGAAGAGGAACTTGCGGTTATAACCAAGCAAGGCTTTGTCGAGTACTTTCTTATCGTGTGGGATTATATAAACGCTGCCCGTAAAATGGGTATATCGGTAGGCCCCGGGCGCGGGAGCGGCGCGGGTTCCGTAGTCGCTTACCTTATAGGCATTACTAATATAGACCCGCTTAAATATAATCTTTATTTTGAAAGATTTTTGAACGCGGAGCGCGTTTCCGCACCAGATTTCGACGTGGACTTTGAAGATTGCCGAAGACAAGAAGTAATCGAATACGTTCGCGAAAAGTACGGTGAGGACAGGGTTTGTAAAATCGTTACGTTCGGCACCATGGCGGCTAAAAACGCTATAAAAGACGTCGGTCGTGCGCTCGGCGTATCGTATTCCACGTGCGATAAAATTACCAAAGCAATACCTTCCAAAATAAATCGCATGGGCAAAGAAGTCGAAATAAAACGTCCGAATATTTTGCAAAAAGTTTTCGGGTTTTATAAGCCTAACGAAAAAGAAACCGAGTCCGGACTTACGAGCCAGCACTTCGCCGTGCCGGAACTTTGCGAAATGTACGAATCCGAGCCGGAGATAAAGCGCGTCGTCGATATAGCGATGCGTCTCGAGGACACGCCGAGACAGAGCAGCACGCATGCGTGCGGCGTTATAATAGGTCATGACGTTTTAGACAGACATATGCCTTTGAGCCGAAACGGCGAGGATATAACCAGCCAGTATACGGGGGTAGAACTCGAGCACCTCGGCTTTTTGAAAATGGACTTTTTAGGTCTCCGTAACCTTTCCGATATCAAAAACTGTATAGACTACGTTAAAGAAAATTACGGCGTAGAGATAAATTTCGACAACTGCAAATACGACGATCAAAAAGTTTACGACCTTATTTCGAGCGGAAACACGGACGCGGTTTTCCAACTCGAATCGGGCGGGTTCAAACGGTTTTTGAAAGAACTTAAACCGAACTGTCTGGAAGACGTTATAGCGGCGGTTTCGCTTTTCCGCCCGGGTCCTATGGATTCCATTCCGCGTTTCGTGGAGAATAAACATAATCCGGAAAAAGTTACTTTCGCGCATCCTCTTTTAAAACCCATTCTCGAACAGACTTACGGCTGTATAGTCTATCAGGAACAGGTTATGAAAATAGTTCAGTCGCTCGCGGGGTATACGCTCGGTCAGGCGGATATGGTCCGCCGTATGATGGGCAAAAAGAAAGTCGAGGACATGATTAAAGAGGAGGTCGTTTTCATCAACGGCAGAGAAGAAACCGTAGACGATCACGGTAAGGTTTCGCGTGCGATAGACGGGTGCCTTAAACGCGGCGTGCCCGAGGACGTCGCTAAAAAAATCTGGTCGGAGATGAAAGACTTTGCCAAATACGCCTTCAATAAGTCGCACGCGGCAGCGTATTCGATAGTAACCTATCAGACGGCGTATCTTAAAACCTATTACGAGCCGGAATTTTTAACCGCGTTTTTGAACAACAGAATTACGAACATTGCGGATATAAAGCAGTATACCACATACGCGAAGAGCGAAGGCATACCCGTTTTGCCGCCCGATATAAACGAGTCCAACGCGCTGTTTACGGTAAAAAACAAAAAAATACGGTATGGTTTAGGCGCGATAAAAAACATAGGTTTAGGCATTATACAGTGCATTACCGACGAGCGGGACAAAAACGGCAAATTTTCTTCTCTCGACGATTTTATTTCGCGTTGCGTAAAGTTTAACATGAACAAGCGCATGATAGAAAACCTTATTCTTGCGGGTGCGTTCGATTGCTTTAACCGTCCGAGGGCGCAACTTTTGTGCGTGTATTCGGACTTTCTCGACCGCGTGGCGGAAGCGGAAAAGAACAAAAACGCCGCCCAGATTTCTCTGTTCGATACCGTGCTTAAAGAGGACGAGGCGTTAAAAATCGACTATCCAGACGTAAAGGAGTTTTCTTCCAAAGAAAAACTGATTAAAGAAAAAGAGGTTTGCGGAATATTCCTTTCCGGTAACCCGCTCGCGGACTATGCGGAGCATTTCGCGAAATATAACTTTTCTACAAAACGACTCGAATCGTTTGAAGAAGAGCCCGTAGACCCCGACGACCCCGAAAGCGAAATCGTAAAGATATATACGGATATTAAGGACGGTGAAAGCGTAGTTACGGGCGGCATTATAGCGGAGTCCAAACGACTTTCCACTAAAAGCGGGTCGACTATGGCGTTCGTTAAACTCGAGGATCTTTACGGTCAGATCGAAATGGTGGTCTTTCCGAAGATATACGATAAATCGCGCGCCGCGCTTAACGAAGAAGAGGTCGTTAAAGTCGTCGGTAAAATTCAGATAAAAGACGGCGTTCCGCAAATCGTTGCGGACAGCGTGGAAAAAATCGAATTAAAAGCGGAAGAAGCCGCGTCTAAAAAAGAAACGGGCAAAGAGTTTTTAGGGCTGATTATACCTGACGGTAAAGAGGACTCTCTCGACGCGGTACTCGACATTGCGGAAAGTTACCCCGGAGATGTGCCCGTCATCGTCGCGATGAAAGGCAAAAAGTACGACGCGAAAATTTCCGTAAGAAAGTGCGAAGGTTTAAAAAGCGAACTTAAAAATTATCTTAAAGACGAAGAAATAATATTTTTTATAAAAAAGAATTAAAAGTCCGCGAAAAAAAGTAGTAAAAATTTTTCGCGTATGATAAAATAAAATACGATTTAAATAAATTTAACGAAGGCGGATACTATTATGAACAGAATAGGCGTATTGACGAGCGGGGGCGACGCTCCCGGTATGAACGCAGCCGTCCGCGCGACCGTCAGAACGGCGCGTTACTACGGCATAGAAGTTTACGGTATCGAACGCGGATGGGACGGGCTTATAAAGGGTAACCTTACCGAACTCGAAAACCGCTCGGTTTCCGATATAATTCAAAGGGGCGGCACGTTTTTAAAAACCGCGAGATGCCCCGAATTCACTACCATAGAAGGTCAGAAAAAGGCGGCTGAAACGCTCGAAGCGTACGGCATAGACGGACTCGTGGTTATCGGCGGCGACGGGTCTTTCCGCGGCGCGAAAGATATTTCGGATAACTTCGGCGTAAAGTGCATGGGTATACCCGGCACTATCGATAACGACCTTGCCTATACGGACTATACTCTCGGTTTCGACACGGCGGTAAACACCGTGCTTTCGGCTATCAACAATTTGAGAGATACCATGCAGTCGCACGACAGAGTTTCTATAGTAGAAGTTATGGGTCGCCATTGCGGCGACATCGCGCTTTACTCGGGTATCGCCGGCGGCGCGGAGTATATCCTTATTCCCGAAAAACCTTACGATTTAGACGCTATCGCAAAGTCTCTCGTAAAGAGCAAACTTCGCGGCAAAACTTCTAACATGCTCGTTCTCGCGGAAGGCGCGGGCGACCTTGACGAAATAGTAAACTATCTTAACGAACACGCCCACGTAGATATCAAGCGCACCCATTTGGGGCACGTTCAACGCGGCGGTTCCCCCACGATGGCGGACAGAATTCTCGCTACCCGTCTTGCGGTTAAAGCGGTAGAGGCGCTTATGGACGATAAGTCTGTTTCGAGCGCGATAGGCATACGCGGCAATCAGGTGGTTTGCGTTCCGTTTGAAGAGGCTTTCCAGTGTAAAAAGGTTTTCAACGAAGAACTTTACGCGGCGGCAAACATATTAAGTAAATAAAATAAGCCGTAAAACGACGGCAATAAAACAGGAGACGAATGAAATATGAAAAATCTTAAAGGCGCACTTATTTTCGCACAGTCGGGCGGACCCACTTCCGTTATTAACGCCAGCGCGGCGGGCGTATTCACCGAAGGTCTTGCTTCGGCTAACGTTACCGCGGTTTACGGCGCGGCGCACGGAATAAAGGGTATTTTAGAAGAAGAGTTTTACGACATCGGCAAAGAGGACCCCAAGGAGATAGAACTTTTAAAATATACTCCCTCTTCCGCGCTCGGCTCGGTAAGATACAAACTTAAAGACGCTTCGGTAGACGATACCGATTACAAAAGATTTCTCGAAGTATTCAAAAAGTACGACGTAAGATACTTCTTCTATAACGGCGGCAACGACAGTATGGATACTTGCAACAAAATAAGCAAGTATATGGCAAAGTCGGGTTACGAAATGAACGTTATCGGCGTGCCGAAAACCATCGATAACGACCTTTACGGCACTGACCATTGCCCGGGCTTTGCAAGCGCGGCTAAATTCATCGCCACCACGATAATGGAAATCAACCTCGACGCGAAAGTTTACGACACGGGTATGGTTTGCATAATAGAGGCTATGGGTAGAAACGCGGGCTGGCTTACCGCTTCCGCAGCGCTTGCGGGGTATAAGGGACTCGGTGCGGATTTGATTTATTTGCCCGAAACCGACTTCGACGTGGACAAATTCGTTGCGGACGTTAAAGAAGTTTTGAAAAAGAAAAACAACAAGTGTATAGTTTGTCTTTCCGAAGGCATACACGATAAAAACGGCACGCTTATCGTCGAATCGCTCGGCAAAACCGGCGCGAGAGACAGTTTCGGACACGCTCAACTCGGCGGCGTCGCGGCAACGCTCGCTTCCATCGTTAAAGAAGCGACCGGCGTAAAAACCCGTGCGGTAGAATTGTCCCTCATGCAGAGGTGCGCGGCGCATTCCGCCAGTCAGACGGATATAGACGAAACGTTCGAGGCGGGTCGTCAGGCGGTTAAAGCGGCTGTTTCCGGCGAAACGGATAAAATGGTTTGCTACAAGAGAAAAGACGGAGATAAATACGAATGCGAATATACGCTTCTTCCGCTCGAACTTGCCGCAAATACCGAAAAAACCGTTCCCGCGGAATGGATTATAAACGACGGCACCGGCGTTTCGGACGAGTTCGTAAAATACGCGCTTCCGCTTATTCAGGGCGAAACGAAAATGCCGAGAGAGGACGGTTTGCCGAGATTTGCTCGTCTTAAAAAAGTTCTCGTAGAAAAGAGATAATTTCGATAAAAAAGAATGTATTCAAAAAAGTACGGCTCGCTCCGTACTTTTTTGTTTTTAAACTTGTAAAATGCATTTAATTTTAGTATAATTATTGTGCAATTTGCACGGAGGCGTAAAATGTTGCCGGAAATAAAAAAGTATAAAGCAATACCTTGCGATTTTCCCGCAAGGTGGCAGGCGGCTATATTCAGAAATTACGGTTTAGTACCCGTAAAAACGCTTGCCGCGGTTCTCGAAACGACCGAAAGCGTGGTTTTAGTCGAGGCGGAAAGGTTAGGACTTAAAAGACTTCCGCAGTGCGAGAATTTTGTCGGGCAAGGTTATATCACGATTATTCGCGGCAACTGGGATTTGCTTCCTTACGGGCAACTTAAAACTCTCGTCGGTTTAACGGATAAAGAGTTCGAGTTTGCGATAAAAGAAGAAGATTTTTTATTCGTAAAACTCGGCTTTTATAAACCGTACGCCGAAAAAGTAACTTACGCGCCTTTAACGAAAGAACAATTAAAACGCACCGCCGCGATACGCCGCACGGTAGAAAAATACGTAAACGAAAATTATCGTTATTTCGGATTTTTAAGGGATATAAAGCCCGCGCCGTATAAGCCCGTAAAGCATAAATACGACCGTATGATACACGGATACCTTACTTCTTGCGGCGACGTTTTCAAAAAGGATTGCGAAAGTCATCTTTCGGATGCGCTTTTGTCGCGTTACGCCGCGCTCGGAGTTACCGAGATTTTCATTCACGGCGTTTTGTCCGCGCTTTCGCCTTATCCTTTTAAACCTGCTCTTGCGGACGGTTACGAAGTTCGGCGCAAAAATTTAGCGCACCTTACCGAGCGTGCCGCCGCTTACGGGATAAAAATTATTTTGTATTTAAATGAGCCGAGGGGTTTGCCCGTCGAGGATTTTAAAAATTTTCCGCATCTTTTAGGAACGGTAGAATCCGGCTACGGCGCGCTTTGTTTCGAGCAAAAAGAGGTGCAAAAATATTTGTACGAGGCGGTCAAAGACCTTTTAAAATCCGTTCCCGAACTCGGCGGTATCATGATGATAACCATGTCCGAAAATTTAACGCACTGCCGTTCCAAGTCGATTTGCACTTGCGAAAGGTGTAAAAACGTTTCTCCGGAGCAATCCGCTTCGAGCGTGCTTAACGTAGCGGCGCGCGCCGTAAAAGACGCAGGTACGCACGCTAAACTTATCGCAAACCTTTGGGGCTGGTCCGCGTTTATGGGGTGGACGACGGAGCAACTCGAACGCGGAATAAAACTTTTAGACGAAGATATAGAGTTGCTTACCGTAAGCGAGTACGATAAAGAGATAGAAAAGGGCGGCGTAAAAAACAGAATTATAGATTATTCCGTTTCTAATCCGGGACCGAGCGGTTCCGCGCTTGTCGCGATAAATCTTGCAAAAAAATACCACAGAAAGATTTACGCCAAAATTCAGACGGGCTGTAGTTGGGAACTTTCCTGCGTACCGTATCTGCCTGCATACGACCTTATCGCAAAACACGTAAACAATCTAAAAAAAATCGGCGTAAACGACCTTATGCTCACCTGGACGCTCGGCGGGTATCCTTCTCCGTGCATGAGTTTGGTGCGCGATATTTCGGGCGGTATTTCTCTCGGTAAGTTTTACGCGCGCGAATACGGCGAAAACGCCGGGGCGATGAAAAAAGCGGTTAAAACGCTTTGTAAAGGATTTAAAGAGTACCCGTTCGACGTGAACGCGCTGTATTATTCGCCGAAAAATCTCGGCGTGGCAAACTTATGGAGTTTAACTCGCGACGAAAGAGAATCCGCAATGGTGTCATACTCGTTCGACGATTACGAAAAGTGGGTTGCGGTATACGGTTACGACGTTTACGTTTCTCAGATGAAAAAGGTTATAAGAGCGTTTAAAAAAAGTCTTAAAATCATGAACGACGAAATCGTAAATCCCGACGAAAAGGTCGAAGAGGCAAAGCGTTACGTAGCGGTAGCGATAAACCATTACGAGGCGGACGTTTTGCAAACGAAATACGCGCGCATAAAACGCGAATCGCCGGTAAAAGCCGAATCGCTTTCCCGCATAATAAAAAAAGAAAAACAACTTGCCAAAGAACTTATCGAGCTTGCGGCAAAAGATTCCAAAATCGGATACGAAACTTCTAACCACTATTTTTATACGCAAAATTCATTGCTTGAAAAAATAGTCAATTCTGAAGTGCTTTTATCAAAGTTGAAACGTAAAGAGGGTTGTAAATGAAAAAAACTTTTTCAGATAAGCGAATATGTATTTTGGGGGACAGCATAACCTCGCACGGGTTTTATATATACGATATGCGCTCGTTTATCCGCGGCGCAACCGAAAAATGCACGGTTTACAACCGCGGCACCGGCGGCAATCGCGCCGATATGGCAAAAGCGATATTAGACGAAGAAGTGTTCGCCCTTTCTCCCGAAGTGTGTTTCGTCGTGTTCGGGGTAAACGACGTCGGCGTGTGGCTGTACGACGTTTATAAAGAAGAAACGCCTTCTGTTTTAGCGGAAAGAGAGGCTCGTAACTCTCGGTACTTTGCCGCTGTAAAAGAAACGGCGGCTTTACTTAAAGCAAAAGGCGTTACGCCCGTAATATCTTCGCCTTTCTGCGTGAACGAAATGCTTACCGAAACGCCGGACGTTCCTACGCTTGCCGACAATAAAGAAAAGGCTCTTTTAATACCGCCTTGGTTTTATAAACGCGCCACGTTTGAAAAAATAAACGGCGCGCTCCGCGGTTACGCTGAAAAAGTCAAAACGTTTTGCGGCGAAAACGGAATTTTATTTTTCGATCTGTTCGACAAAATTTACGCGGCGATGAAGCGCGAAGAGGGGCTTTTCAGAGAGGACGGCATGCATTTTACCGAAAAGGGGCACGCCCGCATCGCCAAAGAATTTTTAGAGTACCTCGGTTACGAAAACGTACCGACGGAGTTTAAAAAAGACGCTTTTAACGATAGAATTTTTCAAATCGAGCAAGAAGAGCGCGGCGCAAGATTTATTACTTGTAACGAGTTTAACCCGTACAACGGAGCGCATACCGCGGGCGAAAGTCCGCTTTTGTGGGCAAAAGATAAAATTTTGTCGGAAGATACGCCCGAGTGGCTTAAAATTTCTTGCGAAATGTACTTAAAACACGCCGGTAAAGAGAGCGAACTCGCGAAAGAAACGATTTTGCTTACCGAAAAATACGTAAACGGCGCACCTATTATAAAATAGTACGAAACAACCCGAAAACGGATAACTCGTTTTCGGGTTGACTTTTTTTAAAAAAAGGTATACTATATAAATCGATATGAAAATCGTTATTTTAGGAGTCGGCAAAGTCGGCGAAACTTTGGTTAAAAACTTCATTAAAGAAGGGCATGACCTCGTTGCGGTCGATTTCGACCCGGAAGTGATTGACAAAGTCGTAAATACGTACGACGTGATAGGTTTGATTGGCAGCGGCGTCGAGCGGGAAGTGCTCGTTCAAAGCGGCGTAAGCGAGGCGGACTTGTTTATCGCATGTACTTCTCACGACGAAATAAACATATTATCGAGCGTTCTCGCAAAAAAACTCGGCGCAAAAAAGACCGTGGCGCGCGTTCGCGACCCTATGCTTTTTAAAGAGGTTCCGAATATCCGTCAGGAACTGGGCTTAGACCTTGCGTTTAATCCCGAAAGGCGCACCGCGTTCGAAATAGCGCAGGTTCTTAAATTTCCTTCCGCAAAAAGCATAGAGAGTTTTGCGGGAGGTAAAGCCGTGATGATAGAGTTCGACGTGGCGGCGGGTAACCCGATAATAGGTAAGTCGCTTATCGAAGTGGCTTCTTACGGCTATAAAATACTTTTCGCGATGGTAGAACGGGGTGAAGAAGTCGTTATACCGCGCGGCGATTTCGTGATAAACGAAGGCGATTCGATACACATTATCGCGACCGAAGCGGAAATAGCGGCGTTTTGCAAAAAAATAAAAACATTCCGTTCCCGCGCAAAATCCGTTTTCGTTATCGGCGGCGGCAAAATAGCGTATTATCTTGCCAAAGAACTTGAAAAAAGCGGAATAGAATTAAAGTTAGTCGAAAAAGACCCCGAAAGGTGCAAAACTTTAAGCGAAGAACTTCCTTTCGTTTCGGTACTTAACGCCGACGGTACCGAGCAAAGCGTTTTGGACGAAGAAAACATTAAAGGTGCCGACGCTTGCGTTTCGCTTACCGGTATGGACGAGACCAACGTTATCGTTTCTCTTTACGCCAAACAGAAAAAAGTCGATAAAGTAATAACCAAAATCGACCGCGAAAATATTCTCGGCATGGTAAAAATTTTAGGACTTGACACCGTGGTGTCGCCGAAAAACGCCATCGCCAACTATATATTAAGGTTCGTAAGGGCGCATCAGGCGGAGTCCGGCGAGGGGGTAAACACCCTTTATAAATTAAACGATAAGGTAGAAGCGTTGGAGTTTACCGTAGGCGAAAGTTTTAAACATACGGGCGTGCCTCTTAAAGATCTTAAAATCAAAAACGGCGTTCTTATCGGCGGCGTGGTCAGAGAAAACGACTTTATACTTCCCGTCGGCGATACTACGCTTAAAAAGGGCGACAGGGTTATAGTCGTGGCGAGTTCCGACAGAATAAACGAATTATCGGACGTATTGAAATAATGAATTACAAAATGGTTTTAAATACGCTCGGCAAAGCGATGACGATAGGCGCGTTGCTTCTCGTTTTTCCGCTCGTCGTCGGCGCGTATTACGGCGAAAACTGTTATTTTGCTTTTTTAACGCCTATGCTCGCGCTGGCGGCGGTGGGCGTTCCTTTGTCGTTTATAAAAACCGAAGATAAGGCTATTTACGCAAAAGAAGGCTTCGTTATAGTCGCTTCCTCCTGGATAATACTTTCGGTAGCGGGGGCGTTGCCTTTTATAATTACGGGCGTTATACCGCGCTTTACCGACGCTTTTTTTGAAACCGTTTCGGGTTTTACTACGACGGGCGCTTCGGTGCTCGACGGCGCGGGGGTAGACGGTCTTTACGCAAGTCATAAGGGTTTAATGTTCTGGCGCATGTTTACGCACTGGATAGGCGGCATGGGCGTTCTCGTTTTTTTGCTTGCGTTGCTTCCGTCTACGGGCGGTTCGATGCACCTTTACCGTGCGGAAAGTCCGGGACCTTCCGCCTCTAAATTCGTAAGTAAAATGCGCCGTACCGCGGTTATACTGTACGCTATATATTTCGGCATGACGGTGCTGTGCTTTATAATGCTTTTATTCGGCGGTATGGGCGTATACGACAGCGTTCTTAACGCGTTTTCGATTGCGGGTACGGGCGGGCTTAACCTGCACGGCGCGGGCGTTGCGTATTATAACAGCGCGTACGTCGAAATCGTGATGGCAGTGTTTATGTTTCTGTTCGCCTTAAATTTTAATTTTTACTATCTTATACTTACGGGCGAGTTCGTAAAAGCGTTTAAGTGCGAAGAGGTAAGGGTGTTCTTTTTAATCGTTCTTTTTTCTACGTTTGCAATCGCGCTTAACATTTTAAACGCATGCGGAAATTTTGCCACGGCTTTAAGATACGCGTTTTTTCAGGTTACTTCAATTAGTTCTACGACCGGTTTTTCGTCGGTGAACTTTAACGAATGGCCGTCGCTATCCAAGGCGATTTTACTCGTTTTAACCGTGATAGGCGCGTGCGGCGGGTCTACCGGCGGCGGGCTTAAGGTTTCGAGAATGCTCGTTTTGTGTAAATCGGGTTATTCGGACGTGAAAAAAATGGTTCACCCGCGCGCCGTGCTTACCGTTCGGCTCGAGGGCGAGGCTGTCGGCGAAGGGGTGCAAAGAAACGTTCGCTCGTTTTTTATACTGTGGGTAATAATCGTTATAGCGTGTACGCTTATACTTTCAATAGACCCGTTTTCGGGCGGGGACGTGCTTACCGACTTTACCGCAACGCTTGCCTGTATCGGCAACGTGGGTCCCGGTCTTAATCTCGTAGGACCTGCGGAATGTTACGCGGGGTATAGCGCGCTCTCTAAAACGGTGCTTTCCGTCGTAATGCTTGCGGGCAGGCTTGAAATTTTCCCGCTCGTGATAATGTTAAGTCCGCGCACGTGGAAAAAGGCGCATTAAAGGAGGAAAACAATGCAGATAAAATCCGATCTCGAGATAGCGAGAAGCGTTACTCCGGAGCGTATTTCGGTCATAGCCGAAAGAGCGGGGATAACCGAAGAAGAATACGAACCGTACGGTAAATATAAGGCAAAAATCGACCTTAGCATAATGGACAAAAAGCGTAAGGACGGTAAACTTATTTTGGTTACCGCGATTACGCCCACCCCCGCAGGAGAGGGAAAAACGACTACTACGATAGGTCTTGCGGACGCGCTTAAAAGGGCTGATAAAAAAGTCGTAGTCGCGTTGAGAGAACCGTCTTTAGGTCCGGTTTTCGGCGTTAAAGGCGGCGCGGCGGGCGGCGGATACGCGCAGGTTTTGCCTATGGAAGAAATAAACCTTCATTTTACGGGCGATTTCCACGCGATAAGCGCGGCAAACAATCTTATAGCCGCAATGACGGATAACCATATATATCAGGGCAACGCGCTCGGTATAGATCCGCGCCGCATAACTTTTAAACGGTGCGTAGATATGAACGACCGTCAGTTAAGGTTCGTTGTAGACGGGTTAGGCGGTAAAGCTAACGGCACGACGAGAGAGGACGGGTTCGATATAACCGTCGCTTCCGAAATAATGGCGGTGCTTTGTCTTGCTTCTTCGGTTAGGGATTTAAAAGAAAGACTTGCCAAAATAATAGTGGGTTATACGTACGAAGGTTCTCCGGTAACGGTCGCGGACATTAAAGCCGCGGGGGCGGCTGCCGCACTCCTTAAAGACGCGTTAAAACCTAACCTCGTGCAAACGCTCGAAGGCACTCCCGCAATAGTTCACGGCGGACCTTTCGCCAACATCGCGCACGGGTGCAATTCGGTTATCGCCACGCGCACGGCGTTAAAACTCGCGGACTACGTGGTTACGGAAGCAGGCTTCGGCGCGGACCTCGGCGCGGAAAAGTTTTTCGATATAAAGTGCAGGTCGGCAAGCCTTACTCCGAGCGCCGCGGTTATCGTCGCTACGGTGCGCGCTTTAAAAATGCACGGCGGCGCGGCTAAAACGGATTTGGGAACCGAAAATCTTACCGCGCTCGAAAAAGGCATACCGAACCTTTTAAGACACGTTAAAAACGTAAAAGAAACGTTCGGCGTGCCGTCCGTCGTCGCAGTCAACCGTTTTCCTACGGATACCGACGCCGAAATAAAATTAGTTATAGATAAATGCGCTTCCCTCGGCGTAAAGGCGATTTTGTCCGACGTGTGGGCAAAAGGCGGCGCCGGCGGCGCGGAACTTGCGGAAGAAGTCGTTTCTCTCTGCGAAAAGAAAAACGCTTTTACTTTTGCGTACGATTTAACTGAAAGCATTGAAGAAAAAATAAACGACCTGGTCGTAAAGGTTTACGGCGGTGCGGGCGCAACTTTTACCGCGGAAGCGAAAAAGCAGATAGATACGCTGACGGAGCAGGGATTCGGGGGGCTACCCGTGTGCGTCGCCAAAACGCAGTATTCTTTTTCCGACGACCCGAAAAAACTCGGCGCGCCGAACGATTTTTACGTTACCGTGAGAAACGTCAAAGTTTCCGCAGGGGCGGGCTTCGTCGTTGCGCTGACGGGTAACGTTATGACGATGCCGGGGCTACCGAAAGTTCCCGCGGCAGAAAATATCGACGTAGACGAAAACGGCAATATAACCGGGTTGTTTTAATTAAATTTAATAATATCGTATATATTCGTAAAGGGCGTGCCGGCGGCGCGCCCTTTTGCATTACGATAAAACCGTTCACGAGCGAGTAAAAATCACCTGTTACGCCGCCGTAAAACAATTTAAAAAATTTTTTAAAAATTTATATAAAACTCTTGACAAAACTTTTCGTTCGTATATAATTATAATTAGCAATTGAGAAAAGAGAGTGCTAACACTTAAATAAATCGATTGCCAAAAATATATTATAAAAGGAGAATAAATATTATGAAAAACTATTTGAGTGAAAAAAACGACGGTTGGAACTTCGATACCTGGGGCGACGCGTTTGAAGATTTATTCGGCATAAACGGCGGCGGCAAACGTCATAACGATATGAAGACGGATATTAAAGAGACCGAAAACGGTTACGAACTTTCGGTAGATATGCCGGGCTTTGAAAAGAGCGATATAAATCTTTCTCTTAAAAACGGATACCTTACCGTAACTGCGAAGAGAGAAGAAAAAGAAGAGGACAATAAAAAATACGTTCGCCGCGAAAGAAGTTTTTCCTGTTCGAGGAGTTATTACGTAGGCGATAAGATTACCGAAGAGGACGTAAAAGCAAAGTACGATAAAGGCACGCTTATGCTTTTCGTTCCGAAAAACGAGAAAAAAGAACTTCCCGCAAAACGTATCGAAATAGAATAAACGACCATAAAAAAACGGGCGCAAACGTTTTCGCGCCCGTTTTTTTCGTAAAACGGAGTTAAACGCTAAAATGTGCGTTTTAACGGTTGACAAACTTTTTTTCAAATGTATAATATAATTAGCACTTAAAAGATACGAGTGCTAAAATCTAATTTACGGAGAACATAAAAATGAAACAGTTTAAGACGGAATCTAAAAGAATTTTGGACCTTATGGTCAACTCTATATATACGAATAAAGAAATATTTTTACGCGAACTTATTTCCAACGCGTCGGACGCGATAGACAAACTTAAATTCATATCGCTGACCGACGGGTCGGTGAATACCGATTTTAAAATCAAACTTTCGATAGACAAGGCGGCGCGTACGCTTACGATAGAGGATAACGGCATCGGCATGAGCGAGGAGGAACTTGAAAAAAATCTCGGTACGATTGCGGAAAGCGGTACGCTCGCGTTTAAAAAAGAAAACGACGATAAAAACGGAGAACTGATAGGTCAGTTCGGCGTAGGCTTTTATTCGGCGTTTATGGTTGCGGATAAAATAGAAGTGTATTCCAAAAAGTACGGAGAGGACAAGGCTCATAAATGGACGAGCGCCGGCGCGGAAGGATATACGATAGAAGAAACGGAAAAAGAAGGTTTCGGTACTAAAATCGTTATCACGATTAAGCCCGACGGCGAAGATTACGATTATTGCGAGTTTTTGGACGAATACAAAATGATTCGACTCGTTAAAGAATATTCGGATTATATCCGTTATCCTATCGAAATGCCCGTAACCCGTTCGAGAAAGAAAGAGGGTTCGCCGGACGACAAACCGGAGTACGAGGATTATACCGAAATTCAGATACTTAACAGCATGGTTCCGCTATGGAAAAAACCGAAAGCGGAAGTTACCGACGAAAAACTCGCGGAGTTTTATAAAAACGAATTCCACGATTACGAGGCGCCCGTAAAAAGCATTTACGCAAAAATCGAAGGTACGGTCAGTTTCGACGCGCTCTTGTTCGTGCCGGCGCGCGCGCCTTACAATTTTTACAGCAAGGACTATAAACGCGGACTTAAATTGTATTCCAACGGCGTTATGATTATGGAAGCGTGCGAGGACCTTTTACCCGATTACCTCGGGTTCGTCAAAGGCGTTATAGAATCGCCCGACCTTTCTCTTAACATTTCGAGAGAGATATTGCAGCAGGACAGACAGGTGAAAGCGATAGCGTCGAGCGTAGAGAAAAAGATAATCGCGGAACTCAAAAAAATGCAGGAAAGCGAACGTGAGAATTACGAAAAGCTTTTCGACACTTTCGGTTTGTCGCTTAAATTCGGCGTATACTCGGGGTTCGGAATTAATAAAGATAAACTCAAAGACTTATTGCTTTTCCGTTCCTCTAAAACGGGCGGCGCGGTAACGCTTAAAGAGTACGTAGAAACTCTCCCCGAAGGTCAGACCGAAATTCTGTATGCCTGCGGTGAAAGTTACGAACGCATTGCGGACGCGCCGAAGGTAAAAAAAGCGATAGAAAAAGGGCTTGCCGTATTGTACTTTAAAGACGACGTAGACGAGTTCGTTGCAAAAGTTCTCGGCGATTACGACGGCAAAAAATTCAAATCGGTTGCGGAAGCGGATTTCTCCGTGGTAAGCGAGGCGGAAAAAGAGGAAACCGCCAAAAAAGCCGAAGAATATAAAGCCGTTACCGATAAAATGAAAGAAGTTTTAAAGGATAAAGTTAAAGACGTTAAAATTTCGGGCGATCTTTCGTCTTATCCCGCATGTCTTACGAGCGGCGGCGATATATCCATAGAAATGGAAAAAGTATTAAATTCCATGCCCGGTGCGGACGGCAAACTTAAAGCCGAAAAGATTTTGGAACTCAACGCCGACCATAAGGTGCTTGAAAAACTTAAATCGCTTTGTGATTCCGGCGACGCGCTTTTCGACAAATACGCCGAAGTGTTATACGAACAGGCAAGACTGCTCGAAGGACTTTCGGTAGACAGCGTAAGCGATTTCGTTTCGGCGGTGTCGGACATAATAGGTTAATTCAAGATTTTTTCAATGCGAAAGGGGTAAAATGCGGATAGCAAAGAAAGGAGTTTTTTAATATGGCAAACGGCGGCGTTGCACTTGAGTTAAAAGATATAGTAAAGGTTTACGGCGAGGGAGACTTTGCCGTAAACGCGCTTAAAGGCATCAACCTGACTTTCAGAAAAAACGAGTTCGTGTCCATTCTCGGACCTTCGGGTTGCGGCAAAACGACTTTGCTCAACATTATCGGCGGGCTTGACAGGTATACTTCGGGCGACCTCGTGATAGAGGGTAAATCAACCAAAAAATATACCGACAAAGACTGGGACGCTTACCGTAACAACTGTATAGGCTTCGTATTTCAGAGTTACAACCTTATACCGCATCAAACGGTGCTTTCTAACGTAGAACTCGCGCTCGAACTTTCCGGCGTGCCTTCTGCGGTGAGAAAAGAACGCGCCCTTGCAATGCTTGAAAGAGTGGGTCTTAAAGGGCAAGAACATAAAAAGCCCAATCAACTTTCGGGCGGGCAAATGCAGCGTGTGGCGATTGCCCGCGCGCTCGTCAACGACCCCGAAATTATTTTAGCCGACGAGCCGACCGGCGCGTTAGACTCCGAAACCAGCGTGCAGATAATGGATTTGCTTGCGGAAATCGCAAAAGACAAACTCGTTATCATGGTTACGCATAACGGCGAACTTGCGGAAAAGTATTCTACCCGCGTGATACGGTTTTTAGACGGCGAAATGCAAAGCGACAGCGACCCGTACGTTTCCGAAAAAACGGGCGAGGGTAAAAGAATGCGCAAACCCAAAATGGGTTTTAAAACCGCTTTCGCGCTGTCTTTGAAAAACCTTTTCAGTAAGCGCGCCAGAACCATTCTTACGTCGGTTGCGGGCAGCATAGGCATAATCGGCGTCGCGCTCGTGCTTGCGCTTTCAAACGGATTTAACGCGTATATGTCGCGTATGCAAACGGATACGCTTTCCACTTATCCTCTTACTATAAGCGAAAGTTCGGTAGACCTCTCCGCTTACGCGAAAGAAACGGAAGATTCCGTTAAAGAAAAATATCCCGAACTCGATAACGTGCTTGTACATTCGGCTTTCAAACGCCTTACCGGCATGCTTAAAACCAACAACTTAAAAGATAAAAGCGAAAACGGCTTTTTGCATTATCTCGAAACGAACGCGGATAAAGAGTTATATTACGCCATAACCAAGGGTTACGGCTTTGATATGAACGACTATTTTTACGCCGACATTAAACTTAACGGATATAACGCGTTTACGTCGGTAGACGCTATCGTTACGCAGATAGAAAAAAGTTTCGAGGATAAACTTAACGCCGCAATGGGGCTTAACACGAGTTTCGTACGTCAATATATTCCTACGATAGAGGAAATGCCGGACAGAGACCTCGTGCTCGACCAGTACGACGTTTTGTACGGCGAACTGCCCGAATTCGACGAGGCTTCTTCGGATAAACTCGTGCTCGTGGTAGACGAATACAACGGCGTTGCGGATATAACCTTAATGTTGCTCGGCTATATATCCGGCAGTTTTAACCCCGCGACCAACGATTTTACTTTCAGCGACGAAAACGGCGTTAAAGAAAGTCTTTCGATAGAAGAAATAGTCGGTAAGGAATTTTATCTTGCCACTAACGACGTCGTATTCGATAAACTCGACCCGTCGGACCCGACTTCGGGCGGGTATTCGTACGCGTTTGCGAACGTGGAAAAAACGGATACGCGGCTTAAAAAACTCACCGTTTCGGGAATACTGCGTGAAAAAAAGAACGTAGACGGCATTTTAGATGCGGGTCTTGCGTATTCTCCGCGCCTTACCGAAGAGGTTCTCGGTAGCGCGAAAGACAGCGAGATTGTTTCCGGCTTTACGGGCAGCACCGTTAAAGTTCGTTCCGCTTTTCCGACGGGAATTAAAGACGGAATTCCGCAATACGACGAAGAAAATTTAACGCTCCGCGCGATAGGCGGCGTAGACACCCCTTCCGATATAAAAATTTACGCCAAAAATTTTGAAGCGAAAGAACAAATAAAAGGCGTTATCGACGACTGGAACGAACTTAAAGGCGAAGACAGCCCCGATTATATAGCGTACTCGGATATGATGAGCATGATGTTCGGTATGCTCAACACGATGGTGAACGCCGTAACTTACGTACTCGTTGCGTTTACTTCTATATCGCTTATCGTTTCCAGCGTGATGATAGGCATAATAACGTATATCTCGGTAGTGGAGAGAACGAAAGAGATAGGCGTGCTCCGCGCGCTCGGCGCGGCAAAAGGCGAAATTTCCAACGTCTTTAATGCGGAAACTTTCCTTATAGGTTTGTTTGCGGGGCTTTTGGGCGTAGGCGTTACCTACCTTTTGAGCATACCTATAAACATAATTCTCGCAAATCTCGTGCCGGAAGTCGGCAGACTTGCCGTACTTAATCCGATTGCGGCGGGGTCTTTAATCGCGATAAGCGTTTTACTTACTTTAATCGCGGGGCTGATTCCGGCGCGTATAGCCGCAAAAAAAGACCCCGTAATCGCGCTTCGTTCGGAGTAGTTTTACGGACGGCAAAGGATATAACGAAAAAACTTTTCCTTATCGGGAAAGGTTTTTTTGCTTATCGGGATAAAAACTATATTTTTTGTTGAAAAAATAATAAATATATGCTACAATATACAAGGCGTTAAGGTAGTTTTTGCCATTAAACGCCGATCTGAATTTTTATTATCGGAGAAAGTTTATGGATAACGTAACCGAAAACACTGCCGCAAAAACTGAAAAAGAAATCAGTTTAGGCGAGATTTTTTACGTTTTTTGCAAACACATTTTATGGGAAATTCTGATTTTCGCCATAATACTCGGCGCGGGGCTCGGCTTTGCGTTTAAATCTAAAGACTATTACGTCGCTTCGGCAGACGTGGTTGTTAAAGCGGGTTTAAGCGACGAAACCAAACAGAATTACAACGATACCATACTCGCGCAAAAATACCTCGTAACCGTTTGCGACGTTCTTAAAACGCCCACTTTTATCAGCCGTGCGGAAAGAAACGAATTTGTCGGCGGTAAAAAAATTTCGACTAAAAATCTTTCAACGAGTTATAACGACGACTCGCTCGTTATAAAAATCTCGTATAAAGACGGCGATAAATCCGCCGCCGAAAATAAGCTTAAAGCGATTATTTCCGAGATAGAAACGTTTTCTAAAGAAGTAGACGAAACGGGTAAGAGCAAATATTTCGGCGCGGAAATCAAAGTAGTTCCTATATCGGACGAAGCGGGCGCGGTTGACCCGACGACCGCAACTTTATCCGATAAAAACAAAATAATAGTAATTTCGGCGGTAATCGGTTTGGTCGCGATAGTGGCGTACGTATTCTGCGTGGTGCTTTTCGGCGATAAAGTTTCTTCCGTAGACAAACTCGAGAAAGTTACCGGCAAGCGCAACGTTATGACTATCGGCAAAAAACGCCTTTCAAAAGAGGACAAAAAACAATGCGCCGCCGAAGACGCTACGCGTAAGTTCCTTAAACTTAACGTCGATAAACTTGCCGATACCATGATTTATTTAAGCGATGACGGTAAAAATCAGGTTTACCAGATCCAGTCGGCTGTTTCGGACGAGGGTAAAACCACTGTTGCCGTTAACCTTGCGATAAGCCTCGGAGCGAACGCCAGAAAAACGCTTATTATAGACTGCGACTTTGCGCACCCCACCGTACACCGTGCATTCAGAATTTCGAGAATAGTCGGTATAACCGATTACTTTAAAGGCGAAAAAGATTTTGACGGCATAATAAAACATACCGGTTACGATAATCTCGACATAATAACCTGCGGCGAAACGATAACCGACCACACGATATTCTTTACTTCCCGCAAATTCAAAAACATAATCGAAGAGGCGAGAAAGAGATACGATTTCGTTATATTAGATTGCGCGCCGATTAAACTTATGTCTGACTACATTAACGTTTCTCCGCTTGTAGACGCAACCGTTTTGGTCGTTGAAAGCGACAGAACCAGCGCGAGAGATCTTGCCCGCATAGTAGAAGATTTAAGAGTTTGCAACGCAAATCTCGTCGGTACCGTGTTCAATTTCAGCGCGACAGCGGGCGGTAAAAATAACTATTACTATAAAAAAGAGTTGAAAGCGGAAGCGGAGATGCTTACCGGTACGACCGTTGAGGGTGAAACCGCCGGAGAAACCGCGCAAACCGATAAAGACGAACGCGCCGAATAAAATCAAATCAAATTTTAAGTCAAATAACGCTCGCATTTATCTGCGGGCGTTAATTTTTGCTTAATTTTATTGTATTTTCGCCCGAAAAGTGTTAAAATATAAATATGAATAAGGGCATACGGAAAGTTTTAATTTGTATTTTTTGCGTTTTATCGCTTTTTTCGGCGGTAAGTTTATCGGCATGCGCGGGCGGGTACTCTATCGAATACGAACTCGGCGGAGGGTTTTTTCTGTCCGACCAAACCGTTCCTAAAAGTTTTACCGAAGAAGATACCGAAATAGTTTTACCCGTGCCGACAAGGTACGGCTATAAATTCGTCGGTTGGACGTGGGACGGACAAGCCGAACCCGTTGCAGACGCGGTGTTTTCTGCCGCGGAGTATAAAAAGAACGTTACTTTTACCGCGCAGTGGAGCGAGGAGAGTAACTATATAGTTAAGTTTAACCTTAATTATAATAATTGTAAATGTACCTTTAATAATAACGAAACGGTTGCAGACGTTACGGTTAAATATTCCGACAGACTTGCCTGGCTTAAAAACGCAAAACCCGTAAAAGATAACGATTACGAATTCGTCGGTTGGTATTATATTACCGGGTCGGGGGATAAAATACAAATCAACTCTTCTACGGTGTTTACTGAAAAAGTTTTCGGTGAAGAAAGAGAAATAACGCTTAACGCCGTTTGCGATAAAATGTGGACAGATCCGTATTAAGGCTTAATTTATCAAACTAACCTACCGCCGCGGTTTAAGCGGCGGTATTTTTGTTTTAAAATCATATAAAATCTTTTACCGCAATAAATATGTTATATGAGGCTTTGCGACTTAAACCCGAAAGACGAAGCGCGCATAAAAAGCGTAAACATGAAAAAAACCGCGCGCGAAAGTCTTTTTTTTATGGGCGTAACGGAAGGTAAAACGGTAACCGTTTTAAGGCGCGCGCCGCTCGGCGGACCTATTATGTTCGAGGCAAGCGGGGCGTATTTTGCCATAAGACTATCGGATGCGGCTCTCATAACGGTGGTAAAAACATGAAAAAAGAAATATGCCTTGCGGGCAACCCCAACTCGGGTAAAACCACGCTGTTTAACGCGCTTACGGGCACGTACCAAAAGGTGGGCAACTGGGCGGGCGTAACGACCGAAAAAAAGTACGGCGCATATAAAAAAGACAAAAACGTAACGATAGTCGACTTACCCGGCGTATACTCTTTTTCTGCCAAAACCGAAGATGAAAAAGCCGCCACGGGGTATTTGGCGAAAGGCTCGCCCGATTGCGTGATAAACGTTATAGACGGCACTAATTTAGAGCGCGGTTTATATCTCACGTGCCTATTGTCCGAATACGGCGTACCCGCGGTTATCGCGATAAACTTTGCGGACGAACTGTATAAAAACGGCGTTAAACTCGATATAAAAAAAATGGAACAGATTTTCGGCGTGCCGGTTGTAGCCGTTTCCGCGCTTAAGCGGCGCGGGGTAGACGCGTTGATGGAAAAAGCGTTAAACGCAAAAGCGAAAATAACACGCCCGAAAGAAGAGTATTATGCGTTTATCGAAAAGCACGTCGGTTCTTTCGTTACGCCGAAAAAAACTTCCGCTAAAAACTTTACCGAAAAAGCCGATAAAATTTTACTGCACCCTTTTTTCGGACCGATTATACTTATCGCGGTTATAACGCTATTGTATTTTTTTACGGTTAAAATAGGCGGCTTTTTCGGCGGAGCGATAAATAAAGGTATAAAAAGTTTTTCGCTTTGCACGGCGGGGAGTCTAAAAAAAATAAACGCGCCCGAGTGGTTTATAAGCCTGTTTACCGAGGCGGTTATAGGCGGCGTGGGCACGGTGCTTTCTTTTTTGCCGCAAGCGCTTATTTTGTTCGGGCTTCTTACCGTTATAGAAGAAAGCGGTTACTCCCCGCGCGCGGCTTTTTTAACCGACGCGCTTCTTTCCGGGTTCGGACTCGGAGGCAAATCCGTTATACCGCTTATGCTTTCTTGCGGGTGTACGGTAAACGGCATAACCGCCGCGAGAACGCTAAGCGACGGGCAAAAACGCGCAACGGTGTTTTTATCGCCGTTTATGCCGTGCGGGGCGAAACTCGCCGTATTCGGCTGGCTCGGCGGCACGCTTTTCGGCGGAAGCCCTTGGGTGGCGGTGTTCGCGTATTTTCTCGGCGCGTTTTCGATTTGCTTTTTCGGTAAAATACTTTTTAAGTTCAAAGCGTTTAAAGGTAAAAGCGAACTTACCGTTATAGAAGTGCCGATTTTAAGAAAGCCTTCGGTTAAAGACGTGTTGCTCTCAATGTACGAAAAGACAAAAGACTTTTGCGTAAAAGCGGGCGGAGTTATTTTTCTGGCGGCAGTCGCGTTGTGGCTGTTAAAAAGCTTCGGCTTTTGCGGTTACGTTTACGGCGAAAAAGAAAAAAGTTTTTTATATTTAATCGGCAACGCCGTAAGGTACGTTTTTATTCCGCTCGGCTTCGGCTCGTGGGAGGTTTCGGTGTCGGTTATATCCGGTTTAATCGCAAGAGAAGCGGTTATCGAAACGCTCGTTTTCGTGAGCGACTGTCCCGCCACGCTTTTTTCCGGCGTTTATTCCGCATACGCATTTGCGGCGTTTGTGCTGCTTTCGCCGCCGTGCATAGCCGCGCTTGCGGCGGCGCGCGCGGAGCTTAAGTCTAAAAAACTTTTCGCGTTTATGATAGTTTTTCAAACGTTGTCGGCATACGTAACGGCTTTTGCCATAAATTCGATAGGCTTAATATTAAATTCGGGGATAGGCTTGATTTTTACGATTGTTTCGGTTATAATAATTATCGCGGTTTGCGTTCTTTCGTTTAAACACTCAATTAAAAACGGGTGTAAAGGGTGCGACCGTTGCGGAGGTTTACGTTGCAGGAAAAAGTCAAGTCGAAATACGACTATATGAAAGAAGCGGATAAATACGAAGAGGACGCGATAGTTTTCGAGGAATGGAACGACGACGTAAAACGCGGAGAAAAAGAAAAATATTTCGAGTATTACGACGACGTTAAAACCTCTATTAAAGAGGACTGGTAATTTATAGAAAACGCGACGATTAAACGCCTTGTTTTGCCCGTGCAAAAAGGCGTTTTTTTATTTTAAATTTCGTTATATAAAAAAATCGTCGAAAAAAGAAAAAAATTTTAAAAATATATTTCAAACGATTGACAAGCGTATTCGCTTTTTCTATAATATTATGCGTTGTAAAAGTTTAGTTTTATTAAACTTTTTGTTAAAAAACTCTAAACCGATTTCAAAGGCGGCAATAAATGGTATTAGGCGAAAGGATAAAAGACTTAAGACTTTCATGCGAACTGACGCAAGAAGAACTCGCCGACAGGTGCGAACTTACCAAGGGTTATATCTCTCAACTCGAAAACGACCTTACCAGTCCTTCGATAGCGACGCTTATCGACATACTTTCCGCACTCGGGACTAATTTAAAAGAGTTTTTTTCGGCGGAAGAAACCGAAGAAAAAATATCGTTCGGCAAAAACGAATTCATCGAAAAGGTAACGGACGAGTACACGCTTAACTGGCTTGTACCCAACGCGCAAAAAAACGCGATGGAACCCGTACTCGTTAAACTTAACCCTAATATGGCGACGGACGAAGATTTTCCTCACGAGGGAGAGGAGTTCGGATACGTGCTGAAAGGCGAAATCACGCTCGTTATCGGTAAGCGCAAAATCAAGGTAAAAAAAGGCGAAAGTTTTTATTTTACCGCAAACAAAATTCACTGTGCGGTAAACAAAAGTCAAACCGCGGCGGAGTTTATATGGGTATCGTCGCCGCCGTCGTTTTAATCGGCGTGATTTAAAATAAAAAAATAAATTTTTCGGGAGACGGAAAATGGGCGAAAACAAAAGAGAAAAGATTATAGAACTTAGCGGCATAACCCGTCGCTTTGAAGACGGAACCGTTGCCGTAGACGGAATGAACCTTTATATTCGTAAAGGCGAATTCGTTACGTTTTTAGGACCTTCGGGTTGCGGCAAAACCACTACGCTGCGTATGATAGCGGGGTTTGATAAACCGGACGAAGGCACGATAAAGTTAAACGGCAAAGACATAACGGACGTGCCGCCGAACAAACGCCCCATAAACACGGTGTTTCAGCGTTATGCGCTTTTTCCGCACCTTAATATTTACGATAACATAGCGTTCGGGCTTAAACTCAAAAAGTTTAAAGCGGTTTACGAAAAACCCGACGGCACGAGGTTTACGAAAATCGAAAAACTTTCTAAAAAAGAAATTGCCGAAAAAGTCGAAAAAGTTTTAAAAATGGTCGATCTCGAAGGGTTTGAAAAGAGAAGCGTTTCTACTCTTTCCGGCGGGCAACAGCAACGCGTGGCGATAGCGCGCGCACTCGTCAACGAGCCTGAAATTCTGCTTTTAGACGAGCCTTTGGGCGCGCTTGACCTTAAAATGAGAAAGGACATGCAACTCGAACTTAAAGAGATGCATAAAAAACTCGGCATAACCTTTATATACGTTACCCACGACCAGGAAGAAGCCCTTACCATGAGCGACACCATAGTCGTTATGAAAGACGGCGTTATTCAGCAAATAGGTACGCCTACGGATATTTATAACGAACCCAAAAACTCTTTCGTTGCGGACTTTATCGGTGAAAGCAATATTTTCAGCGGTACGATGGTCGGCGATAAAAAGGTAAGATTTATAGGCAAAACTTTCGACTGCGTAGACGAATTTAAAATCAACGAAAAGGTTGACGTCGTGGTTCGCCCCGAAGACGTCGTTTTAACAGACGAGGGTAAAGGTCAGGTAAACGGCAAAATCGTTTCGTCTATATTTAAGGGCGTGCATTACGAAATGGTTATGCTCGTCGGTAAAACCGAAGTCGTTATTCAGGACACCATGGAAAGAAAGGTCGGCTCGCTTGCGAGCATAGGTATTAAGCCGGACGACATACACATTATGGCAAAAGAGTTTTCGACCAACCGTTACGACGGATATATCACCAAAAAGAACACGGTGGTTTTCGGCGACGGCGAATTCGATTGCGACGTTACGATGCTTTATCCCGGCTCGCACCTAGACGAAGAGGGGTACCTTATTACGGCAGAGGGTGAAAAAATCGACCTTACCGACGTGGACGTAGAGGTAGAAGTCGGGCTTAAAGATATAGAGATTTCCGACGACCAGGAAGCGGGCGGCGCGGTAGGCAATATCGTGTCTATGATATATAAGGGCGACCACTATCAACTTATCGTACGTACGGACGAAAACGAAGAAGATTACGTATTCGATACCGAGGACACCTGGAATGAAAACGACAGGGTTTCGGTTATCATACCCAAAGACAAAATTAAACTTTCGCTTAAAGCGGTTAAACAGGAGAACTCTTGATGAAAGACGCAAAATTCGTCGGCAAAACCGAGGTAAAAGAATTTTCCGGCGCAAAGGGCAGAGGTTTGTTTTTTTCGAGAAAAAACCTTTGCATTCCGTACGGGCTTTTTCTCGCTCTCTTCGTCGTTTTGCCGTTGCTTATAGTTGTTTATTATGCGTTTACCGACTCGGCGGGGCGGTTTTCGCTTTACAATTTCGGCGAGTTTTTTACTAACCGTACTAAAATAAGCACCCTTTTAATCAGCGTGCTTGCGGGGCTTGCGGTAACCGCCATATGTCTTGTTATAGCGTATCCCGCGGCGTATATTTTATCCCGTATGAGCGGTACGGCGGCAGCGGTTTTATTGCTCCTTTTCGTAACGCCTATGTGGATAAACTTTGTTCTCCGCGCAATGGCGATGAAAGAAATTTTAACGCTTTTAGGTATGCCTATGGGTAGCCTTGCGAATATAATCGGGCTTGTGTACGACTTTTTGCCGTTTATGGTAATGCCGCTTTATTCTACGCTAATCAAAATGGATAAAAGTTTAAGCGAAGCGGCTTTAGATCTCGGCGCGGGCAAAGCGAAAGTCTTTTTCAAAATTACCTTGCCGCTTTCAATGCCGGGCGTTATAAGCGGCGCAATGATGGTGTTTTTACCGGTAATGAGTTGCTACGTGGTAACCGACACTTTCAGCGGCGGTTCCGGTTTTACCGTTATAGGTAAACTGATTGCCTGGTGCTTTTTAGGCGAGGGCGGTACTTTAAGCGACGTAAACGGCGGCGCGACCATATCGCTTATACTGTTAACCATAATGTTTGTAACTATGCTTTTAACGGGCGGCTTTAAACGTGAAGAAGGAGCGAGGGGGACAAATCTATGATAAAAAAATTCTTTTCCCGCGGGTATATTTTCCTCGTGCTTGCGTTTATTTATATACCTATTTTCGTGCTTATCGCGTACAGTTTCAGCAACAGCAAAACGATAGGCGTTTTCGGCGGATTTTCTTTCCGTTGGTACGCTAAACTCGGCGAGGTTAAAGACGTTGTCGTAAACACGGTCGTGCTTGCGGTGGTGTCCTCGGTTATAGCAACCGTTCTCGGCACGCTCGGTGCGATAGGTATGTTTTATAACAAAGGCAGACTCGGCAAGGGGATAAAAGCGGTTTCTCAAATACCCGTAGTCAATTCCGAAATAGTTACCGCCTGCGCCGTGGTTATGGCGCTGTTGCTGTTCGGTTTGCCGCATCGTTCGCTATTTATACTGTACGTGGGGCATATCGTTTTAACCGCGCCTTTCGTGGTGCTTTCGGTAACGCCTAAACTCAAGCAAATGGACCCCAGTTTATACGAGGCGGCTTTAGACCTCGGCGCAAGCCCCGTGCAGGCTTTGTTTAAGGCGGTTCTGCCCGAAATTTTGCCCGGCGTATTTACCGGCTTTATGCTTGCGGTAACACTGTCTCTCGACGATTATATCGTTACGGCAACGCTTGCTCCGCTCGGGTTCGATACGGTTTCTACCGCGGTTTATAAATCTATCGCGCTCACTACCGAAAAGGCGAGCGAAAAGGTGCCCGTGTACCGCGCACTTACTACGATTATTTTCTTTTTGACGCTTGCCGTGGTTATCGTGATTAACTTTAACGCCGCCAAAAAGGCAAAGGAGGCGCGCAATGGTAAGTAAAAAATTAACGCGCTTTTTTGCCGTAACTCTTATACTTTTGTTCGTTTTGCCCTTTTCGTTCGGCGTAAAAACCGTACGTGCGGAAGGAAGTGAAATAACCGTTTTCAGCGTGGAAGATTATATAGATACCGACGTTTTAGACGCTTTTGAAGAAGAAACGGGCGTAAAAGTAAATTACCTTACGTTTGCCACTAACGAAGAAATGTATAACGAACTCTTAAAAGATAAAAACGCCGTCGACCTTATATGCCCTTCGGAGTATATGATAATGAAGATGCGGGACGAAGGTTTGCTTAAAAAGTTCGATACGCCGCAAAATTTTGCAGACTACGGCTCCGATTACATTAAGCAAAAGTTTAAACAAGCCCCGCTTAACATTATGGACGAGGACGAAAGCAAAACCTACGCGATAGGCTATATGTGGGGTACGATAGGCGTTATATACAGAACGGAAGACGTCGACGGCGAACTGTTGAAAAGTTGGAGTTCGCTTTGGTCGGAGTTCGACGGCAAACTCACCGTTAAAGACAGTATAAGGGATACCTACTTTATGGCTCTTGCCGAAGTATATAAAGACGAACTTATTTCGTGGAAAAACAAGTTTGACGGGAGCGAATGTTCTGCGAAAGATTATAACGCGGCTATAACCGAAATATTTAACCGCACGGATAAAGAAACGGTCGATAAAGTCGAAAAATCGCTTTTAGACCTTAAAGGCAAACTTTACGGTTTTGAGGTGGACGCGGGCAAATCGGATATACTTACGGGTAAAATAAACGTAAACGTCGCCTGGAGCGGAGACGCGGTTTTTTCAATCGATCAGGGTTTATACGACGAGGACGGCGAGCCGCTCGAAAATCAGGTAGTGCTCGGGTATGCCGTTCCGGAAGAAGGCTCTAACGTATGGTTTGACGGATACGTAATGACCGCAAACGCAGATGAAGAAAATTCGCTTAAATTTTTAGATTATCTTTGTTCGCCCGAGGTTGCTACGCTTAACATGGACTACACCGGGTATACGAGTTGCATCGTCGGGGACGAAGTATTTGAATACGTAAAAGAAACTTATAGCGACGACGAGAGCGAGGATACCGTAGATTTAAGGTATTTTTTCGACCCGAACGGAACTAACCCCGACCCCGAGGCGTATATAATCAACGTGGCTGAAGAATTGAAGTATATGTTTTACGCGCAATACCCGACAGAGGACGTTTTAACGCGTTGCGCCGTAATGAAAAACTTTGACGGCGATGAACTTGAGCGTATAAACGAAATGTGGAAAAAGATTAAACTCATAACTTTTTCTACGGGTAAGATAATAGCGATAGTTTCGGCGTTCGTTTTCGCCGCGGCGGCGATAGCGGTTTACGTAAATCGTGAAAAGTTGTTCGGCGGCATAGAAAAACGCGACGAGAAAAAGAGTAAATACAAACTCGTCTCTAAAGAAGAGATAAGAATATAAAAATTATAATCGTAATTACAAAGCGGA
>DPGH01000012.1:50835-224216 GCA_003523255.1 Clostridiales bacterium
TAAATCGTTATGCCGCCCGCTTTAACGATTTATACGTTTAGCAAAATATCGCCATAATCAGGGTAGAAACGAGTATAACCGAAAATCCTATCCAGGCTTTAACGGAAAGGCGTTCTTTTAAGAAAATTACCGAAAACGCAACCGTTACCGCGATGCTTAATTTATCGAGCGGAACGACCACGCTTACCGCGCCGAACTTTACCGCGTAATAATAACATATCCAGGAGGCTCCCGTCGTTACGCCGGATACGAGTACAAAGCCGAGTTCTTTACCCTTAAGGTTTTTTACTTCGGTTTGTTTTTTTCTCGCAAACACTATCGCCCAGGCAAAAACGAGAACGACGCCCGTACGCAACGCGGTTGCAAGGTTAGAGTTTAAGTTTTTCATTCCGACTTTAGCAAAGATAGAAGTAAGCGCGGCGAATATTGCGGAAAGCGCGGCGTAAATTATCCACGTTTTGTTGGTCTTGTACTCGCTTTCTTCGTTTTCGGCGTGTTTTTTAAAGTCTATCATAAGCAACGTGCCGATAAATATTGCCGCCGCGCACGCGAGTTTAAGGTACAAATTCTGCGTTTCGCCGAAAAAGATTATAGCGGCTATAACGGTTAAAACCGTGCTCGATTTATCTACCGCCGCTACTTTGCCCGTACTGCCCGATGACAGCGCGCGAAAATAAAATATCCAGGACGCGCCCGTAGCAAGTCCCGAAAGGGCGATAAAAGTCAATTCTTTGGCGGTAAGAGTGGTAATTCCGCCCGCCGCACCCGAAATAAGGGTAACGACCCAGGCAAATACGAGAACCACGCCCGTTCTTACCGCGGTAGCCACGTCAGAATCGGCGTGTTTTATACCGCATTTAACGAGTATCGAGGTAACGCCCGCAAACATTGCGGAACCGACTGCGGCTAATATCCACATAATTTTTCTCCACTTAAAAAGGCAATTCAAAGCGTAACGTTGTTTTGTTTTTTTATTTTACGACTGTATTATATACCCGTAACTAAAATGGGTAAAGTAAAACAGCTATTCTAAAATATATTTTTACGTAAAAATCCGTTCGATTTTATATTGCGTATGCCACAAGCGGTGTGCTAAAATATACCCAAGCAGAGGTATTTTGTATGACTATAAAAGGATTAAAAAAATCGATTGAAATCGCGGGGCTTACCGCAGACGAAGGGGTTTTAACCGAAGCGTTTAATAAACTCGAGGGAGATGAGTTCGAGCGTATAGGTAAAGATTTTTTCGATAAAGATAAAAACTCGGCTGCGCTTCGCGACCTTGAACCGCTTGCGAAAGCGTGCGGAGTGCATTATTATACCGCTCAACTCGCGCTCGTTTTAGCCGACGCCGCCGAACTCGAAAAAGTTTACGTTTCAAAAGGATACGGCGAAAAATTTTACGTTAACCTTTTAAACGACGTAAAAGTGAAAAGGGAAGAGTGTTTTAAAAGATTCGGCGTAATCGGCACTAACGACGGCAGTTGGTATTGCGGGTTTTTCTCTTTGCGCCGTTTCGCTTTCGACAGGCTTACGTTCGACGCGGCGCGCCGACTTCAGTTCGGATACGATAAATTCGGCGCGGACTATAAGCCGGGCGACGAAGTCGTTGCGGTGCATATAAGTTCCGGCAGACCGCTTTTAAGAGAGGACGTAATCGCTTCTCTTAAAGAGGCGTACGAGTTTTTTAACTATAAACTCGTAAACGGTTTGCTCGTGGTGTTTTGCATATCTTGGCTTATTTACGAGCCGTACGTAAAAGAGATTTATTCGCCCGAAAGCAATCTTGCGAAATTCGCGAAACTTTTCGACCCGATAGGCGAGGTAATGTTACCCGAATATTTTCACGACGCGTGGAGAATTTTTTATAAAGAAGATTTGTCCGACCCCGATTCGCTTCCGCAGGATACGAGTCTTCAGCGCAAATTCATAAAATGGATAAAAGAAGGAAAGCCTAACGGAGAAGGCGCGGGCGTTCTCGTGTTCGACGGGGAAAAGGTTCTGACAGAAAGACCGTAAACGCATACAGGCAATTATATATATTTTTTTGCAAACAAAAACGCCGCGCGAAAATTGCGCGGCGTTGTATTTTACTTAAATTAAACTAAATGGGGCGTTCTTCGTTAGACATAAAGATGTACGCAACGGCGTTTGCGCCGAGGTGAGAGCCGATAACGGGTCCTATCATTCGTATTTCGGCGTCTATTCTGTACGCGTCGTATAAGCATTTATGCAGATACTCGGCCATTTCGGGATTGTCGGTATGACCTATGTAAACCTGCGGGTAATCGCTGTTTAACGTATAATTCTCAAACTCTTTCACTATAACGCTTATGGTATGGCGCAGTCCGTTGGACTGTTTGTATTTTTGCAGTTTTCCTTCTTTGTTAAAAACGATTATCGGTTTAACTTTAAGCATGGTTCCGACGGTAGCCGCCGTAGCGGAAATTCTGCCGCCGCGCACCAACGCTTTAAGGTTGTCTACCACGATAAAGTGCTGAATGTTCTTTTTAACTTTTTCCACGTAATCGAAAGTTTCTCGCAAGGTTTTGCCTTTCTTTCTCATATCGATTGCGATTTTAACGAGAAAGCCTTGTCCTATCGTGGTAGTGCTGCATTCAACGCAAAGGCAGTTAAAATCGGGGTAATCTTTTTTGACTTGTTCTACGGCTTCTCTCGCAACGTCTACCGTTCTGCACAAGCCGTAACTTATGGTAAAGTGAATAGCGTCTTTAACGCCGGCTTTAGCCATCTCGCGAAAATACTCTTCGTGCACGAAAGGATTGTTCATGCTCGTTTTACTGAGCACGCCCGCGCGCAGTTTGTCGTAATACGCTTTGTATTCGTCAAGCGATTTGAATTCGTCTTTATACTCGGTTACGACGCCGTTTTCGGTAAGCGAAAACGTAAGCGGTAAAAAGTATAAGCCGTTATCTTTAATTTCTTCGGGGTAAAGGTCGCCGGTGGAGTCGGTCGAAATATCGAATTTATACAAAATTTTTCTCCGTAAATCTTTTGCCGAGGCATTATATACTATACCATAAGCGGCGGGTTTTTTCAAGCGTGTATTAAAAATAAAAACGCGTTTTAAACTTTTTCTTTTCTTTTTCTGTATTCCTTTGGCGTCATTCCCGTAGAACTTTTAAAAAGTCTGGTAAAATAATGAACGCTGTCAAAATTTAATTCTTCCGAAATTTCGGTAAAAGTTTTGTCGGTACTCCGTATTCGCTTTTTCGCTTCGGTGATTTTAACGTCGTTTAAAAATTCCACAACGGATTTACCGGTAAAGTTTTTAAACTCTTTGCACAGGGTAGAGCGATTCGTGCGGAAAAGAAACGCGAGTTCGTCTATCGTGATTTTTTCGGTAAAGTTTTCTTTTAAGTACGCCGCGATTTCGCCCGCAGAGATTTTTTGCTCGTCTTTAACCGAGTCCGTTTCGCTTGAAAAAGCAACTCTCCTCGTCGCGCTTATCAAAAAGTATTCGATGAGAATTTTCAGCATCTGCTCGGAAGCGAAAGGCGGGTTTTTCTTCTTTTTCATTTCGAGAAGGGGTACGCCGTACGGCGGCATAAACAAATTTCTGCCCTCTTTAACGATTTCGGCGAGTTTTTTTATTTCGGGATACGTAAGGGTTATCGGCGCGTGCGAAAACACGTCTAATTCGGAGTATGAACAGGTAAAACCGATAATGATAACCGTGGGAGAAGCCGCCGCGTCGCAGGTAAGCGAATGCGTTTCGTTAGGGCGGTGTATCATCATCTGATTTTTATATATTCTTCCCGTATATCCTTCGGCGTTAATGTCGAGCGCGCCGCTCGATACGAAAATTATCTCGTAAAAAGGGTGCTTTTCGGGGTTGGTATAAAAATCTTTCGGAAATTCAAAAAAATGTACGTTTGCTACTTTTTCTACCTTAACGCTTTCGCAAAGGCTGTTTAATACGTATTCCATATTGCTCATTATACCACAGTTTAAAGTGAATGTCAATAAACAAATTTACGATTGTGCAAAAAATATTGACGATTTTGTAAAGACAAATAAAGTTTTGGCTTGTATAATATAAGCGTAAAACAAACGGGAGATAAAATCATGCAAAGAATATGTATACCTGACGGCGAATATTTTGAAAGAATAAAAAAAGCCGCAAAACTGATAAGAGAAAAGAATTTAGACGTTATGCTCGTCGCCTCGACCGAAAGCGACTACGCCAACGCAAGATATTTTTCGGGCTTTTGGCCGCTGTTTGAAAGGGCGGGCGTAGCGATATCCGCAAACGGAGACGCTTGTCTTCTCGTCGGTCCCGAATCCGCCGTTTTCGGAAGGGATATGGGCAAACTCGATAAGGTTTTCGTGCTTAAAGAATTCAGAGAAAGCGCGGATCCCGCTTATCCCGAAATAAAGGCGGATACTTTTAACGACGCGTTCCGCGCGATAGGCGTTACCGGCGAGAAAATACGAATAGGTCTCGGCAGTTACGTGGAATGTACTCTCCCTATATACGAGGGGCTTAAAAACGCGTATCCCAAAGCGGAAATCGTAAAGTGTAACGATATAATGGTAAACCTTCGCAAAATCAAAAGCGAAAACGAACTCGCCTGTATCAGAGAAGGCTTCCGTATAATAGAACTTGCCACGGACGAAGTTATTAAAAATTTAAAGCCCGGCGTTACCGAACTGCAAATGGTCGGCGTTGCGCAGCGCGTTATTTACGAAAACGGCGCGGAATACGAGGGTCTGCCTATGTACGTGTTTTCCGAGGAGAGCACCCGCCATGCTATTTCCCGCTCGCGTTACAGAGAGATTAAAAAGGGCGATATAGTTCAACTTAATCTTTCGGCAAAAATAGACGGGTATTCGCCCGCGATAGGTTTGCCCGTGGTAATGGGTAAACTCGAGGGAGAGAGAAGAGAACTCGTTGAATTTTGTAAACAAATGCACGACTGGACGTGCGAGCAGATAAAAGCGGGCGTTATCGCTTCAGACGTCGCTAAAAAGTTTTTGCAAAAGTTCAAAGACAACGGCTACGAAAAGAATTACGTTTACGGACCTTGCCACGGTACCGGTATGATAGAAGTCGAAGCGCCCTGGATGGAAACGTCTTCCGACTATCCGCTCGAAGAAAACATGACCTTTCAGGTAGATACCTTTATCTCGGGACCCACTTTCGGGTGCCGTTGGGAAAAGGGCATAGCGGTTAAAAAAGACGGTTACGAGTCGTATACCGATTACCTTAAAAAGGGTATAATCGAACTTGAATTTTAAGGTGGCAAAATGACTACGCTTGGCAAAAAAAGATGGATAATTCCCGATTGTGAACTGCCTGAGCCCGGCGAGGGCGTATTAAAGGGACACGAAAGCGTTATCGTCGTAAACGACAACGATTTCGACGCGGTTATAAAAGTAACTTTGTTTTTTACCGATAAGCCCTGCAAAGAGGGAATAACCTGGAACGTAAAAGCAAAATCCGTAAGATGTTTTCGCATGAACAACGCTTCGGATATGAGCGGCTATAACGTGCCGTATAACGAGCAGTACGCCATGAAACTCGAATCTGATGGCAACGTGGTGGTTCAATACGGCAGGCTCGATAACAGACAGATAAACCTTGCATATTATACAACGCTCGGTTACGGCGAATAAGGAGGGAATGCTATGATACTCGATAAATCTTTTCCGAGAGAAGTAAAATACGTGCAGGATAATAACCTGCCGCTCGTAATAGCCGGCGGCACGGTGGAGTACCACGGACCGCATTGCTCTTACGGGTGCGACACGTTGGTTGCGGAGGGTTTGATAAAAAAACTTTCCGAAGAAAAAGAATTGATTATTGCGCCGACTATATCTTACAGCCCTTCGAGTTACGCGGTCGGCGACAGAAAGAGCGGCACGGTGCACGTTCCGGAGCGCGCGTTCGAGGACTACGTTTATTACGTTTTCAAAAGTTTTCTTTACGCGGGGTTTAAAAATATCTACGTCGTTATACATCATCAGTTCGAGCAGGAGTCCGAAATGCCTATGACGCTTTGTTATCGTACGGCGGCAAAACGCGCGACGATGGAGTACCTGCAAGAGACTTTGGGCGAAGGCTGGTGGGGTAGCGAAAGTTACGCTAACTATTACGAACAGTTAGAGGGTGCGAACAATCCCTTTAACTGGATAAAAGTTATACCTACAATGTCATCCGCGGTGCAGAACGCAACGGGCTACGACCATGCGGGTAAATACGAAAGTTCTATTTTAATGTCTTTGTATCCCGAATGCGTGGATAAAAGCAGAATAGACGATAAAAAACACTGGTTTACCGAAAGCGCGCGTGAAGCGAGTACGGAAATCGGCGATAAAATGGTGGCTTTATCTCTCGAATATTTAAGAGAAACGATAAAGTGAGTTTTGCTATCCAGCGTTTACGCAAAACTCAAAAATGCAAAAAAAGAAGGAGAGCTTGCCTTCTTTTTTTGTTTTTAATTTAAAAGCCTTTCTCGGCTATTTTTTGTCCGATTTGTTTTTATTGCGGTAGTAAGTCTGTACGCCGCTGAACCCCGCCTCGTAAATAAGGTCGGTTATTTTTTCGTTCCCGGTCGCTTTTCTTTTTTCAACGTAATCTAATCTTAATTCGTTAAGATAACTCGGCACGCTCCTGCCGAAGTATCTGTGAAAAACTCTCGACAAATGTTCTTCGGAATAACCGAGATTTCTTGCCGCGTCTTTAAGTTTAATACCGTCTTTAAATTTTTCGTTAAAAAGCGATAGCATTTTGCCGACCAGTTCGATGTCTCTCGGCGCGTCGTCCTCGTCGCCGTATACGAGTTTTTCGCTTATTATCGTTAAAAGCAAATCTATCGCGGCGCGTAAAATATTTTCGCTTTTCGGGTTTAAAAACGCCCTTTCGGTAATTTCCATTATCGCGCTTACCGTTTCGGGAGAGTGGAACACGGGTGAAAGTATTTTGGGTTTCTTTCTTTCTTCGTTAAAACGCGTGGCGTATTTGGGCGGTATAATCAACACGCAATCTTCGTCGGACAGTACGGGTTTTTCATAACCGTGTACGTCGTACCCGTCGAAAAAGGCGCAGTCTCCGTCAGATAAAACGTAATTTACGCCGTTACAGCATATTTCGTGAGTGCCGCGCTTTACCGCGAAAATCTCGATATTTGCGTGAAAGTGCGGCAAAATTTTACCGTGCCTGTTAATTTGTAAGTTTAATTTTTCGTCCTGCTCGCGAAGGACTTCGTAATAACCTTTCATAATTATATAATATCAAAAAATGAGAATAAAAGAAAGTGTTTTGGTGTTTTTTTAACCTTTTACAGGTGATAAAATAAAGAAAAAACATTATAAGGGGCAACCGTATGAAAAAAACCGCAAAAGATTTTACGTTAGAAGAAAAGGCAAAACTCGTAGTCGGCAAAGACTGTTGGCGAATAAACGATTTAAACGGCAAACTAAAGCAAACGTTTATGGCGGACGGTCCTTGCGGACTGCGTAAAATAAACGATGACGAAACCACGGTAAGCGCGACGCTTATGCCGTCCGTTTCGGTAGTTGCAAACTCTTGGAGCAAAGAACTCGCATATTTAGACGGCGAAACCATAGCGAGCGACTGTGTGGAAAACGACGTTGACGTGCTTTTAGCCCCCGGCGTAAACATAAAGCGCAGTCCGCTTTGCGGCAGAAACTTCGAGTATTTTTCCGAGGACCCTTTTCTTGCCGGCGAACTTGCCAAAAGTTATATAGAGGGTGTGCAGTCAAACGGAATAGGGACGAGTTTAAAACATTATTGCTGTAACAACAGCGACTATGACAGACTTTTTCAATCAAGCGAAGTAGACGAAAGGACGATGAGAGAAATTTATCTACCCGCATTTGAAAAAGCGGTAGAAGCCGACCCGTATACGGTAATGTGCGCCTATAATCCCGTAAACGGCGTTCAGATGTGCGAAAACAAAAAATTACTAACGGGCGTTTTGAAAAACGAATTCGGCTTTAACGGCGCAATCGTCTCGGACTGGGGCGCGGTACACGGAGAGTTCGGCGCGGTAAGCGCGCCGAAGGCTATAAAGGCGGGGTTAGACCTGATAATGCCTTACGAAGAAAAAAAGATAACGCAGATTTTAGATGCGGTAAAAAGCGGGTTTTTAACCGAAGAAGAACTCGACAAGTCGGTAGATAACGTGCTTAAACTTATAGAACGGACGAAAAATGCAAATAAAAAGGTAAGCGTTCCGAAATCCGAAAGGCACGTTAACGCTAAAAAGATAGCCGCAGAAGGTATGGTGTTACTTAAAAACGAAGGTGCGCTCCCGATTAAAAGCGGTAAAGTTGCGGTAGAAGGCTCGTGTGCGAAAGAGCCGGTAACCTGTGGCGGCGGTTCTGCAAAAGCGCATACGCTATACACACAAAAATCGCTTGCAAATCTTTTAAACGATTGCGGCACGAAGGCGGAGTTTACCGAGTCTTGCATATACCTATCTCACGACACGCACTGGGGCTTAAGCAACCTTTATAAAGAAGCGTACGCGTCCGACGCGATAATTCTTTGTGTTTCGGGCGTGATAGAGAGCGAGGGGAGAAACAGAACGTCCGTTAAACTGTCGCAAAATATTGAAGATACCATAATTCGCACGGCAGATTTTAACAAAAACGTGATAGTAGTTTTATACGGCGGCAGCGCGATAGATATGACCGCTTGGATAGATAAGGTAAACGCCGTGCTTTACGCAGGGTACGCCGGCGAAGCGTGTAACGAGGCGGTTGCGGAGATATTGACAGGTAAAGTCGTGCCGAGCGGCAAACTCGCCGAAACTTTTCCGCTGTGCATAGAAGACACTTACGTCGGTACAACGCACGGTAACGGCTTTGCCGAAAGGTATACGGACGGGGTTTTCGTCGGCTATAGATATTACGATACGGAGAAAAAGAACGTGCTTTTCCCGTTCGGACACGGGCTTTCTTACGCAAAATTTACTTATTCCGATTTAACGATAGAAAAAAAGAGTGAAACGGACTACGTAGTAAGTTACGTTATCAAAAACGAAAGCGATTTCGACGCGAAAGAAATATCGCAGGTTTACGTAAAAGACGTTTTCGCCGCGGTATCTCGTCCGGAAAAAGAACTTAAAGGCTTTTCCAAAAACCTTATAAAGGCGCACGAAAGCAAGCGGGTTTCGGTAGAGTTAAACTACCGTTCGTTTGCGTATTACAGCGTTCCGCTCGAAAAATGGCACGTTGAAAACGGGACTTTTGAAATTCTCGTCGGCGCGTCGAGCAGGGATATAAAACTCGTCGGTAAAATAAATATAAATCTTCCCGAAGAAACGCAGGTAACGGTGGTATAGCACGGCAAAATAAAAAATATACGGGGGCGTGAAAAGTTCGCGCCCCTTTAACTTGCAAACGCGCGGTAAATATTGTATAATATACCCGTATAACGATTTTATGATACGATAAAACAAAGGGCGCAAATGTTTCATCTCGGCGAAATAATGGATAAAAGTAAAGCGAATTATATTAACCCCGTCGTTCTCGCGTTCGTGGGGGACGCGGTGTATTCGCTTTTCGTCAGAGAAAGGCTTGTATTTACTTCGGACGGTAAGCCCGCCGCGCTTAACGAACTCGCCGTTAAAGAGGTTAAAGCAACCGCGCAAGCGGAATTCGTTAAGGACGTTATGGACTTTCTGACCGAAGAGGAGCTTGCCGTGTATAAACGCGCCCGTAACGCTAAAAAAACCACCCGCGCCAAAAGCGCAAGCGTTGCGGAATATAACGCTTCAACGGGATTCGAGGCGGTTTTGGGATATCTGTATCTTATCGGAGAAACCGAAAGACTTAATTACATATTAAACAAAGGAAACGTTTGATAAATGAAAATAGAAGGCAGAAATTCCGTTTACGAACTTTTAAAAACGGATAAAGAAGTTGACAAAGTTTTAGTGCAAAAAGACCTTAAAGACGAGGCGAGCAAACGCCTTATAAACGTATTGCGCTCTCATAAAATAAAGGTGCAACTCGTAGATAAATACGTTATCGAAAAGGAAAGCGAGGGTAAGCGCAGTCAGGGCTTTATAGCGTACGCTTCGGGGTATAAATACGCCGAACTCGAGGATATTTTATCTTCCGCTAGAGAAAACGCGCTCGTTATCGCCCTCGGCGAAATAACGGACCCGCATAACCTCGGCAGTATTTTAAGGGTTGCGGAGTGCGCCGGCGCGGACGGCGTTATAATCGGCAAAGACAGATGCGTTTCGGTAAACGATACCGTAATGCGCGTATCCGAGGGTGCCGCAAATCACGTAAAAGTAGCGAGAATAACCAACCTTAATTCCGCAATCGAAAAACTTAAAGCCGAAGGGTTTTGGGTTTACGCGGCGGAAACGGGCGGAACTGAAATGTATAAAGCGGACCTTAAAGGCAAAATATGCCTCGTAATCGGCGGAGAGGATGCCGGCGTTAAACGCCTTACCAAAGAAAAATGCGACGGGGTGATAACCATACCGATGTTCGGTAAGGTGAATTCGCTTAACGCTTCCGTTGCGTGCGGCGTGGTCGTGTACGAAGCGCTCCGCCAGCGCGGCGTTTAATCCCCGCGGGTTTCGTTTCGGAGCAAGATAAAATGGATTACGATAAACTGACCGACGAGGAACTTGCCGTTAAGGCAAAAAACGGCGACGCGGAAGCGACCGAAATATTATTAAAGCGTTGCGGGCACGTCGTGCGCGGCGTGGCGCGCTCTTATTATCTCGTCGGCGGCGAATCGGACGATATAGTGCAAGAAGGCATGATAGGCGCATACCGTGCGATAAACACGTATAACGGCAAAACGCCGTTTATGAATTACGTATATCTGTGCGTTAAAACCGCCGTTCTTTCGCTTATACGTAAGTACGCGAGAGATAAAAACAAACCGCTCGCAAATTACCTGTCGCTTTCGGTCGATAGTAAAGAGCAAGGTTCTGCGGAAATAATTCCCGACGAAAATTTCGACCCCGAACGCGAGTATATAAACAAAGAATCGGAAATAGAATTAAGAAAGCGAATATACGAGAGTTTAAGCAAGCTTGAGTATTCCGTATTAGAAATGTTTCTCGACGGGTTCACTTACGCCGAGATAGCGGAAAAAACGGGTAAGACCGAAAAAGGCATAGACAACGCGCTGCAGCGCATAAGAAAAAAACTATCTACGGCTTGCGGCGTTTCGGAATAAACGCAAAACGATAAAGGAGCAATAATGGCGTACCTCGCTTTATACAGAAAATATCGTCCTACCGGTTTCGACGGCGTTATCGGACAAGACCATATCGTAAAAACGCTCGTCAACCAGATAAAACTCGGGCGGCTCGGGCACGCGTACCTGTTTACGGGTACACGCGGTACGGGCAAAACTTCGCTTGCGAAAATTTTCGCTAAAGCCATAAATTGTCAAAGCCCCGTAAACGGTTCGCCGTGCGGCAAGTGCGCGGCGTGTCTTGCGCTTTCCGACCCCTCTAACGTAGACGTTATAGAGATAGACGCCGCCTCAAACAACGGCGTAAACGAAATAAGAGATTTAAGAGAAAAGGTGCAATATCCGCCCGTCTCGGTTAAATACAAAGTTTATATAATCGACGAAGTGCATATGCTTACGGGCGCGGCGTTCAACGCGCTCCTAAAAACGCTCGAAGAACCGCCTTCGCACGCGGTGTTTATTCTTGCTACGACCGAAGTTCATAAAATCCCGGCGACCATACTTTCAAGATGTATGCGTTTCGATTTTAAACTCATTCCGACCGATGTTATAGCAAAACACGTTGCCGAAATTTACGACGAACTCGGTAAGCCTTATGAAAAAGAAGCGGTCTTTGCCATTGCCAAAGCGGGCGAGGGCAGTATGAGAGACGCGCTTTCGATTGCGGACACGGCGCTTTCGTATTCGGAGGGTAAACTTACGTACGGAGAGGTAACCGAAATACTCGGTTCCTCGGGAGCGGACGTGATTTATCCGTTCGTTAAAAGCGTTATCGGCGGCGACGCCGCAGGGGTGCTTACAACCGTCAACGAACTTTTCGAGCAGGGCAAAAGCATGAACGTTTTAACTCGCGACGTGAAAGAAACTTTCCGCGACCTTCTCGTGGTAAAAACTTGCGAGGCTCCGAACGCCATACTAAATTTACCCGAGGACAGACTGAAAGAACTTACCGAAATCGCAAAAAGCACTAATACGGACAGACTTCTTTCTATAATAGAAACGTTCACCAAAGCGGAAAGCGACTTAAAATATTCACTGCATCCGCGCGTGGCGTTTGAAACGGCAGCGATAAAAGCCGCCCGCCCCGAAGCCGATTATAATATAGACGCGCTTATGGGCAGAATAAAAACGCTTGAAGATAAACTCGCGCGCGGCGAATTTAAACCTGCCGAAGAAAAAGCCCCCGTAAGCGTAAGCGAATGCCACGTTAAGGCGGCCGATAAACCGGGCGCCGATGTGCAGAAAACGGCACCCGCCCGCGCGGAAGAGCCTGTAAAAAAAGATATTAAAGACCTTACGGCAGAAGAACTAAAGGGCAAACTTTTATACGGACTCAGAAAGAACGGCAGCGAAATGCTTTGGAACTTTATGCAGGGCGTAAGGGCAGAAAACGTAGGCGGCGCAGTCGTTCTCGGCGTAGAAACTTCCGACGACGCCGATTTGATAGAACGCCCCGAAAACCTTGCCAAAATCAAAGCCGCGCTTAGCGAATACGGAGACGTAAGCGTGTCTGTAAAAGTATCATACAGAGAAAAGGCTATGTCAGAAGTGGACGACGCGACGGAAAAAATAAAAAGAATTTTCGGCGACGATATCGTAATCGTCAAAGATTAAAAATAAAATTATAAAAAAGCAAAAAGGAGAATAAAACATGAGCGGATACAGAGGCGGTTTCGGCGGTTTTGGCGGCGGAAACCAGATGCAGAATTTAATGAAACAGGCGCAAAAGATGCAGGAGGAAATGCAGAAAGCGCAAGCCGCGCTCGAAGATACTTTGGTTGAAGGGGTATCCGGCGGCGGACTGGTTAAAGTAACCATGACGGCGAAAAAAGTAGTTAAAAACGTAGAAATAAATTCTTCCGCAGTAGACGCGGAAGATATCACCATGCTCGAGGACCTTTTGATTGCCGCGCTTAACGACGGTTACGACAAAGCCGACAAGGTTTACAACGAAAAGATGGGCGCCTTCGGCGGAATGGGGCTATAAGGTAAATGAAAGTTTTTATAGAGCCTATCGGCAGGCTTATAAACGAGTTTTCTAAACTCCCCGGGGTGGGTGCGAAAACGGCGCAAAGGTTTGCCTATAAAGTCGTAAACATGAGCGACGAAGAAGCCGAAAATTTTGCCGAGGCGATAAAAAACGTTAAAAAGAACGTGCATTACTGTAAAATTTGCGGCAACTTTTCCGAAGGCGACGTTTGCGACGTTTGCAAAAACCGTTCGAGCGAAACTATTTGCGTTGTAAAAGAACCGAAAGACGTTATCGCGATAGAAAAACTCAACGAGTATAACGGCGTTTATCACGTTCTGCACGGCACGATATCGCCGCTGGACGGGATAGGTCCCGACGATATAAACGTAAAAGGGCTTCTGGAAAGAATTAAAAACGGCGGCGTTACAGAGGTCATAATGGCGACTAATCCCGACGTGGAGGGTGAGGCTACCGCTATGTATATAACGGGCTTAATTAAGCCGCTCGGCGTTAAAGTAACGCGCCTTGCGCACGGTATACCCATAGGCACCGATTTAGAGTACGCCGACGAAGTAAGCCTTGCAAGGGCATTCGTTGACAGAAAAGTTTTGTAAAGGAGCGTAAATGAAAGTTTCCGTTTTAGGTTGCGGAAGGTGGGGTTCGTTTATAGCGTGGTATTTATCCCGCACGGGGCACGAGGTTGCTTTGTGGGGAAGGAGCGGGCACGCTTCTTTTGAAACGCTTTATCGAAACAGAAAAAACGAATACGTTACGTTTAACGACGACGTGCTTATAACCGGCGACTTAAAAACCGCCGTTACTTTCGGCGAAACGGTAATCGTATCAATCGGCGCGCAGTCTTTAAGAACTTTTTTACCGGGCGTTATCGAGTGCGGACTCGAAAACAGAATCTTATGCCTTTGCATGAAAGGCGTGGAGTGCGATACGGGCAAACGCCTTTCCGAAGTCGCGATAGAGTGCGGAGTAAATAAAGACAGAATAGCGGTGTGGGTCGGTCCCGGACATATACAGGAGTTCGTTAAAGGGCACCCCAACTGTATGGTTATAGACGCTTACAGCGAACGTTTGGTAAAATATCTTGCGGACTCTTTCCGTAGCGATTTAATCAGGTTTTATTACGGAGACGACGTAATCGGCAGCGAAATAGGCGCGGCGGCGAAAAACGTTATGGGCATTGCCGCGGGCATGCTCGACGGCGGCGGTTATACCACGCTTAAAGGCCCGCTTATGGCGCGCGGAGCAAGAGAGGTCGCAAGGCTCATTAAAGCCATGGGCGGCAAAGAACTTTCGGCTTACGGGCTGTGCCATCTTGGCGATTACGAAACTACTTTGTTTTCGCCATATTCCAACAATCGCCGCTATGGAGAGGCGTTCGTAAAAAAAGAACCTTTCGCAAAACTCGCAGAGGGTGTAGCGACGGCAAAAGCGCTTAAACTGCTCGGAGAAAAGTACGGTGTGGATTTACCCATAACCAACGCCGTATGCGCGATATTGTACGACGGCAAAGAACCGATGAAGGCGTTTTTATCGCTCTTTTCGAGAAGCGCGAGAAAAGAATTTATATAAAACAAAAGGGCTGGTAAAACTTTATGGTTTACTCGACTTGTTTAGAAAACGAAATAAGAATTTGGTGGGATCCTCGGCACGAATTTACCGAAGGCTGCCTTTACCGCGTAACTCTTGACGAAACTGCGCGCGTTTTTACGGATAAAGTATACTATAACTTTAAAAACGTGCGTACGGATATAAAACACTTTTTTACGATAGAAGTAGTTGACGAAAACGGCAATGCGGTAGGTAAAGCGGAAAAATACGAAACCGAGGACGTGTTTGAAAACTTTAAAACGATAAACGTAACCGAACCGCCTTACGGGGCGAAAGGCGACGGTGAAACCGATTGCACCAAAGCGGTCGGACTTGCAACCGAAAACGCCGAAGGCCGCACGTGCGTGTATTTTCCGTTAGGCATTTATCGCGCGGACAAAATAGCCGTAAACGGCACGCTTAAACTTCGCTTCGACCGCGGGGCGATAGTAACCGACGGAGAGGAGAAATAAACCGTGATTCATACAGTCGTTTTTGAAGATAAAATCAAAATCTGGTGGGATTATAAAAAACTCGGTAAAGCGGAAAAATACGCCGTCTATCTCGGAGACGTAAAATCGGGCGAAACCCGCGCCACGAACTTTGAGTTTGCCGATTTAATGCCGGAAACCGAATACGAAATAACTGTTGCGCTCGAAGGCGAAAACGAAATTGAAAGCGAAAAAATCGCCGTGCTTACGCATCCCGCAAAACGCGTTATAGACGTTACCATGCCGCCGTATCTCGCGGTCGGTAACGGCAAAGTGCTTAATACCGCGGCAATTCAGCGCGCGCTTGACGATTGCCGCCCCGACGAATGCGTTTATATTCCGGACGGTAATTTTTTAACGGGTGCGCTCGATATGAAAAGCAATACCGAACTGCGCCTTTCAAAAAAAGCGGTTTTAACCGGCTCTTCCGAGGCGAAAGATTACTTGCCTAAAATTCACAGCCGTTTCGAGGGAACGGAGCGCGAATGTTATCGCTCGCTTATAAATACGGGTACGCTTGACCGAAACGGCGGCTACAATTGCGAAAACGTTATAATTCGCGGGGGCACTATTTACGGCGGCGGTCAAAAACTTCGCAAAAGCATTATCGATGCCGAAAGAGAGGAGTTGCAGGCGGAACTCAGGGCAAAAGGCGCGTCGGACGAGGAGATTTATTCTTATAACGTTACGAGCCGTTTTCCGGGATTTGCCCGCGGCAGGCTGTTTCAGATAGCGAATACCAAAGGCGTTGTAATAGCGGACGTTACCTGCGGCTTTTCGCCATCGTGGAACGTACATATGATTTATTCCGACGATATAACGACCTGCGGTTGTAAAATCCGTTCCAAAGGTATTTCTAACGGGGACGGGTGGGATCCCGATTCTTCTACGAATTGCATACTTTTCGATACCGAGTTCGATACGGGCGACGACTGCGTTGCCATAAAATCGGGCATAAATCCGGAGGGTAACGTAATAAATAAACCGACCGAACACGTTAAAGTATTCGATTGTAAAACCATAGGCTACGGGCACGGTATCTGCATCGGTAGCGAAATGTCCGGCGGGGTAAACGACGTAACGTTTTGGAATTGCGACGTTTACGATACGTTTAACGGCATCTTCGTTAAGGCGCCCGAAGAACGCGGCGGTTACGTGAAAAACTTTTCGGTATATAATTGCCGTGCGCCGCAAATTAAAGTGCAAACGAGCAAGTATTGTTGCAACGTAGCCGAAAACGCGGCGGAAAATCCGCCCGTACTTGAAAACTTTCGTTTTGAAGATTTGGTGTTGCGCGGGGTAGAGCGTTACTGGGATAATCGCCCTATCGAAAAATGCTACGCCGTATCTTTGATAGGGGCGGCAAAACCCGGTTATGCGATTAAAAACGTGGTTATTAAAAACGTAAAGATAGAACCGCGCCCGCTCCTTGCCGATCAGGAAATGTATTTTGAAAACGTTGAAAACGTTACGATTGAAAACGTAGAGGCTGAATAAAATACGATTAGTCGCTATAATATTTTGAGTAAAAGAGCGCGCAACCGAATATTCGGTTGCGCGCTTGTCGTTTAATTTTATAATGCCTAAATTTTGTTTGAGAGTACGCGGGAGGTAGCGAGCGTATTTTCAGGCAAAACTGATTTTTTTAACATAGAAGTGCAAAAACGAAGTGTTTTTGCATAAGCCGCAATGACTTAAAAGGTTTTGACTTTAGTCAAAAGATTTTCTTCTTATGGTTTATAATATAAGAAATTGAAAACTTGCATGCAAGGGTTTGCAATTTCGCATTTTACATACTTAGAAGTGCAAAAACGAAGTGTTTTTGCATAAGTCCGCAAGGACTTGAAAGATTTTGACTTTAGTCAAAAGATTTTCTTCTTATGGTTTATATAATGTCAGATTAAAAACCAAATTTAACCGCAATTATTTAAAAGGTTTTTTGCGGCGGAAACTACTTTGGTTTTGAGTATATCCGGAGAAAGAACTTTAACGCCGCCTGCAAACCCCATTATTTTGCTGATAAGCCCGCCGTCAAGCGGCAACTTCGCCTCGGCGATGAACTTTCCGTCTTTCTCTTTTACGTTTTCAACTCCGAGCCATTCTTGCGCGTCGGATACCACCGCAGAGCTTATTTCTAACCGTACGGGTATCGCCTCGGCGGCGTTTTCCCAAAAATCGAGCCCCATATCTGCTTCCGAAACGTTTTTTCTCGTAAAGTTTTCTGCTTTTACCGTAGCGTTTTCAATGCGCCCTATTTTAAAAAACCTGAACGTGCCGCGTAGTCTGCAAAACGCGTAAACATACCATAAGCCTTGTTTAAATACTATAAAATGCGGTTCAACGTCTCTTTCGGTAACGGTGCCGTTTCTGTCGTGGTATTTTATATGTAAAACGGATATGCTTTCTATCGCTCCGACGATTACGTTCAATTTGCTTTTATATCCGACAGCGTCTCCCCAAGGCGAAGCGTCTATAATCAGATTGCCGCTTGTCATTTTGCAACTCGCATATTCGTTTTTGATAACGCTTTTAAGTTTGTTTATCGCACTGTCGAGCGTTTTATCGGGTACGCCTTCCGCTATCGCCGTAAGCGCGCCGATTACTTTGTCGAACTCCTTTTCGGTCATAAACGTAGAAGTCAGTCTGAAGGTGTCTACTATCGATATTCCGCCGCCCGCTCCTCGTGCTGTGTAAATCGGCACGCCCGCGCTTTCGAGCGAAGCAACGTACCTGTAAATGCTCCTTACGCTTACTTCGTATTTTTCGGCAAGATATTTCGCGGTAACCGTTTTTTTCGACAATAACTCGAAAAGTATTTCCGTCATGATTTCAAATTTCATTTATATTTCCTTTTACCCAAGCATATTTTTAATTATCTTAAAAAAATTATATCAAATATGACACAACGTTGTCAACAATGATAAATATAATTGTAAGCGTAATAAGGAGAAAACAAATGATTATAAGTTTATTGAAAGAAAAATCGACTGAAAGAACCGCTTCTGCGCTTACCGTTTGCAGAAAGGAAAAGAGGAGCGCGCCCGTAAGGTACGTTGAAATTTATCGTAAAAGAAAGCCCCCCGTACCTATAATGGACAGGGGCAGATATTATGCTAAACTTTTCAGTGCAGAAGGTCTGCTATAATACGTGAGATTTGTCTGCTTGCGTCTTTAACGGGGTGTTTTTCCATTGCGCGCCTGATGTTGTCGCGCCCCGCATATGCGGACGATACCGCAGTGGTAAGCGACTCCGGCGTTAAAACGCTTTGCGGGAGTACCGTCGCCGTGCCGAGTTTTTGAAAATACTCCGCGTTAAGCACCTGGTCGCCGCGCGTGGCTTTGCCGCATAAGGGAATGAGAACGCACGGCACCTTTACGCTTAACAGTTCAAAAAGCGTGTTTGCGCCGGCGCGCGTAACGCATACGTCAGCGATTTTAAAAGCGTTTTCCATCTTATTCATGAATTCCGTTTCAAAATAACCTTCAATTTGCTCTTTGCCTGATAAATTGCCTTTTCCGCACACGTGCAAAACGTCAAAGTTTTGCGTTAAAAGGGGTAAAGCCTTTCTTACTACGTCGTTTATGATTTTCGCGCCTTGACTTCCGCCGGTAACCAAAAGCACCGGCTTTGACCCGTTAAATCCGAAAGAGGAAAGAATTTCTTTTTTATCGCACGGAGAATACAGGCTGCGCTTAAGCGGCAAACCGCAATATTCTCCGTTTTTAAGAGATTTTGCCGTTTCGGGAAAGGCGGTTAAAACTTTTTTACAATAACGCGATATTATTTTGTTCGCAAGTCCCACCGTATAGTCGCTTTCGTGCGAGATAACGGGAATATTTCTCCTTTTTGCCGCAATAACTACGGGCACGGCAACGTAGCCGCCTTTTGAAAACACCGCGTCGGGCTTAATCTCGTCCATGATTTTGCCTGCTTTTTTTATGCCGGAAAGTACTTTAACGGGTATCGTCAGATTTTTCAAGCTGAAATCTCTGCGCAATTTCGCGCAGGGTACGTCGTAATAAGGTAAGTCGGTTTTAGAAACGACTTCACGTTCGATGCCGTTCTCACTGCCAAAATAAACTATTTTATCGAAATCGTTTTTTAAAAAAGGCAACAGCGCGATACAGGGTATGCAGTGCCCCGCGGTACCGCCGCCCGTTAAAATTAAAGTAGCCATACATTATATATATGTTTTTTTCAGGCGCGCGTTATACGGTTTTCGACTTTTTTCGCGGTTTACGCAGTAAGTAAAAAAATTCCCCGCAATGTTAAGGTGCGGGGAATAGGCTTTTAAGGTTAAACCTTATTATTCTTTATCTTCGGGTTTTTCTTCGCTACCGAAGTCCTGAACGTCGCCGTAAACGTATTCGTCAAGCGTTTTGTTTTCTTCAGACGCGGTTTCTTCCTTCGTTTCTTCTGCGGGAACTTCGGGCTCTTCTTCGTCTTTCGGTTCTTCCGCTTTGGTAACTTTAACGGGTCTGTTTTTGCTTGCGCTGATACGGCTCTTTACCGTGTAGTGCGATTTCGCGTCGCTTGCGTTTGCTTTGCGTTTTCTTCTTACGTTTTTAACGATTAACGCGACAAACGCGGCTATAAGCACCACTCCGAGAAGTATCGACGAGAACGAAAGCCAGAACGCAGACGGGTCGGTCGTCGCCGTGCAACCGCTGCCGCTGTCGCTGTTATCTATATCGTCGTACGGGTTGTTTTCGGTTACGTCGAGGGTATTGAATATACCGTAAACGCAAGTCGAGTTTTTAGCCCAAACGTATTTAGCGGAGTAAGAAACGGCGGTATCGGGATATTCTTTGTTGTATTTGATTTCGTTTTCGTTAAGTTCACGCGTGTAAGCGTAAATAACGGAGCCTTCTTTTTCAAACGCGGTTACGCCTTCGTCGAACAGGGGGTTGCCCGATACGCTGAAAGTATCTTCCATTCTGCTCGCCTCGGTAAACGCGGAGGAGGACGTAACGGTTACGTCTTTAACGAATACGTATCCGGAAGAGGCGGTGTCGTCTCCTTCGGTTCTCGCGCCGTTCCAGACTTCCGTTCTGAAATTCAACGCGGTTTTGCCTGCCGCAACGAAGAATTTAACGGTTACCCAACCGTCGCTTTTCATCATGCTTTCATCGATTACAAGCGCGAATTTAAGGTCTTTACCGTTAATTTCGGTTCCTATCGGCGCGCCGGTGCAAGCATAATTTACCGTAAAGTCGGTAAAGTCGAGAACGTCTTTATCGTAACCGTTGGTATCGACGAGGTAAACGTATGCTTTCGCTCCGCCTGTAACGCGCAGGGTAACGGATACGCTCGCAAGCGCGTTTGCCGCAACCGACTTAACGTCGCCGATAAAGCCGTAATGATTAGCGGTTTTGTTGTAAATCATTATGGGCTGAATATCGTCGTCTTCGGTAGTCCATGCAAGTTTATCCGTGTCGAAGAAAGTGTAGTTTGCAAGATATTTGGTGTTTATAACGCCTGCAAGGTTGCCTTCCGCGTCGCCGTTACCGCTCCTCGTGTTTACGGCGGAGTTCGTGCTTTCTTTCACGTAAGAGTGATCGGGCACGACTCCCGTAAACGCTTTCGCGTCGGTGGGGCGGTTGATTATTTCGCCTATTTTGGAGGGCGCTGTTTCAATCGAGTAAGATACGGTGCTGTTATCTTCCGTAGGTGCGGCGGAATAACCAGCGTAAAGCGAAACGGTCGCGCTCGCGGCGGACTTTGCAAAATTGTAAACGTTATTGTTGTCGTTATCGGGTTCGTCTATGATATAAGATTTTACGTTAGAAAGTTCAATTTTGCCTGTAGCAAGTTCGTATGCGTAATTTACTTTGCTTATGTCGTTAGGACCTAAAACGAGGTTTAAGTAAAACTCTCTGTCGCCGCTCTTGAATTCGTTTTTAACGATTATCGTGTATTCTACCGCTTTGCCGTCCGAATAAGAGAAGGTTGCAGCGGTTTTTCTCATTTTCACTTCCGAACCGAAAATATCCGCAACGTCTGCAAAAACGTCTCTCGCGCCGAACGAAGAAAGTTCGTTTTTAATCGTAAATTTAACTACCGCGAGTTGACCGGGGGCGAGAACAAAATTACTGCCGCCGTTATCGATTTTAACGGTGTAACTCGCTTTGGTAAGGTCGAAAGCAAAACCGTTAGCAATAGCCGTTTTGGTAACGTTGCTGTCAGCCGCTATATCTTTACTCGTTCTGAAATTTTCGCCTTCTTTTACGGTGGACTCCGTAAAACGCATATGCGCTTCGTCGTTAAGTATCGTTAAGCCGCTATAATCCATGGGGTCAAAAGTCATGTCGTAGCAATAGGTTTTACCGCTTAAAGTCACAAGATTAAACTTTTTAACCTCTTTATTGCCGTAATCCATAACGGCGGTGTTGGTAGCGTCTAAAACAACGCCCTCCGGCACTTCGTCTAATTCTTCAAACGTAATGTTATCAAAGTAAACCGTACCTTCGGTGCAGTAAGTAAATTTGTCTTTTGCGCCGTCGCCGTAGCCTAAACCTACGTTAAGGGTTATAGAAGAGGAGTAAAGACTGTCCGCTTTTACGTAAATAACGTATTCGGTCCATTCGTCCGCGCGGATGGCGTTTAAACGGAATTCCGATTGAGAGTTTCCGTTAAAAGAGTTTACCAGTCTTATATTCGCGCCGTACTCGTTTTCGAATGCGCCGGTAATGTTTTGAGTTTTAAGCCAAACGGAAAATTTACCGATTTTGCCTGCGGATAACGAAACCGCGGAGGAAGAAGCGAGTTTTTGCGCGGTGCCCCAGCCGATTTTCTTCGAAGAGATGTAGTTGTTAAGCATGTAAACGTAACCGTCTCCGTCTTTGTCGGAGGGGTTTTTAAGGAAATTCTCGACTATGCTGTCAATGTTTTCGTCGTCGCTTTTGTCGGCATCGATAAGACCTTTTTCGTTAAGGTACGCTTTGTATTCGGTATCTTTGTAAAGAGTTTTCGCAAGAACTTTCCAGTCCGAAGCCTTAACGCTGACTACGCCGGAATTGACTTGCGAAGTTTCCGCAGAGTTATCCGTCGAGCGGGTCCAGCCGGTTATCGAAGTTTTAGGAAAGTTTTCCGCCTTAACGTCTGCAGTGCCGTATTTAAAGCCGCCGTTTTTGATAAGCGAATCGTCTGCGTCTTCGGGATAAGTGTAAGTCGGGTCGGTCGTGGTGCCGCTGTTGCTGTTATCGTTGCCGCACGCAACCAGCGCGAAGCACGAGAAACAAAGCATGCACACGAGTGCGAAAATCAAAACGATTTTCGATTTCAAAGCGTTTGAAAGTCTTTTTTTGTCCATAAGTCCACCTTTTAAGTTGTTAGTAACGGGTTACGCCGCGCGTATAAACATAAAGACATTATAACTGATTTGATTATAAAAATCAACAGGAAACGGGGAATTTTAACCAAAAAATATTTTTAATAAGATAAAATTTCGTCGATTGCTCAAAATAAAATCGTGTTAAAAAAAGAAAACGCGGCAAAACCACGAAAAAAAAGCGAAGAAAAAAATTCGGAAAAGAAAACCTCGGTATGGCTTTATGTCGCGCTCGGCGCGGCGGCGGGGTTTTGTAACGGACTTTTCGGCGGCGGTGGCGGCATGATTATCGTTCCCATGCTCGTGTACCTGATGAAAAAAGAGCCGCGGCGCGCGCACGCCACGGCGATATTTCTTATTCTTCCGATGTCTATCGTAAGCGGATTGTTTTACGCTTCGTTTAAGGCGTTTGAAATAAAAATCGGCGTACCTTGTCTTATCGGCGTTGTGATAGGCGGCGCCGCCGGCGCGCTTTTGCTTTCTAAAATTTCGTCCAAATGGATTATGATTATATTCGCGCTGGTTATGGCGGCCGCCGGCGTTAAAATGCTGTTTTTTTAATCGGAGGAAAATTTATGGATTACTTATTATACGGGCTTGCGGGCGCGCTCGGCGGTATACTCGGCGGAATGGGGATGGGCGGCGGAACCGTGCTTATACCGTTGCTGACTATACTTTTCGGCACTTCACAACTCGGCGCTCAGGCGGTTAACCTTATATCGTTTATACCTATGGCGGCGGTCGCGCTCGCGATTCATCTGAAAAACAAACTCGTAGATTTTAAAGGCTCGCTTTTCGTAATAATACCGGGCGTTGCGGCGTGCGTCGGCGGGTGCTTTCTCGCAAGGGCTATCGGCGGCGAACTTTTGAGAAAAATTTTCGGCGGATTTTTACTCGTTTTGTCCGTTTATCAGATAATTCAGGTTTTTGTTAAAAGCGGTAAATAAAAATTGTGCAGTTAGCACAAATATAAAATTATAATCCGCGATTTTTTTAAACGCGAAAAATGTAAGCGTTTTACTGATTTTTTAAGGCGTTACGAGATAAATTTTAACATACGTTTGAAAATATTAACACAAATAAAAAAATATATGAAAAATTTGCACAAAATTTTAAAAAGGGTCTTTACGAGCCCTTTTTTCTGTGTTATAATATCCGCAAATAAAATTATAGAATGGTGAATATTGTGGAAAAAATAGCTATCATAGACCTCGGTTCCAATACCGCGCGTCTTTTACTCGTAGACGTGTCGGACGAGGGATATTTTCAGATAACCGACCAACTTAAAGAAGCGCCGAGGCTTGGCGAGGGCGTTGAGAAAGACGGGTTTTTAAAACCCGACAGAATCAAAGAAACTATCAGAACTCTTAAAATGTTCAGAAAGTTATGCGACGTAAACGGTATAGAGCGTATAATCGCCGTCGCGACGGCTGCCGTAAGGCGCGCTAAAAACCAACGCAGTTTTTTAGACGAAGTTTCGGCAACCTGCGGCATAAAGTTAAGAGTTTTAAGCGCGGAGGAAGAAGCGCTTTTCGTGTACCGCGGCGTTATCAATACTATGGACGTGCCTAAGGGCATTATACTCGAAATAGGCGGCGGCAGTACCAAAATCGTATATTATAACAGAAGAAATTTACTTAACTACGCCACGCTTCCTTTTGGCGCGATAACGCTTACCGAAATGTTTGCGGACGGAACGCTTTCTCCCCAGCAACAGGCGGAAAAGGTAGAAGAATTTTTTACCGAGCAGTTAAAAAGCGTAGAGTGGCTTAAAGACGTGGATCCCGAAGCGCACCTTATAGGCGTGGGCGGGTCGTTCAGAAATCTTTGCCGTATGACTAAGATTATGAAAAAGTACCCGTTAAGGACCATTCACAACTACGTGGTAACCGACGACGACTTTAATCACGTTTACGACCTGTTAAAGAGCCTTGACCTTGACAGAAAAAAGAGAATAAAAGGTCTTTCGAGCGGGCGCGCGGACATTTTGCCGAGCGCGATGGCTGTCGTGTCGGCGTTTAAAAAGTATATGAACCTCGGTAACATCGTTATCAGCGGTAGCGGACTGAGGACGGGTATAATGTTTAATTACGCGCTTCCTACTACGGTAGACAAGCCCGTTTCCGACGTTTTGACTTACAGTCTTAACTCGATAACGAGTTTTTACGGATGCGAGAAAAAGCATACCGAACAAGTGGTAATGCTTTCGGTGCAGTTGTTCAAGCAACTCCGCGTTTTACACAAGTTCCCGAGACAGTATCTTAAAATACTTAAAGTCGCGGCGTATTTATACGATACCGGCAAACGCATACAATTCTACAATTACGAAAAACACAGCGGATATATAATACTTAACTCAAACATTTACGGCATAAGCCACAGAGATTTGGTTATGGCTTCGTTCGTCGCGTCTTGCTCGGCGATTGAAGATATTAACCCCTTCGACTGGGCAAGGTTTAAAGACCTTGTCGGCGACGACGACGTGGACGTCGTTAAAAAGATGGGGGTAATGCTCCGCATAGCGAGCTGTCTTGACAGAAGCCTTTCTTCTGCGGTAAACGGCATTAACTGCGATATTTTGGGCGATTCGGTGATAATGAAGACCGAAGTTGACGGCGACGCGACGCTCGAAATCAATTCCGCGAAAGAAATCGGTCAGGATTTCAGAAAGATTTTCAAAAAGAATTTAGAAATACTGTAAAAAACGAGCCGCGTGAATAAACGCGGCTTTCGGGCGTAATATGGCAAAATGCAAACTTGCCGTCGACCTTGACGGCGCGGTTACTAATATCTATATGGCGGGTAGCGGGTTGGTTCTTTCGGAGCCGACGGTCGCAACCGTTTCCGCGGGCGAAAACGCGGAGATTAAAGCCTTTGGCGAAGAAGCCAAAAAAATGATAGGCAAAACCGCGAAAAACAGCAGAATAGTATTTCCCGTGTTCGAGGGCGAAATCGTGAACGAAAAAGTCGCGGCGGGCGTTCTCGGCGGTTTTTTGGATAAAATCGAGGCGGGGAGAGGAATTTTCGGAGCGCAGGCGATTTTCGCGCTTCCGTGCGGTTTTACGCGCGAAATGCTCGATAAATACGTTAAAGTCGCCAAACTTTGCGGAATAAGCAAAACGTATTTTGCGGAAAGTCCCATTTTATCCGCGCTCGGGCAGAGAATACCTTTAAGCGACTCTACGCCTTGCTTTATAATCGATATGGCAGGCGGGGTAACCAACGTTGCGGCGGTTTCGCTCGACGGGGTTATCGCGGGCGTTTCGGTAAACTACGGCTTAAACGGCATTTGTTCGGACGTAATAGATTACATTGCCGAAACGTTCGGATTGCAGACTGGGCTTTTGACCGCCGAGCGCATTATAAAAGAAATCGGCAGTCTTGACCCGGACGACGGGCTTAAAACGGTTGTGAACGGCAGAGATACTTCTACCGGCACGCCGCGCGCGCTTTCGCTTAAAGCGGTCGATATCATAAAACCCGTGAAGCGTTATTACGACAAAATCGCGGAGATAGCCAAAACCGTGCTTAAAAAACTTTTGCCCGAAGTTTCGGCGGAAGTCAGAAGGTCGGGGCTTTTCGTCGCGGGTATCGGGTCGGAGATTTACGGGCTTAAAAATTATTATTCCGAAAAGTTCGGCATACCCGTAAAAATTGCCGAGAACGGCAGGTATGCGGTAGCGATAGGCGGCGGCGTTGCTATGGGCAGTGCGGAATTGTTGAAAAAAATAACCGTTAAAAACGTATAAGTTGTAATCGAAAAATTAAATTAACGACTAAAAAACGCGTGTTTTTGCTTTAATTTGCAAAATACGCGTTTTTTTTTGCGTATAATCGAATTTACGCAATTATGGCAAGAAAGATAGTTATAACTTCCGGCAAGGGCGGAGTCGGCAAAACCACCGTTACCGCTAACCTCGGACAAGCGATTGCCGCGCTGGGCGAAAAGGTGCTTTTAATCGACGTCGATTTCGGACTTAATAATCTCGACGTGGTTTTAGGACTCGAAAACAGCGTGGTTTACGATATTTTCGACGTGTTAGACGGCAGGTGCAGGGTAAGACAGGCGCTCGTTCAGGATAAAAAATTTAAAAATCTTTACGTTTTATCGTCGGGTAGCCGTATAGCGCCTTCCGTTACGGGGCAAAACGTAAAACTCATCGCGGAAAGCGTAAACGGCTCTTTCGATTACGTTTTGTTCGATTGTCCGGCGGGGATAGACGCGGGCTTTCATCGTGCGGTTTCTTGCGCGGACGAAGCGATTATAGTAACCACGCCGACGCTTACGAGTATACGGGACGCCGACAAGGTAGCGGCGATTTTAAGGAGTTATAAACTCGATAAAACGGGCGTCGTGGTAAATCGCGCGCGCGGCGATCTGATGTTGTCCGGTAAAAGTTTGTTCCCCGCGGACGTGAGAAACGTGCTTAAAACCGAACTCGTCGGCGTACTGCCCGAAGAGGACGAGGTTTTTTTGTCGAGCGGGTACGGAATTTCGAGAAGCGCGGAGTCGTTTAAGGCGTATAAATATCTTGCCGAAAACGTGTGCAAAAACAAAAGAAAAATTTACGACGTAACGGCAAAATACAGCGGATTTTTCGGTAGCATAAGGAGGGCGCTTAAAAGAAATATATGAAAAACAAAAACGACGTTTTAAGGCTTAAATCTATTGTCAGAAACGACAGGCTTTCCGCAGGGGACGAGTTTTACGAAATGGTTATATCGGACGCGTCTAAAACGCTGAGAGAGTATTTCGATTTTAAAGACAACGTATCGCTTAACGTAACGAAAGCGGAGGGCGGTTACAGAGTATCGGTAAACTTTTTTGCCGAAAGCGTAAAACCTTTTACGAAAGTTCCTTGATTTATTTATAGACAAAACTATTGCAAAGAGTAACATAATAAACCTTTTGCGATTATTTATGTAGTATAAACCGCCGAAAAGCGGGAATAACGAAAATCGCTGTCAATAAGGAGAATTATGCTTGCGGGAATAATTATCGGCGTTTTTATCGGCGCAAACCTCGGGCTCGTGGTTTTTTCGCTGATACGTGCGGGGAAAGACGCGAGAAAGTAAATCGCTTTTTCGTTATTTTCGGCGCACTCGAAGCGTCGATTTTTTTACTGTGTTTTTTATTTGTTTTTAGAGTTTTTAATGCCTTGCCGTAATAAAACTTGCGCGTTTACGTTGTCTATAAACGGGTTTTATCGTTGACATAAGTTTTCTTTTGTAATATAATGGTTAAAAACTATTTATATAAAAGAGGATTTTTTATGAAAAACGTGTTCGACGTACTTAAAGAAAGAGGCTTTATTAAACAGACCGTATACGAGGATGAACTTTATAAACTTCTCGGCGAGGAAAGCGTTTCTTTTTACGTCGGCTTCGACCCGACTGCGGACAGCCTTCATATAGGGCATTATATTCCGATAATGGTTATGGCGTGGATGCAGAAATACGGTCATCGCCCCATCGCGCTTTTCGGCGGCGGCACGGGTATGATAGGCGACCCTTCCGGCAGAAGCGATATGCGCCAGATGATGACGAGAGAAACCATAGACCACAATATAGAGTGTTTTAAAAAACAGATGTCCCGTTTTATTAATTTCTCGGGAGAAAACGGCGCAATCGTCGCAAACAATGCGGACTGGCTTTTAAAACTTAACTATATAGACTTTTTGCGCGATATAGGCGTGCATTTTTCGGTAAACGAAATGCTCGCGGCAAAATGCTTTAAGCAGAGAATGGAAAAGGGGCTTACCTTTTTCGAGTTCAACTATATGCTTATGCAAGGTTACGACTTTTTGTATCTTAACAGAAAGTACGGCTGCTCGCTCGAAATGGGCGGCGACGACCAGTGGAGCAACATGCTTGCGGGCGTTGACCTTATAAGAAGAAAAGAAAAGAAAAACGCTTACTGCCTTACCTGTACGCTTTTATTGACCAGCGACGGCAAAAAGATGGGTAAAACGCAAAAAGGCGCGTTGTGGCTTGACGAAAACAAGTGTTCGGTGTACGATTTTTATCAGTACTTCAGAAACGTAGAAGACGTTAAGGTTGCCGAGTGCATGAAACTTCTTACGTTTATGGATTTAGAAGAAATCGAAGAACTCACCCGTTACAACGACGAAAGAATGAACGCCGCGAAAGAAAGGCTGGCTTTCGAGGTAACCAAACTCGTTCACGGAGAAGAAAAGGCGTTGCTTGCGCAAAAACAGGTGAGAGCCGCGTTCGGTAAAGGCGACGAATCGGATATGCCTACCGTAAACGTTTCAAAGGACACCGAGTTTGTGTCCGACGTTCTCGTCGCGGCGGGACTTGCCAAATCCAAAGGAGAGGCAAAACGCCTTATAGAGGGCGGCGCCGTTTCGCTCGGCGACGAAAAAGTAACCGACGCTTTTGCCAAAATTCCCGAAGCACTTTTATCGCAAGGCGAATTTATTCTCCACAAAGGCAAAAAATCGCACGTTAAAATCTTCATAAAATAATGAATTACGATTCGGTTTGCGGAGAAGCGGAAAGCGTTACCGTTATTGAAAAATCGAAATTCGTTTGTTACCTGAAAGGTATCGACTCGGAAAGCGAGGCGAAAGAGTTTGTCGAAAGCGTACGCAAAAAAAACTCTCTCGCCACGCATAATTGCTACGCCTATATTGCGGACGAAAAGGGACTCGTTCAAAAATTTTCGGACGACGGCGAACCGCAGGGTACTGCGGGGCTTCCGATGCTCGAAGTGCTTAAAAATCAAAAAATATATAAAACCGTTGCCGTCGTAACGAGATACTTCGGCGGTATAAAACTGGGTACGGGCGGGCTTTGCCGCGCGTACTCGGGCGCGGTTTGTGAGTGTCTGAAAAAATGCGTCGTTAAAACGAATAAACCGGCGCGTTTTTTCGTTCTTGAAACGGACTACGCGGGCTACGCTAAAGTTTTACCCGTCGTAAAAGGTAAGGCGGTTATCGCCGGTACGAAGTTTTCGGACGGGGTAAAAGTGAATTTCGTGGTAGATGAAAACTCTGCGGAATCGTTTATTCTCGCGTTGACCGATACGCTTCAGGGTAACCTTGATTTAACGGAGACAAAACGGGGGTATTATTCTTTTGACAAAAACTCGTAAAATAACCTCGATAGAAGCGCAGGCTAAAAACAAGGAGCGTGTAAACGTATATCTTGACGGAGAGTTTTACAAAGGCGTTTCGCTCGAAACGGTGCTTAAACACCGATTAAAGGCGGGCGCGGAACTGACCGAAGAAGAACTTACCCGCGTGTTTTCGGACGAGGAAAGAACAAGAGCGTTGGAGAAAGCCGCAGGCTACGTTGCAAAATCTTTTAAAACCAAAAGGCAGGTTAAAGATTATCTCGTTAAAAAGGGGTTTTCGGAGGAACTTGCGTGGGAGTGCGTCGATAAACTTAAAGAATACGGCTACATCGACGACCAAGAGTATTCCAAGCGATTTATAGAAACCACCGCAAAAACGCAGGGGCTTAAAATGATGGAATACAAACTTATGCAAAAAGGCGTGAGAAAAGAAGACATCTTTGCGGGCGCGGAAAAAGCGGAAGCGTCTTTTAGCGAAAACGCGGCGATTCTTGCCGAAAAATATATGAAAAACAAAGAGCCAGTTAAAGAAAATTACGCAAAACTTTACAGGTACCTTATAGGTAAAGGCTTTTCTTACGAAGAAGCGGATTTTGCCGTAAAAAGCGTTAAAGGAGAAAACTGATGGAAAGAATTTTATCCGTAGAGCAAATGCGCCAGGCGGACGATTATACGATAAACACTTTGGGATTTTCGCGTCAGGAACTGGTAAACCGCGCGGGTGCGGCGGTTGCAGAAGAAATAAAAAAGCGGTTTAAAGGCGGCAGAGTGCTCGTTTGCATAGGTAAGGGAAATAACGGCGCGGACGGAAGAGTCGTTGCCGAAATTCTTTCTAAAACGCACGGGTTTACGGTTGCTTCCGTTTCCGTTTTTAACGGTATTTTTAAACTGTTCGACAGAAAATTCGATATTATAGTCGATTGCGTTTTCGGTACGGGGCTCAACAGGCCCGTCGAGGGAAAACTTCTTACCGCGATAAACAAAATAAACGAAAGCGGCGCGTACGTGGTTTCGTGCGATATTGCAAGCGGACTTTCCGGCGATACGGGGCTTGCTCTCGGCGCGGCGGTCAAAGCAAATCTTACCGTGGCGATACAAGAGTACAAACTCGGTCATTTTTTGAACGACGGACCCGATTATTCGGGAGAAGTGGTCGTTAAAGACATAGGCATAAGCATATGGGGGGACGATTACGTAAAAAGATTTAACGGGGCGGACGTAGAAAAGTTTTTCCCCGAGCGCAAACGTAATACGAATAAAGGCGATTACGGCAAAGTCGCGATAGTCGGCGGCAGCAAAACGTATCCCGGCAGTGCGATTTTGGCGGAAAACGCGCTTGCGGCGTTTAAAATCGGCGCGGGATATTCCACTCTCGTAATTCCCGAAAGCATATTTAACGCGGTTGCGCTCGTTCACCCCGAATGCACCGTTAAAGTTTTGCCGTGCGACGGTAATGCGGACGGGCTTAAGTTTGACGAAACGACTTTTGAAAAACTGTTAAAATGCGACGGCGTCGCATTCGGACCGGGCGCGGGCGTAACCGAAGAAGTTTACGCCGCACTCGCTTATTTGTTGAAAAACTACAAAGGCAAACTGATAATAGACGCAGACGGTTTGAACACGCTTGCAAAATACGGCGTTTCCGCGCTCGAAGGACATTCGGCGGAAGTTATACTTACGCCGCACGTAAAAGAGTTTTCGCGCCTTATCGGTAAAACGGTAACCGAAATAGCCGAAAACGGCTTAAGTCTTGCAAGAGACTTTGCCAAAAAATATTGCGTAACGCTGGTTTTAAAAAGCGCGGCTACCGTTATTACGGACGGTGAAGAGGTATATCTTAACACTACCGGTACGCCCGCCATGGCAAAAGCGGGCAGCGGAGACGTGCTTACCGGCATAATCGCGGGTTTCGCTACGAAAAAAGCCGACGCGTTAGACCTTGCGGCGGCGGCTTGTTATCTTTTCGGCGCGGCGGGCGAAATCGCTGCGAAAAAGCAAAACGAAAATTCGGTTATCGCAACCGACGTTATCGGCGAGATAGGCGAAGCGATAAATTCTTTATAACTCGCTTGATATAAGTCCGGGTTTTACAGCGGTGCGTACAGCCAAAACCCGTTTTGAAAAAGCATAACGCAAACGTATACGTTTATCGCGATGAATATCGGCATTAAAATCATCATCATAAGACTTTTAAGACGATATTTGAAGATGAACATAAAAACGAAAATTCCCGTCGCGCCGCCGAGCAGCCCCGCAAGCAAAAGTTTAACGTCGCTTACTTGCTTTTCTTCGTCGCCGTCCTCAAAAGCCTGCTTTTGAAAACGGAGATTTAATATTCCGAAAAGATTTATAGCAATCATATAAACGATAAACAAAATCACTATAAGCGGCGGCATAACGATATTTAACGCTCCTTTTTTATAAAATATATTGTGCAATCGTAAGAATTTTATTATTCGTTTTGCAATTTACGATTTTTTGTGATACAATAAACATATACGGGCTTTGCGCGACAAAGCGTTACGCGGCGAGCCTTTCGGTGATTGAGATGAAATGTATTTATTGCGGCTGTACTGACAGCAAGGTTATCGATTCGCGCTCCGCGGAGGATGATACTATTATCAGAAGAAGAAGAGAGTGCGTTAATTGCGGCAAACGTTTCACCACGTACGAAACCGTTGAAAACACTCCCGTTTTCGTTATCAAACGCGGCGGGGCAAGACAGGCTTTCGATTCGGAAAAAATCAAACGCGGCATTATTAAAGCGTGTGAAAAAAGACCCGTTTCCGCAGGAGATATCGACAAACTGGTAGAGAACGTGCAGAAAAAAGTGTATAACTCTCTCGCGCAGGAAATCACGAGCAAAGAAATAGGCGAAATGGTTTGCGAAGGGCTTAAAGAGATAGACGAAGTCGCTTACGTAAGGTTCGCTTCCGTTTATCGTTCGTTTACGGATACGACTTCTTTTATCAAAGAACTTGAAAAAATAGTAAAAAAAGATAAATAATTCGGGGGAGCGCGAAAGATGAATAAGTGGGACGAAAGGTTTATGTCGCTTGCGGAAACCGTGGCGGAATGGTCGAGTTGTTTTCAGCAAAACAGACACGTCGGCGCGGTGGTCGTGCGCGATAAAAGGATACTTACCACGGGCTATAACGGCGCGCCGAGCGGCATAGAAAGTTGTGCCGAACGCGGCGAATGCTTAAGGCGCGTTAAAAATATTGCGAGCGGCACCATGCAGGAGGTTTGCTACGCCGTTCATGCCGAACAGAACGCCATAATTCAGGCTGCAAAACTCGGCGTAAGTTTAGAGGGCGCGGTGATGTACGTAACGCACCAGCCGTGCGTAATTTGTACGCGTATGATTATAAATTCCGGTATTAAAAAGGTTATTTATAAAAACGGCTATCCGGACGAGTTTGCACTTCAACTTTTCTCTATGTCGGACGTAGAACTCGTTAAATATTCCGATTTGGAAAGCGCCAAAGAGTTTTAAGTTTAATCTTGTTATCAAAGTCGCCGCGCGTAGATAAAAGCAATCTATTGCGGCGTTATACGGAGGGTTATCGAAGCGGTCATAACGAGGCGGTCTTGAAAACCGTTTGCCGGAAACGGCGCGTGAGTTCGAATCTCACACCCTCTGCCAGCTTTAAAAGCCTATAAGTCGTTTATAGGCTTTTTTTCTATTATTTATTGACAATTTTTCGGGCGCATGGTATAAAATACGTATATAGCAAAAACGAGTTATTAAGGCTCGATATTCATACGGAGATAAGTAAAATGGCTAAAAAAGAAGATAGGTTTGAAGTCATATATAAGGAAGGTTCTCAATTGAAAAGTTCGGGTGTCCGCCAAATACTTGTGGATAAAAAAACGGGTGTGAACTATCTGGTATGGTCAACAGGCTATGCAGGCGGTATTACGCCCCTGCTTGATTCGGACGGCAACGTTGTAACTACAAAATAAACGTAGGTTATAATTTTGTATAATATAAAAGCAGTTTTTTGCGGTATGCAAATATACGTGAGCCGTAAATTTTATCGTAAAACCGAAAGATTCATTGCGATAATAAAAATAAAGGCTGAAGAGAAATGTAACTTCGAAGATGTTGTAAGAAATGAAAGGTCCTGACCCTGACGTAATATATCCTAACGAAAACGTTAAGCAAATCGTGTATATCAAAAACGTGGTAACTCGCCCGAATATCGTGGTCGGGGAGTATACTTACTACGACGACGTAAGCGGAGCGGAAAAGTTTGAGGAGCACGTTACTCATCATTATGAGTTTTTGGGAGATAAACTTATTATCGGAAAGTTTTGCGCTATAGCGAAAGGAATAGAGTTTGTGATGAACGGTGCAAATCACCGAATGAAGAGCGTATCGACCTATCCGTTCAATATAATGGGCGGCGGCTGGGAAAAGTATACTCCGACGATTAACGATCTTCCTTTCAAAGGGGATACCGTCGTCGGAAACGACGTGTGGATAGGACAAAACGTAACCGTAATGCCCGGTGTGCATATCGGAGACGGCGCAATTATCGCGGCCGATTCGGTCGTTACTAAAAACATTCCGCCTTATTGCATTGCCGGCGGCAACCCTTGCAAAGTAATTAGGCAACGGTTTGACGACGAATTGATTTCTTACCTGATAAATCTCAAATGGTGGGACTGGAGCGCCGATAAAATCTTTCGTAATATGGAGGCACTGTGTAGCGGCGACTTAACGAAAATCAAAAACATAAAAGACTGATAGATTTAGGTTTTTGATTTTTCCGTAAAATTAAAAATCGTTTATATTCAACTTCTTTTGAGGTCGTTATTAAAACAAAATTTTAGCCACGCGCGCGTTACGGCAGTTAAAAAGGATTTTATCCGAAACAAGTCCGATTTCATCGGGCTTTTTGTATGTCTTTTTTCGGAAGTTTATTGAACGGTTATTTTAACGTAAAGTGTAAAAGTTAGCGAAAAATGTAATATAAACTAAATATAATTGCAATTGACAAGTATATGGTTAAGTTGTAGAATATAATAAAAAGCAAATAATAAAAACAGTAAAGAGCGATGCGCTATGATTGTTTTTTTGCTTTGTCGAATTAAGGAGAGGGCGAATGATTTCGTTGATGAGACAACCCGACGCCGTGTACGGCGCGACGGAAAAAACGCCGTTTCGGTTTGAGGAATATCGACTGAACGACGTTGAGTATTCATACGAAGTTTCTGAAAAATCGGCTAAGGTAACCGTGTTTCCGAGCGGCGCTCCCGTTAAATATTTAAAACTTCGCTTTAACGGCGATCTTTCTAAAGCGGACAGGGTGTACGGCGACCAGTGGGAACGCGCCGGTTTAAAAGCGTATCTCGAATGGCGTTCGGTAATGGCGTGCCGCGTTCTCCCATGGTTTTGTTACGTTATGGCAGGAGAAGAAACGTCTTGCTACGGTGTAAAAACCGGTGCCGATTGCTTTGCTTTTTTTCAGGTGGATACGTGCGGCATCACGCTTTTTTTAAACCTCTGTAGCGGAAATAACGGAACCGACCTTTCGGAGCCGCTTTTAGCATGCGAGGTAGTGGAATTACACGCGCCGACGGGTGCGGACGTTTATAAAACGGCGGCTGAATTCGCTAAAATGACGTGCGATGTGCCGGTGCTTCCTAAAACGCCCGTGTTCGGCGTAAACAACTGGTACTGGGCTTACGGAGATATATCTTACGAAAGCGTATTGCGTGAAACCGATTATCTTATGCAAATGACGAGCGGCTGTAAAAACGCGCCGTATATGATTATAGACGACGGTTGGCAAAAGCACAGAATATTCGGAGCGGGCAATTATATCGGCGGCGAATGGGAGCCGAACGACAGGTTTAAGAATATGCGCAAAACCGCGGACGCGATACATTCGAAAGGCGCTAAGGCGGGTATATGGTTCCGTCCGCTTTTGACGAGAGAGGACGTTCCGGCAGAAGCGGTTTTATGCGAAGAGTGCGGGGGCAAAATTCTCGACCCGTCTCATCCTTTTACGCTTGAAAAAGTTTATAGCGACGCGAAAAAGTTGTCCGACTGGGGCTTTGACCTTATCAAGCACGATTTCACTACCGCCGATGCGGTTATCGGACAAAAAACTCTCACGAGCGAGTGCCACGATTATGCGATTACCGCCGAAAACAGAAAATATTTTAACGGAAAAAAGACTACTGCGGTTATTCTTAAAGATTTATATCGCGCAATTCAATCGGGCGCGGGAGAAAAAGAAGTAATCGCTTGCAACGCCGTGGGACATCTTTCGGCGGGTATTCATTCGTTGTATCGCATAGGCAACGATACGAGCGGCAGATCGTTTGAATGGACGCGTCGCGACGGAATAAATTCCGTTATGCGTTTACCGCTTAACAATGCGTTTTATAACGCGGATCCCGATTGTGCGGCTTTTACGGATATGGTTCCGGCGAAAGCAAACCTCGATTTTCTCGAAATGTGCGCTATTACGGGTATGACTACGCTTGCGTCTGTTACTCCGGGTATTTTAAGCGATACGGAGATGCGCCGCATTAACGATATATTTAAAATCGCAGACGAGGGAAAAGGTAATTTCGGAATAAAAGATTACGAAAAAACGGCAAACCCCGAGCGTTTCGTCTCGGCGGACGGACAAACGGAAAAACATTTCGATTGGAACGAAGTATACAACGGCTCTCGCGTGGTGCTCTCGTGGATGGAGTAGCGATACGGGCGTCGTTAGATAAATAATATAAAAACAGAGGAAGTGTTATGGATAACGTAAGAATGGGCGTTGTAGGATTAGGACGGAGAGGTTACGCTTTGCTTGAAACCGTTCTTGAGTGCGAAGAAGCGTCGGTAACCGCGGTTTGCGACGTTTACGCGGACAGGAGAGATGCCGCCTGTAAATACGTAAAAGACAAAAGAGGCAAAAGTCCGACCGCGTACGAAGACTATAAAGAATTGATTAAAGATTCCGAAGTGGACGCTGTGCTTATCACGTCCTCGTGGGAATATCACGTTCGCATAGCCGTGGATTGTATGAAGCACGGTAAAATCGTAGCGCTCGAAGTCGGCGGAGCCTACGACCTTGAAGATTGTTGGCAACTCGTCCGCACTTATGAGGAAACGGGCACCCCTTTCATGATGCTTGAAAACTGCTGTTTCGACCGTTTCGAATTGCTTTCGGAATCGCTTGCGCGCGCAGGCAAATTCGGCGAGATTGTAAATTGCCACGGAGCGTACGCGCACGACCTGCGCGACCAAATTCTCGGCGGGCATGTAAACAGACATTACAGACTTGAAAATTACAGATTAAGAAACTGCGAAAATTATCCCACGCACGAACTCGGACCTATTGCTAAAATCCTTAACGTAAATCGCGGCAATCAATTTTTGTCTTTGGTTTCGGTCGCGTCGAAGTCCGCAGGACTCGAAGAATTCGCTCGTTCCGCTAAAAATCCGGATCCGTCGCTTATCGGCACAAAGTTTCGCCAGGGAGATATCGTAGATACTATAATTACCTGTACGGGCGGAGAAACGATCACGCTGCGTCTCGATACGACGCTACCGCGGTATTATTCGCGTGAGTTTACTCTACACGGCACCAAGGGTATGTGCAATCAAGAGGCGAATATGATTTTTCTCGAAGAATCGCTTGATTCTCACGAATTTTCGGAACCGGAAAAAACCGTGGCGAAGTATCTTAATAATGCCGAACAATATTCCGATTACCTCCCCGCGGAGTGGAGAAACATATCCGATGAGGAAAGAGAACTTGGACACGGCGGTATGGACTATCTGATGTTCAAAGCGTTTTTTAAAGCGGTTATAAACGGTAAAGAGATGCCTGTAGACGTTTACGACGCCGCTTCCTGGATGTGCGTTACGGCGCTGTCCGCCGCGTCGATTTCTGCCGGCGGCACTGTTCAGTTTTTTCCGGATTTTACCCGCGGCAAATGGGTAACGAGAAAGCCTTATCCCGTATTCGACCTGCCAGGATATAAAATAACGATAAATAGAATATAAAACATAACGATTGATTTTTAGGAGATTAAAAAATGGAAACGAAAAATAATGTGCCTTTTCCCGATTACAATGATTTGCATAGGTGGGATTACTACCCTGCCGACGTGGAAACGGAATACCGCCAATGTTTAGACGAGGGACTCGAAGTCGAGCCGTATAAGCAGTTATTTTCGGAAATACAGGCATTGCCGAGAGGAGAGGTTCAGAAAAAATTCGGAGACGTGTTATTTGAACTTGTTTGCTCTCTTAAACAAAGAGAGGGATACAAGTACGTAGAACCTTCTGACTTGGAAGGAATAAAATCTTTAAGAAAAGAATATCCGCTTAACGTAAAGCCGCAAAAAGAGGGTGATTACGACAAAGTATACGGCGCCTGGATGGGCAGAATTTGCGGTTGTATGCTCGGAAAATCTATCGAGGGAGTCCGTACGGACACGTTGCACCCGTTATTAAAAGAAACCGGTAATTATCCGCTTAAACGATATATTTATAGAAGCGATTTTACCGAAGAAACTTATAATAAATATAGCGAATTCCCGTTTAAAGGAAGAGTTTATGCCGACGAAATAAATTGCATGCCGATGGATGACGACACTAACTACGTCGTTTTGGATCAATGCGTTATCGAAAAATACGGCAAAAACTTTACCGCGGACGACGTTGCGAAATCCTGGATTGAATACCAAAAAAAAGACGCATATTGCACTGCCGAAAGGGTTGCTTTCCGCAATTTCGTAAACGGATACAAACCGCCGTTTTCAGCAACGTATAAAAATCCGTACAGAGAATGGATAGGCGCGCAGATAAGGGGCGATTATTACGGATACGTTTTCCCGGGAGACCCCGAAAGGGCAGCCGAGGCTGCGTTTAAAGACGCGTCTATTTCACATGTTAAAAACGGAATTTACGGCGAAATGTTCGTTTCTGCCGCGCTTGCCATTGCCGCTTGCACGGATAAAATAATCGATGTTATAAAAGGTGCTCTATCCTACGTACCTTCGACTTCGAGATTTTACGAAGAAGTTTCATCCGTTGTGTATAAATACGAAAGCGGTTTGACTAAAGACGAAGTTTTTGCGTATATTCACGATAAATACGACGAACATACGGCGTATGGCTGGTGCCATACGAACCCCAACGCAATGATAGTGGCGGCTTCCCTTTTATATGGCGAAGGCGATTATGGCAAGTCTATATGTTTAGCGGTGGAAACCGGATTCGATACCGACTGCAACGGGGCGACCGTGGGGTCGATTTTCGGTATGGCTCACGGTATAAAGTCGATACCGGAATACTGGACAAAACCTATAAACGACACGTTAGAAACGCTCGTTTTCGGGGTGGGTACCGTTAAGGTTTCCGATAAAGCAAAACTTACGCTCGAACATATAAAATTAAATTGAGCGTAAATGTTTTTGTGATTCAATGTTTCGCACGTCGTTAAGTATATGATGACGGAACTTTACGCTAAATAAAACAGGAGAAAACAAAGATGAAACTTAACAGAGAAGTGTATAAAGATAAAGTAAAAGCGTGCTGGATAGGCAAAAATATCGGAGGCACGATAGGCGGACCGTACGAAGGGAAAAGAGAAATACTCGACGTTAAAGGCTTTTTGACCGAATCGGGTGAACCTATGCCTAACGACGACCTCGATTTGCAGCTCGTGTGGTTGCACGCCGTCGAAAAAGAGGGCGCGAAAAACATTACCGCCGAAGTACTCGGCGAATACTGGCTGTCTTTTATTGCCGCCGCTCCCAACGAATACGGAATATGTCAAAGCAATATGCGTATAGGTCTTACTCCGCCGCTTTCCGGCGAACTGGGTAACAATTTGTGGAAGCATAGCAACGGCGCGTGGATAAGAACCGAAGTTTGGGCTACGCTTGCACCCGGTATGCCGGACGTTGCAGCGCGTTACGCCATAGAGGATGCAAAGGTAGACCACGGTACCGGCGAAGGTACTTACGCCGCCATGTTCGTCGCGGCGCTTGAAAGCGCGGCTTTTGCATTGACGGACTTAAGAAAACTAATCGAAGTCGGTTTATCGAAAATCCCTGCCGATTGCAGAGTTTACAAGACCATAAAATTACTCCTAACGCTTCACGACGAAGGTAAAACGGCAATCGAAGCGAGAAACGCTATACAAAAATTCAACGAGGATTTAGGCGACGGGTGGTTTCAGGCTCCTTCTAACGTGGCGTTTGCAATGCTCGGTCTTTTGTATGGAGAAGGTGATTTTAAAAAGTCTATGCTTGCCGCCGTCAACTGCGGCGACGACACCGATTGCACCGCTGCAACCGTTGGCTCGATATTCGGCATTATGCACGGTACTAAAGGCATTCCCGAGGACTGGAAAGACCATATCGGCGACCGCATCATAACTTGTTGCATAAACATGGGCGTATGCTTCAGAAGAGTAAAAACATGTACCGAATTGACAGAAAAGGTCGTGCGACTCGCGCCGGTAGTGGTGGAACAAAGCAGAGCGGAAAGACAAGTGCTTTTTACCGAATTTACAGACGGCGATACCGAAATTGAAAACGACGTTTTCGGAAAATTGTCTTTGCCGTACGGAAAAAGCGAGGAGTCGGACGAAATGCGCAGATCTCTTGCCGCTCTTAAACCGAATACGTTTACGGCGAAGTGCGGGTCGTTTACCGTAATCGTTTCTTACGACGGCTCGCCCGAAATCGTTGGCGGCGAAAAACGTTATTTAACCCTTAAATTCATCAACAACGTAAAAGCGTACGGTAATCAGCCGTTTTTCGTTAATGCGGAAGTGCTTTTGCCCGACGGTTGCGCAACGGATAAACCGGCGTTCAGGGTTTATCTTCCGCACTGGACTCCGTTTACCGAAGATTGCGAAAGCGACGAGGTTACGATAGGTTTGACAATGCCGGATGTACCCGGCGCGACTACTACCGTGTACTTAAGATTGCGTGCGGAAGGCAAATACGCCGTTCATACCGTACCCGTGGTATTCGTAACTAAAGCGTAATTAAAAAGGTTGTATTAAGATGATTACCGACAAAAACAGCGTTATAAAAATAAAGACCGAAACAAACGGGTCGGCGATCGTTACAGTCGATTGCGCGAATAACGTATCGAGCGTTATATTTACGGTGCAGACTCCGGACAGCAAGTCGTTTGCGGTCGATTTAAGGGTAAACGGTAACCGTGCAAGGGGAGAGTTTGCTATTTCCGACCCCGAATTGTGGGATCCGGATTCTCCCGTTCTTTATAGTTTTTCGGCAGATATAAAATCCGAGTGCGGAGAAGAAAAAGCGGAAGGAAAATTTGCTTTCAGGTCGATCGGCACAAACGGTAAAAACGTATGTATAAACGGCGTGCCGATATACGTCCGCGGATATATACGCGGCGCTACCGCGCACGAACACGCAAACGATGCGAACCTTTCTGAAATAGAGTTCTATCGCAAAAACATAACGCAGGCAAAAAAATTCGGCTTTAATACCGTACGGTTTCATTCTGCAGTGCCGAGCGAAGCTTTTTTTTCCGTTGCGGACGAACTCGGGTTGCTCGTACATATAGAATTGCGCCCGCCGCACGATATATACAACAACCTTGAAGAAATGGTTACAACGGGCAACGCCGTCGTGCCGGAAGAATTTTTGAAAAACGTTATAAACTCAAATTACAATCATCCGTCTTTAGCGGTGTATTGCATAGGTAACGAAATAAAAAACGCGCCCGCCGGTACCATAGAGAAGATAAAAGAAAGGATAGACGTTCTTGACGGTACGCGTTTGTTTATAGATACCTGTGCGTGGGGCGAAAACGGCAGACCGGGTATCGATATAGACGTTCAGCATTTAAGTTATTATTTCCCGTTCGGAAAGCACGGCAACATGTACGACGATACGGATAATCTCCTCGTCGTAGACCATTCCGAAAGCAGACCTATGCGTGCGGAAGGGGTTAACGCGTCAGTTTCGAGAACGCCGCATTTTTCCGTACCGCTCCTTGCGCACGAAGTATGCCATTATACCGCGCTCAGGGACTTTAAGGGGCTTAAAAACAAATTTCTCAAATGCGGCACGCCACTCCCGTGGTGGATTGACGAGGAAATCAAACTGATTGAAGAAAAGGGCTATTCGGCACGCTATGACGAAATGTATAAAGCGAGCAAAAGTTTTCAGGCGGAATGCTGGAAAACTGCTTTCGAGACAATGCGGTCGAGTAAAATTCTGGGCGGGTTTCATTTTTTGCAATTCGCCGACACCGATCGCTACGAAAATTCTAACGGGATAGTAGACTGTTTCGATGACGAAAACTACGTTACGCCGGAGTTTTTCGGTAAATTCAACGGCGAGCGCGTGCTTTTGTGCGACCTCGGGTACAGACTTTTTTACGGCGGACAAGAAATAGTTTTACCGATTAATTTTTCAAACTACGGCAAAGATTTTGAAAGCGTTGCCTCGTTTCGCTTCGAACTCGTTCGGGAAAGCGGCGAGGTTTGCGCCTCGTGCGAGTTGCCGAACGTGGATATCAAGCGTAAGGGATTATATGAGATATGTAAGGTAAAAGCGCGTATTCCCGCCGTATCCTCGTCGGAAAAACTGATTTTGCGCGCAAAATTAACCGTCGGCGGTAAAGTTTATTCCGAAAACGAGTGGAAGATTTGGGCGTATGAAAAAACCGAGCCTGTTTCTTACCGCGAATTCGTTTCTTACGAAAACGGTAACGTCGTAATAACGGACGAGATTGAAAAGGCGTTCGATTGTCTTGAGAAGGGCAAAAACGTTTGTCTCGTTTATCGCAGCGACTGGACGCGCCACTTGGCAAACAAAACGCAACAAAACCCTAAATATGCGTTTAGGGCGACCTGGAACCGTTTTAAACCCGTCATATGGGACAGGGGAACTAATTTCGGCGGTTTATGCAAAGCGGAACTTTTGCGAAAGTACGGCTTCGCGAGCGAAAAATATTACGATTTTAATTACGGCGTAATTTCTGAAGACTGCGACAAAATCATTCTCGACGATTTTCCGGTCGGGGTGGAAAATATCGTTTCCGGCATAGATAAAAGCAGTCGCGATCGCTTCGACGCGTATAAAGGGAGTTTTAATTTACCCGAAATCATGGCGGACAGAACCTTGCGCGATTTCGGCTATTTATTCGCGCTTGCCGCGGGCAAGGGAAAGTTGTTGGTTTGCGGCTTAAATCTTACGGGACTTGACCGTGAAGAGCCGTCGAGCGAAAGCATGGCGCGGTTTATACTTCGCTATATAAGTAGCGCGGACTTTGCTCCTAAAACCGCGATATCGATTGCCGATTTGAAAGAGTATATGAAAAAATGCGCCGCCTCGCCCGTGAAAGAGCGGATAATGACGCAGTTTTGGGAACTTGACGACGCACCCGTCGAAAGTCCTTTGTTCTGGAAAGAATCCCGAGAGTATCTGACTGAAGAAAAATAAAAAAACGCGGCTCGTTCTATAGCGAGCCGCGTTTTTGTTATTAAATTCGGAATATGCTTTAAAAACTTAACCTTGGGACTACGGGCGTTTTTTTTGCCGCTTGTAGGTTTATTTTGTTTGGTCCTGATGTACTATCGGTCTGTCTTGTAACGGGTATATTCCTAAAATCGCTTTATATTGCCTGTAAAACGTCGTGTAATTTACGTAAGAACATTTTTCGGCGGTTTTCGCCACGGGTACGCCGCTCATTATAAGCGACTGCGCGTACATAATTTTTTTCTTGTTAATGTACTGCTTGCACGAAATATTAAGTTCTTTTTGAAATTCGCGGTCAACCGACGATCTGCTTATAAAAAACCTGTCTGCCAAAACCTGTGCGGAAATAGCTTCTTCTATATGCTCGTCTATATACTCTATCATTCTGTCTATGGACGAGGGTTCTAAAATAAATTCTTTCGATTTAGGCAGATATTTCATGTCGGTTATCATCGAATGCAAAGTGATTTGTTTTAATTGTTCAAAGTCATCTTTTTCATACACGTCCCGAGCATTCGTAAGATTTTCGAATAAATTTTTTATTATCGAAGTTTTTCCGATGTGGTAAACGGGGTCGGCGGTTTCCAAAAACGCGATTTCGTCCGCGTCGAGGTTGTTTTTTTTGAAATTGAAAACATAACGCTCGTACGGAACGGTGGAAATCAGACAAAGTTTGTGCCGTTGCGTCGGACGTATTACCAAAAGATCGTCTTTTTTAAGAGAGTAGATTTTGTCGTCAATGGTAAAATCGGCGTTTCCGCTTAGAAAAAACAAAAATTCGTAGTCGTTGTGAATGTGAAAAAAGAATTCTTCGTTCCAGGGTTTGCGGTCGTAAATATGCGCAAAACGTAATGATTCTTTATGATTAACGGGCGTAACCTGCATAATTTTATTCCTTAGTATATTATTTTTTTATTATTATAAAACAGTTTTGCGAAAAATGCAATAAAAAACGAATAAAATTGCTATTGACATTTAATACTTCGTATGGCAAAATTTAAGTACACGATATAGAATTATGCCCAAAACTGCGTAACTCGGCATTTTCAAACGGAAAAAAGCAGGTTTTTAGCGGATTAAGGATAATTCTTAAAACGGTAAATTTAATGTTGGAGGGGGAAATGCAGAAAAAACTTTTAGTTGTGTTTTTTGTAGTTTTGATGGCGTTAGGTACCGTGTTCGGAGCGGTTGCGTGTCAGAAGGATCCCGAGGAGCCGGATAAAGACGGTTCCGGAGGCGATACGGAAGTTGTAACGCCCGAAAAACCGGACTCGGATGAAAACGGAGGGGACTGGACGATAGTCGTTCCGTTTGCTTAAAAAGAAAAAATATTAAAAGAGGTGGAAATATGAAACTAAAAAACGGCATTTGTAAACCGAACGTTTTCGAACGCTTTAACGACGGGCGCAAAGAATATTCGGTAGCAAAAATCGAAATCGTAACAATCGACCACGACGTATTGACGACGAGCGGCGGCGAAAACGGTTACGGTGTAAAATGGACTTGGAATATAGATGATTTATGGGGGAAATAAGTTATGAGAATCGCAAAAACAAATCGTAAAATCATATGCGCATTACTTGCGGCGGTTATGTGTTTGTGTATAGCCGCATTCGGTTTTTCTTTTAATAAAGCGAACGCCGAAGCAGAAACGACTATAACCGCTGAGCAATTTAAACTGAAAGGCACGTCGGTTCGTTACGTAGACGATACGTACAGCGCAGGCGTAAAATTTCACGTTTTACTTGACGAAACGGTATATTCGGGACTTTCGAACGCCGCTAAAACGGGTGTGAAGTTATGTCCGACTTTGCTTTTGGGCGATGAAGATATAAAAACTTCCGATAATGCAAACATTATAGACAGAGAAGCGAAAACGAGCGGTTGGTTTGACAGCGTTACAGATACGGGTATGAAAGAACTCGTAGTTTACGTTTACGATATAGACGCTAAATATTACGGAACGGACATAGCGGTTGTCGGTTACATTGCTGACGGCGAGCTTACCGCTTATACGGAGATAAAGACGGCTTCGCTTGCTTCCGTTGCGCAGAAAGCGGCTGAAAACGAATCGGACGATACCAAAAAGGAACAACTTAAAGGTTATTATACTTTTATTTTAAACGTTTACAATTCGGATAAAACGCTTAAAGAAACGAGTTCGGTAGAATACGGCGCAAAATTAACCGCCCCGGAGGACGACGTCTGCGGTTGGTATAATAAAGGCGAAACCGCTAAATGGAATTTTGAAACAGACACCGTAAAGGGTAACGTTTCACTCTACGCCAAAGCGCACGGCACCGAATTTACTTATACCGCTAACGAAGACGGCACAACGCATACTAAAACTCATAAATGCTGCGGTGCGGTAGCCGAAGCGGCTGAGGCGCACGATTTTGTGTGGGATAAATCCGACTCGGCACAAGACGTTCAACGTTGCTCTTTGTGCGGCGCAACTGGTAAAACTTTCGTAAAGACCGTAACGGCTGTAAATCAAGAACTTGTTTTGACTAACGCTACTTCGTCAGTTAGTCTTTCCGGAATAACCGAGGGATATACTGTTAAATCTATAACTTTAGTTGACGACGAAAGCGTTAATCTCGGTACGGATATCTCTGCAATCGATTTTACGGGAATAGTTAAACACGGCGAGAGAACTTTGAAAATCGTCGTAACCGCAGACGGTGTCGACCACGACATTACCGTTCCCGTTCTACTTGTTACCGAACAGATTTCTACGTTCGACCGCCTTGTAGAACTCGTTCAGATAAAAGACGCGAAATGCGGAAAATTCCAAGAAGGTAAGTATTTCACTCTTGCAGGCGATATAACCCTTACTGAAGGAACGAATTATAATGCCAACGGCACGGGTAATAATAACGGGTTCGCGACTGCGGGTACCGGTAACGGCTTTGCAGGCACGTTAGACGGTAAAAATCACTCGATTATCGGCGGAATTATGTCCGGCGGCGGATTGTTCGGGGCGTTAGAAAGCGCAACCGTAAAAAATATCCACTTTAAAGACGTACAGCCGCAAACCGGCACGACGAGATCGGTAATCACCGGCTCTATGTTTAACTCTTTGCTTGATAACGTTACCGTAACCGTAAAAGGAGCCGGAGTTCTTTCTCAGTCGGCAAACGGCATTATATCGTCTAACAGAATTATAAATATTACTCTTAAAGACGTAACGGTAAACGCGCAGGATTGTTCTTTTACCTCCGTATTCGGTTCCGGTTGGGCAAATCATACTGCCAAAATTACGTGTACTAACGTGAATATTAACGTTAAAAGCGTTGATTGTCTTGCTTCCCACAGCGGAGACGGTACAAAATTAGAGATCGGCTCGGTGGCGGGCATTACCGGCACTATGCAGGCAAGCGTTACTCCGGAAGAAAAAATCTCGCTTATAAAAAATACGTTTACCCTTACTCTCGGTGAAAAGTTTGCCGAGGCTACCGCAATTGAATCTGCAACTTACAACGGAGCCGCTCTTTCGACCGAAGGTTGGACGATTGCAGAAGGAATTTTAAGCGGAAACACCGAGGCGTTAAATCTTACCGAAGTGGGTAGCGTATCCTTCGTTATTGTAATAACAAGCAAAGGTTTTACATATACGCTTACCGTAAACGTTGGCGTAGAAAGCGGGTATGAAAAGGTTGCTCTCACCGACAGTACGGACTTTGTCCTTGCCAGAGAGGGTGTTGAAAACACTTTGCTTACCGTTGACCTCGGTGCAGACTATGCTGGTTATAATATAACCGCTGCAATATTAGGTATTACAAAACTCACCGTAGAAGAAGGCAAAATCGTTGTAAATGACACGCTTAAAGGTGTAAAAGCAGGTGCTGGCACGCTTACCGTTTTGGCAGATAACGGCGTAAACTATTACGAAATTACTATTCCCGCGGTACTTGTTACCGAAGAGATTTCTACGTTTGACCGTCTTGTAGAACTCGTTCAGATTAAAGTTGCGGCTTGCGGGAAATATCAAGAAGGTAAGTATTTCACTCTTGCGGGCGATATTACTCTCGAAAATAACACGCTGTATAATCAGCAACCTGCCAGTTCGTCCGGCTATGCCACCACTGGTTTAGGAAACGGCTTCGCGGGTACGTTAGACGGCAGAAATCACTCCATAGTCGGCGGTAAAATGGCTGCCGGCGGATTGTTCGGTTCTTTGCAGAATGCAACCGTAAAAGACATTAACTTTACAAACGTTCAGGCTGCAAACGGCTCGCCTATGTCAGTACTGACAGGCGGAATGTACAGCACTGTTATTGAAAACGTTACCATAACCGTAAAAGGCAACGTTGACGTTAAAGGGTGGAATGCCGATACGTTAGAAAACGTCGGAATAATTTCTTCTTGTCGCAATGACAACGTTACGCTTAAAAAAGTAACGGTAAACGCTACCGGATGCTCGTTTGAATCTGTATTCGGATCGGGATTCGGTAATCACAAGAAAGCAACTTATAATTGCGAAGACGTTGTGATAAACGTTAAGTCGGTGCAGTATCTCGGGCACTATAACAGCGGGCAAGCAACTTTGGCAATCGGCGCGGTTGAAGGTATTACCGTAAATCAAGAAGCAACAGCCGAGGCGTAAAATCAAAACCAAACGCTTTGAAATGCACCGTGAAAGCGGGGCCTCCCCAAAACTTTCAAAGGTGCATTTCCGGGCGTGAAGGCTTAAAAAACGAAAAAATTTTAACTTACAAAGAGGTGTGGCAATGAAAAACAAAACGAGAATTATTTCTACGATTCTGGCGTGCGTTATGTCGCTTTGTCTTATCGGATGCGGCAATGGCGGCGGCGGAGGAGAAGACAACAAAAGCAAAACGCAGGTCAACCTTTGGCAGTATATAGGCTGTTCGGGAGAAGAATGGATGAAAGAAGCCATTGACCGCTTCGAAGAGGCTAATAAAGACGTGGTTTACGAGGACGGTAAAAAAGGCGTTCATATCAACAGAACCTATGATAAAACGCCTAAACTAAACGATCTCACTTACGACGTCTATCTTCTCGAAAGCGTAGCGGACATTTATTCGCTCTCCGCACAAGGCAAATTGCTCGATATAACTGACCTTTACAAAGGCACTAACGGCTACGAAGCCGTAGAGGGTAAAATAAAAACCGAAATGCTTGACGGCTTAAAAGGTGTGAACTCCGAGGGAGAAGAGGGTTATTACGCTCTCCCGTGGTATGAATGGTACCCCGGCATTTCTTACGACGTAGATTATTTCGATAAAGAAGATTTGTATTTTGCAGCCTCTAAAGACGGGGCTATGGTATACTCTACCGACTACGGCACGGCTTACCTTATCGGTTCCGATGCAACCAAATCTCCGGGTCCGGACGGCGTATCCGGCACGTACGACGACGGTTTGCCCTCTTCGGTAGAAGAGTTCCTTCAACTTTGTTACATTATCAAAAACGAAAAGAAGTTTGACCCGATAGTTATAGGCGGCGGTGTAAAAGATTATTCTTTCTATCTTGTAGAGGCTATGTGGGCTTCGCTTTCCGGTAGCGACGAAATTCAGACGATTTACAGCATGGATTCTCACGGAAAAGAAATCGAAGTAGTCAAACGCGACGATAGCGGAAACTTTGTTTTTAAAAACGAAAGTCTTTATCCTAACGCTAAAAACGCAAAAGTAAAAGAGATAAAAGTTCCCGAAACAGAAAAAATCGTTATTACGAGTGCGAACGCAAATCGCATTTACGATATGGTTACGCGTTACTACGCGCTTTCTGCGCTCGAGGTGCTTTGTCGTGAAAAATGGTATAACGACAGCGTTTATAAAAACACTTCTTATTTGAATACCCAGACGCAACAAAGTTTTTATTTCGGTTCTACTGGCACCACCGCGGCTATGCTTTACGACGCGTCGTTCTGGTATTCAGAAGCGGTGCGCGCAGGTACGGTTTCCAAATATCAAAAATTGCACCGCGGAGAAGCCGAGCGTAAGGTAAGTTTTATGGCTATGCCTACGCAATTCAGCGGTTCCGTGGCGGAAAATCAAGGCAAAAAGAACACCCTTCTCGACGTAGGAAACTCGTTGCTTTTCATTAGCAGCAAAATTACATCGGAAGGCGTGCGTAAAGCGTCCAAAGATTTTCTCGCGTTCCTTTTCAGCGACGCCGAATTGAAAGCGTTTACCGAAAAAGAGGGTTTACTTATACCGATAAAAGAAGAACTTAATTATTACGACACAACCAAACTTTTCGGACTCGGCGATTATTACAGCCGTATGGACGAAATTCGTACCGCTTCGGATATAGTTTATTATTCTACGACCAGCGATATCGTTCGCGGGCATAAAGTAGACTTCAATCTGTTGTGGTCGGGTCCCATAAACATGCCCGAAATAAACGGCGCGCCGCAGTATTATATGGTTGCGATAAATTCTTACGACGCTACCGCTGCCGATATATTTACAAAAACCAGAAAATAATTTCGCTCATAAGGGGCAACTATGGATTCTGTTAAAACAACGTGTGTGAGCAGACCTAAAAAAGTCGATAAAAAACTGCTGTTTTATGCGATATGCATTTCTATACCGGTTTTGCACTTTCTGATATTTTACGTGTATATCAACTTTAATTCGTTTCTGCTTGCGTTCAGAGAGTACGAATTTTCGGCGCAGGGCATTACCTACGTAAACGTGGCGTTTAAAAATTTTGCCGCCGCGTGGGAAAACATTACGACCTACGGGGTGCGTATAGGCAACTCGATTTTATATCTCGTTATAAACTTCGGAATATCGACGCCGATAATTTTGCTTATGTCCTTTTACATCTACAAAAATCGGTTGTTCGGCGGGTTTTTTAAGGTAATGCTTTTTATGCCGCAAATTCTTTCGGCGGTGGTTTTCGGACTTATATATAAGTGCATTACCAACGACGTGTATCTCGTTTTGTTCCCCGACGCGGAGGCAAATTTGTTGTTCGACCTGAACAAGGCTAAATGGGCGATTATCTTGTTTAACCTGATAATCAACCTCGGTGTAAACATGCTTATGTATACAAGCGCTATGAGCGGCGTAAACAAGTCGATTGTGGAATCCGCGGAGATAGACGGCTGTACCGCGATGAAGGAATTCAGGTATATCATGCTTCCCATGATTTATCCTACGATACTTACTCTCGGCATAGTAACTCTTGCAAGAGTGTTCACCGATCAGTACAATCTTTATACCTTATACCAAAACGCCGCACCGTCTAACGTGCCTTCGATAGGTTACTTTTTGTACTTGCAGGCGAACCAGCCTGCCGATAACGCGCTTATCGGGCAAGAAGGGTATCTCAGTTACCCCGTGTTGTCGGCTTACGGGCTTATACTTACGGCGATAGTTTTACCGACGACGTTGTTTTTAAGATGGCTTTTAAATAAATACGGACCGAGTGCGGATTAAGGCGGGAATTATGGAAAAAGAAATAAGAAAACAGAAAAAGGAAATAAACGCGGTTTTTATAATACTGTTCGTGGTTTTCCTCGCATATACGTTTATTATTTTATTTTCGCTCGGATGGGGCTTTCTTACTTCGCTTAAAAGTGCGGATGATTTTGAGATAAACCGCAACATTTTGGCTTTCCCGTCGCTTAAAACCGACGACGTAGACCCATTTAACAGCAGAAACGCGTTTTTCCAGTTAGAGAATTACGTGAAAATAATAAGTAATTTCAAAGTCGTACAAAAACAGCCTTTTTATCGCGGAGAAGTTCTCGTAACGCATTCATGCGAAGCGACCATCGGCGACATGCTCGTAAACACGTTGCTTTACGTGGGCGGCGGCGCGCTTATTTACGCGTTTATGCCTGCGTTTACCGCGTACTTATGCTCCAAATACGATTATAAATTCAGTTCCGTCGTGTTTGCGGTATATACGTTTATGATGTGTATGCCGATAGTCGGCGCGTATCCTACGGAACTTACTTTTTTAAGAAACGCTGGTTTGTATGACACGATATGGGGCAATTACTTACAAAAAATGACCGGCAGCGGTATGTATTTCTTTGTTTATCACGCCTACTTTAAAGGCGTGTCCAACACTTATCGCGAGGCGGCGGAAATAGACGGGGCAAACGAGTTTACTATTATGTTCCGTATATATTTTCCGCTTGCGATAAAAATAATGTCTACGGTGTTTCTTATTCAGTTCGTAGCGCTTTGGAACGATTATCAAACGCCGTTACTGTATCTGCCGACTCATCCGACGCTTGCTTACGGCGTGTTTTATCTGTCGTATTTTCAGTTACACGAGTGGTACCATACGACTATCAAAATGGCAGGCTGTATAATGTTGGTTATACCTATCTTAATCATATTCATAATATTCAAAAACAAATTGATGGGAGACGTTTCTCTCGGCGGAATAAAGGAGTAAACAAGTGAAAACCAAAAAATTTCGATTGATTTATTTTGTGCTTGCGTTGTGCCTTTGCACGTTTGCGATAGGCTTCGGGTTATACGGCAACCGAAACGCGAACGTTAAGGCGGATGTAAACGTTGAACTCTCTGAGAAATACTCGGTGGGAGAAGCGCTGAATTTCCCTGACGACCTGAAAATGCAAGTCGGTTCGGAAGAATATGACGTAACGAGAATTTATGTCGTGTTTCCCGACGGAACGGCGCACGTAGCGGAAAATACGGTTCTTTCTATGGTCGGCTCGTACGAAGTCGTTTTTGAAAGCACCGTCGACGGCAAGTGCGTTTCCGTTAAAAAGAGTTTCCGTGCGACGGGAAGTTTGATTTCGTTTGAAGGCGACGATTCTTTCGCTACTTACGGAGAAATGAACAATAACTGGACGGAAGCATATAAAAACGGTTTGAAAATTTCCCTCGCGGACGGCGATACGATAAAATACGCCCGTCCCTTAAACCTTTATGAATCCGATATGACAGATATAATATCGATGAACGTTTTGCAAAAGGATACCGTCGCGGACGTAGGACAAATGGTGATTCGCCTTACGGACGTTTACGATCCTTCCGTTTTTATTGAAATATTGTATAAGAACGATCCGACAGCAGACGTCAGCGTCTTACGTGCGTCGGCAAACGGAGGCAACTCGGTAGGACTTAATACGGGTTCCGCTGGTGTCGGCGTAACCGTGCGCGGGCAAAATCTCGTCAAGGACCGTAACGGTACGGTTATTAACACAAACTGGTACAAAAACAAAACCGAAGAGGGTAAAAAACAAGGACCTACTTGGAATAATTTTACGATTTACTTCGATAACACCGTTAAGGGTAAACCCTGCGTTTCGGTCAGGCAAACTCTCGAACAAAACAAGGCAACCGTTGCTCTTAACAAAATGATAGCGGAGTTTAACAATGCTGATTTGTTCGCTTACGATTTTAACGGTTTTACCACGGGTGAGGTTTGGCTTACGTTATCCCCTTCGTCTTTCGGAAACGGTATTACGCACGCGCCTATCGAAATCGGCGCGATAGCGGGTGAATACGGTGAAAATTTAAACGTCAGCGAATACGAAGACTTAACGCCGCCGACTATATTATTAGACGTGCCGGAGACCGGCGTCAAAATTTATGCCGGTTGTCCCGTAACGGTTCCCGTTCCCGCAGTATACGACGCAAGCGGAGTGAAAGGCAATGCGGCGAATTACGTTGTTTGGTTTAATATGGATTCGAGCGCGCCGAGAATGATAAGCGTTAAAAACGGTGTGTTTACTCCTAACAAAGTCGGCAACTATACTATAATTTATACCGCGACGGACCGTAACGGCAACGTTGCGACTAAAACCGTCAACCTGTATGCGACTACCGTCGCGCAAGAGGGCAAACTCGGCGTGGATTTAGATTATGCTCCTGTAGGTGCGCGCAACGCAGGCGACGTTTTGTCTTTCCGTAACGTTTCGGTTATTTCTCTTAACGGAGAAGCAAGTATAGAAATACGCATCACGACTCCCTCGGGCGATACTGAAACGATAAACGTATCGGACGATTATATACTTCGCTCTGTCGGAAATTATAAAATAGAATACGTTTGTTCGGACGTTATTTATAACTGCGTATATACCGACGAATTTACCGCGGCAGACGCGGGACAATACGGCTTTGACGCGGAAAAAATAATTATGCCCGAGTACGTTATAAATGGCGCGCATTATTCGTTCGATCACGTAAATCTCGTTAAATATACCGCGGGAGGGAACGTTTCCGCCGAATATGAAGCGTATATGATCAGCGACGGCGGCTCGCCCGTTAAATGCGACGCGTCCGACACGGAAATAGTCGCGGAAAATACCGTCGTTTTCAGGCTTGTAGCGAAAAACGATCCGAGCAAAATAATCGAGTCGGACGAACTGAAAGTAGTAGACGTTAATTATAAAGTCAAAAACAATTTACAATTCGGCAAATACTTCGTCGGCGGTTACGACGGCGCGAAAAGCGAAGGTAAATCTTACACGGTATTTAGTCGAAACGATAAATCGACAGATTCGCTCGACTTTATCAATCCGCTCGTAACGGAATATTTTTCGTTCTCTTTTGAGATTCCCGCAGGTACCGCAAATTACTCTCTTACGATAAAACTCAGAGGTTATAACGACCGTGATAATTCTGTAGAACTTAAATTAGGCGAGGACGCAACCGGCAGTTATTGCGAAACAAACGGCTCGAAAGTACGCATAAGCGGCAAACTTTCCGGCGTTTCGACCGAAGTAAGATATTCTGCCGAGGGTAGCGAAACGTACTTCTACGTCGTAAACGGCAACGGGGTAGACGAAAGAGTGAGGATAGGTAAATCCGTTTCTGATACGTCGTGCCTGTTTGGGCTGACAACTGACGGGGTAGACGAATTTTATGTTTACGGAGTTAGCAATCAGTCTTTCTCGTCGATTAACAATTTCGACGATAAGACCGACCCGTACCTTGTCGTAGAAAAGGCGGAACCCGTCGCGACGTTCGGCTCCGTATTTACTACTTGCATACCCGTAAGCGGCGACGTGCTTACGCCGGCGCTTACTAAAAACTGTACGCTTACAGTATACTTCGGCGATGATATTTACACTTCGCCTATCGGTACGGAATTTATAAACCTTCCGGTAAATCGAGTTTACGACGTTACTTTTGACAAATACGGGGAGTACGTATTTGTTTACAGGTTTGTCGACGGAAAAGGCAATTCCGTAGACGCATCTTTTTTGGTAAACTTTATAGATGATATTTCGCCGGTAATTACCATACAGGGTAAAACCGAAATAAACGCGAAAATCGGAGAAACCGTAACGCCTCCGTTATACACGGTAACCGATAATTGCAGTGCCGCGGAAAACATAACCGTAAGCGTCATCGTATATAACGAACGTGGAATGCTCGTTAGCGCGTCTCGTATAGATAAAAATTCTAACGGATCGTATACGTTCAAGCAAGCGGGCAAGTACACGGTATACCTGTATTGCATGGACGAAACGGGTAACTTTGCTTTTGCTACCTACACGGTAAACGTAAGATAAGGAGATAACGGGTAATATGAAAAAATTTATAAAAAGTTTAATTTGTTTGTTGCTTGTAATTTCCGCTTTCGGTCTCGGCGTCGCATGCAATTGCAATAATGCGGATGACTCCGATAAAAACGATACCGAAACTATCGGAACTCACGTGTTCAATTATACCGAGACCGATACGTATCTGTTTAAAAACGGTTCTACGGAATATAAGGTAGTCATACCGGAAACGACCTCGCTCGAAACGAATTACGCCAAAACCGAACTGGTTACGCTTTTTCGCGAGGCTACGGGCATAACTCTTACGGTAATCAGCGATAAGGATTTGTCGCATAATTCCGAAAACAAGTATATTTCGCTCGGTAAAACTCAACTTTATTTAACCGCGGGGCTTGAAGATAAGGTCAACGCCGAGGAGTTGAAAAGAGACGGCGTGCGGATTCTTACGAAAGATAAAACGATATTTTTTATCGGCGGAACGTCAGACTACGGCGTGCTATACGGCGTTTACGATTTTCTCGAAATGCATTTCGGTTTCGATGTCTATTTCAAAGACAATTATTCTTTGAAAACGGACGTAAAAGAACTTAAACTTTGCGATTACGACGTAAAAGACATACCGGACATAGAAATGCGTTCAAGGGCTTCGGGCGCGCAAAACGAGTCTACTTCCGATTATAACGACAGAATGTTCAGTTATCGCACTCGCTCTCGGGATACCTACTGGTCTATGCTTCTTCCCATCAACGGACTCAGAGAGCATAACAGCATACGCGGATTTTTCCCGAAAGAGGAATACGAGGAGGAAAACGGAGAATTTTACGGCGGCGGGCAACTTTGTTATACCGCTCACGGCAATCAGGAAAAATACGACCTTATGGTCAGCATTGCGGCGGAGAAAATCGAAGACGCTCTCCGTGCTAACACTCCCGACCGTTATCCCGATATTTGCGGCGTACAAATCGGTATAGAGGACAACAACAATATGTGTACGTGCGAAGCGTGCACGGCGATGCAGAAAAAATACAATAATTCTAATACTGCGGCAATAATTAAATTCGTAAAAGCGGTAGGCAAAACCGTAGACGAATGGATGGCGAAAGAAGAAAACGCGGCTTATCGCAGAGATAATTTCGCTTATATGTTTTTTGCTTACTGGGGTACGGAGCATTCGCCTTATACTTACGACGAAACGAGCGGCAAATACGTCGCGGCGGATAACGAAGTTTTCCCCGAAGACGTAAATATTAAACCGTTCGTCGCTATACAAACCGTAGATCACGGCAAATCTTTATATGCCCCTTCTAACGAAGCTTCTTATAAAGATATGATTTCTTGGATGAGCGTTTTCCCGAACTGTTGGGTATGGTCTTACGGAAGCGCGTATAACGATTATTTTTGCTTTGTGGATAATTACGGCTTTTATTCCGAATTCGTTCCGGTTATGGCAAAGAACAACGTTCAGATGTCTCTTATACAGCAACACAGCAGCCAGCGCGGGTCGGATACGGGTTTTTTCAATCTTTCGGCTTACGTAGACTGCAAACTTCGCTGGAATGCTTCGCTTAATATCGACGAAGTTATCGATAAATATTTTGACGGAATGTATATGGGTGCGGCTGACGAAATGAAAGATTATTACATGTATTGCAAACTTTGGTTTGCGGACGCTTTCAGGTCGGAACGAGTATGGTCTAACAGTATTACGGGGAGAACGGAATACTTTAAAATCGGAACGATTAACGCCATGCTTAATAAACTCGATAAGGCTTACGAAGCGATAGAAGTTTATCGCCGCGACGAAGCGGTTTACGATAAACTGAAAACGAATATAGACAGCGAATGGCTGTTTCCTGCCAAAACCGCTATAAGTAACAGTTTTGAAGATTACTTTACGAGCGCGGAACTTTCGGCGATGAAGACCAAATTTAAAAACGTTTGCGTTAATATAGGGCTTACAAACGCGGGAGAATCTTTGGATTTATCGGGGTTCTTAAGCGCGCTGTAAGCGGGGATGATTGTTAAAAAATTATCCGAAAAACCTACTTTGCTAAGGAGTGGATTATGAAGAAAAAAATTGCTATAATTTTGTTGACGATTGCGGCATGCTTTCTGTTTGCGTGCGGCGGAGAAACGCCGGAGACGGTTAAACCCGACCTTACGATAAATAAAACCTCTGCGCAGATGATTTACGGCGACACGCTGGAATTGATTGCAAACCATAACGTTATAGAAGGGGAAACGCTTTCGTGGTCGAGCGAAGACGATAAGGTTGCCGTAGTAGAAGGCGGTACCGTTACCGCGGTAGGCGTGGGGTCTACCCGTATCAAGGTTTCTTACGGGGATGAAAGCAAATTTTGTAACGTGCTCGTAACCTACGGGGATATTCAACCGGTGCTTAACCTTAAATCTTTAGATAACGGTATCTCTCTTTATAAAGGCGATCGTTACGAAATTGAGGGAGAAGTATCCTTTAATGCAAAATCGTACCCGTGCGATATTTTTGCTAAAATTTCGGATGAAAACGTGCTGGAATTTGACGGCGAAACCAACGAACTGATTGCTAAAAGCAAAGGAAGTTCTAACGTAACGTTTTATACCGAATGGAATGGATTTTCGGGTGTGCTTTTGTCTGTAGAAACGGAAGTAGACGTGTACGCGCCTTTATACGCCGATACCACAGTGGTTTATAGCGACGGCACTTCGGAACTTACCGATGAAATAGAATTGTGGACGAACGATTTGTGGTACGGAGAAAATTATGACAAGTCCGTAACGCTTTTTATCGAGGCGTTTAACGGTAACGATAAACTCGACTCTTCGGCAATAACCTGCGTGCCGGCAAGCAGTTCGCTTATTTCTTACGATGCGGCTACCGGCGAGGTTAAAGTAAACTCTGAAGGCAGAACCGGCGAAACGACGCTTAATATTACCGTTTCAAACGGAATCGAAAGCATGACTACGCAAGTCGCGGTGTCGGTAAAATGCCCGATTGCGGACTACTCCGAAGTTATAGAATATAATGCGAGCGTCGGGCTTGTCGGTACCTCGTGGGAAGATTTATTCGGTGCGGATTATGAAATAACCGCCGCTTATCAGGGCGAAACTGCCGTTTCGTTTCAGAAAAACGGAGATAACGGTATTCTTAAAGGCTTGAAAGTTAACGGCACCGATACCGAAGCGTTCTCCGTTTATTCGGCAAAAGGCGCGTTGCGTTTTACAGAAGTAGATGCATATACGATGGTTCTTACCGAAAGCAATATAGTAAACGTACTCGCTCCCGCAAACGTGCCGAAAGGCTACTATGTTTTAAAGAGCGACGTTACCGCCGACTTTACCGGTAGAAGAAACGGCAACTCCGCGGATTGTTTCCTCGGTACGTTCGACGGTCGCGGGTATACTCTCAACGCAACGGTTGCGGGGTACGGCGTGTTCGGCTCGTTGGGTAACGGTGCCGTAATAAAAAATACTCGTTTTAACTTTACTTTCGGCGGCACCGCGGCAACGCTCAGTCAGTGGGGTATCAGTATTCCCGAAGCGTATTGCGGTATTGCCGCAAATAACGATAACCACATTGAGGGTTATGCAACGGTTAAAGGCGAGTATCACGTTTACTTCGATAATCTGTATATAACAACGACTAACTATAAAAAGAATTCGTTCGCGATTATGGGCGTTAAACCTTTCTTTTTGCATATGAACGAAGTGCTTGTAAATCTTGCAGGACTTACCGAAGATTACGAGTATACGGACGCGACTACCGATTACAGCGCGCTTTTCGGCGCCGACAGAGCCGGTTGTATGACGGGTTATGCGGACAGTGCGTTAGGTAGCATTAAAAACGGAAAGTTAATTAAAAACGTTTACGTTATAACTAAAAAGTTTATGCCCGTTTCGGCATTTGAATCCGTTACCGTTACGGATCAGGGGACAACGAGGCGGACTTTCGTGTGGTACGCAAGTAACGACGTTAAAAAACTCGGAAAAACGGGAGAATTATCTACTTTAAGACTTACTTCATTAAACGGGTCCGATACGACTTACGATAAACTTTTCGGTTCCGTATTTGGTGAAAGATCGCTTACTACTTATAACCCCTTCGTCTTAAGGTACGATAGCGTAGACGAGCTTAAAGCTACCGGAATAAGCAGAGTCGGCGACTGGACTTTAGATTGATTTTATAAATAAACGAACGATGAGCGGCGTTATTCGCCGCTCTCGTCGAAAAAAGAAATAAAACGATGTTAAGGAGTTGATATGGAATATTTGTTGGCGGTGGATTTAGAGGGCGCGCACGGCGTCGTCGGCGAGCCGTACAAAGGGCTTGTGCCCGGTATGGCGGAATACGACAAAGCCGTTGCGAACGTAACGGAAGAAGTAAACGCCGCTGTAAAAGCGTTATTCGATTCGGGTGCGAAAAAAGTATACGTGTGGGATAATCACGGTAATCTCGATAATCTTGACTTTGCGAAAGTAGATTCGCGCGTCGAAAAAATTAAGCCGAAAAACAACTCCGTTTGCAGACTCGAATTTTTGAAAGAGCATTCGATTGCGGCTATGCTCTTTATAGGTTATCATTCACGCGAGGGGTCGATTAACGGCGTGTTGGCGCACACTTACAGTTCTGCGGACGTTCAGTATTATAAAATCGACGGAAAGCAGGTCGGCGAATTCGATATAGACGGAATGATTGCGGAGGCTTTCGGCGTTCCTTCCGTTTTTCTCGCAAGCGACGACGTTTGCGCTGCGCAATTTTTGCAAACGCACCCGTATGCCTCTGCGGCGATTACCAAAATAGGAAAAGGTCGTAACGAAGCCGAGTTTTTGCCGAAAGACGAGGTTCTCGGTGAAATCAGAGCAAAAGTAAAAACCGCTTTACGTAAAAATCTGCCGGTATGCGAAAACCGTTTTCCTTGTACGGTAGAAATTCGTTACACTCGTACCGAATTTGCGTCGGAGAATTATAAAAGACTAAACGCGGAAGGTTTGCGCTCGGTTTACGGCGAGGACGCGCACGTTATCATCGGCGTTGCGAGAAACGTAGACGAATTGAGAAAATTTCTGTAATCGAAAGAAAACGTTTCGCAAAAACAAATCTAAAAAATTTTTATTAAAAACAAGACCCTGGAGAAAGATATGAAAAAGCTATCTAAGTTGACGGTTGTTCTGCTTGCGCTCGTAATATCCATAACGTGTTTCGGTTGCGGAAACGACAATGCGCACGATCATACATATCGCGAGGTTGCGGCAACGGAAGCAACTTGCGAGAAAAACGGAAACGTTCTTTACTACGAATGCGATTGCGGAAAAGTTTTTATTAAAGACGGCGACGGATATACGGAAACGGATCTCGGAGACTTAACCATTCCGTCTTACGGACATACGTTTACGAACAGCGTTAAGGAAGTAGAAGCGACATGCGCTAAAAACGGAGTTAAAGAGCATGCATATTGCACGTTGTGTAAAAAATTGTTTTTAAAAACGGGCGCCGGCTATGCTCCCGCGACCGAAGCAGACCTGGTTATAGCGAAAAAAGCGCACGTTTACGATCGTGAAGTGGTTTCCGACGAATATCGTCTTTCGGAAGCGACTGCAGAATCTCCGCAGGTGTTCGTAAAATCCTGCGTTTGCGGTATGGCAGACGAAACGAATGCGTATACTTTTACTTTCGGTAAAACCCTTGTCGAGTATACGAGCGAAAACGCCTCGCTGTATGAACCACACGCACTTTCTCTGTCGCTTTACGATACGAAAAACTGTGTTTACGGCTTCACCTGGAACGCCGATAAAGTTTCTTCTCGCCCCGTGGTTGAAATAAGAGAAACGGGGAAAGAAGATACTTTGCTTACGGTGGGCGCCATGTTTGACGAAAAATCTTCATATGAAAAAACCACGAACGGCGACAAAGCGGTTTCTGTGAACTATATCAGAGCGCACGTAAAATTAAACGCAAACGCCGAGTACGAATATCGTGCAGGCGATAAATACCTTAACCGTTATACCGATTACGTTACGTTTACAACGGTAAACCCCGCAGAAACGGGGACGTGGAGTTTCGCTCACGTAAGCGATTCTCAAACGGTAGGTAACGAAAACCTCGGAGGCAAAGATTCCGAAACGTTTTACGCAAACACGCTTAAAGGGATATCTTCTAATTCGCTTAACAGATTTATTCTTCACACGGGCGACGTGGTGGAATGGTCGTGATACGAAAGTTATTGGAGATATATGATAGACGGAAATTTCGGTTATTTTGCGGGTATACCCACTATGGCTGTATCCGGTAACCATGATACCACTTATAAAAGCGGTACGGGTAGCGGAGAAACGCTGAAGCACTTTAATTATTCCATACCCGAGCAGTCTACGGGATACGGTTTTTATTATTCGTACTCTTACGGCGGCGTAAAGTTTATAATGGTAAACACGAACGACCTTACTTCGGATTCTAAACTTAAAGCCGACCAGTTAAAGTGGCTTGAAAACGAACTTAAAAATAAAACCGAAAGGTGGACGATAGTCGCGCTTCACAACCCTTTATATTCGCCCGGCAAGTGGGGTTCCGGTCCGAGCAATACTATAGCGCTTAATCTTACCGCTCAGCTTTCCGATTTGTTTGCCAAGTATAAAGTTGACGTTGTTCTTCAAGGACACGACCATATGATTTCTAAAACCAATCCGATAGGCAAAAACGGTTTAGCGGTTCGTTGCAATACAGAAAAGATAGACGGGGTTACGTATTCGGTCAATCCGCAAGGTGTGATTTACGTTATGAACGGACCTGCAGGCAATCAGTCAAGGTCGGTAGTATACGAACACGATGAATCCATATATGACTATGCAGAGGGTTCTAACGTGTGTTCGTGGGCAGAGTTCGAGATAAACGGAGATTTGATTACGGTTTACGTAAAAAACGCTTCGTCCGGCACGGCGGTTACGCAAAAAACCTGGGGTATAAAGAAAACCGCATAATTTTTTAAATAAAAACCACCGGTAAAATTAAAACGCTTCGTTTAGCGACGAAAAGGAAAAACGATGAAACTTACATTCAGATGGTATGGAGAGAAAGACTGTATACCGCTTAACTACATAAAACAAATACAAGGTATGACGGGGGTTGTTACCGCCGTGTACGATGTGCCTGTCGGTGAAATTTGGGGGATTGAAAAACTCCAACGGCTTAAAGACCTCTGCCGCGCCGCGGGGCTTGAAATGGAAGTTATAGAAAGTATTCCGGTGCACGAGGATATAAAACTCGGCAAGCCTACGCGCGACAAACTTATAGCGAACTACGCCCAAAATATAATAAATTGCGGTAAAGTCGGCGTAAAGTGCGTATGCTACAACTTTATGCCCGTGTTCGACTGGTTCAGGACTAATCTGTATTATAAACACGACGACGGCTCCACGTCTTTGTCGTACAGCGAAGAGGACTTTACCAAACTCGACAAGCATAATTTAAGGCTTCCCGGGTGGGATGAAAGTTATACGCCGGAGCAATTAAACGGGCTTCTTAAAGAATACGACGGAATGACGCATGAAAGATTGTTAGAAAATCTCGTTTATTTTTTAAACGGTATAATGCCCGCGTGCGAAAAAGCGGGAGTCAATATGGCTATACATCCGGACGACCCGCCGTGGGATATATTCGGTTTGCCGAGAATAGTCGGGAGAGAAGAAGACTACGACAGATTATTTAAAGCCGTTCCCGACCCGCATAACGGAATTACGTTTTGCACGGGATCTCTCGGCGCGGGGCGGTTTAACGATTTGCCGAAAATGGCGGCAAAATACGCAAAGCGAATATACTTTGCACACCTTCGTCAATTAAAGTTTACAAACGATACCGATTTTTACGAAAACGGACACCAGACGGCAGAGGGCAACGTGGATATATATTCCATAGTCCGCGCCCTGGAGGAAAACGGGTTCGAGGGTTATTTAAGACCCGACCACGGCAGAAATATATGGGGCGAAAACGCAAAACCGGGTTACGGACTTTACGACAGAGCGCTTGGCGCTGCGTATCTTGCGGGCGTATTCGAAGCGGTGCAAAAGGATTTGAAAAAACAATAAGGAGATTAAAATATGTACGATTTACCGTTTAAGGTCGATTTAAGCAAAAAAAGCGTGGCGATAACCGGCGCGGGCGGAATAATTTGCGGTGAGTTTGCAAAAGCACTTGCGGCGTGCGGCGCTAAAGTCGCGTTACTTGACATTAACTTCGAAGCGGCGGAAAAGGTTGCAAAAGAAATAGGTGAAAACGCAATGGCGGTTCGTTGCAACTGCTTGGACAAGGAAAGTATAGAGGCGGCGTACGATACCGTAATAAAGACGTTCGGCAAAGTGGATATGCTTATCAACGGCGCGGGGGGTAATAATCCAAAAGCAACATGCGATAACGAGGTCATGACACCCGATTTAAGCGGGGTGAAAGACTTTTTCGCTTTAGACGAAAGCGGGCTTAAATTCGTGTTCGACTTAAATATCACGTCGGCATTTTTGGTAACGCAGGTGTTTGCCGCGGGCATGGTAAAGACGGGCGGAAACATAATAAACATATCGAGTATGAATGCGTTCAGACCGCTGACTAAAATACCTGCATATTCGGCGGCAAAGGCCGGCGTAAGCAATTTCACCGAGTGGCTTGCTGTACATTTTGCACCGTGCAATATTCGTTGTAACGCAATCGCGCCCGGGTTTTTCGTAACGAACCAGAACAGAGCGTTATTATATAACGCCGACGGAACGCCTACGGCGAGAACGGGTAAAATACTTGCGGCAACGCCGATGAAAAAGTTCGGAGAAATAAAAGACCTTATAGGCGCTCTTTTGTGGCTTTCGGACGAAAAGGCAAGCGGTTTCGTAACGGGTACGGTTATACCTGTAGACGGCGGATTTTCCGCTTACAGCGGGGTTTGATTTTTGTAAAAGATTGCTCAAAAGAAATATTGATGAAACGTTTTGAATTATATAAATCGTTAAATATGCGTCTATCGTGCTTAAATTTGTATGCACGATAGATTTTTTTATAAAAAATACGCCGGTTTACTGCGTTTGTGGGCAATATGGGGTCTGTAAACTACAAAATCGGTTGACTTTTTTGTGAAAAAATGCTATTTTACAATAAAGTGGGTTTATAGAGCGTTTTAATCGGAAGATACGGTTAAAACGGAAATCGGAGCAAAAGCAAAAAATGAAGATACTCGTCGTTTGTCAACATTATTATCCCGACCCGTTCAGGATAACCGATATAGCCGAAAATCTTGTTCGCGCCGGGCACGACGTTTTTATGCTTACCGGCGAGCCGAGTTACGAGCGCGAAAAATGGATAAGCGAAGGCGGTAAAGCGGACGAAATAAGAAACGGCGTAAAAATTCACCGCGTAAAAACCGCGCCGAGAGGAAAAGGTGTTTTAAACAGAGTCCGTAATTATTATTCCTTTGCGGAAAGTTCAAAACGTTACGTTAAAAAACTCGACAAAGATTTCGACGTGGTTTTCGTATACGAACTTTCTCCTATAATGATGGCGGAAGCCGCTATAAAATATAAAAAGAAATACGGCACGAAAGTCGTTTTATATTGTCTTGATTTGTGGCCTAAAAGCCTTACCGCCGGCGGTATAAAAGAAAATTCGCTCGTGTACAAGCACTATAAGCGCGTATCCAAAAAAATATATAGCGCGGCAGACCAACTTCTCGTAACCAGCGAGTCTTTTAAAGAGTATTTTTTTAAGGAATTCGGTTTCGATAGAGATAAAATTACGTATCTTCCGCAGTATGCGGAGGGCGTTTACTCGCCGGAAATGTGCGCTAAAGTTCCCGACGGTAAAATTGATTTAATGTTTGCCGGCAATATCGGTGTCGCGCAGAGTGTAGAAACGATTTTGCACGCTGCTGCCGAGTTGAAAAACGAAAAAAATTTGTTTTTTCACATCGTCGGCGACGGGGTAAAACTTAAAGACTGTATGCATTTGGCAAAAAAGTTCGATTTGCAAAACGTAAAGTTTTACGGTAGATTGCCACTTAATGAAATGCCTTCCATGTATAAAAAGGCAGATGCTATGCTGATTACCGGCGACAAAGGCGTAATCTCATATACTTTACCTGGTAAAGTGCAGGGATATATGTCTGCGGCTAAACCCATTGTAGGCGCAATCGACGGGGAAACTCCGCGTATTATCGAAAAAGCGAATTGCGGCTTTTGCGGCGCGGCTTTAAATGCAGAAGAGTTAAAAAATAATATTCTTAAATTCATTGCTACGGAAGATAAAAAAACGCTCGGCGACAACGGTAGGGAGTTCTACGAACTCAACTTTAGACCTGAAAAATTCTTTCTCGATCTCGCCGCCGCGTTTGAAAGATGCCAAGTATGAAAGTTTTAATGATAAATTCCGTTTGCGGGATAGGCAGTACCGGCAGAATATGCACCGATATAGCGGATAATTTAATTGCACGCGGGCATGAATGCAAAATCGCTTACGGCAGGGGCGTTGTTCCCGATAAATATAAAGATATATCTTATCGCATAGGCTGTGGCTTAAGCGTAAAAATGCACGGACTTAAAGCGCGTCTTTTCGACGCATCGGGTTTCGGCAGTTATTGCGCTACAAAAAGGTTTATTGAATGGGTTAAAAAGTATAATCCGGACGTTATCCATTTGCATAATATCCACGGATATTATATTCACGTCGGAGTATTGTTCGAGTATCTTAAATCGTGCGGAAAAAAAATTGTCTGGACGTTGCACGATTGCTGGGCATTTACCGGTCATTGTACCCATTATCAATCGCCGCATTGCGAACAGTGGCAGACTGAATGTAAAAAGTGCGTCCGCACTCGTGATTATCCTAAAGCGTATATAAGCAGGGCGGCGCGTAACTTTAAAAGAAAAAAAGCAGCGTTTTGCGGCGTACCCGGTTTAACGCTTGTTACTCCTTCCGAATGGTTGAAAGGAGAAGTAGAGAAATCGTTTTTAAGTTGTTATCCCGTCGTTGTTATAAACAACGGCGTAGACTTAAACGTATTTAAGCCCACGCCGAGCGATTTTAGAGAAAGATACGGTTTAACAGATAAAAAAATTATTCTCGGTGTGGCAAGCGTATGGGAAAAACGAAAGGGTTTTAACGACTTTTTAGAACTTGCAAAACTTATTGACGACGATTATAGGATAGTTTTAGTCGGGTTAAACGATAAACAGATAAAATTGTTGCCGCAAAACGTTATAGGGATAAAAAGGACCAACAATGCGACGGAACTTGCCGAAATTTACACCGCCGCCGATGTGTTTTTTAACCCCACGTACGAAGATAATTACCCGACGGTAAATTTAGAGGCGCAGGCATGCGGTACGCCTGTGATTACTTATCCTACCGGCGGTAGCATAGAAAGCGTTGCAAGTGGAAATGTGGTGCCTTCAATTGAGGAATTTATAAAACTTTTGCGAACCGGTAAAACTTTTTTGAGATTGAACTTAAATTTTGATAAAACAGTCAAGTACTCGGAATATGTGGAGTTGTATGCCTTTGATTTAAATATTTGTAAAAGAAATACAGTTGAAAGATAAGTATATTGATATAAATAGATTAAGTTATAAATTACATTTATTATTTTCTGTTATTAAGCAAAGTATGATTAAAATATATACAGGCATTATGTTATGAAACTATTTTTTTGGACAAAACAAACTATCGCATTTTTATGTGAGGCATTCGGTTTAAATAGTTTTAGTTTAAATAGACTAAACAGGAAGTATAAGAATAATTATATAAGAATTGTAAATTACCATTTTTCACCAAAAAAAAACGAAAAACAGTTTGAAAAACAAATTGCATGGCTGACATCAAGGTTTGAAAGCTGTGATTACAAAAAATTAAATTCTTTCTTAAATGGTGAGTATGTTTTTAAGACAAAACCAGGAATAATTTTTACTTTTGACGATGGTTTCTTAGAAAATTATGAGGTTGCATATCCAATTTTAAAAAGGTATAATTCGGTGGGGTGGTACATGATTTCTGCTGGGTTAGTAGGCGAGACTCAATATACAAATTGTTTCGGTCAGAAGGTTGATTATATGGGTCAGAAAGAAATAATGGAACTTCTTGCATCTAATTCGGTTATAGGTTGTCATACGTATACTCACCATAGGATGAATATCACCGATACGCCACAAATATTGAAACATGAAATTTTTGATGCGAAAATAAAGTTAGAAAATATTACATGTCGAAGTATTGATTTGTTTTGTTGGTGTGGTGGCGAAGAATGGACATATACAAAACAGGCGTCGGATATGATAAAAAATTCAGGGTTTAAACTTGGTATGATGACTAATAGTAATCCGATTACTCCGAATACTGATAAATTTCAGTTGGATAGAACAAATTTGGAACCATCGTGGGCGATGTCTCTTGTTAAGTTCCAAATCTCGGGTTTTATAGACAGGAAATATAATAAAAAGCGTAAAAGAGTACACGAATTAACAAAGTAATTATGAAGATAGTACATATTTGTTTAAATGGAACAGTAACGGACGGTTTTTCTTATCAAGACAATTTATTACCCAAATTTCATAAGGAACTAGGGAACGAAGTAGTGGTAATAGCTTCGTTATATTCCTTAAATACTAATGCAAAACTTGTAAAGTTGTCGAAGGAGATAATGAAGTATAAAAATGAGTATGGGATTACGGTTTATAGAATTCCTAATATACTTAATACAAATGATAAGTCAAAATTTAAGCGATATATTAATTTCATTTCGATTTTAGAACAAGAAAGTCCGGATATCATTTTTTTGCATGATTTTCAACTTGTAGACTCTAAACAGGTTATTCGATATGTTAAAAGACATAAAAAAGTTATCGTATATGCAGATAATCACGCGGATTATTCAAACAGTGCACGTAATTGGCTTTCAAAGAATATCTTGCATAAGATTATTTGGAGACATTATGCAAGAAAATTAAATCCGTACGTTAAAAAGTTTTATGGGGTTACTCCGGCAAGAGTAGATTTTTTAACTGACTTATATAAACTGCCAAAGGAAAAGTGTGAATTGCTTGTAATGGGAGCTGACAATGAATTCGTTGAAAAATCAAAAACAACTAATTCCAGAAAAGCTATAAGAGATAAATATAAAATTTTAGACGATGATTTTTTGATTGTTACGGGTGGTAAAATTGATTTAGAGAAAAAACAAACCATCTTGTTGATGGAAGCAGTAAAAAAGATAGATAACCCTAAGGTAAAGTTGATTGTTTTTGGCTCGGTTGTTAACGAACTGAAACCTAAAATAGAAGAACTAACGCATGGATGTGATAACGTTTTATATGTCGGGTGGATTAGTTCGGAACAGTCTTACGATTATTTTGAGGCAGCAGACTTAGTTGTTTTTCCTGGGAGACACTCTGTTTTTTGGGAGCAGGTAGTTGGACAGGGTAAACCAATGATTGTAAAATATTGGGATGGCACTACCCATGTTGATTTAGGTGGAAACGTGGAGTTTTTATATAACGATAGTGTTGAAGAAATAGAAAAGAAATTATTGTGTGTAATGCAGCCTACCGTTATTTCAAAAATGAAAGAAGTGGCTGAGCAAGAGGGAATGCAGATGTTTTCTTATAAAGAAATAGCTAGACGAAGTATTGAATTAAATAGGTAAATGATATGATGATAGCAGTAGCGGGTACTGGGTATGTTGGTTTGTCGATGGCGATATTGTTATCGCAACATAATGAGGTAAAAGCCGTAGACATTGTTTCCGAAAAAGTCGAAATGATTAATGCGAGAAAATCGCCCATAGTAGACAAAGAAATACAGGAATATTTATCAACTAAAGATTTAAATTTGATTGCTACGACTAATGGCGATTTCGCATATAAAGACGCAGAATATGTAATAATAGCCGCACCTACTAATTACGATCCTGAAAAAAACCATTTTGACACATCGGCTGTGGAAAGCGTTATAGAACAAGTTCTTCGCGTGAACAAAAATGCGATAATGGTCATAAAGTCTACTGTTCCTGTTGGCTATACGGAAAGCGTTCGTAAAAAATACGGTTGTGAAAATATAATTTTTAGTCCGGAATTTTTGCGTGAAGGACACGCTCTTTACGATAATCTATATCCAAGCCGAATAATAGTCGGCTATCCGAAAAGCGATGAAAGACTTTTAAACGTGGCTGAAAAGTTTGCAGGTCTTTTAAAAAACGGTGCGATAAAACAAGATATAAACGTATTATACGTAGGTTTAACCGAGGCAGAAGCGATTAAATTATTTGCAAATACGTATCTTGCTTTAAGGGTTGCTTATTTTAATGAGTTAGATACTTATGCTGAGTTGAAAGGGTTAGATGCTAAGTCTATAATTGACGGTGTATCTTTAGATCCAAGAATAGGAGATTTTTATAATAACCCGTCTTTCGGTTATGGGGGCTACTGCTTACCAAAAGATACAAAGCAATTAATGGCTAATTATGCAAATGTACCACAAAATTTGATTTCGGCAATAGTTGAATCAAACTGCACAAGAAAAGATTTTATAGCAGATCAGATAATAAAAAAACATCCTAGGAAAGTTGGAATTTATAGACTTACGATGAAGGCAAACAGTGATAATTTTCGACATTCGTCCATACAAGGTGTAATGAAACGAATTAAAGCAAAAGGGATAGAAGTTATTATTTATGAGCCGACTATGAAAGAAAGCAGTTTTTTTGATAGTCAAGTTATAAAAAGTTTGGAAGAATTTAAAAAACAATCTGATATAATCATAACGAATCGTTATTCGAATGAACTTAATGATGTGTCAGAAAAGATTTATACACGTGATCTGTTTTTTAGAGATTAACCGTTAGGACGTAAAAATGAAATTATTTAAAACATGGTTTCCGTATTTTATTATTTTAGGGCCAGTATCTTTTACATTTATTACAACAATAATTGGTTACAACTATGCTGAGCATGATGCAGTATACAAATATTACAATATCGTAATAGCATTAATGTGCTATCTATATGTATTTTATTTATCTGTCAGGAATAACTATAAGTTTAATGTTTATGGCCTTATACTTGCATTAGTTTTCGTTTCAGGCTATTTTTTTTCTTATCTTATTTTAAAAAATAAATCAACTATTGCTTATGACATGTGGACATACTATATAATTTGGGCATTGCCCGCTTATTTATTAGGGATGGTGAGTTCACGTGATAAACTTTTCTTAAATAATATGTGGAAATCCATTGACCTGTTTATGCTGGTAATTACAATTATAGTTGTAATAAATGGGGTTTATTTTTTGAAAAACGGTAGACAAACATTCTCAACATCTGGAACAATAACATATCAGACAATATCTTACTTGTCGGCTTTCGCTTTTGGCTTAAATTATTTTTTGTTAATTGATACAGAAAATACAAATAGAGCAGTTTTTTTCAGGAAGAATATATTCTATAAGATATTTAGCATATTGCTTTTATTTTTACAAGGTGTTTCTCTTGTGGTGACAGGAGGTAGAGGCGGGTTTATATTACTTGTAGTATATTTTTTTTATATAACTTTTTTTCAAAAAGCGGAAAAACGTAATTATTTTAAAATAGTAGTTGTGTTAGCGATTATTGCATTTGTTACAATCATTTTTACAAGTAATAATAAGGCAATTGACATGGGTCTGCAAAGAATATTTTCGTACATTACAGACGAAGGTATTGACATGAGTGAAACATCCTATAGAGATGTAAATTATAAAGTAGCGTTAGACTTGATATCTCAAAGACCTGCGTTTGGGTATGGTATATATGGATTGTTTATGTACACTTTTTATCCGCACAATATAGTTTTAGAAATATTACTTGGCGGTGGAATTTGTTATCTTATTTTATTTGTTATTTTTTTAGTGTTTATATCAAAAAAATTTATAAGAATTAAGAATTTAAATAAAAATTCCTTATTGATTTTTTTGATATTACTGTATGACTTAGTAATGCTTATGTTCAGTGGAACATACCTGAGTGCTACAGCATTGTGGTTTTTTATTGGATTTGTAATAAATTACAGGACTAAAAAAAACATTAATTATGCCACTAATTTGTTATCGGTAAAATACAATGTGTAATCAAGTTTATTTTTTTATATCATTATTGTTAAAGGCAAATGGTAAAGATTTCAGTATAGGTGGGGTTCAAACATATTGTTTTGAACTATCAAAATTATTCATGAAAAATCAGATGGCTGTTACGGTTTATCAATTTGCCGAGAAAGATTTTGATATCTTTTATGAGGGAATTCATGTAATCGGGAAAAAAGTTCCCATAAATAATTATAATAAAGCAAAAAAAATGCTCTATAAAAAATTTTTAGAAGAAGCTAAACCTGATAAAATTAACGATATCTTGCTTTTTGCTACCGATTATATGATTGTCAAGAATGATTTTGTAAAGTCGATTGCAATTCAGCACGGAGTGGCATGGGATATTACTTCATATAAAAAAGAAGCAGACTTAAGTAATATTTTTAAAATTATTTATAACTCTATTGGTTCAATAAAAAAGTATTTACGATTTAAGAAAGTAAACAACATTGTTGCCGTAGATTATAATTTTTTAAACTGGTATAGAACACAGGTTAAAAATATAAACAACAAAATCGTGGTGATACCTAACTTTGTCGATAGAGTAAAATATCGTGAATCGATAAATAGTAACGTTGTAAAAATTATTTTTGCGCGTAGATTTGTGCCTTATCGCGGAACTCGTTTGTTTGTAAACGTAATAGGAAAACTTCTTCAAGCGTATGACAATATACAGATAACTATTGCCGGCGAAGGACCTGATGAAGAGTACATCAAAGAAAATATAGGTGAAAATAAAAATGTGTTTATTACGCGCTTTTCTCCCGATGAAAGTTTTAATGTACATTTACAACACGATATAGCGGTAATACCAACCCTTGGCTCTGAGGGTACATCTCTTTCTCTGTTAGAGGCTATGGGGGCAGGTTGCGCAGTCGTTTGTACAAATGTCGGAGGAATGACAAATATAGTTTTAGATCGGTTTAACGGCATCATGATTGCGCCTACGGAAGAAGAACTGGTTAACGCCTTAAAAGAACTTATAGATGATCGCGAATTGAGAAATGCCTTATCTCAAAGGGCGGTAGAAACTGTTCAATCATCTTTTAATAAAAAAAGATGGGAAAATGAATGGATGAAAATAGTTGCAAAATAAAACAAAGGATAAATATAGTATGAAATTATTAACAATTTCGATTGCGGCATATAAGGCGGAAGAGTATATAGTTAAAGCGTTAGAATCGATTATAGGATCAAAATATATAGATAAGATACAGGTTGTGGTTGTTAATGATGGGTCAAAGGATGGGACTGTAAACATAGTTAAAAAGTATATAGACAGATACCCGACCATTGTTGACTTAATAGACAAAGAAAATGGAGGCTATGGGTCTACTATTAATGCTTCGCTACAAATAGCAAAAGGTCGATATTATAAGCTTTTGGATGCTGATGATTGGTTTAATACCTCGGAGTTGGACAAATTAGTGGAGGCATTGGAAAGCACGAATGCCGATATTGTCGTTTCTGATTATTGCCGCTATTATGAGCGGAATGGACTTACAGAGAATATAAAAACTTTAAAAGTTGAGTATGATCATATTTATGATGTTAAAGAATTAAATACATTTACCATAAATCCAGCGCTTACAGTAAAGACCCAAATAATACAGGGGCAGATTAAAATTACCGAAAAATGCTTATATACGGACGTTGAGTTCTGTGCTAAAGCGATTATAAAAGCTAATAATTTTGTTTATTTCCCCTATTGTGTTTACTGTTATCGTATTGGCAGGGAAGGACAGAGTGTTTCTTCGGAAGGCAGGATGAAACATATAGCAGAGCATGAATATATCATTAAAGAATTATACGAAACTGCATTTGATAAAATTCAAAATGAAGAATCTAAAAACAGTATTTACAGATTGTTTAGCGAGCATATTAAATATTATGCATTTTATGCAAAACCGAATAAAGATAATTTAAACAGGTTCATTTCTTTTTGTAAATATTTGAAAAATAACGCTCCCGAAGCTGTTAATTATTTAAATAAGTGGAGTAAAAAATGTTATAAGCATCCAAAAATATATTATCTTCCTACATGCATTTTTATCAGGTGTGGGCATAAAGTAAAAAAGTTGTTCAGAAAAAAGGACTTGAAATGATATACAATAATTCTATAAAAAAGAATTATATTTTACAAAGCATTCTTACAATAGCAAATGTCCTAATCCCTTTGGTAACGTACCCGTACATAACAAGGGTTTTGTTACCAGTCGGCACAGGTAAAGTCGCTTTCGCAAATTCGGTTGTTGCATATTTTATTATGTTTGCGCAATTAGGTATTCCTACTTATGCGGTAAAGGAGTGCGCTGCGGTCAGGGAAGATGAACAGGCGTTATCAACTAAAGTTAAAGAGTTGATGATTATTTGTGTCTGCACTTCACTTTTTTCTTGTCTGTGTTTGTATGTTTGTGTGTTGTTTGTTCAAAAACTATATGCGGAAAAATGGTTGTATCTGATTTTGAGTTGTTCCATTTTTTTACAGGCAATAGGGATCGAATGGCTGTTTTCGGCAATTGAACAATATTCATATATAACTAAGAGATCGTTATTATTTAAATTGATTTCTATGATAGCGATTTTTATCTTGATACGCAAAGAAACAGATTATGTTCTTTATGCGGGCATATCTGTATTTTCTACGTCTGCTTCTTATATATTAAACTTTTTCTATTCTAAAAAGTTTATAAATTTAAAGAAGACCCAAAAGTTGAATTGTAAAAAGCATTTTAAAGGGATATTGATGTTTTTTGCAATGACATGCGCGTCAACAATATATCTGAATCTTGATTCGGTAATGTTGGGTTTTATTGTCGGGGATACTGAAGTGGGGTTATATAGTACTGCGGTAAAAGTCAGGACTTTACTATTAACATTGATAACTTCACTGGGAACAGTTGTTTTGCCGCGAGCATCATATTATATTGCGCAAGATAAAATGGAAGAATTTTGGGGGTTGATAAAAAAGTCGGCTGAATTCGTGTTTTTGCTATCAATTCCGTTGACGATCTATTTTATTATATTTGCGAGGCCGAGTATTTTATTGCTTGCAGGGAATGATTTTTATGGTTCAATACTGCCTATGCAAATAATTATGCCAACGCTATTTTTAGTGGGGGCTTCAAATTTGACCGGTATTCAGATATTGATACCGCTTGGAAAAGGAAAAATCGTTTTAATATCAGAAATTGTCGGTGCGATAATTGATTTTGTGTTAAATTTATTTTTGATAAAAAAGTATGGGGCAGTCGGTGCGGCTTTTACAACTTTATTAGCGGAATTATTTGTTTTATTGGTTCAATTGGTTGCATTAAGGAAAGAATTAAAGAAAATTTTTTACAATATAAAAATAATAAAATATTTAAGTGCGATAGTTTTGGCTATTATAGGTTCGTATTGGATACAATTTTTTATTACAAATAATTTTGTATTATTAGTTGTAACTGCGTTTTCTTTTTTTATTATTTATTATGTGGTATTGTTGATAATTAAAGAAACTATGGCGACGCAAATATTTAGGTTGTTTATATCAATTATGAAGAAAATTTTTAAAAGGAAACAAGAAAATGAAAAAGGTTAAATATTTAATTTTAGGCGCAGGAATAAGTGGTTTGACATTCGCGACACTTAAAAGACAAGAAGATTATTTAATTATAGAAAAGAGTAATAAAGCAGGCGGCTTATGTAAATCGTTTTATGAAAATGGATATGTGTGGGATGTGGCAGGACATTTTTTCCATTTTCATTCTGAAGAAACAAAAAAGTATTATATAGAATTGATGAATGGGGTAGAACAAAAAAATGTAAAAAAATGTGCAAAAGTATATTATTCCGAAAAAATGATGGATGCACCTTTTCAATTTAATATTCATCAATTAAAAACCAAAGAGTTTATTGAATGTTTGACTGATTTGTATTTTGCGCATAGTGGTGATAGTGCGGAAAATTTCGAAGACTATGTCAAATGTAAATATGGTAACGGAATAGCCAATAAGTTTTTGATACCTTATAACGAAAAATTATATGCTTGTAAAATGAACGAATTGGAAAAAAATTCTATGGGGGCATTTTTACCAAAACTAGATTTTTGTTCTTTAATGAATTATTATCGCATGGATAATAATTTGAATGGAAAGACTTATAATGATTTTTTTATGTATCCCGTAAACGGATGTATGGAAGTGATCAATTCCTTGATGAAAAAACTTGATAAAGAAAAAATAAAACTAAGCGAAAAGGTGATAGAAATTGACGTAGACAAAAAAGAAGTCGTAACGGATAGAGAGATTTATAATTATGAATACTTGATAAGTTCTGTATCTTTGTCAACTTTTATTGAATGTGAGAAGGGAAAGAAAGAAAATATTTTAAATTGGAATAAGGTTCTGGTATTGAATATCGGTTTTGACAGACCGAGTATAGACAAAAATGTTTCGTGGATTTATTTCCCGGGGAGTGAAATATTTTATAGAGTTGGTTTCTATAACAATATAGCCGAGACTCAAAAGTTAAGCGTATATGTAGAGATAGGCTACAGTAAGGAAGAAGAAATAGACATTGAATATGCTTTTAAACAAACAATCAATGATCTTAAAAAAGTAGGGATAATCGGAGATCATAATGTGGATTCATGGCAACCGTATATCATCGATCCTGGGTATGTACATATTACTACTGAATGTACATCGATGATCAATAATTATATGTCAAAAATGAAAGAAAAAAACGTGTATATGATTGGTCGATATGCTCGGTGGGAATATTCAGCAATGGATGATTCTTTTGAACAGGCTTTTAAACTAAACAAAGAGATTTAAATTATGAAAACTATAATGCTTGTATTCGGGACTAGACCCGAAGCGATAAAAATGTGTCCGCTCGTAAACGAGTTAAAGACGAGAAGAGGAATTAAAACGGTTGTATGCGTAAGCGGACAGCATAGACAAATGCTCGATCAGGTACTTGATGTATTCAATGTCGTTCCCGATTATGATTTGTCTATAATGAAAGAAAAACAAACTTTGTTTGACATTACTACCAGTATATTGGACAAAATAAAAACCGTGCTCGAAGACGTAAAACCGGATGTGGTTCTTGTACACGGAGATACTTCTACGACGTTTGTAACGGCGCTTGCCTGTTTTTATTTGCAAATTCCTGTGGGACATGTCGAGGCGGGGCTCCGGACATATAATATTTATTCGCCGTATCCGGAAGAGTTTAATCGGCAAGCGGTGAGCATTATATCAAAATATAATTTTGCTCCTACCGAACTTTCCAAAGAAAATTTAATCCGAGAGGGTAAAGATCCTTCTTCGATTTATGTTACTGGAAATACTGCAATCGATGCTTTGAAAACGACGGTTAAACCCTGCTATACGCATTCTGATTTGGAATGGGCAAAGGATAGTAAACTTATAATTATAACAGCACATCGTAGAGAGAATCTCGGAGAGCCGATGCATCATATGTTTAGAGCCATAAGACGCATAATGGATGAGCATAAAGATGTAAAAGCAATTTATCCGATTCATATGAACCCGATTGTAAGAAGTGAAGCGGAAGAGGAATTGAGCGGTTGTGATAGAATACGAATAATAGAACCGCTCGAAGTTGTTGACTTTCATAATTTTCTTGCAAAAAGTTATATGATACTTACGGATAGCGGCGGTATTCAAGAAGAAGCGCCATCTCTTGGTAAACCGGTTCTTGTTATGAGAGATACGACTGAACGCCCGGAGGGAATTGCCGCCGGAACTTTAAAGTTAGTGGGAACAGACGAAGAAACGATTTATAAAAACTTTAAGTTGTTACTTGAGGATAAAACCGAGTACGATAAAATGGCACAGGCGAGTAATCCGTATGGCGACGGTTTTGCATGTAAAAGAATTGCGGATATTATAGGAGAGTAATTTATGAATATTTTTAACAACAAAACTTTGATGATTACAGGGGGAACGGGGAGTTTCGGTAACGCCGTTCTCAATCGGTTTTTAAAAACCGATATCGGAGAAATTCGCATTTTTTCTCGCGACGAGAAAAAACAAGACGATATGCGCCACGAGTTTCAGGAAAGAATGCCCGAAGTTGCGGATAAAATAAAATTTTATATAGGCGACGTGCGCGACATTAACTCCGTCAGGGGTGCGATGCACGGTGTTGATTATATTTTTCATGCCGCCGCGCTTAAACAGGTGCCGAGTTGTGAATTTTTCCCGATGGAAGCGGTCCGTACCAACGTTATCGGCACGGACAACGTTTTAACGGCGGCAATTGAGGAAGGCGTAAAGTCGGTTATATGTCTTTCCACGGACAAGGCGGCGTATCCTATTAACGCGATGGGGATGAGCAAAGCGGTAGAAGAAAAAATCGCCGTGGCGAAATCTCGCAATAGCGGCAATACCAAAATATGCTGCACGCGTTACGGTAACGTAATGTGTTCGCGCGGGTCTGTTATTCCGCTGTGGATAGACCAGATAAAACACGGACAGCCCGTAACGCTTACAGAGCCCACGATGACGCGTTTTATAATGTCTTTGGATGAAGCGGTTGATTTAGTTCTTTTTGCGTTTGAACACGGCAAAAACGGCGATTTGCTTATACAAAAAGCCCCCGCATGCACTATCCGTACGCAAGCGGAAGCGGTATGCGAACTTTTCGGCGGCAATAAAGAAGAGATAAAGGTGATAGGCATACGCCACGGCGAAAAAATGTATGAAACGCTTTTAACCAAAGAAGAATGTGCAAAAGCTGTGGATATGGGTAATTTTTATCGAGTGCCGGCGGACAACCGCGACTTAAACTATGATAAGTATTTTAAGGACGGAAACGACAAGGCCGTTACCATAACCGAGTTCAATTCAAACAATACCAAAAGGCTTAACGTAGAAGAAACGAAAGCAAAAATCGCTTCGCTTGCCTACATACAGGACGAACTGAAAAAGTTACGTTCCGAAAAATAGAGTTATGAATATACTTGTAACCGGCGCGAAGGGTTTTGTCGGTAAAAACCTGTGTTACGCGTTAAAAAACGTAAAAGACGGCAAGGATAAGACCCGCCATAATCTTATCGTAAGCGAAATATACGAGTACGATATCGACTCAAACGCGGCAGATTTGGCGTTATATTGTCAAAAAGCCGATTTCGTGTTTAACCTTGCGGGCGTAAATCGCCCGAAAGACCCTGAGGAGTTCAAAAAAGGCAATTTCGGTTTTGCGTCTACCCTTTTAAACGAGCTTGAAAAAGCAGGGAACAAGTGCCCCGTTATGCTCGCTTCGTCCATTCAGGCAACGCTTATCGGCAGGTACGACGGCGAATACGGCAGAAGCAAAAAGGCGGGGGAACAATTGTTTTTCGACTATGCGGAAAGAACGGGCGCAAAAGTACTTGTATACAGGTTTCCTAACCTGTTCGGCAAGTGGTGCCGCCCGAATTACAACAGCGCGGTCGCGACTTTTTGTTATAACGTCGCTAACGACTTACCTATAACCGTAAACGATCGTTCGACCGAACTCGAACTGCTTTACATAGACGATTTGGTTTGCGAAATGTTTGACGCGCTCGAAAATAAAGCGCATCGCGCCGAGTTTGACGGATTAAAAACGGTAATAACCGAAAAAGGCAAATATTGCGCCGTACCCGTTACGCATAGGGTAACTCTCGGTGAAATAGCGGATTTATTGACGGAGTTTTCAAGACAACCGCAAACGCTTGTAATGCCGGAAATACCCGAAGGGTCTTTTGCGAAAAAATTGTATTCTACTTATTTGTCGTATTTGCCAAAAGAAAAAGTAACGTTTTCGCTAAAAACGAACTCGGACGCGCGCGGGAGTTTTACCGAACTGTTAAAAACCGAAAAATGCGGACAAATTTCCGTAAACGTTTCCGACCCGAAGATAACAAAAGGCAAGCACTGGCACAACAGTAAGTGGGAGTTGTTTATAGTCGTTTCCGGGCACGGACTGATACGCGAGCGCAAGATAGGCACGGACGAGGTTATGGAGTTCGAGGTTTCGGGAGATAAAATAGAAGCCGTGCATATGCTCCCGGGGTATACGCACGAAATAATAAATTTAAGCGATACGGAAAAGTTGGTAACGGTAATGTGGGCGAACGAACAATTCGACGCCGCCCACCCCGATACTTATTTTGAGGAGATATAAAAATGAAAACAGATTATTCCGATATAAAGTTTAAAGGCGACGGGAGATTGAAACTACTTATAATCGTCGGCACCCGTCCCGAAATTATAAGGCTCGCCGCGGTTATAACCAAGTGCAGAAAGTATTTCGACTGCGTACTGGCGCATACGGGGCAAAATTACGATTACAACTTAAACGGCGTGTTTTTTAAAGACCTTAAACTTGCCGACCCCGAAGTATATATGAACGCCGTGGGCGACGATTTGGGCGCGACGGTAGGCAACATAATAAACTGCTCGTATAAACTCATAAACGATATTAAGCCGGACGCGCTTTTAATTCTCGGCGACACTAATTCTTGCTTATCCGCCATTGCAGCGAAGCGTTTACACGTTCCGATATTCCATATGGAAGCGGGTAACAGGTGTAAAGACGAGTGTTTGCCGGAGGAAACCAACCGCCGTATAGTTGATATAATTTCCGACGTAAACATGGCTTATTCCGAACATGCGAGGCGGTACCTTGCGGAGTGCAGTTTACCGAAAGAAAGAACTTTCGTTACGGGTTCACCCATGGCGGAGGTGTTACGCGCGAATCTTACCGATATAGAAAAATCGGACGTACTGAAAAGGTTGAATTTACAACCGAAAAAATACATTTTGTTGTCTGCGCACCGCGAGGAGAATATCGATACCGAAAAGAACTTTACCGCGCTTTTTACGGCGATAAACGGTCTTGCGCAGAAATACGATATGCCGATACTATATTCGTGCCATCCGCGCTCCAAAAAAAGACTTGACGAAAGCGGGTTTAAACTCGACGAGCGCGTTATAAGACACGAGCCGCTCGGTTTTCACGATTACAACAATTTGCAAATGAACGCTTTCGCGGTCGTTTCGGACAGCGGTACCTTGCCCGAAGAAAGCAGTTTTTACACGAGCATAGGCAAACCGTTTCCCGCGGTGTGTATAAGGACTAGTACGGAACGTCCCGAGGCTTTGGATAAGGCATGCTTCGTTTTAGCGGGTATAGACGGCAACGGACTTATCCAGGCTGTTGATACCGCCGTAAGCATGAATGAAAACGGCGACGACGGCATACCCGTTCCCGATTACGTTGAAGAAAACGTGTCGACCAAAGTCGTTAAAATAATACAGTCTTATACTTCTACCGTCAATAAAATGGTGTGGCGTAAGTTTTAACGATTTTTGCATATTTGCTTTTATAAAAAATGAACAAAACACTAAACTATTTTTGCGAAAACTATACTTCTAACACGCTTGCGGGAACTTCCGTGCAGTCGTACTTTACGCCGCAGGGAAAGTTAGCGGCATACGCGTTTTATAAGCCGTTCTTGGCGGGCGAATTCGATTATTCGTTTTTGTTTACTAATACGGTAGACAGCACTTATTCGGACGGGAGCCTGACAAAGTGCAACGACCCTTGCGGAGAATGGAAGATATTCGATTGCAAGGTTATAATATGTAACGACGTAAACGCCGCGCTTAACGGTAGTTACGATAAGAGCAAGGAATTCGTTTTGACCTTTCGCGGTAGCCCTGAAAAAAAGGTTTTACCGAACGAAACTTTTTATACGGATTCCGCAAAACTTAACGTTACCGAAAACGAGTACATATGTATTAAAACGGTTTTCGAGGGGAAAAATATTCCTTGCCATATAGAAAATAAAATACTTACCTATATCGACGACGGTAACGGCGTTAAAGCGGATAAATACGTTCCGCTCCCTTCTATGATAGGCGTAAAAAGACACGTTAAAAAGAAAATCGCTTTTTGGGGCGACAGCATAACGCAGGGTATAGGTTGTAAAGAAGATTCTTACGCGCATTATACCGCTGTCTGCGCCGAAATACTCGGCAACGAGTATTCGTTCTGGAACCTCGGTATAGGTTTCGGCAGGGCGGCGGACGCGGCGACAAACGGCGCGTGGGCGGATAAAGTTAAAACTTGCGATACGGTTATTGTTTGTTTCGGCGTGAACGACCTTTATAAAATAGGCGATTACGAAAAAATAAAAACGAGTTACGATAGAATAATCGGGATACTGAAAGGGAAAAGGGTTATTTTTCAAACCATACCGCCGTTCGATTATCCCGATAACCTTTGCGAGATTTATTTAAAACTTAACGACTATATTCGCAAAGAACTTTCAAAAAAAGTTTACGCCGTGTTTGACGAAACGCCTTATTTATCGGATAGCGAAAATCCTTTTGCCGCAAAGTACGGCGGGCATCCTGACGAAATCGGTTGCAAACTTTGGGGAGAGCGTTTAGCGGACTTTTTAAGGGACAAAATTTAATAAACGACGATTAAAAAGCGAACTTTGTTTTTACGACAGAGTTCGTTTTTTTTTTGCTTTTCGGCTTTTATGTTTAAAACCGACGGGTTTTGCTTACCGCCGTTATTTACCGCGATAAAAACGTTGTTAAATTTATAAAAACAATCATAACGCTTTAAAAAGACACAAGACATATAGGGTAAACGGTAGTAAAATTTAATCGTAAAAGTATACTTGCGGGTAAATTTTTAGTCTTAATTTATAACTAAAATCTCCTATTAGGAGAATTACAAAGTAAATTTTACTCTTAGTTCGGGGTTGAAACGGTAAAAAAGTTATTGTATAATTAGATAAACAAAGAATAAACGAAAATTATAAAAAAAACGAGCCATAATACGTATAAACGGTAAAAATAAAATTAAAAAATATCAGATATATGTATTTTGTGCCATTTTGTATCAGATATTATATTGCGGGAGTAAAATGCTATTATTAGATAGCGAAATATAGTTTAACCGCCGCGAGAGGGCGCTTTAAAGGCTTGAGATAAAAAAACAATACGGCAACGCCGTTTTATATATAAATATATTTTATAAGGAGTGTGTTTTTGATGAAAAAACTATACGAACAACCGACAATCAAAATGACAGTTTTGCCTACGTGCGACGTGTTAAGCATATCGCCGACTTTCGACGATAAGAACTATTTGAAAGAAGAATGGTTCGATTTATAAGGGGGAAATTATGAAAACGAAAAGAATCACATTATTGCTTGCTATAATAGCGTTTTGCGCTTTTAGCCTTGCGCTGTCCTTTTCCGTCGTAAACAAAACCCGTGCGGAAGAGGTTACCGCCGCCGAGGGTATCGTGATGACGGAAGGCGCTTCCGTCCGGTACGACGCGGAAGAACCCGGCATAAGATTTACGACCGAAATGACTAAATCTTATTATGACGAACTCGTTGCCGCCGCTACCGACGGCAAGGTCGATTTTTATACGATAATCACCGTAAACGGCAATACCGAAAAGTCCGCCCGCATAAACCACGAGCGCACGCTTCGGTTTGAAAACGGCGTTGCGACTTTTCAAGCCGCGCAACTTATAAAGCTTGTAAACCGCGAACTTACCGCCGAAGAGCGTAAAAAAGCCGCGGCGTTTGAGTTTACTGCGGACTTTTACGCGGAATACATAAATGCGAAAGGTGAAACCGTTACCGTTAAAGCGGACAAAAGCGGCGTTACGCGTTCTATGAGAGGCGTAGCAAGCTACGCGCTTTTAAACGGCAACGTAACGGACGAAAATAAAATAAACATGCTTAAAGGCTACCTCGGCACCGTTACCGAAAATACCGAAGTAAGGTATGCAGACCTTTCGGATAAATCCAAAGTAGACCTCGGTTTAGAGAGCGGTGCGGTATATTTAACCGCACAAAAAGCGGGCGATATAACGGACGGCGTTGTAGACCTCTCCGCAGAAAATATTAAAACGGGTGTCGAAACGACCGTTTCCGTTTTCGACGCGGACAACAACGTTACCCGTTACAAATATATCTTTGCAGATAAAATAATCACCAAGGCAGAAGATTTGGCGGTTTTTGCGATAGCAGATCATAAAACGTACAAAAACGAAGGTTATTATATACTCGGTAATGATATCGACGCGACGGGTTATACTCACAAACACGGTGCTTGGCTCGGTTGGGGAGAGAATCAACCCGGTTTTGAGGGCACCTTTGACGGCAGGGGGTATACGATAAATAATCTTTCTATCGGTGCTTTCGGCTTATTCGGTTATATAAGACCGCATACCGTGCTTAAAAACTTTGCGCTGGTAAATATGAAACCCGTTCTTTCCCGCAGCGACGGCGTTGACGCCTTCGGCGGGCTTGCGTACATAGCGTATTCCACGCCGACGGCTTATCCCACGCTTGAAAACATTTATTTATCGTCGAGTTTTTTCCTTGACGACTACGTAATAACTTCGGGCAAGACTCAAGGTAAAACCCAAACGATAATAAGCTCTATGGTGTTTAGCGCGACTTGGGGTTACGAGCAAATTAAAAACTGTATATTCGAGTATACGGGAGACGTTGCAACCGGCGGGCGCGGCATATATTCCGGACTTCTCCAAGGCGGAAAGGACAAAATTACCGTTTTAGATTCGTTCGTAATAGGTAAAAACCCGGTCGTTCAAACCAAAAGCAACGATGTATACGACAGTGCGAACAATATAACCGAGGGTAGCGGTGCTACCGTTTATCCGCTTACCCGTTACAGCGACTATGCCGGATTAACGGCGAACGTAACCGATTTCAGTTCGTTTGATACCGCTTACTGGGATATATCTAACGGCGCGCCTGTATTTAAGGGAGCGCAAAAGTATCTGAGTAAGCCCTACGTAACTATCGGCGGCAATACGGCGGCGAATTACGAACTCGGTATAAACGACGTAAAAACTCTCGGCGTAACTGCGTTTATCGGCGAGTTGAACGACGTAACTTATACCGTTACTTCGGGTAGCGAATACGTTACCGTAAGCGACGGAAATATAACGGGCGTTGCGGTGGGCGATGCCGTAATTACCGCGCAATATACCCTCGGCGGCGAAGTTATGACCTCGTCGATAAACGTAACGGTCGTTCCCACCATAATAGAGGTAACGACTCCGTTAGAATTCAGTATGGCAGACGGAACGTTAACCGCGGCGGATAAAATCGCGATATTCGGAAACTCGGATATAGAGATACTTTCGGTAAACTGTTTTGACGCTTCGGTTGCGCTCTCTATTGCAGACGGCGTAATAACGGGCTTCCCCGAGTATACAGCAAAAAGCACGCCTAAAACGTATGCGGTTTCTTTCACGACCGCAGAGGCAATATATAAAGTAAACGTTACGCCGTATACGAAGATAATAAGGACTGCTGCGGATTTATCGGTGTTTAATTTCCCCGGTCATGACGGATACAAAAACGAAGGGTACTACGTACTCGGCAACAATATAGACGCGTCCGGGTATCTTCATAAACATACCACGGCGGCGGGTAATCCGACGTATATAGACTGGAACACCAAAGGTACAACCGGGTTTGAGGGAACGATTGACGGCAGGGGTTACACGATAAGCAATATCACAATCGGTACAGGCGGATTGTTAGGGTATATAAGACCGAAGACGGTGCTTAAAAACTTTGCGATAACCGGCATAACGTTCCAAAGGACGCACGGAAACGGCGACCCGCTTACGGCGGCACTTGCTAAAATAATGTATTCTACGAAAGACAGTTATCCTATACTTGAAAATCTGTATATACAGGCAAACGCATTTATCGGCGGGGCGGATACGAACAGCAACCTTGTGGTAAACTGCACAACGGGTTATGAGAAAATCGTAAACTGCATATTCGAGTATTCGGGTGTAAAAGATACCACCGCAGGGCACGGAACGTATGCATCGCAAATAGCGGACAGAAACGTTACCGGGTTTAAGATTGAAAATTCTTACGTTATTTCGTTAAACCCCGTAGCGTGCGGCGGCAAAACCAACCCCGTATACGACAGCGCGAACAAAATCGAGGCGACGACAGCGGAGTATACGGCGTTGTATCCGGATGGCTCAACGTTTCCTAAAAAGGATTTCTATACGGTTGAACTTACTCGCTACGACGACTATACGGAACTTACCGCAAACGTAACCGACTTCAGTTCGTTCAGCGCTGATTACTGGGATATTTCAGCAGCGGGTTACCCCGTATGGAAAACAAAGTAAAGTAAAAACTTTAAGCGGCGGTAAGCGGGCATAGCCACCCGCTTACCGCACCTTTAAGATAAAAAACAAATTCGGAGGAATTATAATGAAAAAATTTTTTGCACTACTTTTATGTTTATTTACAGCGTTCTCCGTTACGGCATGCGGCTCGGCTGAAGAAGAGGATAACTCTACGACTACCGTTATCACCGTACACAATTACAACGGCGGCGTAGGCAACAAATGGCTTGAAGACGCAGCCGCACGCTTTACCGCGCTTAAAACCGCCGACAGCTACGAAGAGGGTAAAACCGGCGTAAAAATCAATATCGTCGGCAACCAGCAGTCGGAACTCAGCACCATGGCGACTTCCGGTTACAACATGTTCTTTTTCGAGCAGCATTACGATATAAGAAATCTTTCTCAAGGCGAAAAACTTCTTGATGTATCCGACGTGCTTACCGAAAAAAGCAACGACGAGCGCGACGGGGTAAAAGTTTCTATCGAAGATAAAATTCCCGAAGAGTACAGAAGCACTCTTAAAGGCGCGGACGGCAAATATTACGGCTTGCCGCATTACGCCTGGTATCCCGGTCTTACTTACGACAGAGAATTATTCGACAAATATAATTTCTATTTTGCCGCACCCGATGAAGCGAATAAACAAAAAATCGAAACGCAATTCGGCGGCGAGCATTACTTTATTGCCGACAAAAACGGCAAAAAGAGTTGCGGTTCCGACGGCAAATACGGCACTGCGGACGACGGACTTCCCTCGTCGGTAGAAGAATTTTTGGTTCTTTGCGCGTATATGAAAACCACGTACGGCGTTCAACCCGTTACTATGGCGGGTATGTATAAGTATTATTCTAACTATCTGGTTGAGGGGCTTTGGGCTTCGCTTTCCGGCGGGGAACAAATGAAAGTAAACTACACCTTTACCGGCGACGTAGACGTTGTAACCGGTTATACAAACGAAAACCTTTTTGAGGGTATAGACTACGTTAAAAAACCGATAGTGGAAACAAAGTCCGTTACCGAGGCGACCGGCTATCTCGCGTACGATTCCGTTTATCGTTACTATGCGGCTTCGCTCGTTAAAATACTCGAAAAAGAAAAGTTCTTCTCAAGCGACGCGACTATGGGCTCCGTTTCTCACACCACCGCGCAGGGCGACTTTATATTCAGCGGCAAGGCGCAAATGCCCAAAACCGCAATGCTTATAGAAGGTACCTACTGGTATAACGAAACCGAAGAAAAGGCTAACAACTTAACCGACTACTATTCCGACCCGAGAAATACCGAAAGGGACGTAAGGTGGATGAATTTACCGACCATTATAAGCGGCTCTGCCAAGCCCGTAGCGGACGACGCCCCCGCGAGAAAGAACACCGCGGTAGAAACTGGCGGTGCGTACCTTGTGGTAAATGCGAATATAGAAGGCAAAACCGGACTTATAAACGCTATTAAAGACTTTATCAAGTTCCTATACACCGACAGCGAACTCGAAGCGTTTACCGTTTCTACCGGTATACCCAAGGCTATGCTCGATTACGAAGTAAGCGACGCTAAAATCGCGGACCTTCCCGAGTTCAAAAAATCGGTTATTAACTTTGCAAAAACGAGCGATGTAGTTTACGGCGCGGCGGATAACGAAACTTTCCTTAAAAACGGCAACGACGTGTTTAAGGTAAGGGTAAACGCACCCGTATTCGTACCCAAATACAAAAACGTATCTTACATGAGTTATTTCCAGGCGTATGAAAACGGCGCAACCGCGCAAGACGTATTCGAAGCCACGAGAATAAGCGCAGAGGGCTGGAAGGCGTATTATGTCGGCAATTAAAAACGAGGCAAAAACTATTTTTAACAGCAAAAGGCAACTGCACAGATTTTTATTCTGGTTAAGCATAGTCGTTTTGCCGCTTATACAGTTTTGCGTGTTTTACGTTTACGTAAACTTTAACATGATTGTAATGTCCTTTCAGCACTTCGAGGCTAAAACGGACGCGTTAGGTTACGTAGTAAATTTTGCGGGATTAGAAAACTTTAAAGCGGCTTGGCAGTTCCTCGGCGCAAATCTTTACATGATTAAAAATTCGCTGATATACTTCGTGTTCTGCACGTTGCTGACTATGGCGTTCTCGCTATGCTTTTCGTTCTATATCTATAAACAGTTTTTCGCTTCTAAGTTCTTTAAGGTGATGCTGTTTATGCCGCAAATCGTTTCAAGCGTGGTATTCGCGTTGCTGTTTAAGTATATCGTTACCGACGTTTACATAGGTATCGTCGGCGGCGAAAACGTTATAGGGCTTTTGGATAACCCCGCAACGCGTTTCGGTACGGTGCTGTTTTACAACGTATGGATGGGCTTCGGCGTAAACATATTGCTGTTCAGCGGCGCGATGAGCGGTATAAACGAATCTATAGTAGAATCCGCCGAGATAGACGGCGCTACGCATTTAAGAGAATTCGTAAGTATAACCATACCTATGATATTCCCGACGATTAAGTCGCTTTTGGTTCTCGGCATAGTCGGCGTGTTTACCAACCAGATGAATTTATTTACCCTTTTCGACAATCAGGCGGGGGACGTGTCTACGTTAGGTTACAGCATTTACCTGCAATCGGTACGAGCGGACATAATAAACAAAGACCCCAACAATCTCGACTTTTCGCAGTTGTCGGCTCTCGGTATAATCTTAACGCTTATACTTGTACCGATAACCACGGGCATTAAAAAACTGCTCGATAAGTACGGGGCAAGCGTGTAGGAGGAGCAAAAAATGGATGATAAAAAAACTGCGTCCCGCGGGCGCGCTTTAAGTAACTTTTTTATAATTTTGCTCGGAACGATTATTTTGCTTTACGCGATATCGGTTATTCTTCCGCTTGTGTGGGGGCTTATAACTTCGCTTAAATCGAATATGGACTTTCAGTACCAAAACAATAAACTTTGGTTTCCGAATGCAGAGTTCAGCGCGGCTGAAATAAAACTCGCCAACTACTCGCTTATACTTAATAACTTTAACTTTTCCGAAACGGTAATGTTTTATTCGGGCAGCACTCTCGTAACGCATAAAGCGCAGGCAACGCTACCTTTACTTATACTGAACACGTTTTTATACGCGGGGGTGGGTTGCCTTATACTCGCGATGGTACCCGCGGTTTGCGCATACGCCTGCACGAAATACAAGTTTAAGTTTAACAAAGTAATTTTTATGCTTAACCTTGTCGTGATGACGTTGCCTATCGTAGGTTCTTACGCGACATCGCTTACGCTTTTGAGAAACTTGGGGTTATACGATAACTTCTACGGTAACTATATACAAAAGTTTTCTTTTACCGGTATGTATTTCCTCGTGTTCGGCGCCTTTTACGAAACCTTTCCCGACGCGTATTTAGAGGCGGCGGAGATAGACGGCGCTTCGCATTACCGCGTGCTTTTCAATATAGTCATTCCGCTTTCGGCAAAAATGCTGGGCACGGTTGCGCTTATTCAGTTCGTTTCGCTCTGGAACGACTATCAAACGCCGCTTATGTATTTGCCCACGCATCCTACGCTTGCTTACGGCGTGTACTATATGGCTTTTAAAAACACTAACGGCGTGCTTTCCAAAACGCCGATAAAAATCGCGAGTTGTATGATACTCGCAGTGCCGATTTTAATTTTGTTCATCGTGTTTAAAGACAAACTCATGGGCAACATTTCTGTCGGCGGAATTAAAGAATAAACCAAAAGGAGATGAATGATGAAGGCAATAAAAAACAAATTGTTTGTTCTGGCGCTTTTGTGCGCGGCGGTATGTTTGCTTTCCGCGGGGTTTTTAACGATTAAACCCGTTTCCGCTTACGTCAGCGGCGAGTTTACCGAAACCGCGGTTAAAGACGAATACGTTGTGGGCGATACGTTTTCACTTAAAAACGCTAAAATCGAGTACGACTCCAAAGAGTACTCCGTAACGAGCGCGTCTATGCGTTATCCCGACGGCAGAGTTTTTGAAAAATCCGAGTACGTTTTCGAGGACGCGGGTAAATACGTTTTAACCGCTTACGCAAAAACCGACGCGAACGAAACCGTGCGTACCGAAAAAGGAATAAGCGTTTTGTCGAGCGCGTACAGCGTTTCTGGCGAGGGTTCGCAAATCGAATATAAAGACGTTTTACCGATGAGCGCGGCGGAATATGCGGGATTGTATATAAAAGTCGCCGACGGAGAAACGTTTACCTATCACGAGGCAATCGATTTAACCGCGAACGGGGGAGTAAACACTTTTCTTTCGCTGTATCACTATAACTTTAATACTCGTCTCGAAGGGGCAGACGGTTCTTTAAGACAGGTAAACAATATAGTAATTCGCTTAACCGACTGCTACGACGAAAAGAATTATATCGAATACACCATGTACTGGGGTCCTTCGATGATGTATTACAGGGCGGGCGCTTCTAACCAAAAGAGCACCGGCTTATATCAGAACTCCGCTACGGGCAATTACGTAACGATATACGTTGACGGCGTTGCTTACCGCGTGTTCTATTCGGACTGGGGCACTCACTCCAACATGCGCGGGCACAATGCCGAAAACAGACAAGTTCCGTACGAATTTTCGTTCGACTACAACACCAAACGCTGCTATATCAAAGACTGCTATGCAAACTGGCTTGTAACCGACCTCGACAATACGGACATTCAGGCGGAAACGTTTAACGGTTTTACCACGGGTGAAGTTTATCTTTCCATAAGGGGCGTAGATTATCAGCAGGCTCCGTACTTTGAAATAAACGTCTCCGAATTAAACGGCAAAACAGGCAAATCTCTCGATATGTCTTGCATCCGGGACAACGTTCCGCCGGAACTCGTTATAGACGTGCCGGAAGTCGACCCGATAAAAATCGCGAAGGGTGAAAAGTTCAAAACTTTCGACGCGACTGGTTACGATTTTAATCTGCTCGGCGACGTGTCCGTAAAAGTTTTTTACAATTACGGCACCAAATATCAGGTAAACGTACCGACGGAAAACGGGTATTTTACGCCCGATAAAATCGGCGAATACACTTTTGTGTACACCGCAACGGACAAATACGGCAATAAAACCGAAAAGACGGTAAAAGTTTATTCCGTCGCGACCGAAAACGGCAAAACCATAGATTTTACCGTCGACAGGCTTACCGAACTTAAAACCGGTAAAGAGTGCGTTCTCCCCGAATATTCGGTACGCGGCATAAACGGCGGCGTTTCGGTAGAAACGTTTTACTCTTTCGGCGGAAAAGAAACAAAAATAATCGGCAACGCGTTTACTCCTACGGCTTTCGGCGAGTACGAGATAATCTACAGATATTTCGACGCGGTGTCTTATTACGAATATTCTTATAAAGTAAACAGCGTTTCTTCTGACGCGATAAGCCGTAAAACCGACGCGTTTTTACCCGAATACTTTATTAAAAACGCCGAATATTCTCTCGATAAACTTTTGGTAAACTCTTTCGATACGGGTAAGGTTTTAGACCACGAAACGGAAATTTACGTAAGCGAGGACGGCGGAGAGTACAAAAAAATCTCTTACCAAAAATATAAGGTAAACGCCGAAAACAGTTTGAAGTTTAAGTACGTTTACAAAGACTGGCAGTACGAAACGGGTGAAAAGAAAGTCGTAAACGTAGGTTTCGGCAGTTCGCTCGACTTAACCAAGTACTTTGTCGGCGGAGAAGCATCCGCAAACTTTAACAGCGCGACGCTTATCGCAAACGAAGAGGGTACTACTAAAATCGATTTTATAAATCCGATTTTAACGACGAATTTCAATATAGACTTTTCCGTCCCGCAGGACGGCGCGGCTTACGAAGAACTTACGATAAGACTCATAAATTACTACAATTATCGCGAAGTGCTTGATATAAACTACAAAAACATAAACGGCAAGGGCTATTTGGGTATTAACGACGGCGAGTATAAAACGCTTTTGAATACCGACTTTGCGGGAGTGCAGAGAACGCTTGCATATAATCAGAAATCCAACGAGTTCTCGACTTCCGGCGTAAATGTCGTTAGTCCGGTTAAGTTATCGTCGGAAAAGGTTTTCGTTTCGTTTATCGTTAAAAACGCAAGCGGCGTAGCCGGCGTAAAACTCAACGCGATAAACAATCAGGTGTTCTCTACGGTTAAAAACGACTTTATTTTGCCCGAATTTTCAGTAGGCGGCACCAACGGCATCTTCTCCAAAGGAGATTTGGTAACGATAGAGCCTATCGCGGTTTGCGACATGCTTTCGCCCGTTCTTGACGAAAACACGCTTTTAACGATAAAAGACCCGAGCGGCAACGCGGTTACGGACGTTAACGGCGTAAAACTTACCGACGTTCCCGCGCAACTTAACTCTTACACGTTTGCGGCAAACGAGTTCGGAACTTATATCTACACTTATACGGTAGAGGACGAAAGCGGTAACGTTGCGTATAGCAAAGACCTTGAAATAAAGGTTGCAGATACCGTTAAACCGCAAATTACGATAAGCGGCATAAGTAACGGAGATAAATTAACCGCAAAATACGGCACCGTATACAAACTCCCCGATTGTACCGTTAGCGATAACAACACGGCGGTTTCGGATATTGTGGTAATAAAGGCGGTATTTACCCCCTCTAACGAGGTTATTACCGCGGGTGATACCGTGTATCTCGACAGGTGCGGTGTTTATACGATCGTATATTACTGTTACGACGACGGCGGAAATTACGCTTCCGTTTCTTATACCTTACAAGTAGACAGAGGTGAATAACATGAAAAAAAGAATAATTGCGATTGCGCTGCTTATAGTTTGCTTGTTCGTTACGGGCTGTAATAAAGACGGCGACCTTCCTCACACGCCCGAAAGGCGTAACGACAAGGTTACTTACGAAGGCTCGCACAACATGAGTTACGAATTTCTCGAAGACGATTTTATCAGCGACGGGCACAGCGATTACGTTTTGGTTTACTCCGCAAACGCTAAAAGTTACGACCTGACGGCTGTAAAAGAGTTCAATTCTATTTTTGAAAAAGCCACCGGTTTTACTCTTAACACGACGACGGACAGCGGGCTTTCTCATACGGCGGGCGGCAAATATATTTCTATCGGAAAAACCGCTTTGTTTGAAAGTTCGGGTTTAACCGTTAATTTCGACGAACTCGGCAACGAAGGCGTAAGAATACTTACCAAAGACAAAACGGTGTATATACTCGGCGGTAAAACTAACGGCGTTATATTCGGCGTTTACGATTTTATGAGCATAGCGTTTAATTACGAAACGTTTTATGAAGATTGCATTCAGATAAACGAAGGCGTTAATAACCTTAAACTTATAAATTTCAACGTTACCGATATTCCGGATATCGCTTTGCGTGCGCGTAACTATTCCGTATATTCGAGAAAAAGCGAAGATTACGATATGAATATGTTCAAAACGCGTATGAGAATGACGAGCAACAGAGAACTTTTGCCGATACACAAAACGTATAGCCAGAGTTCGCCTTCAAGCATCTCGGACTCACATAACTCGACGTTCTTTCTCCCGAGAGAAGTTTATTATGCCGACCATCAGAAATGGTTTAGCGACAACGGCGACCAACTTTGCTACACCGCGCACGGCGACGCCGAAGAGTTCGAGGCGATGGCTTCAGAATGCGCTAAAAAGGTTGAATACAGCCTTACCTTGTACACTCCGGACGAGCACCCCGAGTACGACGTGGTTGCGCTTAATATAATGGATAACCGCGCTATTTGCTCCTGCAAGGCGTGCGCGGCGTCGTTCAAAACGTACGATAACTGCAACTCGGCGGCGGCTATAAAACTTATCAACAGAATGGCAGAACTTGTTGACGAGTGGATGGAAAAGCCCGAAAACGCGGCTTACAAAAGAGAAATGCACTATATATTCTTCGCATATCTCGATTTAGAACCGTGTCCCGCGCGCTATAACGAAGAAACCAAAAAGTACGAACCTATCGACGAAACGGTAAAAATGCGCGATAACGTGGGCGTGTACCTTGCGCTTCTCGACCAACTCGATTATCAGGCGAGCATATACGACGCGGTAAACGACGACGGCAGAAAGATTATAGACGCATGGGGCGATATGACCGACTACGTATGGTACTGGCTGTACGAGATAAATTTCAGAAACGCCAACTATTTTTACGATTCGTTCAACTTTTTCGGAGAAGCGTATTCCTATATTTGCAATAAAGGCGCCACGCTTTTATACACGCAGGGTAAGTCTTACGAAATCGCTTGCGACACGGTATACGACAAGTTAAAACTTTACCTTAACTCCAAACTTTCGTGGGACAGTTCGCTCGACGTATCGGTTCTTACCGACAACTGGTTTAACGCGATGTTTAAAGAAGCCGCTCCCGCGATGAAACGGATATTCCTCGATACGCGTGCGTACAATGCTAAAATGATTCGCGATAACGGGTTTATCCATAAGCGTACTAATTATAACGAAGTAAACAACGCTAAATACTGGTCGCTTAACTATCTTAAACAGCAAATGGCTGCGTATGACGAGGCAAAACAAATTATCGCTACCGTATATGCGGAAGATTCCGTAACCAAAACGCGTATTTCGAGATATATCGAAGCGGAATGGTTTTCGCCGGCGTTTATAACTGCCCAGCTTTATGCCGTCAACCTTTCTACGGCGGAAAAGAGCGAACTCTACGCAAGAGTTTCCGCCGCGGTAGAAGATTTAGGCATCACCCGTACGGGAGAGTCCTCGGGAACGAGCGTTATGGACGTATTGAATAACATGTAAAAAAACGGGGTCGTAAAGGGCGACCCCTAAGGAGGAAGTATGAAGAAAAAATTAACAGTATTACTACTATCGTTATGCGCGTTGCTTTGCGTTTTCGGCGCGGCGGCGTGTAACGACAATCCCGATACTCCGCCGGAACCGAGCGTTACCGAGAGTTTGACTCTTAACAGCGCGCGGTGCGAATTGCTCGTCGGCGACGAATTTAAACTCGTTGCAACGTATACGGGCAACGCGCAGGGCGAAGTAAGTTTCGTTTCCGATAACGCCGCCGTCGTGGAAGTGGCGAATGACGGAACGATAACCGCCGTAGCGGAGGGTGAAGCCAACGTTACCGCAAGCAAAGGCGAAAAATCCGCAAAATGCGCGGTTACCGTTTCTTTCGGTAGCGAAACGCCTTTGTTAAAGTTTGACGAAAGCGAATTGTCTTTAACGAGAAAAGATTCGCTCGATTTAAATGTTAAAGTACATTTCAACAACAAAACGTTTACTCCTACCGACGTCGAATATTCTGTAGAAGACGAAGAAATCGGTAAAGTCGAAAACGGAAAGTTTGTTCCCGAAAAACTCGGTTTTACTAAAATAACCGCAACGGGTAAGTGGGGCGGCAAAACTCTTACGAGCGAAAGCATGACAGTAACCGTTACGCGTGATCTCAGACTTTATTTTAACGACGGCGGCGAGGATAAAGTAGAACTTTATTCTAAGGCGTCTTATAGGGGTCTGTCTTTCGTAACCGAGCAAGATTTTATCGTGCGCGCATTCGAGGACGGCGAAGCGCTTACCGGCAGGGGCGCAAGCGTTATCGAGGGAGATGACGTTATCTCTTACGAAAACGGCAAAATTAAAGCCTTAAAAAAGGGAACTGCCAAAATAGAAATTTACTGCGTGGATAACGGCGGAGAAAGGTTTACTAAAACGGTAGATGTGCTTGTAAAAGTTCCCGTGGCGGAAATTACCGACCCCGTGGAATTAAGCCTTAAAAAAGGAGTTTTCTCGTCCGAAGCGTTAAACGCTATGTTTGAAAGCGGCTCGGTAGCCGTTACCGACATATCGTGCGATAACGACGATGTTACCGCTTCGGTTTCCGGCGGCAGAGTTTCTATCGGTGGCGACTTTGCCTTGGCAACACCCGTTTATTTCACCGTTTATACAGAAGAATACGGTTGCAAAGTTCCGCTCGTTCTTTATTCCGATATTATAACCGAGGCTTCAGACTTCTCGTCTTTCGTAATAGCAAGACAAGATGATTATAAAAACGAAGGATATTATATACTCGGTAACGATATAGACGCATCGGGTTACTTGTATAAACATACTACTGCCTCGGGCGGTAAACCGTGGATAAGCATGGGCGGCGGAAAGAACGGCTTTAACGGTACGTTTGACGGCAGAGGACACGTCGTAAACAATATGACGATAGGTACTTTCGGAATATTCGGATATATAATGCCTAAAGCGACTATTAAAAACGTGGCGTTTACAAACGTTAAGTATCAAGACACTTACGGTAATAAAGAGATACTCGTAGCTACTCTTGCGACCTGTATCGACTCGTCAGAAAACGTTTATCCTACGTTAGAAAACTTGTATATACAGGCAAGTTCGTTTATCGGCGGAGAAAATACTATTTGTAACCTCGTAACCAACTCGACCGTCGGATACGAAAAAGTAAAAAATTGTATTTTTGAATTCAGCGGAGTTGATAATATTGCGGGGCACGGGGTATATTCAAGCCTTGTGTTTAGCAGCAATACCAAGTTAAAAGTAGAAAATTCTTACGTAATATCTACTTCTCCCGTTGCTTCCGGTAAAGGTTCCAACATAATTGCGGACAGCGAAAACAAACTTGCCGCAACGAAAGAAAAATATCAGGGCTTATATCCGAGTAAAACGGACGATAAATTTATTGCTTATCCGCTTACCCGTTATAACGACTATGCGGAATTTAAACAAAACGTTTCTAATCTGGCTGCTTTCGATACCGCATACTGGGATATATCTAACGGCGCGCCGATATTCAAAGGCGTGCAAAAAGTATTTAAGCCGTATATAACCGTAGACGGTAATCCAGCAAGCGAATTAGAGTTGATATTAAACGAAGAAAAAGAACTCGGCGTTACGTCGTTTATAGGTCAAATAGCAAACGTTACTTTTGCCGTTACTTCCGGTAGCGAAAACGTTACTATAGAAAACGGCGTGTTAAAGGGTATTAAAACGGGTAAAGCAGTTGTTTCTGCCGTGTTCGCGCTCGGCGGTGAAAACGTTACCCTTACGTTAAACGTAAACGTGGTAAACGAAATTATAACCGTCAACACTCCGATAGAATTCAGTATGATGGACGGCACGCTTACTTCTGCAGATAAAACCGCCATATTCGGTAGCGACGCGGTAGAAATTATCGATGTAAAGGCTACCGATATAACGGCTAACCTCTCGCTTGTAAACGGCAAAATAACGGGCTTCCCCGAATACACCGCGGGTGCCGCGCCTAAAACGTACGAGGTGTTGTTTACTACGGCAGACGCTATTTATAAAGTAAACATTACGCCTTATACGAAAATAATAAAAACCGTTTCCGATTTATCGGTATTCAATTTCCAAGGTCATACGGGCTACAAGAACGAAGGATATTACGTGTTAGACAACAACATAAACGCGTCCGGGTATCTGCATAAACATACCACGGCATCGGATAATCCGACGTATATAGACTGGAATACTAACGGCACAACCGGGTTTGAGGGAACGATTGACGGCAGAGGATATACGATAAGCAATATCACGATCGGCACCGGCGGTTTGTTAGGGTATATAAGACCTAAAACAACGATTAAAAATCTTGCCATAACCGGTATAACGTTCCAAAGAACGTACGGTAGTGATGACCCGCTTACAGCGGCGCTTGTCAAAATAATGTATTCGACGAAAGACAGTTATCCTGTACTTGAGAATTTATATATAAAGGCAAACGCGTTTATCGGCGGGGCAGATACAAACAGTAACCTTGTGGTAAACTGCACCTCCGGCTATGAAAAAATAGTGAACTGCATATTCGAGTATTCGGGGGCGAAAGATACCACCGCCGGACACGGCACGTACTCCTCGCAAATAGCGGGTAGAAACAACACAGGGTTTAAGGTAGAAAATTCTTACGTAATCTCGTTAAACACCGTAGCGTGCGGCGGCAAAACCAACCCCGTTTACGACAGCGCAAACAAAATCGAGGCGACGACAGCGGAGTACACGGCGTTGTATCCGGATGGCTCAACGTATCCTAAAAAAGATTTCTATACCGTAGAGCTTACTCGTTACGACGACTATGCGGAACTTACCGAAAACGTAACCGATTTCAGTTCGTTCAGCGACGCTTACTGGGATATTACCGCGGGCTATCCCGTGTGGAAAAACGCTTAACCATTCCGTGCGGCGCATAAAGCGTCCGCATTGTGAAGATCATCAATGCTCTTTTAATAACGACGGACGCCGATTAAAAGTCGGTGCCCGTCGTTATTTTAAATCAAATTGCATAACAATTAAAAGCGTTAAATCGGTTTATGCGCTGACAGCAAACGGGTATATTTCACTTTATAAAGCATAAAGCAATTACTAAAAACCGCAAAAAATTACAGTAAAAGACCCACGGGTGCACCCCGCGGGTCTTTTTGGTGGAGATAACGAGATTCGAACTCGTGGCCTTTTGACTGCCAGTCAAACGCGCTACCAACTGCGCCATACCCCCGCGCTTATAAAATTACGTAAGCGGGGCAAACCCGCCTGCAAACTTTATTTTATCATATCTGCGGCAAACGCGCAAGCGTATGCCGCAGATATTTTTAACTGACCGGCAAAAATTTACACGTTAAAGCGGAATAAAACTACGTCGCCGTCGCGAATTACGTAATCTTTGCCTTCAAGCCGTACTTTGCCGTGTTCTTTGGCGGCGTTAAAACTGCCGAGTTCGACAAGAACGTCATAATCGACTATTTCGGCGCGAATAAACCCTTTCTCAAAGTCGGAATGTATTTTGCCTGCGGCTTGCGGGGCTTTGGTGCCTTGTTCGATGGTCCAGGCGCGTACTTCTTTTTCTCCCGCGGTAAGGTAACTTAAAAGTCCAAGTAAGCGGTAAGATGTTTTAACGAGTTTGTCGAGTCCGCTTTCCGTTTCTCCGAGTTCGTTTAAAAACATTTCTTTTTCATCGTCGGGGAGCCCGGAAAGTTCTTCTTCCGTCTTTGCGCAGATAACCATCGATTCGGCGTTTTCGCTTGCGGCGTAGTCGATGACTTTTTTTGCAAGCGGAAGTTCGTTTTCGTTTTTGCCCATATCCTTTTCGCTTATGTTTGCGGTGTATATAACGGGCTTTGCGGTTAATAGAAAAAGCGATTTTAAAATTTCTTTTTCTTCTTCCGTACAGGGGAGAGTTCTCGCGGGTTTTAAGTCGTTTAAATGCGCGTAAAGTTTTTCTAAAAACTCCGCCTCTGTTTTATATTTTTTATCGCCGGTTTTGACGAGCGAAACGGATTTGTCCAGTCTTTTTTTAACCGCGTCCGTATCGGCGAAAATAAGTTCCGTGTTTATCGTTTCTATGTCGCGTACGGGGTCTATCGAATTGTCTACGTGCGTTACGTTTTCATCCTCGAAGCATCTTACTACGTGTACGATAGCGTCCGTTTCGCGAATGTTAGCCAAAAATTTGTTGCCGAGCCCTTCGCCTTTGCTTGCGCCTTTTACGAGCCCCGCGATGTCTACGAACTCGACTACGGCGGGGGTAACTTTTTTGGTGTTGTAAAGTTTTGCGAGCACGTCAAGCCTTTTATCTGGTACCGCAACCATACCGACGTTCGGTTCTATGGTGCAAAACGGGTAATTTGCGCATTCTGCGCCGGCTTTCGTTATCGCGTTGAACAGGGTGGATTTTCCCACGTTGGGAAGACCTACTACGCCTAATTTCATATAAATTCTCCGATGTGGTTATTAGTTTTTCGGCAACGTAAAAACAAATCGCGTAGCCGAACGACTTAATCAATTATATAGCATTTATTTATAAAATACAAGTTATTTGTTGATTTATTTACCGAAATGTGATATTATCGTGCTGACAGGGCTAAAGCCCGTTACGCATCAAGGAAGTTTTATGGATTACAAGAATTATATTGCGCAAAAATTATCGATTAGCGGATTAGACGTAAACGACGTGGCGTCTTTTATTGAAGTGCCTCCTTCGTCCGAAATGGGCGACTTCGCTCTTCCGTGCTTTAAACTCGCAAAAACGATGCGTTCTTCGCCGATAAAAATAGCGGAAGAACTCGCCGCGAAGTTTAACGCCGATGACGTGGTGTCAGAAGTTACGGCGGTAAACGGTTATCTTAATTTTAAAGTAAACAGAGCGGCTTTCGTAAAAGCGACGCTTGACGAGATTTTAGATTGCGGCGAAAAATACGGCTCGTCGAACGAGGGTAACGGTAAAACCGTTTGCATAGATTATTCTTCCATAAACATCGCAAAGCCGTTTCATATCGGGCATTTAAGTACTACCGTTATAGGTAGCGCTCTTTGTAAAATATTCAGGTTTTTAGGCTACAAGGTAGTGGGCATAAACCATCTCGGCGATTACGGCACGCAGTTCGGTAAACTCATCGTCGCGTATAAAAAATGGAGCGGCAGAGAAGCGGTGGAAAGCGGCAGACTTAAAGAACTTTCCCGCATATACGTAAAATTTCACGAAGAAGCCAAAATTCATCCCGAACTCGACGACGAGGCACGCGCTTATTTCAAAAAAATCGAGGACGGCGACAAAGAAAGCGTGGAACTTTTCGACTTTTTCAAGAGGATAACTCTCGAAGAGGTGGATAAGATATATAAACTTCTTAAAGTGGATTTCGATTCTTACGCGGGCGAAAGTTTTTATAACGATAAAATGGGCGCGGTTATAGACGAACTTAAAGAAAAAGGTTTGTTAAAAACTTCGGACGGGGCGTCCGTCGTAGACCTCGAAAAGTACGGAATGCCGCCCTGTCTTATACTTAAATCCGACGGTTCGTCTTTATACGCCACGCGCGATATAGCCGCCGCGATTTACAGAAAAAACACTTACGACTTTTATAAATGTCTTTACGTGGTCGCGTATCAGCAAAACCTTCACTTTAAACAGTTTTTCAAAGTACTCGAACTTATGGGTAAGGACTGGGCGAAAGATCTCGTACACGTGTCGTACGGCATGGTGTCGCTCGAAAGCGGTTCGATGAGTACCCGAGAAGGTAAGGTGGTTCTACTTGAAGACGTTATCGATAAAACGATCGAAAAAGCGGGCAAGGTTATAGAAGAGAAAAACCCGAACATTAAAGATAAAGATAAAATCGCGCGTGCGGTCGGCACGGGCGCGGTGATTTTTTCCGCGTTATGCAACAATAAAATAAAGGACATAGTTTTCAGTTACGACAGAGTTTTGTCTTTCGAAGGCGAAACTTGCCCCTACGTTCTTTATACGGTTGCACGTTGTAACAGCGTTTTAACCAAATGCGGGTATACGGGCAAGGAAAGCGTATCTGTTCCGCAAATATCCGCCGACGAATACGAAACGGTTAAAATTCTCGCTAAGTTTAAAGAGACCGTTGTTTCCGCCGCCGAGAAATACGAACCGAGTCTTGTAACGAGATACGCGCTCGACCTTGCCGCGGCGTTTAACAAGTTTTATATTTCATCTAAAATCGCCGTGGACGACGCCGAACTTAAAAACTTCCGTTTGTCGATAACTAAAGCGGTAAAAACCGTTTTGACTTCCGCGATGACGCTTCTCGGTATCGAAACCGTAGAGCAGATGTAAACGTGAATAAGGCGGTAATTTTCGATTTGGACGGAACGCTTATAGATTCCGTCCCGGATATAACGCTTAACCTAAATCTCGCGCTATCGAATTTCGGATTTAACGCCGTTGCCGAAATCGATGTTAAAGATATGATCGGGCACGGCGCGAGGAATCTCGTTTTTAACGCGATAGGTAAAAGCGTTTCAAGCGAAACGCTTGACAAAGTTTTAAATTTTTACAATAATATTTATACGGCATCTCCTTTCGTAAAAACCAAAACGTATTTCGGCGTAAACGATATGCTGAGCGAACTCGTTAAGCGCGGGTATTTGCTCGCGGTGTGTTCTAATAAACCGCAAATTACTACCGAAAAAATAGTAAAAACGGCGTTTGCCCCGAGATTGTTTTCGGTTGTAAGCGGATACGCCTCGGGCGGGGCGTTAAAGCCCGATAAAAAAGCCGTAACGGACGTTTTGGATAAATTATGCGTTTTACCCGAAAACGCTTTTCTAATCGGCGATATGGTAACCGACGCGGTCGCGGCGTTGCGCGCGGGCGTAAAATTCATAGCGGCGCAATGGGGCTACGGCAAAGTCGAAAGTCTTATTGCTTCGGGAGCAACGGCGTTTGCCGCTTTTCCCGCCGAAATTCTCAAATTCATTCGCTGAATCCCACAACTAACTTTAAAAACGAGATAATAAACGGAGTATCGATTTGCAGACATCATACGAAGTCGTTATCGTCGGCGGCGGCGTTTCCGGCGCGGCGTGTGCGATAGAACTTACGCGTGGCAAAACGCGCTTTAACGGAGAAAACGTTTTAATCGCCGAGCGTAACGACAGACTTTTAAAAAAACTTACCACGACGGGTAACGGACAGGGCAACCTTACAAATTCCTCACTCGGCGCGCGCGATTATCACGGCAACGAAAATTTTATACGCGGTTTTTTTGCGGAACAAGAGGATTTAAAAGGTTACTTTGAATCGCTCGGCGTGCCCATCGTGTATACCGAAAGCGGCAAAGCGTATCCCGCTTCTAAACAGGCTTCCGCGGTAACGGACGCGTTGCGTGCTCATTTAGAGAGCGCCGACGTAAAAACCGTAACCGGAGCAAAAGTTATGTCGGTAAAAAAAGAGAAAGACGTTTTTATCGTAAAAACCGATAAAGCCGCGTTTACGGCAAAACGCGTCGTGCTCGCTTTCGGCGGGGCGGCGGCAAAGCAATTCGGTACGGACGGCACTTCGTATAATCTCGCAACTGAATTAGGGCACGGTTTAACAGACCTTAAACCGTCTATAGTTCAACTTAAAACGGAAAGAGAGCCGATTAAAGGTCTCAAAGGTATAAAAGCATGCGCGCGCGTTACGTTGTTTGACGGCGCAAAACCGATAAAAAGCGCAACGGGCGACGTGTTGTTTACCGAATACGGGGTGTCCGGTTCGGCGATATTTTCGATTTCGTCTTATCTTTGGCAAACCCGAAATCCGTATATAAAAACGGAGTTTTTGCCCGAGTTCGATATCGATGCTACCGAAAGCGCGCTTGTCGCGGCGGCACGTTCTCCGTTATATAAAATCAATCCTTACGCGTGCGTTGTAAACAAAAAGATAGGCGAGGCGTTATATAAAACCGCGCGTGATAAATCGGTAAAAAGTTTAGCGTACGCGCTTAAAAATTTTACGCTTAAAGTTACCGGTACTCTCGGTTTTGACAGTGCGCAAACCACGCACGGCGGAATAAACGCCGACGAAATCGACTATAATTCAATGGAAAGCAAATTGATTAAAAACCTGTATATAATCGGCGAAGCGTTAGACGTAGACGGCGATTGCGGAGGATATAATCTTTCGTTTGCGTTTCTGTCCGGCGTTAAGGCGGCAAATAGTATAAAAAATTCAATTAAAAACGAATTACGTAAATAAGAGGTCATTTTATGGGCAAATTCAAAAAACTTACGGCGGAAATGCTTGAAGACAAGCATCTTACCATTCTTCGCGCTCTCGGTAGAGAAATGGGCGTAAAAACGCCCGCAGCAAAAAACAAAGAGCAACTTATAGGCGAAATACTCGATATACAAAGCGGCAGATTAAAACCCGAAGAGCCTAACGGCAAAGGCGCGCCGCTGAAAATAAAAATCGATTTATCGGAGTTTATAGCAACTCCCGAGGACGATGGAAAAGAGGAAAAGAACGAATATAAATTCGACCCGCCCGCAAAAATCGTCGTAAACGACAGCGTTAAACCCGCCGCCGACGAGAAAATAGTTGAAGGCGTGCTTGAACAGCATAATTCCGGTTACGGTTTTTTAAGGGTAAACAATTACGAAAACTCGAACGACGACGCGTACGTGTCCATTCAAAACATAAAAAAATACAATCTCCGTCGCGGAGATATAGTTAAAGGCATAGTAAAGGGTATCAGAGAGAAAGATTCCGCCGCCCTTCAATCGGTTATATCCATAAACGGAATGAGCCCCGAAAAATTTTTGTATCGCAAAAACTTTGACGACCTCGTTCCGTATTACCCCACGCGCAGATTAAAACTCGAAACGCCTGAAAGCGGTTCTGATCTCGCTATAAGGTGTATAGACCTTTTCGCGCCGCTCGGCATGGGGCAAAGAGGTTTAATCGTCGCGCCGCCGAAAACAGGTAAAACCACGCTTCTTAAAAAAATCGCGCAGTCGATTGAAAAAAATTATAAAGACGTTAAACTTATAGTTCTTTTAATCGACGAGCGTCCCGAAGAGGTTACCGACATTGAACGCTCCGTTTCGGGCGAAGTGGTATTTTCTACTTTCGACGAAAACGCGGAGCACCATATCCGTGCCGCCGAACTGGTTATAAACAGGGCTAAAAGGCTTGTAGAAGTCGGTAGTGACGTGGTTATTTTAATGGATTCCATAACCCGCCTTGCAAGGGCGTATAACAACGTATGCGAGTCGTCCGGCAAAACGCTTTCGGGCGGGTTGGACCCCGTTTCGCTTATCGGACCTAAACGCTTTTTCGGCGCGGCGAGAAATATTGAAAACGGCGGCAGTCTGACCATTCTTTCTACCGCTCTTATTGAAACCGGCAGTCGTATGGACGACGTTATTTACGAGGAGTTTAAAGGCACGGGCAATATGGAAATACATCTTTCGAGAGAACTCAGCGAAAAACGTATTTTCCCCGCGATAGATTTATATAAGTCGGGTACGAGAAAAGAAGAACTTTTACTCTCCGAAAAAGAACTTTCGGTAGTTTACGGACTTCGTAAAATTCTGTCGGAGCGCGACGACGCGACCGACGCGCTTTTAGAAATGCTTAAAAAGACTAAAGACAACGAAGAGTTTATTGCAAAAGTACCCACGTGGATAAAGCTTTACGGAAAAGACGATGAAATCAGGTAGAAACAAAACCATAGATTTTGACTTGACGGAAGGCGAAAAGTATTTAAAGCGCGTTGTTTACGAAAAAGACGTAAAAAGTTTACCCGTAAATTCTGTCGTTTGCGGCGACGCGTTCAAATCGCTCGAAAAAGTCGAAAACGCTTGCGTAGACTTACTTATAGTAGACCCGCCTTATAACTTATTTAAAAATTATCACGGCAATTCGTTCAAAAAAACTTCTGACGAAGAATACGCCGCGTATACCGAAAAATGGATAAAAGCGGTTAAACCGAAACTTAAACCGACCGCGAGCGTTTACGTTTGTTGCGACTGGAAAAGTTCGATTACGATAGGCAGGGTTCTTGCTGAAAATTTCGAATTAAAAAACAGAATAACCTGGCAGAGAGAAAAAGGCAGGGGGGCTTCTCGGAACTGGAAAAACGGGTTAGAGGACGTGTACTTTTGCACCGCCGGCGACGAATATATTTTTAACCTTGCCGCAGTCAAACAAAGAAAAAAAGTACTCGCGCCGTATAAAGAGAACGGCTCTCCAAAAGACTGGGTAGAAACGCCATGCGGGCGTTATCGCGATACTTGCCCGTCTAACTTTTGGGACGATATTTCCGTACCTTACTGGTCCATGGCGGAAAATACCGCGCACCCGACGCAAAAACCGGAAAAACTCATTGCGAAAATCATTCTGGCAAGTTCAAACGAAGGCGATTTGATACTCGACCCGTTCGCGGGGAGCGGAACGTCCGCGGTTACCGCAAAAAAACTCGGGAGAAATTACGTGGCGATAGAACAAAACCCGTTATACTGCGCCTGGGCTATAAAACGGCTCGAAACCGCCGAAACCGATAAGTCCATACAAGGTTACTTTGACGGCGTTTTTTGGGAACGTAACAGTCGCCCGCAGTCCGATAATTAAAATTTTGTATATACAAAAAAACGCCGTCCGTTATGCTACGGACGGCGTTTATACGTTTTTGTATTTATACCGGCGAAAATATTCCGAGCAATATTATGCCCGCAAACGTTAGACCTATCGCGGTATAGTGCAGTGCGGAAAGTTTTTCTTTAAGGAAAATTCTGCTCCACAAAACCGAAAGCACGCAGTAAGCGGAAATCATGGGGAGCCCCGCGTCGAAATCCGAGAACACGACCGCCATATAGAAAATCTGACCTATCGTTTCGCACGCGCCGCCGAGTATAAGCGATTTTCTTAAAGTAAGTTTTTCTCCGACCTCGCTCGGTTCGTTACCGTACGCAAAAAACTTTTCTTTTTTAATAAACTTAACTATTACGAAAGATATTATCGCAAACAAAAGCGCGGTAAACTCGAACGACGTGTTAGAAGCGTATTCCGTCATATCGAACAACTCGAAATGTTCTATCGCTTTATCGCCTACGGTTCCGAGCGCGTCCATCAATAAGTAAATAATCGGAATTAAAATCGCGATAAGACTTTTAGTGTATTTGAATTGTTTGCTGTCCTGGCGGGCGAGTTTAACCGCCTCGTCCTCGCGGTATTCCACCACGCCGAGCGAAACTATGCCTATCGTTATAAGAACCACGGCGACTATCGACCAGGCGTCAATCGTCGCCCACCCCGCGATAATGCAAATCAAAAGCGCAAGCGAACCCGAAGAATTGCATATGGGGGAGGATACTGATAATTCGATGTATCTGAGCCCCGCATAGCCTATTACCATTGCCAACAGGTATACGGCGGCTACCGGTGCGTAGCGTAAAAAGTCCGCGGGTTTAAAGTCGGTGTAAATAATATTGCGCCACCACTCGGGGTCGGCGCCCTCTTCTATCGGGGGAATAAACGCGCTTACGATAATGGTTATTATCGCGTGTAAACCCATTATAACGCCCACCGCAAACATAACTTTAAAGTGGCTGTTTTTGTCTTTTTGCGAAGTGCCTAATTTTGAAAACAAGTCCGAACCGCTCCAGCATAAAAGAGCGATAAGGGCAAAAATAAAACTCATAATATAAAATCTCCTTGAAAAAAAGCGTAATATCCCCTTTAAAACCAAAAAAGGGGAAAAATTATAAATCGTACCCGCGTAAACGGGTGTCGGGAATATAGGCTTTAAGAATTTCTTTAAATCTTAAAGCGTCGCTTTCTTCCACGGGGGATAGATATGACTCGATACAGTCTTCGCTGTTTTTGAACTTCTGTAAAAAATACTTGTCCGCTCCTTTAATCCATTTTCCTATTTCCGTAATGCTGTTTAAGGTATGGAACTCTTTTACGAGCGTGGTACGGAATTCGTATTTTGCCGCTCCGCTTAAAAAATACGAAACGGTTTTTTCTATCTTCGACGTGTCGAATTTATCGAAGCCGATTATCTCGGCATAATGCGCTTTATCGTTTTTAATATCCATCGCAAAGTAGTCGGCAAGCCCGTTTTCGTTAAGCGTTTTAACGGCTTCGGGATTTGTTCCGTTAGTGTCTACTTTTACGGAGTAGCCGAGTTTTTTAAGTCTTTCGCAAAACTCCGGCAAGTCTTTTTGTAAAGTGGGTTCGCCGCCGGTAACGCAAACTCCTTCGAGTATGCCTTTACGTTTAGTAAGGTAATCGAAAACTTCTTTTTCGTCCATCGCGGGCAGGCGGTCGTAATCTATAACGAGCGCGGAATTGTGGCAAAATCCGCACTTAAAATTGCAATTGCCGGTAAAAACCGTCGCCGCGACGAAACCGTCGTAATCGACGAGAGATAATTTTTCCAAACCGTAAATTTTCATAAATTCAAAGCCCCGCTAAACGTCTGTTTTTTCGTTTTCTTCTTTAATCAGTTGTTTTTCGGCTTCTTCAAGGTCGTTTATCGAAACGGGGTTTACGTGCACCATGCAGTGTTTTATTCTCCCGTCCAGCCCTTCGATTGCCGAATGCGCTTTTTCCGCAATGTTATGCGCCGCTTTAAGAGAAAGATTTTCGTACGCGCCTATTTCCGCGTCCACGTAAATTTTATTGCCGAAAACTCTCGTTTTAAGGCTGTCTACCGAAAGTACCCCGTCGATGGACAAAAGCGCGTTTTTTATTTCTTCCGTTTGCTTTTCAGGACAAGACTTGTCGGTCAGTTCGTCGATGGATTCGATAAATATTTTTACCGCCGTTTTAATTATGAACACGCATACGATAACCGAGGCGATAACGTCGAATATTTTCATGTTAAAAGCGAGCGTCGCTCCGACGCCTAAAAGCGTGCCGAGCGAAGAAATCGCGTCCGACCGGTGATCCCATGCCGCCGCTTTAAGAGAAACAGAGTTCGCTTTTTTCGCCTCGTAACGGGTAAACCTATACATAAATTCTTTTACGACTACCGAAACCGCCGCCGCAATCAACGCAAGCGTTTCGGGAGCGGGGGCGGACTTGTACTCGCCGGTTACAAGACTTACGATTCCGTCGTAGCCTATGAGCGCGCCGGAAGCGAAAACCATTACGGCAAGAATAATAGAAGCGACGCATTCGAGTCGCTCGTGGCCGTACGGGTGGTCGGCGTCCGACGGTTTGTTTGCGACCGCAACGCCGATTATCACGATAATCGTGCTCAAAACGTCAGAACAGGAGTTTACCGCGTCGGAAACGAGCGCGGCGGAATTGCCGAGCAGACCGCCTGTAAGTTTTAACGCCGCCAAAAAAAAGTTGACGACTATGGTTATAACGGAAACTTTGATAACCGTTTTTTTAGCAACGTCTGATTTAATCAACTAAACGCCCCGCTTGCGCGTGAATTTATTTATTATTATACTTTTATTTTAACTTGCTTGTCAAACGAAACGCGTCGTGTTAAAATAAAAAAAAAGGAGCGCGGTATGAAAGCGGTTTTGCAAAGAGTATTGTCGGCGACGCTTAAAGTCGACGAAAAAATTATATCCGAAACGGGTAAAGGTTACGTGGTTTTTCTCGGCGTGGGTACGGGCGATACGGAAGAAAACGCCGATTATTTTATAAAGAAAATACCGGGATTGCGCGTTTTTGAGGACGAAAACGGCAAAATAAACAAATCTATAACAGACGTCAAGGGGGAAATATTGCTAGTTTCGCAATTTACGCTGTACGCAAACGCTTCTCACGGCAACCGCCCCGATTTTCTATCGGCGATGGAGCCACGCCGCGCGGAGGAGTTATATCTTTACGTCGCAAAAGGACTTAAAGAAAAGGGGATATGCGTTAAACTCGGCGTTTTCGGCGCGGATATGAAAATAAGCCAGGTAAACGACGGACCGTTTACGATTATTCTCGAAAAATAAACGATAAAAAAACGCCGCGGAGATTCGCGGCGATAGTTTTAAAGTACGAATTACACGGCGTGCGTCTGTTTGTATTTTTCGAGCGCGGTGGCGAACTGATCGCCGCAAGAGGTGTTGCCGCGGCACTTTATGCCTTTGAGTAAAGATATAACTTCGTCTATCTGCCTTCCTTCGACGAGTTTGGATACGGCTTGAAGGTTGCCGGGGCATCCGCCGAAAAATTTAACGTCGGTAACTTTACCGTCGGGCGTAACGTCGAACGATATTTTTGTAGAACACGTTCCTTTGGTAAAATAAGTTTCCATAAAACTCCTTTGGTCAATCGACGAGGTTTTCGTAAACGGTGCGGTAAACGTCCGCCGCTTTCTCGTTCCATTTTTTGTAAATGTCTTTCGCCGTCTGGCGGTTAGGCACTACGAGTTTCAGTTCGAGCACGGGCTGAACGGGCTCTATTATCTTAAGATAAACGGTATAAGTTCCGTCTTTATTCATAAAGTAATCTGCAACGCACTCCTGTTTTCTTCTGTAACGCGTGCGGTTGTTTTTTATGAAAAGCGAAATTTCTTCTCTGGTAGAGGCGGGTATGTTTATAAAAAAGTTCGCAAGACAAACGCGCCCGTCCGTCGTGATGGTATACATCGGTTCGGACCCGCCGCCTATATCGTAAATCCAGCCGTTTTCGAGCAGTTGACTGAGTATGGGTTGGCAGTCCATATAGGCAAGCCAGTTGTTGGAAGAACAGCACATGTCGAGCACCGTATTTTCGGACAGCGGCACTTCCATTTTGTCGAAAACGAACAGGAGTATTAACTTGTTTAAGGACGAATCGCCTTTTACCTGCATTTGCTTTACTCCGATTTTACTACCGACCATTATATTACAAAAAACGCCTTTTGTAAATAGGTTTATAGAAAATTTTGCAAAATTATAACGAAAAACGGTTTATAATCGGCGTGCAATGTGGTATACTTAATCAAAATAGGGTAGCCGTAACCGCGGCAATCATAGCGGAGGTAAGATTTTGAACACTCGCGAAGAGTTAGACGCGTTCGTTTTACGTGCGGACGAATTGATACAAAGCAGTTATATTCTCGCCGACATAAAAATCGTAAACCTTTTAAAGGCGATAGCCGCTTCTAAAACCATTCTCGCGATTTTCGAAAACTGCATTTCGGGTTTCGATTTTGAAGAGGCGTGCAAAAAATATCTCGTAAAAAGTAAATATCTTGCGGGGGATAAGGGCGAATTCGTGCTTCCTTCCACCACGAGGGAGTTGCTCGCTTTCGTGTTTTACGTGCTCGTTAAGGTAGACGATAAGTCGATAGACCTTGCGGAGTTCATAAATAAATATTTTTACGTGGACGGCAGTTTTTCGGCGGGATATCACGCGTTTATAAAAGCGATGATTATTCCTATGCGCGATTCTGTTAAAACTCTTACCGAAAGCGTTATAGAGGGTAAACTTCAAAACCCCGTCGAGGCTTTGAAAGAAGAGGAAACCCGTCGCGAAAAAGAAAAAGAAGAAAACGCAAAAAAAGCGGAAATCGAGGCGGAAATACAAAAAAAAGGATACGCCGACAGCGTAAAAAAGATAAAAGCGATACTTTTAACCGACAAAGTTAAGATAAAATCCTCCAAACGAAAAGACGCGGTTAAAAACGAAATGCTTTTAATCGTCGACATGCTTGCAAACGTTATCACCGGCGGCGACGGAGACGCGATCGAATACGCGTTTACCGCTTATAAATATCTTGCCAAAGCGCACCCCTTTTCTATGTGCGGCAGGGTAAGAAAAATAGGCAAACTTTTAGAGGGCGTTTATCGTGAACTTTGAGGAAAAAACGCTTGTCAAAAATTACGTTTATAAAGGCAAAATATTAAACCTGCGTAACGACGAGGTTCTGCTTCCGGACGGTAAAACGTCTAAGCGAGAAATAGTCGAGCATAGCGGCGGCTCAGCCATGTATTGCGAAAAGGGCGGTAAGGTTTTACTCGTTAATCAGTTCAGGTACGCGTATAATCGGGTATTATACGAATTGCCTGCGGGTAAATTAAACCCGGGCGAAAACCCCGCGGATACCGCGATAAGAGAACTCGAAGAAGAATGCGGCGTAAAAGCGGGTAAAGTCGAACTCATGTTTGAGATTTATCCTTCGCCGGGGTATACCGACGAGATTATAAGGGTTTACCGCGCGACCGAATTGACCGAAACGAAAATTCGTCTTGACGAGGGCGAGTTTTTGACTTCGGAATGGTTCGATAAAAACGAATTGAAAAAAATGATTGCGCACGGCGAAATAAAAGACGGTAAAACGCTCGTTGCGCTTTTATCCGAAATAAAGTAAATATCGGGGAACTTGATAGATTATAGCAAAGGCAGAAAATAAGTGAAAAGAGAAGACGTAAGAAACGTTGCGATAATCGCGCACGTAGACCACGGCAAAACCACGTTGGTCAACGAAATGTTAAAACAAGGCGGTATATTCCGCAGCAATCAAGAAGTAATGGACAGAGTAATGGATTCCGGCGATCTCGAAAGAGAGCGCGGCATTACCATTCTCGCAAAAAATACTTCCGCGTTTTATAACGGTGTTAAAATCAACATAGTCGACACTCCCGGACACGCAGATTTCGGCGGAGAAGTGGAGCGCGTTTTGAAAATGGTAAACGGCGTACTCGTCCTCGTGGACGCGTGCGAGGGACCTATGCCTCAAACTCGCTTCGTTATGCAAAAGGCGCTCGAACTTAACCACAAACTTATAATCGTAGTTAATAAAATCGACCGTCCGGACGCGAGGTTGAAAGAAGTGCAGGACGAAATACTCGAACTGCTTTTCGACCTGAACGCAAGCGACGACCAACTCGACAGCCCCATAGTGTTTTGCTCGGGGCGTAACGGTACCGCAACTACGGATTTAAGCGTACCCGGCGTAGACTTAAAACCGCTTTTCGAGAAAATAGTCAATTATTTCCCCGCGCAGGAAGTGGATACCGACGGACCTTTCCAGATGCTCGTTTCGTCGATAGACTATAACGAATACGTCGGGAGAATAGGTATCGGAAGAATAGAAAGGGGCGTCGCCTCCGTCAATATGGACGTGGAAACGTGTAATTATAACGTGTCCGGTTACGGCGCGAAAGGCAAACTCGTAAGCATGTATCAGATAGAGGGCTTAAACAGAGTTCCTTGCGACAGTGCGAAAGCGGGAGATATAGTATGTATAAGCGGGCTTGAAAACATTTCGATAGGCGACACCGTTTGCGCGCCGACCTGCGTTGAACCCGTGCCTTTCGTTAAAATTTCCGAACCGACCGTAGAAATGACTTTCTCGGTAAACGATAGTCCGTTTGCCGGTAAAGAGGGTAAATTCGTAACAACCCGCCACCTTCGCGACAGACTGTTTAAGGAGATGCTTAAAGACGTTTCTCTCCGCGTCGAAGAAACGGATTCCGCCGACTCTTACCGCGTTTGCGGCAGGGGAGAAATGCATTTATCCATACTCATCGAAACGATGCGCCGCGGCGGCTATGAGTTTCAGGTGGGCGCGCCGAAAGTTTTGTATAAAGAAGAAAACGGCGTTTTGCTTGAACCTATGGAAAGACTCGTCGTAGACGTGCCGGAAGATAAGACGGGCAGCGTGTTTTCGAGTATGGGCGTAAGAAAAGGCGAACTTTTACAAATGGAAAACGTGGGTAGCAGAATTCGCTTGGAATTCAAAATTCCCGCACGCGGCTTGTTCGGGTATAAAAGTCAGTTTTTGACCGATACCCGCGGCGAGGGCGTTTTCAATACCATATTTTACGGATACGAAGAGTTTAAAGGCGAAATTGAAAGACGAGCCACCGGTTCTCTCGTCGCGTTTGAAACGGGCGAAGCGGTTACTTACGGACTTTATAACGCGCAAGGGCGCGGTCAGTTGTTTATCGGCGCGGGCACGCAGGTCTACGAGGGTATGGTGGTGGGCGTATCTCCCAAAAACGAGGACATAACGGTAAACGTATGCAAGAAAAAACACCTTACAAACACTCGCGCTTCCGGTTCTGACGACGCTCTCAGACTCGAAACTCCTAAGATAATGAGCCTTGAAGAGGCGATGGAATTTATCGCCGACGACGAACTGTTGGAAATTACTCCGAAAAACATTCGTATCAGAAAGAAAACTTTAGACACCGAAACCCGCTTAAAAAGAAAAGCCCGCGGGCTCGAATAGAAAGCCGTAAAATTTACTTGTTTTAAATAAAAATCATAACTGAAACGAAGAGGTCGCCCGTTTATCGGGCGACCTCTTCCGCTTGAAAGCGTCTACTTTATGAGTCGTCTTTCGTAAAATAACTTTTGCGGTTTATTTGCAGCCGCAGCCTAAGTTGCCGAAAAAGTTCCCGCCGCCTTTGCAGCAGCAGCAAATAAGGAGCAGAGCCACAGGCAGACAGTAGCAACTGTTGAAGATTCCGTTAAGGCAGCCGCTTTTTGCGAGGCAGATAATAAGTAAAATTATCAGAATCCATAAGCAGCAATTGTTGCCGCCGAATAAGTCAAAACATCCGTTCATACGTTTACCTCCAAAGTATATACGAACCTCCGCCTATGTAGTTTTAAGTGTTTCGGCGAAGTTTTCTACTATCAATATAGTCGCAAAATCTTAAAAATGTTACGACCGCCCTTTTTTTATTTGCTACCGCAATTAAAATGTGTTAAAATAATGCAAAAGGCGGACAGAACTATTCGTTCGACCTAATAACATAAAAACAGGTTTTTTACTTAAAATTTCGACGGGTATTCATTCGTAAACCCGATTGGAGGCAAAAATGCAAAGTAACCTTACAAAGACCCGTAAAATCACGTATTTTGCGGTGCTTACGGCACTCGTTGTCGTTTTTCAACTTTTGTGCGGCACGTTACGCATCGGCGCGATAAATCTTAATTTTTCACTCGTTCCGATAGTCGTCGGCGCAATGCTGCTCGGGCCGTTGTTCGGCTCGATTATCGGTCTTATCGAAGGCGTCGTCGTGCTCGTCATGGGGGTAACGGGATTAGACCCGTTTACAAACGCATTGTTCGGTTTAGAGCCGGTCGTAATCGCGGCAGTGTGTCTCGTCAAAACGGCGGCGGCAGGCGCGGTTTCGGGCTTGCTATTTAAACTTTGCGAAAAGAAAAATCGCACTCTCGGCGCGTTCGTCGCGTCGGCGGCGGCACCCGTCGTCAACACGCTTATATTCGTTATAGGTATGCTGTTTATTCAGGGTGCGCTCGTAGAACTCGGGTATACGGACGGAACTTTCGTTTCTATACTCACCGCGCTCGTCGGATTTAATTTTTTCGTCGAACTGGTTATAAATCTCGTACTCGCGCCGGCGGTTTTACGCGTCGCCTGCGCGGTAGATAAAAATTTCGGGAGAGAACAATGATACTCGCGATAGACGTTGGCAATACCAACATAAAATACGGAGTTTACGATAAAGACGCGCTCGTCGCGTCGTTCAGGGTTTCGTCGCGGCTATCTCGCACGGCGGACGAATACGGGTCGGTACTCGTAAATCTATTATCCGATAAGGGTATAGAAAAGGGTGAAATAAAAGGCATTATAGTTTCTTCCGTCATACCGCACCTTAATTACACGATATGCCATATGTGCGAATACTTTTTCGACATTTCACCCTTAATGGTGGGGCCGGGGATAAAAACGGGGCTCGACGTAAAGGTGGAAAGTCCGAAAGAGGTCGGCGCGGACAGAATAGTAAACAGCGTGTCCGCATATAATAAATACGGCGGACCGATAGTCGTTATAGACTTCGGAACGGCAACCACTTTTAACGTGATAGACGGAAAGGGCGCGTTAATCGGCGGCGTAATCGCCCCGGGTATAAAAACCTCGCTCGAGAGTCTTGTAAAAAACACCGCGCAATTACCTATGATTGAACTCGTTTCGCCAAAATCGGTAATCGCCAAGAATACCGAAACCAACATGCAGGCGGGTATTATTTTCGGCTTTGCGGGGCTTGTGGACAACATTCTTAACAAGATAAAAGCCGAACTCGGCAGCGAAAACGTAAAAGTCGTAGCGACGGGCGGACTCGGCGAAATAATCGCCAAAGAAGTAAAAAGCATTTCAATCGTCGACAGAACGCTTACTCTCGACGGGTTGAAAACGATATATAATCTCAACGTAAAAGGTTAAATAGGGTGAGAGAAATGAAAAAAGTCGGTGTTGCGATTTTAGGGCTCGGCGTCGTCGGCGGCGGTACGTTCAAAATACTTACCGAAAAGAAAGAGTTTTTCAAAAAAACTCAACGGCTCGACGTTACCGTAGAAAGCGTTTTGGAGCGCGATAAAGAGCGCGCGATTAGAGCGGGTGCGAGCGAAGATATAATCGCCGGTAATATCGAAGAGGTCGTGTCTAATCCCAACGTCGATATCGTCGTAGAAGTTATGGGCGGAGTAGAGCCTGCCAAAACTTTCGTGCTTAAAGCGCTTAAAAGCGGCAAAAGCGTAGTAACTTCTAATAAAGAACTTTTCGCCAAATGCAGACACGAACTCGAAGCGGAAGCGCGCAAAAACGGCGCGGGACTGTATTTCGAAGCGACCTGCGTCGGCGGCGTTCCGATAATACGCACGCTTATAGACGGCATGCAGGCGAACGAAATCGCTTCGATTAAAGGTATAATAAACGGCACCACGAATTACGTGCTGACAAAAATGACTAAAGACGGGCTTTCATACGAAGCCGCTTTGAAAAACGCACAGGATCTCGGGTTTGCCGAACGCAACCCCGCGGCGGACGTAGAGGGGTTTGACGCGACTTATAAACTTTCGATTCTCGCAAGCCTTGCCTTCCATAGCGATATTTCGATAGGACAAGTATATCGCGAGGGTATAACCGCCGTAACCGCGGAGGATATCTCCGCGGGGGCAGAAGCGGGTTATGTACTTAAACTGCTTGCTATAGGTAAAAAATCGGAGGCGGGCGTAGAAGTTCGCGTTCATCCCGCCTTTATACCCGTAAATTCCGGACTTGCGGGAATCAGCGACTCCTTTAACGCCGTACTGTTAAACGGCGATTCCGTGGGCGAAATAATGCTTACCGGGCGCGGCGCAGGCGCGCTCCCTACCGGCAGTGCAATCGTGTCGGATGTTATTTACGCCGCAAAACATTCCGAAGATTTTCGAGCGCCGCTCTTCAGCGACGAAAAAACCGAAAAGGAAACGCCTGTCGTTTCGGACTTTATATCGGCAAGGTTCGTAAGACTTACCGCTTCTTCTTCGGCGTCCGTCGGCAAAATCGTTTCCGCAATGGAAAAATCGGGCGTAAGCGTTAAATCTATAAAAGAAAAAGCGCAAAGCGGCGGCGTAGAGGTTACCGTTATAACCGCCCCCGCGAAGGAGAGCGCATTCAAAAAGGCAGAGGATAAAATCGCCTCTTCTTGCGGCGACGTAAAAATCGTTTCCGCGATAAGAGTGGAAGAATAGTTTATAACTAATAAAACAAAAACGCTCGCATATCAAGGCGAGCGTTTTTCGTTGACTTTGTTTATTTTTTGTCAAAGCAGTCGCAACGATGCGTGCCGACGTAGCCCGTGTCTTTGCATTTTTCGCAAACGTAAACGGGGGTAAGGTCTTTCGTTTTAAGTCCTATCGAAGCGAGTTTTTTCTCGATTTCCGCGTTCAATTGCGCTTTTTCAGATTCCAACGCGGCAAGTTTGTCGTTTTGACCGGAAATTTCCGCAAAAGCAAGGTCTTTTTCTATGCTGAACGTTCTTTCGTAGTCGGCGGCAAAACCTTCTATTTCCATTGCCACGTCTAAATTCTTTTGCGCGACGGAAGCGGCTTTCGCGCGGCGTTTTTCGTATTCGCGGTTGTAAGCCTCCGGCGATAGTTCTCCGTCGAAAGATGACTTTTCGGTTATCGATTCCGCGGTAAATACGCCTTTGTTTTTCCAGTTTGACAAAACTCCGTTCACGTACGCTACGGGCGAATTTTTGCCCGCGGCGAGTTTTGCCGCTTCTAAAATCATATCCTCGCCGAAATTCCAACTTTTCCACGTGGCAAGATTTTCTCTGTCCCACGCGTTGGGTCTGCGATTTACGCCCGCCGTCGCAAGGAATTTCGAAATAAATTCGTCCGCGATTTTAAGCGAACCGAAATAGTCGCTTACGCTCGATAAATCTATAAATCCGCGTTCTCTTAAATACTCTATAAGTTCATCCATGGCTTTAAGAGAGTTCTTGCCCGATTTAAAACATTCGGATGCGATAAACAAAAGCGTTTCGTCCGAATAGCCGTAAGAAAGCCATTTGTTGGTATATACGTCTATTACCGTTTCCATAACCTCGGTGTATACCGAAAGCGTTTTGTTTATCTTTATCGCAAGGTCGTAAACCGCTTGTTTTTTATCGAAATAACCTTTCATTTCGCTTACGGAAAAACATTTTACCGAATATAATTCGTTAAGCAGACGGTCGAGCGTTTCCATGCCGCCTTTTTTTACTTTGCTTGCGGCAAACGTAATCGCTTCCGTTTCGAACCCAAGGTCGCCGGTCCATTTTTTATAAAAATTCAAATCTTCGATTTCGGGCTTGCGTTTAAGCGAAAGCGCTTTGAAAATCTTTTCTATTTCCGCCGTACGCAAAACGTAAGAAGAAAGTTCTTTTTCAACCTTTTCTACGGTAACAACGCCTTTTTCGGCAAAATTTTTCGCCACGCGCGTTATATACTTATAGCCGATATCCGAGCCTTTAAGGTCAACGCAATAATTGACTATCATAATCATCGCTTCGGGCTTTATGCCGTACGTTTCCATCACGTTAAAGTATTCCGTGTATTCGTTCGTGCCTATCATGCGCGAAGATACCGCCTGTTGCACGGCTTTGGTAAACTCGGAGTATTTTTCGGTTTTGTATTTTCTCGGTTTTGAAAGAGAAGTCGCTTTCACCGGGAAGTATTCTACGGAAAGCGGGTCAGAGGAAAGCACGGAAACCAAGCCGAATTCTTCCCAGTACTTAAAGCAAGAAAGAACTTCTTCTTCAGAAAGTTTAAGGGTATCCGCAACGTCTTTAACAGACCTGTCGCCACGGTCGAATTTGCATAAATATAAACCGTAAAGGTAGACTTTAACCGCTTCTCCCGAAGAGAAAGGCATGTATTGACAGATAAATACGTTTTCTACGTCGGTAAATGCCGACGACGTAAAATCTTTAGAATAAAAACAGGTCATAAAATAACGCTCTCCGTAAAGCAAATCTTAAAAACGCTTGCTTTGGCGAATATATTGTTATATAATATTATTTAAGTTATATCTACATATTCGGGTAGTATAACCATAACGCCGTATATCGACATTATAAACGAATAAACGTAAAAAATCAACCTTTATAAACGGCTCTTTTAAAAAACGGCGCATCGCGCCGTAGCCGACGGAGTAACATGGCAAGCGAAATTCTTACGCCCGCGCTCGTGTGGGAGGATTTTAAAATAGAACACTCTCCCGAACCGGAACTTATAGCCGAATATAAAAACGACGGCGTTACCGTAACGCGTTTCACCCTCCGCGGGAGAAGCGTAAAAGGCGGCGACGTTAAAATTTACTGCGCCCTCGCGCGGGACGAAAGTCTTGAAAAAAGCCCGGGCGTTTTCGTCGTACAAGATTTTGCGGACGGCGCGGACGAAACGTTTATAACGTTTCTCGCACGCAAAGGTTTTACCGCGCTCGTTTTCGATCTGGCGGGGAGCGTAGGCGACAGGGGTAACAGAACCGTTTACCCCGACAGCGTTTCTTACGCGAATTACGCTAATTGTAAAGATTCGATTTTGACCGTAAACGGTAGTATAAAAGATACGTGCTGGTACGAATGGGGTGTTGCGGCAAGGTATGCGTTCGATTACCTCGCTTCGTTACCTTTTGTTACTGGTATAGGCGGAATAGGCACGGGAGAAGCGGCTACCGTATTGTGGCATCTCGCCGCGACGGAAAAACGCTTGAAATGCGCCGCATTCGTTAAAAATTGCGGTTGGCTCGCTTATTCCGGCAGATTTAAATTCAGCGGAATTCCGGACGCGGATTTCAACGACGAAACTTTAAAATTCGTTGCGGGGGTAGAGCCGCAAACTTACGCCGCGCATATCACTTGCCCGACGATGCTTTTGGTGCCGACGAATTGCAAGCGTTTCGACGCGGACAGGGCGTGCGATACCCTTTCCCGCATAAAAGACGGGATTTATTGCTTTTTAGACTACTCGGTCAAGTTCAGAGATTCCGTCTCGCATGACGAACTTAAAAACTGCGAGTTGTTTTTCGATAAATTTTTATGCGGCAAGTCCGTTGATTTACCGTCAAAAGCGGAAATATACGGCGAAGCGGAAAACGGCAAACTCAAAATAAGCGTTTCGCCGGACGAAAAAGAACTTGCGGGCGTTTCCGTTTACGTTGCGGAGGGTGTGGTAGACCCCGCGCTTCGGTCATGGAGAGAGATAAAAGAATTTTCGGTTACGGACGACGGAAAACACGTTTTCTGTTACGCTCCATATTCCGGCTCGGGTATCGTAACGTTTTTCGCGCGGATGCGATACAAAAACGGCGCGACCGTAGGAACGCCTGTGCTTTGTAAAAAGTTTTCCGAAAGCGAAGCCTCTCTTAAATATAAAAGCAACGTTATATATTCGTCGAGAGAATGCGAAACGGAAGGCGTTTTCGGCGCGGCTACGAGCGGCGTGCCCGCTCCGATAGATATAGATCTTTTTCCGGATAACGTCGTCGCGGTAGGCGAGGGACCTTGCGGAATAAAAGGCGTGAGGTGTACCGGCGGTTTGCTTACGTTTGCCGTCGGCGCGGAGAGATACCGTCCTTCGGAAGAGGCAAGCATACTTTTAGACGCGTACGTTAAAGAAGATTCGGTTTTATCCGCAAGCGTTTACACGGACTTTTTCGGTAACCGCGTCGAATACGTCGCACGGTTAAAATTACGCGGCGGCAACATCTGGCATAACGTAAAGTTTTCGAGAACGGATTTTAAAACCGCCGAAGGCAGACCTCTTAAAAACTTCGATAGTATTCAGGGGCTTAAAATTGACGCCGTAGGGGAATACTTGATTAACAACGTGTTGTGGGTGTAAAGGCTTTCGGTAAAATGTATTATAAAATTCGCAACAGTCTTATCGAGGACGAGCAAAAAGAAATTAAATCCGATTTGCGTTTTCTGGCGATTATCGGCGTCCTTACGGCGATTTTTTTCGCTATAGTCATTGTTTTTAACGAGGTTTTTATAACCGTAACGGTAGACGGACCTTCTATGCAACCTAATTATTATACGGGGGACGTGCTTTTGGTAAACAAAGCCAAAACGCCCGAATACGGCGATGTGGTGATAGTTGACCTCGGCGAAAAATGGCTTATAAAACGCGTAGTCGCAAAGGGCGGAGATACGGTTGAATTAAAAGACGGGTACGTATACAGAAACGGCGAAAAACTTATAGAAGATTACGTTAAAGAGCAGGGCAAAACCATTCGCGAAACGTTAGGCGATAAGTTCGTTTTGGGTAAAGACGAGATTTTTTATCTCGGCGATAACCGTGCGGAAAGCAGAGACGCGAGACATTACGGCGCGTGTACTACGGGTGAAATCGTCGGCGTAGTTGAAAACGATTATCCTTTCGTATTGAAATTCGGAACGTTTTTGCGTAAACTGTTTTACGGTTTTACTTACGTAAAGGATTAACTAACGGAGAAAAGTAAAAGTGTTGCAACCTAAAAACCGACTCGTTTTCGGGGTCGTAAAAGGCGCCGTTAAAGGCGTGTTGAAAGCGATATATAAAGTGTTGTCAGTATTTAATCTGCACTTTACGCTTTTTCTTGCCGTTTTAGGTTTGATACTTTATCTTACGGGTACGTTTGAAAAGGGCGGCGCGCTTTTGATATGTTACGTGTTGCTTTTGATTTTGTCGGTTATATTCGCGCTTTTTTCTACGATAAAAAAGGTTTTTAAAATCGGCAAAAAGAAAGGTGGCGGCGTTACGATAGTTAATACCGATAGCGAAACCGAGAACGAAAACGTGGGAGTCCCGCACGAAGAGAAAAAAACATATTCGGGCGAGTCGAGAGAAGAATGCGAGCCGCGTTATTACAGGGTAAAGCAAGACCCGCGCTGTATTATGGCAGAGTACCCCGACAGGTACGTTTTGTATCGCAAAACAGAAAACGGGCTGAAAAGGATACGCACCGACTACAAAAGATAAAAAGAGGACTTATGACCGAGTATTTTAAGACGGAATATTACGAACAGGCTAAAAGACAACGTAAAAAAGTGCTGGCTATATATTTTATCGTTTTTGCCGTTTATCTGGCGGCAAGCGGGGTATTGCTCGGTTATTACGTTACGCTTACCTATCAATCGCCGAAAATCACCGTGGTAAAACTTATCGAATATCCCCTTACCGCGGTTTTTATAGTTTTTTCTTTTATCTATCTCGGCATTGCCGTAAGAAGGGTAAATAAATTTTACGCTATGTGCGTTAATATCATTACGGGGTTAAAAGAGACTTCCGAAGCGAACTTTTTCGAGTATGACGAAACTTTGACGGAAAAAGACGGCGTGGATATGAAGTCGCTCGTATTTCTCGAATGGAACAAGTATAAAAAAGGCTATTACGAAAGAAAAGTTCTCGTTTTTTACGAAAAAGAATTTCCCGAGATACCCGAGGGGTCGGGCGTTAGGTTTATAACGCAGGGCAACGTTCTCGTGTCTTACGAAATTTTAGACGAAACCGTATAAAAACGCGGCGCTACATAAAAATCTTAAAGGAGAAAAACATGACTTTAAAATACGACTGGAATACGCAGGAAATTTACGAAAACGCGGAAGCGTGGAACAAAGACTACGATACGGTTAAAAACGGAGCCGATTTTTCGGAGTTTAAAGGCAAACTCGGAGATGCCGAGCAATTTTTGCTCTGTATGAAAAAACAGGAAAAATTCGGTAGAATTCTTGAGAAGTTAAGCGTTTACGCCATGATGAAGCACGACGAAAACACGAAAGATTCGCTTGCGGATTCGCTTTATTCGCGCGTATCTTCGCTCGCTTCGGATTTTTCCGCGGCGGCGGCGTTTATCGTGCCCGAACTTACCGCGCTTCCAGAAGAAACGCTTAAAAGTTATATCGCAAACGAAAAATTTTCCGCATACGATTATTCGCTAAAATGTATATTAAAATCCAAACAACACGTTTTAAGCGAAAACGAAGAAAAAATACTTGCTATGGCGGGTGAAACTTTCGGTTCGTTCCGCGATATCTTTACTAAAACGGACAACGCCGACCTTAACGCCGGCAGTATAAAAAAAGACGGTAAAAACGTTAAACTTACCCACGGCATGTACGGCGTTTTGATGCAGGACAAAGACCGCGATATAAGACGGAAAACTTTCCGTAAATATTATAAAGCGTATACTTCGCTTATAAACACCATATCCGCAACATATTACGGCAGCGTTAAAAAAGACGTGCTCGTTGCAAAGGTTAAAAAATATCCGTCCGCTCTCGCAATGGCGCTCGATTCCGAAGACGTGGACGTAAAGGTTTACGAAAACCTTATTTCTTCCGTGCATCGCGCGTTTCCGCTTTTGCACCGCTATATGGCTGAAAAGAAAAAAATACTCGGTTACGACGAAATGCATATGTACGACATGTACGTTCCCGCAACCGAGGGAAAAGATATTAAACTTCCGTACGAAAAGGCTTACGACCTCGTTATAGAGGGACTTTCGGTATTCGGGGACGAATACGCGAATCTTCTTAAACGGGCGAGAGAAGAACGCTGGATAGACGTATACGAAAAGGACGGCAAAAAGAGCGGCGCGTACAGCGTAGCGGTTTACGACACGCACCCCTACGTACTTTTAAACTATCAGCAAACCACGCACGAGATTTTTACCATCGCGCACGAGATGGGGCATAGCATTCACTCGTATTTTTCCAACAAAAATCAGCCGTACGATAAATCCGATTATAAGATATTCGTGGCGGAAGTTGCGAGCACCGTGAACGAAGTGCTTCTCGTCAAATACTTGTTAAAGAAAGAAAAAGACGTTAAAACCAGAAAGTTTTTACTTTCTTATTTCCTTGAAATGCTTCGCACCACCCTATTCCGTCAGACACAGTTCGCCGAGTTTGAAGAATTTTCGCATTCTTCGGTAGAAAAGGGCGAGCCGCTTACAAAAGAAAGCATGTGCGCGGAATATTTAAGACTTAATAAAGAATATTACGGAGACGCCGTCGTTTCAGACGACGAAATAAAGTACGAATGGGCAAGAATTCCGCATTTTTACCGCGCGTTTTACGTTTATAAATACGCGACGGGTATAATCAGCGCGACCGCAATCGTGAGGCGGATACTTACCGAGGGCGAACCCGCCGTTAAAGATTATTTTAAGTTTTTGTCCTCCGGCAATTCTGCGGGACCTGTAGAACTTCTTAAAATCGCGGGTGCGGATTTAACTAAGGACGAACCCTTTAACGCGGCGTTCAAGGAGTTTGAGGACGCGCTTGAGGAATTTTGTAAACTATAATCTATTATTACCTAAAGAAAACAGGATAATCACAGATGGAAAAAACCAAAGTAACGGAAAAACTTAAAACTTACGGAGAAATGCCGCACAGTTTAGAGGCGGAACAAGCGCTTCTCGGCTGTATGCTGATGGACCCCGTTTTGCAAGTGGAAGTTTCTTCTTTCGTAAGAGAAGAGGATTTTTTCGCCGAGTCGCATAAATATATATTTAACGCGATGATAGGGCTTATAAAGAACAATCAGCCGGTAGATCTCGTTACGCTTACCGACAAACTCGAAAAAGAGGGCTGGCTTGAACAGGCGGGCGGAATAACGTATATAAGCGGACTTACCAACGTTTTGCCTTCCGCCGCTAATTATAAGCGGTATCTCGATATCGTTACGAGAGACAGCATGTTGCGTAAACTTATCTCGGGCGCTTCGGAAATAATCGAGGAAAGCAGAAAAAGCACGGATAAAATAGCCGCGCTCGCTTTTGCGGAAAAAACGGTTTTCGATATTTCTAATACGGCGGATACGAGCACGATGGTAAAAATCGGCTCGATTATACCCGACGTAATGACTCGTTTCGACGAATTGTCTAAAGACAAATCGTCTTATCGCGGCATAAAAACGCAGTTCCGCGGCATAGATAATCTGCTTAACGGTTTGCACGGCAGCGACCTTATCGTTTTAGCGGCGCGCCCGGCCGTAGGTAAAACGTCGTTTGCGATGAATATTGTTGAAAACGTCGCGTTGCAGGGCTATTCCTGTGCCGTTTTCTCTCTTGAAATGGGCAAAGAGCAACTCGTGCAGAGAATGATGTGCTCGGTCGCCGGGGTCAGCATGGAACATGCCCTTAAAGGCACCATGAACAAAATGGAATGGCTTAAAATCGCGAAGGCGAGAGAACTCCTCGGCAGTGCGAAGATTTTTATAGACGATTCCGCGGCGGTAACCCCGCAGGAGTTGTTGTCCAAATGCCGCAGACTAAAACGCAAAAGCGGTTTAGACCTCGTTATGGTCGATTACATACAGTTAATGTCGTCGGGGTCGAAACGCAAAGACGATAACCGTCAGCAGGAAATAACCGAAATTTCGAGAAACCTTAAAATAATGGCGAAAGAACTTAACGTTCCCGTAATCGCATTGTCTCAGCTTTCTCGTCAGGTAGAAGCGAGAAAGGGCAGACCTCAACTTTCGGATTTAAGAGAGTCGGGCGCAATAGAGCAGGACGCGGATATAGTTATGTTTATTCACCGTCCGGATAAAAACGCGACGGAAAAAGAACTTGCCGAAGGCAAAATCAAAAAGAACGTTGCCGAAATTATAGTCGAAAAACACAGAAACGGTCCGCAAGGGCTTGTCGAACTGTTCTTTAAGGGCGAATGTACTAAGTTCGTCAACTTAAACGAGTCGGGTGAACCCGAAGGCACGAAAGAGGAAACTTCCGCTCCGCAACGCGCGGGGGTTGCGGAGGCAGAAGATTTGCCTTTTGAAAACGCGCCGGACGATTCGCCGCTACCGGAGGAGCCGCCGACAACCGTAGACGACGAATTATTCGAATAATGATAACCGAGATTTTACCGGTAACCGACGAAAGCGTTGCCGAGGCTGTGAAAATTTTAAAGGGCGGCGGAGTTATAGGCATGCCGACCGAAACCGTATACGGTTTGGCGGCAATCGGAACCATTCCCGACGCCGTAAAAAAAATTTACGAAATAAAGGGCAGACCGTCCGATAATCCGCTTATCGCACACGTGCACGAAAATTACGATATAGAAAAACTCGTGCGGGTGGATAACGATTACGCTTACGAGTTGAAAAAACGGTTTACGCCAGGTCCGCTGACCATGGTTTTTTACAGTAAAGGCGTGGTTTGTAAAGAAGCGGTTTGCGGCGGAGATACGCTCGCCGTGAGAATACCTTCTCACAAGGGCGCGCAAAAACTGCTTTCCGCGGTGAACGAGCCGATAGTTGCGCCGAGCGCGAACGTGTCTAAACATACAAGCCCCGTTACGGCTCGGCAGGTATACGACGATTTGAACGGTAAACTGTCGCTGATACTCGACGGCGGCAAATGTTCGGGCGGGATAGAAAGCACCGTTTTAGACGTAACGGGACCGGTTCCGCGCATATTGCGCCCCGGGCTTATCACGAGAGAAATGATAGAAAGCGTTACGGGCGCTTGCGAAATAGCGGAACATAAACAAACGGACAAAGTTCGTTCGCCCGGCGTAAAATACAGACATTATCGTCCCAAATGCGAAACCGCCTTGTTTTCTGAGGATTGCCTTAGCGGTGCGGTTAATTTGTATAACGAAACGTTTGCGCAAGGCAAAACGCCGTACATAATGTGTTCGGACGCGGTTGCGGAGAGCCTTGCCGGTAAAAACCTTTTAAGACTCGGAAACACCGGCGAAGAAATGGCGGCGAACTTATACGACAAACTGTTAGAGGGCGAAAAAAAAGCCGATATAATTATAGCCGTATATACCGAGAGAACGGACGGCGTTTATCTCGGCGTAACCAACAGAATAAGGAAATCTTGCGGATGAAAAAAATTCTTTTCGTGTGTACGGGCAACACTTGCCGCAGTCCTATGGCGGAAGTTATACTGAAAGCCAAAATAAAAAACGCAGGCGTTAAAGGCGTAAGGGTATCGAGCGCGGGACTTTCCGCCGAGACCGGCGGTAAAATGAGCAAAAACTCTATAACCGCGCTTAAGAATTTGGGATACGCGCCGCGCGGTTTCAAATCTAAACCCGCCGACGCGAAAACGCTTTTGTCAAGCGACATTATCGTTTGCATGACGGCGGAGCACAAAAACAGAATAAAAAACTTTCCGGGTACGGTTACCGTCAGAGAACTTACAGGTTTTTGCGACATATCGGACCCGTACGGCGCGGGGCTTGACGAATATGTTAAAACCTCGCACGAAATAGAAGACGTTTGCAATATAATCGTAGAAAAAATAATATCAGGCGAGTTATGGACTTTGCCCGAAAGCGATAAAATCGTTTAGGAGAATAGAAAATGAAAATTGCTATAGGTTGCGACCACGGCGGTATAAATCTTAAACCCGTCCTGCTCGCGCATTTGGACAAAAGAGGGATAGAATATCACGACTTCGGCTGTTATTCTAAAGACTCCGTAGACTACAACGATTATGCGGAAAAAGTCGGCAAAGCGGTTGCCCGCGGCGAATACGACCTCGGCATATTGATTTGCGGAACGGGTATCGGCATGAGTATCGTCGCGAATAAAATAAAAGGCGTGCGTTGCGCGCATTGCCACGATGTTTTTTCGGCTAAAATGACAAAACTTCATAACGACGCCAACGTGCTTGCCTTCGGCGAAAGGGTGATAGGTCCGGGGCTTATGCTCGAAATCGTAGACGCTTTTATAAATACCGGGTTTTCGGGCGAAGAAAGGCACGTTCGCAGAGTCGATAAAATAAAAAAACTCGAAGACGAAAATTTTAAATAAACGAAGGAATAAGGGAATTAGTTTATGAAAGTAAAAAAAGCGGTTATACCGGCGGCAGGACTCGGCACGAGATTTTTACCCATTACCAAAGCGGTGCCGAAACCTATGCTTCCCGTTCTCGACAAGCCGACGATTCAGTACATATGCGAAGAACTGACGCGTGCCGGGATAGACGATATTACGATAGTCGTTTCTCCTGACAGCGACGTTATAAAACGTCATTTCGGCGCGGCTCCCGCCCTTGAAAAGGCTCTTATCGAAGACGGAAAAACCAAACTTTACGAAGTAGAGCAAAAAACACGGAGTTTTAACGTTCGTTTCGTCGAGCAAAAAGTGCCTAACGGTCTTGCCGGCGCGATTTTATGCGCCGAAGAGTTTATTAAAGGCGAACCTTTTGCTCTTCTTCTCGGCGACGAACTTTTATATGCAGGAGAAAACGAAAAATCGTGTATGGAAAAACTTGTTGACGCTTACGAAAAAACGGGTAAAACCGTGCTTTGCGCGATGGAGTTTTTCGGCGACGATTTATCTAAATACGGCAATATAGGCGTTTCCGGCGAGGACGGAGATATAATAAACGTATCCGCAATGATTGAAAAACCCTCCGTAAACGAGGCGTTAAGCAATTATGCCATAATAGGCAGATACGTTATCGCGCCGGGGGTTTTAGACGTATTAAAAACGCTTAAACCGCACGGCAGAGAAATATGCCCGACAGACGCCTATGACGAACTTGCAAAAGCGGGCAAAGTGGTTGCAGTGCGTTACGACGGAAAGCGTTACGACGTCGGCGATAAGTTCGGTTATTTAAAAGCAAACGCGGAGTTTTCGCTGATGAGTAAAGAGATAGGCGAGAGTGCCAAAGAATATTTTATCTCTCTTGCGGAAAAGTTAAAAAATTAACGGGATAGGCTATGAACGAAAAAACTTGTTCTTTTTGCGGCACGACGCTTGCCGTGTTCAAAAAAACGGGTATGCTCGGTTGCGCGCAGTGCTACGAAACGTTTTCTAAAGAAGTGGCGGAATGGGTAAAAACCGTTCAGGAGGGCGACGAACACGTCGGCAAAACGCCGACTATGCTCCCCGAAAGAGAATACGTTAAAAGATACAACGAACTTAAACGCCTTAAAGAAAACGCAATCATAAACGGAGATTTTTCTTCCGCAAACGAAATCGCGGGCGAAATGACGGATATTATGTTTGCACTCGAAGATTCGGGGGAGTATTTATGACCGTAATCAATCCCGAAATTTACATGGGCAACGTCGTAAAAACGCGCGTAAGGCTTGCAAGAAATCTCGTAGGTTATCCTTTTCGTTTATCCGACGAAATCGTTTCGCGCGAGATAGTGAAAAAACTTAAACGCGCGTTGCAAAAAACGGGCGATTTTGCGGCGTTTATGACGGGCGACCTTTCTCCCATGACGCTCGAAGCGATGAAAGAAAAGCACCTTATAAGCTGTAATTTAATCGAAAACAGGGGCGTTTCCGCCGCGCTCGTATCGGACGACGAGAGCGTTTCGATTATGGTCGGAGAAGAGGACGTTTTGAGAGAGCAGTGTTTTATGAAAGGGCTGCGACTTAAAGAAGCGTACGAACGCATAGACGAGATAGACGATTGCGTGTCGACGGAGTTCGATTTTTCTTTCGACGACAAACTCGGCTATTTAACGGCGTGCCCGACTAATCTCGGTACGGGATTAAGGGCTTCGGTTATGACTTTTTTGCCTGCGCTTACCGAAAGCGGAAAAATAAAGCGAACGGTTGATAACCTTAAAGAAAGAGGTCTTACCGTAAGGGGGCTTTACGGTGAAGGCAGTGCGGCTGAAGGTTTTTTGTATCAGATCAGCAATGAGGTAACTCTCGGCGTTACCGAGTTTGAAATCATCAGGCGTGTAGAAAACGCGGTTTTAAGCATTTGCGAAGCGGAACGAAGAGAGGCGGAAAGACTGTATACAAGAAACGAACTTTTTACCATGGATAAAGCCAAAAAGTCTTTCGGCGTGCTGACTAACGCCGTACTTTTAAATTATAACGAGTTTTTGGAACATATGGCGAGAGTTAAAATCGCCGCAATGCTCGGTATGATAGACGTAACGGATTTCGGCGTGATTGACGACCTGACGGAAGCGGTGAGGCCCGCGAGTCTGTGCGTCAGATGCGGCAAAAAACTTTCCGAAACGGACGAAGATTTAAGCCGTGCCGAAACCGTAAGAAAAGAACTTTTGAAAATCATTTAAAAGGAGCGAAATTTGATGTATTACGACGCATTTTCGCGCAGCGTGAACGAAGTTATAGAACTTTCCACTACGCTTGCGAAGCGTTTCGGTTGCAGATATATCGGCAGCGAGCATATTTTGTTTGGACTGTTAAACGTTTCCGACGGGCGTGCGGCGGCGATTCTGCGTGAAGCGGAAGTCGATAACGACAGATATCTTTATTATTTTCAGAGAACGGTTGAAAAAGACCTTGTTATTCCCGGCAATATGTTTACGCCGAGGACGAAAAGACTTTTCGAAACGGCTATAGATATTTCGCTTAAAGCACACGCGGGTTTCGTCGGCACGGAGCATCTTTTGCTTGCGGTGCTTACCGATACCGGCAGCGTGGCGGTCGCAATACTTAAAGCAATGCGCGTACCCGTTGACGAAATAATAGAAGAACTTTCTTCCACTCTTTTCGGTGCGGACGATTTCGGCGACGAGGCGGACGAATACGAGGACGTTAAGTCTCCTTCCGTTTTATATGCCGGCGCTCAAAAAACCGCAGGGCAACCCCATACTACGGGCGAGCAGACCGACCTCGGCGAACTCGCTAAATTCGGCGTAAATCTTTGTAAACTCGCGTCCGACGGAAAACTCGACCCCGTTATCGGCAGGAAAAAGGAGATAGACCGAGTAATTCAGATTCTGTCCCGCAGAACGAAAAACAACCCCGTTCTTATCGGCGAACCGGGCGTAGGTAAAAGCGCGGTGGTAGAAGGACTTGCGGAGGCTATCGTAGAGGGCAGAGTTCCGGAAATTTTGGCGGATAAAACGGTATTTTCGCTTGACATTGCAAGTATGCTTGCAGGTGCGAGATACCGCGGAGATTTTGAGGAAAGACTGAAAAAAGCCATAGACGTAGTAAAAGACAACGGCAACATTATTTTATTTATCGACGAAATTCACAACATCGTCGGCGCTGGCAGCACCGGCGAAGGCAATATGGACGCGGCTAATATTTTAAAACCCATGCTTTCACGCGGGGAATTGCAAACCATAGGCGCGACTACTATAGACGAATATCGAAAGTATATCGAAAAAGACGCCGCGTTAGAACGCCGTTTTCAACCCGTTATAGTCGACGCGCCCTCGGTAGACGAAACGGTGGAAATTTTAAAAGGGCTCCGCGACAAATACGAATCTCACCACGGCGTATCTATTCCGGACGACGCCATTACCGCCGCGGTTACGTTATCGGACAGATATATTACGGACAGATTTTTACCCGATAAAGCGATAGACCTTATCGACGAAGCGGCGTCCCGCGTGCGACTCGACAGTTATAATTCGCCGGTAGAAGCCCGTCAGAAAGAAAACGAACTCAATCTTTTAATCGCGCAAAAAAACGACGCCAAAAGAAGAGACGATTTTGAAAGGGCTATAAAACTGAACAAGGACATTGACAGGGTTTCGGCGGAACTCGACGAAATCAAAGCGCGTGCCCAAAAGTCCTCCGGTTCGAGGGATAAACTCAGACTCACGCCGGACGACGTGGCTAAAGTCGTAAGCAATTGGACGGGCGTACCCGTAGTTAAACTTACCGAAACCGAGGCGCAAAAACTTTTAGACCTCGAGGATACTCTTCATAAACGCGTTATCGGTCAAAGCGAAGCGGTAAAAGCGGTTGCGTACGCGATAAGGCGGGCAAGGGCAGGGTTAAAAGACCCCAACAGACCCGTCGGTTCGTTTATATTCGTAGGTCCTACGGGCGTAGGTAAAACCGAACTCGCAAAAGCGCTTGCCGAGACCGTTTTCGGCAACGAAAACAATCTTATCAGAGTAGATATGAGCGAGTTTATGGAAAAGCATTCCGTCAGCAAACTCGTCGGCGCGCCGCCGGGATACGTCGGGTTCGACGAGGCGGGGCAACTTACCGAAAAGGTAAGGAGAAAACCGTATTCCGTTATACTTTTCGACGAGATAGAAAAAGCCCATCCGGACGTTTTCAATCTGATGTTGCAAATTTTAGACGACGGCAGACTTACCGACAGCAAGGGTAGAGTCGTAAGTTTTAAAAATACCATCATAATAATGACGAGCAACGTCGGCGCGACGGAAATACAAAAAACCGCTTCTCTCGGATTTAAGGCGGGCAAAGCCGCGGAATACGACGATATGTGCGACAGATATAACGAAGCGCTTAAAGAAAAATTCCGCCCCGAATTTTTGAACAGGATAGACGAGATAATAGTATTCGAAAAACTGAAGAAAAGCGAAACGGCGCAAATAGCGGAACTTATGTTGTCGTCGCTGAAAAAACGCCTTGCCGCATTCGACGTAAAACTCGAAATAACCCCTTCAGCGATGGATCTGATAACCGAAAAGGGTTACGACGAAAATTACGGCGCGCGCCCGCTTAAAAGGGTGTTACAGCGGTATATAGAGGATAAACTGAGCGAAGAGATTCTGCTCGGCAATCTAAAAGAAAAATCGGTTATAGAAATAGACGCCGCGGGAGACGAATTTATTTTTATAAAAAAATAATTTACCGATAAAAACGACTAAAATAAAAAGGGTTTTAAGCCGCCTGCGGCGTAATAATATATAGGAGGCATCTTATGAAACTTGAAATTTTGGCAAGAAACTGTGAAGTAAGCGACAAACTCAAACGCATCACCGAAAACAAACTCGAAAAACTCGATAAATATTTCGGCGAAGACGAGCCTTCCGCAAAGGTTGTGTTCAAAAAAGAAGGTCAACTTTTAACGACCGAAGTAATGCTTTCTTATGCAGGCAAATTCGTTCGCGCGGCGGCTTCGGGAGATAATTTTTACGACGACCTCGACGTGGTATTACCTAAACTCGAGGGGCAGATAAGAAAATACCGCACCCGCTTCGACAAGCATAATAAAAACAACGCTTATAAAACTCAGGCGGAATTCTCCGGCGAAAAAACTTACGAAGAAAAGAAAACTCGCCTGGTAAAAGAGAAGAAATTCGCGCTTTCTCCCATGACTGTGGATGAGGCGATAGAAGAAATGGAACTTTTGGGACACTCTTTCTACGTATTCAGAGAGGCGAAAAGCAACACGGTGCAAGTTCTGTACGCCCGTAACGACGGCGACCTTGCGCTTATAGAAACCGACGGCGAATAAACGCTTCGGATTACGGGGTAATCGTTCAAATGAAAATCGGCGTTTCAACCGCGTCGTTGTTCGGCAGATATTTTACTGAGGACGCTTTAAAGTTTTTAAGCGACGGCGGCGTCGAAACGGCGGAAGTTTTTCTCGAAACCTACCGTGAATATACGGCGGAATTCGGCGAAATACTTAAAAAAAACAAAGGTAAAACCGAAGTCCATTCGGTTCATACTTTGACGACGCAATTCGAGCCGCAATTGTACAGCCTTAACGTTCGTGCGAAAGAAGATTCTTTCGGTTTGCTCGAGGGAACCATGCGCGCGGCGGAGGCGGTCGGGGCAAAGTGCTATACCTTTCACGGTACGGCAAGACTGAAACGTACGCCGATTAAAATCGATTTCGACCGCATAGGCGGCATTACGAACGATATAATAAAAGTATGTTCCTCTCACGGAGTAACTCTTGCGTATGAAAACGTGCACTGGTGTTACTATAATTACGTCGGTTTTTTTTCGGAACTAAAAAAACGCGTTCCCGCGCTTAAAGGCACGCTCGATATAAAGCAGGCGCGCCAAAGCGGGCTCGGGTACGAAGGGTTTTTAAGCGAAATGGGAAAAGACATCGTAACCGTGCATCTGTCGGATATAGACGAAAACGGCAAAATGTGTTTGCCGGGTAAAGGAACGACCGATTTTTACGAATTGTTTACAAGGCTTTCTTCCGTCGGCTTTGACGGCGCGATGCTTATAGAAGCGTATAAAGACGATTTTGATAAAGACTGCGAATTATTCGAATCGATAGATTATCTTAAAAACGTAGCGGCAAAAGCATTTAAATGAATTAAACGGCAAAAACGTTCGGGCGAAAACAGGTTAAGGTTTTCGCCCGTTTTTTTCGTTCAATCGGTTGAGTTAATTTTATAAATATGTTATCATAAAATATATTTATACAATAGGGAAAGCATATGATAAAAGCGGCGTTTATCGATATAGACAATACATTGCTCGATTTTAACGAAAGTTCAAAAATCGCAATTGCCCGTGCTTTTACCGAAAACGGACTCGAATATAACGAAAAAATTTTTCCCGTATTCAAAAAAGTAAACGACGCGCTTTGGTCGGACGTGGAAAAGAAAATAATCGACAAACCCTATCTGCACGAGGTAAGATTTAACCGCGTTTTAGAAAGACTCGGTAGCGGTTACGCTGGAAAAGCGGAAGGCAAAAACGTTGAAAAACTGTATCTTGCCGCCCTGCATGAAACGGCTGTCAAAATTGACGGCGCGGCGGAAATCTGCGACTATCTTTCTAAAAAATATCTTCTTTGCGCGGCGAGCAACGCCTATTACGATCAGCAGATAAACAGACTGAAAAAGGCGGGACTGCTTGATTATTTCGCCCATATTTTCGTATCGGAAAAAATCGGAGTAAACAAACCCGACGAAGGCTTTTTTAAAGCGTGTTTTAACGCGCTCGGAAAGGTTCTTCCGTCCGAAGCGGTAATGATAGGCGATTCCGTTACCGCGGATATAATCGGCGCGAAAAAATACGGCATGCAAACCGTCTGGTTTTTGCCTGTCGGCGCAGAGAACTGCGCGTACGCGGATTTTAAGGTTAAAACTCTTTCGGAAATAAAAAATTACTTATAGTGCCCGTACGTTTTACTTTGCCGTAAATTCGGCAGAGAAAGGAGGAGAAGTGAAAAAAAGATTCGGATTCTTTTTAACAGACAAAACCATTATTTCGGAAAAAATAAAAGAAGCCTTTTCTTCGGTTTTGCCCATAACGATAATAGTTATGCTTTTGTGCATAACCGTTACGCCGCTCGACAGCGGGATAATACTTGCCTTTATACTCGGCGCGGCAAGCGTCGTCGTGGGGACGGGGCTTTTCACTTTGGGTGCGGACACCGCTATGACGCCCATAGGGTCGTACGTAGGTTCTTCCGTAATAAAATCGAAAAAAATTTGGCTTATTATACCGGTATACTTTATAGTCGGCGTGGTAATAACCGTTTCCGAACCCGACCTTATGGTGCTTACGGGTAGACTTAAAGAAACCGTAAACGAGTGGGTGCTTATCATAAGCATAGGCGCAGGCGTAGGTTTTTTCCTCGTCGTGGCGTTTTTACGGGTTATACTTAACGTTAAATTCTCTTATCTCCTGATAGGTTGCTATACGATAGTTTTCGTGCTGTCGTTTTTCGTGCCGAAAACTTTCGTGCCGCTCGCGTTCGATTCGGGCGGGGTTACGACCGGACCCATGAGCGTTCCGTTTATAATCGCGATAGGTACGGGTCTTGCTTCTATCAGAAGCGATAAAAACGCCGAGGCAGACGGTTTCGGTCTTACCGCGCTTTGCTCGATAGGACCTATTATCGCGGTTATGATACTCGGTATAATATATAAACCCGAAAGTATCGAAGTCGCGCAGACGGAACTCCCCGAGTTAAACAATTCCGCAGACGTAATGCGTAATTTCTTAAAAGATTTTCCGGGGATATGCAAAGAAGTTGCTATCGCGCTTTTACCGATATTTTTCATGTTCCTCGTCGCGCTTATGTTCGGCGAAAAAATATCTAAAGCGAAATTTACCAAAATACTTATCGGCGTGCTTTATACGTTCGTGGGGCTTGTGCTTTTCCTTGTCGGGGTGAACTTCGGGTTTTTGCCCGTGGGCGAAAAAATAGGCGAAGCGTTCGGCAGTAACCCGGATATATCCTGGGCAGTCGTTCCGCTCGGTATGCTGATAGGCTTTTTCGTGGTTGCGGCAGAACCTGCGGTGCACGTATTAACGAAGCAGGTGTATGAAATAACCGAAGGCGCGATTCCTAAAAAGATGTTGTCGGTCAGCCTTATGATAGGCACCGCCGTTTCGGTAGGGCTCGCAATGCTCAGAATACTGTTGCATATTGACGTAATGTATTTCATTTTGCCGTGCTACGTAATATCTCTCGCGCTGACGTTCGTCGTTCCGGAAATATTTACGGCGATAGCGTTCGACTCCGGCGGGGTTGCATCCGGGGCGATGGCAACGGGATTTATCATGCCGCTTGCGCTCGGTCTTACGAGGGCTCTCGGCGGCAATCTCGCGACGGAGGGCTTCGGGGTTGTGGCGTTTATCGCGATGACGCCTCTCATTACCATACAGATTATGGGATTGTGCTACAAAATCAAACTTTCGCGCGTTAAGGGCAAATCGAGTACCCCTGCGGAAAGTTCGGATACGGAAAACGAAGAAATTATCGGTTAGGAGCGTTTTATGTTGGGTTGTAAATTTATGATAACCGTTACCGAAAGGGAATGGACGGAACAATATCTCGATTTTTTCAAAAGGCACGGCGCCGCAAACGTAATTTCTAAATTATGCGCGGGCACGTCTACCGACCAGATGTTAGACCTTTGGGGACTTGAAAAAACCGATAAAGTTATGTACGAACTTGTCGTAAGGACGGAAAACGAACAGGAAATCAAAAACGCGTTGCATTCTGAAATGAATATCGGCGGCGCGGGCAACGGAATAGCGTTTTTTATACCGATAGACAGCGTCGGGGGAGAAAGCGCGTTAAAATATCTCGCGGGCGATACGCCCGTAAGTAAAACGGAGGCGAAAGAAATGGAAAGTAAATTTGCGCTGATTATATCCGTAATGGATAAAGGTTATGCCGAAACCGCTATGGAAGCGGCGCGGGCGGCGGGTGCGACCGGCGGCACGATAGTGCGGGCGAAAGGCACCGGTGCGGAAATGGCTAAATTTTTCGGTGTAAGCATAAGCGAAGAAAAAGAAATGCTTTATATCGTGAGCGACAGACCTTCACGCGACGGAATAATGCGCGCGATTATGGATAAAGTCGGTTCTAAGACCGCCGCACACGGCGTGGTGTTTACGTTACCCGTAGATTCCGTTTGCGGTATAAGACGTTGGGAGGAAGAGTAGTTTGCCCTCCTTTAATATCCGTACCGTAAAAGACGTAAAATCCGACGTTACCCGAAAGGGTGAGGCGGCTTTTGTTCCGAGAGGAAACAGTATGTGGCCGTTTTTAAAAAACGGCGGGCAAACCGTAATAATAGGCGTGCCGAAGCGTCCGTTTTCCGTGTATGACGTGATTTTTTTCACTCGTGCGGACGGAACCGAGGTTCTGCACAGAATAATCGGTTTTGACGGTAACGACCTTTTGGTTTGCGGAGACAGTCAGTTTACCGTAGAACGGGTCAGCCCGCAAGCGGTATTTGCCGTGATGAACGGATTTTATAAAGGCAAAAGGTATGTTGAAAGTTCCGATGAAAAATACCTTAAAGACGTAGAAAAATGGTATAAGCGGAAGATTATCAGAAAAATCAGACTTAAATTTTTTTATTTAGGACTTAAAATCAAACGTATTTTTAAAAGGTGAGTTATGTTCGACCTTAAAACAGCCGCAGAAAAAACCAAAGCGGCAAGCAAAGTTTTGGCGGGTTTATCCGACGAAAAAATAAACCGAACGCTTCTCGGCGTGGCGAATAATTTGCGCGCCGAAAAAAACGCGCTTAAAGCGGCAAACGCCTTAGACGTCAGAAATGCCGAGGACAAAGGAATTTCCGCGGCGTTTATAGACAGACTTACGCTATCCGATAAAGTTATAGAAAGCGTGGCAAAAGGTATTGAGGAGGTTGCCGCTCTCGTTACTCCGCGCGGAAAGGTTTTATACGAATACCGGAACGAAAAGCAGGCTATAGATATAACTAAAATCGCAGTGCCTTTCGGCGTTATAGGCATAATTTACGAGTCCCGCCCGAACGTTACGGCAGACGCTTTCGCGCTGTGTTTCAAAACGGGTAACGCGGTTATGCTTAAAGGCGGCAGCGACGCGATAAATTCTAACATGGCGATAGTAAAAGTAATAAGAGATACTCTTAAAGAATACGGCGTAGACGAAAACGCAGTAGCTCTCGTCGAGGACACTTCGAGAGAAACCGCGCACGAGTTTATGCGCCTTAAAGGATATATAGATTTGCTTATTCCGCGCGGTGGCGGCGGTCTTATCGACTGGGCGCTTGAAAACGCCACCGTTCCCGTAATCGAAACGGGTAAAGGCAATTGCCACGTTTACGTTGACGAGTTTGCCGATAAGAAAAAAGCCGTTAAAGTTATCGAAAACGCTAAAACCCAACGGTACGGAGTGTGTAATGCGTGCGAATCGCTTTTAATTAACTCCGCGGTAGCGGATTTTTTGCCGGACATAGTAAAACCGCTCGACGAAAAAGGGGTAGAAATCCGTTGCGACGAAACGTCTTACGAATTGCTTAAAGACAAAGGGTTAAAACGTTTGGCACGCGCAACCGAAAAAGATTTTTATACCGAGTATGATGACGCCGTAATATCCGTTAAAACGGTCGGCTCCGTAGAGGAGGCGATAGAGTGCGTCAACGAATACGGAACGCACCATTCTGATTCGATTATAACCGAAAACGGGGCAAATGCCGAAAAGTTTTTAAACGGCGTGGATTCCGCTTGCGTTTATCTGAACGCCTCTACGAGGTTTTCAGACGGGTTCGTATTCGGACTCGGTGCGGAAATAGGTATTTCTACTCAAAAACCGCACGCGAGGGGTCCTATGGGGCTTGACGCACTCGTTACGACAAAGTTCGTAGTTAAAGGCGACGGCGCGGTGAGAGTGTAAAAAGAGGAGCGTTTATTATGAAATCGCGAGAAATGAACCTTACGGAAGGTTCGCTTCTTAAAAAGATTTTCGTATTCGCGTTGCCGGTTATCGGCGTAAACGTACTGCAGCTGCTTTTTAACACCGCGGACATAGTGGTCGTCGGCAGGTTTGTCGAACCGAGCCGTGCCAACACCGCGGTCGGCGCGGTCAGCGCTACGACTTCGATAATAAACCTTATGATAGGTTTGTTTATAGGACTTTCCATCGGCGCAAACGTTATTTTGTCTAAATGCGTAGGTAAAGGCGATTCTCAAACGGCAAAGCGCGTTGTGGGTACTTCGGTGGCGTTAAGCCTTGTTGCGGGTATAGTTCTCGCGACTTTGGGTGTGGTTTGCGCGAGATACGTGCTTAAACTTACCAACTGTAAAGAAGAGTTGCTCGATATGGCTACCGATTATCTCACCATTTATTTTATCGGTATGCCGGTTATAATGTTTTATAACTTCGCCGCGGCTATTTTGCGTGCCGTAGGCGATACCGTAAGACCGTTTTTGTTTTTGCTTTTCGGCGGAACGGTGAACGTAATTTTCAATATAATATTCGTTGCGGGGTTTGATATGACTGCGGACGGCGTTGCAATCGCCACCGTAATGTCTAACGTCGTTTCGGCGGCGTGTTGCCTTATCGCGCTGTTAAAAAGCAAAAACTTTTGTCGGCTTGAATTTAAGCAAATCAAGTTTCATAAATCGGAACTTTCGGAGATTTTAAAAATCGGCGTTCCCTCCGGCATACAGGCAATGCTTTTTTCCGTTTCGAACGTCATAATTCAATCGGCGATAAACGAATACGGAGAAATCGCCACGGCGGGCAACGGCGTTGCTTCTACCATAGACAACTACGTGTACGAATGCACTAACGGTTTTTCCATTTCATTGCTTTCGTTCGTCAGTCAAAATCTCGGGGCGGGGCGGCTTGACAGAGTTAAAAAATCGCTGTACTCCGCAATAGCGATAATAACCGCGGTTGGTATTGTTGCGGGCGGAGTGGCGATGCTTCTTGCAAAAACGCTTTGTTATGCGATAAGACCGGACGACGCCGTTGTGGAAATCGCCCTTAAACGACTGTATTTACTCGCGCCGACGTATTTTACCTGTTCGATAATGAATTCTTACGGGTATACCTTGAGGGGTATGGGCAAAAGTTTTACCGCTATGCTGATAAGCCTTTTCGGCGCGTGTCTTTCGCGTATCGCGTGGATTTATACGGTGAAAGCGTTCTTCCCGGGGGATATATTTTTGGTCTATCTGTCGTATCCCGTAACCTGGGTTTTAACTACTTTGGTTTACGTTGCGGTTATTATTCCCACGTTCAAAAAAACGCAGGCGGAACTCGCTAAAGAAAACGCGTCTGTTTGACCCACGTGAATATATGTATTAAACATTATATATGCTCCCGAAATTTTCGGGAGTTTTTTATTTTTTCACACACTTTTTAGAGAGTTTTCGTCATCGGAAAAAATAACGCGAAAATATTTTAAAAAGGTAATAAAAAAACTTGACAAAGATAAACTATAAGAGTACAATTGTTAGCAGTTAGAGGTTGAGAGTGCTAACAAGCGTATTTACAAAGTGCCAGAGGCAAAGGAAATGAAACTTTCAGACAGAAAGAAAAAGATATTGCAGTGCGTGGTAGACGATTATATTTCCACCGCGCAACCCGTATCTTCCAAAAGCATAACCGAAAGGTATATGCACGGTATAAGTTCCGCCACGGTAAGGAGCGAACTTGCAGGGCTCGAGGAGATGGGATATTTAACTCAACTCCATACTTCGAGCGGCAGAGTTCCTTCCGTAGAGGCGTACAGACTTTACGTTTCCGAGTTGATGGACAAAGCGAAACTTTCCGGTAAAGAAGTGGTAGCTATAAAAAAAGCGTTCGACGGGCACGCTGACAATCTCGAAACGGTCGCGCAGAACGCCGTAAAGGTTATAAGCGAACTCACCGATTACACTTCGGTTGCGATGAGCGCGCCGAGCGGTACCGAAAAAGTCGTTAAATTCGACATCTTCCGTTGCCGTAAGGGGCAGGCACTTTTGCTAATCGCAACGGAGAGCGTTATTATCAGGGATAAGTTTATAGCCGTTCCCGAAGAGATGACGGACGCCCAGGTTGAGGAGGCAGGCAGGATAATAAGCAAATATCTCGTCGGTCGTAAACTCTCCGACGTGTCCGAGGTCGGCGCGCTTATATCCGAAGAATTTTCCGCTTATCGGCAGATTTTCGACGGGGTGATGAACGCCGTTGAAGAGTATATCGAAAAAGACGCTTCGGTCGTTATGGAAGGAGAGGGTAAAATACTTAACCATCCCGAGTACAACGATTCCGAAAAAGTCAAAAACTTTTTGTCGGTGGTAACCAGCAAAGAACGAATAGCGGACCTTTTGAGCGAGGACAGCGGAGTCGAGATAAACATAAAAATCGGCGGCGAAAGCGAGAATATGCCCGAAGAATGTTCGCTCGTTACGGCAACGTATTCGGCAAGCGGCGTTAAAATGGGCACGTACGGAGTGATAGGACCCGTCAGAATGGACTATCAGAAAGTCGTTTCCGTACTCGAAGGCGTCGGAAAGATTCTTGAAGACGTTATAAAAAATAAATATTGAAGGACGAACGATGGACGAAAAAGAATTGAATACGGAAAAAGAAATCGCGGATAAAGAAACTGTTTCGGAAGAAGAAAATTCTAACGAAGAGCATTTCGATAAACACGATAAAAAATCGCATAAAGACCTGAAAAAAGAAGTCGAAGAACTCGCAAAAGAGTGCGAAAAACTTAAAAAACAGGCGGACGAATACAAAGACAAATGGTTAAGGTCAGTCGCGGAGTTCGACAATTACAAAAAGCGCAACGCAAACGTCTGGCAAGACGCTTTTAACGAGGGGACGGCAAAAGTACTTCTCGGCGTGCTTGTAATCGGCGACAATCTCGAAAGGGCTCTCGCGATGGGGCTTGACGAAAAAACCGAAGAGGGTATAAAAAATCTTAAGCGCGGATTTGACGAAACTATAAAAAAATTCGGTGCGGAAGAAATCGACCCGACCGGCGAAAAATTTGACCCGAATATCGCCGAAGCGGTTATGCAGGCGGAACCCGAGGAGGGCGACGAGCCTGACACCGTTAAGGCGGTTTTCGAAAAGGGTTACAAATTGAAAGACAAGGTAATAAGGTACGCTAAAGTAAGCGTAGTCAAATAAAATATAAAAGGAGAAAATTATTATGAAAACTATCGGTATCGATTTAGGCACGACTAACTCGTGCGTGGCAGTGATGGAAAACGGCGAGCCCGTTGTTATAGCAAATGCGGAAGGTTCGAGAACGACCCCGTCCGTAGTAGCGTTTCAAAAGGACGGCGAAAGACTCGTCGGTCAGGTTGCGAAACGTCAGGCGGTTTCTAACCCCGACAGAACGGTTTCGTCTATCAAAAGACATATGGGTTCCGACTATAAAGTAAATATAGACGGAAAGAGTTACACCCCGCAGGAAATTTCCGCTATGATACTTTCCAAACTCAAAAAAGACGCGGAGAGTTATCTCGGCGGACCCGTAACGGATGCGGTAATAACTTGCCCTGCATACTTTACGGACAGTCAGCGCCAAGCAACTAAAGACGCAGGCAAAATAGCGGGTCTTAACGTTCTTCGTATAATCAACGAACCTACCGCTGCCGCGCTTTCTTACGGACTCGATAAAGAGGGCAAGAGCCAGAAGGTTATTATATACGACCTCGGCGGCGGCACGTTCGACGTTTCTATAATGGAAATCGGCGACGGCATATTCGAAGTTCTTGCAACGCACGGCAACAATATGCTCGGCGGCGACGACTTCGATAAGAGAATAATGGATTATCTCGTAGAGCAGTTCAAAGCTAAAGAGGGCATCGATCTTTCGGGCGATAAACTTGCGATGCAAAGACTTAAAGAGGCGGCTGAAAAGGCTAAAATAGAACTTTCCGGCATGAGCAAGACCAACATTAACCTTCCGTTTATAACGGCGGACGCTACCGGTCCTAAACACCTCGACGTAGACCTTACTAAACAGAAATTCGACGCGATGACCGCGGATCTCGTAAACGCGACGGTAGAACCTCTTAAAAACGCTATGAACGACGCGAAACTCACTTATGCCGATATAGACAAGGTCATTCTCGTCGGTGGTTCTACTCGTATCCCCGCGGTTATAGACAAGGTAAGAGAAGTAACCGGCAAAGAGCCCTTTAAAGGCATCAACCCCGATGAATGCGTTGCTATCGGCGCGGCTATACAGGGCGGCGTTTTAAGCGGCGAAGTAAACGACGTGGTTCTTCTCGACGTAACTCCGCTTTCGCTCGGTATCGAAACGCTCGGCGGCGTTTGCACCAAACTTATCGAAAGAAACACTACCATTCCTGTTAAAAAATCGCAGGTATTCTCCACGGCGGCGGATAACCAGACGCAGGTTGACATTCATATACTGCAGGGTGAAAGAGAATTCGCAAAAGATAATAAAACGCTCGGCAGGTTTGAACTTACCGGTATCGCGCCCGCTCCTCGCGGAGTACCGCAGATAGAGGTTTCGTTCGATATAGACGTAAACGGCATAGTTAAAGTGTCGGCAAAAGACCTCGGAACGGGTAAATCGCAGGATATAACGATAACCGCTTCTACAAACCTTTCGGACGACGAAATCAACAAAGCCGTGAACGACGCGAAACAGTACGAAGAAGAAGATAAAAAGCGTAAAGAGGGCGTCGAATCTCATAACAAACTCGACGGAATGATTTTCACCGTGGAAAAATCGATTAAAGACCTCGGCGATAAAATTTCCGTAGAGGATAAAGCGAAACTCGAAGACGAAATTCGCGCGGCTAAAACCGAACTCGATTCCAACGATAAAGACAGAATGGATAAAGCGTTCGAGAACTTGTCCAACGCTTCGCAACAGATATTCGCAAAAGTATATCAGCAGGCACAGGCAAACGGTCAGGCCGGCGATCCGAACGCGGGTGCGGGAGATACCGAATTTCACCAGGGCGGCGAACAGTAATCGCTAACTAAACACTAAAAAATCGGCAAACTGAAAGGCTTTTTAACCTTTCAGTTTGCTTGGGTTAAAGGAATTTTATGGCAAAAGATTATTACGAAATTCTCGGGGTGAGTAAAGACGCTTCCGCCGACGATATAAAAAAGGCGTACAGAACGCTTGTAAAAAAGTATCACCCCGATCTTCACCCCGGCGATAAAGCCGCGGCGGAGAAATTTAAAGAGATAAACGAAGCCAACGAAGTATTGTCTGACGAAAATAAGAGAAAACAATACGACTTTCAGCAGGCGCATCCCGGTATGGGCGGCGCAGGCTTCAGCGGCGCGGAAGGCTTTAGCGGTTTCGGCGGCTTTGAAGATATATTCGGCGACATATTCGGCGGTTTCGGCGGCGGTAGAAGCCGTCAGACGGCGGCAAAGACCAAAGGCGAAGATATTACCGTAGAACTTTCGCTCAGTTTTCTCGACGCGGCTAAAGGTTGCAGAAGAGAGGTCGCGTACACGAGAAATCAACCCTGTTCTTCTTGTAAGGGTACGGGGGCGAAAGGCGGCACGGCTTATACTACGTGCAGCAAGTGCGGCGGTACGGGTCAGGTTCAATACGCTTCTTCCAACGGGTTTTTCCGTTCGGTAAGCGTTAAACCTTGCGACGAGTGCCACGGTACCGGCAAAAAGATATTAGAGCAGTGTCCCGACTGTAAAGGTAAGGGTTACATTAAAACGAATACGCGTATCACGCTCGATATACCCGCAGGCGCGGACACGGGCAGTTATATACGTAAAACGGGGTTTGGCGAGTCAAGCAAAAACGGCGGACCCGCGGGCGACCTTATCGTAGTTATGAAAGTCGAACCGAGTAAAATTTTCCGTCGTAAAAATTTCGACCTTTACGTAGACGTGCCCGTCAGTTTTAAAACGGCGGCAATGGGCGGCAAAGTGAAAGTTCCGCTTATAGACGAAACTTTCGATTACACCGTGCCCGAAGGCACGCAAAGCGGCAAAGTGTTTTTCGTACGGGGCAAGGGAATTAAAACCTCCCGCGGAACGGGCGACCTATATATCACCGTTATCGTGGAAGTTCCGGCTAAACTTACTAAAGACCAAAAAGCCGAACTCGAACGCTTCGAGGCGGATACTGATATAAAACAATGTCCGCAAATGAAGACTTATAAAAACAATCTCGAAACGATGTACGGCGTAAGCCCTTACGATAAATAATTATGAATAAAGTTACAGAACTTACAGTCATAACGTCGCACGCCGGCAGCGAACTCGTTGCCGACGTTTTGTCGGAGTACGCACCCGAAGGCGTTTCCGTAAACGATATACAAGACGTTATAGACCTTGAAAAACGCGGCAACTACTGGGATTATGCAGACGACGGAATATATTCCGCCGGCAAACGCGTTATAATTAAAACTTGCTTTCCGATAGACGCCGCGGACGAAACCATAGGCGAAATAGAAAAAAGACTTTGCGCATTGAAAGCGGCGTGCGAGTTCGACCTCGGACCGCTTGAAATTTCTCGCCGCGTAATCGACGGGGACGCGTGGCGCGACGAGTGGAAAGAGAGGTTTAAACCCATAAAAATCGACGAAATAGTCGTCGTTCCCGAATGGATAAAATACGAGCCCGAGGCCGGTGAAAAGGTTGTTTTAATCGGTTCTAATATGGCTTTCGGTACGGGAGAACACGAAACCACTTCTATGTGCGTGCGTTTTCTTTGTAAGTACGTTAAACCCGACAGTTCGGTTATAGACGTCGGTTGCGGGAGCGGAATACTCGGCTTGTCGGCGGCAAAACTCGGCGCGAAAGACGTCGTGATGACGGATCTCGACGAATGCGCGGTTACCGCGGCGAAAGAAAACGCCGCATTAAACGGCGTTACAAACGTTACCGTTAAACTTAAAAATCTTTTGGACGACGAAAGCGTGAAAGGCGACGTTATCGTTGTAAACATTATGGCGGAAGTGCTTATCGCTTTTGCTCCGCATATAGGTAAAAACCTTAAAAAAGGCGGCGTGGTTATTTTAAGCGGAATTTTAAAAGACCGTTTGGATAAAGTAAAAACGGCTTACGCGGAAAACGGGTTTACTTTTATCGAGGACAGAACCGAAGGCGAATGGTCGGCGGCGGTGTTCAAAGGCGGAAAAGCGTAATGAAGGCTGTTGTTTTTACTCTCGGTTGCAAGGTAAACGAGTGCGAAAGCGATTCGCTAATAGAAGGACTTTTACGGCGCGGATACGAGGTTTCGGATAAACTTTGTTTTGCGGACGTATACATAGTAAACACTTGCGCCGTTACCGCAGAGGCGGAAAAAAAATCCCGCCAAACCGTTTCCAGAATTCTTAAAATAAATCCGCGGGCTAAAATTATTTTTACCGGTTGCGCCGCGCAAAAGAATCCCGAGGCGTTTGCCGCGAAAGGCGATAACGTTCTTGTTACGGGGAGTTTTAATAAGTCGGCGATATTAGACGCGCTCGATAAAAGCGGCGTTATGGTTTCGCCGGAGAGCAAAACGTTTGAAGAACTCCTTCCCGTGCGTTCGCTTCGTACGAGAACTTTCGTTAAGGTACAAGACGGGTGCGATAACTTTTGCAGTTATTGCATAATTCCGTATCTGCGGGGCAGAAGCAGGTCTCGCAGCCCCGAAAGCGTTTTATCCGAAATAGAACGCGTAAACCCTAAAGAGGCGGTTATAAACGGAATAAACCTTTCCGCTTACGATTATTGCGGTCAAGGACTTACCGAACTTATGAATGCGATAAGCGGGGTTTCTTGCAGAATTCGACTCGGCTCGCTCGAGGCGCGCGTTATTACGGACGAGTTTTTGACTTCGCTTAAAAATCTAAAAAATTTTGCAAGACATTTTCATCTTTCTCTTCAATCGGGTTCCGACGCCGTTCTGAAAAAAATGAACAGAAAATATACCGCAGAAGAGTATTACGAAAAGGTTTGCCTTATCCGTAAATATTTCCCCGAGGCGGGTATAACCACGGACGTTATAGCGGGCTTTCCGACCGAAACGGACGAGAATTTCAGAGAATCCGTAGAGTTTATAAATAAAGTCGCTTTTTCGGACATACATCCGTTTACGTTCAGTCCGAGAAAGGGTACGGCGGCGTTTAACATGAAAGATTTACCGCCCGAAGTAAAGAAAGAGCGGCTTGACGAACTTTTAAAAACCAAAGCGCGCTTAAAGTCGGCGTTTATCGATAAAATAAAAGGAAAAATCTTTTCCGTTTTATTTGAAGAAAATAAAGGCGGCTTTACCGAAGGTTATACGGACAATTACGTGCGCGTTTTCGTCAAAGACGACGTACCTGCCGGCGAATTTAAAAAAGTTATAATTACGGGAGAAACGGGCGCCGGTGCGCTCGGGGACATAGTATAGGAGGAACATATGAACGACTGTTTGTTTTGTAAAATCATTGCGGGAGAAATCCCGTCAACCAAAGTTTTCGAAAACGAGGATATGATTATTATAAAGGATATCGACCCTAAAGCGAAAAATCATTTTTTGTGCATTCCAAAAACGCATTATAAACTGCTTTCGGAACTGACGGAAAAAACCGCGGAGCAACTTAAACGCTGTCTTGAAAAGATACCCGAACTTAAAAAAGAACTCGGGCTCGAAGGCGGCTATCGTCTTGTGATAAATCAGGGCGACGATGCGGGGCAAACGGTTCCGCACCTGCATATTCACGTGTTGTCCGGTCAAAAAATGGGCTGGACGCCGGCTTAAAAGTCGCGTATTTCGATTTGTCGCGCTTAAAATAAAAAAATAACCGAAACCGGTAGCGTTTTTGTTGACAAACACGCCGCTTGTTTTGTATACTGTTAAGGCTGATTAAGTAAACTAACGCCTGCGGGCAAAGGAAGGTGAATAAAGTGAGTATCGTAAGAGTTGGCGAAAACGAAAATATCGACAGCGCGTTAAGACGTTTCAAGAGAAAATGCTCCCGCGACGGTATAATCGGCGACCTTCGTAAAAAAGAATTTTATGAAAGTCCTTCCGTAAAACGCAAAAAGAAATCGGAAGCAGCAAGAAAGAGAAGCATTAAAGGCTAAAATAAAAACCTACCGAAGATAAGCGCGGTGGGTTTTATTTTTACGTTGCGAATATTACCTTAAATTGTCGAATATTAGGGGGAAATGACCATGGAAGAAAGCAAAACTTTAAAGCAGTACGCAAAAGAAGCGAAAAATCGTTTAAAAACGGGTTTTTGGCAAGAACACAAAAAGAAACTCGACGAGGATCTTATAAAAGCGAAAGAGAACGGCGTAGCCGCTTCGCGGGTAACGGAGTACTATTCGCGGCTCGCGGTGGAAAACGTTAAAAACGTAAACGATGACGAGGAGTTTTATAAAAAAGTAAAGAAACTTCTTGACGAAGAAGGCGAAGTTCCCGACGCGATAGGGAGACTTACCGACAAAAACGTTTACGCCTCGCTTTCTTATGACGAAAAACAAAGATACTGGATGTCCGTTTCGGAAAAGTATCTTAAAGCGGTGGAAAGATATAACAGAGAAAAATCCGTTTGCTTTACTTCGGAAACGGGGTCTTGACTTTTATATTCGGGCGTTTTATAATTTATTACAAAAGATTTTGTCTTTGCGATAATTAAAAAAGGAGACGCTTATGAATTACGAAGAATTCTTAAAACTTATCGAAAGCAGGCAGGCTACAAGGTCGTTTAGTGGAAAAGAAATAGAGAAGGACGTTCTCGAAAAAATAGTTTCCGCGGCGAGACTTACGCCGTCTGCATGCAATTCTCAACCGTGGAAAATGTACGTGGTTACGGATAAGGAGAAAGTAGCAGCCGTTGCGAAAACCATGCAGAACGAGGGTAAAAACGCGTTTTTATCCGAGGCGAAAGCGTTTATCGTGCTTTCGGAAGTCGTAAGACCTCTTTTGTCGACGGTTAAAAATAAAAACGGCAACGCACATTTCGTTAAGTACGACGTAGGCGAACTCGCCGCATATGTAACGCTTGCGGCAAAGGCTGCGGGTGTGGATTCGTGCATAATAGGGTGGATAGACGTGCCCGCGCTCAAAAAAGAGTTGAATATGGCGGACGAGGAAGATTGCAGTATCGCAGTCGATCTCGGTTACGGCGATAAGCCGCTTCGCGATAAAATCAGACTGCCGGAAAAAGACACGGTTAAATTTATTTAACGAACATAAGTAAAAAGCGCGCGAAAATTTCGCGCGCTTTATCTATAAACGGGGCGGGCTTAACCGAGCGCGCTTTCTCTTCCCGCAGAGGAATCCGTTTGCGGCGTCGCGGCGGTAAATCCGAGACTTACGAGAAGGGCTGCGTCGACCTTAAGCATTGTTTGCCTCGGTAGTTCGCCTATGCGTTCTTTTAACCGCCTTTTATCGAGCGTTCTTATCTGTTCGAGTAAAATAACCGAATCTTTCGCAAGCCCGTATTCGTGCGCGCAGAGTTCTATATGCGTAGGGAGTTTCGCCTTGGTAAGCCTGCTCGTTACCGCCGCGGCTATAATAGTCGGGCTGTACTTGTTGCCGACGTCGTTCTGCACGACGAGTACGGGTCTTATGCCGCCTTGTTCGCTTCCGACGACGGGACTTAAATCGGCGTAGTAGAGTTCTCCGCGTTTAATCATTGTGCACCTTCTTTACGCCCCTTTATATTATATGTACGGACGAATATTTGCCGTTACGATAAAAGTCGTTCGGCTTTAAACGATTATTGCCGTTAAAGTTTTTTTTATACGATTTAAAATTTCGGTTTTGGTATTGACAAATGCTTTACGGGATATTACAATAAAAACATGAGTGCCGTTAAAAACGAAAACTTAATAAAAAAACTACGCTTAAACGATGCGGGATTTACGTTTTTCAGTCTTTCCGTCTTTTTAGGCTCTTTACCTGTGGCGTTATACATTTGCAGTGTGCTTTCGTTCGTTTTTATCGCGATTTACTATCTTTTTGCGGTTTTTGCGTTTCTGTGTATGATTGTGCTTTCGGTCGGACTTATTTTTACGACCGAAAATCCTATGGCGATATTTACGTGGATTGACGGACAAAGCGTCTTGGACGTTATCGCTATGCTGATACCTTATTCCGCGTACGTTTCTTTTTCCGGCGCGGTCGCGGCTGCAATCGGTTTAGCGTGCTACTCTTTCGGTCCGAAAGGCGGCAAACCGATTTTTAAGATGGTTTGGTGCGTGGTAGAAATAATATTTCTTACGTCGCTCGGCATTGTTTCGATTAACGGAGGCGGTGCGATATGAAAGTTTTAAACGTTAAAGTCTCCGCTCCGGAAAGTTATAATTACGCTTTGTATGCAAACGGGCGCGAAACGGAATATAAAAAAGACAAATTCGGCAACAGGCTTTATAAAGTCGAAACGGAAGAGAGTTCGGTAAACGTTAAGTTGGTTACGGCAAGCGTTTACGGCGGTAAAAGATGGTCTTTTTTCGCTGTATTTCTTTTTTTGATTAGTATTTTCGGACTGTTTGCACCGAAAAGAAGAGAGACTGGCAAAGGGTTTGCCTTTGAGGCGAATTACGATTTGAGCGACGGCGAAATTTTTTCAGAACTGAAATTAAACAAAGATTTTTCTGCCGACGGAGAAGCCTTTGCGGTTACAGGTGCGACTGAAGTAACAAAAAACTTTTTTTATACCGACGAAGAGGTTAAAGCGCGCGTAAAAAAGATGAAAGCGGTTAAATGGATAATAGCCGTGAGCGTGTTGCTTGCCGTTTCGGCGATGGTTTTGATATGGGGGATTAAAAAATGAAACTTAACGTAACGACGAGAGTGAATCTGTTCAAAGGCGACGCTACCGTTTCGGACGAAAACGGCGCTACGGTCTTTCATTCTAAAGGTAAATTTATAAGCCTAAGAAGAAAGAAAAAGATATTCGACGCAAGCGGTAATTTGGCGTTCGTGATAAAAAACGCGTTTTTCCACGTGCCGTTTAAAAGTAAGTCTGCCTTAATTTACGACGGGAACAAGAATAAGTTAGGTAAACTCGTTTGTAAAAGCATGTTCAAAAGGGAGTACGTTTTCGTCGGCTACGGTGAAGACGTAACCGTAAAAGGTCTTTGCTTCGGCAATTATCAGATTTTCAGCGGAGAAGAAATCGTCGCCACGGTAACAAGTAATTTTTCAATCTATAAAGGCAAACTTGTAATCGATTGTCCGAATGAAAAATACGCGGGATTGTCCGTCGCGCTATTACTTGCGCTGATAAACGCGGCAAAACAGGATAAAGGGTAAGTCGGCGGTTAAATTCCCCGACTAAATTTGCGATTTAAGCTCGCCATAATTTGACATATTTTTTTCATTGTTGTAAAATATTACAGGTCGGAAAATTTTTACCGTAAAAGTCTCCATAGTTAAACGGATATAACAAGCCCCTCCTAAGGGTGTGCTATTCCTAAATTGAACCCATCAAAATGGGGCAAAACAATGCGAAAACCGCTCAAAATCGTGTATTTTGGCGATATGGCGGTAGGCTAAAATAAAATTTGGTGACCTATTTGGTTGCCTGGGCAAAAATTTTTGTTAAATCGGGTATTGCTATATCCTGTAAAAATTGAATATAACTTTCCGTAGTTAAATGGATATAACGCGGACCTCCTAAGTCTGTATTGTGAGTTCGATTCTCGCCGGGAAGACCAAAAAACGACCGATTTCTCGGTCGTTTTTGCATTGTAGCGTGTTATTTATTCTTCCTTAAATTCGGTCAGCATGCGCAGATGCGCTTGGTTGTAGTATTTTCTAAAGGTTGCCCACGATAGGCTCGTATCCTGTGAGAAGGCTATTATTACGCCTATCAGTTCGCTTTTGTCTTTTGTCTCAATAATTGCCTTTTCATAGTCTATGCTTTGTTGTGGCTTATCGAAGTATTCGACTAGTTCTTTAACCCGTTGCTCGGCTTTGGTAGTTGTGGGTGTCTTATCCCAGCTACGGTCGTAGTTTGCCATGCCGTCTATCCATAATCTGCTTATCCTGCCATCGTTGATACCGTAGCTACTCGGTTCATCAAACACCTGCACGTAGAATTTTATTCCGCCTATCGTTCCGAATTGCCAGTTGCCTTCCGTTTGGGTGATTTTTATCTTCATATCGCACCTCCATATCGTTAAATAATCAATACCGTAAACGGCAATTAAAGTCCAGCAAAAACCCATCAAAACCCAAAAGAAAGCGACCGAAATTTCGGTCGCTTTTTGCTTTTATTGTAATAATTCTGCTATTATTTTTTCATATTCTTCATCGCCGAAAAGTAATCTATCTTCTGTTTGTAAAGTAAAACTGTTGTATTTTATTAATTTTTCCGCTGCGACAAATAAACGTTCTAAATATGCAAAACTTCTAATTATTAGGAATAACTTTAAACAATCCGATGCTGTTACATCACGCGTTATTATACCGTGTAATAACCTATGCCTACAAATAAATTGTGGTTCTGGGTCTTCTTGTTTAGAATGCTTATAATAATTCTCCAGCATAAAGTCTTTAATTTTACGATACTCGTTGGTGAAATAGTCTATGCTGATGGAAGGAACACTTGGCCACTTGGGTATTCTTTCTAAAATCGCATTTAATGCGGTCCTTTGAGTAAAATTGCCGTCTTCACTCGAATATGCGGATAGTAGCCTAGAATAATGCTCAATAATAGGAAAAAGAGCACAAGCGGTGCAGTAATATTTACCTTCCTTATAGGTGGTTTTCGCTTCTATAAAATATTTGTTTACTAATTCAGAAGAAACAGTAAAATTGAAAAAACTATCAAAATATTTGTTGTATACGGCAGCGTTATATTCATCTATAGTTTTATAGTCGTCAGCATTACCCAAATGAATTCGGTGCTTTCGTGGATTTGTAAACCATCCAGCATTTTCGTTTGCGGTATTATCAGCCATGGATGCCACAAAAGCACCTTCAAACATGTCTTGTAAAATTAAATACCAGTAAATATAAACATTTTGATAGAAATTACGCCATTCCCATTTATTTTCATCTGTTCTACTATCTTCAGGTAGTAATTTGGCATCACTCAAAATTTTATTCCTTAAAATAATTGCTTGACGGCCATAATCTCCGCTAGCATATATGGGCTCAATTTTATATTCTTGAATTTTAGTCATGTTGTGCAGTTTAATCAACTTTAATATCTGGTATGTAAACAGGGATAAGCGGAATAATTTTTTTGCTCTTATCTGACAATTTATCGTAGTACTTCAAAATTAGTTCAGCTAATTCCAACCCACTTATTCCACGGATAATAGGGGTATTATCCAAGTATTTTAATGCATTTGGAGTATAATTCGAAAGCGTTATAAATAAGCCGTAATCGCCTTCTTTCATTGCACCACGTAAAGACTGAATGGTGGATTCTTTAATGTCACCATCTTGGCTTTTTACCTGTACTAAAATTCTGGGCGGTAATTCATCTTTATAAGCGGTAATATCTACGCCGCCGTCGCCTCCTTTAGGTGATACAGTAGCGCGGTAACCCATAGCGCGTAAAAGGTCAGCAACAAAGTCTTGGAGAGGATAACCTTTTTGTTTCCGACTCAATTCTTTCAAAATAAAGTCACACGTCGTATTTTGTATGTCGGCAGCAGTTCTCTCAATAGTTTCATCAACAGATTCGGTTTTTTGCGTCTTAAAATTTTTATCAAGCGCACTTAAAAATTCATCTGTATAATTTTTAATTTCAAAACAAGTCGTAAAAGCGCCGACTTCATATAATGCACCTTGAGAAAAAGCAACGCGCGGTAAGTGTTTTAACCATTTTACTTTTCTTCGGTGGTTATACATTTTTGCGTTAGGTTCATAGTAATAATCACTTTCTACGACCCCTAAATTTATTTCACGATTATATTTTGAGGGGAAAACAATGTAATCGCCAACTTGCATTTCCACAACAAAGCGAGAAATACTACCAACACAGTTAGCTACGTTCATTTTCTTTGCGGTCGGGAATACAGATTGATATTTTTCTTTAATGGCGGTTTTTGTTTTATCTACTATTGTTAAATCGCCTAATTCTTCCCAACCTATAGCAATTAGCGATTCGTCTAAGAAAAGTAAATCGTTTTGAGTATGGATGCCCCAAGTTTTTATAATTTTCTTATTCATAGTGTTCTCCCTTAGTCAAAATAATCTTCTAAAAGCGTATATTCGGAACGGTCGTCGCTGAATTTATGGAACATTGTTGTGGTGATATAAAGTTCTTTATCAATACCCGATTCGTCAAGAACAATAAAACCACCTTTCATGCCGTATTTTGCGATATATTCTTTTAAAGCGTTGAATTTCTTTTCAGAGAATTCGTCAATATTTGCGTTTGACCCGCTACGATTTTCACCGCCTTTAGTTTCAATTATCCACAATTCGTTATTGATGCTTAAAATATAGTCAGGGTAGAACAGCTTTTGTTTACCATAATCGTTTGTGTAAAGGATTGAGAAATATTCGTTTCCTTTATCGCCGTTTTTATAGAACCAGTCGGAATTCTTTTCACACCATTTTTCAAATTCAAGCTCTACTTCAGATTTACCTGCACGGCTTAACAAATATCCGTCATATACGTTATGCTTACATTCCTTATATGAATTAGGAGCATACTGGATGGTGCATTCTTGCGGGAAAGCAAATTCAGCAGTGTTCTTTTGGGTGGTGGAAATAACGCCTTGTATACCCGAATGAGACGATTCATTAAAGTCTGCCTTTAATAGTGCCTTATTGTTAATTACAAAAGCATAAAGGTGTTTGGTTGGCAAACTCAACAGTTTATTTGAGTATTTAACGCCTTCGTCGAATAAACGGCGTAAAATGATTACCATGCTGTCGTATTTAACCCCGGCAGCGTCAGCAATTTCGCCAACACAATGGTGGAATAAACGGCCATCAGAGTGCGTGCTTAACTTACGGCTTAAAGCAAGTTCGTGAACGTGTTCCTGGTTATCCGTAACAATCATTGTGCCTTGTTGCGAATCGTAAAGGATATTCTCATCAAACTTATATTTGCCTCTTACTGCAAAAGCCGTACGGTTAGCTTTAACACCAGTAGTCAACTCATATTTCTTCGTAAAGAACGCATGCGCCGTTTTAAGCAAAATAACAGGATCGTTTTCAAAATAATTTACTGATTTTAATTCTTTTGTAAGCCTAAACCCTTTATGTTCAGGTTTTATGAAAACCTTTTTAACTTCATGCGCACCGCTTTCTTTTTTAGCATACTCAATAAACGCTTTATCAAGCGTGTAAATATAGCAATAGTCAAGCAGTTGATTGTCGTAATGGTTAGCCTCTGGCATACGGCGAATACGCCCGATTGTCTGAATTTCAAACGTTTCGCTCATATTATCACGCATTTTTACAAGTATTTGCGCACGGGGACAGTCCCAACCGAGCGCAACAGCTTGCTTGATGATAATAACCATCGGTTCAGCATCAAGCTTGTCAATGTCTTCAAGGTTTTCTTTTTGGTCAGAAAGCCAAACGGCAAGGCGCTTGTTTAAATAGGTAATACCTTTTTCTTCTAAAATTTCTTCGATTTTTGCTTGTTTTTCTTCTGATTTATTTGGAATTTGAACAACAATAAGAGGATTTACCTTGCTGTTTACTTTTCTATATTCTTCTACAAGGCGATTATACTTTTCAAGCGCAAGCTCAAGCAAATACTTTTCTTCGTTCTCGATTTCAGTATTTTGAGGAATACCTTCGTTGATATATATTGCCTTTTTGATAAGTCCTTCCGCAATAACGTCTTCTTCATCAATGTCGATCATAAAAGCGTTACCGTAGTTAAGGGGTGTCGCAGACGCGCGAATAATTTTATCAGCCTTGAAAAGGTTGATGATTTCATTGGCTTTATAAGTGTTATTGAAATGCTGTTCGTCAACGATAACAATGAAACGTAAGCCGTCCAACTGCGCTGCACGGATTCTATCCATAAGGTTTTGATGTTCGCTGTCTTGGATAGCATTATTTTTCTTATTCGTAACCATTTCCCAGTTAATGAACGCAATGTCGTTTTCTTCAAAACCCGACGTTAAAACATCCGAAAGCAACTTCGTTTGCGCCTGCGGAATATATAAATCCATTTTCGCTTTCGACTGGTCTTCAAGGTTGCCTTTACCAGGAGTAAACCAAACGAAACATATCTTCGGGTTTTCTTTAATAAAACGGTCGATAAAGTGTGTTAAAATTATCGTTTTACCGCTGCCCGTACAACTTTTCAAAACAATTTCTTTCTTCGATTGTCTGCATGCCGCATTTAACTCGGCAATCGCTTTCATTTGAAAGTTTTTAAGCGTTAAGTTCATTTGTTTTCTCCTTTAATGCTGTCATCTTCTATAAGTAAACTTTTGAAAATTTCTATTGCTTTTGATTTTTCTTCTATTGATATTAATGAATCATTTTCTGTTTTTTCAATAAGATATTTTACCATTTCTTGTTTGAGCGCTTTATCTATAAGTTTATTTTCTTCTTTTAATGTTTTTTTGTATGTATTTATTTTTACTATTGTGTCAACAAGCAAAGGAGTAATAGTATTCATAAATACGTTAATAATGGTTTGTAAACAAAAATAAAAACTTAAAACGGATATTAACTGAAACAAATACCCCGCAATTTCTAAGTAAAGATAAAATACCGTGGTGTAGGAAACAAGCAACACTAAATTGATGATTAGTAATACAATGCAATATTTTATTTCTTTTAAAACGGATACATACTGTTTTCTATCAAATATTTTTAATAATGCATCAATACCTGTTGCCTCGTCATTATTATCTTTAGAAACAGGCTCGTTATCACTTATTTGTTTCTTTGCTTGAATAGCCCATACGCCAAACAATGCGGATGATATAGTAAAAATCATCCATTGTATAGTTAATAGTGTCCCTGTATTTTCTCTAGTAAATGTTGCTTCTCCTTTTAACGAAAAATAGCATCCCGCCAAAATAAAAAATAATATGCACAATCTTTTACTATTATCTGTTAAAAAACGCTTAAACCAAGTTTCTTTTAGAACTTTGTTTAATGATATGCCATATAAAATAGTAATAATTATACCACAAGCAACAGGTATTATAATTAAAGAAATAAACAATACTATTTCGTCAATTTTAGCTCCTGTTAAATTGCTTATAACCACCTCTATTGCCCCAGCTATCCAAAACACATATAACCATGCAAGAAAAAACACACCGATACATTTAAAAATATTTTTTATTTTTTCTTTCATTTGTTATCCTCTTAATTCGCCGTAGTAGTAGTCGGGGATTATGTTGATTTTAATACCCAAAGTATTGAGTTTGCTTTCAATTTCGGGGGTGACAAATACGTCGTGACCAACATAAACTGACTTGTAGGTGGTTGTATCGCCAAGCGAATTTACAAAGTCCTGTAAGTCTTCGTCGGAAAGGCAGATGGCAACTTTTTTATTACCGTCAAAATCAAGCCCGTTTTCAAGCTCAACAAGTTCTTTTATATGGAGAAGAAGCTTGTCCGCATATTCGTAGTAAACTTGCTCGGTAATCGGTACAAAATCCACCTTATAGTATTTTAAGCTTGCCTTGTAATCTTCTTTTTCAATAACGCGCTTAATGCGTTCATACGTTACGTCACGGCAAATATTATTTTCATTATTTGTGCAAAGGATAAATTTGCGTTTACCGCCGTCTTCCGCATTTAATTTCATAACAGCGTGTCCAGTCGTTCCACTACCAGCAAAGAAGTCGAGACAAATAGCATTTTTATTGCTTATTTCAAGACACCGTTTAATTAGATCCGTAGGTTTAGGGTTGTCAAACGAATTCGGTCTACCCATAATTATTTCTAACTCACCACTACCTGCTGTATTTTGTGGTAAATCATTCCATAATGTATCTACTCGTTTCCCTTCATTTTCGCGCTCATTCCAATAATCCTTAACTCTTAAACTATTTCCAGTAAGAACTAGCCGATTATCATTTTCAAGCGCCTTGATTTTTTCGTATTTCATTCGCCAACCTTTCGGAGGACAAGGCCAAACTTTGCCTGTATTATCAATGTAATCGTATGTTGTTTCAGGACCAGGATCTCTAGGCTTTTGCAAACTTACGGTTTGATATTTTCCGCGACCATCATTATCATCAAACTTAAACAATTTTTGTGATGCTTCTGATAAAGGCTTGTATGCTGGATTTAATGAATAACTACTTGTTTTTGCATACAAAAGCACATATTCAGTATTAACAGTAAATTTACCTTTTTCCGTTTTGGCGCTTGAATTCCGCTGCCATACAAATAAATTTATAAAATTTTCAGCACCGAGTATTTCATCACACAATATTTTTAAAGCCGCAACTTCGTTATCATCAATGGAAATAAAAAGTAACCCTTTTTTTGATAGTAGTTTTTTTGCAAGTTCCAAACGATTCTTCATAAAAGAACACCACTTGCTGTGTCTAAATGTATCTTCCTTGATTACAAAATCATCATCGTAAATAAAATCCGTTTTGCCTCTGTTGTAGGGGGGATCAATATAAATAAAGTCAATTTTCCCTTTATGAGTTTTTTCCAACAGTTTAAGGCTTGCTAAATTGTCACCTTCGATAAGAAAGTTTTGTGTTCCACCATTATCAATTTTAAGGCTTTCGTCTTCTACTAAAACGGGCACGTTGCTTTCCAAAAGTTCGTCTACAGCCTCTCTATGTTCCTCAAAAACGAGTCCGTATTTTTTGCCATTGATATCCTTTTCAATGTTCGACAAATAGACGAGCAACTGATTCGTGTTCTCGTCTTGGTGTTCCATCAGCTTATTGCGGATTTCAGCCACCTGTTTTAACAATTCTTCTCTTTTCGCTTTTGAAATATTTGTACTCATTTTTAGTCCTTATTTTGAAAGAAATTTCATGAATAAACTCGTTAAGTCGATAATGTATTCCATTTCATTAGGGTTAATTTCATCATTATGCTTAACATGGTTGTTTTGGTATTGTAAATAATATTTAAGCAAAGTGGTATACATATTCCTGATTTCAGGCTGTATTCCTTTTGCTTTTAAGAACGCACCCAGCTCAGGAATTTGATTTTCAAGGCTTTTATCGTTATGTAAAAGTCCTTTCAATAGCAATTCTAGCGATAAACGCATATCGTCTAACACGTTTCTTTCGAAAACTCCATGACTGTATTTCGCTAATGCTGAATTATACAACGCAAGGGCATCGGGGAAAGCACTAAGCCAGTGTTTTGCTTCCGTAACAGCAATGCTTTCTACAAAATCACTAGGGGCAATATCGGGAAATCTTTGTACTAGTTTAATTTTTAAATCTTTTACGTCATCACGTGCTTTTTGACTAGGTTCGTCGCATAAATCGCTTATTATGCGATATTGCTGTGTTGCATTAAAACAACGTAAATTTTTGTATAACGCTGTCCGTTTGTTCGGTATTTTATAGCGAGTCATTGCGTCAAGACTAGAAATCGGAATTTGAATATTAAAATCTACTGCATAACTATTACATTTATCAATAATGTGTGTTGTAAAAAACCCTTGATTTGTTTCCCCTAAAATATCACTTGCTGTCCTTAAAAAAGCATCGTCTAAAAATTGCCTCATTATTTCAATTCCCCATAGTAATAGTCTGGTATGCGGCGAATTTCTACGCCACGAGCGATAAGTTTTTCTTCATCAGCGGTGGGGAGTAGTACGTGGTGTCCTAAATAAATGGTTCGACACGGGTTATCGCTGAATACACCATCAATATATGCGCGTAATTCTTCATCATCCAAGATGATTTTTATTCGTTTATCTATGTTAAAGTCGATGCCGTTTTCAAGCTCGACAAGTTCTTTAACGTGGAGCAAGAACTGGTCTGCATATTCGTAGTACTGTTGACTGTCAATATCAACGTAGTCAATCTTGAAATATTTAAGGCTGGCTTTATACTTTTCTTTTTCGATAACCGTCTTTACGCGGTTATAGGTTATGTTCCTACAAATATTATTTTCGTTGTTATTTACAAGGATAAATTCACATTTACCGTCGGTGAGTCCTGCATTGAAATCGAGTGCTGCGTGACCTGTCGTACCCGAACCAGCGAAGAAGTCTAACACCGTTATATTTTCTTTATCCACGATGCTTATTAATTTTTTAATGAGTGTAGTAGGTTTCGGGAAGTCGAATGCGGATGCATCCATGATTTTGCCGAGTTCTTTTTTTGCATTGTCGTTAGAATATTCGTTATCGACAAGGGCGATCGAACTCATGTTGCTTTCACGCGCTACGATTTTTACGCAATAACCGCCGTTTTTATCTTTATCAATTTTTGCATTGACGTAGGTCTTTGTATAAATTCTCGGTCTGTCTTTACCAGGCTTGATTACCACAAAGCCGTTTGCATAGCCAAAATCGAACTTAGCTTGACTCCATCTCCAAACCCAGTCTTTACTCTTATGGATACCGTTGTGTCTATCGTTGTGTTTTTCAACGCTACCGCCAGGATAATACACATCATTACCTACTCTGATGGGGAAGTCCATAGCAGGGTTGTACCAAAGGGAGTCATAGTCAAGCGTTTGGTTTAATTTATAAGGACCGCGTTCTTTAACGTATTCGTCAGTGAAAGGATAGGCGGTGTCAGTAACATCTTCGCCTTTGAATTGCGATTTCGTATGGTCTTTGGTATACACGATAACATAATCGTGGTTCTTGGCGATATTGTCGCTGTGCTGTTTGCCCGATTTTTTTGTTACACGGGGAAGAATACAGATAAAGTTTGCTTCGCCAAATATTTCCATCATGAGCATATTGAGCGGTGTAAGCTCATTATCATCAATACTGACGAAAATTACACCTTCTCTTGAAAGCAGCCTTTTAGCGATGTCCAAACGCTTTTTCATAAAGGACAGCCATTTGCTATGACGGTACTTATCTTCACGGTCAACGTACTGGTCGTTGTAGGTAAAATCCTTATTGCCCGTATTGTAAGGCGGATCTATATAAATTATATCGATTGCGCCTTTTCTCGTTTTTTCAAGTAATTTTAAGGCAGGTAAGTTATCGCCTTCTATGATGTAATTTTGTGTTCCGCCGTTGTTAATAGAAAGTGTTTCGTTTTCCACTAGAACGGGAACTTTTTGAGACATTTCATCTTCAAGGTCTTCACTATGGATATCAAAAACTAGTCCGAATTTTTTAAGGCAAAGTTCGGACTCTATTTCATTGATATATGCGGACAAAGCTCTTTCATTTTCGCTACCCGCTTTTTCATTTATAAACGCTTTAAGCTCATGCAATTTTGCAATGAGTTTTTCTCTATTTTCCTTTGAAATGTTTGCCATTGTTTACTCCTGTTTTTTCAACAACAATACCGTAAAAAGAATTAAATATCTAGCGAAAACGCTGTTAATTTTCAATTAAAGTAATTAAATCTTCTAAAGGTTTGCGTGCTGTTAAGGGTTTTGCCAAATATAATGCATTTTCCGATTTCCCCCAAAGAATCATTTTCTTGATATATGGTGATTCCATAAAATCTTCTTTGGTGATAAAACCTAAAATAAGCGCTTTATTATGGATTTCATCCATATAAACCCTTATGTAGAAATCGTCCATATTTGCGAGTTCAATTTCTTTTATGGCATTTTGTAAAGCTATTCCTGTACAAGAAGAAAGTTCAGGCACTCTTCGTTGAACGTAAGAACAGTAGGAATTCCAGTCATAATCGCCCGTGCGTCTAAAATGGGGGTACGTAAGGAAATCATCTACACATATAGCAGTTAAAAGGTTTTTAATTTGAACCGTTTCGTCGTAAGAAGAAAAGGATGCTGCAGTACGTTTTTTATCATTTACCTTCGTGGATTTTATTTCCACGGTATATATACCTGCATCATACAGTTCGGCACGTAATTCGGGCGATATAGTACCGTATGAACCGTCGGCAATTTTCTTATTAATTTTTGCAAATTTTTCAGCCAAAGTTGTTTTTGAAACTTTATTGCAATTTACAAGTACACCATCAAAAGGAGCGTGTTTCAAGAAATTATCCGTGCGAATTGTATCATATGAAATATATTTTACAGAAGTATGGTATTTGGAGAAAAACAAAGAAACAGCTTGTTCGGCTTGCTTTCCTTGCTTAGTATCTCTACCTTTTTCGGCTGTTCCACGGTTAGCTTGCCACGTGTTCGCTGTATGCGAAACAATTTGAGAAACGGCATCATTAGAGTCCGCTGTTATTTCGTTATAGTCATAAATAATACAATCAAAAGCGTTAATCATTCTTGAATATCCTCCTCAGTAGCGTCCATGATGTCGCCGATATTGCATTGTAATACCTTGCAAATGCGGAGCATTACGTCCATTGATACGGTTTCGTTTTTGCTCATTTTTGCCATAGTGGAAGAAGACATCTCAGCCTGCACGCGTAGCGCGTTCTTTGTCATCTTTTTATCTATAAGTTTTTTCCACAATTTGTCGTAACTTACTGCCATAAAAATTCCCCTTGAACGGTATTTTTATCATTATACCATAAATAAAAAATTTAATCAAGTAGGTTCTTCGCATATCTAAAGAATTTCTTTAGAAAAAGGACAATAAAAAATGACCCCAACGGCTATCGTCAGGGTCATTATGTTCAGCCGAATATCTCTTCCAGTTTTTGGGCGGCGGAACGGTCGGCTGTTTTTAGGAAGTGACTGTATATGTCGGTTGTCGTGCTGGTTCGTGCGTGACCCGCTCGACCTGCGACCGTAACGATAGGAACTCCTGCGGCGATTTGCATAGTGATGTTCGTGTGCCTAAGGCTGTGGACGGTTCGTTCTTCAAGTCCTGCCGTCTGGCATATCCGTTTCATCCACATGTTTATCGTGCCAGGATAAATGTTTCCACCGTATTCGCCTATAAATAGGCGGTTGCTGTTTTCCCATTTATCGCCGTGCATTTCTCGGTATTCTTCGTACCAAGCCCTGTATTCGGTTAGCACGGTTATCAGTTTATCCGATATGGCGATTACGCGTTTACTGCTTTCCGTTTTCGGGTCTTTTAGAACCAAGCCAACTTTGCGGACGGCGGTGAGCGACCTTGCTATGGTTATCGTAGCGTTATCGAAGTCGATATCCGACCATTCCAGTCCGCACAGTTCGCCACGGCGCATTCCCGTTAGAAGAAGGGTGAGCATAGCCGTCTTATATCGAATGTCTGGGAACTCGTCCGCCGCCTTGTAGAACTTTTTAGCGTCTTCGTCATCCATATAGTCAATATCGCGTGGCGGTCGCTTGGGAAAGGTTATGTAGTCGGCGCTAGCGTAATTGTCGGCTATCAGCCGTTGCTTTTTTGCTGTAGCAAGGATAGCCCGTATCGTTCGCTTGATTTTACTTATCGTTTCGTAGGCGTATTTTTGCGTTGTATGCGTAACGTTGAATAGGTTTTCCGTTTTCTCGCCTAGCGTTTCGGCTAAACGTTTGGCGTACTCGTAACTGATTTGCTTGCCTGCCAGCGCGTTGGACAGGGAGCAACTACTGAAATTTTTCTCGTACCGAAGTTTCATATAGCCTATACCAGTTTGGTTCATTCGCTCCCGAAGAGCAGGCTTTGCCGTAACGACGGTCACCGTCTTTTCCATACGGTCTAGTTTGTCGTAGTATTGTTGTATGATATTCGGTGTAAGTTCTTTTAGTTTATAACCGCCGATATGCTTGTTGGTGAGTTCTATGGCGCTTTCACAGTTTACGAAGTAACTTGCTGCGACTTCGTTTTTTCGCCTTTTTAGCCACCAGAGTGCGTAGTCCGAGAAAGTGGTTTCCGCCGATTGTGTCGGTTCTCCTGACGCCGTTTCTAGGGCTTTAATCGCGTTCTCGTATTCGCTTGCAAATATTACGACTTCTCGTTCCATTTGCTTGGGTGTAAGCCCTACGGGCGGTTTCCAGGTGGTGGAGTGAACTTTAATTTCTCCGCTACCTTTGTCCTTGATTTTGACCTGTATTCGGTAGGTCATACCGCTTTTACTAGGTCGTTTGCTTATACTTGCCATTTAATTACCTCCTACGGTGTTTTCATTAAGGGGACATAGCAATCCCCTTAACAAAAGAAAGCCGTAAAAATTTAGAAAAGTCTAGCGATTTAGCCTTGCGAACCGCTAAAATATTTGAATAAATCGTCTAAATCCACGAGAAGTTTCTTTCCAGTGAATACACACCGTATTTTACCACTTTTGCAAAGGGTTCTAATACAGTTAGGGGTTACCGCCGTCATAGGGTCGATTGCCTTAATTTCGGCGATAGTTTCGGTTATCGTTCTCATTCTAGGGATTGTCATCTAATGCTCCTTAATACTCATCAATTTTTCTCCTTTTCTTTGAATCTTTGTTTCTTTGTATCTTCGTTGCGTCGTTGCATTGTTGCGTCGTTCTTTGTATCTTCGTATCTTTGAAATCTTTGAATTTTTGAATAAATTTTGATTTTCGTTTGAATAAAAATCAAAAATCAAAACCGAGCAAAGTGGCGTATTTTTAGTGTTTTTCAATGGTTTTGCCATAAAAATCGCCGTTTTCGCCACTTCGAACGAATTTTGAAAAGCAATTTTGATTTTGCGCTTTGATTTTTGATTATGCGAAAATTTGCGTATGACTGCCGCCCCGCTTATAGGTCGATTCGCGTAGAGATTTGACCTCCCCCTGGGGGGTGCACGCACGCATAATCAGCAAAAGCAGTTGCCAACCAGTAGGCTGGCGTCGCCTCGTTCTTCATAGGAGCGTAGCTTGTTAAGGTCTTCGCGAATTCGTGTAAGAGCCTCTTCGCTTAAACAAGTAAAAAATCCGTACGCGTCCGCCTCAATACTTTCGGAATAGGTAAAACCTTCTATGCTGGGCCAGTAATCAAACTGGTGCAGGCAATAGTTGATTTTACTATATTCGTTCACAAGCGGGAGAACCTTGTCAAGAGGCTTGTCCTTACACTCACTTAGTTGTTTGTAAAGGTTGCCGTTCTTTTCCATAAGCCAGTTTAATGGATAGCAGGCGTAGGGTTTAAGACATTTCAAGTACGGGTGCTTTTTAAGCGTCTCGTTTACTAAAGTTTTGTGATGTTTCATGTCAAATTCCTCCGTTGATAAATTTTAATAGTTTTTCATCGTTTTGTTTGCGTACGAGGTCACGCATGTTTTCGCAGTCTAACTGCTGTTCGAATAGACACGAGCCTTTAATTCGGTGTGCCGTTCGTTCTTCGTAGTTACAATTTACCATAAGGGCGCTGATGCGGTAGTTGCTAGAATAGATAGTCGGCTTTTTAGCGTTAATGCGCGTGTTGATAAGGTCAAACGCTATCGTTTGTAGCCAACCCGCGCCAGCCTTAATGTTTTCCGTACCGATATCGTCTAGGAAGAGAAAGTCAACCGTTTCGGCTCTACGGAGTACGGCTGACTGCGCCGAGTTATTTCCAAAGCCTTCTTTTAGTTTGCTTTCAATCTCTACAAAACTGGTAAATAGCACGGTGTACAGTTTGTCCGCCAGGGCGTTGCCCATACAAGCGGTAAGGTGGGTTTTTCCCACACCGGGGACGCCGTAAAGGTAAGCGCCGACACCCGCATCATACATCTTATCCGCGTGCGTGCAATAGTTCTGACACATCTGGTAGACGGCTTTGTTGCTAGGTATAATCATAGCCGTTTCAAATGTGCAGTTCCTAAAATGCTTGCCGAGAGCGCTGTTACGGCGGTATTCTTCAGCCTTGGCTTTCCGCTCCTGTAGTTTTCGTTCGTATTCGGCTTTTGCATAAGCCTCTTGACGGCATTTACAAGGAACGTGAAAGAAGTTGTCTTCACAACGGTACACGCGTGGGGTGTGGCAGTTTTTGCAATAGGCAAGACCGTCTTCGCCCAAGTATTCGTCTGGTTGTAATTCAAGTTTTTTCATTAATTGTCTTCACCCCAGTCGATACCATAATTGCTTTCGTAAGAAATATTATTCTTATCTATTCTTCTTACTATATTATGGTTAGCGTTTTTAAGCGTAGGCTTTTCGCGTTTTTGAGCGTTACCTACGCTTATTTTTGATAACACCATTGAAGAATTTGGTTTAATAATACGCTTACGATAACCGTTGTCATCCGTGGTACGGGTAACGGTGATTAGTTCATAACGTTTAAGTATTCCTATCAACCTACTCACCGATTGAATGGACAGATTTAACTGCTTTGCAAAATACTTGTTTGATGCATAACAGTATCCGTCGTTTTGTGATAAAGTGCAAATTTCTCCGTGAAGTATTTTTGCCCTTGGCGGAATAGAAGTGATTGCGTTCACATTTTCATCCAGTTTTATGTAATTTCTACTACTTGTCAATGTAATTCCTCCTGTCAAATATTATGTTAGCAATTTTGCGAACACTTGAGCAAAATTAAAAAGGAACTGGCAATTCCTTTTTAAGAAGGGAGTAGACTAGTCTTCTACGTCAGCATCAAATTTGCGTGTTACCGTACCTTTTGATATAAGACCGTCAATGGTTGAAATTATCGCAAGTGATTCGTCTTCGTTGTCGACCACGAGCGAATCCAAGTTGTCCACTTGCATTAGTTTTCTCACTACAAGTCTGGCAAATTGATTTTTGCGTAAGAATTCAGTCATGTCGGGAGCAAGTTCCTTTCTTCCTAATCCGATTAATTCCATAACCTCATATTCAGTATTTTCATTCACTCTATAAGTGGAAAGAATTTTCTTGAGGACCTCGCCTACGGGCGGATAGCGTCTATCGTTTTCAAGGTCGGAAAGGTATGCTGGGGATATTCCTATTTCTCCACAAGCACCACGGAGCGATAAATTGCATCTTTCTCTTAACTGTTTAATCATTTTTCCGAAGGTAACGCCTTCTGCGTTTGCAATTACTGCGCCGTCTTCTCTTCTAGGCATAGCCTTGTATTTTGCCATAGTTTTACTCCTTTTACATGTGTTCGCTTTTTTGCTGACACGGGTATTATACACCATCAAAAATCGTTTGTCAACAATTTTGCGAACATTTTTTAAAATTTTTTTGAAATATTTTTATTAAAATTGTTAAATGCCCTAAAACAGGGAAGAAATTGCCGATATCGGCAAAAACCATTAAAATTTGAATGTAAAATTATTTGTTTCTTGCCGATAGCGTGGTTATTCTATTATAAAGTCTTTTGTTGAACGATATATTTTTAGTTCCGTGATATCCGTGCGATTGCTCATTTTTTGCGCGGTGTCTTCGTTACACATCATGTTGTAGGAGAAGTGAGTGTTTGTGTCGGTATACGTGATAAGGCAGGAGTAGTCTTTTTTGAAGGCTTTTTTGTATTCCTTTTCGTCATCCATCAGTTGCAGGAGTTCTGCCATAAATAAATCTTCGTCACCGTCTAACTCGCCGTACTCCGTGATTATCGGTCGTTCCCTGAAGTAGCGTTTAATCGTTTCTTCCAGGATAGGAGCGTAGGAGTTATCGTAGTAGACGATATCGCACGAACCGCCGTTTCCGCTGTCGTTATACCAAGCCACCTTTTTGCCGTTATAGTAAACGTTGCCTTGATTTCCTTGCCAGTCGAACCCTTGAAAGGTTTTTCTGTTCTTTAATGTAAATCCGTATATACTTGCCATTTTTCCCTCCATATATATTATTGTTAAGCAAAGTATACCGTAAAAGTTTTCAAGAGCCCAGCAAAATCATACTAAATTTTTAAAATTAAAAGTGCTAATATATGAGCAAATTATTGACAAAAACATATAAAAGTGCTAAAATATTAGCACTATGAAGAAAATATTTGACATTAGTGATTTTGTAAATACTCCAACGATCCAATCAACACTTGTTTCGTTAACTGATAAGGTTAAGGAAAGAAGAAAGGAATTGAAGTTGTCACAAAAACTCCTTGCTCAAAAGTCAGGGGTTTCTTATGCATCCATTCGCCGTTTTGAAAGTACGGGTGATATAGCACTTGTATCTTTGCTTAAAATTGCAAGTGTGCTTAATTGTCTTGAAGACTTCAACGCGCTTTTCAGCAATAAAATTATTACGAACTTAAAGGATTTGAAAGTATGATTAACGACGTTAAAAAAGTTACAGTCAAGTATAACGACCGCATAGTAGGATATCTTGCTGAAATTGAACCGTCTGTAATCGGCTTTCAGTATGATGACTCTTGGGTGGAAAAGGGATTTTCTATTTCGCCTTTATCATTACCGCTCGATAATTCCGTACATGTTAGCAAAAAAGAACTATTTGCTGGCTTATTTGGTGTATTCTGGGACTCTTTGCCTGATGGTTGGGGTGAATTATTAATGAACCGCCTATTGAGCAAGAAAGGCATAAATCCTAACAAAATTTCTATTTTGACCAAGTTGTCGCTTGTTAATAAAAATGGTCTGGGAGGATTAACCTACGAGCCTAGCCAACCATTTGAATATGAATACGGCGGCTTTGATTTTGACGAATTGTCAAAGGAAATCGAAAAGGTATTGAATGACGAAAATGAACCTGTTGATTTGGACTTGGTTTACGGCTTGGGCGGTTCTAGTGGTGGTGCAAGACCAAAGGCTCATATTAAAATTGACGGCGAAGAATGGATTGTAAAATTCGCTTGTAGAATTGACCCGAAAAATGTGGGAGAAAAAGAGTTTATTGCTAACCAAACGGCGGAAAAATGCGGTATCGACGTAAACGAATATAAGTTGTTTCCGTCCAAGTTATGCTCGGGGTATTTTGGCGTAAAGCGTTTTGATAGAAATTGCGAAAAACGTATTCATATGATTTCGCTTGCTGCGCTCTTGGAAACTACTCACAAAATACCAAATCTTGACTATATGCATCTTTTCCAGGTTGTTCAGACTATTAGCGCGAAACCTACTGATGATTTATACGAGGCATTCCGTCGTATGTGTTTTAACGTGTTTTACGTGAATAAAGACGACCATGGAAAGAATTTTGCTTTTCTTTATGATGAAACCTTGGGCGGTTACATTCTTTCGCCAGCGTACGACTTAACTCGTGTAACCGATAAGTTTGAACACGAAATGACGGTTAACGGCAACGGTAACCCTACTAAGGATGACTTGCTTTCGGTAGCCAAGGAATTCAGATTGTCTATTACAAAGTGTAAATCCATAATGAATTCTATTGAAAAAACATGTAAAAGTTAAGGGGAAACTATGGACAAAAATGAAAGAAAACTATTTTGGGACACCCTTTGTTCTCTTGATGGTAAGGATTTAGTTGCTGATAGAACAAAACTGTTGGCTACAATTAAATATCCGCCACTCCTTTATAGGTATAGACCTATAAATCAAAAGTCAATTGATGCTTTGCAAAACAATAAACTGTTTTTTTCTTCGGCGAACCATTATGACGACCCGTTTGATACTTATTTGCGAATTGATTGGAATAAGGTAAAAGGTGCTATCGCTAGTATTGACTTAAAATCACCTGGAGCATTTACACAATTCAAAACACTTTGCGAAAGCCTGAACATAAGTACTGACTTAGTTGAAAGCCTTCGTGAAAAGTTTGAAAACTTAACAATGGACGAACTATTGGAGTCTTTTATCCAGATGATTGAAAAACATATTCGTCCAAAAATACGCCAAAATTCATTTTCGATTTGTTTTTCTGAAAATCCATGTAATGAAAATCTTTGGTTGAAATATGCGGATAACCATGCTGGTTTTTGTTTGATATATAATCCGTATGACAATGATGCTTGGTTGTGCGGTAAGCAGGAAAAATGCAAAAGTTGTGTAGTAGCCAATGCATCAAAAAGTTTATATCCTGTTTATTACTCGAAAGAAAAATATGATGGAACGCAATATGCTATTGCTCAGGCTTGGTTTACGTTTATGTGTGAAGGTCTAAAAAATATGGAATTGGCGCAAAATTTTGCTCAAAATGTTCCTATGCATTGGGAAAGCGAAAAAGTATCGCTAATTAAACACAAATGCCACGAATATGATGAGGAATGGCGAATTTTGTTTGGTGCAGCACCAAATGCTGGTGCTTGCTTGAGATGGATACCCCATGGAGTTGTTTTAGGCTTAAGAACAAGCGTTGCCAATGGAAAACTTATTATCAACGCAGCAAAGCAAGCAGGAGTAAAAAATATCTATCAAGCAATTATTACTCCAATAGACGAACTTGACGCTATAAAACTGACCGAGGAGCAAGTCAATCAAATTTTAAACAGTTAAACCTTGGTCACCAAATTTGGTGACCTTTTTGGTTGCCTTGGTTTTTTGAACGATATAAAAGTTATTAAACGGCGTGAAAATTATGCAAAATACGGCGAGTAAACGGCGAAATCTACGCAAAATATGCATTTTAGGTATTTTGCAAACCCTACATTAAAAAGAGGTATATCTAAAAAATTTTGCAATTATTTCAACAAATATGTTGACATTTTCAACGAATATGTTTATAATATATAGCAAGGAGGCTTTTATGCAAATAAATGATTCAATAAAATTATTTTGCGTGAAATATGGCATTTCTTTATCAGAACTTGCGCGAAGACTTAATAAATCGCCTCAGGCTTTTTCACAAAAGATTCAACGTGGAACGATTACGTTGGATGATTTGGAAGAAATTGCAATGGTGACTGGGTGCAAGTTGGATTGCTCATTGGTTATGACTAATGGGGATAAAGTAAAAATTAATCTATAAAGGGAGGCTGTTATGATAACGTATGTTGAAGGGGATATTTTTAGTAGTCCTGCTCAAGTAATTGTGAATGCTGTAAACACAGTTGGCGTAATGGGTAAAGGTATTGCTTTGGCTTTTAAGAATAGATATCCTAAAATGTTTGAAGTTTATAAAGAAGCGTGTGAAAAAAAGAAGTTCCAAATGGGAAAATTAATGTTGTGTCACGCCCCCGATCACTTGATATTGTTATTTCCAACAAAGGAAAACTGGCGAAACCCTTCTAAATTAGAATATATCGAAAAAGGGTTAGAACGTTTTGTTAAGAATTATGCGGAAAAGAATATTTCTTCTATAGCTTTTCCTAAACTTGGATGCGGAAATGGTGAATTAAAATGGGAAGAAGTAAAACCTTTAATGGAAAAGTATTTAAAACCTCTTCCTATTGATATTTATATTTATCTTGGATTTGGGCCTTCTGTTGTTCCAGAACATAAGCAACCCAAAGAAATGCAAAAATGGCTAAGAGAAAACGCCAAAAACATGTCATTTAATGGCTTGATTGATGATATTTCTTCTCAGGCCACCCTATTGCCATATGCTTATAATGTTGACGGGGCAGAAATAACGGTTTATTATAAAGATGGGCTCCATTTTCAACGTGGGAAAGAAAAAATAGATATTGATGAAGACAAATTTTTTATGATTTGGGACTATATTCGTACTCACAATATGTTTACTCTTGAGAGCGAAAAAGATGGTTCATATTTGATATATGAACTACTTGTTGATTTAGGATATTTATCAAAAATCAAAATATTAAATAAATCAACTAATGAATTTTGCGAGGGGTATCAGTTGAATGAAGGTCTTGGTCGTGCTTTTATTTTTAAGGAGGACTAGGCAATGAGTTTTTTAGAAATTATAAAGCAAAACTCTGAAAAAGCACAAGTAAAATGGTGGCCTAATTTTGCCTTTCATTATACGGATGTAACCAATGCTGTAAGTATTCTTCAAAGTGGGAAACTCTATAGTAGAATCAAAGCCCAAGCGGCTAAAGTTATGAAGAATGATAATGCCAGTCGCCAGGTTATTGATATGACGATGAGTCAAGCTACATCATACGTTAGATTCTATTTTAGACCTTTGACTCCTACTCAATATTATAATGAAGGATTTAAGCATCCAGCAATTCGTTATGATGGTGATTTGAATGCAAATATTCCTGTCCCAGTATTTTTTGTTTTCCGTTTAGAATTATTATTGAAGGATGCAAAAGTAAGATTTTCAAATTTATCTCAAGCTGGATATGGTTCTGTATTGGGGAAAGGAGAAGAAGATTTTTCAAAACTTGAATTTGAAAAAATTTACAGTAATGGTTATGTTGATGAGGAGGTTCGGAAGTATCGTCACGCAGAATTGCTTTATCCAGACGAATATAACATTGACGACTCATTAGATGCTATTTTATGTCGTAATGAAGTTGAACGCGCAACATTGTTAAATCTTCTATTTGACCTAGACAAAATGGCGTACTTTAAGTATAAAGATTTAATCAAGGTTTGCAAAAAAGAAATGTTCGAAAAGAACGGGCTATTTATTGATGAAATATATTTTGATTTTAACAGCATTTCTTTTGCGTTTTCCGAATCTTATGATAAAAGATACTATGAAAACAAACAACTAGAGCGATTAGGTGTCGATGTGTTAGAACCAGTAACGATTGTTTTTTCTATGGAATGGCGAAATTCCAGGGGAATTATTTTTACCAAGCATATTGAAAGTACGGTAGATTATAGAAGACCAGGTGTATTAACATTAAAGAATTTACCGCAAATTCCACGAGCAAAAAAGTTGGCTATTAAAGTTATGATTGAGCAAAATTTAATAGGATATATTACCTTTAATTTGGAGAAAAACGAAATTATTTAGTTATTTGGTTGCCACTTTTTAAAAACATCAGGAAAATAAATGGAAAAGGCCACCAAATTTGGTGACCTTTTTGGTTGCCTTGGTTTTTTGAACGCTATAAAAGTTATCAAACAGCGTGAAAATTACGCAAAATACGGCGAGTAAACGGCGGAAATGGTGCAAAATATGCATTTTAGGTATTTTGCAAACCCTACATTAGGGTCAGATATATCCTCCTAAGGGTTAATTTGAGGTTCGATTCCTCATACTCACGCCAACTTTTGACCACTTTCGGGTGGTCAATTTTTTTTGCTGTGAACTTTATTTGCATTTATACGTCTATAAAATTCGCTCCAATACGGGCATTCCGTTTTACCTATTTTCTTTAAGTGTGGTTCAAGTTGGTCGTAATTAACTATCCAACGATTTCCAAATTTATACTTAAATACTGTTTGGTCGTTTTTCAGAAAAGCTCGTATCTCGTCAGCGTGAATATATCGTTCACCTTTTTGACGTTGTTTATTCCATTCTTTTACACAGCCATTAATACATCTTAATTTTGGTATGGTGTAAAAGTGTTTATCAATTTTATAAGGGTTTATTTTGCTTATAAAATCGTTAGCATCTATAAGTATGGTATTACGAGCGAGGTGACATTTTACGTCACTTTGAAGGCATATTCTACGCACGTTGTTTCTTGTTATCATAGTGTCTTTATCTTCTTTAAGAAAAAGTCTATGAATGTCGCCAGATGTACTAAGTTTCATTGTTTTCCTCCTTTTTTGGGCGTCCACGTTTTCTTTGTGGTTTGCTAAAGAATTGATATACTTCGTCTAAATTTACAACATAAGCGTTTCCGTATTTCATCATTGTAAGTTCGCCTTCTTCCATAAGTTGCTCCAACATATAGTAGGTAAGGCATGAATCTTTGTCATATTCTTTTATTTCTTTTAGGGCATCATTTATGCGCCGTAATCTTGGTAAATACATAATTCCTCCATATAAATTAAGACCGAGAGTTTTAGCTCCCGGTCTTTGTCTTAAAATAGCTTGTCTAAGGCATCAATAACCTTTTCTTGGGTGTCTGGTATAAAGTGAGCATAAACCTCAAGTGTAACGGTAGAATCGCTGTGTCCCATATAACGGCTAACAGTTTGAATAGGTACGTTTTGAGATAATAATATGCTGCAATACGTATGTCTTAAACCGTGGCAAGTTATATGCTTAAAACCGCGTTTTTCTTCAAAATTACAAAGCCAATTTCTCATTGAGCCGGGATAAATAGGCGTTCTATATATTGTGCAGGCTAAATAATAAGAGTCTAATTTTTTATTAAAGTTTATATCAGCCATCTCGAACCATTTATAGTATTTTTTCAAATCTTCAATAAGTGGTGTCGGAACGGGAACGCTACGTTTAGATGTTTTAGACTTGGGGTCTTTTTCATAAACGCCACGTTCTCTTGATATAAGCCTACTACGGTTTATGTGGATAAGTTTATTTTCAAAATCTATATCAGACCATCGTAAACCACACATTTCACCAATACGTAAACCACATAAAAGCATTATTTTAGCTGGGATAACTCTATGGATATATTCTTCAAATATTTCATCGAGCGATTTTAGAAAATCTTGCGTTTCCTTAAAAGAAAATACTTCTTTTTCTTCAACCGGACGCATTGTAATATTTCCTTTTGTAGCACCTATTTTGGTGGAACAAACAGGGTTTTTAGTTATCCACTCATATCTTACAGCCTCATTAAATAACGTTCTTAAAATACGCCTATATCCTTTAATTGTTTCAGGCGAGTATAAACACCTTACTGTTACATCTTCAAAGTAATCGGTGAATTTTAAGCCATATTTCTTGCATATTTGTTCAGCGGCATCAAGATAAATGTTTTTACCTTCGTTATTCATACCGTATGAACAAGCTCTCGTAATTATTTTTTCTCTGTCAAGTTCTCTAAAATTGACTTTATCTGGTAAAGGCTTTTTTAGTTTTGCTATCGGCTTGCCTTTAACATAACCCTTATCAAAAGAATTGATAAAAAGCTGAACGTCACGTACTTTAATATCAGATATAGGTCTTTTATCTAAGCCAACCGTTTTAAGGTAGTCGTTGAAAAGTTTGCATATATCCGTTGCACGTAGGTAGTAATTATGTGATTGATGATTGTTGATGCCATTTATCCATTCTTCGGCAAGTTGAGAGAACGTCAAAATAGCAGTGTGGATATGTTCTACTTTATTTCTATAAGCATCAGCGATTTGTTGTTCAAATTCAGCAGCCATAAGGACTATTTTCTTTTTGAATTTAGCCTCAGTCAAGCCTTCATCATTCTGAATATTTTTCGGATAAACCTTAAAATCACCTGTTTCGGGATCTTTACCCGAAACTTGTATTCTTGCAACAAGAATACCTTTTTTGGTCTTTCTATATTGAATATAAGCCATTTTAACCTCCGTTTAGTCGTTTTTCATTGAGATATAATCTAAGAGGCTAATATATACAAATAAATATAGG
>DPGH01000005.1:0-26141 GCA_003523255.1 Clostridiales bacterium
GACCTGCTGATTACGAATCAGCTGCTCTACCAGCTGAGCCACAGTAGCGCACAAAAGGCTATAAGCCTTTTTTAGTGCCTAAATATATTAGCATAAACCGCAAAAAATATCAACGGTTTTTGCGCTAAAATTTTTATTTTACGTTTTTAATTTTAAATCCCCTGTTTTTAAGCCAGGTAAGCGACAACTTAACCCATTTTGCCACGGCGGGATTTGCCTCATTAACCTCTTCCGTAGCGGTGCTTAAACCGTGGGGGCCGTTTTCAAAAACGTGCAGTTCGTAAGGAACGCCGCATTTTCTGTAAGCGAGCGCGAGATACAAGCTGTTTTCGCTAGGAACGCAAGAATCGTTTTCGGTACACCAAATAAACGCGGGCGGTGCGGAGGGCGTAACGCGGTTCTCAAGCGAAAGCCTTTCTACCAGATTTTTATCGCCGCCGCTTACGTTGTCTATACTGCCCCTGTGCGCTTTCTCTCCGCTCGTGATTACGGCGTAACTGAATATAGCCGCGTCTAATTTGGCAAGTTTATATTTTTCGCCGAGGGCGGCTTTAACCTCTTCGGCGTCGTACATAAAGGCAAGCAATCCCAAACAATGTCCGCCTGCGGAAAAACCTATCGCGGCGACTTCTTCGGGGTCGATACGGTATTTTTCGGCATTTTCTCTTATATACACGGTAGCCATGCACCCCTCGATAAGTTGCGCGGGGAAAGTTACGGGCTTGCAAGAATAGTCGAGTATAAACGTGTTAAAACCCTCGTTTATATATTCGAGCGCGACGGGCTCTTGTTCTCTTGCGGAAACGTAACTATACCCGCCGCCGCCTATAACCAACATAGCGGGGCGAACGCGCAAAGAACAATATTCTGCGCTTTGGTCGTGTATAACGGCGGTCAGATACCCCGCGCCGTTTTCCGGTCTGGGAAGTTTAAAGTATTCGTATAAATCGATTTTTTCGGTAAGCATTAGAGATTTTCTCCTATTTTATACGAATATTTTACCACCCGCGCGATAAAAGTACAAGCGTTTGAGCGTAAATAGTTGTACCGACCGCGCGTTTCTGTTAAAATATATTTATGAACTATCATATAGACACGGGACTTATTTACGAAAAATTCGGTACGCGTTGCGCCTGCCCCTTATGCGAAATCGAAAAGATAGTCGAAGAGCAGTTTTTACACGAATTTTTAAACGACGCGGTGATGGAAGATAATTCGCGCATTGCAGTCGGTAAAAAAGGGTTTTGCGCAAAACATTTCGATATGCTGTTTTCCCGGCAAAACAAGTTGTCGGTCGCGTTGCAAATCGACACGCGTATAGATAATATCTCCGACCTGTTTTCGCCGATAAAAAGCGCGAAAAAGGGTGCCAAACTTGCGGAACGGATAGACGAAAGTTTTTCTACCTGCGTAATTTGCGACCTTGTAAAAGAAAGTATGGAAAAGTACTACAAAACGATTGCGCAAATGTTTACGCACGAAAAGGAATTTTACAAAACGCTTATAAAATACGACGGCGTTTGCTTAAAACATTACGCCGAACTTTTGCGTTACGCAAAGTATGCCGGCAAAATGGCGGATTACTACGTAGAAATTTTATCCGCGACCCAAAGCCGCGCCTTTGCCGCCGTAAAAGAAAACTTAAAGGAATTTTGCGTTAAACACGACTACCGCAACGCGTTAAAGCCGCTCGGTAGTGCGGAAAACGCCCTGCCGGACGCTCGCCTTAAAATTTACGGCAAAAAGCCGGAATAACTTTTGCTCACGTTTTACGCGTTTACGCGACTTTGCGATTACCGTTGCGTTTCGGTCGGTTTTTAACTCACGTAACTTTCCGCGCGGTTTTAATAATGCCGAATGACCGACTCGTTTTTTATTTCAAAAGTAATTTTATTTTCCGCTACCCTGTATTTTATATTATATCGATAGCCTGACAGCGGATTTTCATACAAAGCGTCTTCTGCACTGAATAAACACAAACAAATCGAAAACTCGCCTTCCGTTTTGTCGAAAAAACCGCTTTCCAAATGCAAAACGGTTTTTTGTTTATAAGAATAATTTCCGTCGGTAACCGTAAACGAATAATCGTCGTTTGCAAAATTCTCGATTTTTTGCAAAACCATCGGAGGTTTGCCGCCGTCGTAGTCGTATACTATAAAAGCCGCTATGCAATTTACCGTGGCGGCGGAATTTATCCCGTATTTAACGGTTAAATCGATTTCGTCTGTCGGAAACGTAGAATTTATATCCGAAACCGAAAAAGAACAGACTCTTTTTTCACCCACAGACGGCTTGGGATTCTCCTCATAACTTTTGCCGCAACCGACTGAAAACGACAAAACGAATAAGGTTAAAATTAAAACTATGAGAGAAAAACTCTTTTTTGTTTTTGACAAATAAAACATTTTCATCTTTTATAAAATTCTCCCGAAAAGAAACTTACAACCCGAATGTTTTTACTTTTTATTTAAAAACCGTTTATTTTAATCTTCCGTAAGCGGTTGTCCCTCTTTAGCGGTGCGAATCGCCTGCTCTATAACATCCAAAAGTTTATCTTTGCCATAGCCCGTTTCGGCAGAAGTCGCGGTAACGTCTGCAACTCCGACTTTAAGGTCTCTCGCGATTAAATTAAGGCTCGGCGCGATTTTGGTTTTTCCTATCTTATCCGCCTTAGTCGCGACGAGGACGAAAGGTATACGGTAATGGTAAAGGTAGTTTACCATCGTTTTATCGTCTTCCGTGGGGTTATGCCGAATATCCACGAGCGAAATCATCAGGTCGATTTTTTGCTCGCGCAAAAACGCTTCGAGAAGAGCCGCCCATTTCAGTTTTTCTTGTTTAGATACTTTCGCAAACCCGTACCCCGGCAAGTCCGCAAGTACGAACTCGCCGAAATCGAAATAATTGATAAGTCTTGTTCTGCCGGGCGTAACGGAAGTTTTAGCAAGTTTTTTTCTGTTCGCGAGCATATTTATCAGCGAAGACTTGCCCACGTTGGACTTACCCGCCACTGCGATAAGCGGCTTGTCCGTTTTGTAAAACTTACTTTTATCCGCCACGCTCGTAATAAATTCAGCGTTCGTTATTTTCATTTTTTCTCCTGAAAGTCTATCGCGACTTTAAACGCTTCCGCCGCGTTAGAAACGGGTACGAATTTTATCTTCTTTTTAGCCTCCGCAGGTACTTCAGCAAGGTCTTTTACGTTGTTTTGCGGTATTATAACCGTATCTATTCCCTCGGAATACGCCGCAAGAGCCTTTTCTTTAAGTCCGCCTATCGCCAGAACGTTGCCGCGGAGAGTAATCTCGCCGGTCATGGCAACGTTGCCTTTAACGGGTTTGCCTGTAAACGCGGACAATATCGCGGTAGCCATGGTTATACCGGCGCTCGGTCCGTCTTTCGGGGTTGCGCCCTCGGGTACGTGTATGTGCACGTCGGTTTTTGCAAAACGTTTTTCGTCTATACCGTATTTATCGGCGTGCCCTCTTATATAACTTAACGCCGCCCGTGCGGACTCTTTCATAACGTCGCCGAGTTTGCCGGTCAAAAGAATTTCGCCTTTGCCGTGCATAAGCGCGACCTCTATCGTAAGCACCGTGCCCCCGACGGAAGTCCAGGCAAGCCCCGTAGCCGCGCCGATAAGATTGTCTTTCTCCCCGTGAGCGATCGAAAACTTAGGCGCGCCGAGGTACTTTTCAACCTTTTCGGCGGTAACGGTCTTTTTGCTTCTCTCGCCGCTTTCGGCAACCTTTAACGCTATTTTGCGAATTATCGCGCCGATTTCTCTCTCGAGATTTCTGACGCCCGCTTCTCTCGTATAGTTTTTGATGACTTTCGCAACAGCCTCGTCGGTGAAAACGACCTCCTCTTTATCAAGTCCGCACCTTACCGTTTCTTTGGGGATAAGATAACGTTTTGCGATTTCTTTCTTTTCGCGCTCTGTATAACTGCCGAGTTCTATTATCTCCATTCTGTCAAGTAGCGGATAAGGTATCGTTTCGACAGAGTTGGCGGTGGTTATAAACAACACTTTAGATAAATCGAAAGGCACTTCGAGATATCTGTCGACGAAGGTCGCGTTTTGCTCGGGGTCAAGCACTTCTAACAACGCGCTTGCGGGATCGCCGCGTACGTCGGACGACATTTTGTCCGCTTCGTCCAAAAGGAACACGGGGTTAGCCGAACCCGCGTTTTTAAGCCCGTAAATAATGCGCCCGGGCATCGCGCCGACGTAAGTCTTTCTGTGCCCGCGAATCTCCGCTTCGTCGCCGACTCCGCCGAGGCTCATTCTCACGAACTTTCTGTTAAGCGCGCGCGCAACCGAAGCCGCTATCGAAGTTTTACCGACTCCAGGCGGCCCGACGAAACACAGAATAGGTCCTTTTACTTCTTTGGTAAGAGTAAGCACTGCGAGGTATTCGAGTATGCGTTCTTTGACTTTAACAAGCCCGAAATGGTCTTTATCGAGTATTTCTTTCGCCTTGTTTATATCGGCGTTATCCTCGGTATACACCCCGAAAGGCAATTCCAGAACCCAGTCTATATAATTTAATATCACCGAATAATCGGGCGAAGACGGATTTACGTTTTCTAACCGAGAAAGTTCTTTAAGCGCATGCTCGAGCACTTCTTTCGGCAAGTTTTTCTCTTTAAGTTTTTTTTCAAGACGTTCGGAGTCGCTTTCGCCGTCGCCGAGTTCGTCGTGTATCGCGCGGAGTTGTTCTTTAAGCAAAAACTCTTTTTGATTTTTGTCTATACTCGCTTTAACCTTACCCGCGATTTTGTTTTCTATTTTAAATATTTCGCGCTCTTTAACGAAGGTCTTGTAAAAGGCGTTAAGCCTTTCGAGCGTGCCGTCCGTAGCGAAAATGGTCTGCGCGGTTTCCTCTTTAACGGGCGACACCGCAAGCGCGCGGTCGACAAAAGCGTTCGGCTGATTTATTTCGCCGACGAGAGCCGCCGTTTCTTTCGGTATGCGTTTATCCTCTTCGGTATACCGCGCGAAAGCCGTTTTTGCCAAGCGGAAGATTGCCTCCGCCTCGAATTCGTCCTCCGGCTTTATTTCGTCGTACGGGGCGAGTTCTATAACGGCGGAAAAATACTTTTTCTCGTCCTCGAACCGTTTTATTTTTGCGCGGGCGAAACTCTCCACCGTAACCTTTAAGTTGCCGTCGGGGAGTTTTACTGTTTGTTTTATACGGCAAAGCGAGCCCGTTTTGCATACGTCGGACTTTTTAGGCGCGTCTATAAGCGCGCTTTTCTGAACGGATATAAAAACGAGAGAGTCATTTGCGAGGGCTACGTCTATCGCCGCGACCGACATAGGTCTGCCCACGTCGAAGTTTAGTATCGTATCTGGAAAAAGCACTTTGCCGCGCAAAGGAATTACGGGGTAAACTTTTTCTTTACCCGCTTCGTTTAAGGCGTTTTCGTTATTTTCGGGAGTAACGCTTATTACGGCGTTCGCTAAATTTTCATCCATTTTATCACCTGTATAGTTTTCAAATAAATCATAAACAATATTTTTCGAGCAACACTTTTACGGGATTAAGGTTAAACGGAACGGTTACCTCGTCCGCTTTTTCTTTAAGACTTTCGGCGGCGTCGCCCACGGCGGCAAAATACCATTCATTACCCGCCATTTCGAGATCGTTTGTAGAATCTCCCGCGGCGATGATTTTATCCGCGGATACGCCGAGTTTTTTTGCGATAAACCTCACGGCGAAATCTTTGCCGTATTCTGGGTTGATAGCCTCGATAAGTCTTTTAGAACCGCTGTTTATAGTACATAAGCCGCCGTATTTTGCGGCGTAGCGCGCCGTGAGTTCTTCGGTCTTGCAATCCTCGCAAACGGCGCATACTTTAGCGACGGGGCGCGCGGTACTTAAAACCTCTTTCGCAACGTTTTTAACGCGGCGGTAATACACTTTTTCGGTATTTTTATACATATCGCTGTAATACGAATCCACCGAATAATACAGCACGTCGTCTACCCAGGCGATTACGGGCACTCCGTCTTGCTCTATTTCCTCCGCTATTTTTGCGGCGAGTTTGTAATCGAGCCCGCCCTCGAACAACGTTTCGCCCGAAGCCAAATCGGCGATTTTAGCCCCCTGAAAACACGCTACTACGCATTTTAGTCCGTATTTAGCGCATATGTCTTTAATCGACGAAAAAGACCGTCCTGTGGCGATACAGAATTTTCCGCCCCGTTTTTCGTAATCTTTTATTGCCTTTACAGTTCCTTCGTCTATCACGTCAGGCGCGCAGCCCAGCGTCCAGTCAAAGTCGGAAATGAACAAATCGAATTTCATTTAAGTCCTTTCTCCGTAAGTTTTTCTATTATGGCATCCGCTTGTTTGTCGCCTATACCCTCTACCGACGTCAGGTCGTCTTTATCGGCGTTTATTATGCCGCCGAGGTCCTTGAATTTTTCAAGCAAAGCGTGTTTTTTTACCTTGCCGAGTCCCTTGATTTCGTCTAACACGGAAGAAAGCGACCTTTTCCCGCGGAGCGTTCTGTGAAAGGTTATCGCAAACCTGTGTGCCTCGTCGCGGATGCGTTGCAGCATTCTTAAAACGTAGTCGCTTTTATCGAGCACGACGGGTTGACTTATGCCCGGCAAAAACACCTCTTCCTCTCTCTTTGCAAGAGAAATAAGGTCTATATCGTTTACGTTAAACTCGTCGAATATTTCTTTTACCGAAGAAAGTTGACCTTTACCGCCGTCGATTATAACAAGGTCCGGTTTAGGAAATTTTTCGGGGTCGGTTTTAAGCCGACTCAGCCGCCGCCTTAATACCTCTTGCAGACACGCGAAATCGTCCGACCCTTCTATGGTTTTTATCTTAAACCTGCGGTATTCGTTCTTATCCGCTTCGCCGTCGATAAATACGACCATGCTGCCGACTTTGTCCGTACCCGAAATGTGCGATATATCGTAACATTCCATTCTTTTGGGGTAGTTTTTAAGTCCGAGAACCTCCCGCAATTTTTTGCAAGCCGAAACGGTCATATCGTCTTTATGCTTTATTCTGTCTATCGCGACTGATAAATGCTCTTCCGCGTTGACCGCCGCCATATCCGCAAGGCTTTTTCTTATCCCCGCTTTGGGCGAAATTATAATCGGAGAAACGCCCGTGCTTTGCTTTATATAGTCTTCGAGCGCGGCGGAATCACCTAATTCCGTTTCGGATATAATTTCTTCCGGCACGTCTTTTACGCCCGTATAATACCTGTTGATAAATTCAGAAATCGCTTCCGCCCGCGTTAAAGCCGCGCTTTCAAAAGAAAAGTTTTTACCGCCGAGCATTCTGCCGCCCCTGACGACCAACAGGTTTATTGCCGAGAATATGCCGTTGTCCGCACAGGCGATAACGTCCGCCGATAAAAATTTGTTAAGCGATGTTATGCGCTTTAACTTTATTTTATCGAGTCCCGCAAGATATTCTTTATACTTTATCGCCGCTTCGAACCGCTCGTTTATTGCGGCTTCTTTCATACGCTCCGTTAAAATCTTTTCGGCGTAACCTACGTCGCCGGATAAAAATTCTATCGCCCGCTTTACGTTTTCCGCATAGGCGAATTCGTTTATAAGCCCCGCGCACGGCGCGGCGCATTTGTTTATGTGATAATTAAGACAGGGTTTTTCATGCTTTAACGGATTAAGTTTTTTATCGCACGAACGCAAGCAGAAAAGCATGTTAGTCATATCCAGCACGTCGTATACGCGCACGCCGCCCATATATGGACCGAAATATTTCGCTCCGTCTTTTTTTATTTTGCGCGTTACTTTAAGCGAAGGAAAAGTTTCTTTCGGGTTAATTTTAATGTACGGGTAAGTCTTATCGTCTTTAAGCAGAATGTTATAGCGCGGTTTATACTTTTTTATAAGGTTGTTTTCAAGCGACAGCGCGTCAATCTCGCTCGGGGCGATTATATAGTAAAAATCGTTTACGCTTGCAACCATCGCCGCGACTTTTTCGGTTTTTATCGAGGAATAGAAATACTGGCGAACCCTGTTTTTAAGGTTTTTCGCCTTGCCGACGTATATTACCGTCCCGTTTTTATCCAGCATAACGTATACGCCGGGATTATCCGGCAAAAGCCGACATTTGTCCTCGATAACGCCCATATCGTTATTATACATTATTTGCGTTTAATTATCAAACAAAAAAACACGGGGTTGCCTCACGCTTTTACCGCGTTATTCTCGTCGTTAAAAATATTTTTCTTCAAAAAACCGCGTTATTGACTTATATTTTTAATTTTATCATACGTTTTGTAGGACTATCAACATTTTGTAGGATAGTTGCATAAGATAATTTTATGAAGAACAATCAATTCGGTAAAAAATTAAAAGAATTGAAGATAGAAAAAAATCTCTCCCAGAGAAAGTTGGGAGAGATACTCAGCGTTTGCAATCAAACGGTAAGTTTTTGGGAATCGGGCAACAGAGAACCCGATCTTGACGCCATAATAAAAATCGCGGACTTTTTCGACGTATCCGCGGACTACCTTCCCGGCAGAAAAGATTTTTAATAACCGAGATATTCCACGCCTTTTAAAAGCACTTCGCTTATCAAGTCGCTTCTCAGCGAATAAAACACTACTTTGCCCTGTCTTACGGTTTTTACCGCGTTTAAGTTTTTAAGCAGCCTTAACTGGTGCGAAACTGTCGTTTGATTGAGTTTTAATAAATTAGACAAATCCGAAACGCACATTTCGCTTACCGCAAGCGAAGAAATTATTTTGAGCCGCGTGTAATCGGAAAACATCGTAAAAAAACACACGAGTTCGTCTAAAATCTCGCCGGAGGGAACGTAGTCTCTCACCATAGTCTGCAATCTTTTATCGAGCAAAATTTCTTTCATAGTCCAAAAACTCCTTAACTTATATGAATGTACATATATTGTAGCATAAACGCGATTTGTAATTTTTAAAAACAAACTCGCATACAATAGAAAAAAAGCGAATTTTGCCGATTAAGGAGGTAATTATGAACGGCGGTAACATTGCTTTCGTCGCACTGCTGTTTTTACTTATGAATAACAATACCATTTCAAGTACGCAATTATTACTTCTCCTTGCGCTGATGACAACTACCGCGTGCGGCTGTCTCGGCACGAATAGCACGACGACCTGAATTTAATAAGGCAAAGAAAAGCGCGGCGAGATTTCGCCGCGCTTCTTCTCTCGGTAAAAACCGATAACGTATTCGTGGAGTTTTTAATTAAACGTTGCCCTGCGCTTTCATCGCTTCTGCTACCTTTAAAAAGCCCGCTATGTTCGCGCCCGCCATATAGTTGCCGGGCATACCGTATTCTTTAGCGGCGGAGTCGCACGCTTTGAATATGCTTATCATAATGTTGTGAAGTTTTTCGTCGACTTCTTCAAACGTCCAGTTATATCTTATGGAGTTCTGGCTCATTTCGAGACCGCTGGTCGCAACGCCGCCCGCGTTAGCCGCTTTGGCCGGTCCGTAAAGTATGCCCGCGTTAAGATACTCGTCGATAGCCTCGGGAGTAGAAGGCATGTTCGCGCCCTCGGACACGACTTTACAACCGTTTTTAATAAGTATTTTCGCGCTTTCGCCGTCAACTTCGTTCTGCGTGGCGCACGGAAGCGCTATATCGCACGGAATAGTCCATATACCCTTGCAACCCTCGTGATATTCAGCCTCGGGGTGATAATTAAGGTATTCTTTTATTCTCTTTCTTTCTACTTCTTTAATCTGTTTGACCGCGGCAAGGTCTATGCCGTTTTTGTCGTAAATATAGCCGTTGCTGTCGCTCATCGCAACTACTTTCGCGCCGTATTCGGTCGCTTTCTGGCAGGCGTAAATCGCAACGTTGCCCGAGCCCGAAACGAGCACGGTTTTACCCTCGAAAGAAGTACCGTTCGCTTTAAGCATTTCGTTGGTGAAATAGCAAAGACCGAAACCGGTCGCTTCCGTTCTCGCAAGCGAGCCGCCGTAAGTAAGCCCTTTGCCGGTAAGCACGCCTACGAATTCGCCCTTTATTCTCTTATACTGACCGAACATATAGCCGATTTCTCTCGCGCCGGTGCCGATATCGCCCGCGGGAACGTCCTCGTCCGCGCCGATATATTTTTGAAGTTCCGTCATAAAACTTTGACAAAATCTCATTATCTCGCCGTCGGATTTACCTTTGGGGTCAAAGTCCGAGCCGCCTTTCGCTCCGCCCATGGGGAGGGTTGTAAGGCTGTTTTTGAAAACTTGCTCGAAACCGAGAAATTTGATTATGCCGAGGTAAACGGAAGGATGAAGTCTGATGCCGCCCTTATAAGGTCCTATCGCCGAATTGAACTGCACGCGAAAACCTCTGTTTACTCTGACTACGCCCTTATCGTCCGTCCAGGGAACTCTGAACATAATCTGTCTTTCGGGTTCTACGAGTCTTTCCAAAACGCCCGCTTCTACAAGGTCTTGTCTTTTTTCGATAACGGGCTCGAGCGAAGTGAACACCTCGGTAACCGCTTGAATAAACTCGGGTTCGCCGGGATTTCTCTTTTCTACTCTTTTAAGAAGGTCGTTTAAGTATGCGTTTTTTATCGCCATGTTTTTTTCCTCCGATATTTTTTACCTTTTTATTGTACCACATTTTTTCGTTCCGTTTTAACGTTTGAGCAAAAAAATCTATATAAATTCTTTAAGGAACGTATTATTACAGATTAACTTTTATAAACCAGCGCGCGTTTTACCGCTAAAAACAACGTTGCAAATCGACTATTACCGCAAAAAGCAATATCAAAACGAAGCCCACCATATGAATAATGCCCTCTACGCGGCGGTTAAGGGGTTTGCCCCTGACCCATTCCACCGCGGTGAAAACCGCCCGCGACCCGTCCAGCGCGGGTATGGGCAAAAGATTAAACACGGCAAGGTTTACGCCTATAAACGAAGCGACGTTTAACAGATACTTAAAACCGCCGGTTTTTATCGCGCCCGCAGCGACGGCGACGGTGGTTACCGTTCCGCCGAGCGATTTTATACCGAGCGCGCCCGTAAGCAATTCTCCGAGCACTTTAAATACCGTGCCCGCCACCTTAAACGAATAATCGAAACTTCTGCCTATCGTCGCGAAAAATCCGAGCCTTACGCTCGTGGAATACATACCGCCGTTTACCATGCCGCCCGTTTCGTCCGTTTCGTAATAAACGCCGAGCGCTTTATATAACGTCGTTACATCCTCTACGCTTTTAAAGTCGGCGTCGCAAATCATTTTAACCGTTATGTCTTTTTTCACGCCGTCGCGATAAACGGTAAAAGGCACTTCTTCGCCCTGTTTTTTCCCGTTTACGGCGTTCATAAGGTCTGTCAGCATATACGCGTTTTTACCGTTGGCGGTAAGTATAACGTCCCGCTCGTAAAAAGAGTAACCCTCTTCTCCCTCGCCGGAAAGTTTACCCGTCATAAGCGCGCTTTGTCCGTAAATACCGAACATTAAAATTATCAAAAGCAATGCGAGAAGATAGTTCATAAACGCGCCCGAAACGAGCACTATTATCCTTTGCCACGGTTTTTTGTTGTTAAACGCTGAAGGGTCTTCGTCGTCTTTATCCTCGCCGCGAAAAGCGCAAAACCCGCCTATCGGCAAAAGTCTTATAGAAAAAACTTCTCCGTTCTTCTTCTTTTTAGAAAACAGTTTAGGTCCAAACCCTATCGCGAACTCGTCTATGCCGAAACCGAATATTTTACCCGCGATGAAATGCCCGAACTCGTGCACGGTTATCATTGCGAGAAGCACGAGCACCGCAAGAAGCACGTAACCCGCGTATGAAATTACTTCAGCGAAAGACGCCATTAAACAAAAACTCATTTTATACCGAATCTCCGATTTACGAAGCGCGTTGCGAAAGCGTTGGCGGCGTAATACCCGTCCGCATCGGACGGAAGGTTTTCGCCGAAAGCCGAAAGCGCGCCGTCTATCGACCCGTAAATATCGTTAAAAGCGATTTGACCTTTTAAAAACAATTCCACGGCTCTGTCGTTCGCGCCGTTCGCCACCGCGCCGTAAACGCCGCCTTTTTTGGCCGCGCCGAGAATAAGGTCAAAGCACGGATATTTATTTTTATCCACCGCTTCAAACGATAGTTTGCCTAAACTCGCAAAATCTAAACGCTTAACCGAGCAATTAAGTCTATCGGGATAAGAAAGCGCGAGCGAAATGGGCAATTCCATCGTCGGATACGACATCTGCGCGATGACAGAGCCGTCTTTATACTCCACCATAGAGTGTATGACGCTTTCACGGTGAATTATTACGTCGATTTTATCGTACGGGGCGGAATAAAGCCAGTGCGCCTCAATTACCTCGTACGCTTTATTAACGAGGGTCGCACAGTCCACGGTGATTTTCGCGCCCATATTCCAGTTTGGGTGTTTAAGCGCGTCCGCCGCGGTAACCGTTTTAAGCCGTTTTTCGTCCATATCCCTGAACGCCCCGCCGGAAGCGGTTATTATAAGCCGCTCGAACGGTTTGTTAAAATCGAAAGACAAACACTGCCACAAAGCCGAATGTTCGCTGTCTACCGGCGCGATGAACACGCCTTTTTCTTTTGCGAGCGGCATAACCGTTTCTCCGCCGACGACAAGGCTTTCTTTATTCGCAAGCGCGACCGAAACGCCCTTATTTATTGCGTCCGTAACGGCGGCAAGTCCCGTAAACCCCACGAGCGCGATAAGCGCGACGTCTGCAAAATCGCCTATCGCGTTTTTATAAGCGTCTTTACCGAAAAATAATTCGGTTTTAAGTCCTTTAAGCCTTTCGGTAACGCTTTCCGTCTGTACTGCAAGCGTTGCGACCTGCGGCTTAAACTCTTTGACTTGCTCTATAAACAAATCCGCGTTAGCCCCCGCGGATAATGCCACTATTTTAAATTTATCGGGATTACGACGAACGACTTCGAGCGTTTGCCTGCCTATCGACCCCGTACTGCCTATAACGGCGATTTTTTTCATAATCGTATAACCGTAAAAATTATAAGCGAAACAGCCCCCGCAAGAGATATTCCGTCTATTCTGTCCATTATTCCGCCGTGTCCCGGCATGATTTTACCCATATCTTTTATACCCGCGCGGCGTTTAACGAAACTCTCCAAAAGGTCGCCTATCTCGGTAAAAAGGGCGAGTATCAACCCCGTTAACGCAAAAAACAGCACGGGAAGGTTTAAGCCGAGGTCAGGCTTAAATATCGCGTACACTATAAGCGACCCCGCCGTGCCGCCGATAAGCCCGCCTATCGCGCCCGCTACCGTTTTGTTCGGAGAAAGGCGGGGACAAAGTTTTTTTACGTTGCCTTTTTTTATTTTGCCGTACGTCATACCCACGAGATACGCCATGGTGTCTGCACAAGGCGAAATCACGAACACGAGCAAAAGCCCTATAAAACCGAAAGGCTCTTCAAAATAATTGAGCCTCGTCATCAGCACGAGAAAAATCGATGGATAAAACACGGGCAAAAGCGCCCACCCCAAACCTTCGGTTTTTTTCGCTATAAGCGCCTCGATAAAAATCACAGCCGCAAACAGCGTTATATAAAAATTCGCGGCGACCGTTCCGTACGCGGTAAAAAGCGTTTCTATCGCAAAATATACGGGTAAAATCGTTACGCCTAACACCACGCCCGAGTAAAACTCGAAAGCGGTGGTTTTGTCTTTGCCCGCCCTTGCCGTTTCAAACGTGCCTATCGCGCAAAAAAGCCATAAAAGCACTAAAAAAAAGCGTGCGTCTACGTGCTGTCTTAAAACGAAAAATCCCGTTATTATCGCGACGAAACACGCGCCGCTGATAGTCCTCGTTTTCATAATTCCTCTTTATAATTTTCGGGCGCGGAAATAGTTCCGCGCCGTATGTTAGAAAAGTTATATTTTGCCGTAACGGCGTTTTCTTTCACCGAAAGAAGAAAGCGCGGCGTCTAAATCGTTTTCGCTGAAGTCCGGCCAAAGCACGTCGGTAAAATACAGTTCCGCATACGCACCCTGATATAGCAAAAAATTTGAAAGCCTTATTTCGCCGCCGGTGCGTATAATCAAATCGGGTTCGCCGAAAGGCGCGGTATAAAGATTATCGGAAATGCTTTTTTCCGTAACCGCCTCTCCCCGTTTAATCAATTCGTTTACGGCGCGCACGATTTCCTGCCTGCCGCCGTAATTTACGGCAAGATTAAGCACGTGTCCGTCGTTGACCTTTGACTTTTCGGTGCATTCTTTTATTATTTTTTGCAACTTCGCGCTGAGCGCGGTAACGTCGCCCGAAACGTTTAACCTTATGCCGTTTTTAAGAATTTTTTTTATGAACTTTTTAAAATACGCTTCCAAAAGTTTCATAAGTTCGTCCACTTCTTGTTGCGGACGAGCCCAGTTTTCGGCTGAAAAAGCGTAAAGCGTAAGCGTTTTAACGCCCCTGTTAAAAGCGTGTTCGGTTATTCTTTCAACGTTGTCGGAACCCTTTTTGTGTCCGTAAGAACGGTTTTTGCCGCGAGCCTCCGCCCACCTGCCGTTGCCGTCCATTATTATTCCCACGTGAGAGGGAATTTTAATGCTTTCCATTAAACTATCATTACGTCCTTTTCTTTCTCGGCGGCGAGTTTGTCGGCTTTTTCTACCGCTTCGCTTATCACTTTATCTATTTCTTTTTCGCAAACGGCGTGCTCGTCCTCGGAAAGTTCTTTATTGTTTTTCATCTTTTTAAGAGCGTCCATCGCTTCTCTTCTGACGTTTCTGATGGCGATTTTCGCGTCCTCGTTCATCTTTTTAACCTGTTTAACGAGTTCTTTTCTTCTCTCCTCGGTAAGCACGGGAAATACGAGTCTTATAACCTTTCCGTCGTTGGCGGGGGTTATGCCGAGGTTTTCGGCTAAAAGTTGTTTTTCAATAACTTTAAGCATAGAAGCGTCCCACGGGGCGATGACGAGGCACCTGCCCTCGGATACGGAAATATTGCCGACCTGGTTTATAGGCGAGGGCGTGCCGTAATAATCTACCAAAACTCTGTCGAGAATGTGCGGATTTGCTCTGCCCGCGCGTACCGCGGCGTAATCGGAAGCAAGAACGGACAGCGTTTTTTCCGTCTTTTCCATAGTTTCCATCATAATCATATCGTACTGTTCGTTTTCTATTGCCATTTTTGTTTCTCCTTTATCTTTAAGTCGGCGGGTACCGCCGTTATTTATTTTATAAGCGTGCCTATGTTTTCGCCGCAGACGGCGCGGGTAAGCGCGTTGTCCTCGAACAAACCGAAGGCGAGAACGGGTATGTCGTTTTCCATACAAATGGTTATAGCGGTCGTATCCATCGCTTTAAGCCCGTCCGAAATAAATTCTTTATACGAAATTTCGTCGTACTTTTTAGCGTCCTTGTTGACCTTGGGGTCGCTGTCGTAAATGCCGTCTACGTTTTTAGCGAGCAATAATACGTCCGCATGTATTTCCGCCGCGCGCAATGCCGCCGCCGTATCCGTGGTAAAGTAGGGGTTACCGGTGCCGCAGGCGAATATAACTACCCTGCCCTTGCCGAGATGAGATAAAGCCTTTCTCAAAATATACGGCTCTGCCACGCGGGTTATGGTAAGCGCGGTCTGAACGCGGGTAGGCACGTCTTTTCTTTCAAGCGCGTCCTGAAGAGCAAGCGCGTTGAGCGCGGTGGCGAGCATACCCATATGGTCTGCCGTCGTTCTGTCCATTTCGGTCCCCTGTCTGCCGCGCCAGAAGTTGCCGCCGCCGACAACTATTCCTATCTCGACGCCGAGCTTTCTCACCTCTATGATTTCGTCGGTAATGGCGTCAAGCGTCCTTTCGTCTATACCCGTGCCTACTTTTCCGGCGAGAGCCTCGCCCGAAAGTTTTATTAAAACTCTTTTGTAAACGGCTTTGTGCATAAAATTCTCCCTGATTTGTCTTTTGCCTTTTAAGTATACACTTTTTTTCGCCGTTTGTCTATACCGTAAGCGGAATACCTTTAAATTTCCGTTCGGTTTTTGCCGAAAAAGAGTTATATAGGCTAAAAACGCAAAAACCCTCGCGAAAAACGCGAGGGTTTTAATCTTAAATTAAATTTTCAGGACTCGTAAAAATTACTTTTTCATCTGCGCGGCAACTTCCGCAGCAAAATCGTTGCTCTTCTTTTCAAGACCTTCGCCCATTTCAAAACGGGTAAATCTCTTTATCGAAAGGGTTTTGCCCATTTCGTCAGAATATTTTTTAACGAGTTTTTCGATGGTGATGGAGGGGTCTTTAACGAAAGCCTGATTCAACAAGCAGAATTCGTCGTAATATTTTTTAACTCTGCCTTCAACCATTCTGTCCACGATAGCCGCGGGCTTGCCTTCGTTAAGAGCCTGCGCCTTAAGAATTTCTTTTTCGTGTTCCAAAACTTCTGCGGGAACTTCGGACGCGTTGAGGTATAAGGGTTTTGCCGCCGCTATCTGCAACGCCACGTCGTGAGCGAGTTCGTGAGTTTTTTCGCAGGTGCAACCGTCTACTTCTACGAGAACGCCGACTTTGCCGCCCATGTGAATATAACTTTCAACGATACCGCCTTCCGCAACGTATTTCGCGAAACGACGGATAGCGATTTTTTCACCGATTTTCGCGGTCGCGGCGATGGTTTCGTCCTTTTTCGCTTCGACGAGCGCATCGATGTCTTTAACGTCGTTATTTGCTACATAGTCGCAAACGTCCGCAACGAAAGCCTGATACTGGTCGCCTTTCGCAACGAAATCCGTTTCGCAGTTTACTTCTACGAGTACGCCGATATTACCCGCGACTTTCGCCGCGACAACGCCTTCGGCAGCGATTCTCGACGCTTTTTTAGCGGCGGTGGCGATGCCTTTTTCTCTCAAAAAGTCTACTGCTTTATCCATATCTCCGTCGGTTTCGGTAAGAGCCTTTTTGCAATCCGCAATGCCCGCGCCGGTTTTTTTACGGAGTTCCATAACGTCCGCACTGGTAAACATAATTTATATCCCCCTTTGATTATTCTGCTTTCGCTTCGGTTTCGGCTTCCGCCATGGTAACGGGCTTTTCAGCCTCTTCAACGGGTTCCGCTTCGGTTACCTGTTCGCCCTGGTTGGCTTCTATAACGGCGTCTGCTATAACGGAAGCGATGAGTTTAACCGCTCTTATAGCGTCGTCGTTGCCGGGAATAACGTGATCCACGAGGTCGGGGTCGCAGTTGGTGTCGGTTATCGCGACGATAGGAATGTGTAAAGATCTCGCTTCTTTAACCGCGATGTCCTCTTGTTCGGGGTCAACGATAAACATAACGCCGGGGAGACTTCTCATTTCTTTGATGCCGCCGAGGTTGGTTTCGAGTTTATCTCTTTCGGCTTTGAGTTTCATAACCTCTTTTTTGGGAAGAAGGTCGAACTCGCCCATTTTTTCCATATTGTTAAGTTTGTTGAGCCTGTCGATACGCGACCTGATTGTCTTAAAGTTGGTAAGCGTGCCGCCGAGCCATCTCGAATTCACGTAGAACTGACCGCAACGGGTAGCCTCTTCTTTAATGGCTTCCTGAGCCTGCTTTTTAGTACCGACGAAAAGAACGGACTTGCCCTTTTTAACTTCGTTTACGATAAAGGGGTAAGCGTCGTTTTCGATAAGGTCTACGGTCTGTTCGAGGTTAACGATATGAATACCGTTTCTTTCGCCGTAGATGTACTTTTTCATTTTCGGATTCCAGCGTCTGGTCTGGTGTCCGAAGTGAACTCCCGTTTCGAGGAGTTGCTTCATAGTGATGACTGCCATAATAAATTCCTCCGTTTTTCCTCCTCGCTGCCGTATTATGCCCGCGACTACGCCGAAGTTGCAAAAATTTCATCGGCACGAAAACGCGACGGCTATGCGAGTGCGAATTTTTTAGCCTGTATATTTTACCATAGGTAAACGCGATAACGCAAACGAAAAAAGGGCGATTTTAAAATTTTTCGCCCCTTTTTTGCTTTTAATCTTCCGTTTTTATCCGAAAACGCTTATTCTTCGTCTTCGGCTTCCTCCGCTTCTTCAGCGGCGGCCTCTTCGTCGAAGCATTTGCAAAACTCCGCGAAAACTTCGTCTAAAAGCGCGTCGTCTTCTACGGGAATGAGTTCTGCGGTGTCCTCGTCGTCGCCCGAAATTTCGAATATAACCACGTCGCCTTCTTCGAGCCCTTCGATTTCTTCCGCGGGTTCGAAAGCCGCGTAATATTTACCCTTGTATTCTATGGTGCCGTCGTTAAAAAACTCGTGTTTTTCGCCGTTGTCCATCGTAAGGGTTACGGTTTCTTCTCCGCAGCAGTCGCAGTGTTCGCCGTGGGTATGTTCTTCGCAGCAACCGCAGTCGCAATCTTCTTCGTGCGTGTGCGTGCAAGTCTTTTCTTCTTTATCCATTTTATTTCTCCTTTTAAGCGTTTGTCGCTTTTCTGTCTTTTTAAGTTCGCCGAGGTATCCGTCTAAAATAGCGGCGGCGGCAAGTCCGTCTATAACCTGTTTGCGTTCCTCTCTCGTTTTACCGAGCGAAATAAGCGTTTCCTCCGCCTCTACCGTAGTACACCGCTCGTCCGTGGTAATTATTTTAACGTTTACCGTCTCTTTAAGGCAGGCGATAAAGTACTCGGCTTTTTCGGTCTGAACGGAACGCGTTCCGTCGAAATTGACGGGAAGCCCGCAAACCACCGCTGTTACGCCGCGGTCTTTAACGTACCGCGCAACTGCGGCAAGGTCGGTTTTAAGGTTTTTGCGGTGATACGTTTCGACGGGGAGCGCGTACTCGTTGAACGGGTCCGACACCGCCACGCCTATTCGTTTATCGCCTATATCCAGACAAAGATATCTCTCCACTCGTCGTATTTTACCATAACGCGAAAATAAAATCAATCTTTTTCGCATTAAAAACGACGAACGAAAAGTTCGCCGTTTTTAATTTTCTCGGGTGATTAAGCCTCGGTGCTCTTTTTCTGCTTTTTGCCGAGCCCCTCGATTTTTTCTTTTACCTGGGACTGACCTTCTTTCACCATCTGGCGCGCTTTCATTGAATTAGTCGCTATAACCGCGCCGCCGAGCAAGCCGAAAACTACGCCGAATAAAAACTTTTCGTCCATAATTTCCCCCTGAGGGTATTATGAACGAATACGCGCGTTTTATGTACGCAAACTAAAAATCGCGTAACAAAACGTTCGGCATATCCGTTAAACGTATTCGAGCGGCTTTTCTTCAAGCGTCTTTCCCGCCTGTTTGGCTTTGTAATCGTCTATCGCTTTTTTTATAGCCTCTTCCGCAAGGACGGAACAGTGTATTTTTTGCGGAGGAAGTCCGCCGAGGGTCTCTATAACCTTTTTGTTGGTTACTTTAAGCGCTTCTTCAACGGTCATGCCCTTTATCATTTCGGTTGCGGTAGAACTGGTCGCGATTGCCGCCGCGCAACCGAATGTTTTAAACTTGGCGTCCACAATAACGTCGTCTTTTATTCTTAAAGTAATCTGCATTATATCGCCGCAGACTTCGTTACCGACGGTGCCTATACCGTCCGGATTTTCTATCTCGCCTACGTTTTTGGGGTTTTTGAAAACGTCCATTACCTTTTCGTTATACATTTTTTATTTCTCCTTCTCCTTTGAACAGCGGGGACATGTTTCTTAATCTTTGTACCGCCGCTTTAAGCGTTTCTACCGCGTAATCTATTTCTTCCACGGTATTGTGTTTGCCGAACGAAAATCTTATCGAGCCGTGCGCGAGTCCCTCGGGCAGACCTAACGCAAGCAACACGTGCGAGGGCTCAAGCGAACCGGAAGAGCACGCCGAACCGCTCGATACCGCGATACCCGCCAAGTCCAGACTGAACAGTATGGACTCGCCTTCTATAAACCTGAACGAAAAGTCAGCGTTTGCGGGCAGACGATTTTCTCTCGGTCCGTTTAGTTTGACGAACGGAACTTCTGCTAAAACTCTGTCGATAAATCTGTCTCTTAAAGACGAAACGTATTTAAAGTTTTCGTCCATGTCGCGGGCGGCGATTTTAAACGCCTCCGCAAATCCTACTACGCCGGGTACGTTGGTAGTTCCGCCGCGCTTCATTCTTTCCTGATGCCCGCCGGAAATTATGCTTTCTATCTTTACGCCGTTTTTAACGTACAGCGCGCCGACGCCTTTCGGTCCGTAAATCTTGTGCGAACTCATGCTCATTAAGTCCACGCCGAGGTCTTTAACGTCGAGTTTAAGAACGCCCGCCGCCTGCACCGCGTCGGTAAACGCCAGAGCGCCCGCCCCGTGCGCGATTTTAGCCATTTCTTTAATCGGCTCTATCGTACCGACTTCGTTGTTAGCGGTCATGCACCCGACAAGTATCGTATCCGGGCGAATTATGCTTTTTAAGTGCTCGAGATCGATAAACCCGTACTCGTCCACTTTCATATAGTCCACCTCGAATCCCTCTTTTACGAGAGCTTTTGCGGTGGAAAGCATAGCCGCGTGTTCTATCGGGCTGATTATAATGTGCTTGCCCTTTTCGGCGTAAGCGTGCGCCACCCCGCGAAGAGCCCAGTTATCACCCTCCGTACCGCCCGAAGTAAAATACAGTTCGGTCGGCTTGCAGTTTATTATAGAAGAAATCGTATCCCTTGCCTCGTCTACCGCTTTTACGGCCTCTCTTCCGAAAGCGTGCTGACTGTTAGGGTTGCCGAATACTTCGGTAAAATACGGCTTCATTTTATTAAAGGCTTCTTCGCAAAGCGGAGTAGTCGCCGCGTGGTCGAAATAAATTTCCTTATTCATAAAATATCTCCTATCGGACTTCTCCGTCCGTCATTTGTTTCAGCGTAATGCCGTCTAACAATTCGTTTATACCCGCGTAAAGTTTTTTCCATACCGCGCTTGTGGGGCAACATTTGCAAACGCCCTCTTTTTTTACGCATTCGGTTATTTCCATATCGTCCTCGAGAGCGCGCACGACTTCGCCCACCGTTATTTCTTCCGGCGGACGGCACAGTACGTACCCGCCGCTCGCGCCGCGGTTCGCCGTAACGATGCCGCGCCCCGATAACATTCTCATTATCTTTTCGAGATACTTACCCGAAACTGAAATATACCCTTCGAGTTCGCTTGCGGAGACCGGACGCTTTTGATAATTTTTCGCGAGAACGTCGCACGCCATAAGTCCGTAATGCGATTTAGACGACAGTTTCATTTTTTACGCCTTCAATTGCTACCTTTTTGGTTGCAATTATATTATAGTAAGGTAAAAAGCGATTGTCAAACGAAATCAAGCGCCCCGCAAAGATTTTTTGCGAGGCGCGATATTACTTTTTTTAATGGAAAAGCAAGGTTAAAATTATAGTTTAATCTTTAATGTCTTTCGTTTCGCCGAGCACTTGTTTGATAAGCGCGGCGGCTTTATCCATCTGCTCTTCGGTATGGGTTGCCATATAACTCGTTCTTAAAAGACTTTTCCCTTCCGGCACTGCGGGAGAAACGGTGGAATTTACGTATACGCCTTTATCGAACAGCATTTTACACGCGGTAAACGTTCTGATATTAGTGTAGGTGTATATGGGTATAATCGGCGTTTGTTCGCCGCTGTCTATGATATCAACGCCGAGAGATTTAAGTTTAGAACGCATATACGTGCTTATTTCTCTGAGTCTTGCCACCCTTTGCGGCTCGCGCTTCAAAATTTCGAGAGCTTTTCTCGCGCACGCAACCGAAGCGGGCGTAATCGAAGCGCAAAAGATAAACGGGCGCGAAGTATGGCGCACGTATTCGCATACCTCTTTGCTTGCCGCCATATATCCGCCGATGCTTGCGAGCGACTTAGAGAAAGTACCCATATAAATATCCACGTCGTTTTCAAGCCCGAAATGCTCTGCAGTCCCCCTGCCGTGCGCGCCAAGCACGCCGAGACCGTGCGCGTCGTCTACCATAACGCGCGCGCCGTATTTTTTCGCAAGCGCGACTATCTCGGGGAGTTTCGCTATATCGCCGCCCATAGAAAAAACGCCGTCGGTTACGATAAGCGAACCGGACGTTTCGGGTACGGAAGCGAGTTGCCTCTCAAGGTCCGCCATATCAGAGTGATTATAACGCAACATTTTTGCGTAAGAAAGTTTGCACCCGTCGTAAATACTGGCGTGATTTTCTTTATCGCAAATAACGTAGTCGTTACGCCCTGCGAGTGCGGAAATTATGCCGAGGTTGGTCTGAAACCCCGTAGAAAGCGTAACGCAGTCCTCTTTATGCAAAAATTCTGCAAGTTCTTTTTCCAAAAGCACGTGCGTATCGAGCGTGCCGTTCAAAAATCTGCTGCCCGAGCAACCAGAACCGTATTTTTCGAGAGCCTCGACGCCGGCGGCTATAACCTCCGGATGAGAAGTAAGACCGAGATAGTTGTTAGAACCTATCATTATAACGTCTTTGCCTTCCATAACGACTTCAGGCGCCTGCTTGGTTTGCAACGTATGGAAATACGGATATATGTCCGCTTTTTTAAGTTTTTCCACCACGTCGAAATCTCTGCATTTTTTAAAAATATCCATATATAAACCGCTCCTTTAAGGTGGGCTTATTATACTATATCGAAAAAGTATTGTCAAACGATTGATTCGCAGGGTTTAATTTACGAATTTTTTCTCCGTTTTTATAAAATAATCCGCCGCTCCGCGCTTTTCGCCCGAAAAAAGCATGTTAGAAAGCCTTAAATTTTCAGTTTCGAGAAAAGCGGCGCGCTTTTTCAGATATTCGTTTTCTTCGCGAATTTTGGCGGAAATCTTTACGATAAGTCCGTCAATGTCTTTTTTAAGCCGCGCGATAAGGTAATCGGGTACGGCAAACGGTTTTTTCTCCGTCGGTTTTTTGTTGTTTATCGGAATATCGCCGCCTATCGAAATAAGCGCGTTTTCTATCATCTGCGGGTTGCGCTTTGCTATGTTGCGGTATTTGTTCTGATACCTTAAAGCGAGTTTTGCGTCGCCCGCGGCAAGTTTATAGACCGCACCCCTTACCGAATAGCCCTTGTTTTTTAGCTCGAGTACGCCGAAAACAAGGTCTTTTTCGCTTTGTTCGTCAAACTCTTTTATTTTAGATACCGCTATTTTTTTGCCGCCGAGGTATTTCGCGGTAAACTCTTCATCCGATGCGGAAGTTTTCGCCAGCGCGTAATACAGGTTACGCACGGTTCCGCGCGCCTTGCCCGTTTCCGCCGCAAACCGCTCAAAAGTTTTGCAAAGCGGCTCGTTTTTGCTTTCCGATAACGTTTTTGCGAGTTTTACAACGTCTTTTTCTTTGTATCCGTACAATTTTTTCATATTAAATCTCCTTTAACGATTTGTACGGTTATTGACATAATAAAAAATTTTATACATATGTTTTATTAAAATGATTTATTACTTTTTATCTAACGTTCCGGCGGCGGTTAAAATCGGCGGCATATTCAAAGGGCTTGCATTAACCGAGCCGCTTAAACTCGACCTCTCTTTTCCGTCGCCGTTTATAGAGGTATGCCCCGAAAAAAACGGCTACGGTGCGCCGCTCGGCTTTATCGCGGGACCGGAATTTTTATCCGACCCGCCGGAAAGGGTTACCGATACCGACCTTAAATGCGGTTACGCCGTGTGCTTCGACTTTACCCGCACCGAAAAAGATTTTAAATCTATTGCCGTTTATCGTACACCGTTTGCCATCGTAAACGTTTTTTCGCAATCGGGTTACTTTATTTCCATCGAAACGCAATTCGATTTTTTTACCGAGGAACTCCCTCTTACGACAGAGAGCGCGGAATTCTTCGTTTCCCGGGATAAAACGACGCTCGTAGTAGGACTTACGGGAGATAAAAAAGCCGTTATAGCGTACGATATAAGCGAAAAAGTTAAAAAAACTTTTTGCGAAGAGGTTTCGGATTTTACTCTCGGCGAAGAAACGCTTACGTCGCTTAACCGCGAGGACGTGGCAAAACACTCGGTTGTTATAAAATATTCACCCGCACGCGGAACCCTGTCCGTTATAAATAAAGAAGTCGGAAAGGACAAAAACTTTTCACCCGCAAGACTGATTACGCAAGTAATCCCTTACGCTTTTTTAGAGGAGTTTTTAGTCGGCGGCGACTTTAAAAATTACCTTGCCGGCGGCGTTTACGATAACGCAAACAAACTTAAACCGTATCTCGGCGATTTTATAGGCGTGTTGCCGCCGCCCCGGTTTATAACGGACGGTCGCCCCGAAAACGAAAATATCGCGGGGCTTATTTATAAAAAGACCGAACGTACGTATTATGCGGAATACTTTTGCTTTACCGTCCGCGGCGGCAAAATATTAAACCTTAAAAAACTCGACTGAAAATTTAAAAAATAAAACGGCAACGATAGTTGCCGTTTTCAAATAAATAACTCCGTTAAAATTTAAACCGTTTTTGCGCTTTTAATCATCGCGCCGTTTACGCCTTCAACGTCTTTCGCTATGCGAACGGTCTTTTGATTGAACTCTAAAAGTTCGTTTTTGTTTTCTCCGTCTTTATTCGCAACGAAAATTTCGTCCTTTTCGTCGTCGGTAAGTTTATCGAAGTCCGCTTTTTTAAGCGCGTGGAAAGTAAGACCGTAATTTTCGTCGAGTTTAGTTTCGTCGTATTCGCCGGTAAAGTAAATTACGTAACTTTCGTAATTATCGCCGGAAAGTGCCGAAGCGATCGCACCGAGCGCGAATTGATTAGTTCCCGCGTTAAGGTCTATCGTGGCAAACACGCAAAAATATCCGTCGTATTCGGTAATCGTTTCGCTCGGAAGAAACCAGGTCGCTCTGCCGCTGTCAAAGCCGTTGTTCACGTTTTTACCGTCTTTACCCCAGCTTCTCCAAAGACCTACAGAACCGTTTTGGTTTTTAAGGTTGCTGCCGGTAACGCCGCCCTTTTCAAACTCGCCTTCGAGCGCGGGTTTAATTGCGTTCTGAACGAGATTGCCGTTCGCGTCGAATTTAAGGTCGCCGACCATTATCTGTTTGGAAAACCCCTCGTCCATATAGAAAACGCAGCTATCGTAATACCCCTCGGAAATATACGAGAGAATTTTTTCGGACGTTTCGGGCGCAAGAGTTTTGTTAATGCCGATTGTGAGTTTTACGTCTTTTTCATCGTGAAGTTTGCTCGAGGTATAGTTTGCGATTTGCAAATTAAGTTCTACGGACTTAACCTCTTCGCACGCGGTGAAAGACAGGCATACCGCAGCGAGCATAAGCACAGCCGTAAGATTAACGAAAATTTTAAAAAAACGCTTCATATTCGCTCTCCGTTTTTTGGTTACGCTATTATTTTACTTGTTTTACACGGCTTTGTCAATCGCTTTACCCGTTTTTTATAATTAAAACGGACGGGCGCGGCGGCAAAATAAACGCTTTCGGCAATTTATCACGGTTTTTCGACCGACGATAAACACCGTTTAATCGAATTGCGTTTCAAAATTTTCGTTTTCGTATGCGGCGCGATGGTTTTACTCGGCTTTTCTAAACCTCTATTTACGTTTTACGCCTTTATAAATAGGTTTTATATTCAGAATTTATTCACGGTATACGTAAAAACGGCGGCGAAAAATTTCGCCGCCGCAAAACTTTTTACTCTTTGCTGCTTTTAGTCTTTGGTTATATTAAGTTTATCGCCTTTATACGTATACTTATATTCACTCGAATTACAGTTGGTCAATCCTAAAGGGCTAACGTCGTCGTGTAACACTATGAAAAAGGTTTTTTCGGTTTCGGTTTTCTCAAAACAGTTATCGAGTTTTATTTCTATATCGACCTTATAATCGCCGTTTTCGAGTTTGCTGCCGTCAAACGTTACCAAAACGCTTTCACGGTAATCTTTGCCGAAAATCGGGTCGGCGTTGCAAATCGAAAAAGTAAATTTCCTGTTTAAATTTGCCGCGCTTTCCGCCTTAAAAGTAACTTTAAGTTTATAGCCGTCGGTAAGCACGTCGTCTATATGATATTCCGCTATAACGCCGTCGTTTTCAACGTTGCCGTCGCCTATAGGCAGCGTTACGTCATACCCGCCGCACGCAACGAGCGAAAGTGCGCACGCTGCCAGTGCAAGCACGCTGAAAAGGGTTGCAAGTAATTTTTTCATTTTCTCTACCTTCTTATTTTTTAATACTTATATTATAATACCCCCCCCCCC
>DPGH01000005.1:26332-33014 GCA_003523255.1 Clostridiales bacterium
TTATAATACCCCCCCCCCCGCATAAAGTCAAGATTTTTTATAAAAATTTATACATAAATCATATATGATTTAGGAATTATACATATATTTGACCCTTTAAGGTTTTCGGCGGTGTGCGACCGTAAATTTGTATAACTAAAACAGCAACAGCGCAATTTTTGCGTTGAAAAGTTTTCGTTACGCAAAACGGGCGCAACCGTTTTAATGGCTGCGCCCGAACGTTTCGGTTTAACTAAACCAAATTAGTTTTCGTCGTAAGTGGACCACTTTTCATAGCCGTTCTGCTCTAAAAAGGCGTCCGTCTTTTCCGTTAACTTAAACACTTTTTTCCACATAAGCCCTAAAAGAGCAAAAAGGTAAGAAGCCGCTATAAGTCCCGCATAAACGCCGGCAATTACAAGCGCAACCGAGGTGTTACCCATGGCGGCAAGCGCGATCGCCGCGATAATTGCTATAACGCAAAGGTTAATAGCCCATACCCTGATATGCGAAACGATATTGCTTAAAAGTTCGGTAAGACCGAAAAGGAAATTCTTTTTATAGCAATAAGGTCTGTCGAACCACGCTCTTTTAACAATGTGGGATTTGTGCTTAACGGTTATATGATCGCCGTGGTCGGTCGCTTCGTATCCGTCGTCTACCACCGTGCGGTCTTTACCGCTGAAATGCCAGTCAAAGCATTTCTTTTCGAACATCAGTATCGGCGCGCTGAAAGTGTACGTACGCGCTCTGCTTTTGATCTTGAATTTGTTACTCATACTATATACTCCTATATAAACTTTCTTTCGTGCTTAAAGGTAGCGGCGGAATACCGCCGCTACCGTAAATTTTAGTGCCCGTTACGTATTATTTAACGTCTTTCGGGGGGTGAAGATCCCACGCGGGGAATTCCTTAGCGAATCCGTTAAGGTCTTCGGGTAAAACGATTTCGTCCTTAGCCTCTTCTACGGCGAACTGTGCGAGATCCGCGTCGTCCGCAGCGAATTCCGAAAGGTCGTTTACGTCCTGGTTTTCCAACTTGTTCATTTCGTCAGCCATAATTACGTATTCTCCTCCGTTTTAGTTGTTTTCGGTAGCGGCTACTTCGTCAAAGTTAACGGTATCCCACCCGTCTTTGCCGATAAAGTCGTTAACGACCTTGTTAGCCTCTATTCTGCCGTTTAACGCGTTGTCGAGCGCTTTAAGTTTAGCGTTCTTTTCAGCGTCGATTTTAGCCTCGATTGCCGCTCTTCTCTTTTTGTTGCGGGAATTCGCGACGAGCGCGGGTATAACGAGAATCCAGTAATAACCCGGCGTTTTGATTTTAGAAGTCGCTTCTTCTTTCGCGGCGTCGTATTTAGCGGCGAGAGCCTTTTTGAGTTGATCTCTGTTTTCGCCGTCTTCGGTAACGCCCGCCCAAGAAATTCTTTCGCTGTAATTCGCTTTGCCTACGCCGCCGACGTCGTTACCGCTGATAGTCGTTTCAACTTTAAGATTGATTTTTTCGGGGTAAGCGTCCTTATTTTCGGTTATGTACTCTTTGTAAGAATCTACTATGTAGTCTTTCAAGAGTTTGATAGCCGTCTTTTTAGCGGAAGAACGCGCGCTCGGGTCGATGATAGAAGTTCTTAAACGCGATACGAAGTCAACCGGCGCGTCGAACTTTTGCTGTTTAACGAAACTGAGATAAGCGTTCGCTTTCTTTTCGTCGCCCTTGTATTCTTTAACCTTGTTAAAGAGAACTTCGTCATATCTCAATTCTTCTTCGGTCTGCATGTCTTTATCCGTTCTCACGTCCTCGAAGTCGGTGATGAGTTTACGGAGTTCTACGTCGATTCTCTGTTTTTCGATTTCAGGATCGATTTCCGCATGAGCCATTTTGCCGAGTTCTACGTTAGCATGCTCGGTACCCTCTATTCTCGAAACGAAACCTTCGATAAGGTTGAATTCGGGGCAGAACGCTTTAAGGTCGCTGTACGTGCTTACGTAACCGCTTTCGCCTTTAACCGCAGAGCCGAATTTTTCATAGAAACTCTTCCAGTACGCTTTCTGTTCTTCGTCGAAATCGGGGTGTTTTTCTTTAAGAGTTTTAACCCAGTGATTGATGTTGTCTACGCAAACGTTGTCTTTGTCGTCGCCGAAAATACCGTTTTCGTAGCAGTCGATAAACGCGACTACGCTGCTTCTCATTCTTTCGGGGTTCTGCATACCGAAGTATTCGCGGAGCCATTCAAAACTGGTAGCGGTTCTGCCGGCACGTTGACAAATAAGCGCGAAAAGCATGCAAGTCTTTTCTTTATCGCGGCGTACCGCCTCTTTAATCGCTCTCTTTGCAAGCGCTTCGTCGTTGCATATCCAGCCGGATAACGCTACGAGGCACGGCGCAAGCCAGTACTGGGGCGCTTTAAGCATAAGTTCTTCGGATACTCTCGCAACAGTGTTTTGTTTAACGAGAGCAAGGTCGGTCGCCTGCAATATGCCGAGAATGTGTTCTCTGACTTCTTTATGCACGCCGAATCTGCTTTCGAGTTCCTGACGAACTCTGATGAGTTCGGTAATCGCGCGCTGTAATGCCGCGGCGTTACGCTGCTCTATCATCATCTTCAAAAACTGCTGTTGCAATTGTTGTACTTTAGCGTCAACGTAGTTTACTCTTTCGTTCACCGCTAAAACGCACTGACCGACGGCTTCTACCTGACTGCTGATGTGGTTGACCTGATTGATTACGCTATTTAAACTCGTAATCGAAACCTGGGTATAATCACTCATTGACTGTTCCTCCTGCCTGTTTTAATTTATTTTTTATTTTTTCTTTTTCGTTATTAAACGCGCCGTTAAACTTTTTGAAAAGCACTTCGTTTTTAATCTTCGAAAAAATTTCGCCTATCCTTAAAATGTAGTTATTAAAAAATCTGCTCGCTTTGGTCGTAAGATAGTAAGTGTTGCCGAGTTCGGGCGAATCGGGATTTTTGCCGAGCGAACTGTAAAGCGCGAACCAGGTTTTGGGTATATCCGTCTGTTCGTTTATGGTCTTGTACAGTTCTGCCATATCCTTATCGAGCCACTCGGAATTAGTGCGCCTTGCAATCGCGTAAGGCGAAAACGACTCGACGAAAGCACCCAAATCTTTCGGAGACTGGGTTTCGAGCATTTTGGTTAAAATTATTTTTTCGTAATCGACGAGGTGCGGAACGGTTTTAAGCCACAACTGCTTGCAATACTCGGCTTCATCGGCGTCTAATTCGAGATCCGGAAGCGTTTCGTAAAAATACTTATCGAGATGCTTGCGAGTTTTGGTTTCCGCAGAAAAAGCGCAATAATACGCTATAATAAAGAGTGCAGCGGCATTATCTACCGCAACAGATAAAGCCGATTCCGCAAAGCGGTTGGCAGTATCGTAGTTTGCGTCTAAAAAATAGTTGACGGCGTTTTTAACGTCGTAAACAACTTTATCCGAATTGTTGATATCCCGTCTTTTTAATATAACGAGATTGCCGCACGACGGACACACTGCGCGACGGGTTTTAAAATCAATACACTCCGCCGGAATTGTCGTAAAACAACCGGGGCATTGAAACACCTGACCTTCCATTTTCATCAGCCCCTATTTTGCGAGAAGCACGCTCGAAAGCGCACTCTCGAATTCTCTTGCTTCTTCTTCGCGGAAATACTCTAATCTGCGGTTTTTCGCGAACGGGAACATATCCGCCCCGTCTTTGGTATAAAGCCGTAAAGAATATTTGCCGCCTTTTTTATAAAACTGTATCGTGCCGATAGTTTCGGTTAAAATACTGAAGGTATAATCTTCGCTTACGATAACGACCCTTTTAGGCGTAATCGCCGCATAGATTTTTTTACCTTTTATTTCTTTAACTATCGCTTCGTTTTCTCCTAAAACGATAAGGTTGTTAGTCATAAAAACCTCTTACTTTACCGCGCGGAGAAGTTCGTTTCTCGTTTTCAAAAGCGCGTCTGCCTTGGCTATCGCGGAAAGCGCCGCGTCTTTATCCGCTTCGGCATTCAAAAGAGTTTTGACTACTTCTATCTGCGCTTTAAGTTCGTCTTCGGCTTCGGCGGTTTCTTCAACGCCCATGGGGTCGCTATACGTTACCGCTTCTGCAAGCGCTTTGACTTTCGATTTAACCTCGGAGTCTTTCGCAAGATATTCCAGAGAACTTACGCTTACCGCAAGGGTTCTTAAACTTCTTACTTTCGCATACGTTTTTTCGCTGTCGCCCTTAATGTGCGAGTACGCCATGTATACGCCTATTTCCGCCGCGACGAATAAAAGAAGTAAAACTATGTTCGGTATTAAAGACGCCTTTAAATTTTCACCGGTGGGGAAGCACATAAATATCGTGTTCATTATAAGCGTAATAGCCATATACGCGCCGGCAACGATATATACGGGTGCTAAAACGTTGAATATAACGTTTTTGGATAATTTAAAGTAACACATCAATACCGCTACGAGTATAAACGCTATCGCGGTAAATACGTAAGGGCACCAAAAGTTCGCTTTCGCGGTGGAAAGATCGGGTATTACGAATACGAGAACGTTCCATATAACGAAAAATATCGCCCAGATTATAACGCTTAAAAATCTGTTTTTGATTTTTGCCATAACTAACTCCTCTTTACTTTATATAAAAGTTTAAGTTTGCTTCTATTTACTGAAGTTTAGTTCCGCATTTGTTGCAGAAAAGCGCGCCGTCCGCTACTTCCGCTCCGCAGTTGGGGCAAGTCGCTTTAACGGGTTCGCCGCCGAGGCGGGTGCCGCACTTATTGCAGAATAACGCGCCTTCCGCTACTTCTGCTCCGCACTTCGGGCAAACGGGTTTCATGCTCGCGCCGCAGTGGTTACAGAAAGCCACGCCCTTGGGCTGAACCGCTCCGCACTTCGGGCAAACGTTGCCGAGACGGGTTCCGCATTTGTTGCAGAAAGCCGCGCCCTCGGGTAAAACCGCTTTACAGTTGGGGCAAACTTCGCCGACCTGCGCCGCAGCCGCCTGCCCCTGTTGCATGCCGTTAAAGCCCGCGTTAGCCACGTTAGCCATACCCGCACCGAACGCTCCGCCGACGCCGAGACCCATGCCAAGACCCATGCCTGCGCCCATAAACGTGCTCGAAGTTCCTTCGTTAGAGGCAGCCTGCCCCAAAACGTCGTAACCTCTTTCCTGCTGATAGGTGTAGCCCTCTCTCTGACGCTTTCTCGCGAGCGCTTCGGACTCGAGATCCATTTTGCGCCTTGCTTTTTTCGCTTCGTTTACTTCCGCCAAATCCTCGTCGGGAGCCTTGATGGTAGTAAACGAGAACAGGTCGAGCGCGATGCCGTAATCTTCAAAGAAAGGCACCATCTGCTCTTTTATGCTGTCCGAAAGTTCGGTAAAATGCGAACTTACCGATAAAATGCTGACTTGTTTATCGACCATGGTTTTACCGAGAAGGTCGGTAACTCTTTCGATAATCTTACCGCGGAGATATCCGCCGAGTTCGTCTTTACTGAACCTGTCGCGAGTACCTACTATCTTGGTAAGGAATTTTCTCGTATCGGAAATATGCGCGCCGAAAAGACCGTTCGCCCCGACGTGTATGTTAATCTGCTCGAGGGGGTCCTCCATAAGAATGGGAGTCGGCGTGCCCCATCTTAAATCTGCAAGGTAAACCTTGTTTACGAAGAATACGTCGCAGTGAAAAGGCGTTTCTCCGCCGGTGGGGATATTTATGAGTTTTTTAAGTAAGGGTATGTTCTGAGTGGAAAGCGTGTGCTTGCCGGGTCCGAACAAGTCGAGAGCCATACCGTCTTTAAAGAAAACGGCTTCTTGCGACTGGTGTACTATAAGTTGGGTGTGCGTATTAAAGTCTTCCGCTTCGTGCTTATACGATATAATATCGTTTACCGAAGACTCGCCGTCATCCCATTTAACGATGTCGTAAAGTTTCATTGTATACCCCTTTTTTAATTTATTTAACGCTAAATCGGCATGTTTTATCAACATTGCCGCTAAAATACATACTCATTGTACCCCCCCCCCCCGTGTTTTTTGTCAAGCGTTTGACGAAATTCGTGAAAATATATGTAAAGTTTTTGTTTTTCGGTAATTTTAGACGCTTATTTATCAACACTTTGCCCACTTTATGGTAAATTTCGGGCGTTTGACCGCACTTTACCGCACGGCGGAAAAGATTACGCGTTTTTTGCGATTTAACTAATATCCGCTTTTTCGCATTTTTATAATATTCGCCGCTTTCGCTCTTTATACCATAAAAAGCCGTCTGCCGAACGTTGCGTCCGGCAGACGGCTTTACTTTTTAATTTAGGTTTTCTGTTATACCGGAAAGCGGCGTTTCCGCTACGAATTTACCTTTCCGGCAGTCGAACCTCTAAGCCATTTTTTTTTGCGCTTTCTTCCACCGCCGACAAACTATGCTTGCCACCCACGCACGCGGCACTATTTTACCGAGTGCCGATAAAACTCTGTTGGTCGCGCCGGAGATATAAATGCCTCACTTTCTATGATTTGTAATCGTATGCAATCTTGTTCTTTTTCTCTCCGCACAGGTTAAGTATAAAACCGTTTTCTACCTTGCACCACCATTCTGGGTTATGCTCTGGTAAGTCCTCTAAAATATCTTCGTCGGTTATATTACTTGAACGAACGACTTCTAAATCCCATACGAATATTTCCGTTTCCGCATAATC
>DPGH01000005.1:33323-35250 GCA_003523255.1 Clostridiales bacterium
ATTGCGCCTTTCTTTACGCCCACGTTCTCGTATGCGTCGCTCGTTACCCGCACTTGATCTAACAATTTCATACCCTCTTCTCCTTTAAGATTTATAATCGTACGCTATCTTATTCTTTTTCTCTCCGCACAGGTTAAGTATAAAACCGTTTTCTACCTTGCACCACCATTCTGGGTTATGCTCTGGTAAATCGTGTAAAATCTCTTCATCGGTTAAACCCGTGTCGCTCACAACTTCCAAGTCCCACACGTATATTTCCGTTTCCGCATAGTCTCTTCCGTCGGGCAAAGAAAACACGACTTCAAAAGTGTAACAACGTATTTCGGAGAGTATTATCGTGCCTATTGCGCCTTTCTTTACACCCCTGTCCTCATATGCGTCGCTCGTTACCCTTACTTCATCTAACCATTTCATATTCTTTTCTCCTTTAAGATTTATAATCGTATGCAATCTTGTTCTTTCTCTCTCCGCACAGGTTAAGTATAAAACCGTTTTCTACTTTGCACCACCACTTGGGGTTATGCTCTGGTAAGTCCTCTAAAACATCTTCGTCGGTTATATTACTTGAACGAACGACTTCTAAATCCCATACAAATATTTCCGTTTCCGCATAATCTCTTCCGTCGGGCAAAGAAAACACGACTTCGAAAGTATAACTACGTATTTCGGAAAGTATTATCGTGCCTATTGCGCCTTTCTTTACGCCCACCTTCTCGTATGCGTCGCTCGTTACCCGCACTTGATCTAACCATTTCATAACTTTTACCTCTTAATCCTTTACAAGCGGCGTTGCGACCTTTATTTTTGCATAAGGCCACGTAACGCAACCAACGTGGCAGTTAAACTTTTCTTCCGCGTGGTCGTTTATTCCGTCCAAAACAAAATCTATAGCAAAATGCTGTCCGTGGATATCTAACACACCGAGCTTATAATTACCTTTTTTAAACTCTTTTTCGATAGCGTCGCAAAGCAAGCCGTAAACGTATTCGGCGTTATCAATATTATAACCCATAGTACGCATCATTGCACGCTTATTTTCATCAATAAATAAGTATTCCGTAATTTTTTTTACAGGAAATTCTTTAGTTACGCTCCTTAATTCATTACACTCATTTGCGCCGTTAAGCACTCTATAATAGAGCAATAAGCGTTAAAGTGCTCCATTCTTAAACGCCTCAACGCGAAACTTTCGTTTTTGCACTTGTCAGAATTGATATACCTTTGCAATTCGGTGCCCTTTTTGGTTATAAGGTCTATTTCAGCCTTAATGTCCTCTTTCGTTATCTCTTTGATAACTTCCTCTTTCTTGCCGCCTTTTACTACTTTCATTTTTTCGTCCATATCTTTGAACTCTCCTTTTTTTATATACTAAAAAAGACAGGTCGCTTTTGCTTCCTGCCTTTCTCGGTTTCGGTTCTTGTTTTTAGTCGGGATATCTCTCTTTCATCATTCTGGTGTATTCGTATTTTGCTCTGCCCTCGCTTTCCGATATTAGTTGCTCCCAGTCCGCTTTACTGAAATTTCCGTTGCGAAACGCAACTGACTCTTTTACTTTTAGTTCTGAATTTACAAAATCGCCTTTTTTAGCATATTCACTTATTTGTTTATCGAAAGATAAATATTTTTCATATACACCCATTTTAATCACCTCTCATAGGATTTTTAGTTTTATCATATAGGTCGTTTTTAATTGCTCTACCAGTCTCATTACTCCATAATGATTTTTGGTTGTGTTTTACCATTAAATCATATGCCTGTTTATAAGTTTTAACTTTGAAACTGATTTCAGGCTCGCCGTCGAATACGCCGACGTATACCTTTGCGTTGTTCTCTTTCGCAAATTTATTCGTTATATCGTCGTATTCCTGTTCCGTATATCTGCCGTAATGACTTTTATAATGTCCGTTTTTATCGGGTTCGTTTTGAT
>DPGH01000005.1:35465-36210 GCA_003523255.1 Clostridiales bacterium
ATCGGGTTCGTTTTGATGAAACGTTACCATATATCCGTCTTTGAGATTTACCGGGTTTCCCGTATTGTAGTCGTACGTCCCCTCTTCTTGCCCCTCAAAAGATTTAATTTTACGTATAACGCCTTTTCTGTCAATTAAACTCTCCGTCTTGGCGGCTTCCTCCTCTTCCCGCTTGCGCTTCTCCATTAACTGCCGCGCAAGTACGGTCGGCCGCCCCTCTTGACTATTATATGCGCCGTCCGCTATGTTCTTTTCCGTTACGCCTTTCTTTCGCAACGCTTCCCATACTTCTTTCGGCGACATCCCCGTTGTGTCTATTCCGTACTTCTTTGCAAGTCCGTACGCTATACGGTTATCTGCCATAATTGTAGCACTCCTGCGTGTTATTGTCAATTAAAATAGGCGGCACATTTTTTAGTGCCGCCTTTCGACACTACCATTATACCACAGTTTTTTACTTAAAAAGTCTCATATTGTGAGACTTTTTTAAGTTTTTGCGCATAGTTTTCGGCTTTGAATTCGTCACGTTCAGCAAGTATCTCATTAACACCCCTAACAAATAAACTGCGACATTTTCCCGTATCGAATAGCGCAAGCGGTTCGCGGGAAAATGGTCTTGCCGCTTTTCTCTACTAATTTATATAGCAAGAAAAAACCACCCGATTTGTTCGAGTGGTTTTCGTTTGGATGCAGCAACGACCTATTTTCCCGTATCGTCTCCGATAAAGTATTTTCGGCGCTGATG
>DPGH01000014.1:0-44533 GCA_003523255.1 Clostridiales bacterium
TCGAATCGTCTTTGCCAGTAGTTAGACTGGAACGCGAAACTATCTTCTTGAGCATCGCTATCGGTGCTGACTCGCACATAGGCACATACTCGTGGTTTCCCCACTTTTTTCGTAGGTATCTCTTTATCTTGTCCACTAAAATCTGTTCATTCATAATCTTTCTCCTTTCTTTTTGTTTATTTTTTGTCAATTATTTTGTTATTACGCCGTACACGACGAAAACTCCTTCTTTTGTTAATATTATTTTTTGTGTTGTAAAAATATAGCAAAAAAATATTAACAAGTCGCACTTTTACACTCCGTCGAGTGCAAACCGTAATTTATATTGAAGCACTGCAATAAATATACACTTTCATTATACCCCCCCCCGCATTTTTTTGTCAAGCACCTTACAAAGGTTAAAAACAATGACTTTATATTTTTAAAAACAACAAAAAAACGACCAAGATAAACTCGGTCGTTTTTGGTGTGAAGGATGGGACTTTCGCCTGTGCGACCATACCCGATAAACAGTCCACAGGACTGTTTAGCCCTTCGAGCAAATCGCTAATTGCGATTTTCTCCTTAATTCAAGTCCCATCCGCAAAAAGAAAACCGCACCTCTCGGTACGGCTTCTCTTTTTGGTGTGAAGGATGGGACTTGAACCCACACGGATTAACCATACGCCCCTCAAACGTACGCGTCTGCCAGTTCCGCCACCCTCACATAGCCTATATATCTTAACTAAATTTTTATTTTTTGTCAAGAATATTTCCGTATAAACTTTTATATTTTTCTAAATTTTTACTAATTTTTTTTACGTACTCGGCAGTTTCGGCATACGGCACGACTTTAAGCGTTACGCCGTCGTCGCTGTATTCGGGATTTTTAAGCCAGCCGCCGACAGTTCCCTCGCCCGCGTTGTATGCCGCCGCCAAAGTGAACTCGTTACTGAACTTGCCTGATAAATATTTTATATACCTGCAACCAAACCTTACGTTCGTATTCGGTTCAAAAATGTCATAATCGGTTTCGCCGAGCATATCCGCCACGTAACGCGCCGTTTCGTCGGTTAACTGCATAAGCCCTTTCGCGTTTTTTACGCTTTTTCTGTCCGCGTTAAACCCGCTTTCCGCTTTAACCGTTGCAAAAACGAAAAACTTATCCACGCCGAACTCTTCGCTCGCGGCAACTATCTCCTTTTCGTACTTAATCGGGTAAACTATTTTTCGTTGAACGAAATACGCGCAAAAACATACGACGAACAAGAACACGCACGCAGCCGTGATAACTGCGCAAACGGAATATAAAACGCCGAATAACCCTTTAGCTTTCATAAAAAACGCGTACCTCCCTTTTAGGTAGTATACGCGTTTATTTGCTTAATAATTATCTTGCGATTAAACTGCCTGAAATCGGTTATACGTTGTTTGCCGAAACTATTCTAGTCCATACGCCGTCCGACGCAAGCGTAAGTTCGTCGTGTTTTAAAAGCGTTTCCTCGAGTTCCGGTATATTATCGGCTTTACCATCGAGATACTCGGTCAGCCTTTCTCTTACCGTTATCAAGCGACGTTTAAGTCCGCCGAGTCTTGCGTCCTGCACCTCAAAGCCGAACGGTTTATTTTCTCTCTTCCAAACCTCGGCAAAACACGGATAAAACCTATCGAGTTTAACCTCGCATTTTTTAATTTCCGCAACGAGTTTACGCAGTTCTTCTTTATCGCCCGAATTGTACGCCGCACGGATTTTTTTGCCGAGTTCGCTTTTAACGGCAAGCAAATCGCAAAGCCTGTAAAGGCACTCGAATATATATTTAAATTTACTGTTTTTACCCGCGCGCTTTATAGCCGCCGCGTGTTTTTTGTATTCCGCCGCCGTTCCTGCCGGCACGTACACGTCGTATATACCGGTTAAAAGGTCGTTATACAACATATACTTGCACGGATTAAAGTTATCCCTATTGCCGTTAATCCGATTTGGTAAATCGAGTTTCATAAACGCGTCAAAATTTTCGCCCGTAATCTCGTTAAAGTTCTCTTTAATCTTTCTAAGGCTCGTTTCTCCGCGATAAGTTTCCGCTATAAAATACAGGCTCGGCAAAACCGAATAAAAAGAGCACTCTTTACCGTTATCGCCCCACATAGTGATAAGTATATTGTTTACGCCGTGGTCTTTTGCTGAAAGCATTGCGGGGCGCATTGTTTTCATTGTCCACGCGTTAAACGGCGCAAAACCGTGCCACGTCCAGGCACCGCCGGCAAACCAACTATCTCCGTCAAGAGCCTTGTGCTCTTTATTCATTTGGTCGTAAGTCCTTTTTTCGGTATGGTAATAATCCCAGTAAGTAAGCCCGACACCCTCCGGAACTTTGTCTTTTAAAAATTCCGCCGCGCCTTTTACGTTGCCGTAATAATCCCCGTGCGCCGCTAACCTGAAAAACATATCCGACCACATAACCGGCTTAAACCCGTGTTCTTTTGCGATAGAAATAACCCTTTCAAGATGCTCTTTCAATAAGCCGAACCTGTCTCTATACCCGTGCTTGTCGAGATACTTGCCGAGCCCGACCATGTGCGCCTCGTCCATACCTATGTTTACCGTACGCGACGTAAAATTGCGTTCAAGCGAGGTAAATATATTTTCTATAAAAGCGTACGTTCTCTCCTCGCCGATAAGCAGTATATCGTTCACGTCGCGTATCTTCTCGTAATCTCCCCATCTAAATATACAGCCGAGGTGCGCAAGCGTTTGAATACAAGGTATTAGTTCTACGCCTTTCGATTTGCAATATTCGTCTATATCTTTAATTTCCGCCGCAGTATATCTGCCGCGCATATACCCGAAATACGGCTCGTCTACCGTCTCTAACGTGTCTTCGGTATATAATTCCAACATATTGTAGCCGAACGCCGAAATATAATCTACGAACTTTTTAATCTGTTCAGGCTTCATTACGGCGTTTCTCGAACAGTCGAGCATAACGCCGAGTTTTCCGTTTTGCATCTTTAAAATCTCCTTACCTTTTCGGTTTGATACGATTATAACATACGCCTTAAACGTTTTCAACAAAAAAACCGAATTTACGACCAAAATTTTTCGTCTTTTCGTTTCGTGTAAAATTATAATTCCTTTTATTATGAAAACGAGTTTTAAATTATGCCTTACGGCGATTTTCGCGGCGGCGTTTATATCGGTTACGGCGGCGTTACCCGCGCCCGTTCATACACGGGTTGCATTTGCTGACAGTCTGTATCTGCGCGTAATTACGGAGGACACGCCCTTTTATGCGGAAGAAAGCGAGGCATCGTTATTGTTTTACCTGCCGTATACCTATTACGTTAAAGTACTCGGTTACGGCTCCGCGTATACTCACGTCGAAATTTACGGAAACGCTTTTGCCGCGATAGACGGCTTCGTGCCTAACGGCGCGCTGTTTTCCGACGGGCTTGAAATCAAAAATCCTTATCCCGAAATAACGCTTACCACCGCGCGAACCTGCGTTTTGTACGCCGATTCCGCATTAAAAAACAACGTTCAATACGTTTTTTCAGCAAGGAATATGGACTACTACGGCTCCCTGACCGTATCCAAAGGCGAAACGCTGTACTTTGTCGGCTACAACGGCAAACTCGGCTACGTAAAAGAATCGGACGTGTTGCCGTTTACCATAGCCGCCCATCCTAACGAACTGACCTTTTTAAAGCCCGACGAACCGGATGAACCGAAAGATAACGAGGAGCCCGCTAAACCCGACGAACAAACGACGAACGACGAAACCGTTAAATGGATAATCATAGGCTGCCTCGGCGCGGCGGGCGTGGTTGCGCTCCTGACCGCTTTTTCAAAAAAACGCCCCGAAAAGAAAGCCGCCGCGGGTTACTACGACGAAAACGACTTTGAATAATTTTCGTCCGATTCGTTTTGACGAAGGGGGCGCATATTCCTCTGTTTCCGTTTGGAAACGGCGGGGTTTTGCGTACCGGAGATAAGTCGGTCTTTCTTTTTGCACCTTTTTTCGCGCTCCTCTTTATCTCTTATCGCCTGCGCGACCACTCTTATAACGTCTATTTTCATAAACTCGTTTTCAAAACGTTTTTCGGTTATACCCGCTTGCTCCATATAATCCGAAAACTCTTCCGTAAGTTCTTTAAGCCTTTTAAAAAAATAACTGTTCGGATACTTCAGTTCTTCGGTAAGTTCTGCCGTACGCTTTCCGAAATATCTGAAATCGAAAAACCTCATGCTTTCTTTCGTAAAGCGCGAAAGAACTTCTTGCGCCGTCGTAAAAAGTTCGATAAGCAAATCTTTTTCTCTTATTATTCTTATAATGTCTTCGCATATCGATAAACACGGCGAGCAATCGTCGATAGACTTTAAAGCGCGCCTCTCCACGCGCTCGTCAAACTCTTCGATAAGACCGTTAAGCGACGGATATAACGTAAGTATAACTTTGGGATAAATGCTTTTCATCTTTTAACCTTCTCTTTTTTTATCGAAATTTTTCCGGAAACAATTTTATTTTATTGCATAATTTCATAATGTCAATAGGGTTATCTCCATTTTTGTACAAAAAAAATTATTTTTGTACAAAAATCATATTTTTACGGGATAAACCTATTGACAAACCCCTCCTTTTGAATATAATTGTAATTTACAAACATTTGTTCGTGTTTGTTTGCGCAAATAATACTACCTCTTACCTGACAATTTCAGTCATGTTTAGAAAGATTTTTTAAAAACTTTAAATTTTTTCGGAGCGCGCTTAAATTTACGTTAAGATAATGACAAATTCAAAAATATATGTTAAAATAATTTGTATGAAAAAATTTCGTATTATCGGATTTAAATATATAACCGCGATTTTAGTTCTTTTAACGCTGTCCGCCGCTTTTTTTATCATCGGCTCGAAAGGGAATTTTTCCGTTCGGGCGGAAAACGCTTTAAATAATACCCGCGTTATTCCGCAAAGCGAAACCGAAATTTTCGACCTTAACTCCTCCGCCCCGAAAAGCGCGGTCGTTTACGACGGCGGCGCGGCTATTATCCGAGAGGATAAAACGCTTTGGATTTTCTCCGACGGAGAATATAAAAAATACGAAGGGTTTTCCGAAGCCGCTTCCGACCCCGGCTCGATAAGGCGTTTCGGTGAAAATTACCTTATACTTAACAACGCCAACAAACTTTACGCCATCAACCTTCAAAACGTTTCCGCCGCGCCCGAACAAATTACGTACGAGGGAGAAATAATAGCTTGCGAATATTTCGGCGTGAACGGCAAAAGCCTTGTAACGAAAACCTCTTCGGGCACGATTGCCGTTTACAGCCTTTCAAACGGCTTTAACATCGAAACCGACAAAAGGACGGAACTTGCCGGCGTGGTCGCGAAAAATCTTACGCCCGTTTGCTTCGGCGAGGGCGATAAAGTTTTTTTCGTACGGAACGGCGATTCTAAACTGTGCGAGTGGGACCCCGCAACCGATAAACTGGAGAGTATATTTAAACCGGAAGGCGAAATAAAAACCATAACGTACGTAAACGGCTCGGTATACTACACCGCAGACGGTAAAGTTTGGAGATATGCGGAAAGTGCCGCAGCCCCTATCGAACTTGCTATAAACTCCGACGAAAATTATCAACTCGGTAAAATAGTAAATCCCGTGGATATATCGTGCTTTGGCGACGACCTTATAATTACCGACGCGGGCAGCGACGTGCGTGCGGTGCAAAGGTTCGTTTTAAGCGGAGACGCCCTCGACTTTTCGGGTTACGCGATAGCGAAAAACAGAACGGCTTTTAACCGCGTTTTAACTAACGTATACGAAATCAACCGTTTTGGCAAAACCGTATATACGCTTGACGACAACAAACTTACCGCGATTAAAAACGACGAAAATTTTAATGCGTACGCAAACGAAAGTTTCGATAATTATCTCGTATCGGAAATAGGTTCGCCGAAAACGTTTGCCGCGGGCGAAAACTCCGTTCTGCTCGTTTACACCGACGCAAAGGCTAAACTTTTAACCCTTTCATCGGGCGACGAAGCAGGCGAGCGAGTTACCCTGCTTAACTTTAGCGGCAGCGTTAAAGACACGTGTTATATAAACGGCAAATTTTACGTTTTAACCGACGACGGTTCCAGTTCTCGCGTTTACGTCGGCACGGACGGGTCTACGGATTTCAGCGAATACTGCCCCGCCTTTGCCGGACACGGCGTAAACCTCACCGTTGACGGTTACGGCAACGCGTTTATCGCGGACAGCACCTCGATATATAAAAATCGCGAGCGGTTTGCCGCAAACGACGGTATTGCTAAATTATCCACCGACCTTTTCGGCAATCTTTATTCGATTAAAGGTAACGAAATAAGATATTACGACGAGACCGAAACCGTTTGGAAGACCGTTTTTACCGCACAAGCGCAAATAAAATCTTTTTCGATGGGCATTGACGACGATGCGGTTTATTACATTTTAGACGGCGACGAAAGAATTTATAAAATGACCGAAGCGAAAAACGCCGCTATAAACGTATTGCGTACGCAAAACGGATATAAAACCACCGCAACGACCGTTGACGAAGAGTTTTATCGCTATATCGTAGATGAAAACGCAAACGTTTATCGCGCCGTCTATACAAAAGACACGCAAACCTTTACGGATAGAGGCGTAACAAAACACGAAAGCGAGTATGCGTGCCTTGCGAAACTCGGTTTTGCCGGCGTAAACGGTCAAAAAACCTTTCTCGCGCTTGCCGGCGTAAACGGCGTGGTCATAGCGGACGAAACGCAGGCCGAAAAATCGAACCCCGAGGGCGAAACTTTGCTCGGAGAGAACTGTAAAGCGTACGTTACGACGAGCGTAAACGGCTATTACGTACCGGTAATCACACCTGATTGCGAATACGCGCTTTCAAACGGCGAAACGGTATTTAGGCTTTATAAAGGCGCGGTACTTACCTGCGAGAAGAAATTCAGCATGCTCGGCACGGAGTATTACCTTGCTACGTTTAATTACGACGGCAACGCCGTAAAAGGTTACGTGCCCGTATCCTTTACGGTAGAAGTGTTAAACGAAAATAAAGAGTGGCGCGCGTACAAACTCGAAACGGTAAATAAAACCAAATTATACCGCACCGCCGAATTAGCCGAAGAACTTTTAGAACTTTCAAAAAACGACGAAATACGGGTTTTCTCAATAGAAAACGGTGTGGCGGAAGTTGCGTATAAAACCGAAGCGGGTTTTATTATCGGCTATGTTGACGCAAGCGCGATTATAAACGCCCCCAACCTTTCCGTACGCAATATTTTGTTAATTCTTGCGGTAACCGCCTGCTTATGCGGCAGCGTAACCTTTTTGCTTTTGAGAAGAAAAAAATAATAGGATTAAAATAAATCGGCGGTGGCAAACTTAACGTTTGCCACCGCTCTTTATATTACGTCTATTTTAACTACGTTCTTGCATAAGGCTCTTCATCGTATACGGGATAATCTTCCGCATTCGTTTCGGAATAATAACTGTCCGAAAATCCGAATTCCTCGTCCGTGTCGAAATCTTCTTCCGCGCCGATTGCCGCGAGTTTAGAAATCGAAACCTCGTACGCCGTCATAATCTTTATTTCGTCCTCGCCGATGCGTTTTTGATATTCTCTGCTCTGTATTCTGCCCGCAATCGCTATTCTGTCCCCCACTTCGAGATTTTTTGCAAAACGCGCGTTTCTGCCCCAGGCGATGCAAGGTATATAATCGGACTTGTTGTAAGAGCGATTTACCGCAATCAAAACGTCGGCAATTTCTCTGTTAAAAGGCGTGGTGCGGTATACCGTAGGTTTACATATATACCCCGATAAAACTATAGAGTTAGGGTTTTTAACCGTAACGCCCTGCAAAATTTCTCTTACGAATACCGTAAGCATAAGTTTGCTTTTGCCGTCTACAATTTTATTGTAACTGCGAAACTGTCCCAAAGCGTTTATGGTTACGCCCTTTTTAAGGTTTTGGTCGTTGATAAGCCGTTCCGAAACGGTAACGGGCAAAATGTCGCCCTGTCCCGAAAGTCTTTTAACGAGAACGCTCATTTCGTAAAATCCCTCGCCGTAAACTTCGTGCGAGAATTCCGCGTCGGTGAGTATTTCGCCGCTGATAAAAACCTTGTTGTTTTCCTGCAAATTGTTCATATATATTTCCTCCAAAGAATTTCCTATGAATTTTTAAGTTGTCTGCCGTTTGAATCTATCGTATATCCGTCGCGATAAATAAGTTCTTTTATCGGCACAAACTCGTACCCCTTTGCTTTAAGGGATTTTATTATCGACCTTAACGCCTCGTGCGTATGCAGTCCCTGATTATGAAAAAGCACTATCGACCCGCTTTTTACACGTTTTAACACGCGCTCTTTTATCGCTTCCGCGGAAAGGTCCTTCCAGTCTAAGCTGTCTACGTCCCATTGCACGGGATAAAGTCCTAACTTTTGCGCCGTTTCTATCACCGCGTCGTTATACTCGCCGAACGGCGGTCTGAAAGTTTGCGGCTTTTCTCCGGTTATTTTTTCAATCGCCGCCGAAGAAGTAACTAGTTCCTTTTCGATTGCCGTAACGTCTAATTTAGACATGTGCGGGTGTGTCGCGGAATGGGTGCCCGTTTCGTGTCCCTCGTCGTAAATCTTTTTAACGTAGTCGGGGTGTTTTTCCACCCAGAACTCAACCATAAAAAACGTGCACTTAACGTTTTCTTCACGCATTATAGTTAAAAGTTCGTCCGTATAATCTACACCCCAGGCGCAATCGAACGAAATCGAAATTTTATTATCGTCCCGCCCGACCGAGTATATCGGCAGTTTTTTAAACCCTTTTCCGCCGAACACCTGCGCCGCACTCGTGGCTTTAAGCGCGGCTGTCAGTATAACGGTTATAACGGCAAAAGCCAAAATTGTATAAATCGTTTTTCTCTTAACCGTCAGCGTAACCATTGTACCCCTCCGCATAACGCTTTATTTGCGAAATATTGACGAACCCGCGCGAATAAAGTCGTTTATCCGTTTTAGTCTTTTTCGCTCGTCCACCGTAAATATACGCCGCAAAATTTTTCTTTATGCCGTTTTTCGGTAAAATAAAACCCCCCGGAATCATTTCCGCGAGGGGTAACTTGTTTTTATAATGTCGTTTTTTAATTTTATTTATAATGCCCTTATACTGTCCACCGGCGGCTTTTTAGAAGCAACGCCGACCGGGCGATTTTAAATTTTTTCTTCTTTTATAACCGACCCGTCTAAATTTTTTAACGTCAGCACGTCCTCTTCCAAAATAATATAACTTGCAGGGGTGCCGTTTTTGGGAATAGAAACCGAACCCGCGTTAGCGTAAACCGTGCCGCCTATTCTTTTTATAAATCCTGTATGAAAATGCCCGTATACCACCGCATCGTATTTTGTAGACGGCGGGTTATCTTTATTGTACACGTGCCCGTGCGTGCATAAGATTGTTTTTCCGCCCGAAATCACGCAAACGTCCTCGACGAAATCGAATTCAGAAATAATCGCGTCTACCTGACTGTCGCAATTGCCTTTTATAACTATAAGTTTGTCTTTATTCGCGTTTAAGATATCCGCAACCGTTTTGGGGTTATAATCTTTCGGAAACGGGTTACGCGGTCCGTGATTATACACGTCGCCGAGTATAACGAGCAACCCCGCTTTTTCTGCACGCAAGCGTTCAATGGTTTTTTCGGTGTAATACGCCGACCCGTGCAGGTCGGATGCTATCATGATTTTCATAACGATTCCGTCTTATAATTTTTTTATTAATTATTTTTTATCAAATCGAATACGACTTCTCTTGCAAGCATCAGCCCGGCAGTGCCCGGCACGAATATCATAGAAGGCGGGCAAACCCGCCCCGTAGTGCGTTTTTCGGCATCCTCCGCACAACCTTGCATAATGTGCGTTTCCTCGGAATACACGGCTTTTACGCCCTTTATTCCGCGTTTTACAAGTTCTCTCCGCACGACTCTTGCGAGCGGGCACCCCTTGGTTTTTTCAATAACCTCTACTTTAAGCCCCGCGGGGTCGGTTTTGCCGCCCGTACCCATACACGTTATAACGGGTACGCCCGCCGCCGTTGCGCGAGTTATGATTTCGAGTTTGGCGGCTACGGTATCGACCGCGTCTATAACGTAATCGTATACCGAAAGGTCGAAGGCGTCTGCGTTTTCGGGCAGATAAAAAACTTTGTTTACGTTTACGGTTATATCCGGGTTAATGCTTTTAAGCCGTTTTTTAAGCGCTTCGGTTTTATCTTCGCCGATATTGTCCGCCGTTGCGATTATCTGGCGGTTTAAATTGCTTTCGGCGATAACGTCGTTATCGAAAACGGTTATTTCGCCTATGCCGCTTCTTGCAAGCGCTTCCGCCGCAAAGCCGCCGACTCCGCCCGCACCGAACAGCGCGATCGAAGAGTTCTTGAGTTTTAAAAGATTATCTGCTCCTATAAGAAGTTCCGTTCTTTTAAACGCGTCTTTCACAGCAAGAATATTCCCTTTTCTTCGTTCTTTTTTATTTCTTCTTCCGGCCAGACGGAAGCCTGAACTTCGCCTATGTGCGCCTTTTTCAAGAAGAACATGCAAAGTCTCGACTGACCTATGCCGCCGCCGATAGTCAACGGCAACTCGCCGGAAAGCACGGCTTTGCAGTAAGGATTGTCGAGTTTATAAAGTTCGTTTTTCTTTTTAAGTTGCTTAACTAGACTTTTCTCGTCTACCCTTATACCCATCGAAGAAATCTCAAACGCGGAATTTAACACGTCCGACCACAACAATATATCTCCGTTAAGTTTCCAGTCGTCGTAGTCGGCTGCCCTTCCGTCGTGCGGGGCTTTGTCTTTTAAATCCCAGCCGATACCTATCAGAAAAATCGCTCCGTATTTTTTCGTCGCGGCGTTTTCGCGCTCTTTACGCGTTAAATCGGGATACTCCGCTTCGAGTTCTTTCGTCGTAACGAAAGTTATATCTTTCGGAAGTTCGGTTTTAAGCGCGGGATATTTTTTTTCTACCGCGGCGGCGAGTTTAAGTATGGTTTTGTAAATCGCGCGCACCGTCTTTTTAAGGTAAGAAATTTTACGCTCTTCTCTTTTTATTATCTTTTCCCAGTCCCACTGGTCTACGTAAATCGAATGGATAGCGTCGGGCACTTCGTCGCGGCGTATGGCGTTCATATCCGTATAAAGTCCCGTTTCCGGCGCAAAACCGTACTTTGCGAGCGCCATTCTCTTCCACTTGGCAAGAGATTGAACTATCTCTACTTCTTTACCCATCGCAAGCACGTCGAAGCGCACCGCGCGCTCATATCCGTTAAGATTGTCGTTCAAGCCCGTTTCGGGCAACACGAAAAGCGGAGCGGAAACTCTCGTCAGTTTTAACGCTTTTGCCAGTTCTCTTTCAAAAAAATCTTTTATGTACTTTATGGCTATTTCGGTATCGAGTAAATCGAGTGTTGATTTATACATTATTTTACTTCTCCTTCGTAAAGCGGGTGCTTTGATATAAGTTCTTTTACGGCGATACGCGCTCTTTCAAACGCCTGTTGTTTGTTTTTTATAACGTCCGCTATTATCTCTGCCACGCGCTCGCAATCTTTTTCGTCAAACCCTCTCGTGGTAACGCTCGGCGTGCCTATCCTTACGCCGCTCGTAACTGCCGCAGAAGTCGTATCGAACGGTATAGAATTTTTGTTAAGCGTTATATTAACTTCGTCAAGCATGGTTTCGAGTTCTTTACCGCTTACGCCCGTATCCGTCAGGTCTAAAAGCATAAGGTGATTGTCGGTGCCGCCCGAAACGAGTTTTATGCCGAGCGATAAAAACTTTTCGCTCATCGCCTTGGCGTTTTTAACGATTTGTTTTTGGTACTCTTTGAATTCGGGTTTAAGCGCCTCGCCGAAAGCCGCCGCCTTTGCCGCGATTATGTGCATAAGCGGACCGCCCTGAATCCCCGGGAACACCGCCTTATCTATCGCCTTTGCGTACTGTTCTTTACAAAGTATCATTCCGCCGCGCGGACCGCGCAAGGTTTTATGCGTGGTAGTGGTTACGAAATCCGCATACGGTACGGGGCTCGGGTGCAAACCCGTACAAACAAGCCCCGCTATGTGGGCGATATCTACCATCATATACGCCCCGACCTTGTCGCAAATTTCGCGTATACGCTTAAAATCGATAACGCGCGGATATGCCGAAGCGCCCGAAACTATGAGTTTAGGCTTTACTTCCGTCGCGACGCGTTCCATCTCGTCGTAATCTATAAGACAGGTATCTTTATTTACTCCGTAACTTACCGCGTTGAAATATTTACCCGAAACGGTGATTTTTGCGCCGTGAGTTAAATGCCCGCCGTGCGCAAGGCTTAAACCCATTATGGTGTCGCCCGGGTTAAGCATAGCGAAATAAACCGCGAAATTCGCGTTTGCGCCGCTGTGCGGCTGAACGTTGGCGTGCTCCGCGCCGAATAGTTTTTTAGCACGCTCTATAGCAAGCGTTTCGGCAACGTCTACAAACTTGCAACCTCCGTAATACCTTTTGCCGGGGTATCCTTCAGCATACTTGTTCGTAAGCACGCTTCCCGCCGCGGTCATAACGCTTTCAGAAACGAAATTTTCGCTTGCGATGAGTTCTATGTTGTTACGCTGCCTTTCGAGTTCGCTCTCTAACGCCGCGTAAAGTTCGGGGTCGCTCGATTTAATCGTGCCGTAGTCAATCATTTTTATTCTCCTTAGATTTATTGCTCGCGGTTTTAATCGCCGCCGCGAATTAAATATATTTTATCAACAGTTCGCAAAGCCCCGCCCTCGCGCGTAAGCCCGAAACTTTTTCAAGCAGTTTTCCGCTTTTTATAACAGCAACGGAAGGAATCTCTTCTATTCCGAAATCCTTCGCCGCCGCCGGCGTTAAATCAACGTCCGCTTTAACGAATTTTATCCTGCCGTTAAGGTCTTTCGCCACGTCGTAAAACTCCGCGGCCTGCATTTTACAGTTAGAACACCACCCCGCGTAAAACAGCACCGCGCACGCGGTCTCTCCTCCGGTTACGCCGTACAGTTCCGCTTCGCTCGCGACTTCTATCACGGTAAAAGCGTTTTCACTCTCCGATAACGGGTTTTCCTCCGTCATCGTCGTTTCGTTTTTCGTTTTCGTCTCCATCGTCATTCTCCTTTATTTCAACGACAACGGCGCAAAACTTGTTCAAAAAAGCAAGTTTTTTGTCGATTATCGCCAAAATAGTATACCACAACGCGACGAAAATTAAACTTAACAGTAATATCCAAATCTCTTTGCCGATGACGTAGTACCCGATACCTACGGAAACCCCTATAAGCAAAAGCGGCACCATAAACGCGAAAAACACACCCGCGAGTTTACCGTCTCCGCTTTTTTCTATAAAGACGGTATCGCCCGCTTTCGCCCCCGCGGTATTCACCGCGCGAATATCTATCTTATTCGCGTTTTTCGGAAAAGCGCACATTCCGCACCGACTGCATTCGGTTTTTTTATCAAGCGTAACTACGGCGATTTTGCCGTCCGCGCTCTTAACGATTCCTTCTTCTATCATGTTTATTTACCGAAAAATTCGCAAACGCTGTTCAAAGCGACTTCCGTTTCTTCGCCGCTTTGCATGTTTTTGAGTTTTACGACGCCTTTTTCTATCTCGTTATCGCCTATAACCCCCACGTACTTCGCTCCGATTTTATCGGCGTACTTAAAGTTCGCTTTAATGCTTCTTTTCATATGGTCGGTTTCGGCGATTAAGCCTTTTTCTCTTAACGCGGAAGTCAGCCCGAAAGCGATTTTTTCTCCCTCGCCGCCCATCGGCGCAAAATAAACTTCCGCTTTCGGCGGCTCCGGTACGTTTACCCCCGAGTTCTCCATTAAAAGCAAAAGCCTTTCTATACCGACCGCAAAACCCACGCCCGGCGCGTCGTTACCGCCGAGTTCGGAAATAAGTCCGTCGTATCTGCCGCCGCCGCATACAGTGCTTTTCGCGCCGAGAGAATCGGAAACGAATTCAAAAACCGTTTTGGTATAATAGTCGAGTCCCCTGACTATACCGGGGTCTATCTCGAACTTAACGCCGGAAGCGGTAAGAAACGCTTTGACCTTTTCGAAATGCTCGCGACAGTCGTCGCAAATATAATCGAGTATGCTCGGTGCGCCCGCCGCTATTTTTTTGCACTCGTCGTTTTTGCAGTCTAAAAGTCGCATCGGGTTTTTATACAAACGCTCTCTGCACAGTCCGCAAAGCGAATCTATTCTTTCCTCGAAGTATTTTTTCAACGCCTTTTCATACTCCGCACGGCACGTTTTGCAACCGATGCTGTTAATATAAAGCGTAACGTTTTCAACGCCGACCGCAGTTAAAAACTTTTTGGCAAGCAAAATCGCCTCGGCGTCGATGGTCGGCTCTTTCGAGCCTATGAACTCCACGCCGAACTGATGAAACTCGCGCAGTCTTCCCGCCTGAGGGCGTTCGTACCTGAAGCACGGGGTTATATAATACGCCTTCATCGGGAGGGTTTTTGAAAACAATCCGTTTTCGATAAAGGCGCGGGCAATGCCTGCGGTACCTTCCGGCTTTAACGTAACGCTTCTGCCGCCTTTATCGGTAAAAGTGTACATTTCTTTATTTACGACGTCCGTCGTTTCGCCGACGCCTCTTAAAAACACTTCCGTATGTTCGAAAACGGGCGTGCGTATCTCTTTGGCATTGAAAAGTTCCGCGGTTTTACGCGCAGCGTTCTCTATATACTGCCATTTGTAACTTTCTTCGGGTAAAACGTCTTTAGTACCCTTGGGTATGTTTATCATAAAATCGCCTTTCGGTTATAAAATGTATTTTTTAAGGTCTTTGGTTTTCTTGTCCTCGCCGAGTTTTTTCACGACGAAGTCTTTGTCTATAACGACCTCTTTTTCGCCTATGCCGTCCGCCTCGAAAGAAACGTCGTCCAACAAATTTTCAACCACGGTGTGCAATCTTCTCGCGCCTATGTCCTCGCTCGTGGCGTTCATATCTTCAGCCACCGTCGCTATTTCTTCTATCGCGCTATCGGTGAATTTCAAATCTACGCCGTCCACTTTGAGAAGCGTCGCATACTGCACGGTTATGGCGTTTCTCGGCGTGGTGAGTATTTTTATAAAATCGTCTTTCGTCAGGCTTTTGAGTTCTACGAGAATAGGGAACCTACCCTGTAATTCGGGTATCAGGTCGCTCACTTTAGACACGTGGAACGCGCCTGCCGCTATAAACAAAATATAATCGGTTTTTATCGCGCCGTATTTGGTCATTACGGTAGAGCCTTCTACGATAGGCAGAATATCTCTCTGCACGCCTTCTCTCGACACGTCTTGTCCGCCGGAAGAAGTGCCTTTCGCGGCGATTTTGTCTATTTCGTCGATAAAGATAATACCCTCTTGCTCGGCGCGCCTTACCGCCTCTTCGTTTACGGAATCTTTGTCTATAAGTTTATCGGCTTCTTCGTCCATCCAGATGGCTCGCGCCTCTTTAATGGTAAGTCTGCGTTTTTTTCTTTTTTTAGGGAACATCTCTCCGAAAATGTTGCCTATGCTTATTTCCGCACCGCCGGGTACGAGTTCCATGGGCTTCGGCGTATCTATAACGTCTATCTCAACGGTTTCGTTGTCGTAGTAACCTTTCTTAAGTCCCTCTAAAATATTGTTTTCAAAAATTTCGGTCGGGGTCTCGCCTTTTTCGGTTTTTCTCGCTTCCGCGATTATCTTTACAAGCCTTGCGTTTACCGCGTTTGCCGCTTTTTCGTTTACCTTTTGAAACCTTTCTTCTTTAACGAGGCGAACGGCGCACTCGGCAAGATCTCTTACCATGCTTTCGACGTCTCTGCCGACGTAACCCACTTCGGTATACTTCGTCGCTTCTACCTTTATAAACGGCGCGCCGACAAGGCGAGCAAGCCTTCTCGCGATTTCGGTTTTACCGACGCCCGTAGGCCCTTTCATTATTATGTTTTTGGGCGTTATCTCTTCGCGCTCCGCGGCGGAAAGTCTGCTCCTTCTGTAACGGTTACGGAGAGCAATCGCCACGGCGCGTTTCGCTTCGTCTTGTCCTATAATATATTTGTCGAGTTCTTCGACTATCTGTTTAGGGCTTAAATTCATCTCTCTATCCTCCTTAAATAACTTCGCAGGTAATATGCCCGTTGGTAAACACGCAGATTTCGCTCGCAATGGTAAGAGCCTTAATCGCAATTTCTTCCGCGCCGAAATCGGTTTCTTTGGCGAGAGCGCGCGCCGCCGCGAGCGCGTAATTGCCGCCGCTGCCGATAGCGCATACGCCGTCGTCCGGCTCTATTACTTCGCCCGTGCCCGAAACGATAAGCAAACTGTCTTTATCCGCGGTTATCATCATCGCTTCGAGTTTTCTGACCTTATCGGAACGCCAGAGTTCGGCAAGTTCCACCGCGCTGCGCATAAGATTGCCCGAATACTTGTTAAGCATCTCTTCGAAACGCTCCGAAAGAGTAAACGCGTCGGCAACGCTGCCGGCAAACCCGAAAATAACTTTGCCGTTATAAATGCGCCTTACCTTTACGGCGTTGTTTTTAAATATCACCGATTGCGACATAGTAACCTGTCCGTCGCCGGCAATCGCGGTTTTTCCGTCTTTTTTAACCGCGCAAATAGTAGTCCCCATAAATTCGTTCATATTAAATTCTCCTTTTTGAATTTTTTAACGCTTTCTAAACTTCTTTCCGCCATAAGTTTTTTTCGTTCGTCTTTCTGCCTTACGCAAACGTCCGGCGGCGGAAGAATGCCGAAATTCGCGTTCATCGGTTGAAAATTTTCGTTTTTCGTAGTTATGTATTTCATCAGCGCGCCTATCACCGTTTCTTCGGGAAAGAACGGTAAAGTTTTGCCGTTTAATCTAAACAGCGCGTATATCGCCGCAACGAGCCCGCTCGCCGCGCTTTCTACGTATCCCTCGACTCCGGTAATCTGCCCCGCGAAAAACACGCCCGGATGACTTTTAAGCGACCCGTCGCGATTTAACACTTTGGGAGAGTTTATAAAAGTGTTTCTGTGCATAACCCCGTAGCGTAAAAACTCTGCGTTTTTAAGCGCGGGTATCATGCCGAATACGCGTTTTTGCTCGGCAAATTTAAGGTTAGTCTGAAAGCCTATCATATTATACATAGTGCCTTCTTCGTCCTCTCGGCGGAGTTGCAGACACGCGTACGGCCATCGCCCCGTCGCGGGGTCGTCAAGCCCTGCGGGTTTTAACGGACCGAACCTTAAAGTATCTTCTCCGCGCGCCGCCATTATTTCCACGGGCATGCACCCCTCGAAAACCGAAACTTTTTCAAACTCGTGCAAACTTGCCCTTTCTGCCGAGAGAAGAGCGGCTAAAAACGCCTTATACTCCTCTTTATTCATCGGGCAGTTTATATGGTCGCCGCCACCCTTGCCGTATCTGTCGCCCTTAAACGAGCGTTCTTTATCGATGGTGTCCGCCGCGATTATCGGGGCTGATGCGTCGTAAAAAGCGAGTTCGTCGCCCGTCAGAGTTTTTATGCTTTCGGAAAGCGCGTCCGTAGTCAACGGTCCCGTGGCAAGTATTACGTTTTCGCCGCAGTCGATATCTTTAACCTCTTCGCAAACGAAGTCGATATTCGGGTGGTTTTTTATTTTATCGGTTATAAATGCGGAAAACGCGTTTCTGTCCACGGCGAGCGCGCCGCCTGCCGGCACCGCCGTTTTATCCGCCGCGCGAATTATAAGCGAACCTATAATCCGCATTTCTTCTTTAAGGAGTCCAGCGGCATTGCCGTAAACGTCGTTGCTTTTAAGCGAATTAGAGCAAACGAGTTCGGCAAAATTTTCGCTTTTGTGCGCCGGCGTGTATTTTTGCGGTTTTATATCCGAAAGAGTTACCTTAACTCCGCGCTCTGCTAAATAATAAGCCGCCTCGCACCCGGCGAGTCCCGCGCCGATTACTTTAATTTTATTCATCTTTAACGTAGTCGCACTTTTTGTTGGCGCACTTTGTTTTGTCGCCGACTTTTACGAGGTAACCGCCGCACTTAGGACATTTTTCGCCCGTAGGCATATCCCAACTCATAAACTTGCAATCGGGATACCCCGAGCAACCGTAAAAGATTTTGCCGCCGCGGCTGGTCATTTTTTTAGTAGGTTTGCCGCATTCGGGGCAAACGCCCGCGTTTTCGGTCAGACTTACCGTGTATTTGCACTTAGGATAATTAGAGCAGGCTATAAACTTGCCGAATTTACCCTCCCTTTCAACCAGCACGCTGCCGCACTTAGGGCATATCTTGTCCGTTTCTATCGCAACCTTTTCGTTTACGGGTTTTATGTTTTTGCATTCGGGATAATTAGAACATGCGTAATAATTACCGTATCTGCCGCTTTTTATCATCATTTTCGCGCCGCACTTGTCGCATATAACGTCGGTTAAACGCGATTCTTCGAGTTGCTTTTCAAACGGCGCGTAAAAGTCCGCTATAAGTTTATGCCAGTCTTTGCCGCCCTCGCCGATTTCGTCCAGTTCGTCCTCCATCTTTGCGGTAAACGAAACGTTCATAATGTTGGGGAAATACTTTACGAGAAAATCTACGAGTTGATAACTTATGTCGTTCGGCACGAGATATTTTTTCTCTTTTCTCACGTACTCGCGCTTTTTGTCGGTAAGTTTTGCCATAACCGTGGCGTAGGTAGAAGGTCTGCCTATGCCCTTGTCTTCCATATTTTTTATAAGCGTCGCTTCGGTGTATCTGACGGGCGGTTTTGTAAACTTTTGCTCTTTCGTAAGATCGACGAGTTTAAGCGGTTCTCCTTCCGTCAGATTCGGCAAAAGTGCGCCGCCCTCTTCTTCGTCCTCTTCTTTTTTAGTATCGTCGTACACGGCGGTATAACCTTTAAACACAAGAGTTTTACCGCTGGTTTTGAGCGCGTAATCGCCCGCGCCTACGGTAACCGCCATGCTGTCGTACTCCGCTTCGGACATTTGCGAAGCGATAAACCTGTCGTATATCAGTTTATAAAGTCTGTACTGGTTTTTATCGAGAAAATCTTTTACGCTTTCGGGCGTTCTTTTAACGCTTATCGGGCGGATAGCCTCGTGCGCGTCCTGCGCGTCTTTTTTAGAGCGGTATACGTTGGGTTTTACCGGCGCGTATTTTTCGCCGTAATTTTCTTTGATAAAGGAAAGCGCGTCTCTTTGCGCTTCGGCGGAAATTCTCACCGAATCCGTTCTCATGTAAGTGATAAGCGCGACGTTGCCGTGCGGCGTTTCCACGCCCTCGTAAAGTCTTTGCGCTATCTGCATTACCTGCGGCGCGGTTATGCCGAGTTTAATCGACCCGTCTTGCTGAAGAGTACTCGTTATAAACGGCGCGGGCGCATGCGATTTGGTTAAAGAACGTTTTACCGCTTTAACCGTAAAACTTGAACTTTTAAGTTCCGCTTCTACCTTCTCCGCTTCTTCCGCACAGTCGGGTTTATATTTTTTACCGTTTTTTTCGACGAGTAAAACTTTAAATTCGCTTTTGTTTTCGGGTTTAACGTTCGCTTTTAAGTTCCAGTATTCCACGGGCTTAAAGGCGGCTATTTCTCTCTCCCTGTCCACGACCATTTTAAGCGCGACCGATTGAACCCTGCCCGCCGAAAGCGTTTCGTTAAGCCGAGAACTCGCCGCGGGCGAAATGCTGTAACCGACTATTCTGTCGAGAACTCTTCTCGCCTGCTGCGCGTCTACGAGGTTTTTGTCTATCTTTCTCGGATTGTCGAGCGCGGCTTTAACCGCCTTTTCGGAAATTTCGTTGAATTCGATACGGTTTTTAGCGTTTTCGTCAAGTCCCAAAACCTCCGCAAGGTGCCAGGATATCGCTTCACCCTCTCTGTCCGGGTCGGTTGCGAGATATATTTTATCGGCTTTTTCCGCTTGCGTTTCGAGCCGTTTTATGTCCTGCTTTTTATCGGGCGAAATAACGTAATGCGGTTCAAAATTATTCGCTATGCTTACGCCCATGTAATTTACGGGCAAGTCCCTTATATGTCCTTTAGAGGCTTCTACCTTGTAGTCACCTTTCAGAAATTTTTCTATCGTTTTCGCCTTATGCGGCGACTCCACTATTATAAGTTGCATTTAGTCCTCCGAATTTATCTTTTAAGTCCGTACGCGTTGAAACCGCTTTTTACCGCTATCCCTTTTATTTCGAGACCTGAAAGCACCGAAGCGATTTCGTATACCGGACGACCCGTTTTCAAACATATTTCTTCTACGTGCGAGCACCCGTCCGCTAAGGCGTTTACCACAGTCTGCTCTTCATCCGTAAGCGTAACGCTCGCCGTTTCTTTTTCTTCTTTTCCGAACAGAGCGAGTATATCTTTAGGGGTATCGGCAAGCCGCGCCCCGCGTTTAATCAGGTCGTTACACCCCTCGCCCGATTTAACGCCGTACCCGTGCGGCACGGCAAAAAGTTCTCTGCCATATTCCTCCGCATATTCCGCGGTATACAGCGCGCCGCTTTTCATTCCGCCGCTGACGATTAAAACGCCGTCGGAAAGCCCCGCTATTATCCTGTTTCTTATCGGAAAAAAATATGGTTTTGCTACCACCTCGGGCGGCTGTTCCGACACGATGAGTCCGCGTTCGGCGATTTCTTCGAGCAGTTTTCTGTTAGAAGCGGGGTACGCGTTATCGAAACCGCCCGCCACCACCGATATTACTTTGCCGTTTTTATTCAACGCGGCTTTTATAACCGCGCTGTCAACGCCTTCCGCTATGCCCGTAACGAGCGTAAAACCCGCGTCCGACAAACTTTCGGCAAAAACGGTTGCGGCATTTAAGTCGGCCGGCAGGCTTTTTCTGCTGCCGACTATACCGAAAATTTCCTCGTTTATCAGCGAAACGTCGCCCTTCGTATATAACACGAGCGGGGGGCAAATCCGTTTGCAAAAGTTTTTCGGGATAATCTTCGCTTTCCGCAGTAACGGCGGTAATTCCCCTCTTTTCAAGTCCCTCGGTAACGTAATCGAGATACGCCGCGTTTGCCGAATTTTTAAGCGTGAGATAAACGCTTTCTCCCGCTTCGGATATAATGTAATCCTTGCAGTTTTCGATAACGGCTTTTATGCCGCTTTTACCTTTTATCAGCGAATACGCCTGTTGTTTATGCTTATATTCGAGCCCGCCGAAACTGTCGAGCCATATAAGGCATAGTTCCGCTTCGGAATATTTTTTCACTTTAACCCTGCCTGTAACTTATCGCTTCTAACACGTGCTTTACCGCTATATCGTCGGAAAGTTCCATATCGGCGATAGTTCTCGCGACTTTTATAACTCTGCTTCTCGCTCTGGGCGAAAGATGCAACGTTTCGTACGCGTTTTTAAGCACCTTTTCACACTCCGAAGAAAGTCGGCAAAACTTTTTAAGTTGTTTTTCGCCCATGTCGGCGTTGGTCGTTATTTTTTCGTCTTTAAACCTTGCGAGTTGTATTTCTCTCGCGCGGTTTACACGTCTTCTCACCGTTTCCGAAGTTTCGCTTTGAGCGGCGTCCGTAAGTTCTGCGTACTTTACTTCGTCTACGTGCACCTGTATGTCTATTCTGTCGAGAAGCGGACCCGAAATTCTTGCCTTGTACCTTGCAATCTGCACGGGTGAACAAGTGCACACTTTATCCTCCGACCCGAGATTGCCGCACGGACAAGGGTTCATACTGCCGCAAAGCATAAAGTTTGCGGGGTAAGTTATGCTGCCCGCCGCGCGCGTTACGGTTATAACGCCATCCTCAAGCGGCTGACGAAGCGATTCGAGCGCGCTCCTTTGATATTCCGGCATTTCATCGAGAAACAAAACGCCGTTATGCGCAAGGCTTATTTCGCCCGGGCGTACGGACGCGCCGCCGCCGGTAAGCGAAACGGTAGTCGCCGTATGATGCGGACTTCTGAAAGGTCTTAATTTAACTATCCCGTCGCTTGACGAAAGCGTACCCGCGACCGAATGAATTTTGGTCGTTTCGAGAGCCTCTTCAAACGTCATGTCGGGCATGATGGTCGGCAGACATTTAGCGAGCATCGTTTTACCGGTACCCGGCGCGCCTACGAACAGCACGTTGTGTCCGCCGGAAACCGCTACTTCCAACGCGCGTTTTGCAACCGCTTGTCCTTTAACGAGCGATAAGTCCGCGTCGTACACTACGCCCTCGCCGCCCTTAACGTAGTCTTTTACGGGTACGGGGTCTATCGGGTTAAGCCCCGAAACGTGGTCTATAACCCTTTTAAGGCTATCCGCCGCGTATACCTTTACGCCGTGTACGTAAGAGGCTTCCGCCGCGTTGGCTTCGGGTACGATGAACTCGGTAAATCCGTCAGCCGCGGCAGAGATAAGCATCGGCAACACGCCGTTTATTTTTCTCAAAGACCCGTCGAGCGAAAGTTCGCCGAGCATTACCGCGTCGTTGTTATCGAAAACGAGTTGCCCGCTCGCCTTTAACACGCCTATCGCCAAAGCAAGGTCGAAAGCCGACCCCTCTTTTTTAACCGAGGCGGGCGCGAAGTTAGCGATTATTTTACGGGGCGGCAAACTTCTGCCGCTGTTTTTTATCGCAGAGCGCACACGCTCTTTGGATTCTTTAACCGCGGTATCGGCAAGCCCCACTATATCGAAAGCGGGCAAACCGTTGTTTATATCCACTTCAACGTCTACGGGTATACCGTTTAAACCGTTAAGCGCGTAACATTTTATCTTTGCAATCATCCGTTTACAATGCCGCCGCAAAATGCGATACGATTATTCCGAAAAGGTTTTTACCGCTGACCGAATACGCGTTAAACGCCGCCATAAACGGTATAACGTTAATTATCATCGGCACGAGAACGAGCGAGAACACCGCCACTACTATATCGAGCGTGAGCGCGTCGCCGTGCGCGCCGTTTTTCTTTTTGTTGATAAGTCCCAGAATCGCAAACAAAGCGCAGGGAACTATAAACGTTAATCCTTTGATTTTTAACGCGACGGAAAGACCGAACAGCGCGCCGCCGCCGAGCGTAAACGCAAACCCGTCTCTCTTAGCGTATCCGCCCTTGTAATATAACGCGTAAAGATAAGTCGCGGCAAGACCGAACGCAAGCGTCGGCGCAAACGAGAAAGCCGCCGTGAAAGACAGCGCCGCAAACACGCCCGCGGCACCTGCCGCCGCGATAAGCGCGTAATAAGCGGCGCTATCGCCTTTTATAAACGCCAGCGCAAAATAGTAAGCGACCATTATCGCGCCGACCGAGCATAACATAGAAACGAACCTTACGCCAAGCGAACCCGCGCCGAAAAGTTTTATAAACGGCGCAACCGTTAAAAGGTATAACGGACTTTGTTTTGCGGAAAGATATTCCCCGCCGCCCGTAACGCTTCTCGCACTTTCGATTACCTCGTATTCGGAAAGGTTAAAACCTTCGCCCGTGTACTCGCCGCCGCTTATTTTTGCCGCGTTAAACGTTTTAGCGTTTGCCATAACGCTCTCCGCCGTGCGCACGCCGCTTTCCGTCATATCCAAAGTGTTGTTGTTTGCTTTAAGGTTTTTATACCAGGAGTTAGAACCGCTTGCGGAAGTTCCCTTCGCTCCGTATCCGACGCCCGTCGCGGTCATAAGCGAATAATCTTTGAGGTAACCGCCGTCTTTCGTTTTCGTTACGCCGACGAAAGCGATTCCGTCTATTCTCACGTCGTTTTTAGTAGCGAGAATAAAGTATTCGTACGTACTCGAAAGCGGTTCCGTTTGAGAATATAATTTTTGCCATTTGCCGGGTTTGGCGCCCTCAACGTCGTTGTTTACGATAAACGCGACGTTTTCACCGGAATCCTTATCCGCACGTTTCGTAAAGTCGGTTGAAGTAGACGTCGCTGCTCCCGCGGATATTTTAATTTGCTCTTTCAAGCCGTTTTCGCCGTAGCCTGCGGGGTACGCGCCGTCGTCGTCTGTTTCCGCGACGGTGTAATCGGTGCTGCCGAGATTTATCCACACGCTGTCTAACGCTTCGTCCGTACCGTAAGTGAGTTTGTAACAAAGCGCGGTATAATAATCCCCGTCAAAACCGCCCGTTTTAACGCTGCCTTTAAGCGCGGGTTTAACGCCCTCCGCCACAACGAACGCAATCAAAAACACGAGCGCGATTAACGCGGCAAAAAGCGCGGGCAATATTTTTTTCTCAAACGACTTTTTCATAATCCTCGTCCTTTACCTTACGCCGAAAACGTTTCGGCTTGTTTTACGCGCGCCTTTTCACTCGCCGAAAAAACGGCGATATAACGCGCATTATTAAACATTATATATTATTTGATTTTAAAAGTAAAGGCAAAAACACGCGAGTGCGACAAAAATACTCGTATGCGATAAAAATAAAAGACTTACCTTGTTCGGGTAAGTCTTTTTTCTTTTGTTTGATTTATCTTGCCATCTCTTTAACCTTTGCGGCTTTGCCGGTGCGCTCTCTCAAATAGTAGAGTTTAGCGCGGCGTACTTTACCGCGGCGAACGACCTGTATGTCCGCAACCTTAGGCGAATGAATGGGGAAAGTTTTTTCTACGCCGATACCGAAAGAAATTCTTCTTACGGTAAAGGTTTCGCTGATACCGCCGTTCTTTCTGGCGATAACTACTCCCTCGAAAGCCTGTAATCTTTCTCTGTCGCCTTCGATAACTTTTACCATTACCTTGACGGTGTCGCCCACGGAGAATTCCGGAACGCTTTGTTTAACGTTTTCCTGATTGATAGCGTCGATTATGCTGCTCATTTTTGCTTATACCTCCATAATATCTAAACGTTCACGGTTGATTTTAGCCGGCGGAACGTCCGAAGCGTTTAATATGATACCATATTTTTTTTACTTTTGCAAGCGTTTTTACAGGGTAAACGCGTCCTTTATGATATTTATTTGACCGTTTTCCACTTCTACCGCGTCAAAACGGCATTCCGCTTCCGTCAACTTGTTTTTTACGAGATACGCGGTAGCGGTAAGCCCGTACTTTCTGCGTTTTTCTGCGGTTATCGCTTCCGCCGGAACGCCGCAAGCGTCGCTCGTACGGGTTTTTACTTCTATAAACGCTATAACCCCGTTATCGCTCGCGATAACGTCTATTTCGCCCGTGCGGGTTTTATAGTTGCGTTCAAGAATTTTGTAGCCCTGTTTTTTAAGTTCTTTAACGGCGGCGTTTTCGCCTATTCTGCCCAAAAGTTTTTTATAAAAGTTTTTCTGTGCAAACTGCATGGTCCGTTCTCTTTTATCGCCTTTATATGCGCGGCGGTGCCGTAACCTTTATGTTTTTCAAACCCGTACGCGGGGAATTTTTCCGCGAGTTTTTTCATCATCTCGTCGCGGTAAACCTTCGCCACGATAGAAGCGCATCCTACCGTATAACTTTTCAGGTCGCCCTTAACGACGTATTCCGCGTTAAAACCGAGTTTTAAGTCGCACCCGTCTACGATAGTTATATCCGGTTTTACCGTAAGACCGTTTACCGCCGCCGTCATGCACTTTTTTACGGCGTTTAATATATTTATTTCGTCAATCTCTTCGGGCGAAACTTCCGCTACGCTTACCGCAATCGCTTTCTCGCGTATCAGCGCGGCGAGTTTTTCTCTTTTGCTTTCGGAAAGTTTTTTACTGTCGTCCACGCCCTCTATAATATCGTTATCTTTTAAAGGCATTATAACCGCGCAACACACCACGGGCCCCGCAAGCGGACCTCTGCCCACTTCGTCTACGCCGGCAACGTACTTTTTGCCTTCGGATAAAAATTTTCGTTCGTATAAAAGTTTGTCAATCATCTGGCACCGCGTCTAATCGAGTTTTATCTTGCCGAGTCTGCCTTTTCTGAAGTCGTCTATCACCGCGACCGAACACCTGTCGTAATCGTACTCGCCGCCTCTTTTCAAAAACCCGCGTCGCACGCATATCTCGTCCATTATGGCAGGAGTGTCAGCGGCGGCATCTTTAACGCCGTATTTTTCGGTTAAAACGGCGGGATAAAGCGTTTTTACGTCGTTTATAAACTCGTAAGCAAGGTCGTTAAAATCAAGGTTTGCGTCGTTCATGCTGCCGATATACGCAAGGTGGCGCGCAAGCGTTTGGTTCTCAAACGCGGGCGGCATGGTACCCGGCGTATCGAGCAGTTCAAGGTCTTTAAGCCTTACCCATTGTTTGCCTTTTGTAACGCCCGCTTTGTTGCCCGTTACGGTTTTTTTACCGCCCACGAGCGCGTTTATGACCGTAGACTTGCCGGTGTTGGGTATGCCGGCGACCATTACGCGCACGGGCTTAAAAACGCCGCGAGCCTTGTTCCTTTCGAGTTTATCTTTTAGGAGCGAGAATATTCTTCCGTATAAAAGATCCACCGTCTTTTTATCGGGTGCGGAAACGGCTACCGTTTCTCTTCCCTCGGCGGAAAACTCTTTAATTGTTTTCGCGGCGTCGGTAGGAGTTATCAAATCGCACTTATTAAGCACGTACAGAACTTTTTTGTTTTGAAAAAGTTTTTCCAGTTTATAATTCAGAGAGGCGCGCGGGGCTCTTGCGTCTAAAACGAGCATTACCCCGTCTACCGCTTTTAAGTCCTCCTCCATCATTCTGACGGCTTTGGTCATATGCCCCGGAAACCATTGCAAGTGTTGCATGTTTATTTCTCCATAAGGTCGGGGCGGCGCTCTGCGGTAAGCGTTTTTGCCGCGTTAAGCCGCCATTCGTCTATCTTCGCGTGGTTACCGCTCGTTAAGACCTCGGGCACTTTAAGCCCCATAAACTCTTGCGGGCGGGTGTAATGCGGATATTCCAAAAGTCCGTCCGAAAAACTTTCCTGTGCGAGGGATTCGCCGTTAATAACGCCCTCCGCATATCTCGAAACGGCGTCCGCCACAGCCATGGCGGGTATTTCGCCGCCGGTCAAAACAAAGTCGCCGAGAGAAAGTTCTTCATCGATAAAAAGGTCTATAACGCGTTGGTCTACCCCCTCGTAATGCCCGCACAAAAGCAAAATGTTTTCGCACGCGGCGTATTCGAGCACGACGGACTGAGTAAACTTTCTGCCTTTAGGCGAAAGATAAATTCTCTTTGCTTTATGGTCGGGGTCTACGGCGGCAATCGCGCTTGCTATAGGTTGCGGAGTCATAACCATACCCGCGCCGCCGCCGAAAGGCGCGTCGTCGCACTTGCCGTGTTTGTCTAAGGTATAGTCCCTGATATCGATAATATTTATCTCTATTTTACCCGCCGCCTCTGCTCTGCCGAGTATGCTGGTTTTAAGCGGAACGAACATTTCGGGAAAAAGAGTAAGCACGTCAATCTTCATAACAACCAACCTCTTTAAGCCGTTTTTCTTTAACCGTTATCGAAAAGTTTGCAACGTCCGCATTAACGAGCAAATCTTTTAAAAACGGAAAACGCATAATTTTGCCGCTTACCGTTTTTACGGTAAAAACGTCCGTTTTCGCCTGCGTTACGTCCGTTATCACGCCGACCTTTTCACCGCTTTCGGTAAAAAGCGAACAGCCTATTACGTCCGCTATATAAAACTCGTTTTCTTTAAGCGGCGCGCCGTCTTTTCTCTCCACGCGCAAAAGTTTGCCGCGAAAAGTTTCCGCGGCGTTTCTGTCGGTTACGCCGGAAAGCGATATAACGGCAAACCCGCTTAAAGCCTTTGCGCCCGCAACCGAGTATGTTTTGCCGTCTATTATAACGCTTTTTAGTTTGGTAAATCTTTTTAAATCGTCCGTGTACGGCGTTATTTTAAGTTCGCCGCGTACGCCTTGCGGTTTTGCGACTACGCCGATAACGAGAGTTTCTTCCATAATTTCCGTTTTAACTAAACGCGGGGATTAAACCTTTTCCCCGCGTTCAGCTATTTCGATATTGTATTTTTTGTTTTCTTTAAGCCCGCCCGCTCTTACTATCGTGCGGAGTGCTTTGGCGATTTTGCCCTGACGGCCTATAACTTTACCCATATCGCTTTCGGGCAGAGTTATTTTTACCGTTACGGCATTGCCGTTTTCGGTTACTTCGTATTCGGCGGCGTCGGGGTCGTCCGCAAACGTGCCTACCACGAATTTAATAAGTTCTAACATATTCTCTCCTTAAAACCCGTAATTATTTTTTCTTACGTACTTTGGTTTTAGCGGGCGAGAGTTTGGTGGGCTTCGGAAGTATTCCCTGGTTTACGAGAATGTTCTTTACGGTATCGGTGGGCTGAACGCCTTTCGCTATCCAGTCTTTCGCTTTCGCTTCGTCGATAACGATTTCCGCGGGAACGGTTAAGGGGTTATAAGAACCTATCTTGTCGATATAGCCGCCGTCGCGTGCCGTTCTGCTGTCCGTTACTACTATGCGGTAGAAGGGGGACTTTTTGTCGCCGAGTCTTGTTAATCTCATTTTTACTGCCATTGTTTTGTTTCTCCTTTTTATTAAAACCTGAACATTTTGTTGTTCTTCATTTGTTTCATCATTTGTTTGGTCTGTTCGAACTGTTTAAGGACTTTATTTACGTCCTGCACGGTCTTACCAGACCCTTTGGCAATCCTTTGCTTGCGCGAAGAATTTATTATTTGCGGGTTTTCTCTCTCTTTCATCGTCATGGATTGAATAACCGCTTTCATCGTAACGAGTTTGCTTTCGTCTACGTCGCCCTCGTTAATTTTAATTTTGCCGCCCATACCCGGGAGCATAGACATAACGTTTTTAAGTCCGCCCATCTTTTTCATCGTTTCGAACTGACTTAAATAATCGTCGAGCGTGAAAGAGTTTTCGCGGAACTTTTTCTCCATCTTTTTGGCGGCTTCTTCCGAAACGGCTTCCTGCGCCTTTTCTATCAGCGTTAAAACGTCCCCCATGCCGAGTATACGGTTTGCCATACGGTCGGGATAGAACGGCTCCAAATCGCCGAGTTTTTCGCCTACGGAACAGAACTTGATGGGCTTGCCCGTAACGGCTTTCATCGAAAGCGTCGCGCCGCCGCGCGTGTCGCCGTCGAGTTTAGTCAGTACGAGTCCGGTTACCTCGAGTCGCTTATTGAAAGTGTCTGCCACTTCCACCGCGACCTGTCCCGTCATCGAATCAACTACCAAAAGTATTTCCGCCGGGTTTACTTCCGCTTTTATTTTTTCGAGTTCGCGCATCAGCTCTTCGTCTATCTGAAGTCTGCCCGCGGTATCGATTATAACGGTATCGAACCCGTAAGACTTAGCGTACGCCACGCCCTCTTTTGCAATTTTAACGGGGTTGCCTTGTCCTTTTTCAAACACGGTGCAACCCGCCTTTTCGCCTACTACTTTAAGTTGGTTTATCGCCGCGGGACGGTATACGTCGCACGCTACCAAAAGCGGTTTTTTGCCCTGCTTTTTAAGCATAAACCCGAGTTTGCCTACGAGCGTGGTTTTACCCGCACCCTGAAGACCCGCCATCATAATAACGGTCGGCGGAGTGGATTCTACCGCGAGTTTGGAGTTCGCGCTGCCCATTAAGGCGATAAGTTCCTCGTTAACTATCTTTATAACTTGCTGTGTGGGGCTTAAACTTTTAAGTATCTCCTGCCCGACAGCCCGCTCGGAAACTTTAGCGATAAACTCTTTCGCTACGTTTATGTTTACGTCCGCCTCTAAAAGAGCGATACGCACCTCGCGCATAGCGGTTTTTATTTCGAGTTCGGTAAGCCTGCCGTGCTTGGTAAGTTTACTGAAAATGTGATTAAGTTTTTCGGAAAGACCGGAAAATAAAGCCATTATCTACCCAAAATATCCGTGATTTCTTTTTCTGCTTCGCCGCCGACTTTTTTAAGGACGGCTTTTATCGCCGTAAATTTTTCGCTTAATTTAAGCGCGTTTTCGTACTCGTCGAGTTTAGTTTTTACCTTTTTAACCGCGTCGTAAACGCTTTGGCGAGAAAGATTTTCCGGCTCCGCTATCTCCGAAAGAGATAAATCGAGCAAATAATGAGAGGTAAAAAGTTCTTTCTGCCGCTCGGTAAGCAAATTGCCGTATATTTCAAACAGTTCGATATACTTAACGTTCTCTTCCATACCAGAAAATAAAAGGTGTAAAGCAATTTATCTTTACACCTTGATATTATATTTAATTTATCCGCGCCTGTCAAGCGTTTTTTACGATAAAATTATTCTCCCTCGGGGTTTTCTTGGTCAAACCAGTCATTTCTTTCCCCAACGTACTCCACCGTGATTTCATACGTTATTTTTTCTTTCAACTGTTTATACACGGGCAGATACATATTATACGCGGCGGCTATCACGGCGTTATCGGCGGAAAGAGAATTATTTACTACCGTCAGACCGTCGTTGTTCTTTTTTATGTCGGCTACGTAGTCGTTTAAGTTTACGCGTTGAACGAAAAGCATCGGTATTTTTTGCTCGAAGAGTTCGTATTTACCCGTTTCGCCATCTACTTCTTTATAAAAATACATTGTTTTAAACTCTATATCGTACTGGCGAGAGGTTTTGATACCCAACTTACTGTTAAACTCTTGCAAAAACACTTTTTCGCTTCCGTTTAAGTAAATACTGTCCGGGTTTTTATCGTTTTTAGTATCCATAACCGCTTTAATACTGTTTATTCCGCCTATATCGTAAATATTAAACCAGCAAGTGTCGTAAGAGGCTGTTTTAATATCCTCGTAAACCTCCGTTCCGCAAAGCGCCCCCGTTGCGTTTTTATACACTTCTACGTTTACGCCTTGCCCCGGCACGGCAAAGTCGCCCTTGTTTCCGGTTATAATCAAATAATTATCGGTTATTTCTAAAACCGAACACGTCGTAAGCCTTGCGCTACCTACGCCGGTAGTTTCGTACACGACGCCTGTTACCTTGCCGCTTTTTCTCACAAATTCTATATCCGAAGTCAAAATCTCGCCCGCGTTTATCGCCGCGCGGAAATAATCGTTATATACGTTATATTTAACCGCGACGTTTTTACCTGCGACCGCAAAACCTACTCTGCCTACGATTTTTTCTAACCCGTCTGTCGTATCCGAATACAACTCTACCGTTACCCCCGCGGCTTTGGCAAGCAACGCGTATTTATCGCCTGCAATCGTTATTCTTATGGAAAACACGCCCCAGGTGCCTGTATAATCGGTATAATCGTCCTCGTGATTATTTATATATTCCTGGTATAAACTGACACCCGCGCTAAACGTTTTGTATACCTCCGTTACGTAGCCTAAAGCGGTTTCGGTATATCCGAGCGGGTTGTATATGGCGTGCAATTGTTTGCCTATTCCGTTAGTCGGTATTTCGCTAACGCTTACCGCCGTCGAATAATCAAGCGTGCCGCCGAAAACGTGATTTTCTTTTTTATATTTCTCCGGTAAAAACTCCCACGGGTCGGGTACGCTGCCGAAAGCGTTTATTACCTTTGCCGCAACGTCCTTTACGCTTTGCTTGATTTTCCAAGCAAGCGGGGCGAAAGTCGGTTTGTTATAATTTGCTTCGTCGTAATAGAATTCTACCGTTGCGTTGTAGTTCCCGATTTCCGTTGCCTTGTTGCCCGTATACGATTTTACCGTTACGCCGTCAGGAAGCCCTATCACCGACACCGTTTTTTCGCTCCCGTCGTATGTAATGGAAAGCAAAGCGTTATAGTCCCATTTAACTTTGCTCATATCGTAATCGGCTTTGTTTATTACCCAACTTAAATTCGCAAGTTCGGGGGCTTCGTAGTTAGTTTCATCATAGTTAAACGCTACGCTCGCAGTATAACTACCCGCGTTTACCGCCTTGTTATCCGTATACGATTTTACGGTAACGCCGCTCGGCAATCCTTTTACGGTTACGTTTTTTTCACTCCCGTCATAAGTAAACGCGCTATCGTAATTCCACGTCGCTCCGCTCATATCGTAATCGGCTTTGTTTATTACCCAACTTAAATTCGCAAGTTCGGGGGCTTCGTAGTTAGTTTCGTCGTAGTTAAACGCTACGCTCGCGGTATAACTACCCGCGTTTACCGCCTTGTTACCCGTATACGATTTTACGGTAACGCCGCTCGGCAATCCTTTTACGGTTACGCTTTTTTCACTCCCGTCATAAGTAAACGCGCTATCGTAATTCCACGTTGCTCCGCTCATATCGTAGGCGCGTTTGTTTATTTTCCAAATCAGATTTTCAAAAGACGGTTTATTGTAATTGCTCTCGTCATAGTTAAACTCGACTTTCGCAACGTATTCGCCGACGTCGGTTTTTTCGTTATCTTCGTAAACCGCGGTAACGCCTAACGGAAGATTGTCAAGTTCAACTTTTTTGCTCGACCCGTCGTAATTAAAGGCTTTGTTATAATTCCATTTTACGTCGGAAAAGTTGTAATCGCCTTTATCTATTTTCCAGTCAAGCGGTAAGACGGCGGCGGGCGCGTTAAACTTTTCTTCGTCGTAATTAAGCGTTGCGGTTGCGGTGTATTCGCCCGCAACGGTTGCCGTGTTGCCCTTGTAAGTCGCGGTAATCCCCGCAGGCAACCCTGTTAAGTAAACGGTTTTTTCCGTACCGTCGTATTTAAACGGCGCGGAATATTCCCACGTGATACCCGCTACGTTTATGTCTTTTTTCCCTTCCGTTTCGTTGTCCCCGCATGCTGCCAGACATATACAGCAAAGCGATAACGCAAACATTAAAACGCACAATAATTTTTTCATACTATCTCCTTTCTTAATATTATTCAGCCGCAAAATTATGCGGCGGCGTTTTTATACAAATTTTTACTCTCATTCATTTCATCTAACTTTTTCTTTTTCTCCTTGTTTGCTGAGTTAAGCGCGAACGGAAACGCCACTGCCGCAAAAACCAACGTAATGCAAAGTCCCACGGCGAAAAACATGACGGAAAGACAAGCCGATAAAATCATTAAACCGAGCTTTACGCATATAAACCATATTATACCGTCAAGGTCAAGCGAAAAAATCAGCATGGGCATTTTGAATGACTTAAAGAAAAACATAAAACAGTCGGGCACGCTTTCACCCCAAAACAACTGTGCAACCATAGCAAACGCCGCGTATCCGACGAACACTCCGCCGAGAACCGCTAAAAGCACGTTTTTTTGCGTAACCCCTACGATTATCATTACCACAATCGCCGCTATCGCCGCAAGCGAAGCAAATATCCAACTGCGGTGCATATTTTTATTTATTTCCTCATACTCGCACGTCTTTTTGTAATAATCTTTTTTTAAGGCGCACTCTTTACAGTACGTTTTTTGTCCGCTGTGTCCGTGTGCGGGAATAACCGTATAACTTTTATCCGTCAACGGCTTATTGCAATCGTCGCAATATCCGTATATAAAAGACGTTTTTGTCGCTTGCGCGCTTGCGCCCATATCGGGTTTTGTACATTTAGTTTCTTCACGGTAACCGCTTTCGCCCTTATCGCCGGAAACGGGCTTTGACGTAAAACCGGTTAATTCGTCCATACTTACCCCGAATATTTCACATATTTTTTTCATAGTGCCCATATCGGGTTCGGATAAATCTTTTTCCCATTTAGAAACCGCTTGTGCCGAAATATTAAGTTCCTTTCCTAAATCCGCCTGCGTCATACAAGCGGCTTTTCTCAATTTTGCAATATTTTCGCCTAATGCCATATCCTTCCTTCCTTTTGCTTTTTCTTTAATTATATAAAATTCAACTGAAAATTGTATGTTTTTTCACACAACCATCGGTTGAAAACGTATATAAAAAGTTGAAAACGCACAAATCTATACACAAAAAGCGCATGTATACAGTTTATAACTGTATTGAATTAAATGATAACACAAAAATTTGTATAATGCAAGTCGGGTGGGAAAGTAAATGAAAAAAACAGACGAATATCTTGTCAACTTATCGTTGAATTTAAAAAATTTAAGAAAATCTTACGGGTATACACAAAAGGAATTATCCGCAAAACTCGGTATAACGTATCAATCCTATCAGGCGTACGAATTGAAAACCGCGTTGCCGAGTTTACCCGTTTTATTGTGTATTGCGGATATTTACGACGTATCGCTTGATTCTTTGTTTAATAGAGACGAATAAAAAGCGCGGGGTCGTTGCCCCGCGCTTTTTATTCGTCTTTTAAACTTTTTCAAATAGTTGAAATTGTTTTTTGTTTATGTTATACTGTAAACGCTAAACTAACTTAATAGAAGAAGCGGGCGTTTTTATTTTAAATTAAAAGCGGCTTTATACTTTTGCTTTTCTTCGTCAAAATTTGGTAAAGACGCAAATTTCACTTGAAGAAAAGTAGGTATATGCCTGTTTCAATAAAGTTAGTTTAGCGACAATCGAGGTTTGCGTTTTTCGTGCGGCAACTTCGGTTGCCGCATTTTTTATTCGGAGGTATATATGCAAAAAGAAAAGAAAAAAATACTACAACATAGAATTATTTGGTCTATAATTTTAATGCTAACAATCATAATTGATTTTATTGTGATAAAAAAATATAACAAGGATTTTTATCCGATAGGAACATCAATTGCAATTCTGATAACGATAGTCCCTCTTTCTCTTTTTATTTCCACATTGTTACTGTCTTATAAAACTTATATGTATAACGATAAGGAAATAATCGTTTACGCGGGTTTTTATCACCACTATATCAGTGTAAGCGGAGTAAAAACCGACGAACATAATACTATTATCTCATATACACCCATAACACTTACCTGTACTTTATCAGAAGGTGCACGCATACAAGCCACAATATCTTTAACAAACAGGATAGCCCTTAAAATTAACGACAAACTTTACCAGGAAGTTCGTTAAACACAATCTCTTTTTACGTTTTATTGCACGGAAAAAGCGCGGGGTTAGCCCCGCGCTTGGTTTTATATATTACAATTTACCGTTAATCGGCGAAAGTTTAAAACAATGCGTCGACGAAAGATTTCGCGTCAAAGTCCTCTATATCGTCGATTTTTTCGCCCGTGCCTACAAAACATACAGGCACTTCGAGTTCGTAGGACAGCGAAACGATAAACCCGCCTTTTGCCGTACCGTCTAACTTGGTTAAAATTATGCCGTCAAGCCCGACGGCTTTTTTAAACTCTTCCACCTGATTATAGGCGTTTTGACCGGTAGTCGCGTCAAGCGCGATAAGTTTATAGTAATTGCATTCGGGAAACTCTCTGCCGATAACCCTGTCCATTTTTTTAAGTTCTTCCATAAGGTTGCTTTTAACGTGCAACCTACCCGCGGTGTCTATTATAAGCACGTCCGTACCCTTACTTTTAACCGAAGCAACCGCATCGTACACAACCGCGGAAGCATCTGCGCCCTCGGCGTGTTTTACGATACGCACTTTGGCTCTTTCCGCCCAAACAGTAAGTTGGTCTGCCGCCGCCGCGCGGAAAGTATCCGCCGCCGCGATGGTAACCGTTTTACCTTCTTTAACGAACTTGTTTGCGAGTTTGCCTATCGTAGTGGTTTTACCTACGCCGTTCACGCCCACGACCATTATGACGGCGGGAGTTTTTACATATAATGCCGTGAACGATGAATCGAATGCTTTTGCCATTGCTGCCGCTGTTTGAATTATTTTCGTGTTTGAAGGCGCGGAAGACAAACAGACCAGTATGTGTTCTTTGTTGTTTATATACTGTTTTCCCATTTGACCGACCCGTATCTCCTTCGTTTTTTATTTCCTATATTATAGCATATTTTTAGAATAACATCTATTTGAAACGACTTTTATAATCGTTTAAGGTGTCGGTCAACTCACGATTTTCTCCGTCAAATATAACAATAACGACTTTTTTATGGCGTTTTTTGAAGTTTTCGATCTCGGAAATCGTATTTTCATAGTTTTCTGTGTCAACGAATTCGAGCGGACTATATTTTTCTTCTTGTTCCATTTCAATTGTTTTTCCGTTTTCCTCCAAGAAGACGTCAAGCCTTTTCATAATGAAAAAGCCGAAAATCATAACTGCGATTACTGCAATAATAAGTATTACGTCTTCCATAAAAGTCACATTCTTTTACGGCTGTTAAATATCAAAGCATTTCCGCATTGCTTTGTATTCCCCAAGAACTAAAAGCGTTTCGTCTCCGGAAAGAATCGTGTCGGCGGTAACAACGGCATTGATTTTTCCGTTTTTCTTCGTGGCGATAATATTTACGTTGTATTTTCTGCGAATATCGATTTCTACGACCGATTTTCCTATCCACGCCGACGGAACGGAAACTTCGAATATCGAACAGGAATCGCCGAGTTCTATGTAATCGAGAATATGGTCGGATGTGTATCGGATTGCAGCCCATGTGGCAAGTTGTTTTTCGGGATAAATAATTTCGTCCGCGCCGTTACGCAGGAGAAATTTTGCCTGAACGTCCTGTTCGGCGCGAGACACAACCTTTTGCGCGCCCAACTCTTTTAATAGGCAGGTAGTTTCGAGAGAACTTTGAAAGTCTCCGCCGATAGTTACAATGCAGACGTCGTAGTTTTTTACGCCGAGCGATTTCAACAACGCTTCGTTCGTGCTGTCGCCGATTTGTCCGTCTGTCACATAAGGCATAGCGTCGTTGACTCTTTCTTCGTTTTCGTCTACCGCCATGACTTCGTGTCCTAATTCGTGTAATTTCATTGCGATGTATTTCCCGAAACGTCCGAGACCTATCAATAAAACAGATTTTGTTTTCATATATAAAAACCTCCTTAACCGACTGCAATCGTATCCGTCGGCAGCTTTGCCGCTTGTTTATTATTTGCGCCGAAAGCGGCATATATCAGCGTCATTCCGCCGACGCGTCCGAAAAACATAGATAATATCAAAATCAATTTGGACGCAATTCCGAGCGTCGGGGTAATTCCGAGAGTAAGACCTACCGTGCCGACGGCGGAAGCGGTTTCGTAAAGGCATGACGTAACAGGCAAATTTTCAATCGCGCTTATAGCCATTCCGCCTAATAAAAACAGGGTTATATACATTATAAATATCGCCGAAGCCGTCTTAACCGTTTCATCGTCGACGCGCCGTTTCATAAGTTCCGCATTGTCTTTTTTTCTGAATACGGAAAAAGCGGAAGAAAATAAAACCGCTATCGTCGTCGTTTTCATACCGCCTGCGGTAGAACCGGGCGAACCGCCTATCAACATAAGAATAATCATCAGGTATAATCCCGTATCGCTGATCGCCGTAAGATCTACCGTATTAAACCCTGCCGTCCTCGGCGTTACGGATTGAAACAAGGACGCAAATATGCGCTTACCGACAGGTAAATCGCCGAATTCAAAAAAGAAGAAGTATATCGCGGGCAAAACAATAAGCGCGGCGGTTACAATCAATACCACTTTGCTTTGCGTGCGATATTCTTTGATTCGCCACTTGTGTTTGCAAACGTCTTCCCATACCAAAAACCCGATACCGCCGATAATAATCAGCAACATAATCGTAATATTGACGACGGGTTGCGCCGAATAGCGCGTGATAGAAGTAAATTCGCCGCTTTTCGTCCCCATAATATCGAACCCTGCGTTGCAGAACGCCGACACGGAATGGAAAATCGACAGCCAAATTCCTTCGGCGCCGTAATCTATACAAAATACGGGCATCATAACAAGCGCGCCGATAAGTTCAATCAAAAATATACCTTTGATTATAAATCCGGTCAGGCGGACTATTCCGCTCACGTTTGGCGCAGAAATTGCATTTTTCATTGTTTCGCGGCTTAACAGCCCGATTTTTTTGCCGGAAATAACGGCAAGAGACACGGCTATGGTAACGACGCCCATGCCGCCGATTTGAATCAGCAATAATATAACGATTTGCCCGAATATCGTCCAGTGCGTTGCCGTATCGAATACGATAAGTCCCGTTACGCATACGGCGGACGTCGAAGTAAAAAGGGCGTCGATAAACGATGTCCATTCGTGAGTTCTTGAAGAAATCGGCAAGGTAAGTAAAAATGCGCCGAGCAGAATAACTCCCGCGAATCCTATTAGTATTATCTGAAAGGATGACAGTTTCCTTTTTAATATTCCCATGCAAAAGCCTCGATTCCGTTTATCGGTATCATAATATCATTTTTTTCATAAAGATAGCATTAGAATTCTCGTGAAAGGTATTAAGATTGTATAAAGATTACAAGCAATATATATATTCATCTTTTCTTTATGACAAAATATTCATCTTTTCTTTATGACAAAAGGCTCTCGGATGAAATCCTGTGAGTCTTTTGTTATCGTTTGAAAGTGCAATTCTAAAAATATTGTTTTAATAATTCCCTATGGAAACTGCGCTTTAGCCCCGCGCTTGGTTTTATATATTACAATTTACCGTTAATCGGCGAAAGTTTAAAACAATGCGTCGACGAAAGATTTCGCATCGAAGTCCTCTATATCGTCGATTTTTTCGCCCGTGCCTACAAAGCATACAGGCACTTCGAGTTCGTAGGACAGCGAAATAATAAACCCGCCTTTTGCGGTACCGTCTAACTTGGTTAAAATTATGCCGTCAAGCCCGACGGCTTTTTTAAACTCTTCCACCTGATTATAGGCGTTTTGACCGGTAGTCGCGTCAAGCGCGATAAGTTTATAATAATTACACTCCGGAAACTCTCTGCCGATAACCCTGTCCATTTTTTTAAGTTCTTCCATAAGGTTGCTTTTAACGTGCAACCTGCCCGCGGTGTCTATTATAAGCACGTCCGTACCCTTACTTTTAACCGAAGAAACCGCGTCGTACACGACCGCGGAAGCGTCTGCCCCTTCGGAATGCTTTACTATACGCACCTTGGCTCTTTCCGCCCAAACGGTAAGCTGGTCCGCCGCCGCCGCGCGGAAAGTATCCGCCGCCGCGATTGTAACCGTTTTACCCTCTTTAACGAATTTATTTGCGAGTTTGCCTATCGTAGTTGTTTTACCTACGCCGTTTACGCCCACGACCATTATGACGGCGGGAGTTTTAAACTCTATCTTGTCCGCGTAATCGAGCGTTTCAAAGAGTTCGTTTTTCAAAAGATTTACAACGTATTCTTTGTCGCGGCACTTTTCTTTAATGGCGCGCTCTTTTATCTCTTCCACTATTTCCACGGCGGTGTTTACGGACACGTCCGAAGAGATAAGCACGTCCTCGAGGTCGTCGTAAAATTCGTCGCCGAGTTTGTTTTTGGCAAACAGGTCGTTAAGTTTTTTCATAAGTCCGTCGCGCGTTTTGGCGAGTACGGATTTGATTTTACCGAAAAATCCCATTTTTCTCCTTTATGACTTGCGGCGTGTCCGAAGATAGCCGTAAGCGTGATTAAGTTAATTAAGCAAGCACCTCGTCTCCGTTTACGTCGATAACGTCCGAAAGTTTAACGGACACCAGTCTTGAAACGCCCTTTTCCTGCATGGTTACGCCGAACAACGCGTTTGCGCGCTCCATGGTCGGCTTTTTGTGGGTGATGACGATGAACTGCGTTTCTTCGGAGAACTTTTGCAAATACCTCGCGAATCTGTCAACGTTAGCCTCGTCAAGCGCGGCTTCAACCTCGTCGAGCACGCAGAAAGGCATCGGACGGAGCCTTAATATCGCAAACAGTATCGCGATTGCGGTAAGCGCTTTTTCGCCGCCCGAAAGAAGCGAAAGTTTTTGCAATTTTTTGCCCGGCGGCTCGGCGATTATTTCAACGCCCGCTTCTAACCTGTCCTCCGCCTGAGAGTAGTCCATTTGAAGCATTGCCCTGCCACCGCCGAAAAGTTCTTTGAATATACGCTGAAAGTTTTCGTTTATTTTGGTAAAGCCCTCGTCGAACTGCGTTATCATTTCGCCTTTGATTTTATCGATGGCTTCTTTTAAGTCGGCTTCGGCTTTTTCAAGGTCCTCTTTTTGAGTAACCATTTCGTCGTAACGCTCTTTAAGCGCTTTGCAGTCGTCTATCGCGCTGGCGTTTATCGCGCCGAGCGAAGAACGTTTGCGCTTTATCCTGTTTATTTCCGCCTCGCCCTTAGAAGCGTCGTAACCCTCTTCGCGGTACTTTAACGCGGTATCGTAAGTTTCCTGATAATCTTCCCAGATGCTTTGAAGCATATGCTCTAAATCACTGTCGATTTTGGCAAGCGCGATTTCTTCGTAATGCTTCTTTTCGGTAAGCGCGTTTATGTCCTCGGTTAAAGAAGTCTTTTTCGCCTCGTTTTCATTGAGTTTTGCGCGTAAACCAGCTTTGTAGTTTTCTATGTCGTCTATCTCTTTACGAATGCCGTTTACGTAGTCTTGCTCTTCTTTGGTAAGGGTAACCTTTTCTTCGTCGCGCTTTAATTCTTCTATTATTTCGAGCGCGTTAGCGTTACTCTTTTTAAGCGATTCGGTAGACTCCTTCGCCTCGGCTATCGCGGCGGAAAGTCTTTCGTTCTCTCCGTTAACGCCCTCTATTTTGGCTTTTAACGCCGTGATTTTTACCTGTGCTTCCGAAAGTTCGTCTAAAAGCGATTGTTTTTCTTGTCTTAATTTATCGTACTCGGCGCGATGTTTGTCCGCGGTTACGGAGGCGTCCTCTTTGTCTTTCGCGAGTTTTTCGCCGCCTTTACCCGCTTCTTCGAGAGCGCGGGTAACGGTTTCGTATCTTTCGGTAGCCGCGGCGATAAGTTCGGTAAGAGCCTCGGCGTCTTTGTCCATAGCCGAAAGGTTTTTTTCGGAAACAGACTGTTTTTCGCGCTCTACCACGAGTTGCTGACGTTTGCCCGAAAGCATATCGTTCAATAACCCCAGTTCGTCAAGCGACTTGTCCCGCTTTTTTTCGAGTTCGGCTTTCTTCGCTTTCAACGCGTCCATTTCGGCGCGGCGCGCTTTAAGTTGCTCCGCGTTGTCCTCTATCTTTCTGTCGTTGGACAAAAGCCCTACGCTTTCAGTTCTTCTCGACCCGCCGGTCATTGCGCCCTGTGTGGAAAACACGTCGCCGTCAAGCGTTACCATTTTAAACGCAAAGCGGTATTTGTTTGCTATACGGGTGGCGTTTTCAATGGTGTCCACTATAAGCGTATTGCCGAGAAGGTTGGATATAACGTTATAATATTTTTTGTCGAAAGAAACTATTTCGTCCGCAACGCCGAGCGCGCCCGGTTCTTTAAGCGCGGAAGTAACCTGATAATTTCTTTCGCGCGGTTTAACGGAAGCGATGGGCAAAAACGTTATTCTGCCGAGTTTGTTGGCTTTAAGGTAATTTATAAGGTATTTAGCGTCGTCGGGCGTTTCGGTAACCACGTTCTGAGCCGCAGCGGCAAGCGCGGTTTCCAGAGCGACGTCGTATTTTTTATCGCTTTTGATAAGTTCCGCGACTACGCCCTTTATTCTCTTTTTGAGTTCGGGATTTTCTTTGCCGCGGTTAAGTAAAGATTTAACCGCAGGCGCATATCCGTCGTAACTGTCTTTAAGTCCGCGATAGAAATTGTCTTTAGTAACGAGCGTGGTTATTATGGAATTGAGCGAATAAATTTTATTGTCCGCGGCGGCGACCTCTTCGTTGCCCGAGCGAACTTCGTCCTCTTTTTCCGCAATACGGTTTTTACAATCGAAAACGGCGCGGTCGAGTTCGTCTATCGCCTTGTCGCATTTATCTTTTTCGATAAACTCCGCGTCCCTGTTTTCGGTGAGTTTGTCGAGCCGCTGTTTTAAGTCGGCGATTTTGTCCTCTATGTTTTTGCGTTCGATAGACTTGGTACCCGCCGAAAGTTTAGCGTCGGAAAGCGATTCGAGCGATTCTATAATTCTTTTTCTCGATTCGTTTTCGAGCTCTTCGCCGAGCGATATTCTTTCGGTAAGTTTGCGTATTTTGTCCGAAAGTTTTTCGGTTTTACCCGTAAGCGCTTCGAGTTCTTTATCCGAGTCCGCCAGTTCCTCGCCGTTTACCCGTAAAGAATTTTCACACTCGCGCACGGTTTCTTCATTGTTTTCTATTTCTTTTTCCGCACGCGCGATTTGCCCGTTCATATAAGCGATTTTCTGCTCGTAAAGTTGCTTCGCGCCCGAAGATTTCTCCATACCGACGCGTTTTTCCAAAAGTTCGTCGTTAAGAGCGCGTAGTTTTTCGTCCGCACCCGCGATTTTAGAAAATATTTCGTCGTATTCTTTAACGGCGGCGTCGTACTCGCTTTGACGTAAAGCGGTTTGCTCGTCTACGCCCTTAATGCGTTTGGAGATTTTCGCCTTCGCGTCTGCCGCGCCGTTGGTTTTGGCTATGTATGTATTGATTTCGTGATGTTTTAAACTCGCCGAAAGTTCGTTGTATTCTCTCGCTTTTTCCGCCTGTCTTTCAAGCGGGGCGAGTTGGTTTTCTATTTCGCTTAAAATGTCAGCGTAGCGTACTATGTTGTCATGCGTGCGCTCGAGTTTTCTTTCGGACTCGTTTTTGCGGCTTTTGAATTTGGCGATACCCGTGGCTTCTTCGAATATAAGCCTTCTGTCCTCTGGTTTTGCGGACATAATCTCTTCGACTTTGCCCTGACCTATAATGGTGTAGCCTTCTTTACCTATGCCGCACTCGTGCAAAAGGTCAACTATATCTTTAAGCCTTGTGGGTTGTTTGTTTATAAAATACTCGCTTTCGCCGCTACGGTAAAGTTTTCTCGTTATGATGACTTCGTTATAATCGATCGAGAACATTTTGCCCGAGTTGTCGAAGAACAGCGAAACTTCGCAATAGGACAAAGATTTTCTCCCTTGCGTACCCGAAAAGATAACGTCTTGCATGTTTGAACCGCGCAGGCTTTTTGCCGACTGCTCGCCGAGCACCCACCTTATCGCGTCCGCAACGTTGCTTTTGCCGCAACCGTTGGGTCCGACTATGCCCGTTATTCCGTTGCCGAATTTAATTTCGGCTTTGTCCGCGAAAGACTTAAAGCCGTATAATTCGATTTTTTCAAAGTTCAATTTACTTACCTGCCTGTTTTTTTAATTTGGAAAGCGCGGCGCATGCCGCCTTTGTTTCGGCTTCTTTTTTATTAGGTCCCTTGCCCTCTGCAAGCCTTACCCCGTTTAATAGCGCCGCGACCCTGAATTCCGGCATATGGTCTGGTCCCGTACGCGCAAGCGTTTCATACGAAACACCGCCGAGTTTATTCTTTTGCACGTATTCCTGATACATGCTTTTATAGTCGGTTTTTGGCTTTGCGGCTTTTTCCTTTTTTAACTTTTCTTCGTGCTTTGCAATAATGGTGCGATAAATAAACTTTTTCGCCTCAGATAAGCCGCCGTCCGTATATATACCTGCGGTTATCGCCTCGAACACGCTTGAAAACAGTTTTTCGCTCTCGTTAGCGGTTTTCTTTTGCCCGTTACCGAGCAGAATAAAACTTTCAAGCCCCATTTCGTTTACCGCGTCTAAAAGCGGCTTTTTAGAAACCATATCCGCCCGTTTCGCGGTGAGCACGCCCTCGTCCCCCAGGGAGTTTTTTACGAGATATTCGGTTACGACGAATTCGATTATGGCGTCGCCGAAAAATTCGAGCAGTTCGTTATCGCTTTCACCGTGCTCGAACGCGTACGAGGCGTGCGTAAAGCACTGCCTTAAAAGCATTTTATCTTTAAAAACGTACCCTATTTTCTCCTCGCACGAGTTTACGTCGAATATCGCCATACTACAAGTTAAAACCTATTTCTTCTTCGTTCAGCCTTGCGGATATTTTGTCCGCCACGTCGAACGCGGCGTATTCCGCCGCCTGTAAAACCGCGTTTTTAATCGCGCGCGCGTCAGACGAGCCGTGCGCTTTTATAACGGTCTTTTTAACGCCTAAAAAAAGCGCGCCGCCTTTATTGTTGTAATCGAGTTTGCTTTTCAATTTTTTAAAGTCTTTTTTTAACAAAAGCCCTGCGATTTTACCTTTAAGCGAAGAGTATATCGACTTTTTCAGTTCCGAGAATATAACTCCTATCGCGCCTTCCATGCTTTTCAGCGCGACGTTGCCCGAAAACCCGTCGGTTACCACGACGTCGAATTCGCCGGAAAGAATATCTCTCCCCTCGGTATTGCCGTAAAAGTCAATCGTTTTCATGTTTTTAAGAACGGGAAACACTTCGTGAGTCAAGGCGTTGCCTTTTTCGTCCTCGGTGCCGTTCGATAAAAGCGCGACTTTGGGTCTTTTTACTCCGAGCGCTTCGGCATAAACCGCAGCCATAACGGCAAACTGACAAAGGTTTATCGGTTTACAGTCGGCGTTTGCGCCGGAATCGGTCAAAAGCACGCTTTTCCCCTCTACCTTCGTCGGCAAAATCGGACAAAGCGCGGGGCGATTTACCCCTTGAATTCTGCCGAGTTTAAGCGTTGCGCCGACAAGCACCGCACCCGTAGACCCTGCCGAAACGAAAGCCTTTGCGTCTTCGTCCTCTCTTAAGGTCTTAAACGCGACGCATATACTGCTATCGGGTTTTTTGCGTATACCCACGGTAGGTTCTTCTTCGCAAGTTATGACCTCGGTCGCGTTAAGTATCTCTATTCTGCCCGCGGGATAATCCTGCGCTTTAAGTTTTTCTTCGATAATCTCTTTTTTACCGACGAGCACCGCCGTAAACCCGTCTTTTTCTTTTACGGCGGCAACC
>DPGH01000014.1:44734-45071 GCA_003523255.1 Clostridiales bacterium
GACGGCAACCGTACCGGAAACGACTTCGTCCGGCGCGTTATCCCCGCCGAAAGCGTCTATCAAAATCTTCATAAAAATCCTTTCGTTTTATCTTTTCGCTATAATCGGTTATCAGTCAAGGCTGCCTACCGTCCTCGGGAACGGAAGTACGTCTCTTATATTTGCTACTCCGGTAAGGTACATAACCATCCTTTCAAATCCGAGACCGAAACCCGAGTGAATAACGCCGCCGTACTTTCTCAAATCGAGGTATGCTTTGTAATCGTCTTTGTTAAGTCCGCATTCCGCCATTCTGTTTTCGAGAATGTCGAGCCTTTCCTCACGCTGACTGCCGCCG
>DPGH01000014.1:45272-105382 GCA_003523255.1 Clostridiales bacterium
TTTCCTCACGCTGACTGCCGCCGATAAGTTCGCCGATTCCGGGCACTAAAAGGTCGCTTGCGGCGACCGTTTTGCCGTCGTCGTTAAGACGCATGTAAAACGCCTTTATCTCCTTCGGATAGTCCGTTAAAAACACGGGCTTTTTGTAAACTTCCTCGGTTATATAACGCTCGTGTTCGCTTTGCAGGTCAACGCCCCAGTAAACGGGCGCGTCGAAACGGTCTTTCACTTTTTCGAGTATATTTATCGCTTCGGTGTAGGTAAGCCGCGCAAACTCGTTTTCTTTAACGTTATTGAGTCTGTCGATAAGCCCGTTATCAACGAATTTATTCAAAAACTCGAGTTCGTCCGCACAAGTCGACATAACTTTGTCGATAATGAATTTAACCATTTCTTCCGCGCAGTCCATATCGTCGCTTAAATCGGCAAAAGCGAGTTCGGGTTCTATCATCCAGAACTCCGCCGCGTGGCGCACGGTGTTAGAGTGTTCCGCACGGAACGTCGGTCCGAAAGTATACACGTTAGCGTATGCCATCGCAAAGTTTTCAACGTCTAACTGACCCGAAACCGTAAGGCTGGACTTTTTACCGAAAAAGTCTTTTTTATAATCGACCTCTCCGTTTTCTTTCGGTACGTTATCGAGGTCTAACGTGGTTACCTGAAACATCGCGCCGGCGCCTTCGCAGTCGCTACCGGTTATTATGGGCGTATGCACGTAAACGAACCCGCGCGAATTAAAAAATTCGTGTATGGCGAAAGCCGCCTCGCTCCTGATTTTGAACACCGCGTTAAAAATGTTCGTCCTCGGGCGAAGATGCGGCATCGTACGCAAAAATTCGAGCGTGTGGCGTTTTTTCTGTAACGGATAATCGGGAGAAGACGCGCCCAAAACCTCTACCTTTGCGGCGCGAATTTCAAAGGGCTGACTTCTTTCGGGCGTTAAAATCACGGTACCCTCTACTTTAACGCACGCGCCGACGTTCTGCTTTGCGATTTCGTCGTAGTTATCTACCTCTTCTCTTGCGAAAACTATCTGGCAGTTTTTGAACTGCGAACCGTCGCCGAGTTCGATAAAACCGAACGATTTAGAATCCCTTACGGTTTTTACCCAACCGCAAACGGTAACGTACTTTGAAGCAAACGCCTCTTTGTTAGCGTAAATTTCTTTGATTTTAGTTCTTTTCATGTATAAACCTGCCGTAAAAAATTATAATTATACCGATAAATTATAACATAAACGAGAATTCTTTTCAAGCGTTTAAATAAAAGCCTTTATATATTTGTTTAAAAACATACGCGGGAGAGGTTAAAAACCGCTCCCGCGCGCTATAAATTCTGTTTACAGACAGTTAAAAAGCCGAAATTACGCTTCTTCTCTTATGAGGCTGCCTATCGCCTTTTTGTAAGTCTGACGTTTTTTGATTATCTCGTTTTCGGCGAATTTCCATTGCTGTTGAATATTGTAATTCGTTTCGAGCATGGGGTTGGATTCTATATCCTCTATACCGTCCTCCACCACGTGGTTCATTATTCTTGCGATAACGACGGAATTGATGCCCGTATTCTGATACTTTTTCTTGACGCCGATTAAAGCCATTTCAAGCGTTTTAGGCTTTTTTATGGAATTTAAAACGCCTATAAAGCCGGTCGGAAAAAGTTTGCCTTTATGTTTTATAAGCGGCTCGCAAATAGACGGCAATACTATACCGAACGCCGCCACGTCGTCGTTTTTGTCGACGAGTATGCTTATGTACCTTTCGTTGATTATGGTCGCGAACTGCTTTAATACGTTTTTAACCGCTTCGCCTTCTACCGGCACGTACCCGTCGAGGTGTCCGTACGCCTCGTTAAGCGTATCGAACCATTTAGTTCCGTACTGCTTAACTATTTCTTTCACCGTCAGGGTATCCGCAATGTCTTTCACGCCGAGTTTTTCTTTAAGTTTGTCGCAAATTTTGGTAATACGATCGTAAGGCTTATCGGGTATAACGAACCTTCTTTCAAGCCATTTAGACTCGTCCTCGAAACCGAGTTCTACCATTCTTTTGCAAAAATAGGGATAATAATAGTTGGTCGCGTAAGTGGCGCGTTCATCGAAACCGTACGTCAGCATACCTTCTCTGTCCGTATCGTTAAAGCCCCAGGGTCCGTGTATTATTTCCATACCGTTGTCCGCGCCGAATTTTTCCACCGCGCCGAGAAGAGCGATGAACACTTCCTTGTCGTCGATACACTCGAAACGCGAAAATCTTATGAACTTTTTACCCGTCAAATCGTTGTCTTTATAATTGATAAGCCCCGCTATCCTGCCGACGAGTTCGCCGTCCTTATACGCGAGAAAAGCCTTGCAAAGATTGTTTTTTAAACTGAAATTCTTTTTCGGGTTAAACGTATTCATTTCGTCGCTGCGAAGCGAAGGAACGTAATACGGACAATCCTTGTAAAGTTTAAGCGGATAAGTCGCGAAAAGTTTTAACTGCTTTTTCGTCGTTACCTCTACGATATCTACCATACTTCTCCTTTTGCATTCCGCGCGGAAAAAGTCCGTGCAACTCGTTAATTATAACACACGCACGCCGCATTGACAATTATTTTAAACAAAAAAAAATTTCCGCGCGCCCTTTTTGGCGTGCGGAAAGATTTTCCTTTATCGGTAAATTTTATTCGTCCCCTTGCAATTTTCTGACCGCGAGGGGCGGTTTTTCGTCTTTTAAAGACATCAGGTAATTACCGTACTCCTCGTCGGTGAGTTTTTTGATTTTGGTTTTCTTTTTTTTAGACATTTCGCTATCCTCCGCTATCGATATAGTACGATTATCGGCAAATAGCAAAAAATTATTCTTTAACGGACTTATTTACGCTTTTAATTTTTTTGTACGTTTTGTCGGCGGTAAAATCTCTTTTTTTATCGTACTCTCCGCCGAGCGCCTCTATCGCGAAACGCAGTTCTTCGAAATCGGCGTAACTTATTTTTTCGTTTTCGATAGCCGCGGTCAAAAAAGGTATAGCCCTTTCGTCGCCGTATCTTGCAAGGTACCCCGCGTATTGCGAAACCTTATCGCCGCATTCGGTAAACGCGTTTACGAGTATATCGAAAATTTTATCGTTCCTTTTTTTACTCACGTGCGAAAGGACCTCCGCTATCCGTTCTTTAGCGTCTCCCGTAGCGTTCTCCGCCGCAGAAACGAGTTCTTCCGCCGCGGCGTCGGCGTTTTCGGCAAGCGTTTCGGTCGCGAGTTCTTTAATCGTTTCGGGATAATCGCTCAATATAAAGTCGGTATACGTTCCCGCCGGTACGCCCTCGTTAAACGCTATAACGGCGTTCATAAGATAGACCGCGTATTCCTCGCAAAGTTCGCCTGCGGTGGCGGCGGTAAGTTCTTTAACCGTTTCCCTATAATTGTTTTTATCGGCGATTATAGCTTCGAACAAAAAATCGGGTACGGGCACTTTGTCTTCCGCATGTTTTTTAAGACAGTCGAAAAGTTCCCGCGCGGTCGCCCGTTTATAATACTCTTGCGGCGTAAACCCGTCTAATTCTTCAAGCGGCTCGATACCGAATTTTTCGTACATTACGGGAATGTTGTCCTCTATTTCTTCGGGTTTGATTTTACCCACGTTCTTGTAAACGTAACCGGATATGTATTTATCGAAAAGTTTGTCTACGTCGATAACTTTAAGCATTACTTCTCCTCGCAATTTTCAATAAAATCTTTTATTCTTTTTTCCTGCACATCAAACAGTTTGCACGCCTTTTTAACGTCCGACAGCCTTTTGTCTTTGCAAAAAACGAGTATTAAAGCGGCTATTTCTCCCTGCGAAAACTCGTTTGCCGCCACTTCTTCGTAACGATCTTTATATAAAGAGTTGGCGCAAAAAGCGAGTTTGTTAAAATCTATAAACCCCGCGAAAACCGATTTTGACACGGCAAGTGCGTACGCAGAACGAAACTCCTGGTCGAGCGGCTTACCTTTAAGTACGAGTTTACCCGCTTTTATCTTTACGAAACAGTCTGAAGCGACCGCTCCGAAAGAACCTTTAATCTCAAACAGCGTATACATAAACACGATAAGACTTTTGCGTGAATCCGAAACCGCGGGATCTAAAAGCGTTTCATCGAGCGCGTTTTGCGCCGCCGGATTTTTGCTCATCGCAAGCGACAACGCGCATTTTTTCGCAATCTCGTCGTTCCCTTCGAGCACGCCCCATATATACGCGCTTAACGTTTCGGGCTTTTTGTCAAAGTCCGGCGGAACAAGCAAATCTTCGTTTTTGATTATACGCTTAAATCGATTTACGGTTTTGGGCTGATAACCCCTTACGTATTCTAACGGAAGAAGTTTTTTATCGTCGCTGAACTCGCCTTTTGCGGCGTTTCTGAAATACTCCGCGTAAAACCCCAGCGGTCTGATATACGGCGCGACGCGATACGCGGCGTTAAACTGTTCCGCCGCTTTCGTAAACCTGCCGACGTTGGCAAGCGCAAAGCCGTAAAACAAAAGCATCCACGGGTCGCTCGGTCTGTCGGCGAGTATATCCTCTATACAACGTATCGCGGTATCGTGATCGTGCTGTTCGAGAGCGCAAGGTATAAGCTTATAAGGCTCGTCTTTATCGAACTTTCTCAAAGACAACGCTTTTTTATAGTAATACGCGCTTTTGTCAGCGTCTCCGCGGGCATTGTAAAGCGCGCAAAGATTGCAATACGCGGTGAGGTTTTCGCCGTGGTCGATAAGAGAATTTTTACAAACTTTTAAAACCTCGTCGTCGTCGCCGCACATAAACAAACTTACAGCAAGTTCGCCTCCGTCGTCCTCGGTGAGGCACTGATGCGGTATAGCGGAGTATACCGCCGAAGCCGCGTCGTAATCCCCGAGAGCATAGGCTTTTTTCGCGAGTTTTTTGCTGAGCGAATAGTCGGCACGCTCGTACGGGTACACTATACGGAATTCTTTAAGGTCGTTTTGAACGTTATTTAAAAAATCGTTTATTTCGTCCCCGAAATCCTCCCTCGAGAAACTCCCGTCCGTTGCCAGTTTAAGATGAAAATAGTACCCCGCGGCGAAAAGGTTGTCGAGATAAAAATAGTTAATGCCGAGTTCCTCGTAAGCGACGCCCGCCTTTTCTTTCGGCTGGGTAGCGAGGTAATAAAACCAAAACTTGTTTGAAAGTTCCCACAAACTCATATCGGCGTATATGTCGCCTATATCGGTAATAACGCCCCCGTCTTTCGGGAACTTTTTAAGCGCGGAAAAAAGGAGCCCGAGCGCCTCCGTAAACTTGTCGTCGTCTGCAAGAGCCCCCGCTAAGCGGCGGTACGTATCCGCTCCCGTTTCGAATTTTATTACTCTACTTTCCATCTTTAAATAACTTCTCTACGTCCTCCGGCGTAAAAACGTATTTTTTGCCGCAAAACTCGCATTTAACTTCTATATTGCCCTGCTTGTTTATGATATCCTCCGCTTCGGTTTTACCGAGCGAAACTATGATTTTTTTAAGATAATTTCTCGAACACAGGCATTTGTATTCGGGATAATAAACGTCGTATACGGCGTCCGCAAAATACTTTTTCATTATTCCTTCGGCGCCGAGTTCCTCTATAAGCGTAGAAACGTTTGAAAAGTTTTTCATAACCGCTTCCGCTTCACCTACGCTTTCCGCGCTCGCGCCGGGCATAGTCTGCACTATAACGCCGCCCGCGCCTACGCATTTGCGCGTTTTGCCGATTTTAACCCCGAGAGCCATAGCCGTAGGTTGTTGCTCGCTTAACGCGTAGTAAGACGTAAAGTCTTCGGCTATCTCGCCGCTGACGAGTGCCGCGCTGCCCGAATACTGTTCTTTAAGACCCATGCTTTTAACGACCGTTATTCTGCCGTTTTTACCGACCGCGCCGGAAACGTCTAATTTGCCGTTAGGTTTTAACGGAAGTTCCACCCGTCCGTTATCCATATAGCCTCGCATAAAAAGTTTGCCGTTACCGCATACGGTAATTTTACCGCAAGGTCCGTCTCCCTTTACCGTTACCGAAAGTTTGTCGCCCTCGTTTTTAAGCCCGCTCGACATAAACGTACAAGCGGTTATCGTTCTGCCGAACGCCGCCGCGCACACGGGCGAAAACCCGTGCACCTTTATCGCTTTGTTTACCATATCCGTCGTTTCTAATACCGAAAGCGAAATTTCGTCCCCGTAAACGAGCGATTTAAGCAGTTTATTCAAAATGTCCCTCCTCGGTTTCCTGTACGGTGGCAAGCGGAAGTTCGTCGTCTTTTTTATAAAGCAGTTTAAGCAATATCGGCGCGAGAAGCGAACTTACGAGTACCAAAAGGACGACTATCACGCGGTACTTTACGTCTAAAAGACCGCCGGAAATGCCTTTTTCGGTAACAATAAGCGCGACTTCGCCGCGGGCAATCATTCCCACGCCTATTCTTACGCAGTCTTTAAATTTAAACCCGCATATTTTCGCCATGCCGCCGCAACCGATTATTTTGGTTATTATAGCAATCGCGACGAACGCCAGCGCAAACCAAAGTACGTCGAGCGTAAGACCCGTAAAACTGATTTTAATGCCTATGCTCGCAAAAAATATCGGAGCGAAAATCGTATAAGAATTGATGGTAACCTTTCTGTCCACGTATTGCGCCGAAGCGTGATTCGTCGAAAGCACCAGTCCCGCCACGTACGCGCCCGTTATATCCGCCACGCCGAAAACTTTTTCGGCGACGAACGCGTAAAAAAGACACACCGCTATGGAGAAAATAGGTATTCTTCTCGTGTGCGGCGACTTTTTCTCTATGTACTTAAAAAGTTTGGATATGCCTACGCCCGCGCCTATCGCGAATACAAAAAAAGCAAGTATCCATATTATCGAAATCCACGCCGCGCCGCTCGGGTTTATCAGTTCGAGCACGGGGCTGGTAGACGCGCCCTCTCCCGCGACGGACAGCGCGACGGACAAAACTATAATGCCGAGCACGTCGTCTATTATCGCGGCGGAAAGCACCACCGTACCCACCTTGCTCGTAAGTTTACCGAGTTCGCGCAGTACTTCTACCGTAATACCCACGCTGGTTGCGGTCATTATGACGCCGACGAACAACCAGGTAAAAACGCTTTCTCCGGGTAAAAACGCCATTCCAAGCAAAAAGCCGCAACCGAGCGGAAGCAACACCCCCGCCAGCGCGACGAGAAAGGACGTGGCGCCCGTTCTTCTGATATCGTCGAGATTCGTTTCGAGTCCGGCGGCGAACATAACGAAAATTACGCCGACTTCGGCAAATCCTTTCAGGTACGGGCTCTCTCTAACAGGGAAAATTTCCCCTATTTCAAATCCGGGTATAAGCCCCCATATCGCGGGACCTATCAATATGCCCGCTATAATGAACCCCAGCACCTGAGGAAGCCCTAATTTTCTCGAAAGTATTCCGAACAGTTTGGTCAGACACAGTATCAATGCGAGTTGAAACAAAAAGTCTACCGTTTCCATAAATAAATAACTCCTATTCTCTGCGCCGTTTTTGCGCAAAACTCCGTAAACCGATTTAAAGACGCCGCTTCGGCGTCTTTAATCCGTAAATTCGTATTTTATTTTTTTCTTCTCTTCGCAAGTTCGCGTTTTGCCGCTTCTATGCGTTTGTTGCGTTCTTCTTCCGCGGTGAGTTTAGCCTTTTCTCTCTCGGGATTGTTGAACTCGGGGTCGTTTTTATGCTCTTCCTCGTATTTTTTGTTATCCTCGTAAATAGCGGCGCGACTCTCGTTGAGTTTTACGATATCCCCTCGCGAGAATCCCTCGTTTAACGAGGCGAGTTGCAACTCGTCGTCCGTAATAGGCTTAACCGGTTTAGAATACAGCGGCGCGCTCGTCATTGCAATCTGACTGCGATATTGCTGTAAAGATTTAGCGGAATCTTCTTTAACCTTTTCGTAAATACCGCGGTTTTTCTGCGCGCCGATTTTATCATTGATAAATCCGTCGTACGTCCACTGACAAAAGTCCGTCCACATAAGCACGAGCGTAGACAACCCGAACAGCAATAACACGGCTACCGCTATAAGCGTTATAATTCCGCCGAGCGAAGCCAAAAGGAACGGCAACACGCTGATAAACCCGAAAAACAAGTTGTGCGGAAAAAAGCCTACCGTAAACAAAAACGAGTTTTTGATGAGATAAATAGTCTTAATTTCGTAAGTAACGCTCATGCAAACCATGTGCACGGTCATCACGGAGAAAAATATAAGCGTACCGATAAGTATTACTTTTGCTACGATAAGCAACCATCTTATGCCGACGCCCGTAACAAGGGACTGGTCTATGAGGGCGATAGAACACTCGGTAGAATAAAATATAACCGAAAAGATAAGCCCTATAATCAAAATCTGCTTATAATTCTGTTTAACGCCGCGCCAAAAGTCGTTTGCGACGAATATACCCTCCGTCCACACCATATTTCTTATAACATACGCGCCGCCGGAAACGCCTATACAGGCGAACATTACCGCGACGGGCAAGAGAATATAGCAATGTACGTTTGCGCTGGAAATTATCCCTTCGGCATAACCCGTAAAATCGGGCAGAGCCTGATATCCAGCGCCGAAACCTTGCGCAAACGGATAAACCGCGCCGATACCGACAATCATAACGTAACGGTAATATATAAGCGCGAGCAGCGGTACGAGCGTTAAAATCATTAAAAGGTTTATTAAAACGAGTTTCCAGAATCTCCCTTTAAATATATCCCAGAAGAGTTCCCATCTGTTTGACGGAAGCGAAGCCCTCGCGTATCCTTCGGACTTTTCTTTGCCCATTATAAGCCTTTCTATAAGTCCGCCTTTCTTCTTTTTTGCCATAGGTTCCCCCGTACGTTTCGCTTGTTATCATATATTGTATACTAAAAAAGGTTATTTTACAAATAAAACGACGCACTTCCCAAAAAAAACTTTACTTTTGACAACTCTTTTGCTAAACTATTATAAAAAATCGTTCGGAGACGTATATATGAAAAAGTACAATATTGCAGTAGTCGGCGCGACCGGTATGGTCGGCGGTAAATTTTTAGAAGTTCTGGCGGAGAGAAACCTCCCCGCGGAAAATTACTATCTCTTCGCTTCGGCAAAATCCGCAGGTAAAAAAATAAACTTTCTCGGCAAAGAATACGAGGTTATAGAACTCAAAAAAGAAAACGTGGTCGATAAAAAAATCGACATCGCGCTCTTTTCCGCCGGCGGCGACGTCAGCAAAGAATTTGCCCCGATATTCGCAAAATGCGGCGCGCTCGTAATAGACAATTCCAGCGCGTGGCGGCGCGACCCCGAAGTTCCGCTCGTCGTTCCCGAGTGTAACCCGCAGGACATATTAAAGCATAAAAATATTATAGCCAACCCCAACTGCTCTACCATTCAGGCGGTAGTCGCGTTAAAGCCGCTTAACGACGCTTTTAAAATCAAACGCGTGGTTTATTCTACCTATCAGGCGGTTTCGGGCGCGGGCGTAAAAGGGTTTAACGACCTTAAAGGCGGCATCTGCGGCGAAAAGCCCCAAAAATTCCCCTATCCCATTTTCGGCAACTGTCTGCCGCATATAGACGTGTTTTTGGATAACGGCTACACCAAAGAAGAAGACAAAATGATTTTCGAAACCAAAAAGATTCTCGGCGACCAAAGTCTTAAAATCACCGCGACGTGCGTTCGCGTACCCGTGTATTACGGACACAGCGAATCGGTAAACGTCGAATTCGAAAAGCCTTGCACCGTAGAAGAAGTTAAAAGCGTTTTATCGAAAGCCGAAGGCGTTATCGTTCAGGACGACCCGAAAAACTCGGTGTACCCCATGCCGATAACCGCCGAAAATCACGACGAAGTTTTCGTAGGGAGAATACGTAAAGACGATACCGTGGAGAGCGGCGTGAATTTATGGATAGTCGCCGACAACATCAGAAAGGGCGCGGCGACCAACGCGGTCGAAATAGCCGAAAAAGCCATCGAGCTCGGCGCGGTTAAAGACCAACTCAATTAAACCGGAATCTCTTCGTCCGGCGCAGGGTAAAAAATGAACCGGATAGTCTTTAAGGGTACGTGTACCGCGGCGGTAACGCCGTTTACGAAAGACGGAATAGATTACGAGGCTTTTAAAAAACAAATCGATTTTCAGGTAAACGGCGGAGTAGACGCGATAGCCGTTCTCGGCACCACGGGCGAAGCCGCCGCCCTTACCGACGACGAGTACGAGGGCGTTGCCCGTTTTGCGAAAGAACATATAAACGGACGCGTAAAATTCATACTCGGTTGCGGTTCTAATTGCACGATTAAAGCGATTAAGCGCAGCGTTTTTGCCGAAAAACTCGGCGCGGACGGAATTCTCGCGGTTACGCCGTACTACAACAAATGCACGCAAAAAGGGCTCGTTAAATATTACGGGGAAATTTGCAAAAGCGTTTCTCTCCCCGTTATAGCGTATAACGTGCCCGCGCGTACCGGCGTAAACGCCCTGCCCGAAACGCTTGCGGAAATAGCCGAATACCCTAACATGTGCGGCGTAAAAGAGGCTTCGGGCGATATTCGACAGATTGCGGAAGCGGCTCGGCTTTTACGCGGAAAAATCGCTTTTTACGCTGGCGACGACGCGCTTAATTTACCCGCGTTAAAACTCGGCTCTTCCGGTGTTATATCGGTCGTTTCGAATATATTTCCGAAGGAAACGTGCGATATAGCGCGGCTGTACTTCGAGGGTAAATACGCCCTTTCCGAAGCCGCTCAACAAAAACTTACGCCTATGATACGCGCGGCGTTTATAGAAGTAAATCCCATACCCATAAAAGCGGCTATGGAGTACGCGGGTCTATGCTCCGCTCGCGTACGTTCGCCCCTTACTCCGCTCGAATTCAAACACAGAGCAACTCTTCTTAACGCCATGTACGGCTTGGGGGCGCGTGTTTCGGTATGAAAGAACTTAAACTTTTATTGCACGGGGCGACGGGGCGCATGGGCAAAGCCGTTAAACTTGCCGCTACGGAGAAAAAAGGCGTTACCCCCGTTTGCGGCGTGGCGAAAACCGAAAATTTTTCCGACCCGAACTTTCCGATATATTCCTCTTTAACTAACGTAAAAGAAGATTTCGACGTTATAATAGATTTTTCTTCCACACAGGCGATTTACGGACTTGCGGAATATATATCCGCGCGCCGCGTACCGGCGGTGATATGCACCACGGGTCTTACGGAAAACGACTACGCTTTACTTAAAGCGGCGGCAAAAGTCGCACCCGTGTTCATATGCACAAACGCGAGCTACGGCGTAGCGGCTCTCGTTAAACTGGTAACTCTTGCGGCGCATCTTTTAACCGATTACGACGTGGAAATAATAGAAACTCACCACAAAAACAAGGCGGACGCGCCTTCGGGAACGGCTTTGACGCTCGTACGGGCGATTAAGTCCGTATCGCCGAACAAACGCGAATTGTACGGCAGAAATCCACTTTCCGGCAAACGAAATAAAAGCGAAATAGGAGTGCATTCGGTGCGCGGCGGAACCGCCGTAGGCGAACACACGATAGAATTTTTGGGCGATAACGAGGTTATTACCATAACCCACAAAGCCGAAAGCCGCACGGTATTCGCCGCGGGCGCGATAAAAGCCGCGCTTTACGCGGCGAACAAAAAACCGGGGCTTTACGGAATGAACGACCTTACTTAAAGGAGCGTAACATGCTTATCGAAAAAAACCTGCAATCGGTACTTAACGAAATAGCGAAAGGAAACGACCGCGGCGAGAGAATAACTCTCGTCGGGGCGACAAAAACCGTTCCCGCGGACGTTATAAACCTTGCGATTACGAAAGGTCTTACGGTCGTTGCCGAAAACAAGGTACAGGAATTCAACTTAAAACACGACCATATTATCGGCGCGGAGCAACATTTTATAGGGCATCTGCAAACGAACAAAGTAAAATATATAGTCGGCAAAGTATCGCTTATCCATTCTGCGGACAGCCTTCATATTATCGAAGCGATATCGGACTGCGCGGTAAAAAAGAGCGTAACGCAAGACGTGCTGTTAGAAGTGAATATAGGTAAAGAGCCGACCAAAAGCGGCTTTTTGCCCGAAGAAGTTTACGACGCATACGACAAGGCGAAAACGCTAAACGGCGTACGGATAGCGGGACTTATGGCGATGCTGCCTAAATCGGACGACGAAAAATTACTTGCCGCGTTATGCTTGCAAATGCGAGATTTTTTTGATACAATTAAACAGAAGGACGATAATTTTAAATTTCTTTCGATGGGTATGAGCGAAGATTACGGGATAGCGATTAAAAACGGCTCTAACATGATTCGGCTCGGCAGTTACCTTTTCGGCAAAAGAGATTACGGAGATAAGCAAAATGGGACTATTTGATTTTTTCGGCAGAGAATCCAAATCTAAACCTGAAAACGGCAGGCGCGATATAAACGAACGCTTCAGTGAGTTTACCCCCGCCGCGAAAGAAAACGGCAAAGGACCCGTTTCCGTTTTTTCGCCTACCTGTTACGACGACGTGGAAACGATAATAAACTGTTTAAAATCGGGTAAAACGGCTATAGTGCACCTTACGGGGCTTAAAACGGAAACCGCAATAAGAATACTCGACCTGCTTTCCGGCGCGGTTTACGCGCTTGACGGCGGCGTGTACGAAATGGAGAAAAACATTTTTATGTTCTCTCCCAGCGGAGTTGAAATTCACTAACGCATAGACGGAAAAACGACAATTTAAAAGGGTTGCGATAACGCAACCCTTTTTTCGTAAACTCTTTTCCCCCGATAGCCGAAATAGAGTTTTTAATAGATTTAGATACCCCACATAAGCCAGGTAAACACGTAACCGCCTAATACCGCAACGAGCGTAAACGGTAAGCCTATCCTTAAAAAGTCTTTAAGCGAAACGTTGCACCCTTCTTTTTTGAGAATCCCTATGCCGACGACGTTTGCGGACGCGCCCACAGGCGTAAGGTTTCCGCCGAGCGTTGCGCCGCAAAGCAAACCGAAATACAGTAAATACGGCGACACGCCGGGTAGCCCAGCGGCAAGCCCCTGTATTACGGGCAACATAGTCGCCACGTACGGTATGTTGTCGATAAACGCGGATATTAAAACCGACGCAAAGACTATAACCGTATACAGCAAGAAAACGTTTTCGTTGCCGAGCCCTATAAACATATCGCTCAGGTCTTTTATAATACCCGCTTTTTCCACCGCAAAGACCGTTAAAAAGAGAAAGAATAAGAAAAACACCGTTTCAAAGTCAACAATTTTAACGCAACTCTTTATCGGGTCTAACTTAAACCTTACCACGTAATACACGTAACCGAAAAGCCCTATCGCTATACAGATAACGCCGTTTGTTATATCGGGCTTATCGGGTATAAAAGAAGTTACTACCAAAAGCGCGACGTTAAGCAGCAAAAGCACGGTCGGCAAAATCGAAGTTACCTTTACGTCCTCTTTCGCGATGGATATTTTTTTGTTGTCTTTTCTGAAAAGAAAGTATAAAGCCGGCACGGTTAAAAGCGCGCCTATTTCTACCGAGAAAAATATAGATGGTTTTCCGTTAAGGAAAAAGAAATCGAAAAAGCTCATATCGGCAAACCCGCCGAGCATAATCGAAGTGGTATCCCCTACGAGCGTCGCCGCGCCTTGAAGATTTGACGAAACGGCTATGCCTATAATAACCGGCACGGGCGATATCTCGGCTTTTTTAGCCACCGCAAGCCCTATGGGCGCAAGCATTAGCACGGTTGCCACGTTGTCTATAAACGCCGAAACCAAACCGCTTAAAACGACTAAAATTATTATTGCGGGGAGCGACGAAGATATTTTAGACATAAGTCCGTCCGCAAGACGGTTCGGCATACCCGATTCCGAAAACACGCCCACGGTAAGCATTATCCCGACGAGCATTAAAATAACGTTATAATCGACCGAAGAGAGCGCGGCAAGCACCGACTCTCCCCCGAAAATCGCTACCGTTCCCACGGTGAGAACGGCCGACACGCCTACGGACAAAACCTTGAATTTAGGAAAGGCTATAATCGCGACGTAAGTCAGAATAAAAACGGCAAGAACGAAGATTTTCATACTAAACGAAACCTCACTTACAAAAAAACAAGACTTTTACCGCAAACGGTAAAAGTCTTGTTAAAATCATCTTAACAGATAATTCCGCGCCGCCGGGCGTTAAGCCGTGCATTGACGACGACGCGTTCGCAAAAATTTGCGACAACTACTCCCTTCTAATAAGGATATTCGGTTAAAACCGCTTATTATTTTCTTACTTCGAGCGCTTCGTAAGTAGCGTCTAAAGAAGCGATTTTTTCGTCGAATAATTTCTGTTCTTCGGCGGTCAAAGGAAGTTCTACAACCTTTTTAAAGCCGGAAGCGTTTACCATGCAAGGTACGCCCATGCACATATTCTTCGCGCCGTATTCGCCGTTAAGCATGGTGGAAAGCGGAAGAATGGTGTCGGTGTTGGAAAGTATCGCTTTGATGAGCGAAACCGCGGAAGCGGCTATCGCATAGAACGTTGCGCCTTTCGCTTTGATAACTTTGGAACCCGATTTAACCATACCGGTATAAATGTTTTCGAGTTCTTCGTCGAGTTTGTGTTCTTCTACGCCGAGCATCTTGGTGCAGTATTCCTTAACGGGCATACCGCTGATGGTGCAAAGGCTCCAGGGAGCCATGCAGGCGTCGCCGTGTTCGCCGAACACGAAAGAGTTTACGTTATGCGTATCTACGCCGCAGTACGCCGCAACAGCCTGAGAAAGTCTGTTGGAGTCGAGAAGCGTGCCGGTACCGATAACCTGATTTGCGGGAAGTCCGGTGCACTTCATGGTAACGTAAGTAAGAACGTCTACAGGGTTGCTGACGATAACGTAAATAGCGTCGGGCGCGATTTTCGCAACGTTCGGCATAACGCTCTTTAATATACCGATGTTTACTTTTGCAAGGTCAAGTCTGGTCTGGTCGGGCTTTCTGCCGATACCGAAGGTAACGACTACGATGTCGGAACCCGCTACGTCTTCGTATTCTCCGCTCCATACTTTAACCGAAGGAACTACCGCCGCGCACTGAGTAAGGTCGAGCGCCTCGCCCTCCGCCTTTTCTTTGTTTATATCGACAAGCACGATTTCGGAAGCGAGTCCCGAAAGAGTAAGGGTGTAAGCAATCGTCGCGCCGACGTTGCCGGTGCCGAGTACGGCAATTTTTCTCTTTTTGTTTACCATAACGTTTATTTTCTCCTGTTATAAAATCTGCTTATATAATACAACAGAAAAGCCGTTTTGTAAACTGTTTAACCCGTTTTATTAAAATTTTTTACGAGAGTTTTAGCCTTTTCGTACACGTCGCCCGCGCCTATGAAGAGTATTTTATCGGTTTTTGCCGCTTTATCTTTAACTACGGTGAAAAGTTCGGCGTCGTTATCAACGTAAATCGCGTCGGAGCCCGCTTTTACGAGTTCTGCCGCAAGAGTTTTGGCAGAGCCTTTTGCCGAATAATTCTCCCTTGCGGCATAGGTTTTTAATATAACAAGATTTTTGATCGGCAAAAGAACGTTTACAAACTCGCTTAAAAGGTTTTCTGTGCGACTATATGTATGCGGCTGAAAAACCACGAGCGTGTTTTCGCTTTTGCCGCCGAGCGCGGCGACCGCCGCTTTTATCTCGGTCGGGTGGTGCGCGTAATCGGCGACGCACTCCGCGCGCCCTATAACTCCTATATTTTCGTTTCTCCTCTTTACGCCTTTAAAGTTTTCGAGCGCGGTCTTTATAACGCCGAATTTGACGCCGAGCTCCGCCGCGACCGCCGCCGCGGCAAGCGCGTTGAAAACGTTATATCTGCCTGTTACGCTTAAATTTATTCTGCCGACCTTTTCGCCGTAAGCGTAAAGCGTAAAAGAATAGCCGCCGCATTTGTTTCGCGCAATGCGCCTTGCCTCGTAATTCGCCGCGTTTTTTACGCCGAACGTTACCGTGGTTTTATTGAACACGTCGGCGCAACGCGCGTCGTCCGCGTTTACTACGGCAAGGGTATCCCCGGCGAACTTTAAAAAACTGTCCTCCAGATCTTTATCGCTTTCGTAACTGTCTTTATGATCGTTATCCACGTTAAGAACGACCGAAACGTTGTGTGCGATTTTTAAAAAACTTTTTTTATATTCGCATGCCTCGGCGATAACGACGTTTTTGCCGCCGTTTCTGAAATTGCCGTAATCGTACGAATAGCCGCCGAGAAATACGGTAGGGTCGCTACCCGCCGCAATCGATATATCGGCAATCATCGCGGTAACGGTGGTTTTGCCGTGGCACCCCGCCACCGCTATCGAAGTTTTAAACCCCGCGGTAATCGCTCCAAGATACTCCGCGCGACAAACCGCCTTTATACCGAGCCGAGCCGCTTCTTTAAGTTCGGGGTTATCACTACCCGCCGCACTCGTATATACGACGAGATCTTTTTCTCGCACCGACACCGCGTGATGTCCGAGAAAAATTTTTACGCCGAACTTTTTAAGTTCCTCCGCTTCTTCCGTCAGTCTTTTATCGCTTGCGCTGACCGTTTTGCCGCTTAAGGCGGCGTACTTTGCGAGCGCATTTACCGAAACACCGCCCGCGCCTATAAAGTGAACTTTGTTACAACATAAAAGGTTATTTTCCGCAGCCATACTAACAATTTATGCTAAACGCGTTAAAAACGGCATTTTTTTGGTAAAAAACCCGAAAAAATTTAAAAAACCTATTGTAATACCTTTTTTTATGTGTTAATATATAGTTAATGTATGGTAAGGAAGGTTTTTATATGAGAATTACGGACGTAAGAGTTCGGCTCGTAGACAAAGACGACAGCAAACTTAAAGGCGTGGCAAGCGTTACGTTCGACGATTGTTTCGTCGTGCACGATATTAAGGTTATAGCGGGTAACGACAGTTGCTTTATCGCAATGCCGAGCAGAAAAACAGGCGAGGGCGAATATAAGGACATAGCCCACCCCATCGTAACCGAAACGAGAGAAGCGATATCTAAAGCCGTTCTCTCCGCATACGAAAAAGAAAAAGCGAACCCCTCGCGCGATTATTAAGTTACGCATAATCGTCTGCAATCGGTTTTAAGTTTTAAAAATAATCCGTTTTAAAATGCGGATAGTTTTTTTGCGGCGTTTTGACAATATAATCCTTAAACTTTTATATCCAATTTATGTATACATAACATATCTGAAATGCCCAAGATAACGTTTTGCAACTCCAATTTGTTCTTAAATTTTTGAGGAATGTTTTTATAGCCAACCAACGCACCCATTATATTGCCCGTCAGCGCACCTGTAGAATCGCTATCTCCGCTATGATTAACTGAAGCGATTAATGCTTTTTCAAAACCGTTTTCATCATTTATGTATTTAAGACTGCAATATAATGCGATTGCTAATGTCTCTTCCGCTACCCAACCTTCTCCAAGTTCTCTTATCGCGTCCAAATCGTCTTCCACTTTGTCTTCATCATTTTTCGGGCAAGCCAAATTGACAGCCTTATCGACTAAATCAAAACAATATTTCGTATAATCACAAAATAATTTGTAACTTGCAAATAGTTTTTTCGTCGCATCTTTCGCCTTTTTCAAAGCTTTGCCAGGAAAATCTCCACGCAACAGATATGCGATAAAAACTCCTAAAAACCCCGACGAAATAATCCCTAACGGATGGCCGTGTGTAATTGCTGCCGACCTTGCCGCAACCTCGGCAATTTCATACAATTTGTCGTATTCTTTCGTCTGTGCCAAATAAATAGCGATTGGCGCAATTCTCATTATTCCCCCGCACCCTTTGCTCTCATTTAGCGGCTTATCAAACGTGCCGAATTTGCCCGATTCAAGTGCCGCTATGCAAGTCAGACCCGGAGCTCTTTTATTATATAACTCGTCTAAATATAGCAACAATGTATCTTTGTACAAAATATTTTTTCTTTGCGAATTTTGAGTTTGTAACCATCCCAAGTAACTTTCATAAATCGATTTAACAATTTCGTCGTCGGTTGGTTTTTTAGACTTACCCGCCGCTCTCAATATTCCTTCGGCTGTAAACAACGTCATTTGTGTATCATCTGAAATGAGTGCTATATCGTCGCTTAATAAATAATCGGTAATACCTCGCTCCCCATACCTTTCAAATATACGCCAATCCTCAAGAAATTCCACAGCAAAACCCAAGGCATCACCTGCCGCACCGCCTATTAAACAGCCTTGAATTTTATCAAGTTCAACATAATTATATTTTATTTGGCATCGTAAAATGGCAGCGCGTTCCTCCGTACTACGTTTTTCATTAGGCATTGCATATAAATTCGCCAGGAGGTAATGAACATCCATAGAACCAATGTTGTTTTTATCTTTTAAAGTTTCTTTGATAAATTGTAATATCTTACTATATTCGATTTCCATAATTAAAACTCCAGATTGTACCGATTTTTAAAAATACTACACCTTATCAAAGTAGTTTATAAAATAGTACATAAAGCCCCCGTTTGAATGCGGGGGCTTTTCAATTCCGTTTATTTAAATAATATGCTTTCTACGTCGCCGTCCGGCGTGTATTTTATGCGTTCGCCGCTCATTCGCTTTTATTTGTTAAAATTGTCTTTAAGCGAAACTATTTCTCCCGCGACCTTTTTGCCTTTAAGCGTAGAAATTTTAAAGTAGCCCGTGCGGATAAACTGGAAAGGCGTACCCTCCGGCATCTCGAGTACGTACGGCTCTACCTTGCCGTTATAAACGGTAAGACTGTTTTCGTTCATTCTTTCCGAAAAGTCTTGTCCCGGATATTCTTCGTCTTTTAAAAGATATCCGTATTTTCTCACTTCTACGTCTACGGCGTTTTCGGCGTTTACCCACTGGATAACGCCTTTAACCTTTATGCCCGAAGTATCGTTTCCGCTTTTGGACTCGGGTATATACGAGCAAAGCAGTTCGCAAACGTTGCCGTCTTTATCGAATACGACGTCGTCGCATTTGATTATATACGCGCTTTTAAGCCTGACGTATCCGTCTTTTTTAAGCCTGAAATATTTTGGCGGCGGCGCGAGCGAAAAGTCGTCCGCGTCGATATAAAGCGTTTTGCCGAATTTGATTTTTCTCGTACGCTTGACTTCGTCGTACGGGTTGATTTCAAAATCTTCTTCTTCGCCGTCTTTATCGTAATTCGTTATGGTTACTTTAAGCGGTTTCAACACGCCCATCGCTCTTTCCGCGTGTGCGTTTAAGTACTCTCTTATGCAAGCCTCGAGATACGAAATCTGTATTTCGGAATTCGCTTTGCAAACGCCCACTCTCGCGCAAAAATCTTTTAACGCCTCCGCGGGTACGCCGCGGCTGCGGATACCCGTAAGGGTCGGCATACGCGGGTCGTCCCACCCGTCCACCTTGCCGTCCTCGACGAGTTTTTTAAGATACCTTTTACTCATAACGAGATTGGTTACGTTAAGCCTTGCGAATTCTATCTGACGGGGTTTGGGATTAAAACCGAGTTCTATACCCACCCAGTCGTACAGCGGGCGATGGTCTTCGAATTCGAGCGTGCAAAGCGAATGAGTTACGCCTTGCAGATAGTCGCATATCGGATGCGCAAAGTCGTACATAGGATATATGCACCATTTATCGCCCGTACGGTGGTGCGTGCGGCGAAGTATGCGATATATAACGGGGTCGCGCATGTTGATGTTAGGCGAAGCCATATCTATCTTGGCGCGCAGGCATTTTTCTCCGTCTTTAAATTCGCCGTTTCTCATCGCGGTAAAAAGCGCGAGATTTTCTTCTACGCTTCTGTTCCTCGAAGGGCTTTCCTTGCCGGGTTCGGTCAGCGACCCGCGCGAAGCGGAAATTTCCTCGGGGCTCATATCGCAGACGAACGCTTTGCCCGCCTTTATAAGTTCTACGGCGTAGTCGTAAATGTTCTCGAAAAAGTCCGAAGCGTAAGTTTCTTTATCCCACTTAAAACCTAACCATTCGATATCTTTTTTAATAGCGTCGACAAATTCGGTTTTCTCTTTCGACGGGTTCGTATCGTCGAAAAAGAGGTTGCATTTGCCGTTATACTTTTCTTTAATTCCGAAGTTAAGGCACAACGACTTTGCGTGCCCTATATGCAGATACCCGTTAGGCTCCGGCGGAAAGCGAGTATAAACGCTTTTAACCTTGCCGCTTTCGAGTTCCGAATTTATAATTTGTTCGATAAAATTAGTCGCTTCTACCATAAAAACTTCCGTAAAAATGTTTATTTACGGTAAGTATAACACAAACGCGGGAAAAGAAAAAGCGATTTTACGCTTTTTTATTTAAACTCTTAAGCTCGCGCGCGTAACCGCTTGACTAAAACGCCGCGATTATTGTAAAATAGTAGAAAATATTTATACGAAGGTGCGATTTATGGAAGAGGCTAAAAGCGTCGCTACGATGGATAAAATAGTAAACCTTTGCAAAAACAGGGGCTTTATTTTCCCCGGGTCCGAAATTTACGGCGGACTCGCGAATACTTGGGACTACGGTCCGCTCGGCGCGGAACTTAAAAACAACGTTAAAAAAGCGTGGTGGAAAAAGTTCGTTCAGGAAAACAAATATAACGTGGGACTTGACGCGGCGATTTTAATGAACCCGCAAACCTGGGTCGCTTCGGGGCACCTTGCGGGTTTTTCGGACCCTCTTATGGATTGCAGAGAATGCCATGAAAGATTCCGCGCGGATAAACTTATAGAGGATTGGGTTGCCGAAACGGGCTTTACGCTTGTTAAACCCGTCGACGCGATGACTTCCGCCGAAATGAAAGATTTTATCGAAGAACATAAAATACCCTGTCCTACCTGCGGCAAACACAACTTTACCGATATAAGGCAGTTTAACCTTATGTTCAAAACCTTTCAGGGCGTTACCGAGGACGCGAAAAACACCGTATACCTCCGTCCCGAAACCGCGCAGGGTATTTTTACCAACTTTGTAAACGTTCAGCGCGCGGCGAGAAGAAAAATTCCGTTCGGCATCGGACAGATAGGCAAATCTTTCCGTAACGAAATAACGCCCGGCAACTTTATATTCCGCGTGCGCGAGTTCGAGCAGATGGAACTCGAGTTTTTCTGCAAACCCGGTACCGACCTCGAATGGTTTAACTACTGGCGCACGTTCTGCCACAACTGGTTGCTCTCCATCGGCATTAAAGAAGAAAATTTAAGACTTCGCGATCACGACAAAGAAGAACTTTGCTTCTACTCTAAAGCGACTACCGACTTTGAATTCAAATTCCCATTCGGCTGGGGCGAACTTTGGGGCGTTGCCGACAGAACCGACTACGACCTTACCCAGCATAAAAACGTTTCCGGTAAAGATTTAAGTTACTATGACGGAGAAACGGGCGAACGTTATATCCCCTACGTCGTAGAGCCTTCTCTCGGTGTGGAAAGATGTTTCCTCGCGCTGCTTTGCAACGCTTACGACGAACAGACCGTAGGCGAAAACGACGTGCGCGTCGTACTACACCTGCACCCATTCCTTGCGCCGTTTAAGGCGGCAGTGCTACCCTTATCCAAAAAACTTTCCGAAAAGGCAACCGCGATTTACGAAGAACTTTCCAAATACTTCCCCGTAGATTACGATGACGCGGGTTCTATCGGCAAACGTTACAGAAGAGAAGACGAGATAGGCACACCTTTCTGTATAACGTACGATTTCGAAAGCGAAAACGACGGAGCCGTAACCGTACGCGACAGAGATACCATGGAACAGGTGCGCATACCTATAACCGAACTCAAAAAATATATAGAAGATAAAATCGCGTTTTAAGCGGTTTAAGTAAATCGTTTAAAATCAGCGGCTACACGAGAATTTCGCGTAGCCGCTTTTTTCATTACGTTAAATAAAACAAAAAACGACTGCATAACCTTTCGGTTCGCAGTCGCTTTTTAATTAAGTTACGTTATTTTGTAAAAGCGTACGGCTTAATACATGCCGCCCATACCGCCTGCAGGCATCTGCGGAGGTTCGGGTTCTTTTATATCCGCAACGACCGCTTCGGTGGTAAGGAACACGCCCGCAACGGAAGCGGCGTTCTCAAGCGCGGAACGGGTAACTTTGGTCGGGTCGATTATACCGCTTTTAACCATATCGGTATACTCGTTTGTAAGCGCGTTAAAACCGAAATTCACCTTATTCGCTTTAAGTATTTCGTTAAGGATAACAGCCCCGTCAAGACCCGCGTTAAGCGCGATTTGTTTAAGCGGTGCCTGAACCGCTTTAAGCACGATTTGAGCACCCGTCTTTTCGTCGCCGGTTAAAGTCTCAACGTATTTTTCAAGCACTTTTATGGTAGAAATGAGAGCGATTCCGCCGCCGGGAACTATACCCTCTTGCACCGCCGCCTTAGTGGCGTTTAAGGCGTCCTCTATACGGAGTTTTTTCTCCTTCATTTCTATTTCGGTTGCCGCGCCGACGTTGATAACCGCAACCCCGCCCGAAAGTTTGGCAAGACGTTCTTGCAATTTTTCTTTATCGTAATCGGAAGTAGTCGCTTCTATCTGCGATTTGATAGCCTGTTTTCTCGCTTCTATCGCGCTCGCGTCGCCCGCGCCGCCGACTATCGTCGTGTTGTCTTTATCGACTTTTACGGTAGCGGCTCTGCCGAGCATGTCGGGCGTAACGTCTTTAAACTCATACCCCAGGTCGGAAGAGATAACCGTACCGCCTGTAAGCGCGGCGATATCTTCGAGCATGGCTTTTCTTCTGTCGCCGAAACCGGGAGCCTTAACCGCAACGCAGTTGAACACGCCTTTGAGTTTGTTTACGACGAGCGCGGCAAGCGCGTCGCCTTCAACGTCTTCCGCGATTATCAAAAGCCTTTGCCCTTGCTGCGCGATGGGTTCTATTATCGGCAATATTTCTTGTATAGAAGAAATCTTCTTGTCGGTTATAAGGATAAGCGGAGATTCGAGCACCGCTTCCATTTTGTCGGTGTTGGTAACCATGTATGCGGAAGCGTAACCGCGGTCGAACTGCATACCCTCTACGGTAGTAAGTTCGGTTTTCATCGTTTTGCTTTCTTCGATGGTTATAACGCCGTCTTTACCGACCTTTTCCATTGCTTCGGAAATAAGGTTGCCTACGTTTTCGTCGCCGGCGGAAATGGACGCTACCTGTCCTATAGAATTTTTATCGGATACCGGTTTACTAATCTTTTTAAGTTCGTCAACCGCAACGTTCACCGCGCCGGATATTCCTTTTTTAAGTATAACGGGGTTTGCGCCTGCCGCAACGTTTTTTAAGCCTTCGTCAATCATCGCCTGTGCGAGGATAACCGCCGTGGTCGTACCGTCGCCGGCAACGTCGTTGGTTCTCGTCGAAACCTCTTTAACGAGTTGCGCACCCATATTTTCAAAAGCGTCTTCGAGTTCGATTTCCTTCGCAATCGTTACGCCGTCGTTGGTGATAAGCGGCGCGCCGTATTTTTTATCGAGTACAACGTTTCTGCCTTTGGGTCCTAAAGTAATTTTAACGGTATCCGCAAGCGTATCTACGCCCTTTTGAAGAGCCTTTCTTGCATCCTCGCCGTGTTTTAATTGTTTAGCCATAAATATTTCGCCTCCTTATTATTCAACTACCGCCAGAATATCGTTCTGACGAATTATGGTAAATTCCTCGCCGTCTACTTTAAAGTCGCTGCCCGAGTATTTTGCGTACAGCACCTTATCGCCGGGTTTTACCTGCATTACTACTTCTTTTCCGTCCACTAATCCGCCGGGACCCACTGCAACGACTTCCGCCATCTGCTGTTTTTCCTGCGATTTAGAGGGAAGTATAAAACCGCCTACGGTCTTTTCTTCCGTTTCCAGACTTTTAACGACAACTTTGTCGAATAAAGGTTTTACTTTCATTTAAGTTTGCCTCCGTTAAATTTTAGCACTCGTATCTTTCAAGTGCTAAAATCTATTATATACGAATTCCTTTATTTGTCAACAAAATACTGCGTTGTTTTTAAAATTTTTTTTGAATTTTATAGAAAAATTTTTACGAATTTCGTCATAAAACAAAAATCACCGTATCTCACGGTGATTTATTATTTAACGTAACCGCATTATAAATAATAATGATTTTACAACGTTTGCAAAAAATTTTTAAGCCTTATCGCTATTCTTTCCGCGCCTGCGGCGGAGGGGTGCAATCCGTCCGGCGTGTAAATATCTCTTATCGACTTAACCGCGGGTTGAAAACCGCTCGTAGAATATAAATCGAGTACGGGCAGGGCGTAATATTCCGCCACTTCTTTTATCGCTTTTACGTAAGCGGAAAGCGGCTCGTGCGCAAAACCGAATTCGTTTATCGCCGTGTTTTCGTTAAGTCTGTGCAAAGGCGTCATGAAAACTATCGTAGCGCGGGGGTATTTATCGAGTAACGATTGACATAAAACGCTTACCGCGCCGTAAAACGTATATACCGTATCGTCGCCGAGTTTACCGAGAGGCGCGTCTCCGTGTCCGTAATCGTTCGTTCCGCCGAAAACTACTACGACGTCCGCATTTTCGTCCATTCTCGAAACGCGGCGATTAAAATCCTCGTAATACGGGTCGTCCGCTTTCTTTTGTCTTGCTATTCTCGTTCCGCTTACGCCGTAGTTTAACGAAACGCTTTCCGTCATTCTTTCAAAAACGTCCGTAAAACGATTTTTAATCTCTCCCGCACCCACGCCTGCGGTAATGCTGTCGCCTAAAAAAGCAACCCTTTTACCCTTTAATTCCATAACGTCTCCCGAAACAAAAAAAGAGTCCGAAACGTGCGCATCACGAACTCTTTTATGGTTTAATTCAATTATTTAAGCGTTTCTTTAAGCAAAGCGACGGCGTCGATTTTTTCGTAACGAGCCTTTTTCTCTATGCCGCGTTTTTCTGCAAGCACGTTAATGAGTTTGATAGCGTTTTTAGCGCCCCTGTCGCTTTTAACTTTTACTGTAAACGGAACTTCCGCATACGCTTTCACGTCGGACATATCTTTTTGGAAATAGACGTTTTCGTCAAAATCTTTAACGTCTAATGCGAGATGAAGTTTCATCGTTCTGCCGCGTACGGCAACTTTCGCCACGAGTTCTCTGCCGAATCTGAACGAAGTGCAGGGAACGGAAATTCTTCTGTTGATTTTGCGGAAAGAAGCGAATTCGTTTACGATTGCGTCGTAATAGCCCTGAACGTTTTCGTTAAGCGACAAAAGTTTTTCCGCAAAAGGTACGCGTTTACCCCTCTCGCCGGAGAAAGCGAATTCGTCGTGTTCCTCTTCTTCGGACACTGCGACTTCCTCGGTCGCTTCTTCTGCGGGCGCGGCTTTTTCTTCTTTAACGGGTGCGATCTCAACGACCTCTTCCGTCGGTTTGGCGTTTTCCGCTTTTGCCGCGGGCGCGGCGGGTTCGGTTGCGGGAGCGTCTGCTTCGTTAAACTTTCTGCCGCATTTTAAAGCAAAGTAAATCAGGTTGATTGCTGCAAGGCAAACCGCAACGTACATAATGACTTTCAATACTTCCATAATTTTACTCCTGTGTTTTTATTTCGTAAAAATATTTTCTGTTTTGCGTTTGGGTTCGCACGTAACGTCTACGCCTAACTTTTTAAACGTCATTTCGTCCACGTGCGAAAGTAGTACGGACGAATGGAACTGCGCGCCTTTAAGTTTTTTAAGTTGATCGAGCGCGAGCGAGGCTATGGGGTTGGTTACCGCGCTTACCGCAAGACATATAAGTATCTCGTCGGTATGCAAACGCGGGTTACGACTGCCCATATGTTCCACTTTCAGTTTCTGTATCGGTTCTATAACCGCAGAAGAAATCAAATCTATCGAATCGTCTACCTCTCCGAGCGTTTTAAGCGCGTTGAGAAGCGCCGCGGCGGAAGCCCCTAAAAGCGTCCCTGTTTTGCCGGTAACCATTCTCCCGTCCGGAAGTTCGAACGCAGCGCACGGTACGCCGGTAACGAGTTCCTTCTCGAGAGCGCGCCCGACCACCGCTCTGTCGCTTATGGTAAGGTGCATCTTTTGCAAAAGTATTTCTATTTTAGAAAGCGATTCTTTAGAAGCGGTACCCTTCATCACGTCGAGCGAAGTGTTGTAGTAGCGGCGTATAATCTCTTGTTTACTCGCCTCGCGGCAAACTTCGTCGTCGATTATGCAGTAACCCGCCATATTTACGCCCATGTCCGTAGGCGACTTATAAGGCGAACTACCCATGATTTTGCTCATCATTGCGGAGAGTACCGGGAATATTTCTATATCTCTGTTGTAATTTACCGCCATTTCGCCGTATGCTTCGAGGTGAAAGGGGTCTATCATATTAAGGTCGTTAAGATCGGCGGTCGCCGCCTCGTACGCGGCGTTAACCGGGTGATTTAACGGAAGATTCCATACGGGGAACGTTTCGTATTTGGCGTAACCCGCTTTAACTCCGCGCTTGTTTTCATGGTATAATTGAGATAAACACGTAGCCATTTTGCCGCTACCGGGACCGGGAGCCGTAACCACCACGAGCGGGCGACTCGTTACCACGTATTCGTTTTTGCCGTATCCCTCGTCGCTGACGATCTTCTCCACTTCGGAAGGATAACCGTTTATGGGATAATGGCGATAAACTTTTACGCCTATCGCTTCAATACGTTTTTGAAAGGCTATCGCTGTGGGTTGTTCCGCAAACCGGGTAAGCACCACGCTCCCGACGAAAAAACCCTGTCCCCTGAATATGTCTATAAGTCTTAAAACGTCAAGGTCGTAAGTTATGCCGAGGTCGGAACGGGTTTTGTTTTTTTCTATATCGTTGGCATTTATGACTATAAGTATTTCCGCGCGGTCTTTAAGTTTAGACAGCATTTTGATTTTGCTGTCGGGCAAAAACCCGGGGAGCACTCTCGACGCGTGATAATCGTCGAAAAGTTTACCGCCGAATTCGAGGTAAAGTTTATCGCCGAACATGGCGATGCGCTCCTCGATTTTAGCAGACTGCATTTCAAGATACTTTTTATTGTCAAAACCCAAGCGTTCCATCTTTCGCGCCGCGTAAAATTACTTTACGAGGTCAGCCTCCTTTAATTTCGCCACGAACGCTTTAACGTCCGTTTCAGCCGTTTTTTCGTCTACCGAATATTCGTTTAAAACGGCTTTAACGAGATCTTCTTCCGTAATACCGTCCGATAAAAGTTTCCACATAAAAGCGCCGGTTTCGTTAAGCGAGATAACGCCGTTAAACTTTTTTACGGCGCCGCCCACCGCTACCACCACGTAGTCGCCGGCGACCTTTCTCAATATAAATCCGTCTGCAATTTTCATCTTATCAACGCGCCATAAAAGCGCACTTCCCCGCTTTTTCGATTTAACTACGTACTATTTTAGCAAAGGCAACGACCTTTGTCAAATATTATTTGATTTTTAAATTATTTTTATATTATAATAAATTCGCTATGAAAAAGTTTCGTCTTTCGCTTTGCGTTTTTTTAAGTTTATTCGTTTTCGTTTTCGCCGTCGGTTGCTCGGGCGAAAAACCGCGCACGTCGGAATTTATATGTTTTAATTCGCTCGTAACCGTATGCGTATACGATAAACCCTTATCGGACGAATTCGTAAACGAAATAAAAACGACTTTTACCGCGCTTGAAAAAGAATTTTCTACAACGGACGGTACGTTTACCTCCGTCTTTAACGCCGCAGAGAAAAACGTGCCCGTTCCTTTATCTTCGCACGGGCGCGCCGTGTACGACGCCGCAAAAGCGGTTTACGAATTTACGGACGGAAAGTTTAACCCCGCCGTATATCCGCTTATCGACCTTTGGGGATTTACCCCCGACAAATACAAACGACCCGGCTTAACCTTTACCCCGCCTGCGGAAGAACAGATAACCGCCGTGCTTGACGGCGGCATAACCGACTTTAACAAAATAAAACTAACCGATGATAAAACCGCCGCTTTTAAAACCGACGGCGCGGTTAAAATAGACTTAGGCGGCATACTGAAAGGATACGCCGCCGACCTTGCGGGAGAGATACTCGCTGAATACGGTTACGCCTCGGGCTACGTGAGCGCGGGTTCAAGCAGCATTCGTCTTATTAACGTAGACAAACTTTTAGTGCGCCACCCGGAAGCGTTCGTAAGCCAAACCGCGCCTAACGCGCTTCTTTCGATAAACTGCAAGGACAAAACCGTTTCCGTATCCACGAGCGGCGTTTACGAACGCTATAACGAATACGACGGCTTGAAATACCCGCACGTGATAGACCCCGCCACCGGCAGGCCGACGAACGGAAAGGTTACGAGCGCGACGGTTACGGGAGTTGACGGCGCGACGGCGGACGCGCTTACCACCGCGCTTTGTCTTTGCGATTTTACCGAAACGGACTACGCCGAAACCGAACTTGCCGCTTTGATAAAAAAGATAGCCGAAAAATACCCCGGTGCCGGCATATATGCCGCGGCAAAGTGCGAAAGCGGCAAATACGTAATAACGAACGAAAAAGAAAACTCCGACTTTACGTTGAAAGACGGAGCGTATAAAGTGTTTACTGTTTAAGCGGCTACCTTGCGCCGCAAGTTAATTTACGCTTTGATTTTACCAGACAACAGACCGAAGAGATATTCTTCGGTTTTTTCGTTTACGCTTTTTACGTCGGCGACGATTTTGCAAACGCCGCAATCGCCCGAAACTACGATAATTCTGTCCGCAAGCGAAACCGCTTCTTTAATATCGTGCGTAACGAACAAAAGCGCGGCAGAATTGTCTTTAACGCGTTTTTTAAAAAGTTCTTCGAGTCTGATTTTAAGTTTTAAGTCCAAGCTGTTAAAAGGTTCGTCGAGTATATACAGCGGCGCGTTAAAGCGGTACGCACGTAAAAGCGCGACTCTCCTTTTTTCTCCGCCCGACAAGCGCGAAGGGTAACTTTGCGCTTTATCCGAAAGCGCAAAACTTTCAAGGTCATAATCAATACCCTCTTCTCCTGTAGCGAGCGCGAGATTTTCTTTCACGGTAAGACAAGGCACGAGTCTGTTCTCCTGAAACGCCGCGGAAATTCTCTGCGGCACCCCGCTAACCTCGCCGGAAAATGGAACGAGCCCCGCTATCGCGTTTAACAGCGTTGTTTTACCCGAACCGCTTTCGCCGAGTACGGCGGTGTTCTCGGATAAAGAAACGTCTAAATTAAACCCGTCGAAAACGGTTTTGTCGCCGTATTTAACCGTAAAATTTTTAAACGTAATCATTTCCATTTACCCGCCTTTTTCGAAGCGAGCGAAAACGCCCCTTCTATCCCGCCGCCGAGAATAACCGTTACGAGTACCACCGCTATCATTTTTGAAATTTCAAAGTAGATTTTAGCGGTGTTTATAAGATATCCCATTGACCGCGCGGTTTGCGCAAGCACCTCCGCCGCCACCATAAGTTTTAAATTAAGCGACAAACCCGACCCGACGAGCGAATAAACCTCCGGCAAGGTTTGCTTTAATTTTACCCTAAAAAATAAATCGCGCTCGCTTACGCCGAAAAGTTTAAGCGCGCTTATCGTGTTTTCGTCTACTCCCGACAGCGCGTTATACGCGCCCGTGTATTCGGTTGGCAGTACGACGAGCATCGTAACGATTACCGGCGCGACCTTTGAATTCGTCCATACGAGTAACAAAAGCACCACGGCAACGGTAGGCAACGCCCTCGCGACCGATATAAACGGCTTAATAAACCTTTCTGCAACGATGCTTTTTTTTGACACCGCCGCAAGCAAAAACGCCGCCGCAAGCGATATGAAAAAAGCAATAAAGGTCCTCGCGAGAGTACCGAAAAGCGCGCGATAAAATTCTTCTTCTCCAAACAGTTTGAAAAAGGATTTAAGAGTTTGACCGATATTCGGCAATATAAATTCGCTGTCGGCAACGCGCGCCGCTGCCGCCCATAGAGCAAGCATTGCGAGTACAGATATAACGGGGGCGGCGCAACTTATAACTTTTTCTTTTTTCATCAGTTCGCCACGACTACTCCCAGATTGTGTTTTTTAAGTACGGCTTTAAGCGTTACGTCGGGAACGGCCCCCTGACCTATAACGCCCATAGTTTTATCTTTAAGTTCTGCTACCGTAAGTTTTACGGTACTCATTATATACAAATTGCCGTTGGTTAACACGCCGATCATTTTATATTTTTTTGCAGAATACAGTTTGCTTGCCGCGGTAACCGGCATAACGATTATATCGCCTTCGCCCTGCACCATTTTACTGCCGATGGTATTTGCCGAAACTACCGTGTATTTAACGTTTTTATCTTCAAAGCCGAACTTTTCCTCTTCCGCGATAAACTTTGCCATACCGAGCGCGGGCGCGCCGTCGGGCATGAAAACGTTTACGTTTGCGGAGTCATAAGTTCCCTCGGCGGTTCCGTCGTAAAAGTAATCGTCGTTAACTTCGGCGGCGACTTCCGGCTGAACGTCTATCATAGTCGATATATAATTTTTCACGTAGTCGCGAGCGGAAAAAACGGGTTTGAACTCAATTTTACAATTGTCTATAACGGTCGCGGTTAAACTTTTCGCGTCGAGCGAAGGGTTAACGCCCTCTTCTAATTTAGAGTTTATGGCGGTTACAGCCGCTTCGGTATTGTTTTTAAGCCATTCGCTTACGTTCAGAAGTTTTTCGTTGATTTTATCCGCAAGAGAAGGATTTTCCGCCAAAAGGCTTTCTTTCACCATTATAACTGCCTGAGGGTATGCTTTGGCTTCTTCGTCGTAAAGTTCCTGCAAATCGAGCCTGTACCAGGTTTTATCGGCGGCAAGTTGATTTTCGAGTTTGGTCGCGGCAGGCTCCGGCAATAAACCTATATCTATTTTACCCGTTTTAAGCATAGGCATAAGGTCAGAAGCGTTATTGTAATACTTTACGTTAACGGTGCCGTTTTCGTTTTGCGCGTCGTTATCTAAATCGCCGCAAGCGGTAAAGGACAGCGCGCCGAACGCTAAAACGGCGCACAAAAGCAAAGATAAAAGTTTTTTCATACTGTTCTCCTTTTAAGTCGTTCGGCGAACGGGATAAACAAAAATCCCCCGCCCGAAAGCGAGGGAAAAACGCCGATAAAAAGCCTTATCCGCTTTAATACAATCGTCGTAAACCTCCCTTTATTATCAGGCGCGCCTTTTAACTCAGGTATTTTACGGTTAAATTGTATAACGGCTTTAAATCTTTGTCAAGTCATTTTTCGTTCTTTTTTTGCGCGACCGCAAGATACTTGCGCTTTGTAGCCTCTCCGCCGCGAATGTGCCGCTCCGACAAATTTTTTTCGAGAATTTTTCGTACTCTTTTAAACGCGGCTGGGTCCACGATTTTTAATCTTTCGGTAACGTCTTTATGAACGGTGCTTTTCCCTACGTGAAATACTTTGGCGGTTTCTCTTACCGTCGCGCCGCGCTCTATAATGTAATCGCTTTCTTCTATAACGCGCGCCTTTATATCGACTTGCATAAGCCTCTCCTTAAATATCGGGATAATAAAACTTATGCCGAAACGGGTCGGATTATGCCGAAAACGCAATTTACTTACGTTTTAGGGGGTTTAAGCAAGTTTTGCCGCCGCGCGCCTTTTTGCTTTTTTTCCGCGTTCGTATGCGCATGCGTTTACCGAAACGCCTATAACAAGCCCCAGCATCAATATATATGCCCATATAAGGAATACGATAACGCCCGCAAGACTGCCGTAAAAAGCGTTAAAAGGCTTAAAAAATCTTAAATAAAGTGTAAAACCTATCGTCCCCGCAACAACCACCGCAAGCGAAACGAAACTGCCCGCGAAAAGAGAAGACGTTTTTGCTTGAACGGGGCAAACGAATTTATTCAGCAGTAAAATTATAAACAAACCCGCTATAACGGTTGTGGCTATCATTGCCGCCGCGGGGAATATTCCGCCCGTAATTTTAAGCGCGTTAAAAATCGCGCCGTAAAACGCCGCAATAAGCGCGGCACCGAGAAACACAACGAACAGCGCGGATACCGCCGCAAGCGATAACAGCCTTTTTATAAGTCCGCTACGTTTAGGCGAGTCCGCTCCGTATAAAAATTCACCGTCTTTAAGCATCTGGTTTAACAACGCCGAACCAGAAAAAACTACAGCCACCGCAAAAAACACCGTTACGCCGCCCGTGGCTTTTTCCGCGGTAGAAACTATTGCCTCACCGACGCTTTGAAACTCCTCGGGCAGCATTGCGATAAGACTTGCATGCAAATCAACGCCGAAAACGCCGAAAGCGATAATCATTAAAAACGCTATCGGCAAAAGCGCGGTTAAAAAATAAAAGACCCACGCCCCAGCAACGGTAGTTACACGCTTTTCGGAAAAAGTTTTCGCTATTCTCGACCTGTTTTTTATAACGCTCCCGTTTTTTTCCATAAAAAAAGTTTGGGCGTACGGCAAAAAAATATACGCTTTGCCGTAGTCTTGCCCCCGCACAAAAACATTGCCGCAAAAACCCGAGCGAGTTATATGTAAAAAACGAAAAAAATAAAGCCCCCGAAAAGGAGGCTTTAAGTTTTTATTCAGTCAGGTTTTATTCGCCTGCGCCGGTGTCGGTCGAATCGTCGACTTCGGGAACAAAAAGTTCTTCATAAGATTCGTCGGTCGCAATACCGTCGGGAAGTTTAACTTCTACTTCGCCGATGCTAAGCGAGAAAGACACGTTGCCTTCGATATTGAGTTTGGTTCCTTTGGTAAGTTCTGCGGGAACTTCGACTTTAACTTCCGCACTCGCGGCAGTCGCTACCAAATGACCTTCCGCATCTAACTGCAGATAGAAGTTAACGTTTAATTTGTCGATTTTAAGACTCGAAATAGCAGGAGTCTGCAATCCGGTGATTAAAAGCGCTTTAATCTTATCTTTAGTCGTATCGGTGGTACTGATTTTGAATTTAACGCCGTCCGAGCAGTCGAGCGAAAGCTTCATATCGACCATCGTAAGAACGTTCTGCACGTCGGTAACGGTAAGACCGGTTGCGGGTAAAATCTCCGAAAGGTCTATTTTGGGTAATTCGGGCATTTCGATAGGAAGTTTGCCGCCGATTATCGCACCGATTAAGTTAACGATAGAAACTTTCTTTTTGCCGAGAATCATATCCAAGGGGTCGGTTTCGCCTTCCGCCTTTTCAGGGAGACCCTTTATATCGGTATTAAGATAAATGTAAGCGTCTTCAAGACCTGCAGCGGCGTCTACGTAAAGTTCTTCGCTAGCAGAAATTTCACGATTGCCGGTACCGTTTTCTTCAAATAAAGAATTCGGAAGGCTTGCTTTGCCGCTTACTTTAAGCATAGCCGCAAGAGAAGCAAGATCGCCCTCTTCGTTAGAAGAAGCGGAAAGTCCCATTTCTAAGTTGCCGTTTACGGAAACGTTTTCTTTTACGGTCTTATTGTTTTCGTCGGTAAATTCGGAACCTACTTTAAGGTCTACGTTGCTCTTTAACGAAACGCCGAGTTTAGCGTTCGCGCCGGACACGCCGATTATTTCCGACTCTTCATTAGTTGCCGCCATAAGCGCGGTGTTTGCCTTGGCAAGATCCTCCGCACTGACTTTTTCGACTTCTTGGTAATTGCCTTTAATCTCGCCGACGGACTCCCCTCCGCAGCCGGCTACGAGAGAAAGAGCCAAGCAGAGAGATAAAACCAAAGCAATGAGTTTTGACAGTTTTTTCATATCTACACTCCTCGGTGTCGTTGACACCATAATATTTTTTTTGCCGCGGCATAAAAAATTTACCGCAACCTTTTCATTATAATATCACGACTGCGTTCGGCGTGTCAAATATTATCGAAAAAAAGATAAAAATTTTATACAAACCTAAAAAGTCCGTTCAATTATCCGTTTTTTCCGTTCTAAAACTTCGCTACACAAACTTTTCAACAAAAATTTTAGAGTATACTTCGTCGTACTTATCCTTATAAAACAAGTTCGTGCCGGAAGTTACCACCGCCGCGGTTCCCGCCGCGACCGAGGTTAAAAGCAATTCTTCCATACCCTTATCCTGCTCTATCGCAAGGCTTGCCGCCGCAACCATACTATCGCCCGCGCCGACCGTGGAGTTTACGGCAACGTTCGCGCTTTTGCAAAAAAAGTTTTCTTTTCCGTCGGTAAGCACCGCCCCCTCGCTGCCGAGAGAAACAAGCACGTATTTTACGCCGTATTCGAAATATTTTTTTGCCGCGCGCGCCATGTCGCGTTTATCTTTCAGACTCTCGCCCGAAAAATTTTCAAGTTCTTTAAGGTTAGGTTTTACCATATAAACTTTGCCGGTAGAAAGCGCGGCGAGGGTATTTTCTTTTTCGGCGTCGATTATTAACTTAACGCCGTCTTTGACAGCCTCCGCCGCGCGGGCGTAAAACTCCGGGTTAACGCCTTTCGGCAAACTTCCGCATATCGCCGCGACGCTTGCTTTTTTCGATAATTTTTCTATTTTTTGAACAAGCGCGTCCGTTTTCTCCCGCGAGACTTCGCCGCCGCGGTCGTTTATCTCGGTAAGCATCGCCTTTTTGTCTATAATTTTATAGTTTACTCTGGTCGCCCCCGGGGACGATACGAAATCGTACCGCACTCCCTCTTTATCGAGCACGTGTTCAAAAGTTCTTTTATGGTCCTCGAACATAAAGCCCGTGGCAAAACTTTCGCCTTTAAGTCGCGCAACGCCTATCGCCACGTTAAGCGCTTTGCCGGAATAAGTTTCTACTTTGTTGCTGACTCTGTTAAGCATGCCGACGCTTAAATTGTCGAGTTCTATGGTGCAGTCTATACTTGGGTTCGGACATACCGTTAAAATCATTGTCGCTCCGTTAGTCTTTTTTAGCGTCTGCTATTATTTTTTCCTGCGCGGAGAAGGGCACTTCTTCGTATCTTAAAAATTCGGAAACGAATTCTCCCCTTCCTTGCGTCATACTGCGCAAATCTGTTGCGTATTTAAGCATTTCGGCAAGCGGCGCTTCGGCGGAAATTTCTTGCAAGCCGCCGTCCTTTGCCTCCATACCGAGAATCCTGCCGCGACGTTTATTCATATCGCCGAGTATATCGCCCGTGTACCCGTCCGGAACGGTTATTTTATAAGAATAAACCGGTTCGAGAATAACGGGTTTAGCGCGTTTCATCGCGTCGTCGTAAGCAAGTTTCGCCGCAGAAACGAAAGCGACTTCTTTCGAGTCCACGGGGTGATATTTACCGTCGAACAGCGTGGCTTTAAGATTTACCACGGGGTAACCCGCGAGTACGCCTTTAGCGATTGCTTCTTTCAGTCCTTTTTCTACCGCGGGTATAAACTGACGGGGTACCGCGCCGCCGACGACTGCGTCGACAAACTCGAAAGTTCCGTCCGCCGCGCCCGGCTCGAAGCGAATATTTACCACGCCGAACTGACCTGCGCCGCCCGTTTGTTTTTTATGTTTGCCTTCCGCCTCCGCGGGAACGGTTAACGTCTCTTTGAACGCGACTTTCGGGTCTTTAAGCACCGCTTCGCAACCGAATTTTGCTTTAAGTTTTTTGCAGATTACGTCGAGTTGCGTTTCGCCCTGTCCGCGAATAACCGTTTCGCCGGTGTCCGCGTCTTTTTCGACCTTAAAGGTCAAATCTTCTTCCGACAGTCTGTTAAGTCCTTGAAAGACCTTATCCTCCTCGCCCTGTTTCGCCGCGGAAATCGCCATAGTAAGCACGGGCTTTTTGAAAGGTATCGGGTCGTAGATTATCGGATACGACTCGTCGCACAGGGTATCGCCCGTGTTGGTCGCGGAAAGTTTGCTTATCGCGCCTATGTCGCCCGCGATTATTTCGTCGGTCGGCTCCTGCTTTTTGCCTTTCATAAAAAACAGTCCGTTTATACGTTCTTTTTCACCCGTAACGGTGTTAAGCACGGTCATACCGCTTTTAAGCGTGCCGGTAAACACCCTTATCATATTAAGTTTGCCCACAAACGGGTCGGCAACCGTTTTAAATACCTGCGCGGTAAACGGCGTGTCGTCATCCCACGCGATTTCACCCTCTTCGCCGGTTACCGCGTGTACGCAATGCACGCGTTTACGGTCTTTAGGCGAAGGCATTATCGCCACGATTTCGTTCATAAGGTTTATAACGCCCATATTTTGCGTGGCAGAGCCGCCGAGTACGGGTATGGTATCGCCCGAAAACAGTCCGTGCTTTACGCCGGTTATTATCTCGTCGTTGGAAAGCCACCCGCCTTCGAGATATTTGTTTAAGTATTCTTCGCTGGTTTCTGCGGCGGCTTCGATAAGTCCCTCTTTAAGCAAAGCGACTTCGTCTTTCATATCGGCAGGCACCTGAATTTCGTTGCGCCCGCCGCGCGTAAACTCGTACGCTTTACCGGATATTACCGAAACGTACCCTTTCATTTTTCCGTCTCTGATTATCGGCGCGTGCATAGATGCTATTTTTTTGCCGTACTTTTCTTTAAACGCGCGGTAGGTTTCGAGATAGCCGGAATTTTCTTTGTCTATCCCGTTAATAAAAATTATAAGCGGTATTTTGTTTTTAACGCAATAGTCCGCGGCTTTTTCCGCCCCGACGGAAACGGTTCCGCACGCGTCCGCAACGAGCACCGCGGAGCCGACCGCGCGCATAGCCTCTTCGAATTCGCCCTCGAAATCGAAGTAACCGGGCACGTCCACGATATTTATTTTTACGCCTTGCCAGTATGTATACGCCGCGGAAAGCGAAAGCGATATTCCGCGCGCGAGTTCCTCTGCTTCGTAGTCCATAACCGTGTTTTTATCGGTTACCTTTCCGAGCCTGTCTATAGAGCCGCCGTTAAACAGCATCGCCTCCGCAAGCGAGGTTTTACCCTCTCCGCTGTGTCCTATTATAGCGACGTTTCTGATGTTGTCCGCGTTTACCTTTTCCATTTTGTCTAATCCCCCTTGTTTAAATTTTTAACCCGGACGGTTAAACGCTTTTTAACATTATAACTTAAAACCCGCTTTGTTTCAAGAGGGTTTTTAAAATTCGAGTCGATAAAACGAAAAATTTTTTCGTCCGAAAAACAACCTTAATAATCGCCGAGGTCTATTTTTATGCCGCCCTGTCCTTCGCACGGCGGCGGGCACGCCCCGCACGGCGGAGAACACGGCGGTGGCGGACAAGGTTTTTTAGGCGGTTCCGGCGGAGCGATTTTAGCCCTGCCCGTCGTTACGCTGTCGTCGCACGTTTCGCCGCAATTCACGTTTACGAGTATTACGTCGCCGCCGATTTTTATTATGTTTTTTCTGTCTATGTAAAGTTTGCTTCTATCGAAAATCGCCGTGATAAAGTTTTGGTTTCTGCCGGGCACTGTTATCCCCGCGAGCGTGCCCGAGGGAAAAGAAAAGTTTACGTCCGTCGGGCGACCGAGACACCTTCCGTCAGCTATGTTTATCACGTCTCTCTTTTTTAGTTCGTTAAAAGACAATTCCATATTATATGTTATGCCGCGTACCGCCTATCAATTCACTCGCAAACAAAAAAACCGCGCCGAATCGCGGCGCGGAATTTTTCGTTTACAGTAGAATTTCAGCACAAACCGTTTTTTAATCCGACGAGCGCGTTTTTTTCAAGCCGACTTACCTGCGCTTGCGAAATGCCGACTTCTTTGCTTATCTCGGTCTGTGTTTTCCCCTCGAAGTATCTTAAAAAGATAATCTTTTTCTCGCGGGATTTTAAGCCCTTAAGAGCGGATACGAGCGCGACTTTTTCCGTCCAGCGTTCGTCGGTGTTTTTTTCGTCGCCGAGTTGATCGAGTAAAAGCAGCTCGTCGCCCGATTTGCTGTACACGGGTTCGTATATCGAAATCGTGTCGGATATCGCGCCGAGCGCGTAAGACACGTCGGACACCGCGACCTGCATTTCTTTCGCGATAGAAGCGGCGTCCGCCTCTTTGCCCGTTTTTTCAAGCGACTCGCGAGTTTTAAGCACCCTGTAAGCGGTGTCGCGTATGGAGCGCGCTACTTTAAGCGAGTTGCCGTCGCGAAGATATCTTTTTATTTCGCCGACTATCATCGGCACGGCGTAGGTCGAAAACTTTACGCCGAAACGAAAGTCGAAATTATCTATCGCCTTGATAAGTCCTATCGTACCCGCCTGAAAAACGTCGTCGCCGCAAGCGGTTTTAAGGCGAAACCTTTTTATGACCGACAAAACCAGCCTGAAGTTCGCCACCGTGAACTCTTCTCGCGCGCGTTTATCGCCCGCGGCTATTTTTTTAAGCAATTCGTAGGATTTCTCTTCGGTGATTTTGGGTAATTCCGCGGTGTTTACGCCGCATATCGTTACTTTGCTCATTGTTCCTCCTATGTACTTTTTTTCAGAGGAACTACAAGTATGAGTAATCTTACCGCTTAATATGCGTTTTTATACCATTTTGGAAAATTCTTTTTTAAGCCTTGCGATAATTTTTTTTTCAAGGCGGGATATGTACGACTGCGAAATGCCGAGCATATCCGCAACTTCTCTCTGGGTTTTTTCTTCTTCTCCGTTAAGTCCGTAACGAAGCCGCATTATTTCGCGCTCCCGTTCTCCGAGTTTTTCGAGCGCGCGGGATAAAAGTTCCGTTTCAACGCCGTTTTCTATTTTTTTATAAACCGCGTCGGAATCGGTGCCCATCACGTCCGACAAAACGAGTTCGTTACCCTCCCAGTCGGTATTAAGCGGCTCGTCGAAAGACACTTCGCTTTTAAGTTTGACCGTCCGCCTTAAATACATGAGTATCTCGTTTTCTATACATCTCGAAGCGTAAGTCGCGAGTTTTATGTTCTTGTCCGCGTTAAACGAATTGACCGACTTTATAAGCCCTATCGTACCGACGGATATAAGGTCGTCAAGGTCTACGCCCGTGTTTTCGAACTTGCGCGCTATATACACGACGAGTCTGAGATTATGTTCTATCAGTTCGTCCCGTATTTTTTCGTCCCCGCTCGAAAGTTTTTCTATAAGCGAACTTTCTTCTTCCGCGGAAAGCGGAAGCGGCAATACGTCGCCCCCGTTGACGTAATTAAGCACGTTATCCGAAACGCGAAATCTTTCAAGAAACTTTTTCAGTTTTAACAACAGCGTTTTTATCATTTAAACTCCCTTCGAGCGCAGGGTGCAAAATCGCGCCGGCGCCCCTTTCAAACGAACCGCCCGCAATGCAAACGGTTATATCTTTATATTTATATTCTTCTTCGCCTAAGCGTATGGTAATCTCGTCGCTTTTAAACGCGAATTTTTCGCTTTTGCCGTTGACGGTAATAACGGGTATCTTTTTCATTTTAAAAATCGCGCCGTTACTTAAAAATTTACTTGCCGTTTTTCGGTCGATGAAAATTACCGGAACGCCTTCGTCGTACACACCGTTGCCCGTATCCATAAACCCCGTCGTTTTTACCGTTATGCCGAACGCTTTTATTTCGGTTTCTCTCATAAACTTTTTAATACGCGCTGCTTTAGTTAATTTTTTGTAAGCCCGTTGCGATAAAAAGCATATTCCCCAAAAAGGCAAAACCGTAAACGCTATAAGCGCGTTACTTGTTTCGGTTAATCCGAAAATCGAGTAAATTCCCGTAATCGCCCCGCCGACGACGAACGTAAGCGAAACGAACAGCCCCGCGGTGCGTAGAAAATCTTTATACCCGCAAAACTCCGCGGATATCAACACCATAAACGCGCCGAAAGCCGTTTTAAGCAAAACGAGAAGCGCGCCGGTCAGCCCCGTAAGCGGGTAAAAAAGCGCGAATATCGCGCCGAGCGCGGCAGCCGCCGCGATTTTAACGCGGCAAATTTTTTTGCCGGCTGTTTTTACGGTTAGTTTTAAAAGCAGATAATCGAGTATAAAGTTATCTGCCAAAACGTATTCTACGTATACGGTCATATCGCGTTATGTTTAAAGACTACCACCCGTTAAACGAAAAAACGGAGAATATTTTTGCGTATTCTCCGTTATAATGTCGAAAACGCGGCAAAGTAAAACCGAGCGAAAATTCGCTCGGTTTTACTTTTTTACAAGGTAAGTCGTTTATGGTTTACTTAAATTCAAATGCGGACGAAAACGAAAGTTAAACGTACTCCGCCAAAATTTCGTTAAGTTTTAACTCGCTTTTCAACACGTCCTCCGCAAGCGCGAGTTGGTTTCTCGCGCGGTCGAGGTTATGCCCCGGGTATTTTGTTTTAAAGTATTTATCGCCCTCTACGTAATCGCCGAGGAACCTTAAAGCGAGTTCTACGGTCATCGTAAACACGCCGAGGTTAAGCGTTTCTTTTTCAAAGTCCGTAAGTTTTTCTCCGACTTCGGATAAAAAGCCCTCGGTAAAAGCCGCGTATTTTTCAATCGAAAGTTTTACGTTTTCGGTATCGGGGTCGTCTTCTACGCAAGTGTTTGCGATAAACCTTATCGCGTCCCCGAAATCGTAAGCGACCGCGCCTGGCATAACCGTATCGAGGTCGAGTACCGCAAGAGCCTCGCCCGTGTTTTTATCGAACGCGACGTTGTTGCATTTAGTATCGTTATGCGTTACGCGGAGGGGCAGTTTTCCCTCTTCGAGATAACGTTGCAAAAGCGACGCCTTACTCTCGAAAGATAAAAGCCTTTCCGTTTCTTTATTAACGCTTGCCGCCCTGTTTAAGGGGTCTGCGGCGATAATCTCTTTAAACTTTTTATAACGCGCGGGCGTATCGTGAAACCCGGGTATAACCGGATAAAGCACGCTCGCGTCAAACCCGTCGAGGCAATTTTGGAACCTACCGAAAGCCTCGCCCGTTCTTTCGATTATTTTCAGGTCGTCGGTAGAATCGAAAGTTACCGAGTCGGCTATGTATCTGTATACGCGCCAGTATCCGCCGGTATTATCGCGGTAAAACGGTTTACCCTCGTCTTTAGTGAGAAAAACTCTTAAAACGAACCTTTTCGTGGAAAGGTCTTTCTTTTTAATGTTTTCACGCACGTAGTCGGTAACGGCGACTATGTTATCCATAAGCCGAACCGGGTCGGTAAACACTTTGTCGTTTATGCGCTGAACTATATAACTTTTGTTTACGCCGTCTCTGATATAGTTTACCTGATAGGTGCAATTGATATTGCCGGTGGAAAGTTCTTTACAACTTATGTATTTTCCGCCGATCTCGAACATCGAGCAAATATCCTGAATAGTCAAAATTTCTCCTTTTAAGTTCTCCGCGAACAAAACTCAGCGTATCGCGCGGGCACTATCATATTATGCCGCGAACGGCGACACGCGCCAACCCGTTAACGCTAAACACGTTTTATTCTTCGGCGAACTTCTTGTTTTTTACCGTTATCACTCTGTCGCAAACGCTTTCCGCCGCTTTTTTATGCGACACCATTATAACGGTTACTCCTTTAAGCGATTTTAATCCGTTAAGCACCGCTCGTTCGGTTTTTTCGTCGAGCGCGCTCGTCGTTTCGTCGAGAAGAATCACCGGCGCTTTACCGAGCAAAGCGCGGCAAAGGGCTATTCTCTGTATCTGTCCTTCCGATATGCCGAGTCCGTTCTCGCCTACCGCGGTATCGAGCCCGTTAGGGAGCGAATTTATAAACTCGGTAAGTTCGCACGTTTCGAGCGCGGCGTTTATCTCCTCTTCGCTCGCGTCGTCGTTTACGAATGTCAGATTTTCTCTTATCGTGCCGCTGAATATCATATTTTGCTGCGGTACGTACGCAAACAGTTTTCTCGTAGCGACGGAAATTTCGGTTTTACCGCGCGGCGTTTCGATAAAAATTTCGCCCTCTGTCGGCGAATACACGCCGAGCAAAAGTTTTAAAAGCGTGCTTTTACCTATGCCGGACCTACCCGCAAGCACTAAAAATTCGCCCGCGTTTATCCGTAAATAAGCGTCCTCCATCACACGCTCTCTACCGTAAGAGAAAGTTACGTTTTCAACGTTTATGGACGTAAAATCGTCTAAGTCGGACGTTATCGATTCGGTCGTTTCCGATTCCTCCGGTTTTACGCTTTCTAACTCGATAAGCCGCTCTGCGGAAGCCACCATCGCGTAGTACTTGGGAAACACGGAAGAAATAGACGCGAAAGGCACCTGCACGTTATTCACGAGCTGAAGTATCGCGGAGAGCGCGCCGTAAGTCATGCCGCTACCCCGATATATTCCCGCCGCACCGTACACGAGCGCGAACACGTACCCTGCGCTGAATATAAGATTATATACGGCGTGCCCGGTTACGGAATAGTTTCTGCGTTTCATTCTGACTTTCAGATGCTTGTCCTGTAAGTCGCTTGCCTTGCCGCAAACTTTATCTTCTGCGGAAAACGCTTTAACCGCAAGCAAATTTTCGATACACTCCTGCATAAAAGAGCGGGTTTTGCCGCCTGCCTTTTGAACTTCGGTATGCAGACTTTTAAGTTTACCGCGCAATACCGTCAGCACGACGAGCACCATAAGCCCCGCCGCCGCAAACGCCACGGCAAAAACCCAGTCGAGCGATATGAGCACCGCCACCGCGGTAACGAGCCTGACAATCGACGCCACGAGCGATGGCAATATACCGGTAACGCCGTCCGCCACGACGGTGGCGTCGCTCGTAAGCCTGTTCATAAGTTCGCCGCTGTGATACGCGGTTATATCGGCGTATTTTGCGGAAAGTATTTTAGAAAAGGCGTGTTGCCTTAATCCGTTCTCTATTTCGGCGTTTACTCTTTCGGTAAGCCCGTTGATTATAATGCGTAAACCGAACTGTAAAATTATCGCGCCGAGAACGAGTGCCGCGCCCTCGATAAAAACGTTTTTATCGCCTGCCACCGCGCCGTCTACGACCCTTTTAATCGCCAGCGCGAAAAAAACGGACAAAACCGAAAAAAGAACGTTAAAGACGATAAGCAAGACCATTCTCGCTCTCTGACCTTTGGTCCTTTCGGAAATCCATTTCAATGCGTTACGATTGCCCATACGTTACGAACCGTCCGTTATATTTCGTTTGCGACGCGCACGAGGTTTTCCGTCGTAAGCCCGTTTTCTTCAAGTTGAGACGAAATCGAACCGTGCCTTATAAACTCGTCCTTTACGCCGAACCTGTACACTGCGGTTTTTCTGTCGTTTGAAAAATACGCCGCAACCTCGCTGCCGAAGCCGCCCGCCAAAGCGTTTTCTTCGAGCGTGAATATCACGCCGCCGCGCAAGGTTTCGAGCGCAATTTCGTCAAGCGGTTTTACGCGCCGCACGTTTACGACGCCCACCGCGCCTTTTTTCATCTCGGCGGCAAACTCCGTCGCGAGTTTAAGCATTGCGGGACCTTCGCAAAGTACGGTAATTCTTTTACCCCTCGATAGCGTTTGCCACGGACATTCGCTTATAGGCAAAAATTCCGTCTCGGTTTTCGCAAAGGACTTGGGGTATCTTATTGCAGACGGCGTTCCGAGAGACAGCGCGAGATTAAGCGCGTCTTTAAGCTCCTCCGCTGTAGCGGGGGTGTATACGGTAATATTCGGTATGCTCGTTAAATAACTTATATCGAGCGTACCCTGGTGCGTTCTGCCGTCCTCGCCGACGAGCCCAGCCCTGTCAAGGCAGAACACCACGGGGAGATTTTGAAGGCATACGTCGTGTATTATCTGGTCGTACGCTCTTTGCATAAACGTGGAATATACCGCGACGACGGGTTTAAGCCCGCCTGCGGCAAGTCCAGCCGCGTACGTTACGGCGTATTCTTCCGCAATGCCCGCGTCGTAAAAATTATCGGGGTGTTTTTCTTCTACCGCTTTAAGTCCCGTTCCGTCTTTCATGGCGGCGGTTATCGCTATTATCTTATTATCTTTTTCAATCAATTCGTTAAGCGTATCCCCGAGCACCGCGCCGAAACCGCCGCCCCCGCAAACGAGGTTTTTACCCACGCCGTGAAAAAGGTCGGGGCGTTCTTCCGCCGAAGCCACGCCTTTACCTTTCGTGGTTTTAACGTGCAAAAATACCGCTTTGGTTTTAGCGACGTTTTTAACGCGGTTTAATATTTTAACCGTTTGTTTAACGTCGTTACCGTCTATAACGCCTACGTATTTAAAGCCGAATTCGTCTATCGCGACTCCGCCTTTTAGAATTCTCTTGAAAAAGTTTTTGACTTTTCTCAAAAACTTGGTTATAAACGAGTTACCGAATATCTTGGTTATCGCGCTTTTGGTTTTAACGTATCCTCTGCCCGTGGTACGCTTGGACATGTATTTGTAAAGCCCGCCGCGATTAAGAGATATACTCATGCCGTTATCGTTTAAAACGACTATAAAATTTTTGGGTTTATAAGTAGAAGCGGTAAGCGCCTCCAAATTAACGCCGTTACCGAAAGCCCCGTCCCCTATAACGCAAATTATAAAATAATCTTCACCCAAAGCGTCGCGCGCTTTGGCAAGCCCGAGCGCGGAAGCGAGCGACGAGCCGGCATGCCCCGTGGTGAAAGTATCGTATTCGCTCTCCTCTCTGTCTGGAAAGCCCGAAAGCCCGCCCGTGGTGCGTATAGAATAAAACCTGTCTTTTCTGTCCGAAAGTATTTTATGCGCGTAGCACTGGTGCCCTACGTCGAATATAAGTTTGTCTTTCGGAAAATCGAAAACGTAATGGAGAGCGACCGTCGTTTCGGTTATGCCGAGGTTAGACGACAAATGCCCGCCGTTTTTGTTTATAACGTTTATGATTTCGTTTCTTATCTCGTCAGAAAGTTCGCCGAGGGAATCTGTATTAAGTTTTTTTACGTCTTCAGAACGATTTATGCTATCGAGAACGCTCACTTAACATCCTTTTACGGCGAATTTTTGTCTTTTAAAAGGGCAAAAACGTTTATCCGCTCGTTTTACCTGTACATTTTAGCACAATACCGCGCGCTTGTCAACGGGGGTTTAAATTAAATGCCGCCTTTTATCGTCAAAATACGCTTTAATCGCGCGCTTTACCGCTTGACCGATAAAAAATTTTGGTGTATTATACCAAATGAAAATAAATTTTAAGGACGGCACGATATGAAAGAACGCGATACGTTGCAAAAATTTTGCGAACTCGTTTTAAAAACTGGCGTAAACTTACAAAAAGGACAGGGCTTATACGTTAAATGTCCGATAGAAAAGGCTAAAGTAGCCGAAGAACTTGCCCGCACGGCTTATCTTATGGGAGCGCGGCACGTGCGCGTAGACTGGGAAAACGAAAATCTCGAACGGCTTAATTATCTGTACGCCGAAGAAAGCGCGCTGACGAACGTACCCGACTGGTACGTTAAAAGCAAAAACGCTCTCGTAGAAGAAAACTATTGCTACGTGGCTATCGCCGCGGAAAATCCGTCCGCGTTTTCCGGAATTTCGACGGAAAGGCTTTCCGCCGTCGCAACGGCAAGGTCTAAAGCGTTAAAAAAATATTCCGACGCGGTCATGGGCAACGCCATAAGGTGGTGCGTCGCTTCGGTGCCGACCGTCGAATGGGCAAAACAAGTATACCCCTCTTTAAGCGAAAACGACGCGCTTAACGCGCTTTCCGAAGCAATAGCGCGCACTATGCGCCTCAGCGGCGAAAACCCCGTAGAGGACTGGAAAAAGCACATAGCCGCGCTTGACCGCCGCGCCGCATATCTTAACGAAAAAAGGTTTTCTTACCTCCGTTATTCGAGCAAAAACGGCACCGACTTTACCGTAGGGCTTGCCGACAACCACAAATGGCTTTCCGCAGAAGAAAAAGCAAAAGACGGAATACCGTTCGTGGCGAATATTCCGACCGAAGAAGTGTTTACCGCACCGCACAGAATGCGCGCAGAAGGCGTGGTTAAAGCCGCCCTGCCCTTGTCTTATAACGGTAACGTGATAGACGGCTTCGGTATAGAATTCAAAGGCGGCAAGATAGTAAACTTTTTTGCGGAAAAGGGTTACGACATTTTGAAAAAACTTATCGAAACGGACGCCGGAACGCGCCGTCTCGGAGAAGTCGCGCTTATCGGTAAAAACTCCCCCATTGCGAAAGAAAAAACTTTGTTTTTCAACACCCTGTTCGATGAAAACGCAAGTTGCCATTTAGCGCTCGGACAGGCTTACCCCACAACCGTGCTCGGCGGCGAAAACCTCAATAAAAAACAACTCGCTTCGCTGGGACTTAACGACTCGGTCGAACACGTTGACTTTATGATAGGGTCAGAAGACCTTTCGGTCGTCGGTGTGGACGAAAACGGAAAAGAAACGGTAATCTTTTCGGACGGCGACTGGGTAATATAATCGCTTATAAAATCGAAAAACAAGCCGCGAGGATACGCATCCTTGCGGCTTGTTTTAACGATTTAATTTTTATTTTCTGTTTTTGAGAGCCTCGTCTAAAACTTTGCCGATAACCTCTGCCATACGATAAAACCCGAGGTCGTTCGGATGAGTTCCGTCTACCGTGCATATATCGGGGTCCTCGTCGCCGAACAGGTCGAAACCGTTTATAAAGTAAACGTTTTTATCGCCCGCCGCTTTTGCGCACTCGTAAGAGCCTTTCGCCACCGCAAGATACATATTAGCGCTAACGGGGTCTACTCTGCCGTTCGGGCGGGTTATCATAATTATGGGAACGTTCGGGTTAGCGTCTCTTACGGTTTTATAAAACGCGTAATGAGTTTTGGAGTAATGCACCGCACCCGGGGCGTTATGGTCGTAATCTAACACGAACGCGCTCATTTTAAGCCCAGCTATGTATTCCGCCATAGCCTGTTCGCCGCGCGCGTTCCCCGAAAACCCGAGATTGACGAAGTCAATATTATTTCTGCGGGAAATTATATTTTCGTACGCGTTGCCGGGCGTACCCGCACACCCGCCCTGGGTAATGGACGAGCCGTAATAAACTATGGGGTCGATATCCGTTCTGTACGGGTTTAAAGGCTCTATCGAAGAACCCTTTACCACGCCGATTTTAAGATATTCTATACCCGCATAATTCGGCATGTTGATAATCATTTCGCGAGGCTTGATAACCGTATAATCGAAGCCGAAAGCGGCTGAATACGGTAACGAAGGGTCTTCTTTCGGACGGTAAACGCTTTTGCGGGTAAATTTGCCGTCGTCCTCTTTAACGAAAATATCGTAACCCGACCCGCTTATAGGCGAAAAGTTAGCGCCGTGCGGCGGCGCAACTTTAGTAGTTATCGCAACCGTGGGTGAATCGGTGATAAAGCATACTCTGCCGCCCGCGGCACTGCGATTGTGTCCGGCAACGCCGGGGTTTACTTTGTCCGCAATATCCTGCGGCATTCTTTTTACAAGGCTTTCGTTAAAATATTCGCCTGCTTCGTACAGACCGAATATTTTAAATTTAGCGTCGGTAAAATCGAAAAATTCAAGGTCGTCTCTTTCAAGTTCTTTATAAACAAGATTTTCGTCTACGACTTCCATAGTAAAAACTCCTATTTTTGCTTATATATTACAACGTTTTTCTCTTGTAATCAATACAATATCTGATACAAAGCGGCGTTAAATACATAAATCTGATACTTTTTTATAAAAACGCTAAAGCGGGTTTTTGTTTTTTGAAAAAACGCACCCGCAATAATTTTGTCTGTACAGTCCGTATTCTCTGCTCATCGCGATGGAAACCTGATACCCGCCGCGTTTTTTAAAGTCGCTCGGCAAATATTTTACGCCGTATTTCAAAGCCGCCGCCTCTCCCGCGGCGTTTAAGCGCGCCGCGTCTTTAAGCGGACTTAAAGTAAGCGTGGTCGCAAAATAATCGTATCCCTCCCGCGCGGCTTTTTCGGCGGTTTTATCAAGCCTGAGCGCATAGCATATATCGCAACGCGCGCCGCCCTCCGGTCTGTCCTCGTACCCTTTTATCGCATTTAAAAATTCGTAAGGGTAGTAAGTTTCGCTTTCCTCTTTAACGCCAAGCGCGGCACATAACCTTTTAAGTTCTTCTTCCCGTTTATAGTATTCGACGGCCCCGTCCATGTTAGGGTTATAAAAGTACGCGGTTACGTCAAAAACGTCCGTAAGCCTATGCACGCACCCCGAAAAACACGGCGCGCAACAACAATGCAACAAAAGTTTTTGCCCTGCTCCGCTTTTTTTAACCGCCGCCTTAATCGCTTCGGTTTGTTTATCGAAATTTATCAGGCTCATATTTCAGTCTTTTTAATTTCCCCCGTAGATAAAAGTTCAAGAGTATACGCACGCCCGCCAGAGGACAGGCTTTTAACCGGCACGCCGTCGTTAAACACGAGCGCGGCGTCGTTTTCTACCCCGTAAGCAAAGGGTATTTTTTCTTTTTTCATGGTTTCGGTAAAATCTTTTTCCCGTTCGTTGAAATGCGGGCACATAGTCCCTTTCAGCACGCCGAGCCCTTTACGCATAACGTATTCGCCGCTTTCGCCGCGCATTATTTCGTAGTCGGTGTACATATCGCTAAACCAGCATATCGCCCCCGCGGAAAGCCCGCAGATTATTTTACCTTGTTCGTATGCGGCGAGTATAAGTTTGTCAAGCCCCGTTTCTCTCCACTTGTCGAGCATAAAAACGGTATCGCCGCCGCCTACGTAAATACAATCCGCCACGTCGATTTTGGCGGCGATTTTGTTTACGTCCATTTCTCCGTAAACGATAAGCGCGACCTCCGCCTTTATATCGAAAACCGAGGTGTACGTTTTTCTGAAACTGTTAAAGTAAGGCATACTGTCGTGCGAAGCCGTGCCTATAAAAAGCGCGACGGCGCGTTTATCGCCGGCGTGCGCTTTAGCAAGCCCCGCAACGTATTCGTCTATTTTAAGCGTGGTTTTATTTCTGATTTCTCCGCCGCCTATCGCTATAATCGTCTTTTGCATTTATTCGCCTATAATTTTACGCGCGTTTAAGGTAAAAAGTTTGTCCGCGGTGTCTTTGCCGTACTTTTTACACACAAACCCGTACGCTTTTGCCATGCAGTTTACTCTGCCGTAATGCATGTCCGAAGCCACGTAATCGCAAAGCCCTTCTTTTAACACGGCTTTGGCGCGCTTGTGGTCGCCTTTTAAGTTTTTGTTTATTATCGAATCGGCGTTGACTTGTATTTCTCCGCCGCACTCTTTTATGGCTTTAACGTCGCTTATCGTAAGATACGTGTACCGCTCCACGTGGCACACTATCGGTTTATAACCTTTAACGGACAGTTCGTACACTGCGTCCGCAACGTCGGTTTTTTCGTAAAAATCAAATTCCGCAAGAACGTAACGCGTGCCGTTAAGCGTAAAAAGCGGATTTTTCAATTCCTCGGCAAAATCAGGCGAAAAATAAATTTCCTGACCCAAATATAAATTTACGCCTATACCGAGGTTTAACGCGGCGTTTTTAAACATATCGAAAACGCCTTTAAGTCCCTCCGGACCGAGGTTAAGCCTTAAATGCGAATGAGGCGTGAGTATCATATCGGTAACGCCGAAAGACGCCGCTTCTCTAAGCATGGCGAAAGACTTTTCCGCGCTGTCGCTGCCGTCGTCTACGCATGGCAACAAGTGTGAATGTATGTCTATCATACTCCTCTCCCCGTTTTTCGTTAAATTTATTTTAACACAAAAACGAGGAGACGGCAACAACTATTAACGACAAAATGCCCTTAATACCGCTATAAATCGCCTATGCGCGGCAACCGGTGTACTTTTCGAGTAAAGATTTTAAAACCTTTACGTGCAACTCTTCGTCTAAAATAATTCTCGACACGCAAGCGGAAACCGTTTCGTCCGTTAAACCTTCGAGAATTTTTTTATAGAGCATAATTGCTTTCATTTCGCCCGTTATATCGTCTAAAAGCATTTTTTGCGGAGTTTTGGAATACGACACCGAAGCGGTCGTGTAAAAATCGCCGAGATAGGGCGGAAAAGTAGTCATTACCGGATCGGCGCCGAGTTTTAACAAAAGCGTGCCGAGTATGTCGAAATGGCGCATTTCCGTTATCGCTATGCCCATAAGCGTATCCGAAACCTCTTTTGAAACGAGGTCGAAATTGAAATGGTGATATGTATATTGAAGCACCGCGTTAAGTTCGCCGTGCGGCGCGGCGTATGCCGGCGAAAGGCATAACGCGTTTTTTCTCGAAACGGTAACGTCGCACATATCTGGATACGGCAAATCTACGGCTACGGGTTTAATCATAAAAAAACTCTCCTTTCGGTTTTCTGCATTATATGCCCCGTCCGAAAAGAAAGTTTACCTTTTATCTTAAACGGCTATACGCCGTATTTTGCCATTATTCTTAAAAGTTCGCCGAGTCCGTCGTTTATGCGCGATTCCGTATCAGAAAAAACCTCGCCCCTTTCGGCTTCGCCGATAAGCGCGGTAAGTTCCCTTACCGACCGTTTTTCGGGCTCGGTCAAAGGATAAAACCCCGTTCTCCCGATTATTCCGCGCACGTGCGAAAAGTTTACCGAACCGCACGCTGGCGCGGGACTTTCCGAAGGTTTTTCCGAAAAATCTTCGGGATCTTTTTTTTTAATCTCGCCGTCGATCAGTTCTATCAATTCTTTTTCTTCTTTAACGCGCGGCTTTTTTGCCGGCACGAGTATAAGCGGAACCGTTAAAAGCAACCCTAAGGCAAAACTCAAATCCGCATAACGAATAAACGCTTCGTCGCGAAAGAAAATCGCCGTTTCCGCCAAAAACACGCCGCCTATCACCGCGACGTAAAAAAATCTTTTTTTTAGCCCGAAATTTTCTTTTACGAGGGCGAGCACGAGCGCAAGCGCGAACGCCGCAATCATAATCCCGTCGCCCGCAAAAAGCGCAACGCGATAAAACAACGGCGAATCCGTTCCGCCGAAAACGTTTGAAAAGTAAAACATACGGATATAATAACCCGCACGGCGTTAAAAAATAAATACTCTGCCGTCGAAAAAGCGCGTTATCAGTCGATTTTTACCTCTTCGCCCGCGTAAACGTTTACGAGAGTTTTGGATATAACCTTTTTACCCGTGATTTTCTCCACGGCGGCGGCGTACAAATCTAACTGTTTTCTGTACGTTTCTTTAAGCGCGGCTTTAGATTTTACCGAGTACTTATAATCGATGATTTCGGCGTACTCGTCCGTTTCGGCGAGAAGGTCTATCACCCCCTGAACGAGAACGTCTTCTTTACTGTCTACGCCGAAAACGAGTTTTGCCGGCAAAAGCGCGATAAAACTTTTTTCCCTCGACAATTTTTTGCCCGAAAGATTTTTAAGCGAAGAGAGCGAAGCAGCCCTCTCAAGGCGGGTCGTATCGACGTCCTTTGCTTCATCCTCGGTAAGCACCCCCGTAGATATAAGCCGCTTTATCGCCTCTTCGACGCTTTCCGACTTGTCGTAATCAAGGTATTGCAATATTTTGTGCGCGATTATGCCTTTCTCCGCGTCGGTACCTCCTTTTTCCGCTTCGTCGTAATATTCCGTGCGTACGGGCGTTTCGCGATTCAAAACGTCCGTAACGGTGCTCTTTAGCGGCAACGTGCAATCTACCGCGTACGGGTAAACGTACGTAAAGTTTTTTCGAAAGGTTTGCTCCGTTTTTTCGTCAGTTCTTCCTATAAGTACTTTTCTGACGCCGCGCCTGACTTCCGCCGAGGTAAAGTCGCTTTCAGAAGAAACTTCGAGCGGTATATCGGACGGCACGTAGTCTAAAAACCTGTTCGCGCCGACGAACTCGTTTTTTCTGCCGTCTTTATCCGCCGCGAATACGAGATGCGTCGAATACCTTGCCCGCGTCAGCGCGACGTAAAACAGTCTTAATTCCTCTTTAACGCGCTTTTTGGCAAACCCGTTTTTTATCACCCCGCGAAGCACCGTTTCTTTGGAAACTCTGTTTTCGTAATCGTAACACTTAACCGCAAACCCGTAATCTCTGTCTAACAGCACCTCCGCATAGTCCTCTTCGGAATTCATCTTTTTTTCAAGCCCGCAAACTATCGTAACGGGAAATTCTAACCCCTTAGAGGCGTGTATGGTCATAACTTTAACCGCGTTTTCAGTCCCGCCGGAAACAATCTCGAACGCTTTGCCGCCGCGGCGCACGTTCGTTAAAAATTCTCTTACGCTTAAATCCCTGCCACCTTGTTCCGCAAGCGAAATAAACCTCTTCACCCGCACGAGTTTATCCGCGCCCCCTTGCGAGGCGAGATAAAAACTTTCAAGCCCGCAATCGCTTATCGCGCGTTCGAGCAAGGCTTTCGCACCGACAAAGTCTGCCTGAAAGCGCAGATTTTTTATATATTCGTCAAAACGTTTTAATTTTTCCGCCGTAGCGCCCGCGCCGTTTTCTAAAAAGCATGAATACGCCTCTGCAAAACCTTTTTTGCCTCCACCGTCTACGTAGTTTAAAACTATTTCCGCAAGTTCCTCTTCCGTAAATCCGCCGACGGGGCTTTTCATCACGACGGAAAGCGGCACGTCCTGTTTGAAATTGTCTATTATTTCGAGCAGATCCGCAAGCAAAATCGTTTCGGGAAAATCGAGTACGTTTTCGCTCACTTCCGAAGTTACCGGCACCCCGCGTTTTTTCAGCCCGGCAACGAGTTTTTGAACGTAAGCGTTGTTTTTGTTTCTCGTTAAAATAGCAACGTCGCCGAACGTTACGGGTTTATACGCGTCGGTTTTTACGTCGTAATAACTTTCTTTAAGTTCGTCCTCTATTATTTTCGCTATAAGCGCGAAAGCGTCCGGTTCGTTTTCCTCCGTTGCGGCGTTTATTTCCTGCAGAATATCGTATACGCGCGGCGTTTCTTTTTCGACGCGTTTTCTTTTTGACTTTTCGTATAAATGGAGTTTTGCTCTGCCCGCGGCGTTTACTCCGTATATCCCGCCCGAAACGAGCGCGGCGGTATCCGCGTATGATTCGCCGTAAAAATCTTTCGTCATGGAATACGAAAACACTTTGTTTGCAAAGTTTATAACCGCTTCGGACGAGCGAAAGTTATAGTTTAGCGACACGGTTTTTTCGTTACCGCTCTCCATTTTCGCTTTTTTTGCCGTAAAAATTTCCGGACGGCACCCGCGAAAACCGTATATGCTTTGCTTTACGTCGCCCACCATAAAAAGGTTATCGCAGGATACTGCCGACAGTATCGCCTCCTGCACGCCGTTTATATCCTGATATTCGTCAACGAACACGTACGAATACTTTGTCCTTACCGAATTAAGCACGCTTTCGTCCGAAAGCGCTTTAAGCACGAAATGTTCGAGATCGGAAAAGTCCAAAAGGTTCTCGTCGCGTTTTGCCGCGGCGTACCTTTTGCCTACGTTTTTCAATAAATCGATCATCGCAAGAGACGTTTCTTTTGCGGAATAAAATCTTTTCAGATCTTCGTTTTTATCCGAAACGTGGCGCGCGTACCGTTTGAAAATGCTTTTTAATTCGTCGCGGCAGGCAACCGCCTTTTCTTTTGCCGCAAGGGCGTTACCTTTAAGTCCCCGCTCGAAAGAAAGAACGCTGTTATATTCTTCGAGCCCCTTTACCGCGTACACGCCGCCGTCTTTCGCCGCGGTTGCGTCCGCGATAAGGCTTTTAACGTAGTCCTCGCTTTTTTTAAACCCCTCCGCCGCAAAAGTATTAAGCGCCGCGGAGAGAACGTTTATCACTCGCGTAAGTTCCTCGGCGTAAGTGTTTTCGTATTCGGTGAGAATTCGGGCAAACCCTTCTTCCGAGTAATTTTCAAGGCATTTACGATAATATTCCTCCGGGTCTTTTTCGGACTCCGCAAAGCGGTAAACGGATTTTATCGTTTCTTTGAGTTCGGCGTCGGTGCGCCTTGCCGAAAACGCGTCGCAAAGGGACAAAAACTCTTTCGTTTTGTTTTTATACCCCTCTCTTACCGCCTCGTCAACGCTTTCCGATAAAAGCGTTTCGCTTTTGGCGGCGTCCGCAATCGAAAAATCAGGAGAAACGCCCGCCGCGAAAAAATACGTCCTGATAAGTCGCGAGCAAAACGCGTGCAACGTGCATATATCCGCGCCGTCCGCATTTAAAAGTTGTTCCGAAAGATACTCGTCCCCCTCGGCGCGCTCGCTTAACGCCTTTTTGAGTTTTTGTTTCATGTCGGCTGCAGCCGCCTCGGTAAACGTTACGCACAGAACGCCGTTTACCGTTGCTTTACGGTCGGTTATAAGCCGTATGAGCCGCTCTATCATAACGAAAGTTTTGCCGCTCCCCGCCGAAGCGGAAACGAGTATGTTGCCCTTTTCGTGCATTATAACGTCTTGTTGTTCTTTCTTTAATTCGGGCATTATTCCACCTCCGTCGATTCCGCAACGACTTTTTCGTCTACCGGGCCGAGCGTTCTCTCCAGTTCTTCGTTAGTGCCGCATACGGGCGAAAACGGGCAGTTTTCGCAAACCCTGCCGTAAGGCGACGGCACTATTACGCCTTGCTCCATTTCCCTCGCCGCGGATTCGCTCGCTTTAAGCGCGTATTTTACGAACGCCCGAAGGGTTTCCTCGTCCGTCGCGCCGACGATTTTACCCTCCGATATTTCCGCGCCGTTAAACTCGCTCGCGCCGCCGCCCGCGCACGATTTATCTTGCATGCACAGGGCTTTTTCGTCGGCAAGGGTTTTACCTTTCACCGCCGCGGCAGGGGTCGCGCCCTCCGCTTTAAATGCGTCGCTTATCGGCATATAGTACGCTCCGGCGAGTTTTTTGCCGCGTACAGCCGCCGCGTACAGATAAAGTTGAAGTTTCACCCCCGCGAAAAGCGATTTATCCGTCGCGTCTACCGCACCCGTTTTATAATCTATTACCCTGTAATATTCGCCCGCGGTATCTATGCGGTCGATTTTACCGGCAAGGTTTATTTTACCGCCCAAAAGCGGTACGGGCGGGTATTTGCCGCCTTTGCCGAAAGTCGCCTCCGCGTCCCCGTCTAACGTAACGAAGTCCGAATTTTTATTGAAGCGATAAACTTTCAGACAAAATTTTTCGCACTCGCTGAGTACTCTTTTAAGTATTCCGCCGCTTTCACCGTCGAGTTTAAGCGCGGCGTACTCGTCAGTGGCGAGCACGCTTTCGGATACGCTTTCAAAAAGTTTTACGGCTTCTTCTTCGGAAAAAACGCCGCGCGATTTAACGACGAATTCCTTAAAAATCGCGTGCATAAGGTTGCCGGCGGTGAGCGCGTCGCTTTTAAGCGTTTTTCTCTCTCTTACTTTAAGCCCGTGCGTAAAAAACGAACGGAAAGGACATTTATAAAAATCTTCGATAGAAGTCGGCGAAACGACCGCCCCCGTTACCAGTTCCGCATGTTCGTTTAAGCGTACTTTAACCTCTTTGTTGCACAGTTCGATAACGGGCTTTAATTTTTCGTCCGTCGCCGCGTAGAAAGCGGAAGCCGCCGTAAAATCGTTTATTTTACCCTCGCCGAACAAGCCGCACTCCCGCGCGAAAGTTTTTTCGCCCTCTTTTTCGGTCATATAACCGTTTTCGCGAGGGAAAGGCATGCAATCGAATTTATCCGTTATAAAGGCGAGCACCTCGCTTTTAACGTTTTTGCCGCCCGAAAGCGACGCCGCGGGATAAGAAACGAAAAGCCCCTTTTCAAACGAAGAAAGCGCAAGCGCGACCCCCTCCCGCGTGCGGCGGTTTACCGCTTTTATTTTGGGTTCCACAAGCACTTTAAGGTCTTTAAGGGAGTCTATGTCGTCGTCGGTTAAAAACGCCACGTCGTCTTTTACGCCGGGCACCGCAGAAGTCAACCCGGGCGCGAAAACGAATTTTGATTTAACGAGCGCGCATTCTTTATATCCCCCGACGAAAACCGCGTCGTTATACTGCGGCAGTATCGAAAGTTTAAGCGCGTATACTCCGTTTATAAACGTCTGGCGAAACTCCGCGGGAGTAAGCGCGCCCGCGCCGATTATCTCGTCCGCCTCGGCTAAAACGCCCGTTACGGCGTCGTATATCTGGGCGTTAACCGCGCTTTCCTCGTATAAACCCGCGTCGGAGAGTTTGAGCGAAAAGTCTTGCATTTTGTCTTTCGCGTCCGCTTTTTCTATCGCCGCGTTTACGTCGAAAATATCGAAAAAAGAACAAACGTACTTTCTGAAGTTCTCTAATTTTTCCAAATCGCCGCCTTCCGGCGTGAAGGTAAAAGGTTTTTTAAATCTGTCGTAATTTACGTTGTAGGTCAAAACGTAGTTTTCAAACTCGTCGAGAAAATCCTTATCCGTAGATATAAGCGGGTTTTTATAAAACGCCTTAAACGTTTCCCTCTCGAAGTTTTTTCGATAAGAATCTACGTACGACAACACGAACGAAACGAGCGGATTAGAAAAAACAGTTTTCTTTTCGTCGAAAAAGCAAGGCACGCCGAGCGCGGAAAACGCCGATAAAAGCGCGTCTTTATACTCGCCCTCGTCCGGCACCGCCACGGTGCAATCTCTGTACCGATGCTTTCCGCTCCTGATAAGCGCGGTTATCGTTTCGGCAATGCGGAGCGTTTCTTCCTCTACCCCCTTAAAGCACGAATAAAATATTTTGTCCGTCTTTACCTTTTCAGCGGCGCGGTACGGCTTAAACACCCCGCGCGCTATTTCCTCCGCGGCACAGGGTCTATCCGCTTTAACGAACGCTTCGGAATAACTTTGCCCCGTTTCTCCCGCAATATCGCGAAAGGCGTTTACCGCCTCCCCCGTGTATGCGAAAGAGTTTTCACCGTTTACCGCTATCGCTGTAAACGACCGCGCGACCTTTAAAATTTCTTTCACGGCGCGCTTAATCTGCGCCGTAACCGAGGCAAGTCCCACAACGTATACGTCCGCGCCGCAAAGGTCCTCGTCCCGCTTTATAATATCCGGCAAACGCGCCATTATCGCGCTTTGGTCAAAAAAGTCGCGCTCCGACAAAAACGCCTCGTATGCGGAATAAATTCGGGTTAAATCGCCGAGTTTGTCTTTAAGCATGCCCTTTGCGCTTTCGCCTGCGATTTTTAAATCTTCGGGAGAAACCGCCGAACTTTTAAGTTGCGCTATCAGTTCCGAAACTGCGGCGGCAGCCCCTGCCTTTGCCCCGATGATTTTTTTTAGGGGCAACTCTTTCATTACCCTGTACACCGCCATAGAAGAGCCTTCTTTACTTAAAAGGTTAAAAGACTTTTCTTTCCGTTTGGCGTACGTGCCGAAAGACAAAATCTCCGTATCGGTAGCCCCGCCGAACTCCCGCGCCACGGCGCGCTCCGCCATAAGCGAAATTTTTTCCTCGCAAAAGATAAAGGTTTTGCCGCCGTTTTTGCGTTTAGCGGACAATTCTTTTACGAGCAAAGGGAAAAGATTATATTGTGAATCGGTCGCAATGATTTTGAACATAAATATATTTTAACATAAACTTGACGGATTTAAAGAGTTTTTTGCAATTAGGTTTTACTTTTTTACGCTTTTATGTTAAAATTGTTTTAATCGGCGTAAATATCGCCGCGGAGAAATATATGAGAAAATTTACTTTATCCGTTATATCCGTTTTGCTTGCGCTTACCGTTACGCTTGCCGGCTGCAGTTGCAACGCCAAAAGCGAATTATCGTTTAAAAGCGCGTATTTAGGCGAAAACGTTATCGTAGAGCCTTCTTCCGGCTACCGCGAAACGCTTACTTATAAAGTCGCGTATGCCGATTCTTATCTTTCGGAATTCGCTATTTCGGAAAGGCTTAAAAAGAATATAGACGAGGGCAAATACGGTTTTACCTTTGGCGATGGCGTTTATACCGCCGTGCTCGAAACGGTTTCTGCCGCGTCGCTTACAGGAGAAGCGGCGGAAAGCGATTTAATCGACAACTTACCGAGCGAGGCAAAAACTCTTTACAAACTTACAACCGACCTTACTCTGCCGGTAACTTACGCAAACTGCTCTTACGACGGCAATACGGACGACTATGCTTTTACCGATAATATTAAATCTACCGTATATTTCTGCTCGTATAAATTTTCGTTTGCTCCGATATTCGTAAATACCTTTTCGCTTTACACCACCTTCTCCGCGGGAGAAGATACTGCCGTGATAGGCAGGGTGCGCACCGAAAGGACCGTAGTTTATAACCAAAAGTCCTATAAAACGACTTTGCGCTACTATGACGGAATAAAAGAAGAAAACCCCGAGTTAAAAAGCGAAAACGGGTATACGAACGATTACGAATACCGCACGCTGATAGATAACGCCGAATTGCTTTTTGCCGTGAGAAATCTTGACGTAGAACTTGAAAAGTCCGTTTATATACCCGTCGTTTCGGCTCAGTATAAAGAGGATAAAACCCTTGCGATTAAAGCCGAATCCGCTTCAACCGAACCTAAAACGACCATAAAAGTAAACGGTACGCTGAGCGAAGAAGAATTACAGGTTATAAACTATTCGCTTTCGATTTACGGGACGGAAAACGCGGGTATGAGACAACTTTTTTCAGTACAAAAAGCCAAAGGCGCCGCGCTTGAAAACAAAGCCTTGCTCGTTAAATACGTTGAGCCGCTCACTGCGTACGGTTTAATGGCGCCTATGGGCGTACTGGTTTATACTTTGACCGCCGCGGAATACGTAACCGCTTAAAAATTTTTGCATTAAAAATACCGAATATAGCAAAAAATACAACCCCGAAAAAGGGTTGTATTTTTTTAATCTTTTTATTTACTGATTTTTATCGAAATACCCGTCGAACGTAACCTTAAACTTAACGCCGTTATCGTTGATAAAAACTATCTTGATATACCCGTCGGTATCTTCGTCGTTTACTACGCTGTAATTAAAAATATCCGTGTTGATATCGGTAATTACGCTACCGCTATAGGCGTTGAATTTTTTGTTTGAATCGGCAAAGCGGGCGAGTTCTAAAACCTGCTCTTCGTTAGTTAAGTCTATACGGTGTATTGCGCCTTTACGCTCTCCGTTAACGTAAAGTTGATATTTGAGTTTTACGCTTTCACCGCCGATATCTGTACCGGCTATTTTTACGACGAGCCTGGTAAGCGGCGTTTTTGCTTTTGCAAGCAAGGTTATAGTTTGATAGTCGTGCGCTTCGTTAAAACCCGTGGCGTTACTCGTATAACTTACCGCCGTTTTAGAAAAAACGGGATAAACGGAAACGTCGGTATTTTCAAACATATTCCCGAGTGCGGAATTTACGAGCGCGGGCACAATTACCTTATAACCCTTATACAACCGCGGAGAATTTGTTTCCGTATATTCTACACTTGCGTCTATAGCGTTAGTGCTATCCGGCGTTATTCTACCTGCATATTCGCTTTTTAATATCTGATAGTATCCGTTATCTTCGGTTATTCTTGCCGCGCCGATTATTTTGTTATTGATTATATCCTCTAACTTTTTGTTAAAATCGGCAGGGTAACCTAAACTGTCTATCGTTTCGATAAGAACGTCGTAATCGTCGCTTCCACTACCGCTCAATTCCTGCGCAATCATCAGTTTTAACGATTCTTTTGCTTCGTCAGAAGTTAAATCCGTAACCAACCACTTTTTTGATTCATCAGGTTGTAAATATTTTATTCCTAAACTCTCAACCACAGTCATATTCTGACCGGAACTTGCGCCTATTAAGTTGTAATCTCCGTAAGAAGCCAAAACATTTTTGTTTGTATCTTTAATTACTAAAGATTTTTGGTAGTCGGCTATATTGTCTATATCAACTTCCGATAGTACGGCAGTACCCTCGTCTACGGCGTTATAATCGCTTTCGCTAAGCGTTGTCAGTAATGCGGCGGTTTCAACCCTGGCGGCTAAACCGTTATTGCCGCCCGCATACTTTCCGTAATATCTGTAATCGCCCGTTTTATCGTTATCGTCCGCTAACGCGGGGCTGCTGCACCACGCGCTTTTAGTCGTTCTTAAATCACCGTAAACGTAATTTAGGCGTATAAGTATATCTTGCGCGAGTACGTCTATCTGGCGGTCAACTAAATTTTTAAATTCTTTAACCGTTCCGTCGGAGTCCTTTATACCCTCTTTGATATACGTCGCTTTTACGCCGGAAAAGTATTTGCTCATTAAACCTTTTTGCGGCGGAACCTGCGCCTTGTCTGCGTAGCCGCATACCGTACAGGTACCCTCTCTGAATTCGTGGCTTTGTTTTTCCGTAGTCTTGTTGCAGTGCTCGCACTTTTGCCAGTGCCCCGTACTGTCGTAAGTATACGTTACTTGCCACTCGTGGG
>DPGH01000014.1:105635-137578 GCA_003523255.1 Clostridiales bacterium
GCAAGGCTCACCATGCACGGCATAGCCATACACGCCGCGAGTATTATACTCGCTATCTTTCTTTTCATTTTCTGTGTCCTCCCACAACTTTTTTGTTTATTATATCATATTTCCCGCTTATCTTTTCCGTTTTTTTACAATTTTTATTCGTTTTTGCTTATTTAACGCTTTATGCGGTTGCTTTTACGTTAAAGCCCCCTTACATTATCGCAAGGGGGCTTGTATTTTTATATTTGTTTTTGGTTTGCGCCGTAGTTTTGGCGTTCGGTTTTACGCCTTGTTTTGCGAACCGAAAACTTTTATCTTTTTAATAACCGCCTGTTTTATCGCGGCGACCTTTTCCGCACGAGTGGCAAGGTAGCCGAGTTTTTGCTCTACGCTTTCTCTCATAGCGTTTTCGCCTGCAATACAAAGGTCGGTAAACACGTTTATTTTGCTGACGCCCGCCGCTATCGTGTTTTTAAAGTCTTCGTCCGATAAGCCGCTGCCGCCGTGCAAAACGAGCGGAACGTTTACCGCCGCGCTTATTTCTTTAAGCCGTTCTATATTAAGTTGCGGCTTGGTTTTATACGCGCCGTGCGCCGTGCCTATGGCTACCGCAAGCGCGTCTACGCCGGTTTTATTCGCAAAGTCTACCGCTTCTTTTACCGTGGTGTATCTGTCCTTTTCGCTTACGCCGGCGGCTTCTCCGACGTGTCCTATTTCACCCTCTACCGTCGCGCCGAAAGCATGCGCGATTTTAACGATTTCGGCGGTTTCTTCAAGGTTTTCTTTTTCGCCTTTAAGCGACCCGTCGAACATTATCGACGAAAACCCGAGTTTTAACGCCTCTATACACCTTTCAAAGGTTAAGCCGTGGTCGTAATGCACGACTACGGGTACCTTTGCGCGTTTTGCCGCCGCCACTATAGAGGGGGCTAAAAGTTTAAGTTCGCCGTAAGGTAAAAGCACTTCTGCCGTGCCGATTATTATGGGTGAATTAAGTTCTTCCGCGGCGGAAATCGCCGCTTCTAACATATCGGTGTCCGTCGTGTTAAAAAGTCCCACGGCGTAACCTTCTTTTTGCGCTTTTTTTAATACGCAGTCGAGATTAACTAACATAATTTTCTCCTTTTTAAGTTTTTGCAAAAGTTTTCCGCTTGTTTAAGTTCCGTAACGCCGCCGGTAGCGTTTGCCGCGGTTAACGAAACGGTTGCCGCGTAAGAAGCCGCCTTTAAAATCTCTTCGTCCGATTTATCCGCGCCTATCGCAACCAGCGCGCCCGAAGTATACGCGTCTCCCGCGCCGTTGGTGCCGACTATAAACCCTTTCGGCAAGTCAAACGAAGAAAGCGCCGTAAAACCCCTTTTAGAGGCGCACGCCCCGAATGCGGGCGCGTGAATTATAACGCGCTCTCTCACGCCGTAACTTAAAAGTTTTTCGGTAACCGCCTGTGCGTTTTCATAGGTTGCGGGTATACCCGTAAGCCGCTCCGCCTCAACCTCGTTTATAATAAGGTTATCAACGTATTTAAGCGCGGGCAAAACGGCGGCGTAATCGCCGTCCGCCTTGCTCACAAGGTCGATTGAAGTTTTTATGCCCGCGTCTACGGCGGATTTAAGTATCTTTATTCCGTCGCCGCCGTCTATTTTATCGAGCAATAAAAAATAACCGAGGTGCAGCATACCGATTTTTTCGGTATCCAAAACAACGCTGTCATAACCGAACGCCGCCGAAGCGCCCGCACACGTAAAAAACGTTCTCGTTTTGCCCGGCACGCTGTACACGTCCGTAAAACTCGTGGTTGCGCCTTTAACTTTTTTAACGTTTTCGCAATTTACCCCGTTTTCGGTTAAAACGCGCGTTAAAAATTCTCCGTCAAAGTCGTCGCCCACAAGCGCGTACGCGTACACGGGCGTATCGGGCGAAAGTTTTTTTATATCCGCCCCTACGTTATGCACGAGCCCGCCGCCCGCAAGACTTATCCCCGAAATTTCGGCAAGTTCGCCCTCTTTAGGATATACTTTAACGGTTTTTATTCTGTCGGCTAAAAGCGTCCCCGCGACCGCTATGCCTTTCATATCAGTTAGCCTCGGGAACAAGCGGCCCCGCAAGTTCTTTAAGATAGAACAATTTGCCGGGAATGGTCGGTATATAAGAGGAAGTAACGTGGCGCGTAGGTCCGTATCTTAACGTCATCCATAAAGACATACCCTGCCACTGCATCCCGCGGGAGAGCGCGCCGTCCGCCCCGCCGATTGCGTAATCCGCGCCGAACATAAGCCCGGGTCCCATTGTGTTGGCTCTGCAAGGAACGAGCGTTACCCTCGACTTAAACGAGGTTATCGCGTTCTGTTCTATCGTGAGCGGCGTAAGTTTAACGCCGAGTCCGTAAGGCGCTTTAAGCCATTCTTCGTCCGTGGCGTAATGCGCCCCGAAAGTCGGCTCCCAAAACGCTATATGGCACATTCTGCCTATGCCGTAAACGAGCACGAGTTTGGCGCCGTCTTTTTTAAGCGCGGCGATTTTGTCGGGATAAGTCGGCAAGTTGTCTTTCGTGGCAAAATTTCTGTGGTCTTTCGGCACGGTAAGGTTGCCGAGCGGGTTGTAAAACGCGTTCTCCATCGCGGTCTGAAAAGCCGCTTCTCCCGTAATGGTGTTGCCGTCTTTATCCGCCCATTCGTCCATGTTAAAACACCATACGTTTTTGCACGAAACGTTCCATTCTTTTATAAAATACACCGCCCATTTATACATGCCCATAGGTCCTACGGGGAGTATAAATATAAGTTTGCGACCTTCTTCGTTCGCTTTTCTTATTTCGTTGGCTATTTCGTGCCCCATTTTTACGTCAAACTCGGCTACGTCGCCGCATTCGACGGGGGTAAACTTTTCGTTCCAGAAAGTTTGTCTTTCGGTTATCTCTTCGGGACGGTGCGAGCATATCTCGTCTATTTTTTTCATGTCCCAGTGCTCGGGGAAAAACCCTTCGAGTTCGCTTCCTTTTACGGTAGAATTAAAATCCATTTTTTATATCTCCTTTGATTTTAATAAATTTACGGCAACAACCTTTTCGTTGTGCCTTTTAAGTACGCTTTACACATTTTGTAGCCTTCCGCATAGCCCGCGCCGCACTGGTAGCCGCGATAACGCGAACACGTTTTAACCATATCCGGAAAGTCTATTCCGTCATGGTCGCGCATCCATTTTATCTGACTTTCGTGGCATTCGAGCATTTTGAGCTTTAAGTCTATTTCTTCCGAAATATCCACGAATTCGTCCGGCACGAAATTTACGCCCGCAAGCGTATCCATATAGTATATAGGTACGAGTTTGGCGGGATTAGGCTCCTTAGAACGGTAATTAGGCAGAGTCGCGGCAAAACTCGCGTCGAAAACGAGTTTAGACGCCGCTACGTGGTCCGGCATATAATCGTCGGGATTATGCGTGATTATAAAGTCGGGGTCGGCGTATTTTATAACGTCCACAACCGCGTCGCGCGATTTTTTATTGTCCGAAAACATATCGAGGTCGTTAAACCCCGCCGAAATAACTTCTATTCCCGCAAGCGCGCCCGCCTTTCTCGCCTCTTCTCTCCTTATAACCGTAAGTTCGTCCGGCGGAATGATTACGTGCCCTAAATTACCCGTAGAAAGATGGCAGGTTATAACCTTATCCCCGCGCTTTACGCATTTGATAAGCGTACCCGCGCAAGCGATTTCCACGTCGTCGGGATGACAACCTATTGCAAGAACTCTCATATACTCTCCTTATAATTTTATTTTCGTTATTATTTTATAACCGCCGCCGCACAATAGCAATATACGCCGCTATCTAAAATATGTAAAAAAGTATACTGTTTTTTACAATGCTTTAATTGACAATTTACTGCCCCGATGCTATCATTTATTTATGAAATATTACAAATATAAGATTGAAAACCTGATAAAAATAACCGAAATCGTTACCGTACATTATTTCGATTTTGATAAAAACTTTATATCCGATACGGAATCGCACGATTTTTGGGAAATGGTTTATGCGGAGCGAGGCGATCTGATATGCTTTAACGACGGAAAAAAAACGGTTTTAAAGCAAGGCGAAGCGTTGTTTCATAAGCCGATGGAAGAACACTCGCTTAAAGCGAACGGCAAAACTTCGCCGAAAGTAATAATAATATCTTTCAACAGTCGGAGCGAGGCGTTGAGCATATTCGCCTCTAAAACGGTAAAAGTTAAAAACGAAGCGCAAAGTCTGCTTTACTCTATTGTAAACGAAGCGAAAAAAACTTTCGACCTGCCGTATTCCGACCCTGCGCTTAAAAAAATGCCTCTTGCAGAAAAACCCGCGCTCGGCGGGCTGCAAATGATTAAAAATTATGCGGAAATACTTTTGATAACGCTTATTCGCGACGAAACCGACGTAAACGGTGAAAACAAAATCTTCGTTCTTCCTAAATCACACGATAAAATCTCGGGGAGAATAAGCGAAATTTTATCCGAAGGCGGCGCAAACGTTAAAATCGACGACCTTGCAGGCGCGCTCGGGTATTCTAAATCTTATCTGTTTAAGGTATTTAAATTAGAAACCGGCACGACGATAAATTCGTTCAAGAAAACCGTTTTGATAAACCGCGCGCAAAGTCTGCTTGCAAAAACCGACCTTTCGGTAACGGAAATCGCAGAAAAACTCGGGTTTGACACGCAAAGTTATTTTACCAAATTTTTTACGCTTAACGCGCGCGTTACCCCTACCGAATACCGAAAAATTCACCGCGCATAACCGCCGTCTACTTTAACCTTACGCGTTTAACGCGCAAAAAGCGTTGCGGAAAACCGCAACGCTTTTAATAACGTTTTTTGGGTTTTTAAGAAAACCGAACCGTAATCAGTCCTTCTTTTCTTTCTTTTTGTCTACGTCGATAACCTGCTTGCCGTCGTAATAGCCGCACTTGGGGCATACCTTATGGGACGCTTTAAGTTCGTGGCACTGGGGGCATTCAGCAAGATTAGGGGTGGCTAAACTGTTTTTCCATTGAGCGAATCTCGAACTCGTTTTGCTCTGGGACTTTTTACTTTTCTGTACTGCCATTGTATTCTACTCTCCCTGTTTATTTTTCACATTTACATTCTTCGTCGTTCAAGTTAACGCCGCAACCCTCACAAATACCTTTGCAATCTTTTGAACACAAAAAGTTTATTGGGAACTCGGTTGCGATAACGTCGTCGACTATTTCCGCTAAGTTTACTTTATCGTTTACTATCGAATAACCGTCCGGGTTATTTTTGAAAACTTCTTCTTCAAACGGAAAAACGTAATCGTTTACCGTTTTTTTAAGGCACCGCGTGCACTCGCCCGAAACCGAAAACGACACTTCGCCACGCACGACAGCCGTACCGTCCTCCGTAACGGCGATATCGCCGTTAACCTTTACGGGCAAAACAATTTCCGCCCCCGGCAAACTTATCAACTCTTTCTCCGGTTCGTACTCGAAGAAAAAATCGCACTCGGTTTTGCCGCTCCTTAAAAGTTTTCTTAAATCGAAAATCATAATACGCTAACTTAACAGCCTTTCAAGTATATACTATTTAAAATACCTTGTCAACTTTTTTCGCTAAAAAAGTTATTTATGCGCGCGTCTTTACGCGCAAAACCTTACTAATCGGGTTATTTTATCAAGCCCTCGGTAAGCGCAACCGTTTCTCTCGCGATGGAAAGTTCTTCGTTCGTCGGTAAAACGATGATTTTTACCTTTGAATCCTCCGCGTTGATAAAGCCCACGCCCGAAGAATATTCTTCGTTTTTCTTTTCGTCGAACTTCGCCCCGAGATACTCCATGTTTTCCATCACGAGCCCTCTGATAAGCGGAGAATGTTCGCCTATGCCGCCGGTAAACACGATAGCGTCTACACCGCCGAGCACCGCGGCATAGCTGCCGACGTACTTTTTAACCCTGTAAGCGAGCATTTCGAGTGCGAGTTTGGCTTTTTCGTTGCCGCCTTCCATAGCGGCGGTCAAGTCTCTTAAATCGCTCGAAAGGTTACCGGACACGCCGTAAACGCCGCATTTTTTGTTAAGGAAGTTTACGACTTCTTCGGGTTTAAGACCGAGTTTAACTCTCATATAATCTACCGCGGCGGGGTCGATATCGCCCGAACGCGTACCCATAACGAGTCCTTCGAGAGGGGTAAAGCCCATGGACGTATCCATACATTTGCCGCCCGCTACCGCGGAGAGAGAAGAGCCGTTGCCGAGGTGGCAGATTATCATTTTGGCGTTTTTATCGTCTAAAAGTTTAGCGGTTTCTTCGCTCACGAATTTATGAGACGTTCCGTGAAAGCCGTATTTTCTTATTTTATACTTCTCGTATGCGTCGTAAGGTATAGCGTACATATACGCCTTAGGCGGCATGGTGGAATGGAACGTGGTATCGAATACCGCAACCATAGGCACGCCTTTCATTACTTCGCGGCAACTTTTAATGCAAGCGATGTTGCCGGGCATATGTAAGGGTCCGAGTTCCGCGTTCTTTTCGCAAATTCTTACCACCTCGTCGTCGATAACGACGGAGCATTTAAAGTCTTCGCCCGAATGGAGCACCCTGTGCCCTACCGCGGAAATTTCGTCCATGCTTTTAAGCGCGCCCTTTTCGGGGTCGAGCATAGCTTTTAAAACGAGTTCCATCGCCTCTTTGTGAGTAGGCATATCCTGCTTTATTACGATTTCTCTGCCGTCCGCGGTCTTTTGAGTTAAAACGCCGCCGTCGAACGTTATGCGTTCGCATAAACCTTTAAGTATTACGCTCTCATTCTCCATATTGATAAGTTGATATTTAAGCGAAGAACTGCCTGCGTTTATTACGAGAATTTTCATTACTGTCTCCTGTGATTATATATTTTTTATTATTTCGCCTGAAGAGCGGTTATAGCGATAACGGCTTTTACGTCGTCCGCATTGCATCCGCGGGATAAGTCGTTGATAGGCTTTGCAAAACCCTGGCATACGGGACCTAACGCCATATATCCGCCGAAACGCTGCGCTATTTTATAGCCTATGTTACCCGCGTTGATGTTGGGGAACACGAAAACGTTCGCATTGCCCGCAACGGACGAACCCGGGGCTTTTAACTTGCCGACTTCGGGCGCGACTGCGGCGTCGAACTGGAATTCGCCGTCGAGCGCGAGATCGGGTGCGGCGGCTTTCGCAAGAGCGGTAGCCTGTTGCATTTTAGGTACCGACTTAAAGAACTTGTCGTCGTTTCCGGAACCTTTGGTGGAGAAAGAAAGCATCGCCACGCGCGGCTCTATACCGGCAATTGTTTTAGCGGTTTCGGCAGAAGAAATCGCTATGTCCGCAAGTTGCTGCGCGTCCGGCTCGATATTGATGGCGCAATCTGCAAATACCGCCACGCCGTCCGGATTATACTTATGTTCGCCCTCGGGCGCAATCATTATAAAGCAAGAAGAAACGGTGTTTACGCCGGGCGCGGTTTTAATCACCTGGAGTCCCGGACGAAGAGTATTCGCCGTGGAGTGGCACGCGCCGGAAACAAGCCCGTCCGCGTCGCCGGCTTTAAGCATAAGCGCGCCGTACATGGTATAATCTTTAAGAACGGCGGCTTTTGCGGCGGCAACGTCCGCATATTCGGGAAGCCCCGTTTTTTTGTTGATTTTGCCCTCGCGCGCTTTGAATAAAAGTTCTGCGTACGCTTCGGTTTTTTCATACGTAACGGGGTTTATAACGGTAACTCCCGTTAAATCGACCTCGGGGTTGTCCTCGGCGATTTTAGCCGCGTCGCCGAGAAGGATAACCCGCGCCACACCCTCTTTAACGGTTTCGGCGGCGGCGGTTACCACTCGTTTATCTTCACCCTCCGGCAAAACGACGCACTTGTTCAGTGCGGAAGCCTGCTTTTTTATGTTTTCAAGTATAGACATAATACAATGCTCTCCTTTTTTTATAAAAAAAATTTGTAAATATCATTAAAATGTAGTAAAATATTTAATGAACTTACCGACTTAAACATTGTACAACATTTGCGGTAAAAAGTAAATAGATACGTTGAGGTTTTTGGAACTTTTATGAAAATTTGCGCTTGTGTGGCAGAATACAACCCCTTTCATCTCGGGCACGTAAAACATATAAATTACATTAAAAACGAATTAAAAGCGGATAAACTGATAGTTATAATGAGCGGCAATTTTACCCAACGCGGAGAACCTGCCGTTTTAGATAAATTTACGCGGGCAAAGCATGCGATTATCGCGGGGGCGGACGCCGTTATAGAACTGCCCACGGTTTTTGCGACCGCTAACGCGGAAAGTTTCGCAAAAGGCGCTATATCGGTTTTAAACGGACTTAATTGCGTTGACGAACTGTGCTTCGGCGTGGAAAGCGGCGACGCGGAAGCATATATTTCGCTTGCGAAAGCGTTAAACGACGAAAGCAAAGATTTTAAACGCGCGTTAAAAGCACGGCTCGAAGAGGGCGTATCTCTCGCAAAAGCAAAATTTCTCGCCGTAAAAGACACCAAAGGCGAAGGATACGACGAAAGTTTAATATCCTCCCCTAACAATATTTTAGGGCTCGAGTACGTTAAAGCAATATTAAAGAGCGGTTCGCGCATTCGCCCCGTCCCCATGCTGCGCGAGGGCGACCATAATTCGGTTATGCTTAAAAAGGGCGTTACCAGCGCGACGAGTATAAGAAAAACCATTAAAGCGGGTCAAATAAAAAAACTTAAAAAATGCGTGCCGCCGTACGTATACCGAGACCTTAAAGAATACCCTTACGCTTTCGACAATATGATAGCGGCGCGCGTTCTTACCGCTTCTGCGGAAGAGATGGCAAAACTCCCCGACTGCACGGAGGGACTCGAAAACAGGATAAAAGCGTTGTCTAAAGATAACCGCGACCTCGACTCGCTCGTTGCGAAAGTCGCGACGAAAAGATATACGGAAACGCGTGTAAGGCGCATACTGACGGCGAACTTTTTAGGCGTAACGCAGGATTTTTTGACCGAATGCCTAAATTCGCCGACATACGCGAAAATACTTGCCGTAAACGCGGACGGAAAAGATATAATACCGCTGATAGCGGAAAAAGCCGTTTTGCCCGTTTTAACGCGTAAAAGCGACGCCGCCGCGTTAAAAAAGGCTGCGGAAAAGTCGTTCAATTTAGACGTGCTCGCAAACGATTTATATAACCTTGCCACTAAAGACGATAAAAACGAAAATTTAATGCTTACGGTATAAACTTTTTGAAAGCGGCGTTAAACCGCGAAAAGTTTTATCTTAACCGATTTCAGCAAATGAAAAGCCCGACGGTTTAACACGTCGGGCTTTCATAGTTATTTTTACCTTAAAGTTTTTTTCCTTATTTATTTTATCTCCGAGAAATATTTTATAGTCCTTACCATCTGGCTGGTATAGGAGTTTTCGTTGTCGTACCAAGATACGACCTGTACCTGAGTCTTGCCGTCCGCCATGGGGATAACCATAGTCTGGGTAGAATCGAAAAGCGAACCGAATCTCATACCGATAACGTCGGAAGAAACGATTTGATCTTCGTTATAACCGAAAGATTCGTTAGCGGCTGCTTTCATAGCGGCGTTAACTTCGTCAACGGTAACGGCTTTGTTTACGACAGCAACCAAAATGGTGGTCGAACCGGTAGCGGTAGGAACGCGCTGCGCGGAACCGATGAGTTTGCCGTTGAGTTCAGGGATAACGAGACCGATTGCTTTAGCCGCGCCGGTGGAGTTAGGAACTATGTTCATAGCGCCCGCTCTCGAACGACGGAGATCGCCCTTTCTCTGGGGTCCGTCGAGAATCATCTGGTCGCCGGTGTAAGCGTGTACGGTGGTCATAATGCCCGCTTCGATGGGAGCGAGGTCGTTAAGAGCCTTCGCCATGGGAGCAAGACAGTTGGTCGTGCAGGAAGCGGCGGATATGATATGATCGTCTTTGGTGAGGGTCTTGTGGTTAACGTTGTAAACGATGGTGGGAAGATCGTTGCCCGCGGGAGCGGAAATAACGACGTTCTTCGCGCCGGCGTCGATATGAGCCTGAGCCTTCGCCTTACTGGTGTAAAAACCGGTGCATTCCAAAACTACGTCGATGCCGAGTTTGCCCCAGGGGAGTTCAGCGGCTTTCGCCATAGCGTAGATGGTAATTTTTTTGCCGTCTACCACAATGTAACCGTTCTCTTTAACGGTGCCGTCTTCGTTAAGTACCGCTTCGCAAGAAGAAACTTCGTGATTTCTCGCGTAGTTGCCCTGCATCGTGTCGTACTTTAACAGATGAGCAAGCATTTTGGGGCTGGTAAGGTCGTTGATGGCAACGACTTCATAGCCTTCCGCGCCGAACATCTGGCGGAACGCAAGACGTCCGATACGGCCGAAACCGTTAATTGCAACTTTTGTTACTTTTGACATTTTATATGTCCTCCAAAATAAGATTTTATTTTTTTACCGTAAATTATTATACCCGTTTGAAAAAATCAAGTCAAACGATTTATAGCCGCTTTAACCCTTTTTTTACCTGATATGCCTACTTATACGCCTAAATACGGTAAATCATTGACATTACGGCAAATATAATGCTATAATACGCTTGCGACGCAATTTAATATTTTTTCGATTTACGGGAAATATACTTTGGTAAAAGTGTATTTGTTTTCGCATTACAACTTTCCGTAAACGAAAATGTAAAATTGTGTCGCAGCAAGCGGAACGGTGCATTTTTGCAGTGCGCCGCCATGATTGTGCGGCGCATTTTTCATTTTAAATTCACCGCGCCGCAGGGAGGTTTTTCATGAAAAAATTTTGTTGTTTGTTTCTGTCCTCGGTTTTTGCCGCGCTGTGCTGTGTACCTTTATTTGCCTGCGACGAAAAACACTTTCACGAGTTTAAGTCTTTCGACGCTCCCCCGACCTGTTTAAGCAAAGGCAAAACGACCTACGTTTGCGAGTGCGGCGAAAGATTCAGTATAGAATACGGTGAAAAACTAAACCACGTTTTTACCGACTACGTTTACGACGACAACGCGACTTGCGGCAAAAACGGTACGGAAATCGCTTATTGCGACTATGACTGCGGAACGAAAGACGTACGCGAAAAGAACGGCACCGCGCTCGCTCATTCGTTTACGAATTACGTGGAAACGCCGCCCACCTGCAAAAAGAACGGTTATAAAGTTGCCTATTGCGACCACGGGTGCGGCGCGACAGACGTTATAGTGCACCCGGGCACAAGACTTTCACATTCTTTTACCGACTATAAAGAAACTTTGCCCACCTGTACCGAAAACGGTTACAAAACCGCGTACTGCGACCACGGTTGCGGAGAACCGCATAAGGTCTCCGGCGCGCCGGCACTCGGGCACGACTACGACGCGAATCATATTTGCACGCGGTACGGCAGGAACGAATACATAAACTTTAAGTTAAACGAAGCGGGCGACGGCTATATACTTACGAACTGCGCGTACGGCGGCGACTATCGCATACCCGAGACGTATAACGGTTTACCCGTAACCGGCATAGGTAAAAGCGCGTTTGCATACAATACCGCAATTACGGGCGTTACCATGGGCGACAACGTTAAAACGATTGACGGTTGGGCGTTTTTCAATTGCAAAAATCTTAAAAGCGTAACTCTGTCGGACGACCTCGTTTCCGTCGGTCGCTTTGCGTTTTACGCTTGCGACAAACTTAGCGGAGTACAACACGGCGAAAGTTTTTATTTGCCGAGCAATTCTAACCCGTACTTCGCATTATATAAAGCCGAAAGCACTATTGAATATACCGTGCACATTGACGTAAAAATAATTCTTTCGCACGCGATAAGCAATAAAAACGTACAAACCATGTATCTGCCGAACGGGCTGAGATATATCTCGGGCTATGCCGTTTCATATTGTACCAAACTCGAAAGCATTTACTACGACTGTACCGTAACGGTATGGGGCGCGGTTATAGAAGGAGCGATTAAAAAAATAGCGGAACGCGTCGACCCGAAAGCGATAGACGGCTGTTACGTTAAAACCATATATTATAAAAACGCCGCCGGCGAATACGTAGGTATAAGCGGCGATTACGTTTTAAGCGTCTTGGGCTGACCGAAACAAGATAAAACAAAAGGCTTGCGGTATCGCCCGCAAGCCTTTTGATTTTAAAAACGTTTACTTTAAATTTTCGGGGTTTAAGCACTGCAAATCTTCGGGCAAAAATCTGCCGTCTTTTCTTATAAGTTCGCCGTCCATATAGATTTCGCCGCCGCCGTACGCAGGGGTTTGAATCATAACCAAATCCCAGTGAATAGAAGAGATATTGCCGTTATAGCAATCGTCGTAACAGCAACCCGGAGTAAAGTGTATCGAGCCGGAAATCTTTTCATCGAACAATATATCGCCCATGGGGTCGGTAATAAACGGATTAAGTCCGAAAGAAAATTCGCCGACGTATCTCGCTCCCTCGTCCGTGTCGAAAATCGCGTTCACCTTTTCGGTGTCGTTCGCGGTAGCGTTCACTATTTTGCCGTCTTTAAAAGTCAGCGTAACGTTTTCAAACTTAAAGCCGTTTTCTATCGAAGGAGCGTTGTACTGAATAACGCCGTTTACGCTGTCTTTAACCGGCGCGGAATATACTTCTCCGTCGGGAATGTTGCGGTGTCCGCAGCACTTTTTGCTGCCGATGCCTTTTATAGAGAAAGATATGTCCGTTTTGCCGGGGCCTACTATGCGGATTTTATCGGCGGCGTCCATACGTTTTTTAAGCGCGTCCATAGCCTTTTCCATTTTAGAATAATCGAGGTTGCAAACGTTAAAGAAATACTTCTCAAACGCATCCGTACTCATACCTGCGGCTTGCGCCATACCTTCGTTGGGATAGCGTAGTATTACCCATTTGGTTTTTTTAACGCGCAGTTCGTGATGCACGGGATGCGAGTAAAACTCGCCGTCGAGTTGCATTATTTTTTCCGGCACATCGGAATTTTCGTTGGAATTATTGCCGCCGCGTATACCTATGTACGCGTCCATTTCCGCCATACGGTAACCGTCGTACTTTGCGCGGAGGCGCGCGAGTTCTTCGGTTTCACCCATCAACAGTTCACGGGTTACGCGATTATCGAAAATTTCCACGAAAGGCAGACCGCCGACCTTATATACTTCTTTAACGATTGCGTTTACTATCATATAGTCCACGCCTTTCGCCTCGATGAGAATTTTTTCGCCTTTTTTAAGCGCGCAGGAATAGTTTACCAGATTATGCGCGAGTTTGTTTATTCTTTCGTCAGTCATACGTTCTCCTTTACACCCGTAAACGCGGGTTTTTTAATTTTTTACATTGAATATTATACACCGCGAGGCGATTTCGGCAAACATTTTTTTATTATAAAAGCGAAAATATTTGCCAAACCCGAAAGCGGCGTTGTATAATATACGTTGAAAATAAAGTATAGGAGATTACACCATGCCATTAGTAAACACAAAAAAGATGTTTGAACAGGCTTACAAGAACGGTTACGCCATCGGCGCGTTCAACGTAAACAACATGGAAATAGTGCAAGGCATTACCGAGGCGTGCAAAGAAGAAAACGCGCCGGTTATCCTTCAGGTTTCCAAGGGTGCGAGAGCGTACGCTAACCACACTTACCTCGTTAAACTCGTAGAGGCGGCGGTTATCGAATGCCCCGATATTCCGATTGTTTTACACCTCGACCACGGTCCCGATTTCGAAACCTGCAAAGCCTGCATAGACGGCGGCTTTACTTCGGTTATGATAGACGGTTCCTCTCTCCCCTACGAAGAGAACGTCGCTTTAACCAAAAAGGTCGTTGAATACGCACACGCGCATAAACCCTACGTTACCGTAGAAGGCGAACTCGGCACCCTTGCCGGCATAGAAGACGAAGTTAAGGTAGAACACGGCAGCGAGTCTTATACCCGCCCTGAAGAAGTTATCGACTTTGTTACGAGAACGGGCGTTGATTCGCTCGCAATCGCTATCGGCACCAGCCACGGCGCGTATAAATTCAAACCCGAACAGTGCACCAGAAACGCGGACGGCGTACTCGTACCCCCGCCCCTCCGTTTCGATATTCTTAAAGAAGTATCCGAAAAACTCCCCGGCTTCCCCATCGTGCTCCACGGTTCTTCTTCCGTTCCGCAGGAATACGTTAAAATGGTAAACGAAAACGGCGGCAAAATGCCCGACGCGGTCGGCGTACCCGAAGAACAACTTCGCGAGGCTTCTAAACTTTCGGTTTGCAAAATCAACATCGATTCCGACTTACGCCTTGCCATGACCGGCACTATAAGAAAATTCTTTAACGAACACCCTGAAAAGTTCGACCCGAGAGAATATCTTAAACCCGCGCGCGCAAACATTAAAGAACTCGTTCGTCATAAACTTAAAGACGTTTTGGGTTGCGCAGGCAAAGCGCCCGAATGCAAATAATAATATTGCAGAATTTGTAAATTTAACCGTCGCAATAAAAGCGGCGGTTTTATTTTTACATGCAAAAAACTACGCATTAAAAGCCAAGCAAAAAGGCTCCTTTAACGGGAGCCCTTTTGCTTGGAAGGTTTATATCGGAGTGTATAGTATGAACTGATTTAGTGTTTTACGGTTACGCGCCGTAATCGCCCGTATCGCAGAATAAAAACTGCTTAACGGTAAGAGTGTTAATATCTTCTTCTTTATATTCCGTAACGGGTATACCGCCTATCGTAAATTTGGTATACTGCCTTAAAACGGTTATTTTTACGGCATCGCCTATTTTAAGCGCGCTCATTTTAGAAGTATAATCTTTATAAGAACTTGCGGTAAGCGTTTCGTTAAAGGTACCCGTAAACGCGACTTTGGATATAACGTCGCCTTTTTTAAGCCCCGCGCTTTCAGCCGCGCCGCCCTCGGTAACCGAAACGACGTAAACGTATTCTGTACCGTTATCGTCCGTACCCTTGCTTACGGTAAAGCCGAATAATTCTTTTCTGCCTTCTACAAAGCCGTAATTAGTGGCGGTTGCCGTACCTGCAAGTTGTTTTACTATATTCAGAAAACCGTTATCAATGTCATCTGAAGAGGAGGCGGTAGAAATCGGAATAGCAAAATTTATAGCCTCGTACTCTGTATTGCCTGCGTTGGTTATGCCGACCAGTTCGCCGTACATATTGAACAGCGCGCCGCCGGAGTTGCCGGGGTTTGTGTTTGCGGTTATACCCATAAGGTTCATGCTGCCGACCTTATCCACGGTAACCGTTGCACTGGTTGAACCTATTATGCCAGGGCAAACCCAGCCGGGCAACGTCCCCGTGGGGTTACCTATTGCGTAAACGTCTTCGGCTAGTCCTACTTTATACCCCTCCGGCGGAAGAACCGCTTTGGTTATTTTATCTTTGTCGAGAAGTTTACCGGACGAGGCGGGTTTAGATAAGTCGATTTTTATCAAAGCCACGTCGGAAGAAAGGTCGCCGCCGACAAGCATTACCGCTTTATCAGCGTTTGCGGAAACTTTACCGCCTATAACTCCCGTAAATATATAGTCCGCATTTTCGTAACTGCCGTTTTCGTCGGCAAGATACACGGTTATTTCTCCTTTAGAAGAGATTACGTGATGACAAGTTATAACGTAAATAATATTATCGCTGTTAACGCCCTCTATGCTGACGTCGGTAATTACGCCCGCACCCGCGCCGCCGCCTATTTCTATCGCTACGACACTTCCCCTGGTTAATCCCACAGCGTCCTCAAGCGAAAGTTTTTCTCTCGTCGCAGAGGTTTCGCTCCTTTTCACGGTAACGCCCTTACGTTCAGCCAGAATTTGCGCGCCGCTACCGTTAGAATTTATGCCGCCGCCGGACGAAGCGAACGAGCACCCGCTTACGGCAAAAACCATAATAACCGCCATTAAAAACGCGGATAGGTACTTGAACACTTTTTTCATAATCGTCTTTGGCTCCTTATTTACTTTACGCCGATATTGTAACCGACGTATATTGAAAAAAACTTAAAAAACGAGTTTTTTCAAAAAATTTTTATTTTTTATTCGTGTGCGATATATCTCGCACGGAAACCGCCGCTTAAAACGAAATCTTTTTAGCGGCAACATATAACAAACGTAAGGGGCGCGGCGCGCCCCTCTTTTTGCCGTATACCGGCAAAAAAATACCGCCGCTATATGGCAAAGTTATAAAAGCGGCGGCATTTTATCGGTTAAACCTATATAATATTTTCGGTTGCCATACCGCCGATGAAATAAGTATCGGCAGTAAGCGATAAAAATATACCGCTACGGGCGATTTTTTGCCGCGGCGGTATAAATTTTATTCTTCTTCCTCTTCGGGCAGGTCTACGTTATGGTAAACGTCCTGTACGTCGTCAAGGTCGTTAAGCGCGGCGATTAAGCGATTGAATTTCGCAAGGTCGTCGCCCGCTAACGTGATTTTGTTTTGCGGAAGCATCATTATTTCCGCCTCGAAAAAGTTAAGACCTTTATCCTCGAGATATTTTCTCACCTGAGAGAAGGCGGAAACGGAAGTATAAACGGTGAACGCGTCGTCCTCGGTAACCACGTCGTCCGCGCCCGCTTCCAAAGCGTATTCCATAATAGCATCCTCGGAAAGCGCGGGAGTGCGTTCTATAGCGATAACGCCCGCGGTGTTAAAGGTAAACGAAACGCAACCGCTGTTGCCGAGCGAGCCGCCGTGCTTTCTCATGACCGTTCTCACAAAGTCTACGGTACGGTTTTTATTGTCGGTAAGCGCTTTTATTATCACCGCGCTGCCCGCGGGGCCGTACCCTTCGTAAGTAAGTTCTTCGTAAGTCGCGCCCGAAAGTTCGCCCGCCGCTTTCGCTATACACCTTTTAATATTATCGTTAGGCATATTGACGGACTTTGCTTTCGCGATGGCGTCCGCAAGTTTGCTGTTCGTGTCGGGGTCGGGGTTGTTTTTCGCCGCAACGGCTATTTCTCTTCCGACTTTGGTAAATATTCTGCCTTTAACCGCGTCTGTTTTTGCTTTTTTTACCGCAATGTTGGCGGCATGGCTGTGTCCTGACATATTTTTCTCCTATATAGATGAATTTTTAAGCGCGTACATAAGTATCCCTGCGGAAACGGCGGCGTTTAAACTTTCCGTTCCGTTTTGCATGGGTATGCTTACCGCGGTTTTTACGGCATTTTTTACCGCGGGGCTTACGCCGTTGCCCTCGTTGCCGATAACAAGACAAAATCTGCCGCTCGGCTTAAAGGCAAACGCGTTTTCTCCGCGCATGTCCGCAACGATAAACTCCGCGTTTATAATCGAAAAAGCCTCTTCTATCGTGCACGTATGCGTTCTGACTTTGTAAATCCCGCTCATGCTCGCCCGTACCGCTTTCGGAGAAAACGGGTCCGCGGCGTTTACGAGATACAAGTCCTTATACCCCGCCGCGGCGGCGGTCCTTATTATCGCGCCCACGTTTTTCGGGTCGGAAACGCCGTCAAGCAAAATAGAATCGCCTTCCGGCGGCGATAGCGGATAAACGGGTTTATAAGCCGTCGCGATAACGCCTTGCGGAGTAACTTCGTCCGAAATGCTTTTAAAAACGTTGTCCGTAACGAGGGTAAACGCGCTTTCCGCTAAGCCGATAAGACTTAAACCTTTTTCGGTACAAACGACGTTTTTTACCGAAACGCCGCATTCTAACGCTTCTTTAACGGTTTTTACGCCTTCGATAACGAAAAGTCCGCTTTCGTCCCTGACTTTTTTGTCTTTAAGCGCGCGTATTTCTTTAACGAGCGCGTTCTGCCGTGAAGTTATCATTTTCACTTAAATAAAGCCTACTTTATACGGTAGGCTTTATCGATTTACTTTTTTAAATTGTTTTTAGCCTGCTCGGCAAGCGCGGTGAAAGCCGCTGCGTCCGATACGGCGATTTCTGCGAGAACCTTTCTGTTAAGGTCGATGCCGGCGTTTTTAAGACCGAACATAAACTTGCTGTAAGAAATACCGTTCATACGGCAAGCCGCGTTTATTCTGGCAATCCAGAGCGATCTGAAATCGCGTTTTTTCGCTTTTCTTCCGTAGAAAGCGTACATGCCCGATTTCATTACAGCCTGACGGGCTACTCTGTATCTTTTGCTTCTGCCGCCGAAGTAACCTTTGGCGAGTTTTAATATTTTTCTGCGTTTTTTAACGCCGTTGACTCCTCTTTTAATACGCATACAAGTGCACCTCCGTTATTTATTGTAGATAAGCGTCTTCATGGTCTTCGCCTGAGTAGCGTCAACGTAAGCGCCGTCGCAGAGATTGTTCTTTCTCTTTCTGTCTTTCTTGGTTAAAATGTGGTTTTTACCCGAGCACGATCTCTTAATCTTGCCCGTCGCGGTTACTTTAAAACGTTTTTTCGCCGCACTTTTGGTTTTCATTTTAGGCATTGTGTTACCCTCCGTAAGTTAATTATTTATAGTTATCGGCTACGCTTTTTTGGGGGCGAGCATCATCCAGATGTTTCTGCCCTCGGTAAGCGGTTGCTTTTCCATCGCCGCGCAATCTTCTACAAGCGCGTAAAACCTCTTCATCACTTCGATTGCGATTTCCGAATGCGCCATTTGTCTGCCACGCATTCTTATCGAAACTTTTACCTTATTACCCGCGGTTAAAAACTTTTGCGCCTGCTTTGCCTTAACGTTTAAGTCACCAACGTCTATCGTCATCGAAAGCCAAACCTCTTTGATTTCGACGACTTTTTGATTCTTTTTGGCTTCTTTAGCGCGTTTCGCCTGCTCGAACACGAATTTGCCGTAGTTCATTATTTTGCAGACGGGCGGATTTGCCGACGGCGAGATTTTCACCAAATCGAGTTCTTTATCGTACGCTATCGCCTGTGCCTCGCGTGCGGAGACGATACCCAGCTGTTCGCCGTTTTCGCCTATAAGCCGAACTTCTCTGTCCCGAATTTCTTCGTTTATCTGATGTTCCCGTTTAATTGTTTTATACCTCTCGATAAAATTTCCCGCTCGGGATGAAAAAAGGTCGCTTTCAAAAGAAAACGACCGTAATCTACAGAATAAACGCGCAAACCGCGATTTACAAAGTATCGAGCCGAACTTAACGCATCAAGTCGGCGAGAAGGGTCTCTTCTTCTTCAAGCCCATACATAATACCTTATTTATACGCGGTTTGTCAAGCGATTAAACCAAGTTATTTTATTTTGTTTCCGTTTTTGCGGAAGAGGGTTCGCTTTCCGCTATATCGGAGTATTCCGCAAACTTTCTCACCGATTCGAGCGCGCTTATGCACGCTTCTAACGTGTCGTAAGCCTCGCCTATACAAATAACGGACTTTTGAGAGTTGCGGAGTTTATAATAAAATCTGCCGAATTTGTCTTTATCTATTATAAAGTTGCCGCTTGCGGAATTCTTTTTTACCGAAGCGACTGCGGCGGTCGCGGTGGACTTTTCTTTCACCTCTTCGGTAGCCATCATCAGTTGCCCGTTGTTGGCGTAAAGTCTTGCCGAATAGCCGAATTCGCCTTTCTCTATCTTCCACTTGCCGCGCGCGCCCTTCTTCGCCTCCGCGATAGTAGCCTCGGGCGTATAAGCGACGTACTCTTCGCCGTCGGTTACGCCGCCCGTTACAGGCGAGCCTTTCGCAATGCGTTTAACCGTTTCGGCAGCGGCTACGCAACCGTCTTTATTAGTGTAAATTTCACCCACGCACAAAAGTTTGTTGGATGCCGATTTAAGTTTATAGTAGTAATTGCCGCCTTTGTCGCGGTAAATTATAAAGTTGCCGCCGTCTACGCCCTTTATTATGGTCGCTATACCCTTTATCGCGCCCTCTGCAGTGGAATAGGTTTCGCTGGTAAGCATCACCTCGCCGTTAGAGGCTAAAAGCTCGGATATGTATTCGTCCTCTTTTTTACGAACTATGCGCCATTTTCCGTTAAGTTTTTTAGCGGGGGCTTTTTCCGTTTTCGCCGCGGTCTTTGCGGGCGTTTTTGCCGTAGATTTTTTCTCCGCAGTTTTTTTTGCGGGCTTTTCCGTTTTTACGGCTTCCGCTTTCTGCTCGATCTCTTCGGCGTGGGCGGGTTCTTTATTCTCCTCTGCGGGTTCTGCCGCAACCACCTCTTTTACAGGTTCTTCGGTTTGCGCCGTTTCGGGTTTTAACTCTTCCGCGTTATCTTTCGCGGGAGAAGCGACGGTTTCCTCTGCAACATTTTCTTCGGTAACCGTTTCCGTCTTTTCCGCTTTTTCTTCTTTCGCGGGTTCCTCCGCCGTTACGACGGGTATTGCCGGCTCCTTTGCGGGGAGCGTTACCGCCTGATTTTCAGCAGGCGCGGCGACCGGCGTTTGTTCTTCCGCTACGGGTTCGTCGTTTACTTGCGAAGTTTCGGTTTTCGGCTGAGATTTCTTTTTACGAGAAACCGCTACCGCGATAATAACCAAAACTATAAGCACGACCGCCGCGACGGCAACGTGCCACACTCTTAAATGGTGCGTGCCGAAAATCGGCGTTATAGAAGTATTGAAAAAATTGAGAATTGTTTCCATATCAGTTACTTCCTTACGTTTTTACGATTTCAACGGAACGAACCCGTCCCGAAAAGTTACTCTTTTACCCCGTCGTTAAAGTAAAGTATGCCGAGCGTGTTTGCGCCGCAGTGGCTTGCGATGGTACCGCCCGCGCGCGTTTCGATGATTTCGTTAAAGCCCGCTTCGGTAAGAGCGTTTTTCGCGGCGGTTACCATTTCCGGCGTCGCCGTGGTATAGGTTATAAACACGCGCTTAAGGTCGGGCGTATTGAATTCCGAAAGAACGTCCGCACAATACTTTGCCACGACGCTTTCCATATGTCCTCTGTACTTTTTGTCGGAAACCATTTTCCCGTCTTTAAGCACTATGCGCGGACGAATTTTCAAAAGATTTGCGCCGAGAAGTTGCAAACTCGAGCATCTTCCTCCGCGGTAAAGATAATCGAGCCGTTCGATAACGAAACTTACTTGCAGTTTTTCGGTACGAGCCTGTAACGTTTCGGCGATTTTGTCGGGAGAAACGCCATTCTCTGCAAGTTCTCTTCCGTACAGTGCGAGAAGCCCTATGCCGGTGGAAAGACTTTTGCTGTCCACGACGAAAACGTTCTCCACGTTTTTTGCGGCGCGCTCCGCGTTGCCGCAAGAAGAAGTTATTCCGCTCGAAAGGCATATATGCACGACGGCGTCGTAATTCTTTTTAAGTCCTTCAAAATATTCGGTATATCCGAACTCGTTAATGGCGTTGGTCTTCGGTAAAATTTTATGTTTGTCTACATAAGCGAACATTTCTTCGGTGGTTTTTTCACCGTCTTTAAAATTCTCGTCGCCTAAAGTTATTTCGTAGGGGATAACGCTTATGTCGTTATTCGCTAAAAGTTCTTTCGATAAATCGTTGGTGGACTCCACCGATATTGCAATTTTCATATAATACTCTCTCCGCATAAGTCCCGCGCCGAAAAACGGCGTTTCGACTTAATTATATTATCATATTTTACATTCAAATACAACCTTTTTAGGCAAAAAGCGACGGATTTTTATTATATATCGCTTACAAAAGCGTAAATTTACGGCAAACGCTTGCTTATTTAAACGCCGAAGTGCTATTATAATAAGCGAAAATTTTAGTTTTACGGAGATTTTATATGGAATATATCGACGGAACGATCGTAAACGCAGATGTTGCGTTCAAAGACTTTAAAAACCACGCAGGACAAGTGATTTCGATAAAAGGTTACATTCACCGCATACGCGAAATGACGGGTTTTTCTTTCGTAATCATCAGGACGGAAAGAGAAACGGTTCAATGCGTATACTCGCCCGATTTTTCCGACTACCGTTGGGACGACAGGCTTTGCGAAGAGGCTTGCGTAAGAGTATTCGGCAAAGTCGTTTCGAGCACGGACGCGAAAGGTAACGAAAGATACGAACTTCAGATACACGACGTGGAGATTTTATCGCTCCCCGCCGCGCCTCTACCTATCGTTATAAACAAAAAACAACTCGACGGCATAGCGCTCAACACCATTTTAGACCTTCGACCCGTATCTATGCGCAACCCGAGAGAAAGAGCTATATTCAAAATACAAGAAGGCATAGCGAGAGGCTTTCGCGAATACCTTATGCAAAACGGTTTTACCGAGATACGCTCGCCTAAAATCAACTTTGCCGGAGCGGAAGGCGGAACGAACGTATTTAAACTCGACTACTTCGGCAAACAGGTTTATCTCGCGCAATCGCCGCAGTTATATAAGCAGGCGCTCGTCGGAGTGTTCCAGAGAGTGTTCGAAATTGCGCCCGTGTTCCGCGCAGAGCATCACGATACCTCGCGTCATCTTAACGAATACACTTCGATGGACTTTGAAATGGGCTTTATAAACGATTTTACGGATATAATGAACATGGAAACGGGCGCGCTTAAATATATAATGGAACTCCTTAAAAAAGAGTACGCCGAAGAAGTGGAACTTTTGCACGCCGACGTGCCCGTAATAGACAAGATACCCGTTATCAAGTTTATGGACGCGAAAGAAATAATAATAAACAAATTCAAATACAAACCGAGCGATATGAAAGACTTTGACCCGGAAGAAGAAAGCCTGCTCGGCAAGTACGCTAAAAAAGAGTTTAACAGCGATTTTATATTCGTAACACATTACCCGTCTAAAAAACGCCCCTTCTACACGATGGACGACCCCGAAAACCCCGAGTTCACTTTGTCTTTCGACCTTTTGTTCCGCGGGCTCGAAATCACCTCCGGCGGACAACGTATACACGATTACAACGAACAAGTCGCAAAAATGGAAAAGTGCGGCATGAACCCCGAAGAGTTTGCAACGTACCTTATGCTCCATAAATACGGCGCGCCGCCCCATGGCGGACTCGGCATCGGACTCGAAAGACTTACGATGCACCTTTTAGGATTTAAAAACGTGCGTGAAGCGACCATGTTCCCGAGAGATATCAACCGCGTTACTCCGTAAAGAAACGACAAACATTTAAAACACAACCCCGTCCGATTGCTCGTACGGGGTTATTGTTTTATCGGAATACGCGAAAACTTCGGTTAAGCCTCTAACGCTCGCGCCATTTCATCCTTGGCATCCGCCGCCAACTCGTGCGTGGTAAGCGTTGCGACCTCTTCAACCGGAATAATCTTTAATACTTTGATATTAACGACCGACTTTTTGAACGGTATGTTTTTACGGATTTTTTCCGTACCGGTTACCGCAATCACCGCAACGGGTACGTTTGCGGTTTTGGCAATTTTAAAAACCCCGTCGTGAAACGGCAAAAGCGAACAGTCTTTACTTCTCGTTCCCTCGGGATACACGCCGACGGAAGCCTCGTTTTTAACAATGAGTTCGGAAGCGCGTTTAAGCGTTTTAACGGCGTTTCTCGGATTAACCCTGTCTATCTCCATAAAGCAGCACTTTCTTATAAGACCGCCGACGAAAGGTATGTTAAGGTTTTCTTTCTTGGATATAAACGCCAAATCGTGCTTTTTAAAAGCGTACAGCGCGGTTATAGGGTCGTAGTCGGAGCGGTGATTAGAAACGAACAAAAACCGCCCGTTTATACCGTCTAACGCTTCGCCGTTTTCCACGTTTACTTTAACGTGCAAAATCTTCATTGCGAGCGCGATATGAAAGTTTAGCAAAAAACGATAATAACGGCTGTTTTTATCGTATTCCTTTTTAGGCACGAAAGCGGTGCTTAACATCAAAACAAGCAAATCGAGAATCGCAAGCCCGAGTATCAGACCTACGATTCCCAATAAAATCCATAAAACTATCAAATCGTGTTACCTTGAAATATATTTATTTGAATAATTTCGCAATCATTTCTACGGTGGCTTTCATATCCGCGTCCGTCGTGTTTACGCATAAGTCGTAATTGAGTTTGTCGCCCCACACCCTTCCGGTGCAGAACTCATAATAACTCGCGCGGTTTTTATCTACCGATTTAATCATTTTTATAAGTTTTTTATCCGGTACGTCGTTACCCTCGGCGTTTTCGTGCTCGCGGCAACGCTCCACGCGCGACTTCATCGAAGCGCATACGAAAATTCTGTAAGGCTTATAATCTTTAAGAATATAGTCCGCGCACCTGCCGACTATAACGCAATCGGATTTTTCAGCCATTTCTTTAAGCACGTTTTCCTGCTCGCGGAAAACGGATTGTTTTCTTTCAAGCGCGTACGCGTCGATATACGTAAACGAATGCCCTATGGTAATAGGAAAAAGTTCGTGCGGGTTATTCTCAACCACCTGACGAACGTACTTTTCGGAAAGTTCCGTGCGCTTGCTTATTTCGGTGATAATCTCTTTGTCGTAATACTCGTAACCGAGAGTTTCGGCAAGCCTTCTGCCGAGTTCTCTGCCGCCGCTGCCGAGTTCTCTGCCGACGGTAATAATTTTATTCATATCAAATCCTCCCTTATCGGTATTTTACCATTTTTAACGCTGACTGTCAACGGCGTTTTAAAATTCCGTCGCCGTTTTTAACGAAAAAAACTATCCGTTCGGGATAGTTTTTTCATCGGTTTATTTTTTTGCGGTTTTCTTTTTAGTGGTTTTTTTAACCGCGGTAGCGGCAACTTCTTTTTTAGCAGGGGTCTTCTTGTCGTTTTTCTTGCCGTTTAACTTGGTAAACGCTTTGTCGCACGGATTTTCGAGCGATTTGTCGCATTCGCCGCAGTAGTCGAAAGTGCCGCAAGCGTCTTTGCCGAGTTTTTCGCTCTTTTCCCACTTAACGACGTCGAGTTCCTGCTGTTTTTTCGATAACGCCATATATGTACTCTCCTTTTAAGTTTTTAATAAATATATCACCGCTTTTCGGGTTTGTCAATTATTTATAAGCCGGCCCGTGCGAATTTATGCGTTTACCGCCCTTTTCGGCAAATTAAGACAAATTTTCTTCCGCCTGTTTAAGGTTCGCCTCGTTAAGCGTTTTAAGTTCGTAAAACTTGCCTTTTTTAGCGACGAGTTCGTCATATGTGCCGACTTCGACAGCCTCGCCGTTTTCCATCACGACTATTCTGTCCGCGCCGCGTATCGTCGAAAGTCTGTGCGCCACGATGAAAGTAGTTCTTCCCTTAACCGAACTTTCTATCGCCTTTTGCACGTGATACTCCGAAATGTTGTCTAATGCGGAAATCGCTTCGTCGAGTATAAGAATTTTGGGGTTTCTTATCAGCGCGCGGGCGATGGTTATACGCTGTTTTTGTCCGCCGGAAAGTCTGTCACCGTGCTCGCCTATGTTCGTTTCAAGCCCGTCGGGAAGGTCTTTTACGAATTCCGGGAGATTTGCCATTTCTACCACTCGCATAAAGTCCTCTTCTTTATAGCCGTTAAGTCCGTAAGTTATGTTTTCTCTTATCGACCCCGCGAACAGTATGCTGTTTTGCGGCACTACCGAAATATGATGACGGTACTCCGAAAGATTAAGGTCGTCTATGTTTTTGCCGTCTATATCGAGTTCGCCGGAAGTCGGCTTTAAAAACCCGATAATCATATTCATCAGCGTGGACTTGCCCGACCCCGAAGAGCCGACCACCGCTATACATTCCCCGGGCTCTATTTTAAGGCTGAAATCCTTTATCACGAGCCTTTCTTTATCGGGATAATGATAGCATACGTCTTTGAACTCAACGCGCCCGTCAATGTCTTGTATCTCGAACTTGCCGCTGTTTACTTCTACGTCTTTAACGCTCATTATTTCGGAAATGGAGCGCACCGCCTCGAATCCGGTGGAGAACTGCGGCAACATATCTACAAGCGCGGTAACGTACCCGCTTATAGAAGTAAACATCGACTGAAACAACACTATGTCGCCAGGCTTTATGTAGCCTTTAAACGCCATAAACGCGCAAAACAAAAGGCAAACCACGCTTAACAAATTGTTCGTAACCCACATCATGCTGCCGAACCGCGCCACGGTTTTATCCATTTCGAGTCCGGAGCCTTTAAGACTGTCTATAGTACCCTGCACCGAAGCGATTTCGTTTTGTTCGAGCCCGTGCGACTTGGTAACGGGTATCATTTCGAGCATGGTGTTAAGTCGCGCGCTCATCGTTTCGGTCTTTACGCGGTAGTCGCGGTTTTTGGCGCGTATCTTTTTGCGAAAGCACAGCGAAAGCGCAACGTTAATCGGTATTACCAACAAAAAGAACAGCGACACGAACCCGTTTTTGATTACCGAAACGACTATCGCCGCGATAACGCTTAAAAGGTTAGGTATAAGGGTGTTTACGATACTGCGCAAAAACACTTCTACCGAATCGGTGTCTTTTATGAATTTAGACTGCACGCGCCCCGTCTGCATGTCTTTATGATAGGTAATAGAAAGACTTTGCAATTTTTTAACGACGGAAGTTTTAATGCCCGCGCCGGTGGTGCGCAGCATTTTGTTTACGATTTTAAGCCGCGCTATGGTAGAAGGCACGTTTTGCAGTATGCTTATAAGCAATATGCCCGCGTTTATGCCGACGTACGCCCAGTCCACGCCCGCGCTGCCGGGCGCGATCGCGTCTATAACCACGTTAATCAGGTTAGAAGTGATTATAGGTATAATCCATAAAGGCGCCGCCTGAATTAAATAAATAAAAGAAGACAGGGTCATCGCGCCCGCGTTCATTTTGAATATCTTACTCAAAAATTTCGTTTTGCGCTTGCCTGTCTTGTCGGATTCTTCGTTAAATAAATGGTCGTAATCGGGTACTATGTCCCTTCGGAAACGGTTTTTGGGTTTACCTTCGGTCGTTGCTTCCATAACGGCACTCCGTATAAAACTTAAATAGCGTTACGTATAGTATACACGGCTGAATTTTAAAGTCAACCGATTTTCAAAATTTGTTTGAAAATTTTTTTAACTCTCCGTTTTCTCTACTTCAATCGTTTTAACCGCCATAAAACCGTTCCCGTTTTACCCCCTTTCCCCCGTCATTTCGCGCGGAGCGAAGGAATCCCGCGGAAGCGTTTACATAGCATTGTAATTTACACAATGACGGGTTTATAATATGTCATTCCGACTGACACCCGCTACCTTTTCTCAATTGTCATTCCGAGCGACACATTGTTACTTTATTATTACTCGTCATTCCGAGCGGCACGCAGTGCCGCGTGGGAATCCCGCGGAAGCGTACATTAAACCGATACAACCCTATCGCTTCCGCGCGATTGCCACGGCAACTACGTTGCCTCGCAATGACAGGGAGAAATATATTAAAAACCTCTAACCGCCGCCAACACGCAATGACAGGGCGTAATCAAAAACCGCTAAACGCCGCAACCGTTTTACCCCCTCGCCAACAAAAAAGCGCAAAAAAAAACGCCCTTAACGCGTTACAAAAGCGTTAAAAGCGCCGACCTTTTTTCTTGCGAAAGTCCTTTTATTTTTTTAAGTATGCTTTTATCCTCCTCGTAATTGCGTACGTCGTCGTAAAAAAACTCCTCCTCGGTAACGCCGCATGCCTCTATAATACGCGTAAGCACTTCTATGCTCGGCAAAAAATCTTTCTTGCATTCCAGCCGATTTATATATCCCACGTTCATATCGATGTCTATCGACAACGCCCTTTGCGTAAGCCCCGCCTTTGTACGAAAATACCCTATACGCTCTATAATCTCTTTCCCGCTCATTTCGTTTCTCCCCGTAATTGTTTATATAAATTGTAAATCAATACGGGCATTTATTGAACACGCCTTATGTAATAAAATCGCATTGTATACGTACTTTTAAACGTCTATGTATCACATACAATGTGATATTGCTTTACAAATTGCGATTATTGCGCTATACTTATCGTATTATACACCGTAAAAGGAGGTTTTTTATGAAAAACAGAAAAAGACTTTTAATGCTTGCGCTTTTGTGTATGGCGGTAGCATTTTCCGTTTTAGGGTTAACTGCCTGCGGCAACGCGGTAGAGTTTAAAATAAATTTTATGGTAGACGGAGAAGTCGTTTCAACTATAAATACGGGCGGTAACGAGACTATTGCTTTACCGGATGACCCCGTTAAAGAAGGCTTTACTTTTGACGGCTGGTATTGGGATAACGATACCTGGCAACGCCCCTTTACCGCGAGTTCGTTGTTAAACGAACCTCTTTCAAAGGATATGAACGTTTACGCCAAATGGCAGGGAGACGGCATTAGTTTTAAAACCCTTGTTGCGGATGACAAAGACAACGTTTACGGCAAAGTAAGCAACACGCAGCAAACGTTTAGTTTTTTAAACGAAGTATCGGTTACGGGCAAAGCGACTTTCGTTGTTTCTAACGACATATACGGCGTTAACCAAATACCTACTAAAACCGTGCCTCTTAACGTGGGCGATAACACTTATTACGTGTTAGAAAGCATCGGAAGCAACATCAGGCTGTTTACGGTAACCATAAGGCGTAAGCCCGTGTATACCGTCAGTTTTGATACGTACGGCGGTAGTAGCGTTTTAAGTCAACAGATTGAGGAGGATGCCTTTGCTACAGAGCCAGCCGCCGCCACAAGACAAGGTTATACATTTAACGGCTGGAATTACGATTTTACAAAAGCCGTTACCGAAAATATATCGATAACAGCAAGTTGGAACATAATAGATTATGATATTGTATATGTTCTCAACGGAGGCGAAAACTCGGCGGAAAACCCTTTACGTTATACGGTTGAACAAACTATTACCTTATCCGCCCCTTCTAAAACGGGCTATGCGTTTACCGGTTGGAGCGATGACGGGGAAATTTTAACCGGCAGTACGGGAACAAAAACCTTTATTGCTAACTGGCAACCCGTTGTGTATACGCTTACATATGTTTGCGGAGACGGTGAAAATAACTCTTTAAACGTAACGAACTATACTATTGAAAGCGAAACTATTGTTTTAAGCGACCCGTATGATATAAACGCGGATTTTACAGAATGGCAATGTAACGGCAAAAAAATTACCGAAATACCGAAAGGCTCTTACGGAGATTTAACCTTAACCGCCGTATGGGAAAAATATGACGTTAAGTTAAAGCTAAACACCGACGGTAAAACATATTCCGTAATCGGTATAAACACCGATAAAACCGATATTGTTATAAAACCGATTTATAAAACGTATAGCGTAACTGCAATTGCAGAAAATGCCTTTAAAAATTGTTCCTCTCTTACAAGTATTACTATAGGCAACGGTGTTACAAGTATAAGTACGTATGCGTTCCGGGATTGCTCCTCGCTTAACGCGGTATATATAACGGATATTGCCGCATGGTGTAATATAAAGTTTAATGATTATTTTTCTAACCCGTTACTTTATGCACATAACTTATATCTAAACGGAAAACTCGTTACAGATTTGGTTATCCCCGACAGCGTTACGAGTATAGGTAATTATGCGTTCCAGAATTGCACCTCGCTTACAAGTGTTACTATCGGCAATGGCGTTACAAGTATAGGTTATGAGGCGTTCCGTAGTTGCAGCTCGCTTAAAAGTGTGTTTATAGGTAGTAGCGTTACAAGTATAGGTGATTATGCGTTCTATAATTGCTCCTCGCTTACAAGTGTTACTATACCCGATAGCGTTACAAGTATAGGTGATTGGGCGTTCCGGGATTGCTCCTCGCTTACGAGCGTTACTATACCAGATAGCGTTACAAGTATAGGTGATTGGGCGTTCAATGCTTCTCCTATAAAATACGCCTCCGCCCCGGCGTTTGCATTTGGCTATATAGGTAAAAACAACTTAAAAACCGCAATTATCACAAGCGGGGATAGTATAGGCGAAAAAGCATTCTACGAATACACCTCACTTACGAGCATTACTATCCCCGACAGCGTTACAAGTATAGGATATAGTGCGTTCTATAATTGCACCTCACTTAAGAGTATTACTATTCCCGATAGCGTTACAAGAATAGATAGTAGTGCATTCTATAATTGTGCTGCAGTTTATACCGAAAACGGGATACAATATATTGATACTTGGGTTATAGGCGTAGTAAACAATTCACTAACTAAAGCCGTTATTAAGGACGGAACTAAAGGAATTGCCTGGCATGCGTTCTATAATTGCACCTCTCTTACAAGCGTTACTATCGGCAATGGTATTACAAGTATAGGTTATAAGGAGTTCGATGGTTGCAGCTCTCTTACATGTATAACAATACCTAACAGTGTAACAAGTATAGATAATGGTGCGTTCTCTGATTGCACCTCGCTTAAGAGCATAACTATCCCCGACAGCGTAACGAGTATAGGTGGTGGAACGTTCATGAATTGCTCATCGCTCACAAGCGTTACTATCCCTGACAGCGTTACAAGTATAGGTTATGAGGCGTTCCGTAGTTGCAGCTCGCTTACAAGTATTACTATCCCTGACAGCGTTACAAGTATAGATAGTAGTGCGTTCTATAATTGCACTTCGCTTACAAGTGTTTCTATAGGGAGCGGCGTTATAAGTATAGATATTCATGCGTTTCTCGGTTGTAGCAAACTTGTAGAAGTTATAAATAAAAGTAATTTAAATATTACAAAGCATAGCAGCGATAACGGCTACCTCGGTTATTACGCATTAAACGTTAAAACCGACGGACAAAGCGATATAGTCAATAAAAACGATTATTTATTTTATACCTATAATAATATAAACTATTTACTCGGTTACGTCGGTAACGAAACAAACTTAAACTTGCCGGAAAATTATAATGGAGAAAATTATCAAATTTACAAATATGCGTTCTATAATTGCACCTCGCTTACAAGCGTTTCTATCGGCAATGGCGTTACAAGTATAGGTGGTAATGCGTTCTGGGAGTGCACTTCGCTTAAAAGTGTGTTTATAGGTAGTAGCGCTACAAGTATAGGTGGTAATGCGTTCTCTTATTGCACTTCGCTTAAAAGTGTGTTTATAGGTAGTAGCGTTACAAGTATAGGTGGTTATGCGTTCTATAATTGCACCTCGCTTACGAGTATTACTATTCCCGATAGCGTTACAAGTATAGATCGTTATGCATTTCGTGTTTGCAATCAATTAAAAATCATAAATTACACGGGTAGCGAGGAACAATGGGAGTCTATCAGTAAAGGCGATGAATGGGAGCCGAGCGCCAGATATAACATAAACTACAATTACGTTATACCGACAAACGAAAGCACAAAAGAAAATTAAACCGAGGAGAAAAACAAAAATGGATAAAATTACAGTAGAAAAATACGTAGAGAATTTTAAGACGTATATTTTTAGCAAAACCGATTTATCTGAATTATCTAAAAGCGATTTACTTAGCCTTATCGTACACAAAGCGTATATTGACGCAATCTCTTACGAAAGGCACGTTCCCCAAAGCCTTATAATACAACACAAAGATAAAATAAAAAAACTCGTTGCGAACGAACTCGCTAATAACTCGCAAGAGATTGTAAACGATTTTGAAAAATGGCACGAAAAGTTTTGTAAAAACGCCGATTACGGCAACAAATACGGCGTATGGCAAAAGTTGATAAATATGTCTTTTAAGTATATGTATTGCTTTAAAGATTTTTTCTCCGAGTATAAAAGCGTATGGACTAAATGCCACTGTCCGATAGACCAAAACATTATAAACGCCGTGTATTGCATACTGAAAGCCGAGCGATTAAACGGCGGCGACGGTAGTAACGAAATAAAAACGATAGATTTTAAATGGAACAGTATATCTGACGAGCAATACAAAGATTTGCAAAATAAAATCGGTTACATATGCAGTAAACACGATATAAGCAAGTTAGAGTTTGATTTTATAATGTGGGGATAACGGTTTATAAAAAAATAAATTACGGTATTACGTTAAATTTACTTTTAACCGACTTTTCCAAAGATTAAAAAACAATTTCTTTAATATGTCATTCCGAGCGGAGCGACGGAATCCCGCGGAGGCGCACAATAAACCAGTACACCCCTATCGCTTCCGCGAGATTGCCAC
>DPGH01000008.1:0-32887 GCA_003523255.1 Clostridiales bacterium
CTAGATCAGAAAAGCAAGCTTCTCCTCTCTCGTTCGACTTGCATGTGTTAAGCTTGCCGCCAGCGTTCGTCCTGAGCCAGAATCAAACTCTTGAGTTTAATGATTTAAAGCCGAGCATTACTGCTCAACTGCTCTAACGAATTTCGCTTGTTTAGCGTTTATTGTGTCATATAATGACTGTTTTAAAGTACATATTTCATACTTCAAAGATTTTGACAGAAACTTTCAAAATAACTATTATTTCGTCTTATTTCCTTCTATTCAATTTTTAAACTACAGTAGTCAACTTCGGTTGACTTGCGCTGTCCTCTTGCGACAGCCTACATATAATACCATAAGCCATTTTTTAAGTCAAGCGTTTTTTCAAGGTTTTTTCAAAGTTTTTTTAATTTTTTTAAGACTTTTTATAAACCCCAAAATATTGTGTAACGCACTCACGCGGTATACGATATTTTGTTTGCCTGAAACCTTAAATCGTTTGATATTATCTAACGATTTGACTTATCGGCACAGCCCTTTTTCAAAGGGTAATTGAGATTATATATTAAAACCGTTTTCAAGTCAAGCGATTTGACAAGATATTTTAAAATTCTTTTAAACATTTTAAAGTTCGACTTTTTGTGCAATGTGCAACATTGCCCTTGCAAAGCGCACTTATTTGTGTTATTATATATAATGTTAAAGGAGAAGCCATGAAAAAATCGGTTGTTTTGTTTCTTTCCATACTTGTTTTTGTTTGCGTTGCCGCGTATCTTACCGGTTGCGGCAGTAACGACGAAGCGGGACGATGCGAACTTTCTAAAGACGAAAGTTATTATACTCTTGTCGAATACGACGTTCCGGAGAGCGGCGAGGTCGTTACGCCCGCCGTGTATAACGGCAAGCCCGTTAAGAAGATAGAAAGGGATTTGTTTAAAGGCAACACGGGTAAAGTTAAAACGCTTATCGTAAGCGAAGGCACGGAAGAACTTTGCGGATACGCCTTTTCGACTTGCTATAATCTTGAAAAAGTTACTTTGCCCTCTTCCCTTAAAACCGTAGGCAAAAACGCTTTTGCAGGATGCGAGGTTCTCGAAACGATAATTCTCCCCGACGGAGTGGAGTCTGTGAGCGAAAACGCTTTTGACGGATGTAAAAACCTTAAAACGATTTCGTTAGGGAAAAACCTGCGAGAATTTACAGGACGCGCGCTCGCGAATACTAAAAACCTTACGGAAATAAAAGTTGACGAAAACAACGCCGTCTTTAAGGTTAAGGACGGAGCGATGTTTTCCGCCGACGAAAAAGTTCTCGTTGCCGTACCCGCGATTAAAACAGAAAAATTTGTTGTACCGACGCAAACAACCGAAATAGGCGAGTTCGCGTTTTACAAACGCACGGGTGTAAAGGACGTGGAATTTTCCGCTCTTATCGAAAAAATAGGTGATTGCGCGTTTTACGGCTCCGGAATAAAAAGCGTAAACCTACAAGACAAAGTAACTTCGATAGGAACCGAAGCGTTCTCATGGTGCGCGTCGCTTAAAAGCGTAACTTTCGGAAGCGGTCTTTTGCAGACCGGCGTAAACTCGTTCAGAAACTGTGCCGAACTTACGGCCGTAAATTTTTGTGATAAAAATACGTTAAGGACGATTTCGGAAGGGTCTTTTGAAGAATGCGTTTCTTTAACGAGCGTAAACGTTCCGGACGGCGTTACGAGAATAGAACTGAGAGCGTTTAACAATTGCACGAATTTATCGACGGCGAAAATAGGAAAAGACGTAGAAATAATATGCGGCACGCTTTACGGAACGACCCCTGCGGAAGAAAAACCGATAGGCGCGTTTACCAAAGACGAACTTCACGGAAAGAACACCGTGAAATTAAGAGTCGAACTCGCAAGGCAGGATTACTGGTCGCTCACCACCGCTACGACCTGCGGACCGCAACTTCGGGTATATCAGTCGCAAAGATACAATTTCGGATATAAAATCCCGCACGGAAACGGCTACGAAAGCACGCCCTACTTTAAGACGAGCGACGCGGACGCCGTCGGCAACTGGCTCGTAAAAAACCCTTTCAATTTCGTTTGGGTCAACCCCGATACGTACGAGTTTAACGAAACGAAAGACGTCCCCTCACCGCTCGGACACGAATTTATAGACTATAATCTTGCCGAAAACAGAAAATGATTATGTTCGGTTTATCGTTATCAACGGAGACTTAACGATTATAATCAAGCGAAACTTTTATTTATTTTATATTATTGTATACGCGTGTATACGCGCACGCGCGTGCGCGCGAACAAAGCGAGTGCAGACCGTAACGGTTTACACTCGCTTTGTTAATTTATCGATTTAGTTCGCGCGTTCTAAAAAATCGCTTTTTCTATCACGCCGCCGCCGATACATTTATCGCCCGAATAGAACACCGCGAACTGTCCTTCGGTTATGGCGCGTTGTTTTTCGTCAAACTCGACGTAAATTCCGTCGTCCGTTATGCGTACCGCGCACCCTTGCTCGGGCTGGCGGTACCTGAACTTGCCGGTGCATTTAAATTCTTTTTCTTTTGGCGGAAACGGAATGAAATTACATTCTTTCATATAAAGCCCGCGGCTGTATAGCCTGTCCTCCGACCCGTGAGCCACGTAAAGAATATTGTTTTTCAAATCTTTTTCAATAACAAACCAACGACTTCCGTCATCCCCTTTTTGCCCGCCGATGTTAAGTCCGCGCCTTTGACCTATAGTGTAATACATAAGCCCGAGGTGCTCGCCTATGACTTTGCCGTCCATAGTCATTATCTTGCCCTTTTTGGCGGGAATATAGTTCTGCAAAAAGTTGCGAAAATTTCTTTCCCCGATAAAGCATATACCCGTAGAATCCTTTTTCCCGGCGGTGGCAAGTCCGTTTGCCTCGGCGATTTTGCGGACCTCCGATTTATCGAGTTTGCCGAGCGGGAACAAAACGCCGTCTAACTGGCTTTGAGAAAGTTGGTTTAAAAAATAAGTCTGGTCCTTGCTTTGGTCTTTCGCCTTTAACAGATAGTGCACGTTTCCGTCGTGCAAAATGTCGCAATAATGCCCCGTCGCGATATAGTCCGCGCCGAGTTTTTTAGCCTCTTCTTTAAAATCTTTAAACTTTATTTCGCGGTTGCAAAGCACGTCGGGATTAGGCGTTCTGCCGGCGTTGTACTCCGCCAGAAAGTATTTAAACACCCTGTCCATATACTCTTTTGCAAAATTAACCGTATAATAGGGCACGCCGATTTTATTCGCCACGCGGCGCACGTCGGCAAAATCCTCCTCGCCCGTGCAATGCCCGCACTCGTCGGTCTCTTCCCAGTTGCTCATATATAGCCCTATAACGTTGTAACCCTGTTCTTTAAGCAAAAGCGCGGCAACGGAACTATCCACCCCGCCGCTCATGCCGACGACTACCGTTTTTGACATAACTGACTCCTGTTTACGATATAATACCACTTTATCGCAAAAAATTCAATAAAAACACGCAATTACTTAAAATGCTTGATTATTTTCGGGTTTTGCTGTAATATATATAATACTATGCCGCAAAAAGCGCGGCATACAGGAGGTCTTTTATTATGGGCGACGGCGCCGACCCTTTACCGGGCGCAACTTTTCCTATCGGATTACTTATCACTCTTATCGTACTCGTTTTAATGTCGGGGTTCTTTTCCGCGACGGAAACGGCTTACTCTTGCGCGAGCAGAATAAAACTTCGTTCGATGGCAAGTAACGGCAACAAGCGCGCAAAAAAAATACTCTTTCTTGCGGAAGAGAATTACGATCGCTTTTTAAGCACCGTGCTTGTAGGCAACAATATCGTAAACCTTACGGCGGCGACGATATCTACCCTGTTTTTTACGCAGGTGCTCGTCGGTACGGAATTAGATTCTTCGGTCATTTCTACTCTCGTCATCACGGTTGCGGTACTTATTTTCGGCGAAATAACTCCTAAATTTATCGCAAAAACCTATCCCGAAAAATTCGCGTTTACGTTTTACCCTTTTGTAAAGTTTTTTTATTACCTGCTTTACCCGTTTAACTTTTTATTCGGCGGGTGGAAATGGCTTATCGCTAAAATCTTCAGGCTTAAAAACGAAGACAAGGTTACCGAGGACGAAATTATGTCCGTCGTAGAAGAAGCCGAAGAAGACGGCACCCTTCGCGGGGACGAAACAAAACTTATTCGCCAGGTAATAGAATTCGACGACCTCGAAGTTGGCGATATACTCGTGCCGCGCGTAAACATCGTCGCGGTGGACGTTGAGTCCTCTATGGAAGAAATAAGAAAGGTTTTCGAGAAAGAAGGCTACTCCCGCCTGCCCGTGTATAAAGGCGGTATAGACACCATTATCGGGACGATACACGAGAAGGACTTTTTTAACGCGTACCTTGCGGGCAAAAAAGGCATTGACGGAATAATGCAAAACGCCCTGTATACCACGGAGCACGTTAAAATTTCCGGACTGCTGAAACAGATACAGAAAAAGAAAGTGCATATCGCGGTCGTTCTCGACGAATACGGCGGCACGCTCGGCATAGTTACGCTCGAAGATATTTTAGAAGAACTTGTCGGAGAAATTTGGGACGAACACGACGAAGAAATAAACTACTTTAAACAAGTAGAAGAAAACGTTTACACCGTAGACGGCAACGCGCCCGTTGCGGATATGTTTGAATATTTCGGGCTCGACGGCGAAGAAGACAACTTTGACGCAAACACCGTCAGCGGCTGGGTTATAGAAGAACTCGGTGAAATACCGAGAGCGGGCGCAACGCTCGAATTCAAAACGCTTAAAATAGAGGTTCTCAAGTCGACCGTAAAACGCGTTTTATCGGTTAAAGTAACCGTTACCCCCGCAACCGACGAGGAAGAAAAAGAAGAATATTAACGCTATACGTTCGCCGCGTTCTATCGCGGCGAAACGCGCCCGTAGTCTAATTGGATAAAACGACGCCCTCCGACGGCGTTGTTGCGAGTTCGAGTCTCGCCGGACGCACCATAAACGGCGGTCTATAAGAGATTATAGACCGCCGTTTTGTCAACCGACTAATATTCGCCCCACGGGCGCGGGCGTTTTAACGTTTTTCGGTTATACTCCGTGCAAACTAAAACAAATAGTTAACGGCGAGCATAACGAGGCTTGTCGCGATGAGAACCGCGCCGACAACCCTGTTTAAAATAACCGCGCTGACTTTGTTTGCTATTTTTGCGGCGATAAGCGACCACACAAGGGTAAAAACAACGCACGCGATTAAACACAAAACGTCGGGCATACCGCCGATTATAAAGTGGCTGACCCCGCCCGTAAGCGCGGTAAAAGACATTATAAACACGCTCGTGCCGACGGCAACGTGCATTTCGTAACCTAAAAACGTAGTTAAAACGAAAAGCATCATCATTCCGCCGCCTGCCCCTACAAAACCGCATATAAAGCCTATCGCCGCACCGCCGACGATAGATTTTATTATACGCGTTTTTTTGCTTTGTTCGAGCATTTGCTCTTTAGTCGTGGCGACCGGTTTGATTATAAACTTTAACCCGATTATAATCATCGCTATCTGCATAGTATTGCTCATTGCCTGTTCCGGAACCTGTTTTGCGATTAAACTTCCGGCCACGGTGGCGCATAAAACGCTTAAAAGCAAAGCGATGCTGTTTTTAACGTCTAAATTTCCGCTTTTTTTATAGGTCCACGCGCTCGCCGCGCTGGCGAGAACGTCGCTTGCAAGCCCTATGCCGACGGCTTGATATGCAGGCACACCCAAAAAAGTAATCAGCATAGGTCCGATAACCGCCGCCGCGCTCATCCCCGCAAAGCCCGTACCGACGCCCGCGCCGAGCCCCGCCAAAAAACAAACTAAAATCTTTATTCCCGCAGACATTACTTCTCCCCGAAAAACCTTTCCGCATTATCGAGCGCCCGCGCAAGGTAACTTTTCACGTTTTGTATTTCCTCTTCACCAAACCCGCCGAACAACGTTTCTGCAAAAGTCCTTTGCGCACTGCGCCCCTCCTCCGCAACGACTTTTCCGCTTTGGGTAAGCGTTAAAAAAACGGTTTTTTTATTGCCGCCCGAATACGCCGCCGTTAAAAACCCGCGTTGAGTCAACTCCGCAACCGAAACGGAAACCTGCGATTTAACAAGCCTTCTGTACTTTACCACCTGCGCCGCAGTATCGTATTGCGGATTATTGTACAAGAACATTAAAACGTCAAAGTCCGCCCGCGTCAACACATACTTTTTACGTACGCCTTCGGTAAGCGCGGCGTATAATGCCGAAAAAGTCTTTTGATTTTCAAAAAAATTCACTTTTATCGCCCCAAAATAGTTCTTTTTAGAACTATTATACGATTAAAGGTTATCCCTGTCAAGAAAAAAGGGCGGGAGCATTTTTAATTATCGCTAAAACGGCAAATTTCGACAAAAAGTAACGATTTTCAACAAAAACCAACGACTAAAACATACGGCTTTTTAGCGAAAGGGGGTGTATAATCACATGTAAATATGCATAGGGAGGTTTTACGAAATGCATAAAGAAATAAAACAATCGGTTTCCGCCGAAAAAATTTTAAATTGCATTATACAACTGATAACGCGAGATTTAGACGAGTTATACGAGGAGGACTGTAACGACGAATTTTCGGACGGCGTTAAACACGGTCTTGTAGTGTTGCTCGAATACATACGATATATAGGTTACGGTAAAGACGACTTATTATCGTACGAAATAGAAGAACGATACCCTCTTACAAACAATACCTGTCAGCAATAGCGCGCCCCCACGGGAAAACTCTTTTTTCCGCAAGGACGCGCTATTGTTATATTTAAGGTTTATTCAAAGCGTACCGCAAAAGTGTCGTTAAACACAACCGACACGCATTTTTGAAATTCGTCCGAAACAATGTTTTCGTTGACGACGAAACTTGCCGAGTACTTGCGCAAAAGTTCGTATGCAGTCATTAAGCCGATGCCGCTTCCGCCATCCGTCTTATGGGTGGTGAAGCGGCGTTTGCCTATCGACCGCTTAACGCGCTCGTCAAACTTGTTACCGCTGTCGTACACGTTAAGCGACAAGTCGCCGTGCCTGAAACATATTCCCATTTTAACCAGTTTCATATCCGCGTTCTTTGCGGATATAATCGCGTTTTCGCCAAGGTCGAGAAGAAGCGTTAAAAAGTCGTCCTCTACTCCGCGCCCGTCGGGATAAACTATCGGGTCGCCCGTAAAGAAAAAGAAGAAATCTACGCCCACGCTTTGCGCCTTTTGCGATAAATAAGCCACAGCCGAGTCTACCTGCAAATCACCCGTAGACGGAAAATCTTTATCCGTGCCGTCGTCAAGCAACGCGGTGCGTTCCGCATATAATTTTTTAAGCGTAGCGAGAAGTTCTTTTTGATTATCGTCCGCATGCTTTTCTACGACCTTTTTTACGGCGTTTTGCATAGTAGGCAAAATTTTGTTGTCCCGATGAATAACCGCGGACATTTTTTCGTTGTCTTTTTTAAGGTAATAAATATCCTGCTCTAACTTTTTAACGGTGGCTTGCAAAATTTCTTCGTTACGCATATTAACTCTTTTCGCGTATACGTAAGAAATATGCTTTTTAATGCCGAACACGAGCAACAACCCGACCGCTAACGCAAGAACTATTAAAATATTCAGCGTTGAGGAGTAATCGTTTTTCATATTCCATAACGAAGCTATTATTATGCCTATTATCGAAAATACCAAAAGCGTATCTAAATCGGTCGGATTCTTGCTGTAAAACCACTTTTTAAATTTAGATATTTTTACTATTACCATCGTTATTGCCAGTTGAGATGAACAAACTAAAATATTTTGCACAATCAAAAGCACGCTGTCGTTTTTTACAAAAAGCGCAATTAAACAAACTGGTAAATACAATAAAATTAGGGAAACTAACACCAAAACAAGACTGCCCGATAAAGCGATGCAACAAAATGAAAACAGGTTTATCGGTGCAAATTTTACTTTGATTAACGAGTTTACGAGTAAAACTATTAAGATTTCAACCGGTATAGCGACTTTCAGTCTTTTTACCAAAAATACTGAAAGCGCACCCGCCAAAAAAGCAAACGACACATCGATAACGGCGATTTTGCCGTTTATTCTTTTTCGACTTATACTGTTGAAAATAATAGCTGCGTCAATGAAGATTGTAAAGTACTTTATAAGAGGTAAAACTATATCTGTCATATTAAGTTTTTATTCGTCAAAAACATACGTTTTGTAACGAAAAGTATAAGATAACATTAAATTCAGTTTCCTTCTTGATTTTTTCTAAAATGGAAGAAAAAAAAGAGGAGGAAAAAATATGTCTTTCTGGGAAAAAATGTGGATATTCATGACCGGTTTCATCTGGAAATATTAAGTCGGTACATAAAATCCAAAACTTTAATCAGCATTGCAAAAACAAGCCTTTGGTAGGGGCTTGTTTTTGTTTTTAAAGTTCTTCTTCAATTTTTATGGCGTAATAAGAAATGAATTCCATTAAGGTAGGCGCGTCTTTACCCTGTCTTATCTGTGCTTTATAGTTTTTATAAAGCGTTTCAACGTCCGTATGAGACCAAGCGTAATCTATCGCGTTTTGCATAGCGCGGTCTACGGACGGCGGCGTAACGCCGTATTCTTTCGCCACAAGGCTGTTTATGCGTTCGCAAGAGCCGTCTATATAATACGCGATTGCTTTGGTCAGATATTTAAAGCCCTTTACGCCCGTTTTAATGTCTATATTGTTAAGTTCTATAGTAATTTGCTTTTCAATACGTTTTTTACGCGTATTTTCGGTTTCTTCGGGCACAGCCGAAGATACTTCGCAAGAGGAATTTCTTCTGTTGATAATTGCGGGTTTGACGATTTTTAAAAAGTCTAAAACGGCTTTAGGAGAATAATCCGTTTGGTTCTTCGTCATAATAAAGTCCGCTCCGAGTGCGCGAGCCGTTTCGTGAGTCAATGCGCTTACGTTAGCGGTGGTAATTAAAACATACGGCGGAAAAGGTAAATTTTCCGACCGAATCTGTTGCAAAAGGGATAAACCGTTACCGCCGCCTTGATGAAGTTCAAGGTCTAACACGACAACGTCGGGAATGGAGTTTTTGATAACGTCAAACGCGGTTTTCTGATTGTCGGTTACGCCGATAAGCGTAAACGTTTCGTACTCGAGTTCAACTTGGTTTTTAAATTTTGAGCATTCGCTTTCATCGTCTTCAACCAAAAGTATCTCTAACTTCCTATCCATAATCATCTTCCGAACTTTGGGTAAAAATAATTTAACTAACATTATAATACAAAAACCAACGAAAAACAACCTTTTTGTTACTTTTTGCGATATTTATGGAAAATTTTGCCAAGCCGTCCTTTTCAAACCGTTTTAACATGAAAAAAACAGCCGTTAAAATCTGAAAATTTTTCATTTACAACTTTAATAATAAAATATATAATTTAATAGCAAAATATTTAAGAGGAAAAAGATGCGCAAAATTCTTAAAGCGGTGATCGAGCGGCACGACGAAAACAACTTTTGGATAGAAAACACGATTAAAGGTATGACGGAAGAGGCGGCAAGGCGGTCTTTATCGTTTAAGTTTTTGCGTGAAACGGAAGGCGGCGTTAAAAACGACGTGGTTTACGTGGTCGGCACGAGCGAAGTTTTTTGCGACCGCGCCGCGCGCGAAATAGAATCGCTCGGCGGAATTCCGTTAATCGTTAAAGGCAGCGCCTTTAACTCGGGGTCTACCGCTTCCGTCGCGTTCGATATAGACGACGCGGTAAAGCGTTGCCTTGACTACTTAAAACAGAACGGAAAAAGCAATATTCTTTTTTACGGGTTAAACGAAAACACCGAGACGGACAAATTTAAAAAGGATGCGTTTATCGAGAACGCTCGCAAAACGGGCGTAAACGGCTCGATACGCTTTTGCAACGGCACGATTCATTCCGAAGCGAAAAACTTTGTTTCGGGCGAATTCGGGCGCGGTTTATACGACGCGATTTTGTGCGCAAACGACACGGCGGCTTTAAGTCTTTTATACGCCGGCATAACCGAAAAAGCAAAAGTGCCCGAAGATTTGTTTTTAATAGGCATGGGCAACTCTTATATCGGCAAGCACTGCTCGATTCCGCTTACCACGGTGGACTTCGATTATAAATTATTAGGAAAGTACGCCGTTAAAACGGGTGCGTTTATAAAGCGGGAAAACGGCTTTACCTGCGTTAAAACCCTTTTACCCTGCCCGATAATCGTAAGGGATTCTACCGCGAACGCGGACTTTAACGCTAAAAACGAAATAAAGGAATTTACCCCGATAGAAGATTATTTCGGCGGCAAGGCGACGACCGAAATTCTTTCGACCGAAACGATAATGCAGACCTCGGACGAAACGGACAGAATGATTATGCTTATGCTCGCGGGGGTGAATACTTACGCCGCGATTGCGGAAAAAGTTTCTTTAACCGAAAGGGCGGTAAGTTACCGAATCGACGCGATAAAAAAGAAACTCGGATTTAACAGAGTAGAAGACTTGAGAGAATTTCTCAAAAATATATTTTATATAAGGTGATACGACTAATGAACGGAATCGAATTCAAAACAATGCCCGTGGCGGACTTCGGTGCGCCCAACCCCATGCCCGACATAGGCAACGTAAGTTACATACACGCAGGCTTTGAAGTAAGCCCTAAACTCAATGAAGAAGAAAAGCGTTACCTCGGCAAAGGAATGATAAACACGGTTTTACCGTACATGATAGAGGACGGCTACGACAGAAACAAAAAACCCCGCCCCGTAAAAATAGCGGTACTCGAAAACGAATTTTTACGCGCGGAATTTTTGCCCGATTACGGCGGAAGGCTTTGGGCTTTATACGACAAGCGCACGGGCAAAAACGCTCTTTACACGAACTCCGTGTTGCAACCCTGCAACTTTGCCATTCTCAACGCCTGGTTTTCGGGCGGGGTGGAATTCAACATCGGCATAAAAGGGCATACTCCCCTTACCTGCTCGCCTATGTTTTGCGAACTTATCGGCGAGGACGGTTTAAGGTTTTACGAATACGAAAGAATAAGAGGCGTGGCGTACTCGATAACCGCCTTTTTACCCAAGGGGTCCGAAACGCTTTACGTGCGCCCGCGCATCGAAAACGCCAACGATCACGAAGTATATATGTACTGGTGGTCCAACATCGCTTTCCCCGAAACGGAGAACACGCGCGTTATAGTACCCGCAAAACAGGCGGTACACTGTCTGTACAGCGAAAACCATTACCTCGTAGACAAAGCGCAAATACCTTTCGACAACGGCGTAGATGCGACGTATTCGATGAATCTTGCGGCTTCGTCCGATTATTTCTATCAGATACCCAAGGACGAAAACAAATGGATAGCGGCGGTCGATAAAAACGGCGACGGGTTATTCCATTATTCCGATAAAAAACTCCGCGCGAGAAAGTTATTCCTTTGGGGACACAAAACGGGCGGCAGACACTGGAACGAATTTTTGTCCGAAAAAGGTCAGGCGTATATAGAAATTCAGGCGGGGCTTGCAACTACGCAGTTAGAGCATTTACCCATGCCCGCGGGCGAGGTATGGACGTGGACGGAAGGCTACACGCCTATTTGCGGCGCGGACGATAAATTTTACGGAGATTACGACGCGGCGATTAAACGCGTTGAAGAAATATTCGACGATAAAGTCGCGAGAAAAGCGGCAACGGACTTTGACGAACTTACCGCGCTTAAAGTTTGCGGCGACGAAAAAGTAGTATCGTACGGCAGCGGCTTCGGCTCGCTCGAAAACGAACTTCGCAAAACTTTCGGCAAAAAACCGATTAGCGAAACGCTTGATTTTACGGTACCGCAAGACGAAAAAACCGCGCAATGGAAAACCTTGCTCGAAAAAGGTTACTTGCCCTGCCCTGACGAAAACGAAAAACCTCTTTCTTACGCCGTGGGTAAAGAGTGGTCCGCGCTTATAGAAAAATCTCTTTCTCTACCCGAGGGCAACCACTGGTATGCGTATAACATGCTCGGCGTGTCAAAATACGCCGAGGGAGATATTGCCCGCGCGAAAGATGCGTTTACCAAGTCGGTAGAAATGAAAAAAACGCTTTGGAACACGCGTAACCTTGCCATGATATACTTAAACGCGTTAAAAGACGAAAAAACCGGCTTAAAACTTTTGGACGACGCTTTTGAAACGGAAGCCGCCAAAACCGATTTTTCCTTCTTAAAAGAATATGCGAAAGCCCTTACCGATTTTAACGTAACGGGCAAATGGACGAAAATTTATTATTCGCTTAACGAAGAACTTAAAAATACGGGCAGACTTAAAGTATACCTCGCGAAGGATCTGCTTGCATCGGGTGATCCCGAAGCCGCCGCAAAAATTTTAACGCCCGACTTTATTTTAAGCGACGTTAAGGAGGGCGAACTCGCGCTTTCCGCGCTGTGGAAAGGCATTTACCTTAAAATAATCGAGAAAAACGACGGCTTAACGGGAAAGGCGGCGGAAGAACTTTACGAAAAGAAATATCCGCTCCCCTACTCTTTAGATTTCCGTATGCACGACTGATTTTATAAACGAAATTTAAGGACAGACAACCCCGCCTTGTGCTACAATGGTTGCAGCTGATTAAAAAGGAGATTATATGAAAGTTTATCCTTATGCCGCGGTAAACAGATTTTCGTTTACAGACGAAGTGCTTAACAACCCGTATATGGGATTTTTGGAGTTTAACGGAGCGGGCGAAAACGAGATATTTATCGAAACGTCCAACAAAAGCGGATGGATAAAGGAGTGCTATCCTATTTCTTCCGACAGATACGCGGATAAAAACGCGCTTGCCGCGGAAGGACTTTATTATCCCGAGGGGTCTACCTCTTACTTTCGGTTTTTATGGAAAAAGTTCGAACCGAAAGAGGGCGAATACGATTACGGCTTTATAGAAGAGATTTTAGAGAAATGCCGCTTAAACGGTAAAACCGCAATGCTGCGCATTATGCCGCACACCACGCGTGATGACGAAAACGTACCGGACTGGCTTTTGGCTAAAATCGACTGTCCGTTCAGACCCGAAGATAAAAGAGTAAAGGGTTCGCCGGAAAGCAGGCTGTTTTACGAGAAATTCGCGACGGCGATAACCGCTTTTGCGAAAAAATACGACGGCGACCGCCGTATTTACGCTGTGGATATTTCGCTTTGCGGCGCGTGGGGCGAGGGCGACGGAATCGAAAACGTTCCGTTTGAAAACCTTGCTTTAATCGTCGACGCGTACACGCACGGGTTTAAAAAGACTAACCTTTTAATGCAGTTTTTAGACGAAAAACTCGTTAAATACGCATGCAAAACGCGCCCCGTAGGCGTGCGCGCGGACGGACTCGGCAACCCGTGGCATATGTACGACGGTTTTCCGCCGAAGTTTAAAGCGTACGACAAACTGTGGAAAAAACAGCCCGTATCTTTCGAGGCGTTCTGGTATTTAAGCGAATGGAAAAATCAGGGCTGGGACGTTAAAGAAATTATAAGGCAGTCGCTTAAATGGCACGTAAGCACGTTTAACGGCAAATCTTCTTCCGTTCCGCTCGAATGGAAAGAGTATATAAACGAATGGCTCGTTAAAATGGGTTATCGCTTTGCGGTACGCAACGTACGTTACCCTGAAGAGGTCGTTTCGGGCGATACGGCGGTTATAAGAACTCTTGTCGAAAACGCGGGCGTCGCTCCGCTATACGACTACGTGCCCTTACGTTTAAGGCTTAAAAACGACAAAGACGAAAAAGTTTACAACGTAAAAACCGACGCGAGAAAATGGCAACCCGGCGACAGTTTTGAAAACTTCGAGTTAAACACAAAGGGTCTTTCCGCAGGCGATTACACCCTGTCCGTTTCGCTCGGCGGGTTTGACGGATACCCGCTTATCAAGTTTGCCATGAACGCCGTAAACGACGGCGTTTGGTACGACCTTGCGGAAATAAAAATAAAATAACCTGTAATTACGTTTTACGGGCGCGAGAAAACTCTCGCGCCCGTGCTTTTTATTTTTTAAATCAGTTTTCCCCGTCGCTTTTGCTATCGGCGGTTTTTCGTAAATTTATATACCCCGCTCCGGCGCCGTAAAGCGCGGTTAGTCCCGTCGAAATAAACAACCCGCCCACTATATCGGTAAACCAGTGCACGCCGGAAATGAGCCTGCCCGCAACCGTAAAAACGGCAAGCATGCTTACGGCAAAAACCGCCGCAAATTTCAACTTTTCGTTCTTAACACGCGCCTTAAACTGCATTACCGCGGAAGAACATATACAAACGGTAATCATGGTATGAGAAGAGGGGTAAGACGCTTCCAAGAAACCGTTTATAAGCACGGGGCGATAGTTTATAACCGCCTTTTCAAACAAAACGTATACCGCGACGATTACGACGTAATACGCGCCGAGCAAAAGCATATCTTTATCGGCCTTAAAAACGCTTTTTTTCTTTATCGCAAGATACAGCCCGAACGCCGCAAACCCGAAAGCAATCGCCACCGCCGCCACTCCGAGCCAGTCTGTTATATAATAAAAAACGAGGTTTTCGCCGAAAAGGTCAAACGCAAATTCGTTTAGTCTCGCAAATCCGACGGCGGTGCCCGCAGGTCCTATGGCTTTTACGTCTACCGTTTTTACAGTCGCTGTAAAAACGCAGAACAACGCTGTAAACGCTATGCCGAGCATTAATTGAATTTTGACTTTCTTCATACTTTTTCTCCTTTTTCGTAACGCGCCCATAATAACGCGGAAGAAAGAAAAAAACCAAACGTATTCGCGACGCTTTCGGCGTCATGCCGACGCTTAACGCGTCTTTTGCATTTTCAACACGGTTATCGCCTTACATATTAACGCGCAAAAAATGAAAACGCTTGCGTACGGCTGGCGGGAAAGCATAAATAGTAACAAGGTCGCGACGGTTATTCCCAAAGACGTTATTCTCATGGTCTTAAACGCGGTTTGATTTTGCTCTTTAATAAAACAAAATTCGATTATGCCGTAAATCGTCGTAGCGGAAACAAGCGCAAAAAACGCATAATACAATAATTTAGTTTGCTTTAAGATAAAAAGCAGATTTATAATCGAAACCGCCTTAACTTCTACGCCGGCGGAAAAGCCGAACACGGGCAAAAAAAACATAAGCGCGGTTAAAACGTCCGCCGCGGCAAATACCGAGGTTTTTGCTTTTTCGGCTTTTTCTTCATCATTACGCTTTGCGATTAAAACGACCTGTTCCGACGACAGCAACACGTCTACCGTAACGTCAAAAAAATCGGCAAGGTTTTTTAGCGAATCTATGCCGGGGTAGCCTTTACCCTGTTCCCATTTACTCACCGCCGTGCGCGACACGTAAAGCGCGGCGGCAAGTTGCTCTTGCGTTAAATTTTTGTTTTTTCTTAAAGTTTGTATTTTTTCGCAAAATTCCATTTTTACCCTCGGCATAATTCTACTAACGCAACCTTAACAAGTCAAGCGAATACCGAAAAAACCCTCTCTTTCTCTGCGACGCTTTTAGCGTCATCTGCGACTTACCACATAATTAACATAAAAAAGGGCGCGTTAAACACCCGAAATTTATGTATTTATTATTTCCCCAAGTATATCGGGTGTTCTTACTTACGCCGAAACGTTTTGCAGGCATTTTACCCGTTACAGGCGGAAATATTGCCCGATTTTTTTGTACCGAAAGCGGCGCGGAATAATTCCGCGCCGCCGCTTATGCCTTTGTTTTTTACGCTACCGGGTTATACGAGCAGCGTGCCTTCGGTGGATTCTACCACCTTAAACATTTGTACCTGTTTGCCGGAAAGGGCGTCTATATACACGTAGAACGTGCTGTCGTCGTAAGTGCCGGTAAATTCGTAGCAAAGTTTTTCGCTCGTTTCGCCGACGGGTACCACCGCAAGGCGGGCCGTTTCGATTTCTATATTGACCGAAACTTTTTCTCTCGCTTCTTTTTCCGTCAAAGTCGCTTTTGCGATAACCCTGTCGGTGTGGTTGGTATAATAGCTTAACGCTTCCATACCGATAACCTTATTCGTTTCGGCGCATACCCTTACTTTAACAAGGTCGGAGTACACGGGGATTTTGTTCGTTTCGTAAGCGAAGTTTATCGTATAAACGTTACCGGAAAGGTTTACCCATACCGCGGTCATATCGTCTATACCGACCGAACGCATAAACTCTTCACCCGCGGCTATTGCGTACTCTTTGCCGTATTTAACGTCGTTACAACTGCCGGAATAGTCGAACATTACTATTTTACCGCCCGTTTTGCTTATCTGGGCATACAATATATCTCCTTCGACTTCGGCTTTAACGTTGTAGCAAGGTATAATACCGTTCGCTTCGCCGTCGTTCTCCACGTTTGCGATACCCATTTTAGCGAAAGCCTTTTCAAACACGGTTTTTGCTTCCGCCGGAGTAATTTCCGTGCCCGTTATTCCTTTAGCTTCGCGGTCGTCCCTGCCGTCGGAGAAAGGTCCGTCGTAAATAAGTTCGGGGTATTCGACCGAAAGATTTTCGAGTTCCGTAAGTTTGTCGGTTATAATGCCGCTTTTGTTGCCGTTTGCCATAGCGGAAAAGTTGAATTCTCCGTTGGTTCTGTCGGCAATTTCCGCAAGCGAGTTTTTAAGCGTCGCGTTTGCAGTGTAAAGATGAACGAGCGTTTTATAATCGTCGTCGGTAAGCGGTTCGCCTGCGACTATCTTTTTGTTGAGATATTTCGCAAAATCGCCTATCTGGTTTATAAGTTTAGTGGTATAAAATTTGTTTTCGTCTTCGAGCGGAAGTTGCTGAACGTTACTCTCCGCAACCTCGCTTTCAACCGCAATGTCGGTCAAATATCCGCTTATCGCACCGCCGTCTTTACTCGCAAGCACTTTGGAAAGGTTTACGTCCATATTGTTTACCTGGTCTTTTACGTCGTAAAAAGATTTCGAGTAAGTCGATTCAAGCATTCTGCTTTCCGCGGTAGGCATTATCAGAGTAAACGTCAACACGGAGGCGAGTATAAGGGTTGCCACGCCGAGCGAGATAACCGCCGCCAGCCACCCGCCGAAGCCTTTGTTTCTTTCGGCGCGTTTGGCTCTTTCCTGCCGTCTTAATTCCTTTTCTCTTTTTTTAGCGAGGAACTTTTGCTTTTTAAGTTCCGCTCTTTCCTGTTTTTCTTTCGCTATACGCGCGGCGCGCTGTTTTTTAGTTTCGTGTTTTAAAGTTTCTCTTCTCGCCGCCTTTTCAGCTTTAAGTTCGGCTTTTTTCTCGGCGATTCGGGCTTTTTTTGCCGCTTTCGCTCTTGCGGCGGCGGCTTTCGCCTTATCTTTTTCCGCTTTTTTATGAGCCTTTATACGAGCGAGTTCTATGCGTTTTTCCGCACGAATACGTTCTTTTTGAACTTTCGCCTGTTCCATTGCGACCTTTTTTGCCTGTCTTTTCTTTTCGCGCTCGGCTTTTTTCTCGGCTCTTATTCTCTCTCTTTCAGCCTTTTTTGCGGCTTTGACTTTTGCCGTTACCGTGCGTTTTTTCGCAGAAGAGTTTTCCTTTTTGGCGGGAGTAGAAGTTTTTTCTTTTTTCTCCGCGTTTTTTACGGTTTGGTTGACCTTTTCAACCGCGTTGTTTTTCTTTTCTTCCATAATTTTCTCCTTATTTAGCAAACACGTGGTTGCCTATCGTAATGGTGGTTTGCCTTGAAAAAATCCAAGCGCTCGTGGCGATTGCCGGGTTATAGTAGTAAATCGCGCCGTAAGTCGGATCCCAGCCGTTCATCGCGTCCTTTGCCGCTTTACGCGCCGTAGCGTTAGGCGTTAAGTTAATCTGCCCGTCCGATACCGCCGTAAAAGCGTACCTTTGATAAATCACGCCGGACATGGTGTTCGGAAAAGACGCGCTCTTTATTCTGTTCATAACGACCGCGCCCACGGCAACCTGTCCTACGTAACTTTCGCCGCGCGCTTCGCCGTAAATGAGTTTAGCCAAAAGTTCTACGTCCGAACTGTTGTATTGCGAAGTCGTGCCGCCGGACGAAGTCGAACTCATACCGAGCGCGGCAAGCGTTTTTGCCCCCGCGATACCGTCGGCGGTAAGCCCGTTTTTCTTTTGGAACTTTATAACCGCCTGTTTGGTCTGCGCGCCGTATACGCCGTCTACCGCGCCGGCGTAGTAGCCCCAGTTTTTCAGTTTGGTCTGCATGGTTTTTACCTGCGTACCCTTACTGCCCTGCTTTAAAGTCGCGGCGTAAACGGTTTGTTCTCCCCCGAAAGACGCCGCAAGCTTTACTCCCGCGCCTACGCCCGTAAACGTCAGAACGAGCGCCAGCGCCAAAATAAACTTTTTCATTTTTCCTCCTTATATACGTTTTTTAAAATCGTTTATTATTTCTATAATTTTACTTTTGTATATATATCCCGCGCCGCCGCCCGTAAAACAAAGCGGCGGATATACCACGCACCACCAGTTATCGCCTTTACCCGAACCGAGTTCTATTATCAGGCTGTCGTAAAAACCCTTTTCAAGCGTTAAGTCCTCGTACACCCTGGTCGGAAACTCTTCGTTTTTAAGTTTAGCCTTTGCAGTATAGTCGAACCCGTTTGCGTTTAACACGCCGTCCGCAACCTTTTCGATTGCGGCAAGGTTATCGGTAAGCGCGATTTCGGCTTGTTCTTTGGTTTTTATCTCTGCGATAATCGGGGTTAAATATCCGACAACCGCATCTTTAACGAGATACTTTACCCGTTGGTCGCACTCGTTGTTGGAGTCCGCGCGGATATGTATTCTCAAATATTCGGTATGCGGCACGTTTGCCCCGCCGAACGCTATAATGCCCGCGCCCGACAGCAATATTATGGTTAATAGCAAAAAAGTTATGCAAGTCTTTTTCATTTTTAAGTCCTCCCGTGAACCTATGCGTAATTTATTGACCGATAACTTAATTTTTATACTTTAATTTTAAAATGAAAAAACGCGGAACAATTCTCCCGCGTTTTTGACGTTTATATTTGTAGTTAATTATGTTTAAATCGTTTCGGCTTTTAATAGTTTACCGGCAAAAGTTTTTTTGAGTTTACGGTATGCTTTATCCCGCTCGCGGCGACAGACAAACGCCGCGTATACCGCGGAACCGCTACCCGTCATATTAGCCGCGGAAAACTTTAACAGCGTTTTTAAGTTTTCGCCCGTTTCGGGTAAAAGCCATTTTGCCGCGCCGGTAAGATGATTGCCGAGACAGTTTAAAAATTTATCGTTTTCGCCGTTCGTAAGATATGTAACGGCGGGTTTAGTGGTTTTTTCGTATAAAAGACCTTGCTTGTCGTATTCTCCGTACGCGCTTTTGGCAAGTATTTGTTCGCTTGCGGAGAGTATAAGCAAATAAAATTTAGCGTTTACCGAGAGGGGTGTTATTTTTTCGCCTCGCCCCGAAATAACGGCAAAGCCGCCGTTTAACATATACGCCGTATCGCTGCCGAGTTTGTTTGCAAGCGGCATTAAGTCGGCGGATATACCGTACAACGCGGCAAGCCCTTTAAGCACGGCGACCGCGTCTGCCGAAGAGCCGCCGAGCCCGCCGCCGAGAGGAATGCTTTTATCGATAACAATATCCGCGCCGAGCGTGCCGAAGGTTTTAACGAAAAGTTCGCCCGCAATAAGCGCGTTATTGCTTTTTTCGGGAATATTACGACCTAAGCCCTTCATTTTTACGGTAATAAGTCCGTCGTTTCTTTTAAAAAGGGTAACGGCGTCGGACAAATCGACCGACGCCACGAGAGATTCTATTTCGTGATACCCGTTTTTTCCGCCCGTAATATCGAGCGTGAAATTCACTTTTGCGTTTGCGGTTATTTTTATCTTATTCAAGTAAAGTTCCTTCTTTCGTAAGCACTGTTGCCGTTTATTTTTGTCTGTAAATTACTATCCTTTCTTTCCCTGTGAGCGGAAATTGCAAATCTTTATTAGTTGCGACGACTTGCTCCGGCGACATATTAAGGCGTTTGCAAAGCGACCAAAGCGTTTCGTTTTCCTCCGAAATATAAACGCTTATTGCTTTATCTCTGCGCTTTTTGGCGGAAACTGCCGTTATGCCTTTTACGTAACGTAATTTTTTGCATACGGAGGGATATATCGTAAAGCAGAATTCCGCTTTAACGGTATCGGCGGAAACGATTTCTTTAACGCCGCACTCCGCAAAAATTTCCCGCTCCGCACCGTCCGGCAGCGCACACTCAAACGAACAATCGAAAGGCGTTTCGCATTTACGCGTAAAAATCTTGCCTTCTTCGCCCGTATAGTAACCCGTAAAAGTTACCGCGCCGCTTACCGAAAGTTTACCGTCCGCATAATCGCTCGTAACTATTTCCGCACGCTCGCCGCCTATCGCCTTAAGCGTAAGACCGTCGTCGATGCCTTCCGCGGGAATTGTCAAAACCGCTTCGGCATAGCCCGTTCTTATATCGCAGTCCTCGTTAAAACAGAGTTCGTCTTTTTCTTCTTCGGTTACGTCCTCCGTCGAAAAAGCGTCCGCCGCGAGCGAAACCGTTTCGGTAGAAAACGCTTCGCCCTCGAGTTGAATAATCGCGCTTGCGACTACCCTGCTTTTACCGCTTTCTGGGTCTACGGAAATATCCGTCTTAAACGATTTAAGTTCCGCCTTGGCTGTGGCGGACATAGACGGCATTGCCTCGTCGCACTCAATCTCCGCGCGGTAAGCAACGTTTTCCACGTCTTTTATTATATCGCTTTTTTCGCCCGACCGCAACACGACGGCGGATATTTTTACTTCTCCGTCAACGATAATCGTTCCAACGCCGCATTGAACCGCCGTTACGACGGGGTCCGCACGATGAAAAAGCACCTCTTCTACGGCGTAATCTCTTTCAAACTCCTCTTCAACGGGATATACGGTTTTTTTAACGCCGTAGCCGCGGGTAATCGAGTAATCTTTAACGTCCAAAACGAGATTGTCGCCGCCGGTTAGTGCGTTTGCGAAAATTCCCGTTCTGACCTCGGCAACGAGTTCTATCGTAGCCGAAACGGAAAGTTTTATTCCGCTTGCGTCCGGTTCGGTTTTAACCACGCGGCTTTTAACGTAGGCGCGGCGCACGTCCTCCGCCGCGGTTATCGTGCCGGTAAAGTCCTGACCTATTTCTTTCTTTTTTACTCCGCCGCCGTCCGCCTCGTAACATATATAATAAGTTACCTTGCCCTCCGTACGTATTTCTTTTCCGGAAGTTTCAACCTTGGTAACGGTCGAAAACGCGGACACGTTTATTATTTTTTTGATTTCCTCGGAATTTATATCCGTTTTTGCTTCGGTTTTAACGGTCTGAACGTAGTATTGTTTTTTATCGTTTGCGATGATTTTGCTGTATAAAGGTGAAAACGGCATATAAATCTCCTTGACTGACGTATTACACTACATTATACAAACCGCGCGACGAAAATATGATTAAAGCCGCGTTATTTTCGCGGCTTTATTTTTTTATAATTCGCTTTCGCTTAAACTCAGCATGAATCTTTCGGGCAAACTTTTACTTTGCCGCACATATATTCCGAATAAGAATACGATGTTTTACCCCTGTATTCTTTGTCGGCGGGGCTTACGGTAAACAGCGCGGGATACACGCCGGTAAGAACCCCCGCGAAACTTTCGCGCTTGTTTCTGCCGAGTTCGACGGTAACCTTTACCGCCCTGCCGCGTAAGCGTTCTATGACGGTTTTAACGTTCGTAAGAGACAACGTGCTTTTTATCATAAAAAGGTTATGCCCTTACGCCGCGCGTTTTATACGCGGTTTAGTCGTTTTCTTCGTCGTCCTCGTCCTCGTCGTCTTCCTCTTCTTCGTCCTCGTCATCCTCTTCAAAGTCGGATTCGTCGATTTCGGGAATTTCAAAGTCGTCGGGTTCGGCTTCTTCGGATTCGTATTCTTCTTCCTCTTCTTCGTCGTCGAACAATTCGTCGCCCTCTTCCTCGGCGAGTTTAGAGAGCGAAAGCATTTCTTCGCTGTCCTCTTCCTCCTCGGGCTCCTCTTCGTCCATATACTCTTTCCAGGACTCGTCGTCCTCGGAAACGTCTACGTCCGGCTCGACCTCTTCGGCGAATTTTTTAGCGCACGACTCGCACATCGTTTCGCCCGGTTTTAAGTAGTTTTGTCCGCAGTGGGGGCAAATCTCGGGCGTATCGTCCTCGTCTTCGTCCACGGCGAAAACGAGTTGCGGACCCTTTTTAAGTTCCGCCTTGCAAACGTCGCAGTATTCCTCTCCCCGTCTGATGTAGTTAAGTTCGCATCTGGGGCACTTTATCCAATCTCCCGGCATAAGTTTATCTCCATTTATATCATATATAATCAGTTTAATCGACGCACGCGCGGTTTGTGAACGCTAAACGCTTTTAGTATTTAGCGTTATCGAAAAAACTCTCCCGCTACTCCGCGTTTATCGGCACGCCCACGGTATTACGCGAGCAAGCGTTAAAACCGGGTTTTGCTTAATTACAAGCCTTGTGCCGTGATTTTGCATATATTATATATACCTTGCGTGAATTTGTAAACTGTTTTTTCGGAGATTTTTAAATTCTTTTTATATTTTTACGCTTTTTCAAGCAGCATTTTGTCGGCGACGAGCGCGATGAACTCTCCGTTGGTCGGTTTTTCCGCTCCGACGTACGCGCGCACGCCCAAAATACCGTTTATGCTGTCTATTCTGCCCCTGTTCCAGGCGACCTCTATCGCGTGGCGAATGGCGCGTTCTACTTTGCTCGCGCTGGTGGAATATTTTTCGCCGATTTTAGGATAAAGCGTTTTAGTTATGCTGTTTATGACGGAAGGATTTTCGACCGCCATTTTAACGCCTTCTCTTAAAAACGAATAGCCTTTGATATGCGGCGGAATACCCACGTTTATAAAAATTTTGCTGATCTTTTCGTCAAGGCTGTACCTTCTTATAGATTCTTGCGCGGCGTAATTTGCGGGCGATTGCTCGGCGTCGCGCATTCTTTCGATTAAAACGTTAAAGTTATACGGCTTTGCCATAAAGTAACTCGCGCCGGCGGACATCGCTCTCGAAATAACGTCCTCTTTGCATATAACGCTTAAAACCATTATTTTAGTCGAAAGCCCCGCTTCTTTAAGTTTGTTTATAACCGAAATTCCGTCATACCCTGCAAGCACGATTTCCGTAATAAGAAAATCAGGCTTTTTGTCCGCAACCGCGGCAAGCGCGGTTATTCCGTCCTCCGACGAGCCTATAACTTCATAATCCCCCTGTTCTATGAAAGCTTTTTTGAGTTTGTCGTTTGTTTCTTTGGAATCTTGTAAAAGATAAACCGTCTTTTTGTTCATGATCGCTCCTTGTTTTTTAATGTAATTACATTATACTACAATATTTTTCCTTTGTTAAGTATATTTTTGTACAAAAATCTTTTTAAATTTTTATTTTTGTAAAAAAATGTCGAAAACGGGGGTTTTGTGGCGGTTTTGGATAAAAAAGAACCGAAAACAAAATGTTCTCGGTTCTTAATTTTATACAAAAATGGTTTTTACGACTTTTTTAGTCGAAAATCTTCGCCGCTTCCTGGTAATACCATTTATAAAGCGTGGGAGTAAGCGTTCTTACCGCGGTATTTACCGAAGAGTCTTTTTCGAGTTCTTCTCTTTTTGCGGTAGCGGCGTCGTACGCGGTTTTGAAAGCGGTTTTTTCCACTTCGGTCATATCGTCGTAATTTTTAACTTCGGAAAGCGCGTTATACAGTCCGGAAAGTTCTATAGCCTTTTCCATATTAGAGATTTTGGTTTTATACTCTTCCGAAACGGCGTTTTTAACGTCGTCCGCGGCGTCTTTATAAAGTTTAATCGCGTGGGAAGCCTTTTTAAACACGGGCGCGCCGTCTACCTCTTCATATTCGAGTTCGCCGGAAGCGGTCGCTTTGTCTATGTTTGCGGTTATAAACTTTGCTTTGTCGGCGGTAGTTCTTTCTCCGAGATAAGCGTTGCCGGAAAGATATTTAAATTCTTCGGAACCGCTGTCGTCGGTTTTAACCTCCGCGTCGGTAAGATTTATAATCGAAACGTAACCGTCGCCGAGCGAAGAGTTGTCGAGATAAAAAAGGTATTCTTTTCCGTCTATCGTCAACGTTTCGGGCGCGAACCACGCGGTAGCCGCAGAATCGAGCGAAACTCTTTCATATTCGACTTCTTCATCGGACAATTTAATCCTGCAAATGTTGTTGTCGGAATTATAGTAGTAAGCGTAACCGTCTTTAACGGAAATAACGTTGCCGAGCGAAGACGTTTTTGCAACGATTTCTTTTTTCTCCGTTTCTTTACCCGTTAAAGTGGTTTTATAAATAACGCCGTTGTCCGTATCTACGCTGTAAACGTTATCGAGGTCTACTATAAAGTTTTTAGCGGCAAGCGCGTCTTTATCGTTTATTTTTACGGTTTTGGTTTCGTCGGCAAATTCCGCCGCCTTTACGCCGTAAACCGTTTCTTCCGAATTAACGTCCGTCGCGGTGTAGAAAAGGTAATCTCCATCCGCATAGGTAAGCGCGTAGGTAAGACCGGCTTCTTTTCCGTCTTTCACGCAAACCGCTTCTCCACCGGCGGTATAGGCGTATACCTTATTATAATTATGTTTGGTGCGTACGTAGCCGTCTTTTGCCGCCGCATCCTCATAATAGTCCTCCGCATAGCAGTCCGTTGTATAGAAAACAACGGGCGCATCCCCGGAAACGTTCTCGACGAACTTGTAAGCGTTAAGCGACTCAGCAACGCCGTCGGCCATTTTAACCTTTTCGTCGGTTTTAACAACCTCGGTCGCCTTACCGTCTTTAACGGAATAACTCTTTATCGCTTTCGCTTCCGCGTCGTAATACACGACGAATACGTTATCGCCCGAAGCGATAATTCTGTATTCCGCGGAAAGGCTGTTTACGTTAAACAGCACCTCCGTTCCCGTGCCGTCGAGTTTGGTTCTCGAAAACGCCATAACGGAAGAAGCGATTTTACCCGACGAGTCTTTATCGAGGCTGGGCGTACCGTAATAAACGTAATCGCCCGCAATCTTAAGCCCCGCATTGTAGTCGGTGGCGGCAAAAAGTTTAGGTACCACGATTTCGGCTTTGCCGAATTCGCCCGAAGTTAAGTCGGTCTTTTTAATCGCCATAAGCGAGCCTTTAACCGGTGCGCCGAAAGAGTTGTCCGCAGTATAGTCCGCTTGTCCGTTTATAAAGTAAACGTAGTCTTCGGTTTCGGCAACAAAGCCGCCGTCGGACTTTAACGCGCCCCAGTCCGTAAGGGTCGTTCTTTTAAATTCGCTCCCGCCGCAACCGACAGCCATAAACATAGCCGCGCAGCACAGAGCAATAACAACGAGTTTGAAAAGTTTTTTCATACATTCTCCGTTGCGATTGCGAAATAATTCGACAATCGCCGAATATAATTAGTTATACAGTTATATATTATACCTTATCGCAAAAGGTTTTGCAACGATATTTTTTGCTTTTTAAATCTTAATTTAGGTAAAAGGGTAAAATTAAATGGATAAATTCGGAATTTTTAAACTTTTAAACTCGTTTTTCGATTTTTATAAAAACGGAAACGCTCAACCTTCCCCGTCCCCTGCCGATAAAACAAACTCTTCCGCCGCCGCCTCGTCCGAACGCCCCAACCTTTTAGAAGGACTTTTTAAAGGTTTTAACAACGCACCGCCACAGCAAAACAACCCGCCGCAGAAAGAGAAGATACCGGTGCCCGCGCCGTTACAGGTATCTATGCTGAATACCATACATTCTCACGACGCGTTTATAAACCGCGTAAAAAGCGGCGGTAAAAAATAACCGCGCTTTGACCGCTTTGATTATATATAGACTTTTGTCGAAATTGTCGACACGCTTTTTACGACAAAATAAAAGCCGACTTTAAAAATCGGCTTTTGTATTAGAGCGTATCCAACCCCATACCATACAGGATTTCATTAACTTTCATAATGTCATAAATTTTATTTTCTATGCAATATCTGATAACTAAATCAAACTTAGAGGCACTTGTTAAAATATAACCTGCTTTTTTTACTAATTTTTTACAAGTAGCGTTGTCCAGCTCAAGAGCAAGGGCCAAAGCGCAAACAATTTTTTTCTTCGGCTTATAGCTAGCGTTGCTTCGCAATTTGGAAAAATATTTTCTGTCAAGGTTCGCCCGCTTATAGACCTCTACATCGCTTAATTTTTTTTCGTCAATAAGAGAAAACAGCATTTCACAAAACGTTTGCTTTCCGTTATTATTTTGATTTATGTAATCTATCACTTTTTTATCCACAATAATTTTATATCACATTTTAAGTTTTATTTCAAGCAAAAAGTCGCATTTTTTGCGACCACATTTAACTCTTAATGCGCTATCATTTTGGCGTAAAGGAGGTCTGTTTTATGACAATAAAAGAAAAAATTAACGAGTTTTTGAAAAAACTAAATTATACCGACGAGGAAATAACTGCTTTAGATTCTTCTTCAGTATACATTGCGCAACAAATAGCCGCTTATGCACACCGCAAGCAAAAAAGATTAAACGGCGAAAATTATTTTACACACCCATACTGCGTTATGCGATTATACCGCAACCTTGTAGGTATTGTAGAAAATGATTATTTTTGTATGGACAAAGATTTGCTGGAAAGTTGCGATATCCCATATAACGGAGTACAGGAAACTTGCTTGTTGCATGACGTTTTAGAAGATACGGACGTTTCCGAAAATGAAATAGAAGAGGTGTTTGACAAATTATCTCTCGGAGAATATTATAGGTCTTATATAAAAACCCCGCTTTTTTTGATAACCCACGATAAAACAGAGGATTATACCACTTATATATCTAAATTGATAGATAACCAAACAGCTTCTCTCGTAAAATTTTTAGATATGTCGGACAACATTAACCCTTCAAGTTTAATAAAATTTAGCGATTTTGAAACGAAACGAATCGAAAAATACGTTTTTTTCTGTAAAATCATAAACGATAGATGGCATTTTTTAGAAAACGCTGATAATTATCGTAAGCAGTTTAATTCAACTCGGTCTTAAGATAACGCCTTTATTCGTTTTTCCGTGTGGCGTTTGCGTTTAAAGATTAAACGGCGGCTTGCTTTGAGGCAAGCCGCCGCCTTTTTCTTCGGTAAAAATCTGTATAATCTTATCGATTATTTATCGAGATTTTTTCTGAGTTCGTCGAGTTCTTCGTAAAGTTTTTTCGGAACTCTTTCGCCGAGTTCGTGATAGAACTGTTCGATACCTTCGGTTTCTTTCTTCCAGTTTTCTTTATCGATGGAGAGAAGGTCTTTAATGGTATCTACGGTTACGCCGTCAAGTTCTTCGATATTGATATCCTCCGCCTTAGGAACAAAGCCGATAGGCGTTTCAACCGCGTCGACCTTGCCTTCGCAACGGTTGAGTATCCATTCGAGAACGCGCATGTTGTCGCCGTAGCCGGGCCATATAAAGTTGCCCTGATCGTCCGTTCTGAACCAGTTGACGTTAAAGATTTTGGGTTGATGCTCAACCTTTTTACCCATTTCGAGCCAGTGCGAGAAGTAGTCGCCCATATTGTAGCCGACGAACGGACGCATAGCCATCGGGTCGCGACGGACAACGCCTACCGCGCCGGTAGCCGCAGCGGTCGTTTCGCTTGCCATTATCGAGCCTACGAACACGCCGTTATCCCAGTCTTTGCTCTGATAAACGAGCGGAGCGGTTTTCGCTCTTCTGCCGCCGAAGATGATTGCCGACAGCGGAACGCCGTTAGGCGCTTCGAACTGGTCGGAAAGGCAGGGGCAGTTAACCGTAGGAGCGGTAAATCTCGAGTTCGGATGCGCACCGCAGGTAGATTTGTCTTTCTTGTCGTATTTGGTGTAATCCCACTTTTCGCCTCTCCAGTTGAGTGCGTTTTTCGGAGGATTGTTGTCAAGTCCTTCCCACCAAACGGTTTCGTCGTCAAGATTTTCGACTACGTTTGTAAAGATAGTGTTCTTCATCGTGGAGATGAGAGCGTTGGGGTTAGACTTCATGTTAGTGCCGGGCGCAACGCCGAAAAAGCCGTTTTCGGGGTTGATAGCCCAAAGCCTGCCGTCTTCGCCTACTCTTATCCAAGCGATATCGTCGCCGACCGTCCAGATTTTATAACCTTTCTTTTTATAAATTTCCGGCGGGATGAGCATTGCGAGGTTGGTTTTGCCGCAAGCCGACGGGAAAGCCGCCGCCACGTATTTGATTTCTCCCTTCGGGTTTTCTACGCCGAGGATAAGCATGTGTTCAGCCATCCAGCCTTCGGTTTTGCCGAGGTAAGAAGCGATACGCAAAGCGAAGCACTTTTTGCCGAGAAGAACGTTGCCGCCGTAGTTGGAATTGATGGACATGATAAGGTCTTCTTCGGGGAAGTGGCAAATATATCTCTTTTCTTCGTCGAGGTCGGCGTAAGAATGAACGCCCTTAACGAAATCGCCGTCGCCCAAAGCGTCTAATACCTTTTGACCTACTCTCGTCATTATAGCCATGTTAAGCACGACGTAAATGCTGTCGGTAAGTTCGATGCCGATTTTGGAGAATTTGCTGCCTACGGGACCCATAGAATAAGGTATCACGTACATGGTTCTGCCGGTCATAACGTTTTTGTAAAGACCGTTTAAGAGTTTTAACGCTTCGCTCGTTTCCATCCAGTTGTTGATGGGCGAAGAATCTTCTTTAACTTTGGAGCAAATAAAGGTTCTGCCTTCAACGCGCGCCACGTCGTTTACTTTGGTACGGTGGAGATAGCACCCGGGAAGTTTTTCCTGATTGAGTTTGATGAGGATGCCCTCTTTTACCGCTTGTGCGCGGAGTTCCTCGAGTTGAGACTCGCTGCCGTCAATCCAAACGACTTCGGAAGGATTGCACAACTCTTTGTATTCCTGAACGAAATCCAGTACTTTTTTGTTGTTAGTCATTTCTGTTCTCCTTATTGTATTTTCGGCTATGCCGAATTTTTACCTTTTTTATTACGAAGTTTTACGCCGTGCGGTAACAGTTACCTCTTGCCCGCCTGCTTTAACCCGTCGTTATTCAGTTTATATTTTATCACAAGCGCGTAAAAATGTAAACCGTTATTTTTCACTTTTTATCGTCCCAAAGAGATAATTTGCCCGATTTTTAAGTTTTTTAAAGTTTTTCGCGATTATTCGACTTTTTATTCGCTTTTTCGTCGTAATTCGCGCGTGCGTATACTATATATTACGTAATGAAAAATATTTTTGCGGCGGTATATTATGCGCTTCGATAAACAAGTTTGCGTTTTAAAACAACTACAACCGGGCTTTTGCCCCGCGGGGAGGTCCGTCGGCGGCATCGTTCGGTTAGAATCGGAAAGCGGTTCGGTTACCGTTCATCTTTCGCTTATAAACGTTACGGCAAAAGCGACGGGAGAATACGCCCTTTACGTCGTAGACAAAACGGGCTCTTCTTATAGGTTTTCGCTCGGATTGTTTCCGTCTACTTTTTGCGCGGCGTTTGAAACGGACATAAACGTTGCAGAGGGTTTTGCCGCAGGGCTTGTTTACGAAGAAAACGGCGTGCCCGTAACGGTTGCTTTTGCTGAAACCGAAAACTTTTTGTTCGGAGCGGCAAACTTTAAGCGTGCCGTAGCAAAGCGCGCGTTAAACGCTTACGCGGAAAAACCCGCCCCCTCGCCCGCCGCCGTTAAAAACAAAAACGACAAAATTAAAGCGGAGCCTCAGTGCGACTACGACGACGAAGCGGTCGCGACCGAAAACTATTTTTCTTTTGAGAAAGACGAACTTTCGGATTTGAAAGAGATTATAAACGAAAACGGAGAAAAAGAAAATGAACATGTACGGGCTGAAGATGGCGGCGCTGTTCGCCATGGCGAAAAAGAAGAGAAAAAAGGCGGGGCTTACCGTTTTATCGGTGAAGATGCGACAGAGTCTTTTAGCGGCGAAAAATATTCCGAAGACAACCCCTATTACCTTTCCGCAAAAAAAGAGTTAGACGAAACGTTTGAAAAATTCCCCGAGGATTTTTCGCTTAAAACGTATTTCCCCGACAGCAAATTCGTTAAAATAAACTACTCCGCGGGCAGGTTTTACCTTGTCGGCTTGATAAAAGAAAACAAAAAAGAAAAATATATATGCTACGGCGTACCGGAAAAGTATTCCGAAAAAGCCCCTCCCGAACTCGAAGGCTATTGCACTTTTATACCCCTTTCCGTTTTCGACTTGCAGGGCGACGGATACTGGATGATGTTTCAGGACGCGATTACGGGCGAATGCGTAAAGAAAAAATAACCGCGTCGTTTACTTAATTACAACGCGGTGCAGAAAACCCCGCCGAATTTTCGGCGGGGCTTTACGTTGCTTTTTATTTTCGCGTTACGCTTTTTTAACTATGTCTATAACGTCTGCGCGGTTAATCGGGTTAATGCTTAACACAAGACAGTTGCCTTTTGCATAACCGGCGTTTTCGAGAGTTTTATAAAACTCTTTCGCATCCTCGTTACTTGCCACGTCTTTAACGAAGCCTTTAACCGTTTCGCTGTCGTCGTAGAGTTTTTTCATATCGTCGGTAGAATTGAATTCAAGTATCAAAACGACGTCGCTCGATATGCCCTTGCCTTTAGCAAACGCGTGGGCGGTTACCGCTATATTATCTTTTTCGCAAAACGCTTCTATATCTTTAGCGGTGCCTTCGATTTTTTCGCTCTTGGTATAACCGGCATCAGTGAAAGCCTTTTCAAGCGAGCCGTAAGAGGAGCATGCCGCAAAGGACAATGCGCATACGGTCATAAGCGCAAGCGCGATTATTTTTACAAAATTCTTTTTCATACAACAAATCTCCTTTTTCACTTTATATTATAATTTTATTACGGCAACGGTCGTTTGTCAAGACACGTTTTTAAATTTTATTCATTTTTATAAAATAAAATTTTTCTTCGTCCTCGCGTTCAAAATAGAAGCCGAGCGATTTTATAAGCCCGTAAGAGGGAGCGTTCTGCTTATAACACCTTGCCCTTACGCACGCCGCCCCGAGCGAATTAAACGCATAGTCGATAACCGCCGCCGCGCACTCTTTGGCATATCCCTTACCCCTGTATTCTTTTTTAAGCCTGAAGCCTATCTCGCACCCGCCCGAAAAGTCAAAGTTGTAAAGCGTTACCTCTCCTATAAGCGCGCCGCCGAGGTTTATCGCAAGCGGATATTCCTCTTTGCTTGCTTTAAGAGTTTTTACGAAATTCAAAAAATACTCTTCGCTCGGGGCGTTGCCGTTTAAGTCGCTTTTATAGTCGTACCCCCAGTACCTGCACGTTTCCTCGTCGGTGCAAAGGTCGCAGTAACTCTTGCCGTCTTCTTCCGTTATTTCGCACACGACGGCGCGCGGAGTCGAAATACGCACCGGCGAAATTATTTTATCGAAAGGAGTAAAAACTTTAAGCGAAATTTTTTCTTTTATCTCTACGGGGTGGTATTGCGTTTTAGAAGTTCTTAAACCCTCGTCTCCGCAATCCTCTTCCCGATTGATATATTTTACACCGCCGACCGCAAAGTAGTTTGCGAAAGTTTGCGCCATAAACGGATACGCGCCTTCATAATTTTTTAACGCCTTTTCCACGTGCACGATAAGCGTATCCCCGACGACTTCTCCTACCGAAAAGGCTATTATTTTACCCCCGACCTCTACGTACGCGCCGACCTGCCCTATGTTAAACGAATTTTCGGTAAGGTCGTAAACCTTGCGTTCCTCTTCACGCTCGCTCCATGCGGAAAAATCGGTACCCCGTTCAAACTCGGTCAAAAAATCTTTTACCCTGTCCAAATCGTTTTCCGTCAGAATTCCCGTTTTATAGTCCGGATAAAGTTTTTTAAACTTGTTCACGTGGTTACGCTGTCCCGAAAGTTTTTTGCCGGAATAGGTTTTAAAACTTTCCGCTTCATAAATATAGTCGCTCCAATCCCTGTCGAAAAACCGCTTACAAAGCGGATACCTTTTTTGCAACGCGTCTGCATGCGGGACGTCAAGGCAACAGAATTCGAGCGGCGTGCCGGTTGCCTTGCAATACTTTTCTATTGCGATAAGTGCAGCCGCTTCGTCGCCGCCCATGGGGTAGTAAAAAGCGTTTTGATACAGCGGAGAACTTTCTTTTAACACAAGGCTTTTGCCTGTAAAAGCGTAGTCCGCCTTAAAATCGTCCCTCCACATATATTTTACGCCGAGCGAAATATCGCAAAAAGATATTTCGGACTTGTCAATATAGTTTTTTATTAAATTCACGTTTTCGCCGAGAGGCTTAAATTCGAGCATCGGTTTTCCTTTATCCTGAGTATTTTTACGGTAACGTTTACGCGGTGCGACAGATAGCCGCGCCGCGTATTTTTTATCGTTACCTTACATCTTTTATTTTTACGTTACTTCTTTTATTTATAATGTTAAGAAACAGTAAACTTGCTTGCATGGATTTGCAATTTCGCATTTTTCAAACATAGAAGAGCAAAAACACTTCGTCTTTGCATAAGTCCGCAAGGATTTGAAAGATTTTGACTTTGGTCAAAAGATTTGCTTCTTATAGTTTATATTGTATTACAACGGAATGTTTCTTCGTGAGCCGAAAACTTTTATTTACCCTCGCTGACGTACGTTACCACGTATTTGCCGTCGCGCGGTTCTTTCACCTTAACGATGGTTCCGGCGGGCAGAGGCGCGCCGTTTTCCGTCATTACGTATTTTACGGTGTCCTCTATCCTTATCGTGCCGGGTTCGTTGTATTTTATTGCAGTTAACAGTTTGTATTCTTTACCGATAACGGCTTGCGCGGTTTCGTCCTC
>DPGH01000008.1:33074-152047 GCA_003523255.1 Clostridiales bacterium
TGCGCGGTTTCGTCCTCTCCTTTGTCGAATTTACGCAACGCTTTTTTACGGAACAACGCCAAAAGTTCCGCAGAAACAAACGCAAACGCTGCCAACTGGTAATACCAGGCAAGCTGAAAGCCCGCCATTACCGCCGCGACCACGCTACCGCCGACAAACCATATGCAAATCAGTTTGTTAGTCAAAAACTCCGTCATCAGCGCAAGCGCCGTAACCGCGAGCCAAATATACAGCCACATATCCCTTATAAACCTTCGCCCGAAACGAGTCGAGCATTTTTCCGATTAAAATATTTTGCCGGACGACTTTAAAAATTCAAGTATCTCGCTCAATCTGTCAAGGTCGTCGCGCGTGTAATAATCTATATATATTCTGCCCTTTTTGTCGTTTCCTATGGCGTTCACTTTCGTGCCGAACGTTCTTTGCATTTCGACTATAAGTTCTTTAAGTTCGGCGGAGAGTTCCGCTTTCATCTTCTTTTTTTCTTTCTCTTCGGGCGGGAGGAAATAATCTTTAACCTTTTTTTCGACCTCTCTGACCGAAAGCCCGTCCTTAACCGCGCCGCTCGCGATTTTATACTGGTCGCTTGCCGGCACCGAAACGAGCGCCCTTGCGTGTCCTGCGGAAAGCGAGCCGCTTTCAACGAGTTTCATAACCTCGGGCGAAAGACTTAAAAGTCTTAAAGTATTCGCTATCGCGGGGCGGGACTTACCTATCCTGTCCGCAAGGTCCTCTTGCGTTAAGCCGTAATCGTTCATGAGCGAGCGCATGGCAACCGCCGCTTCTATCGGGTTTAAGTCCTCGCGCTGTAAGTTTTCGATAAGCGAAATTTCTTTTATCTGGCGTTCGTTATACGTTTTTACGATAACCGGGATTTTAGAAAGCCCCGCGAGTTTACTCGCGCGGTACCTTCTTTCGCCCGCGATTATCATAAATCTGTCGTCGCTTTTATTTACGATAATCGGCATAATCACGCCGTGCTTCGCGATAGAATCCGCAAGTTCTCTTAACGCGGTTTCATCGAAAACTTTTCTCGGCTGATTCGGGTTGGCAAAAACTTTGCTTATATCCACTTCGGTTACGCCGCCGCCGTTTTCGCTTTCATCCTCGTCGAACAAAAGACTTTTGCCGTAATCTTCTTCCGTTTCGGAAAATAGTGCGGATAATCCTTTACCTAATCCTCTCGCTGTTTTCATTTTTCTTTCGCTCCGTTTCTTCCGTTGTTTTTATTGTTTTTTCGTTTTAATCACGGCTTACCTCGCCGTGGAAAACGTACTGTATTATTTCTTTTTTTGCGGTTGTTTCGACAAAAATTCGTCTGTCAGCGCGTTGTACGCTTTAGCGCCCGAACAGCGCGTATCGTGCAGGGCTATCGGCACGCCGTGGCTCGGTGCCTCCGCAAGTCTGATGTTTCTCGGTATTATGGTATCGTATACGCGTTTGCCGAAAAACTTTCTTATTTCCGCAGAAATCTGACGGGATATAATCGCGCGGTTATCGCTCATGGTTAAAACTACGCCTTCTACCCTCAGACTTTCGTTAAGATGCTTAACGACGAGTTTGATGGTATTCATAAGTTGGCTTAACCCTTCCATCGCGTAATATTCGCTTTGTATAGGTATAATCACCGTGTCCGCAGCCGCAAGCGCGTTTATCGTTAAAAGCCCTAAAGACGGCGGACAGTCTATCGTTATAAAGTCGTAACTTGCCTTTGCTTTATCCAAAACGCGTTTAAGCACGTGCTCTCTGTCTTTTATGTACACGAGTTCCACTTCCGCACCCGCAAGGTCTATGCTCGAGGGAAGTATGTCCAGCCCGTCCACGCACGTTTTTTGCACGGCGGATTCTATGGGAGCCTCGTCTATCATTACGTTGTAAACGGAATTTTTTACTTCCGATTTGGAAAAGCCCAGCCCGCTCGTCGCGTTGCCTTGCGGGTCCAGATCGACCACAAGGCATTTATAACCCTTTTGCGCAAGATACGCCGCCATGTTAACGCAGGTAGTGGTTTTGCCGACGCCGCCTTTCTGATTTGAAAACGCTACGATTTTACCCATTGTTTTTCTCCGTATGTTATTGTAATTTTATCGGTATCGCGCCCGCTTTCGCCGTCGAATTTTCTTTTATTTCGCGGCTTGCTTTTTAAACGCCTCAAGCGGCGCGCCGTTTTACGGCGTCCGCTTCGGCTTACGCTTTGTTTTATTCTTTATCTTGTGCGTCTTTTCCGCTTTCGGCGTCTTTATCCGTTTTTTCGCTTTCGGCAGGCTTTTCTTCTACCTTTTCTTCTTTCGGAGCGTTCGCCTTTTTATCGGGGACAACAACGCCCGCTTTTCTCGCAAAAGGATTTTCGGATAAGGTACGCTCGTTTTCGTCCATAAAGCGTATTATCTCTTCTACGCTCTTGCCGTCCATAAGCATATCCACTTCTTCGCTGAAAATGGTTTCACGCTCGATTAAGAGTTTAGCCATATTGTCGAGCAGGTTTTTGTGTTCGAACAAAAGCTTTCTGGCTTTGGCGAGAGCGGTTTCGATGATAGAGCGCACTTCTTCGTCTATTATCGCGGCGGTTTCTTCACTGTAAGTTACGTGCTCCGCCATATCCCTGCCGATAAATATCTCTTTATCCGAGGCGTAGGAAATAGGTCCGACCTTTTCGCTCATACCCCATTCGGTAACCATAAGGCGCGCCCGTTTTGATACGGCTTGTATATCGCCCGAAGCACCTGCCGAAATATCTTTTATGATAAGTTCTTCCGCAACCCTTCCGCCGAGCGTCATCACTATGTCGTCAAGAAGTTTGGCTTTGGTAAGGTGGTTGTCGTCGTTGTCGGGGCGGGTCATCGTATAGCCTGCCGCCTGACCGCGCGGTATAATCGAAACTTCGTGCACGGGGTCGCAGTTCGGTAGAAGTCTTGCAAGTATCGCGTGCCCCGATTCGTGATAAGCGGTTATTCGCTTATCCGTTTCGGTTACAAGGCGCGATTTTTTCTGCGGTCCTAAAAGAACTTTGTTTATGCCCTCGTAAAGGTCTTTGTTCGTAATGTATTTTCTGTTTGCACGCGCCGCTAAAATCGCCGCTTCGTTCAAAAGGTTTTCAAGGTCGGCGCCCGAAAAACCGCTCGTCATTCTCGCAACCGTCTTAAAGTTTACGTCCGCCGCAAGAGGTTTGTTTCTCGCGTGGACTTTGAGTATCGCTTCTCTGCCGCGTACGTCGGGCACGTTTACGTAAATCTGTCTGTCGAATCTGCCCGGTCTTAAAAGCGCGGGGTCCAGTATATCCGCACGGTTCGTCGCCGCCATGACTATAATACCGTCGTTAGATTCAAAACCGTCCATTTGTACGAGGAGTTGGTTAAGCGTTTGTTCGCGTTCGTCGTGTCCTCCGCCCATTCCGGTGCCGCGCTGACGACCAACCGCGTCTATCTCGTCGATAAACACTATACACGGCATATTCTTTTTTGCCACGTCAAACAAATCTCTGACCCTCGAAGCACCGACGCCGACGAACATTTCTACAAAGTCGGAGCCGCTTATCGAAAAGAAAGGCACGCCAGCTTCACCCGCAACGGCTTTAGCAAACAAAGTTTTACCCGTTCCGGGAGGCCCTACGAGCAGTACGCCTTTGGGTATACGCGCGCCGAGTTCGGAAAACTTTCTCGGATTCTTCAAAAAGTCAACGACTTCGGCAAGTTCGGCTTTTTCTTCTTCGGCACCCGCCACGTCGGTAAAGCGTACTTTCAAATCTCTGTTAAGGCGCGCGTTGGTTTTCGCAAAGTTCATCGCGCCTTTCGTTCCCCCGCCCGTCTGCATAATCAATATAAAGAATACTATCGCAATTACGAGATATCCGACTATGGGAAGTATCGAAGACCACACGGAACCGGCGTTCGGGTCGGCGTAAGTAAAACTACAACCCCAGTTGTTTTGCCAGTTGGTTTCAAGTTCTTCTATCGAAGCGGAAGACCGCGAATAAGTTGCCGTCGCGATTAAAGACGCGTTAAACGTTTTTGTTCCGTCTGCCGCGATTTTCCACGATACGACTACGAAATTTATATTGTATCCGTCAACGTATACGTCCCCGAGTTCGATAAGGTCGGTAGTGTAATTCGTCGTGCCGGAAGGATAAACGAGCGAATAAATCGTGCCCGCTTTACTCTTGAATTCCGCTTTGTTGTTTTCGTCAAGCAACTCGCCCGAATTATGCTCCGACAAATATTTGAGTTCGCTGTAATCTACGCTTTTGCGCGTTTTAAAGCAATTCGATACTAAACTTACGGCGGCTATCGCTATCACGATAACCATAACCGTTATAAAAATGCCTCTGCCCTTTTTCGGTTCCAAACTATGTGTCTCCTTGGTTTTTAATGCTATACCGCATTATATAAGGTTAAAATTTAAAAAACCTTGAATTTACGTTGCAAATCGTCATCGTGATGGTCGTAAACTCCCGCTTGCAATATGTCGATTAAAAACATAACCGTCAATGTTGCTTTCCTCATAACAATCGTGTTACACACTTTAACTTTGTTTTAAAAAGCAATATACTTTGCAAGCAAAAATTTACAAAAATCGTCTCCGACCGCATTACGCCATCTATTATTATACAACAACTTTACATAAAATACAATTGATTTATCAACTTTCCCGCGGGCTATCATCGTCTTTAATCGGGTTTTTTTAATTTTTTAACGTTTGAAAACGTAACACACCGACAAAAACAAAATAAATATCAGCAAAAAACACGCCGCTTATTTCGCCTTGTAATAAAAAACCAAATTATTTTGCGCCTAAAAATACTGTTTGCGCCTTTTTGTATGCGCTAAATTATTTATAAAACTAAAAAGCGCAAATACACATCGCGCTTTATAGTTTTATAAATTGATTGCTTTATATTCTTAAATAAAGTTCATTTATCGGGTATGCTTTGATATTTTGTTCACTATACCTTTGCACCTATTGTTAAAAATATATTTTAGTATTAAAAAAGTATCTTTTTACATACTTTATACCCGGCACCGTATAAAAATTTTACCAGGCACCATATAAAGATAATATTTAAGACTTATATCGGTACTATATTATTAAATTTTTATAATTAAGCAAAATTTTAATAAAAATACCGATTATATTCCTCCAAAGTTATTTGCCAGACGATTATTTGCCTTATAACGGACTTACCATATATCCGCCACTTATGTTTTATAGTTTTCTTTTATTTTTGTCAATAAAAACCTTTTCCCACTAAAACCACCTACTCCGTATTAGGATTATAGTTTTAATTACAGAGCATTACGTGTCAACACCTTATTTTTTTTAATAATTTTTTGTTTTTATTACGTATTGTTTAGTTTTTTTAAAAATCCTATTTTTTGCGTGTTGCGCCCGTAGAAAAAGAATATTTTTACAAACTTTATGTCCTATTATTTTCTTTTCGCCTTGTTTTTTATCATTGTTTCACGTGAAACACTTATAATTTGTTCCACGTGAAACAAAAAAAGATGGTAAAAGAAAAAGACAGGTTTTAATTCCTGTCTTTTTAATAAAAAATAGAGTTAAATCAAATAAAATACGGTTAAAATGTTGATAAAACTGTTGAATTGTTAATAAAAAAGCAAATATGCAAAATGCGCCAAACGAATTAAACTGCTAAGTCGGTCAACGTAATGCTTTGTACAATAACGTCTCGTTATGTGGACAGTTTTGAGATAAACTCCGTTATATAATCTACTACGTTAACGCTCGATATTGCTTTTAATATCGCATCAAACACGTTCGTCTTATTGATGAAGCCGCAAAATGACGAGGATGACAAACTTGAATATATTTCTTGCACGCCGCCAACAGGTAAAACGCTTAATAACAGCAGTGCAAACTGTATTATGAATACGCCGCGAATTAGCCCTATTGCCGCGCCTAAAACCGTGTCGGTTGCGCCGATTAGTCTTATATCTCGTGATTTTTGAATGATTTCTCCGAGTAAAAAGAAAAGAATTCTGAAAAGTACGTACAAAACAACGAGAGCGATAATACAAACGATATAATAGCCGAACACGGGAGAAACAACCTGGTTAATCGTAACGTCCTTCGGTATTCCTTCGTTACCCTGCGCCTGTAGAATCAGATTGATTATCCAAAACGCGACTCCGCCTGCCGAAAGAGAACTTTCCGTAGCCTCGGCAAGGGTGGTATTTGCAATGCCGTCGCCGAGTATTGCCGTAACCGAACCTGTAACCCAGCCGGTAACAGTATCGATAAACCCGAATTTATATTGTAAAAACGTTGCAACCGACTTACATAGCAATACCGCGAATAAAAGGCTTAAAATTCCGCCAAACGCATTTATAAACGTTTTTGCAAAGCCCCTTATTGCGCCTACCACTATAGACGCAACGATTGCAACAAGCGCAACAACGTCTGCAATGACGGTAAAATTTGCGCCAAGTAGCATATTCATTTTAAAATAGTATACAAACGAACGTTCGTATTTCCTTTATATTAATTAGATTACTTAATATTTTACCACAAAAAAACAATATAAACAACGGAATAACAAAATTTATAAAAAACGTTAATAAACGCGTTAATTTATGGTAAAATGGTTATAGATATTTATAAATACGGAAAAAACGATGCCTTCAACAAAAGAGTTTTTATGTAACGTTATAGAAAAGATAAATTACAGCCTGCTTTTTGCTAGTACCGACGAAAGCAAAGCCAACTATAAATACGGAAGCGGAAGTTTTGGCGAGGCGATTATAACCTTTCGCCCCATGATGGGAGAATATCTGATATACTGCGACGGAACATACTTCGGCGGAGTATACGACAATCGCTTTATGATAAAACCGACCGACGAGAACGAGCATTTTTGTTTAGAGAAAGACTTTCCGTACGACGGGGCAAAGCCCATGTATTTAGTTAAAGATTTAAATAATCCTGCTCTACTTGCGGAAATGGTTTTTACCACGGTGCAATCGCTTAAAAACGCCGGCACAAAAAGCAAAAAACAGAAAAATAAAACCTCTTTACTGAAATAAAGGACGGCGCAAACAAAAATAAACAACTGTATTTTTATAAAAACGTTACGGCGCAAGCGGAATTATATTAACTTCGTTTTTACGTCAGGTATGCGCTAACGCACGCAACAATATTTTGATAAAATACTTCGTGCTAAAACTACCGTTAAACATTTACCGCTTTTATTATACGGTTATACCGCTTGCGAAAAATTTTTTAAGCAATAACGTTTGCCGACCGAAAACAATAATCGGCTACGAAAAAACGTGGCGAAAGCCCCCGAAAACGGCCGATTTTTTTATTAAAAGAATACACTGCTTAAATATAACCAAAAAAATACAGGAAGATTTTATGGACGCAAAATTTAAAATGCACAATAAAAAACTTTATCTGCCTAACGACCCGCAACTTGCCGCCGAGCAACAAAAGTGCCTTTGCAGGCTTTACGATTTTAACGCGACTCGCCCCGACGAACCCGAAAAACGCACTAAAATGCTTAAAGAAATGTTTGCGGAAATAGGCGAAAACTGTTATATAGAGCCGCCGTTTCACGCAAACTTCAGCGGAAAGCATTGCCATTTCGGCAATAACGTATACGCTAACTTTAATTTGACGCTTGTAGACGACACTCATATTTATATAGGGGACAACGTAATGTTCGGACCGAACGTAACCGTAGCGACCGCGGGGCACCCGATTTTACCCGCCTTGCGTGAAAAAGGTTATCAATACAACGCGCCCGTAACGATAGGCAAAAATTGCTGGCTTGGCGCGGGAGTTATCGTCGTGCCCGGCGTAACGATAGGTGAAAACTGCGTTATAGGGGCGGGCAGCGTGGTTACCAAAGACGTTCCCGCAAATTCGGTCGCAGTCGGAAATCCTTGCCGCGTTATACGGGAAATATGCGAACGCGACGAAAAATATTACTTCAAAAATCTTGAAATCGATTTTTCCGAACTATAAGCAGTTATCACACCGTTTTTTCGGATTACCGAAGCCGCCGCACGTTATGCTTGCGAGCGGTTTTTTATTATAGATATAAATAAAAGTTTATTGTTAATAATATTAAACCGCCCATAGTTCCGCCCATAAAACCGACGAAGCAAACTCTGTCCGTATGCCGTTTACTTTAATTTACTCGCAAAAGCGCGAAATTTGTAATTTATTTCGTTAATTTTTATTTAAACCGTCCGTTAAAAAGAATAATCGCCCGAAAACGGGGTATCATCACGAAAACGATAATTCGGACAAGGACGATAAGATGGAAATTAAAAATTACACTTTAAGCGCGTTTAACAACTACGCCGCCGACGGCGTTGCGGAGGCTCTTTCTGACGTTATCCCGCTCGGCAAAACACCCATGTTTATATGTATAGGCAGCGACCTCGTACTCGGCGACAGTTTAGGTCCGCTCGTCGGCACGCTGTTAAAAAAACGCTCCGTTTCAGCATACGTGTACGGAACGCTTAACCTGCCGATAACCGCAAAAGAAGTAGAATACGCAAAAACCTATTTAAAACAAATGCACCCGTCTTCGGTAGCGGTCGCAATCGACGCGGCGGTCGGCTCCGACGACGACGTGGGACTTATCAAAGTAGTAAGCCGCGGGTTAAAACCCGGGCTCGGGGTGGATAAAAATTTAGGACTTATAGGGGACGTAAGCATAATAGGCGTAGTTGCGGCAAAGTCCGTAAAAAATTACAACCTATATAACCTTACGAGATTAAACCTTATATATAAAATGGCGGAAAAAATAGCCGACGGCATACAAACGTTTATAACCGACCGCTTCGAATGCGATAAAGTAAAAACCAACGCCTGAACTTTTTATATAACGAAAACGGGCGTTACCGCACTTTTACGTGAGCGCCCGTTTTTTTACTTTATCAAATTCAAAAGTAACGGTTAATATCCCGCAAGCAGTATCGCCGCCACAATCAGAACATAAACGGTATAAATAAGCGACACTGCGGAAACCGCTATTCCCGCAATGGCAAAGCCTTTCATTCCGCCGCCCTCTCTGACGCATTGAACAAGCCCTACTATCGAAAGCACAAGCCCCGCAATCGCAACGATTCCCCAAAGCGCCAACAGCCAGGAAACTACGCCGAGTATAAACCCTACCAAACCCAAAACGTTGAGTTTTTTAGCGGATTTTTTTGCTTCTTCCGTTTTTACGGCGCACCCGCAAGCGGGGCATACTACGGCGTCGTCGTTAATTTCTTTTCCGCAAGTTTTACAATACATAATAAAACCCTCCTTTGTAATTATCCCGAAACGGGATAATTTTATTATACCGAAAAGGTATAATTGTGTCAAGGAAAATCGTGCGTGAGATTAAAAGAAGTCAGAGAAGCCAAAAAAGTGTCGCAAATAAAACTCGCGATCGATTTGGGGCTTAACCAAAACAGCATAAGCCGATACGAAAACGGACAGCGAGAAGCGGATTATAAAACGCTTATCGCCTTTGCCGATTATTTTAACGTGTCCGTAGACTATCTGTTAGAGCGTACTAATAATCCGAAAACGAATAAATAATTAAAACGCCAACAAAAAACTCCTCTTTCGTCAAAAAGGGGAGTTTTTGTTTTGTATTAAAATTACGTTTTTACTCGTTTAACAACGCGAAGGAGTAATCAAGGCGTTTAAGCGTTTCTTCTCTGCCGATAAGTTCCGCAATCTCCATAACGCCGCCGGGGGTAGACTCTTTGCCCGAAATCGCTACTCTCACGCACCAAAAGACCTGTCCGTTCTTCATACCGAGTTCGGATACGGTTTCGGTCATGGCGGAATGTACGGAATCGAACGTAAACTCTTTCAGCGCGGCGATTTTCTCTCTCGCAACGGGTAGTACCGTTTTAGCGATTTCCGCGTCGGTTTTCATCTTTTTATGAGTGTAAAGCGATATATCGTACTTGCCGAATTCCTCTAAAAAGTTTATTTTTTCGGGAATTTCGCCAAAAGTTTCTATCCTCGTTTTCAAAAGCGCGGCGATTTTCAACAAATCGTATTTGCCGTAAACCTTGCTTTGCTTAAAGAACGGTTCCGCACGGGAAACGAACTCTTCGTCCGTCATCTCTTTTATATATTCGCCCGAAAGCCATTTAAGTTTAACCTCGTCGAATATTGCGGGGGACTTGTTTATCCCCTCTAAAGAAAAATGCTCTACGAGTTCAGGTAAACTCATTTTTTCAACGTTGGACTTGGGGCTCCACCCGAGAAGGGCGATATAGTTTACTATCGCTTCTTTAACGAAGCCTTTTTTAACGAAATCGTCGTAACTCGCGTCGCCGTTGCGTTTTGAAAGTTTGTGCTGCGCGTCTTTCATGATAGGCGGCAAATGTATATACTCGGGGCGTGCCCAGCCGAACGCGTCGTACATAAGGTTATATTTCGGGGTAGAGGAAAGATATTCGGTTCCGCGGATAACGTGAGTTATGCCCATAAGGTGGTCGTCTACCACGTTGGCAAAGTTATAAGTCGGCATGCCGTCGCTCTTAATTAAAATACCGTCCTCGATATCCTTGTATTCAACGGTAATATCGCCGTAAACCAAATCATGATAAGTACCCGCGCCTTCCGTCGGCACGTTTTGCCTTATAACGTACGGCTCGCCCGCGGCAATACGCCTTTCGACCTCTTCTTTAGGTAAATGCAAACAGTGTTTGTCGTAACGCACGTTGCCTTCTTCGTCTTTAAGGCTCGCTATGCGTTCGGGCGTACAAAAGCAATAATACGCGCCGCCCTTTTCTACGAGCAGTTCGGCGTATTTTTTATAAATCTCTTTACGCTCGCTCTGAACGTAGGGTCCGTAATCGCCGCCGACGTCCGGTCCCTCGTCGTACATTATTCCCGAATCTCTCAGCGTGTCGTAAATAATCTGTACGGAGCCCTCTACAAAGCGCGCGGTATCGGTGTCCTCTATTCTTAAAATAAAATCGCCGCCGCGTTGTTTTGCAAAAAGGTAACCGTAAAGCGCGGTTCTTAACCCGCCTATATGCAAGTAGCCCGTGGGGCTCGGCGCGAAACGCGTTCTGACTTTTTCAGCCATATTCTCTCCTTAATCGATATAAAAATTGTCTATATCCAGTTTTTGTTTTATGTAATCGAGTCTGCCTTCTTTAAAGTAACTGTACGCATTTTTGCCCGAAACGATAACGTGGTCTAAAAGAGTAGTGCCGTTAATCGTGCATATCATGCTGATTTTCAACGTCGCGCGGTCGTCCGCTTCGCTCGGGGTTACGTTGCCGCTCGGGTGGTTGTGTGCAAGAAGCACGCCGCTCGGCTTATGTACCGCCATCGCCGTGGCAAGTTCGGTTATATCCGCCGAAACGAAAGCCTTTTCGTTATTGGCAAAAGCCATACGCGCAATTTCGCAATATCTTTTATCGAGAAAAAAGACGTAAAAAGTTTCGTCGTTAAGTTGTTTGAAAATTTCGGTAAGTTCTTCCGCGCAGCTTTCAAAACTGCCCCAACCGCACGCTTTTTCTTCGTCGTCTTTAACCGCCGCGAAAACTCTGCCTACGGCGCATAAATTTATAGCCGTCTTTTTACCGACGCCGTTTACGCTCATTAGTTCTTGCGGAGTCGCCGCAAAAAGATTTTTTAGATTTCCGAAAACTCTTAACAGGCTATGTGCCAGCGCGTTAGTATCTTTTCTCGGAATCATCGGATATAAAATTACTTCGAGTAATTCATGTTCGGCAAGCGAGTCCGGGGTATGGAACAGTCTCTCAAACATGCGCGCTCTATGCCCGTCGTGCAAAGTCGCGTTTTCCATACGAATAATTTTAGCACATTTTATAAAAAACGCAAAATAAATAAAAGGTTTTTAAATTATTCTTTAATTTTGACAACTCTCATATTATATTGTATAATAATATTTAACGATAAACTATTTTCGCAATTTTTAACGGAGAACGTTTTATGATAGATTTCAGCGATTATATTAAAGAACTCGGTAAACTCGTTTCGTTTAACACCGTGCTTTCAGCACCGGAAGAAAACGCCCCTTTCGGCAAAGAAACGAAAGCCGCGCTCGAATACTTTTTGAGTCTTGCCTCGTCTTTCGGGTTTGAAACGATAAATTACGATAATTATATAGGAGAAGCCGTTTTCGGCGAGGGCGAGGAAATAGGCGTTATCGGGCACCTCGACGTGGTTCCTACGGGCGACGGGTGGCTGACCGATCCGTTTACGCTTACTTTTAAAAACGGCGAATATTACGGCAGGGGCGTATCCGACGACAAAGGTCCCTTGCTCATGTGCTTATACGCAATGAAAGCGTTAAAAGACTCCGGCGTAAAACCGAAAGTCAAGTTCCGCTTAATTGCCGGCTGCAACGAAGAAACCGGCTGGAAAGACGTGGAGTATATGAAAAAGGTTGCGACTTTCCCTAAACTCGGGTTTTCTCCCGACGGCGATTTCCCGCTTTCTTACGCGGAAAAGGGCGTGTATATAGTCAAGTTTTATTTGCCCGCGCTTAAAAACTTTTCGCGTCTTTCGGGCGGTACGGTAATAAACGCCGTGTGCGACCGCGCGGAGGCTTACGCGGCGGACGGCGGCATAAACGAACCGCTTATTCTTAAACACGGACTCATGCTGGGCGAAAACGGAAAAATTACTTCCGTAGGCAAAGCCGCGCACGGCTCCCATCCCGAAATGGGCGTAAACGCGCTCGACGCGCTTTTCGCGTACTTCATCGACGTCGGCGAAAACGTAAAGACCTTTTACGACTGCGTTATTCAGGACGAAACGGGGCTCAGAAACCTTAAAAACGAGCAGGGCGGCGTAACTCTTTCGCCTGACATTATCGAAGAAAAAGACGGCGAAATAGTCGTGTCGTGCGATATGCGCGTGCCGGCACCGTTTACGTACGACGACGTTAAGCCATACCTCGTTAAAACGGGTCTTAAATTCACCGCGGAGGAAAAACACCCGCCGTTTATGGCTGAAAAATATTGCCCGTTTTCCGAGGCTCTCGTCAAAGCGTACGCAGAGGTTACCGGCGAAGCGGACGCCAAACCTTTCCCGATGGGCGGCAGCACTTTCGCGAGAGTGTTTGAAAAGGGTTACTCTTTCGGCGTAGACAGCCTTATGGGATACGTGGCAAACATGCACCAGGCAAACGAAAAAATGGACGAAGCGACTATGAAAAAGGCTATCGAAATTTACGAAAAAGCGTTTTTTAACCTTGCAAAGGGTATTTAACCCGCGCTTCGCGTTTATTATAAACAGAGGAATATTCAAATGAAATTCGATTACGAACTGGTCGGCAAAATAGGCTCTATGGCGCTTATCGACCGTGAATACAATATGCTCAACTACACGCTTATCGCGCGCATTTCACGAGAACTCAAACCCGGCTATATCTGGGTTTCGAGCGGCGCGGTAGAAACGGGCAGGCTCGACTATTTTAATCGTACCGGCAAAGAACTCGACGAGGCGGACGAGGACGCAAAAACCGACTATTCCGCACAAGGACAAGCGGTGCTTATGTCCGCGTACCGTCAGTTTATCGACCCTAAATATTCGGTAAGACAGGTACTCGTGGAACACCAGCACTTTAACGACGAAGAAAAAAGGGCGCACCTTAAAGCCATGCTTTTACGCGCGAAAGAACAAGGGGCTATCCCCATAGTCAATTATAACGACGCCGTCAGTACGGAAGAAAACCGCCGTTTTGAAATTCAGTCGCTTAAAGAAAAACAAACCAAAGTGGTAGAGTGCGTAGACAACGACGAAACCGCCGCGCAGATAGCCTGTCTCGTAAAAGCAAAAACGCTCCTTATACTCACCGGCGCAGAGGGCATTTATAAAGACCCCGCCGACCCCGCTACGCTTATAAAAGAAATTTCGGGCGCAAACGTTTCCGAAGTGCTTACAAATATTTCCGAATGCGAAAATTATTGCAACGGCGCTTCGAGAAAAGGCGCAAACGGTGCCAAAGCCAAACTCGAATACGTTAAAGACGCGGTCAAAATCGGTACGACCGTTTATATCGCCTCCGCCCGTTACGGCATAAAAGACGTTTTAACGGGCAAAGCCCCTTCAACTTTCATCGGGGTAAGATAACGAAAAATTCGTTCTTATATTTTAAAATATTTCAGCCCGTCGAAAATCGACGGGCTGAAAATTTAGTTTTAATTTTTATATTCGTTCCGCCAAGCAACTAATCGACCGACAAACCCCCTCTCTGCTTTATTTTCGACAAATTTAGCGCGTTTTCGACACAAAAAAATGTAGAAAAGGTAATTATTTCGGATTTTTTTTGTGATAATATAAAGCCACAGTTAATTACAATAATCCGTCCTGCCGAGCAAATAATCGACAGATACGCCGAAAAACTCGCAAATAGCGTCTAACATATCCGGCTCGGGAAGATATTTTTTATAAAACCACCTCGATATATTGCTTTTATCGAACCCGCAAGCCATACTCACCCTGTAATGAGAAACGCCCTTATCCAAACATAGTTTTTCAAATCTATCGTAAAAACTTTCGTTTCGCTCGGACTTAATAAAACCGTTTTCGTCGGAACGACCTAAAAGATAGTTAATCGAAACGTTAAAAAAATCGGCAAGTTTTACAAGCGACCCGGACGAAGGTATTATTCCGTAAACGAACGCGTTTGAAAGCGTGTGATTATCAACGCCGCTTTTGGCAGCAATCTCTACGCGCTTTATTTCGGAATCGTCAACAAGTTCCTTAAGCCTGACTTTAAAACTTTCGGATATAGGCATCGTATAATCTCCGTATATTGATTATGTGGCGTAAATTTTCCGCCTTTTTAACGTAAATAATTATAACACATTATTATACTCCGGGGAACAAGAATATTATAAATATATTAAGCCGAAACCTTTTGCAAAAGGAATATATTTCCGGTGCGATTGCGGAATAAAACTTTTTACCTTACACATCATAATATCAAGGGGGAAGTTATGAAGAATAAAAAAAGCATCAAAAGTTGCGGCAGAAATGCAGGCAAAAGCGCGAAAGACTGCAAATAAATTAAAGAGCAGATACGACGCGCTCGGGTCTTATACCGGTATCGATATTTATAACGAATACGAAGAGCCGGTTCAGGACTCGGACGACTTATAAGTCTTAAAACTTAAATCCTTAAAGAGCGGGCAAAGGCGAACAGTCTTTGCCCGTTTCGTTTTTGCGCGCACCCGAAATCGCTTTATAAACCAAAGTCAACGTAAACGTTGACAAACGCGCGGGTAAGTTATATAATTAAAACGCTTTTTAAGTCGGTTATACGGTCGCGGGGACGGAGAGAAACCGTCAATGAGGAAAGTCCGAGCGTTTTAGAAACAGGGTGCCGGAGAAATCCCGGTGAAGGCGACTTTAAGGAAAGTGCAACAGAAAATTACCGCCGCCGTTTTTCGGCGGTAAGGTTGAAAAGGCGGGGTAAGAGCCCACCGCCCCTACGGTAACGCAGGGGGCAATGTAAACCCCACCCGACGCAAGATTGACAAACCGTTTCACACGGGAGTTTCACCGAAACGGTTTATTAAAACATCGCTGGGGGATAACGGTAACGTTATTCGTAGATAAATGACCGTACACGACAGAACTCGGCTTACAGACCGACTTAAAAAGCGTTTTTTTATTTTTTGCTTTTCGCGGCGAATTATTCGTTTTTGCGAAAAAAGGAACGCCGTTTATGAAAAAGTCAGTTTTAGGTTACGTTTTCGTCGCGCTCGCCGCCGCGTTTTGGGGGCTGATAAGCCTTTCTTCCATACCGCTCGGGGCGGCGGGGCTAAAACCTCTGCAAATCGCGTTTATAAGGTCGTTTTTTTCGGCGGCGTTTATCGCGGTGCTCGTGCTCATAAAATCTCCGCGCGGGTTTAAAGTAAAACTCAAAGACTTGCCCGTTTTTTTAGGTTCGGGCGTTTTAGGCTTTTTTCTCCTTAACGTATTTTACATATCGTCAATAGAAAAAAACGGTTCTGCCGTCGGGGCGACGCTTATGTACACTTCGCCCGTGTTCGTTACGATTTTCGCGCGGGTGTTTTTCAAAGAAAAAGTTTCGCTTATCAAAGTGCTTTTGCTCGTTACAACCATAGGCGGGTGCGCAATGGTTACGCTCGGCGGAGCGATTAACCTTTCCGTCGTCGGAGTGCTTTTGGGGTTAGGGTCGGGCGTTGCTTTGGCGCTTTACGGCGTTTTCAGCAAAATGGCGGTGTCGCGCGGGTATTCGTCCGAAACTTCCGCGTTTTACACTATGGCTTTTTCCGCGCTCGCTTCGGTGTTTTTTGCCGAGCCTTTATCGGTATTTTCCGCTATCGGCAATAACGGCGGGGTCGCTCTGCACGCCCTTTTATGCGCACTTTTGTTTACGGCGGTACCCTACGTGCTTTACCCTGCGGGTCTTAAATTCATTTCGGCGGTAACCGCGGGCATAATTTCTATTATAGAACCCGTAGAGGCGGCGATAGTAGGCGTTTTCGCTTTTCATAACGACCTCGGCGCACTCGGAATATGCGGCATCGTCGTCGTTAGCTCCTCGCTCGTTTTAATGACCGTTTTCGATTCGCGTAAACTTCCCGCTTCTTTGAGCGGAGAAAGCCCCGCTCCTAACAAAACGCAGACCGACGACGCCGCGACGAAAACAGAAGAATAACAATTTTATAATTTTTTATCCTTAATTAAAAGGGGCTTACCCGTAACGACTACCTAAAAAGTCGTTTTTCGTTAAATTGCGGTTTAACTACGTAGAGGCGTTAAACCGTTTTTGTTTATAAAAATAAATCGGGTTTTCTCTTTACGAATTTCTGATTATTTATACAAAACCGATTTTCTATATTTTGCCGGAGTTATTCCCGCATACTGTTTAAATTGTCTGATAAAGTGCGTGGTATTGTTATAATTTAACGAAAACGCTATATCTTCTACGCTTTTATCGTTAAAAGCCAACATGTTTTTTGCAGAATTTATTTTAGCGTTTATCAAGTCGGCTAACGGAGATATTCCGAATAACCTTTTATAAAGAAAATAAAACCGTGATTCGCTTAAAAACACACTCTCCGACATACGCTTAATACTCCACTCTTCGTTAAGCGAAGAAAACATTTTGACACGCAACGCCCGAAAAGTCTCTATCCATTCTTGATCCTGCGGGCAATATTCTGAATTTTTAAGTTCCCTGCCGATTTTTATAAACAGTTCATTAAGTTTTGCCTGTAATAACTCTCCGCGGTACGCTTTATCGGAAAAAAACTCATATTCTATTTCGGCGATTATTTTTGTAATAAAGGCGTAATCGGCAGGATATATAACGGTATTAAGCGGCAAATCTTCGATCCCTACCGATTCGGATATGTCGCCTTCAAAGTGCATCCAGTCGTGAATCAGCGGCTCGTTGCTTTTAAAATATTGCGGCTTTTCGGGAGTATAGATTATTACTGCGTGGGGCTGGGTAACGATTTTGCGATTATCTGTTACGACTTCCACACTATTGTGAAAGTGCAAAAAAGTGTAAGCCCCGTAGCCCTTTTTTCTGTTTATGTAAAAACCTGCCGCTTCCGGAAATGCGGCTCGAACGTTCGTAACTTTTATCATATAAATACCTTCTTTACACTGCATTATAATTTATGCAGTAGAATATGTCAATAATTATAATAGAAAATGAACTTGTAAACGAGTTTTCCGTATGTTATTATTTTTATAAACAATTTCAGGAGGTATCATGGTATGATATATAGACCCGAACACCCTAAGCCGCAGTTTATGCGCGATAGTTGGCATAATTTAAACGGAGAATGGCAGTTTGAACTCGATGCCGGCAACAGCGGCGTTGCAAGAGAACTCTTTCGCCCGGATATGCGATACACAATGAAAATCACGGTTCCGTTTTGCCCGGAAAGCAAACTTTCCGGAATAGAAAACGTTGATTTTATGAGTTCCGTCTGGTATAAAAGAGATTTTGAACTAAATAACGAAAATATGAAAAACCGCGTCGTTATTCATTTCGGCGCCGTCGATTATTTCGCCACGGTTTACGTCAACGGAAAACGATGCGGCACGCATAAAGGCGGATACGTTTCGTTTTCTTTTGATATAACCGATTACGTAAACCCCGGCAAAAACACCGTTACGGTGAACGCCGTCGATAATACCCGCGACCGGTTAATTCCGTCCGGAAAACAAGCTTCGGGATATTTTTCGAGCGGTTGCTTTTATACCAGAACAACCGGTATCTGGCAAACCGTATGGTTGGAATTTTTGCCGGAAACCCACATAATAAGCGCGAAATACCATGCTAACGCGCAAGATGCGATTTTGACCGTAAACGCAAAACTATGCGGCAAAGGCGTTTTTACCGCCGAGGCTTTTTATAACGGCGTTTCGGTAGGAAAGGCGTCGACTTTTTCAAACGGCGAGGACGCGTTACTTACCCTACGTTTAAGCGAAAAACATTTATGGGAAGTAGGCGAGGGCAATTTATACGATTTAACGCTTACTTACGGCGAAGATACGGTTAAAAGTTACTTCGGGTTACGTTCCGTTCATATCGAAGGTCATAAATTTATGATTAACGGAAAGTCCGTTTTTCAACGCCTTATTTTAGACCAGGGTTTTTATCCGGACGGAATTTATACCGCGCCGAGCGACAGCGAACTGATTGTAGATATCGAACGCTCGAAAGCAATGGGGTTTAACGGTGCCAGACTTCATGAAAAAGTGTTTGAGGAACGTTTTCTTTATCACTGCGACCGCTTAGGCTATATCGTCTGGGGGGAATTTCCCAACTGGGGGCTTGACCATTCTTACGCGGACAGTATATACGGTATTTTGCCCGAGTGGCTTGAAGAAATAGACAGAGATTTTAACCATCCCTCGATTATCGGTTGGTGTCCTTTTAACGAAACGTGGGACAGATACGGAAGAAAGCAGTTCGACGATTTGTTGTCGGTAGTTTATAAAGCGACTAAAGCGGTTGACAGTACGCGCCCATGTATCGATACGAGCGGAAACTTTCACGTAATGACGGACGTTTACGACTTACACGATTACGAGCAGGATCCCGTAAAATTTATGGAGCATTACAAAGAATTAGGGGCATCGAATAAACTTGATTTTTACAACGCGTTCGAGTCCCGCCAGACTTACGACGGTAAAAAACCTTTTTTTGTGAGCGAGTACGGAGGAATCGGATTTTACGGCGTTTCGCCGAAAAACAAAACGGAGTTTTTAACCCGTTTGAAAGGTCTGACGGAAGTTTTACTGAACAATAAATATATATTCGGTTTATGTTATACTCAGCTTACCGACGTTGAGCAGGAACAAAACGGACTATACACGTATGACAGAAAACCCAAATTCCCTCCGGAAGAAATATACAAAATATTTTCGCAAAAAGCGGCGATAGAAGATTAAAAATTAAGCAAAAAGTAAGACGTTTTGTTTCGTCTTACTTTTTGCTTCTGGCTTTACTTTTGCCAAACTGTATTTACGTTATTTACCGAGCACTACCATTAACACCGCCACGTCCGCGGGGGACACGCCTGAAATTCTGCCTGCCTGTCCTAAATTTTTGGGGCGCACCTTGTCGAGTTTTTGTCTTGCCTCTAAGCGCAAACCTTTTATCGAAAGATAATCTAAATCGTCGGGGATAGCCTTTTCTTCGAGTTTTTTGGCTTTCTCAATCAGGTCAAACGTTTTTTGCAAATATCCGCTGTATTTTGCGTCCGTTTCAACCGTTTCCATAATCCCGCGGCTGATTCCTTCAAATCCTCCGAAAGTTTCTTTTATTTCTTCAATCGGTATGCCGCGGCGTATCAGGTCGGCTTTTTTAAGCGCGGCGTTGGGTTTTTCGTACCCGTGCGCGCTTAAAAGTTCTTCCGCTTCTCCGGGTTTAACGGTTTTTTCGAGTTCCTCGGTCGCCGCCTTGTATTCCGCAAGTCTTTCGAGATATTTTTTATAGCGCGCCTCGGTTATAAGCCCGGTGCGCATAGCCTTTTCGGTAAGTCTTAAATCGGGATTATCTTGTCTTAAAAGTATCCTGTATTCCGCGCGACTCGTCATCATGCGGTACGGCTCGTTTGTGCCTTTGGTCGTCAAATCGTCTATTAAAACGCCTATGTAACCGTCCTCTCTCGTAAGCACGAACGGTTTTTCGCCTTTAAGTTTTAACGAAGCGTTTATCCCTGCGATAAGTCCTTGTCCTGCAGCCTCTTCGTATCCGCTGGTGCCGTTAATCTGCCCCGCGCAGAACACGCCTTCTATCTTTTTGAATTCGAGCGAGGGGTAAAGGTCAAGCGAGTCAATGCAATCGTATTCTATCGCGTAGGCGTAGCGCATTATGCGGCAATGCTCTAATCCTTTTACGCTATGGTACATATCCCGTTGCACGTCGTGCGGGAGAGAGGATGACATGCCTTGTACGTAAACCTCGTTGGTATCCGCCCCCTCGGGCTCTAAAAACAGTTGATGCCTTTCTTTATCGGCAAACCTTACCACTTTGTCCTCTATAGAAGGGCAGTATCTCGGTCCTATGCCGTGTATAACGCCCGCGTACAGAGGAGAGCGGTGCAAATTCGCGCGGATAATCTCGTGCGTTCTTTCGTTGGTGTAGGTGAGATAACAGGGGGTTTGCTTTACGGGCAAAGCGTCGGTCATAACCGAAAAAGGGTACGCGTCCGTTTCGCCGTTCTGAATTTCAAGAACGGAATAGTCTATCGTACGCCCGTCTACCCTCGCCGGGGTACCCGTTTTAAATCTTCTCACGTTAAAACCGAGGTTTATAAGCGACGCGGTAAGTTCGTTTGCGGGGGCAAACCCGTTCGGCCCCGAAGATTTTCTCCATTCTCCCGCGATGACGCTGCCGTTTAAATATACGCCCGTCGCTATTATTACCGCTTTGCAATATATAACGCCGCCGAACGCCGTTTTAACGCCCGTAACTTTTTTCCCGTCGGTAAGAATTTCTACCGCTTCGCCCTGGAGTATCGTTAAATTCTCGGTGTTCTCGAGCGTTTTCTTCATCAGGGTGTGATACAGATTTTTATCTTCTTGTCCGCGCAAAGACCTTACCGCCGCTCCTTTGCCGCGGTTTAATATTCGCATCTGAAGGTTGGCTTTGTCGGCGTTTATCGCCATTTCTCCGCCGAGCGCGTCTATTTCGCGCACTATCTGACCTTTCGCCGTGCCGCCTATAGAGGGATTGCACGGCATAAAGGCTATGCTGTCCAGATTAAGGGTAAGCATAGCCGTTTTGTTGCCCGTTCTCGCGGCGGCAAGCGCGGCTTCGCACCCGGCGTGCCCCGCGCCTATTACCGCTACGTCGAATTGTCCTTCGCTGAAAGTTTCCATTTGTTATTGTTTAAGCAACATTTTTTTAATGTCGTTTATCTCCGTGGCGAGTTTGTTGTTAGATTTTATTTCTTCCGCGATTTTGTTACGCGCGTAAATAACCGTGGCGTGATCTCTTCCGCCTATCTTTTCACCGACGGTAACGAGCGGCAAACTCATCATGTCGGTTATAATGTAAATGCAAATCTGGCGCGGCTCGGAAAACTCTTTGTTTTTCTTTTTTGAAAGCATATCCGCTTTGGAAATTTTATAAAAATTGCAAACGCAACTTATTATGTCGTCAACGCGCAATTCTTCTCTGCTTTCGCCCGCGCTTTCTTTAAGGGCCTCTTTAACGAGGTCTACGGTTATAGGTCTTTCGTGCAGTTTAGACGCGAAAATAACTTTCGTCAGTTTACCGATAAGCGTTCTTATGTCCGCGTTTTCGTCGCTTTCGGCAATGTAGCGCAATACGTTTATGTCAACCACGCACTTTTGCTCTTCGGCTTTTCTCCTTAAAATGGCCGTGCGCGTTTCGAGGTTCGGCGGTTGCACGTCCGCTAAAAGCCCGCTTTCAAAACGGCTCCTTAATCTTTCCTCTAAAACCTCTATTTCTTTCGGCGGGCGGTCGGACGCCAGCACCACCTGTTTGTTTTGCATAACGAGTTCGTTAAAGGTATGAAAGAACTCCTCTTGTATGCCTTGCTTTTTCGCCAGAAACTGAACGTCGTCTATTATGAGCATGTCCACGTTTCTGTACTTTTTACGGAATTCCGCGCCGCCCGCGCTTTTGCCTTTGGAGATGAATTCTATCATCTGGTTGGTAAACTGTTCGCAAGTGGCGTAAAGCACGTTCATAGACGGCTTGTGTATTCTTAAATAGTTCGCAATCGCCATTAAAATATGCGTTTTGCCGAGTCCCGAACCGCCGTATATGAAAAGCGGGTTATAAGAGTCCTCGGGGTGCTCTGCAACGGCTTTCGCCGCTGAAAAGATAAACTCGTTAGAGGGACCCACTACGAACGATTCAAAGGTAAATTTGGGGTTTATTATGGAACTTTGCAGGTTGGCTTTTTCTCTCTCTTCTTCGGCGATAGAGTTAAGATAGTCCTCTTTGCTTTTCGCGACCACTATATCGAAATCCGTTACCTCGCCGCCGGTTTTTATAAGCGCGTCTTTAATCTTTTCGCTCGCGCTGTTATAAACCGCGTCGGCGTAAATTTTGGTATCGGTACGCAAAATTATGCGGTTGCCGATAACGTCTACCGCCTCGATGTTTTTAACGAACGTGTCGAAATAAATCGACGTAACGTTTTTTTCAAGCTCTTTAAGCGCCTGTTTCCATAAAATCTCGTAACTTTCCATTCACATTCTTCCTTTTTTATGGTTGCTTTTACCGCCCCGATATCGTATAATAGACTTAAAAGCAAACTCTTTTACCCGTATATTATCATACATTATACATTTGTAAAGGGGTTTATGGCAATCTTTTTTAAAGTTTTTAAAATTTTTTTTATAATGAACGTAAAAACTCTTTATTTAAAAAACTTCCGCAATTACGAAGAAGAAACCTTTTCTTTCTCCGACGGGATAAATATTTTATCGGGCAAAAACGCGCAAGGCAAAACCAACGCCGCCGAAGCGATATTTTTTTTATGCACCGGTTATTCTCCGCGCGCGGGGCGCGATAAACTGCTCGTCCGCCACGGCGAGGAGAACGCACAGATAAAGGGCGTTGCGGGCTCCGCTTACGGAGACGTTTCGGTTAAAATAGATATTTTTACCGAGGGTTATAAAAACATTTACGTCAACGGATTGCAGGTCGTTAAAGCGGGGGATTTGCTCGGTAACGTTCACAGCGTGTTTTTCAACCCGTCTGAACTTAAACTCGTGCAAGAAAGCCCCGAGGACCGCCGCAGGTTTATGAACGTTTCGCTTTCGCAAATAAGCAAAAGTTATTTTTACGCGCTCGTTCGGTACAATAAAATTTTATTGCAACGCAATAATTTGCTTAAAGACCCCGACAGGGGAATAATAAGAGAAACTTTGCCCGTATGGGATGCGGAACTGACCCGCCACGCGGCGATTATCATACGCCAGCGCAACGACTTTTTGGCGGAACTCGCCCCCGTTGCGGAGGAAAAACACGCATTTATCACCGGCGGTGCGGAAACGCTTAAACTTAAAACCGAAAGCGGTTATTCCGGCACCGAAGCGGAAATCGCGGACGCGCTTTTAACCGACCTCAAAAACGCTTACGAGCGCGATTTAAGGCTTGGTTATACCTCGATAGGTCCCCACCGCGACGATATAAAGTTTACGCTCGGCGGCACTGACGTGCGCGTTTTCGGCTCGCAGGGACAGCAAAGGACGGTCGCTTTGTCGCTTAAACTCGCCGAAACGGAAACGTTTAACCGTCGGCTCGGCGAGTATCCCATACTTATATTAGACGACGTGCTTTCGGAACTCGACCGTTCCCGGCAAAAAAGGCTTATCGCCGCGACCGAACATTTGCAAACTATATTTACCGCGGCGGAATATTCGCCCTCGCTTTTTAAAGGTAAATCGATAAACAAATACGTTATCGAGGGCGGCAGGGTGAAAACCCGTTCGGTTAAAGGCGAGGCGAAAAATTGAATTCCCGTAAAGTCGCGCTTTAATAATTTTAGATTGATTATTTAAATACGAGCGCCGCGGCTGTTTACCGCGGCGCACGTTGTTTTTTTAACGCTTTACTTTTACTAAAGCAAAGACGTTTTATTTTACGAGTTTTTCGATATCTTCGAGCGAGATTAAACCTATCGACTTGTTCTTTATTTCGCCTTTATCGAATACGAACAGAGAGGGGATAACTTCTATACCGTATCTTTCGGCAAGTTCGGGTTCTTCGTCAACGTTTATTTTGCCGACTTTTATTTCTCCCTCGTGTTTATTAGCAAAATCTTCTAATACGGGGGCAAGCATGCGGCAAGGTCCGCACCAGGTCGCCCAAAAATCTACTATTACAGGTTTGTCCGATTTTATAACTTCTTGTTCAAAGTTGTCTTTTGTCAGCGTTATTTCCATAGTTTTTCTCCTTTTTTGTTTTTCAATTATATTTTACCGCATTTCTTCGGAAAAATAAACGGTTTTTAAAAATTTTTTCGGCCGCACGATTTGCGACCGAAATTTTTTACTTATTGTCTTTTAAACTGTTGCCGAGATACGTGCCGAAGCCGGAGGGTTTTCTCTTTTCTTCGGTAAAGCCGCTGCGTCTGCCGTTTCCGCCGCGCATACCGCCGCGGTTGTTTCTGCCGCCGTTTCTTCCTCCGCGGTCGCGCCTGTCTCTTTCGTGATCTCTGCCGCCGCGCGCGTTTCTCGCCGCATTGTACGGACGGGCGTTTTCGTCTTTATCGTTAGGTACTATTACCACGTAACGATTAGGTTCTTTACCGTCGGAACGGGTGGTAACCGTTTCGCTTTCGGAAAGCGCGGTGTGAATAATGCGTCTTTCAAACGGGCTCATCGGTTCGAGAATCACTTCTCTTCTCATATCGGTTGCTTTTTCTTCGAGTTTGTGAGCAAGCCTTACGAGCGTTTCTTCTCTTTTATCTCTGTAATTTTCGCAATCGACGACGACTTTTTTATAAACTTTGTTTCCTATATTGAGTACCGCGCCCGCAAGGGTCTGTACCGCGTCTAATATTTCTCCGCGGCGACCTATAAGGGCAGAGGAGTCATCGCTGTTTAACGTTATAACGGTGTTGCTGTCGTTTTCCGTCAAACGGCATTCCGCTTCTATTCCCATAAGTCCTAAAAGTTCTTTAACGAATTCGAGCGTTTTTTCGCCGCTTTCGGCGCATCCTGCTTCCTCTTTTTTCTCTTCTTTCGGCGTTTCTATAACGTTAACTTCTACAACCGCTTTGCCTTTCAGTCTGCCGAAAAGCCCTTTTACGGGTTCTTCTTTAACTTCTACCGTTACGTTTTCTCTTTCAACGCCGAGCGTTTTCAACGCTTCGTTTACGGCCTCTTCAACCGTCTTTGCTGTAAATTCCATCTTATCTCCTTCTTTTACCCCGCGGGTAAACAATTATTTTTACTTTTTCTTACCGCGCTTTTTGTCGGCAAGTCCCGATAAAAAGTCGTTGTCCTGAATTTTGTTTTTATCGTTTTTCTTTTTGGGCTCTTCTTTCGGTTCTTCCTGTTTCGGTACGTAAATCCTGCCTCTTATGGTTTCTTTTTTACCTTCTTTAGAAGCGGATTTATATTTTTTATCTATTATCCAGTTTATGCCGAGCGTCGTGCCCAAACTTATCAAAGAACTAAGCACTACGTAAATTGAGAACGCCGCCGTATACATAAAGGCGAATACCGCCATCATTATAGGCATCATCCAGGTCATTATCTTCTGGGTTTGCGCGCCTTGTCCGTCTACGGTCTGAAGTTCCATTTGCGCCTTGTTCGCTTTAGAAGTTATAAGTTGCAACAAAAGCGAAACGCCCGCGGTCAAAACAACGAGTATAAAGTAACCGTTGGGTTCGGTTTTTTCCGCGTCGAGATTATAGATAAGTTCGGCGTATTTCGCGTCGTCCATCGCGCCGGCTTTACCTTGCGTTTCGTTATCGTTGTATTTATAATTGCTTTTAAAATCGCTCCATTTTTCGTATATCGGGTGAACGAGCGCGCTGTCCGACATAAATATGTTTTTAACCCATAAAAACGAAGCGTTTTCTTCTCTGAACGTTTCCGCCGATTTTTCGCGGCATAAGTGTCTTACGTAATCGGCTTCTAACGTATCTAAACGGGTAGATTTTTTATTTTCGTCCACACGGTCGGCGTCATAAGCGGTTTTATATTCTTCGGGTACCTCTTGCGTGCCGTCCATGATATAAAACTTAACCGTACCTATTTTATAATCGTCGCCGTCTTTAGCGTATTCCGCAACGTATTTGGTGTAACCGCCTTCCGTCCAGACGGTATATCTGCTTTCTGCAGAATTTTCGTCCGCTTTTACGTGCGTGTTTTCGACTTTTATGTTCGTTTCGGAAACCTCTACCACATCGCCTTCGCTCGTACCTTCGAGTTTGGCTATAAGCGCGACGTCGTTTATTATAAGTTTACCGTCCTCGATTTTTATATACTCGCCGTCTTTATCTAACCCGTCGTATATAACGGAATTATAAGCAAGGCTCATATCGTAAAAATATTTGCGGTTCTGATATTGAGAATAGTTCGTAAACGCGGAAATCGCCACGATGAATATTACGAGCGTAACGATTGTCGGTAAACAAGAACCCCATAAAGAATATCCGTTCTTTTTATATAACGCCATCATTTTTTGGTTATATAAAACTTTATCGTCGGCGTATTGTTTTTGTAATTTTTCGAGTTCCGGGCGCATCTCTTCCATTTTAAGAGAGTTTTTGCGCATAGAAATTCTCGAATACAAATCGAACGGAAATGTAACGAGTTTTAATATTACGGTGAAAAGTATAACGCCCGCCGCAATGGAGGAGGTTATACCTATAAGCCAGTAAATAATAGCGGCAAGACCGCCTATACTCGGCGCCGCAAAGGTTATATATCCTAATTCTGCCATTTTAATAAACCCATTTAATCACGCTTTTTTTATCTGGAACTTTATCAAAGCCGCCTTTAGTCCAGGGGTGGCAACGGAATATCCGCCTTATCCCAAGCGCCCAGCCGACTATAAAGCCGTGCTTTAATATCGCCTCTAACGTATATTCGGAACAAGAGGGGATAAAGGGACAGGCCTTTTTAGATAAATATTTTTGATAAAACCTGATAAACTTAACGCTTAAATATTTTAACATCAGATATAAAAATTACCCTTTTTGAAAATATAATCCATATTTTCTTTAATTTCGGATAAATTATATTCTTCCGAAATTTTAGGTACGAAAACAAAAAAGAAGTTTTGACGTAGGTAAGGCGTAAAACTTCTGAAAGATTCTCTTAAAATTCTTTTTATTCTGTTTCTTTCAACGCTTCCGCCGTGCTTTTTGCTTACCGCAAAACCAACTTTAAGTTCTTTTTCTTCGATAAAATACAGCGTAAGTTTAGAAGAAAAAATTTTTTTTCCTTTTTTGAATATCAGGTTGAAATCTTTTTCTTTCTTTAACCTTATATCGCAGGCCATTTTTTAACTTCTTTTTCGTTTACCTATTCTTCGTTACGCGGAAATGTGATGACGACCTTTGTTGCGACGTCTTTTAAGCACGTTTTTACCCGAACGAGTTTTCATTCTGCTTCTGAATCCGTGTACTTTGCTTCTCTGTCTTTTTTTGGGTTGATAAGTCTGTTTCATTTTTTCTCCTTCATAGTATGCGGAACTCTTCCGCGATTAAATTCGTTTTCTAATCTATTTTATAGGTATTTAACCGTTTTGTCAATTAAATTACGCGTTTATTCTCACCGGTAGAACCAAATATAAAAATCCTTCGTTGCCGACGGGGGTAATAACGCAGGGGTCTATAGGCGTGTTCATGTTAAGAGTTATAAACTCTTCGTCTATAATTTTAAGATAATCGGTAAGATATTTTCCGTTAAACGCTATCGTCATATCTTTGCCGGTTAAATTCACGTTTACGTTTTCGTTTACGTTACCGACTTCGGACTTTGCAAACACCGTCATCACGTTTTCTTTAATATCGAACTTTATAACGTTGTACCTGTCGTTTCTCGCTACGATAGACGCTCTCTCGATACTGTTTAAAAACGCCTGGCGATTTACCGTAACCGCGTTTTCAAACGTTGCGGGAAGTATGTGGTTGTATTTAACGAATTCTCCTTCGATAAGTCTTGAATAGATTATAGTGTTATCGAATTCGACGTAAAGCGAATTTTTCTGTACGTGAACTTTAAGTTCTTCGTCGTCGCCGGATAAAAGACGGGTAATTTCCATAAGCGTTTTGGCGGGTATAACGGCTTTTAAGTTATTGCTCGCTTTAACATCTTTTTTAACGACCGCCATTCTGAACCCGTCGAGCGCGACCGCGGTTAAAAGATTATCGTTTATATCGAAAAGGCAACCTTTAAGTATCGGGCGGGAATCGTCCGTAGAACAAGCTATTATCGTGCGTTCGACTACCTTTTTAAATTCGGATTGTTGTAATACGAAATAATCTTCTTCCGTTTTATTGAATTCGGGAAAGTTCTCCGCAGGGAAAACCTGTAATTCGCTTTCCGAATCGGAATATTTTATAAGCAATTGAGAATCGTACAAGCGAGAAAGTTCTACTTGTTCTCTTTCGAGTTTTTTTGCAAAATCGACGAAATATTTACCTACGACTACCGTTTCGCCTTCCATTAATACGTCCGCTTTAATCTTTTTCTCTATGGTAAGTTCGGTATCGGTGGCGATAAGAGTTAAACTGTCGCCCGCGGCGATTATTTTAATACCCTCTAAAACGGGATTTACGCTTTTAACCGCAAGCGCCTTGCTGACTTTCAACACCGCATCGGATAATTCTAACCCGTCGCAAATAACTTTCATAAATTTCTCCGTAAATAAAATTTAGATATATCGTTTATAATTACTTATCCATTATATAATATCGCGCCGCAAAAATCAAGGATTTTAAGAAAAAGAAAATCGCCGTTTTAAGCCTTGCTTTTTTGCCTGTCATGATTTTGCCGTGTTTGTTTTTTATTTAAATTATTTTTGAAATAGTAATATTATAAATTAGTAGAGAGCGTTAAATTGTTAAAACAATCGTTTTCGTTAAATAAATAAAAGTAAAAAAGAGGTTGAATAAACGTTGAATTTTAAGTTGATAATCGGTGTATAAATTGTAGAATAGTTCGTATAATTTTTCAAAACAAAATTTAAAGCGGAAAAGTGAAGTTTATAGTTAAGAATAAAAAAATGAATATAAGCGTAAAAAGCGAATATTACACGTTAAATTCAACTTTGTTAAATTTTAAAAGTAGATAAAATTTTAATTGTTAAAAACACCGGCGTGTGTTATACTTTGCTTGTATGAAAAACAAGTTTAAAGAATGCGGTTTAACAGTTACGGACGCGGAACTCGATATGTTTGAAGAGTATTACGGTTTACTTACCGTATATAACGATAAATTCAACATAACCGCGATAAAGGGAAGAGAAGACGTTTATAAAAAGAATTTTATAGACAGCGTTTTGTTTGCCGATAAAATAAAAGGCAAAACTCTTATAGATATAGGTTCCGGCGGAGGTTTTCCCGCTATTCCGCTTAAAATAATAAAGCCCGAGTTAAGCGTTACGATGATTGAGGCGACAGGTAAAAAATGCGAATTTTTACAAGCCGTTGTCGATAAATTAGAATTAAAAGACGTAAAGGTTTTAAACGGCAGGGCAGAGGATTACGCAAAAAAAGAGGGATACAGAGAAAATTACGACGTGTGTACCGCAAGAGCGGTCGCAAGGCTTAACGTTCTTGCGGAGTATTGCCTGCCTTTCGTAAAAATCGGCGGCGAATTTACGGCGTACAAGGCTAAAGCGGAAGAAGAGTTAAAAGAGGCTTTACATGCGATAAAAACCCTCGGAGGGTGCGTTAAAGAGGTTGTAAACAGAAAACTTTTCGAGTTTGACCGCACCGCAATAATCATAGAAAAGGTTTTTAAAACAGACCAAAAATATCCGCGAGCAAACGGAAAAATAAAATCTAAACCGTTATGAGCGAATTGTTGATAAACGATAAAATGATAAACCCGTGTAAAACTTGCGCCGTAACGGGGCATAGAGGATTAAATAAAGATTTCGATAACGATAAACTCGTTTCCGCGTTAAAAGAAGTTATTGCGGACGGATACGATTGTTTTTTAATAGGTATGGCGTTAGGTTTCGATACGGAATGTTTTCATGCGCTGGAAGAATTGCGAAAAACCGAAAACATAACGTTAATCGCTTGCGTTCCGTGTAAAGACCAGGATAAAAAGTTTACCGAAGAGCAAAAAAAAGAATATAAAAGAATGCTTTCCTCGGCAGACGAAGTAACGATTTTAAGCGATGTTTATACGGATAAATGCATGCTTATGCGCAATAAGTATATGATAGACAGATGTTCCGCCCTGATAGCCTATTTAAGGCGTAAAACGGGCGGCACGTTTTATACGGTAAACTATGCCGAAAAAACGGGTAAAAAAATAATATTTATATAATATAAAGCGAAAAATTTTGTTTTGGGATATTTTTTACGCCGTAATTCAACGTGTTTTTATCATTTGCTATTATTAATAACGTATTGCGCGAGTTTTTATAAAAGGGCATAATCTTTCTCGCGTTTTTTTAATGCCAAAAATAAATCCGGCGTTAATTAAGGCCGGAAACAAAAAGATATTAAATTTTTAAAAACTATAGATTTATTTAATTTTTTGTGAATGATAACATATCCTTGGTTTGATAATCGTCGTGATATTATTCAATATTAAATATTATATCCATCTCTAAAAAGTAGCAATCCAAAAAACACTGGCTTTAATAATGCTGATTAATTAGTCCGAAACTTTATCGTAATAACGAACCGAATACGGGTCGCTATTATTTTCATCGTAAATATACCTACCCATATAGGTATATTTACGTGTATAACCTATATTCTCTATTTGAATTACAATTTTTTTCTTGTCGATACATTTTATTGGTTTATCATCCCATGTTTTCACGCGATTTAGGTTTTCTTCCTTTATCCGTGAATTTGAAAGAAATGTATTTCTCCATCCACCATCTTCTTTATTAAATCTTACCATCCAAACAACCCATTCCTCATTATATTTCCAAACACATTTCCTCCAAGCTTTATAATTTGTGCCAAAAGCTTCATTCAAAAACTCCGCATGCGTACTGGCAAATATAACATCTCCTGTTTTCATAACTTTTTCTCCTTGTTTTATAAAAATAATTTTATTATTATTCTGTTTCTTAATAGAATTCTCTTTAACTTTTAAGTGATAATCAAGAATCAATGGTATACCTACAAATATAAATAGTAATAACATTACTAATAAGTATTGTCCACCACATTTCATTTTCTTTAAAATTTTTATTCTCTTACAATTTGTTCTATTTTATATCCTAATTGTTCTGCTCGTTTAATGAAATTAGAAATATTCAAAAATCCCCACTGTGAGCAAACAAACATATTTCCATCAATTAATTGCAAAATCTCATCTTCTTTTTCAAAAAACCTAACTTGATAATCTTTGCGTTGTTTTGCAATATGTTCATATTCCACAACACCAATTGAGCCTTGTAACGACTTATCAAAAACCGTTTTTAACTCATTACAAGTTATGGCTTGATTTTTTGAAACATAATCTTTAACCACTGCTAAAACAAGTTTATTTTTAAGGTATACGTTACCGTTAAACATATATCTCGTTTTATCCCTTTGTACGGGGCGCTCTTCAACAAGCGTTTCTTTTGAAAGCATTTCACTCGAAGTTTTTTCAGTTTTCAAAAGTTCTATTTCTTTTTCAAGTTTTATAATGCGATTAAGCATATCTAAAATTAATTCGTTATACTCCATTTCAAATTCCTTACCTATATTTTATACGTAACATTTTTAATTGTCAAGTGTTCTTTAATGTTATTTTATGATAATTTATGTTATTTATTTTTTAGACTGTTTTATATAGAGTTTAATAATTAGATAAAATAAAAATAGGACTTAATTTGGAAATCTTATTTTACGGGAACGAATTTTTTATACCCTTTACCGTATTTAACGCATTTACTCACGCGGGAAAGCGTTGCAGAAGAAATATCCGTTTCACTTATTATTTTTTCGTAAGTTTCACCCTCTGCCAAAAGGCGCGCGGCGCGAATGCGCTGACTCATGGCGTCAAGTTCTTTATAAGTACATAAATCCGAAAAGAAAATCTCGCAATCTTCTATAGTTTTCAGTTTCAGTATCGTTTTAAAAAGTTCCGTATGGTCGCTTTCTATCGTCATTTTATTCACCGTCCTTATCTTTTACGCTTTGTAAAAAGCTTTTAAGTTTTTCCGTTTGGGGATTATTGAAAAGTTTTTCGGGGTCGCCCTCTTCGGCGATAACGCCCTCCGACATAAACACCGCTTTATCCGAAACGTTTTTGGCAAACCCCATTTCGTGCGTAACGATAATCATCGTTTTTCCGTCATCTTTAAGCGAGCGTATGACTTTTAATACTTCGCCGGTAAGTTCGGGGTCGAGCGCGCTGGTCGGCTCGTCAAAGCACAAAATTTTCGGGTCGAGGGCAAGCGCGCGCGCTATAGCGACTCTCTGGCTTTGTCCGCCTGACAGTTCGAAGGGATAAGCCCCCGCTTTATCCGCTAAACCTATTCTTTCTAAAAGCGCGTCGCATTTGCGGTCTATTTTTTCGTAACCGTCCGCTAAAAATTTTTTTCTTTCCGCCTTGTCTTTACAGGTCTTTTTAAATAAAGTAAATTCGTCTTTTAATAAAAGTTTGGGCGCAAGCGTAACGTTGTCTTTTACCGTGTATTGCGGAAAAAGGTTAAAAGATTGAAAAACCAGTCCGAAATTAAGCCGTTTTTCGCGGAGTTCCGCTTCTGAAGGTTTTTTTTCGGTTTCGCCTGAAATCAAAACTTTACCGTCAAGCGTCATAGTTCCGCCGTCGGGCGTTTCCAAAAAGTTTATGCACCTTAAAAGAGTTGTTTTACCGGACCCGGAAGAGCCTATTATAGAAACAACCTCGCCCTTTTCTATATTTAAGTTTATGCCTTTCAAAACTTCGGTTTCTCCGAATTTTTTGGTAAAGTTTTTAATTTCGAGATAACTCATTTTTTACACCTTGAAATAAGAAAGTTTCTTTTCGAGCCGGCGGAAGAAAAGCGTCAATATCGCGGTAAACACGAGATAGTATACCGCGGTGTAGAACAAGGGCCACAAAAGGCCGCCGTTCTTTATGTATCTCTGCGCGTAAAATATAAGCTCGTAAAAAGTAATCACTCTGGCAAGCGACGTGTCTTTAACCAAAGTTATTATCTCGTTGCTCATAGGCGGCACTATTCTCTTTATGACCTGCAAAAGGATAACCTTAAAAAATATCTGACCTTTCGTCATTCCGAGAACGAGCCCCGCTTCCGTCTGACTTTTAGAAATGCTCTGTATTCCGCCGCGGTATATTTCCGAAAAATAGCACGCGTAGTTTATTCCGAACGTGATAAAAGTAGATAAATAAGTGTTAAGTCCCGCGCCTTGCCCGAAAATAAGCCCCGGACCGTAATACACGACGATTAACTGAAGCATTAAAGGCGTGCCTCTTATAATCCACACAAAGCCCGAGCAAAGCCACTTTACGGGTTTTATTTTGGACATAGAACCGAACGCTATCAAAAGACCTAATGGGAGAGATATTAAAAGAGTTACGAAAAAAATTTTAAGCGTTTCCCAAAATCCCGCCAGAAGGTCTAAAGATATTGATAAAAAAGAAGCATTAAGTAAAAAATTCTGCATAATAAATAAAAGTCGATTAAAGCGGAAAGCCTTTTTTAAAGCTTTCCGCTTTTCGTTTATAAAATTATTTTCAGCCTTCTATAAGGGCGCGCGCCATCATATAGTCGACTATAGCCACTTCGCTTTTTCCAGACATTACTTCGAGGAAAGCGTCCGATTGAGAGTCTACCTGAACAAGCCCGCCGCTTAAAGAAGCGTTAGCTTTTATAAAACTTTCTCCCGCAGAACCCGTTTCCGCCGCGATTCTGAGCCCGCCCATTTTGTTTACGCCGGAATATTTGTCGGCGTTCTTTTTGAGAACTACCGCTACCTGTCTGTTTTCCATATATGGTTTGGTAACGTCCGCCGCGCCGGTGATTTCGTTCGTTATGGTCATACCGTTCCAGATGCAATCTATTTTTTCCGCCGTAAGGTCGAGAAGTTTGTTGCCCCAGTCGATTTCCTTAAAATCTGGGGTAACTCCGAGTTTTGCGCAAACCAGCTTTGCGAGATCCGCGTCGAAGCCTATCCATTCGGAACTGCCTTCTTCACGATAATCCATAGGCTTATAGTCGGTGATACCTATCACAAGCGTTCCTTTGTCTTTTATCTTTTTAAAGTCTCCGCTATTTTCGTTGGAGGCTGCCGCGGGTTCGTATTCGCTCACGCCCGCAACGCCGTATTTCTTGACAAGCTCCGAAAGCTTGTTTTCATCTATAAGCTCTTTTATTGCTTCTTCTACTTTTCTCGTTAAATCCGAGCCTTTTCTGAACGCGATGCCGAAGGATTCGGTTTCGCCTCCGACTTCTACGATGGAAAGGTCTTTATAGGTGGTCGCACCGCACGCAGTAAGAGAAAAACACATGGTAACCGCCGCAACTGCCGCAAATAAAACCGCTAATAACTTTTTCATAATAAATATCTCCTTTAACTCCGTTTTACTTTAACACTTTAATTTGTTAAAGTGATTGTATTATAACACGGCACTTTATTAAAGTAAAGTGTTTTTAAAGAGAATTTTAAATTTTTTGAAAAAATTTTATAAAAAGGGGTTTAAGGCTTAAAAATTTACTTTTTTGTCATTCCGAGCGGCGTAACGTGCCGCGTGGGCAAACGGTATTTTCTAAAACAAAAAACCCCTTTCAAACGAAAGGGGTAAACGCTAAACATAATATATATATATTATAAATCGTCCGAAAGACCTAAAAGGTAGTCTGCGGATTCGTTAAACAAAACGGCAAGTTTTCGTAAATAGGTTATCGTTGGTTCGCTCGTGCCGTTGCACCAGTTGCAAACTGACTGTTTACTGCAACCGAGTTCTTTTGCGACTTTGTACTTTGTCGTTTTGCTATCTTTTATAAGTTTGTTAAGTCTTTTCGTAAAAATTTCCACATACAAATTATACGAATATTTTGGACTAATTATTTGACAAGTCTATTATAATGGACTATGCGCCTTTTTCTAAAAGAGAAAGAGAAGGAAAGAGATGATAACCTTTGCGCTTGTCATTCCGAGCGGCACGTTGTGCCGCGTGGGAATCCCGCGGAAGCGGCAAATACTTTCTTATTAAAAAGTAATAAAATTTATATGGTAAAGAATTTATGTGGTAAATTGTTTTTTTATTAAAATAATATAAAGGGGTAAGGGGCTTTTTTCCGAATGCGCCCCTGTACCCCTTAAACCCTTTACCCTCAAAACTCCTCAAAACCCCCTTTGTCCCCCTTTCTCTTAAAGGGGGAGAGTGTAGGTAAGAGTAGAGAATAAAAAAATAAACGTTAAATTTTTGTGTAGAGTAGGAAAAGTTAAAAATATGTTGAAAGTTTATTTTTTGTCATTCCGAGCGGCACGTTGTGCCGCGTGGGAATCCCGCGGAAGCGATAAAGTTAAAACGACAAATCTTTCATTTCCGGGTTTTGAGAGTTAATCAAATCGAATTTTTTCTTTCGGCTCCAACTTTTAATTCTTTTTTCGTTTTCGATAGCGTCGGTAACGCTATTGAAAGGCTGAACGAAAACGCACTTATATAAGTTGTATCGAGAGGTAAACCCCTTAATTTCTCCGCTCTTGTGTTCGGCAACTCTGCGAGCAATGTCGTTAGTTACGCCCGTATATAAAACGTTGTTTCTCTGATTAGTCATTATATATACGTAATACATAGTCGAAAATTTATTTTTCTATTTCGAGTAAAACGTCGGCGGATACCTCAAAATATTCCGCCAGTTTTATCAAACCCGAATAGTCGGGAAGTTTACCCGCGCACATCCAACCGCTGATAGTCGTTTGCGGTATACCGGCGTTAATGCTCAACTCTTTTTGGTTTATACCTTTTTCTTTCATCAAATCGCGTAAAACATCTTTAAACATAAAAATATTTTATACAAAAATACCCAACAAGGAATTGACATACCCAAATGGGTATTATATAATATAGACAGGTCGCTTCCGCGAGACCCCCACGGCGGCAAAGCCGCCTCTGGGAGACAAAAACGGGGAAAGCGACAATAAACAAAATGCGGTAAAAACGTTATCCGTTTATAATAAGGAATATTTTAGATTACTTTAAAAGATTTGTAAAAAAGGTAATGATAAAGAAACGAGTAATTTCTTTTGTCATTCCGAGCGACATAGAGTGCCGCGCGGGAATCCCGCGGAAGCGTTAAATACTTTGTTAAACGTAATAAAATATATATGGAAATGGTTTTAGGCGGTAAATTGTTTAATTATAAAATAACCGCGGCGGCGTTAGTTTGGTTCTGCACTTAAAACGCTGTCTGCGGGGGAGGTAAAACCGCTAAAATAAAAAACCTTCCTTAAGAAAAAGGAAGGCGGGTTTAGATAAAGTTTTCGAGTTCGTCGGGCAAAGGAATTTCGCCGTGAGTTTCTTCAAACTCCTCGACGTGTTTCCTGATTAAATACAAAATCTCTCGATTGCCGCTGCGACCGTCGTAGTCGGCAACGTAACGAAATTTGTAATGAAGTTTCGGCTCGATTTCTATACCTAAATGCTTGTTGTCTTTATTTCTCATAATTATTTAAGTATCCTAATAAATTTTTTAAAAAATACTTATTTTTAGTTTATTTTAAGATAATTATGTGATATAATCTCCATAGTATACTTATATTAAGTATACAAAAAATAACTTGCGGTGGCAATTTGAGTTCCATAATCTCTTTCAAACGCTTAAAGTGCCGTCGCGGAAACGCCTTTTGAGCGGGTGTTTCCAAGCCGTACGCCGCCCGTCAAATCATCTATAACGGCGTACGGCATTTTTAAAACATAATTCTGACAGTTATTTTTACCTATACATTAAAAGCCGCGCCGCAGTGTTTACTGCGACGCGGCTTTTATAAGGAGTAGAAAAACTATTATTCTTTACCCGCAAGTTTTTTGTAGCCTTCAAGTCTTTCTTTCGCCGATTCCTCGGTCTTTTTAAAGAGTTCTTCCGCTACTTGTTCGCCCTGCGTTTTAACGAGAGAAGCGTATCTCGTTTCGCCCTTTAAGAACGCCTGATAGTCGCCCGTCGGGTCTTTGCTGTCGAGAGTAAAGACTTCTCCCTCGGGGTTATATCTGTAAAGTTGCCAGTAACCGCAATCAACTGCCGCTTTCTCTTCGAGTTGAGATTTGGTCATGTTGATGCCGTGGTTGATACAAGGCGCATAGCATATTACGAGCGAAGGTCCGTGATATTTTTCGGCTTCGGTAAGAGCTTTTAAGAGTTGAGCGGGGTTCGCGCCCATCGCGCACTGCGCAACGTACACGTATCCGTAAGACTTGGCTATCATGCCGAGGTCTTTTTTCTTAACGCGTTTGCCTGCGGAAGCGAACTTCGCGACCGCGCCGATGTTGGTGGATTTGCTTGCCTGTCCGCCGGTGTTGGAGTAAACCTCGGTATCGAGTACGAGAACGTTTACGTCTTCGCCGGAAGCAAGTACGTGGTCGAGTCCGCCGTAACCTATATCGTAAGCCCAGCCGTCGCCGCCGAATATCCAGATAGAAGGTTTAACGAGACAGTCAAGATTTTCTCTGATGTAGTCGAGACCTTCCGCTTTTTCGTCTTTCATCGCCGCTTTAACGAGTTCGGCTGCCGCTTTGCTCTTTTCAGCGTCGTCTTTGCCTTCGAGCCACGCCGCAAACGCCGCGTTGGTCTTTTCGTTTACTTTGTCGTAAGCCTTTCTTATTTCTTCTTCGATTTTTTCACGACGAGTTTTATAAGCAAGGTTCATGCCGTAGCCGAATTCCGCGTTGTCCTCGAACAGCGAGTTAGCCCAAGCGGGTCCTTTGCCTTCTTTGTTCTTGGTGTAGGGGCACGTCGGGGAAGAGCCGCCGTATATGGACGAGCAACCCGTAGCGTTTGCCACTATCATTCTGTCGCCGAAAAGTTGAGTTACGACTTTTACGTAAGGCGTTTCGCCGCAGCCTGCGCACGCGCCGGAGAATTCAAACAACGGAGTGCAGAACTGGCAACCCTTAACGGTGTCTTTTCTGAATTTAGAAGTATCGACTTCGGGAAGGTCTACCGCGAAATCCCAGTTTTGCTCTTCGCCCTTTTCCAAAGATTCGGCAAGCGGAATCATCTTGATTGCGCCGCCGTCTTTAACGGGGCATACCGTCGCGCAGACGCCGCAACCCATACAGTCGAGCGGAGAAACCTGCATCTTGTATTCGTATCCGGCAAGACCTATCGCGGGCTTACCTACGAAAGTCGCGGGTTTGTCGTCGCCGACCTTTACGAGGGCGGGGCGTAAGCATGCGTGCGGGCATACGAAAGAGCAGTTACCGCACTGAATACATTTGTTAATGTCTATTTCGGGTACGGTTACCGCAACGCCGCGTTTTTCAAACTTGGTGGTGCCGGTGGGTACCGAACCGTCCGCGTTGAATTGCGAAGATTTAAGTTTGTCGCCCTGTAAATAGAGAATGGGTTTGATTATTTCCTGATAATACTTGTCCGCATGACCTTCCGCCATAGCCGCGCCGGTGGTAGCGTTTGCCCACGCCGCCGGTACGTCGATTTTGATAAGGTTGTCGCCAGCGGCGGAGTCGATTGCGTCGTAGTTCATCTGAACGACCGCGTCGCCCTTTCTGCCGAAGGACTTTTTAGCCATGTATTTCATGTATTCAACGGCTTTGTCGTAGGGCATAATCTGCGGATTTACGCGGAAGAACGCCGATTGAAGTATGGTGTTGGTTCTGCCTTTAAGACCGAGCCCCGCCGCAATCTTTATAGCGTCTATAACGTAAAGGTTTACGTGCTTTTTGGCGATGTCCTGTTTAACTTTCGCGGGGAGGAAGTGTTCTAACGCTTCGACCGTGGTCGCGTCGGTATTGATAAGCAGGGTGCCGCCCTCTTTAATGTCGCTCGTCATATCGTAACGGGTTACGTACGAGGGGTTAGAGCACTGTACGAAGTCCGCGGAATCTATAAGATATTCGCTTTGAATGGGCGTATCGCCGAATCTTAAGTGAGAAACGGTTATGCCGCCCGACTTTTTACTGTCGTAGAAGAAGTAAGCCTGCGCGTGTTTGTCGGTATGGTCGCCGATGATTTTTATGGAGTTTTTGTTCGCGCCGACGGTACCGTCGGAACCCAAGCCGTAGAACTTGCAGGAAGTCGAGCCGGCGGGAGCCGCATCGAATTTTTCCGAAAAGTCGAGCGAGGTGTTCGTAACGTCTTCGTAAATACCGATGGTAAAGTGATTTTTGGGTTCTTTCTCTTCGAGGTTTTTGTATACCGCGAGAACCATGGACGGGGTAAACTCTTTGGAGCCTAAGCCGTATCTGCCGCCGACGACTTTAACGTCCGCTTTGCCGTGTTCGAACAGGGCGGAGCATACGTCGAGATAAAGCGGTTCGCCGAGCGAGCCGGGTTCTTTCGTTCTGTCGAGAACGGCGATTTTCTTAACGCTCGCGGGGAGTGCCTTAACGAACGCTTCCGAAACGAAAGGTCTGTAAAGACGAACTTTGACAAGACCGTATTTTTTACCGTTCGCGTTGAGTTTGTTGATAGATTCTTCAACGGTTTCGCATGCGGAACCCATAGCGACGATAACTTCTTCCGCGTCGGGCGCGCCTACGTAATCGAAAAGGTGATAACTTCTGCCGCAGTGTCTGGAAACGACGTCCATCATTTCCTGTACTATCGCGGGGGTAGCGCGGTAATAACCGTTGGCGGTCTCTCTGTTCTGGAAGTAGGTGTCGCCGTTTTGCGCGGTACCTTTTTGTATCGGGTGTTCGGGGTTAAGCGCTCTCTTTTTAAAGTCTTTGACGCATTCGTCTATGCCGACTTCGTCAGCGATGGCGCGTATTTCCGCATAGTTGTCCGCTTCGTCCCACACGTCGATTTTAGCAACCTCGTGGCTGGTACGGAACCCGTCGAAAAAGTTGATAAACGGAACTCTTGCTTTAAGCGTGGATAAATGCGCCACGAGCGAAAGGTCCATAACTTCTTGTACCGAAGAATCGCAAAGCATCGCAAAACCCGTTTGGCGGCAAGCCATAACGTCGGCATGGTCGCCGAATATGTTAAGCGAGTGAGCCGCAAGCGCGCGCGCCGAAACGTGCATTACCATAGGCAAAAGTTCGCCCGCGATTTTGTACATGTTCGGAATCATTAAAAGCAAGCCTTGCGAAGCGGTGTAGGTAGTGGTAAGCGCGCCCGCGCAAAGGCTGCCGTGTACGGCGCCTGCCGCGCCGCCCTCGGACTGCATTTCCGCAACGTGTACTTTTTGTCCCCACATATTGGTTCTGCCGGCGGTAGACCATTCGTCCGCCACTTCCGCCATGGGCGAAGAGGGGGTTATCGGGTAGATAGCCGCTACTTCCGAAAAGGCGTAAGCAACGTGGCTGGCGGCGGTATTGCCGTCGATAGTCAGTTTCTTCATTGTATTGTGAAATCCTCCATATATTATTACTATAAAATAATAGTTGCTTAAATTATTATACAACCATTATAAACGTTAGTCAATGGAAAAATAAAAATTTTCGCTTTGATTTACGCCCGTTTTACATATTTCGTACAGGCAAAAGCGCGGGTGCCGCAACCGAAAACCGCTTTACAGCAAAGCGTTTTCGAATATCAGCCTGTCAAAGTCCACGCTTTCCACAAAATCTTCCGGGATAAAGCGTACGGTGTTGTACTTTGCGTAGTTAAAAAGATGCGTTTTTATAACGACGGGTGTCGGAATGTCCAGCATTTCGCAAATTTCACGCGTGTAATCGAAAAACAAAGAGTAGTCCGTAACGCCTTCGCGCTCGTACACCACGCTCTTTTTTATTTTGCCGTCTTTCATTACTTTCGCCCAGATTCTTATCATAAACGCTCCTTTTTAAGGGTAAAATAGCGTAAAGCGCAAAAAACCTAAAAGTTTCTTGACATATCCGCTTTTTAAATTATACAATATTTTCAAATAATTTCAAAGCGTACGGGGGTGCGTTTATGGACAAACTTAAAGCCGACTTAATAAACCTTTTGACCGAAAACGCGAGGTACGATTACGACAAACTCGCAAAAGCGACGGGTAAAACCCGTACGGAAGTCGAACGCGCGGTAGAAGAACTCGAGGCGGACGGCGTTATAGTCAAATATTCCGCGATTATCAACACGGAAAAACTCGAAAACAAAGGGGTGCAGGCGTTGATAGAGGTAAAAGTCGCGCCGCAAAAACTTAACGGCTTCGAGAGTTACGCGGAGGAAATTTATCACTTTCCCGAGGTAAGGAGTTTATATCTTATGAGCGGCGGTTTCGATCTTGCCGTATTCGTGGACGGTAAAGACATAACCGATATTGCCAAATTCGTTGCCGAAAAACTTTCGGTTATAGACGGCATAACCGGGGTCGCAACTCACTTTATACTCAAAAAATATAAAATAGAAGGGCAGATAGCGAAACGCCCAGAAGAAATAGAAAGGCAGATAATTCAAGCGTGAGAAATTTCGTGTCAAAACGCGCGGAGGGCATCGCTCCTTCCGGCATAAGAAAATTTTTCGACCTCGCCGCCGGCAGTAAAGACGTCATTTCGCTCGGCGTGGGCGAACCGGACTTTATAACCCCGTGGAACATTCGCGGGGCGGGTATTTCCGCGCTCAAAAAAGGTTATACGCAGTATACTTCCAACAAAGGTCTTTTGCTCTTGCGACAAGAAATTTCGGATTATCTGAAATACAGATTTAACGTAGAGTTTTCGGCAGAGCAGACGGTGATAACCGTCGGCGCAAGCGAGGGAATAGACGTAACTCTCCGCGCGGTCGTCGACGAGGGAGACGAAGTGCTTATCCCCGACCCCAGTTACGTTTCGTACAAGCCGTGCGTCGAACTCCTCGGCGGTGTGCCGGTGGCAGTGCCCTGCTCGGGCGAAAACGGTTTTAAACTTACGCCAGAGGCCCTCGAAAGCGTTATAACCGAAAAGACCAAAGTTCTCGTTTTTCCCTACCCGAATAACCCTACGGGCGGCGTTATGGAGAGAGAATACATAGAAAAAATAATTCCCGTAATATTAAAACACGACCTGTTAGTCGTTGCGGACGAAATTTACGCCGAACTGACGTACGGAGAAAGACATTGTTCGATAGCGTCCTTTCCCGAAACGAAAGACAGGGTAGTGCTTATAAGCGGGTTTTCAAAGGCGTTTGCGATGACCGGCTGGCGCATAGGTTACGTTTGCGCGCCGGAGAATATTTTAAAAGCGATACTTAAAATTCATCAGTACACGGCGATTTGCGCACCCATATTTTCGCAATACGGCGCACTCGAGGGGCTTGTTTCGGGTAAAAACGACGGTTTTTCGTCGGTAGAGGATATGAGAGAAGAGTACGACCGTCGCCGCAAATTCATGGTAAGCGAATTTAACGACATGGGACTGACGTGTTTCGAGCCGAAAGGGTCTTTTTACGTGTTTCCTTCGGTAAAAAGCACGGGACTTACGGGGGAAGAGTTCGCCACGAAGTTGCTTAAAGAAGAAAAAGTCGCGGTGGTACCCGGCGGCGCGTTCGGCGAATTCGGAAAATATTACGTAAGGTGCTCGTATGCGTATTCTATGGCGAGCCTTGCCAAAGCCACCGAAAAGATAGCCGCGTTCGTAAAAAAAATCAAAGATTAAAATCGCAAAAATCAAAACAGCCCCGCATTCGCTGCGGGGCTGTTTTTGCGCGTTTATCCACGCGCGCCGAATTACTCTTTATATAACGGGATGCCGAGTTTTTCTTTACGGCGGTCGGTTTTACGTTTAATGTTGGTAAACGCAAAGCCGATAATTATAAACGCGTAAAACGCCAGAATTCTCCAGGTAATCATCGCGGGGAAAGCAAAACCCGAGGACAGCCCGAGTTTGAACAGCCAGTAGAACGAGATATCCGCCGCGCCGGAGTTGCCGGGGGTAGGTATAAACGATATTGCCTGATACAGCACGAGGCAAACCTGCACTATCTGCAACCAGTTAAGTATGGGCAAACTCGAGGTTTCCCCCCAACTCGCGAAATCGAAACCGAAAAACTTGAGCGAGAAATAGGCTATGGAGCATTGAGAAAGCACTTCCGCAACGCTTATCAAAAAAGTAACGATAAATACTATAGGGTTAGTGCCCATGCTTTTAAGACAGCGCGAATTGTGCAATACCGTACGCATGGTTTTCATCGTCGTTACTTCTCTGTTTCTGACGATTTTGAGTTTAGCGCCTAAACCTATTGCAAAGCCTACGAGTTTAGAGCCGAGGCGGGGCAGTATGCAGAATATCAGCACCATTGTCGGCAAAACCATGCCGAAAACCATACCTATAATGGCAAGCGGGCGAACCGTGCTCGCTACGGAAGAGTTGATGACAACGTCCGGGAGCCCTAAAACGTTTGCGCCGGGCACAAAAGCGATTACCGCGAAAATCGACAGCGCGACGAAACCGCATTGATATAAGAAAAACGCCGCGATCGGCATAGAAGCCGCAACGCCGCCGTGTACGCCGTGCCGCGAAAGGTGATAAATTTCAAACGGCTGACCGCCCGCCGCAAGAGGGGTAACGTTGTTATAGTAATGACCTATAACGCCCGTTTCCATACAAGTCAAAAGCCGCCACTTGCCTGTCATGGACTTGCACATTACCGATAATTTCAGACCTTTGAAAAAGAAACACCCGAGAAGAGCGAGCATTGCCAAAAGCAAGTAGTACCAGTTTGCGGAAATAGTGTTTCCTATACTTTCCCAGGAAACGGGATTTTCTCTCGCCTCGGGCGAGAAAAAGTCGTTATACGCGGTAAATACCAAAACCGCAAGCACCACCACCACGAAAACCGCGGTGAAAATGCGCTTGAAAAGTTTTTGTCGCTTGGTAGTCGAAGGAGTATCGGGAATATATCCCAAAACCTGCTTCATCACTATCTGTTTGCCGAGCGATTTGCGGTATTCCTTGTCCTCTTTTCTGTATTCGGAACTTCTGTACTTCGGCTTTTTAGGCTTTGCGCCTGCGGTCGCTTTGTCCTCGCCGTTTTCCGGCGAAATTTCGACTATGACCGGCTCCGAAGTTTTTTCGTCTATTTCGATTTTAGTCAAAATAGGGGTTTCTTTTTCGTCCATAATGCTCTAATTATACATAAACGCTCAAAAGATGTCAAACGAAAAATTTAAAAAACTTGACTAACGGACGGCGGATAGTGTAGAATGATTGAAACGTCGAAAGCGAAAGGAGACGAAAATTGACGATTGCAAGTTCCGTAAAAACGCCTATAAGAGAAAAAGCCGAAAAAGTATTTTCGTCGTTTTATACGGTGGCGATAAGTTTCGCTTTGGCGGCGATACTCGCGATAGCGGTTTCTCCCGTAGCGGGGGTCGCGGTTTTCGCAGTTGCCGGCACGCTTGTTTTTATTTTTTGCAAAGACGTTAAAAACGTACTTTCTCTTTTAATATATATACCTTATTTTGCCAAGCAGGAGCCGACGCCCGTCGAATACGCGGTTTACGCGTTCGTCGTTGCGCTCGGCGTTTTTGATTTTTTCGTTTTCGCGTTTTTCCGCGCGAAAAACAATCCGGGTTGCAAAACGTTTAAAAACGGAAAAATGTATTTGCCTCTCGTAGTCGCGTCGGTCGCGTTTTTGCTCGGCGGGGCGTTCTGTAATTTTAAATTCGTAAACTTTGCGATAACCCTCGGACTGTGCCTTGCGATGATTTTCGTTTACTGGCTTTCCGTAAACTTTACGGAGAACTTAAACGAACATATGCTTAAAACTTTCGTTGCGGGCGCGTTTACGATAGCCTTTTTAATGTTTGCGCAAAACGTCATAAACGGCGGCACGATAAAAGCCATTTTTTGGCGGGACATGAGTTGGTGCGTTCTTATCGGCGGACAAAACGTAAACGCCGCCGCGCTGTATATATTGCTCGGCATGGCAAGCGCATTCGGACTCGGAATTAAAAAGGAAAAAGACTGGGTGTATTTTCTTGCCGCGTCGTTTCTCGCGTTTGCGATTTTCAACACCATGTGCAGGGGCGTTATCGCGTTAAGTTTTTTAGCATATGCGTTTTTAATCGTCGTTTCGTTCATAAAATCGCCGCATAAAGATAACTATGCGCTTGCGGTTTTATCGCTCGTTGCGGTAATAATGTTTGTGTTGCTTGTCGACGGCGACGTATTTATGGACTTAGTGAATATGTTCAGAAATAAGGTTAAATCGGGTTTCAGCGGCAGGGACGAACTTTGGCGTTGGTGTTTTGAAAAATTCGCCATGCATCCCGTATTCGGATACGGTTTCGTTTGCGACGAAAGCGTGCCCACTATTTCGACTTACGTCGGCAGAATACCCGCGCACAACACGCTCGTGCAGTGGCTGTGTTCGACGGGCGTGGTCGGGTGTATTTTGCTAACTTATTTTTATTATTACAAATACGATATAGTCTTAGACAACGTAAAGACCGAAGGCGCGATGCTTTCGTTAATCATAGTTTTAATAGAATTGAGCGGACTGACGGACCAAGCGGCGGCGATGGACTGGTTTACTTTTATAATACCCGTAATTTGTCTTGCCGCGCTCGAAAAAATACCGCCCGCAGAAAAATCGGTAAAAATGAAAATGCTGAAGAAATAAAAAAACGAACGTAAAAACAAACGGCGCGACCGCGATATGCGGTAACGCCGTTTTCCGTCTAAATAAAACCCTTTATAATCAGTTGATTACGTCAACGGTAAGTTTTGCGGTTTCTTCGGGCGAAATTTTTACGGTAACGGGGTATGTGCCCGCCGTTTTGATGTTCGGGGGGATAACGATTTTTTTCTTATCCACCTCTATTCCCATTTCAAAAAGTTTATCCGCGATTTCTTTATTCGTAACGCTGCCGAAAAATTTACCCGACTCGCCGCTTTTTACCTGAACGGTTATTTTTTTACCGTCGAGTTTTTCTCTCAAAGCCTTATTTGCTTTAAGTTCTTCCGCTCGGTGAAAGTCCTTGGCGGCTTTTTGCATTTTGTTTTCGTTCATCGCCTGGCTGTCGGCGGCTTTGGCAAGTCCGTTTTTAATGAGAAAATTTCTCGCGTAACCGTCTTTCGCTTCTATAACGTCGCCCGCTTTACCGGATCCTTTAACGTCTTTTATAAGAACCACTTTCATATTAAGCCTCCTCTTTCGTACTATTTTACATTAAAAAGCGCGTGCGTGTCAAAGGTTTTTCGGCGCAAAAAGTATAACGCGGGCAAAGTGCGGGCATAATAAAACGAGAAGGAGACCTGTTATGAAGAAAAATTATTCTATCAGATGCGACGTATCGGGTTGCAGACATAACGCCGAAGGGTGCAATTGTCAACTCGACGTAATCAAGGTTACCTGCGGCAAAGACAGTTGTACTTGCTGCGGAGATTATTCCGAAAAGGAATAAGTCGCAAAGAAAGAAGGTTGCCGTGTGCAACCTTTTTTCTTTTTCATATATTATCCAAGAAAATTTCCGTTTTTCGTAAATAACGAGCGTAAAATTCGTGTAATTGACTTTATAAGGATATTTTAACACTTTATTTTGATTTGTCAATAGTTTTTTGTAAATTTCTTTCAAAAAAATAAAAAAATTTTCACCGGACGGCAAAACGAGGGCATAAACGGCGCGCAAAAAACGATTTACATATGTTGACAAAACGCCGCTTATACTTTATAATTATACAATAAGTAAAAATAGGCGGCATAGCCGCTTCGTATAAAAAGGAGTCATTATGGCAGAAGAAGTAATACTTACCAAAGAAGGTAAAGAAGAACTCGAAAAAAGACTTAACTACTTAAAAGTCGAAAAACGCGCGGAAATAACCGAAAGAATTAAAACTGCGAGAGAGTTCGGCGACCTTTCCGAAAACGCCGAGTACGACGCCGCCAAAAACGAACAGGCGATGATCGAGGGCGAAATTCTCGAAATAGAGAACAAACTGAAATACGCCGTTATCATAAAAGACGGCGCTAAAAAGGGCACTGTTTCGCTCGGCAGCAAGGTAGATTTTATCGATAACGACCTCGGCGAGGTTTTAACTTACGAAATAGTCGGTACGACCGAAGCGGACGTGGAACAAGGAAGAATTTCCAACGAATCGCCCATAGGCAACGCGCTTTTGGGTCATAAGGTCGGCGAAACGCTTACCGTAACGGTACCCAGCGGCGTAACCAACCTCACGATTAAAAAAGTTTATTAAAATTCGGGTAGCGCAATGGAAGAAAAAACCAACGTCGGGGCAGCAGAACTCGACCTTAACGAAATACTTAAAATCAGAAGAGCAAAACTTTCCGCACTTGCGGCGGAGGGGAAAAACCCGTACGAAAAAGTTAAATTCGACAGAACCGCTTACAGCGCGGATATAAAAGAAAAATTCGACGAATACGAAAACCAGACCGTAGGCGTTGCGGGCAGACTCGTCAGCAAAAGAATAATGGGCAAAGCGTCTTTCGCGGTTATTCTGGACGGTAAAGGTACGATACAGTCGTATCTTTCGATAAACGAACTCGGCGACGATTATATAGCGTTTAAAGATTACGATATAGGCGATATCATCGGTATAAAGGGGTTCGTTTTTAAAACCCGCACCGGCGAAGTGTCCGTACACGCGCAACACGTGGAACTTTTGTCCAAATCGCTTTTACCCCTTCCGGAAAAATTCCACGGGCTTAAAGACGAAGATACGCGTTACCGTCAAAGAGAAATAGACCTTATAGCGAATCCCGAAGTGAAAAGGACTTTCGTGCTTCGCTCCAAAATTCTCACCGCGATAAGAAATTATCTCGACGGCGTAGGTTATCTCGAAGTCGATACCCCCGTTTTGCAACCGCTCGAAATAGGCGCGGCGGCAAGACCTTTTAAAACGCATCACAACGCTCTCGATATAGATATGTATCTGCGTATCGAAACGGAGTTGTATTTAAAACGCCTTATAGTCGGCGGATTCGACAAAGTGTACGAAGTCGGCAGGATATTCCGCAACGAAGGCATGGACCGCTCGCATAACCCCGAATTTACCACGGTAGAAATGTATCAGGCGTACAGCGATTACTTCGATATGATGGACCTTATCGAGGACATGTACCGCACCATAACGAGAAAAGTTTGCGGTACGGATAAAATAACCTATCAGGGCGTGGAGATAGACATGGGCAGCCCGTGGGAGCGGCTCACCATGAAAGGCGCGGTTAAAAAATACGCCGGCGTAGACTACGACGACTGGAAAACGGACGAAGACGCGCGCGCCGCGGCGAAAGAAAAGGGCGTAACTGTAGAAGAGGGCGAATCCGCCACCAAAGGGCACGTGCTTATAGCGTTTTTCGACGCGTTCGTAGAAGATAAACTCGTCGCTCCGACGATTATTTACGATTATCCGGTAGAGAATTCTCCCCTTGCGAAGAGAAAGCCGGACGACCCGGCGTTTACGCAAAGATTCGAATACTTTATTTACGGCAGAGAAATGGGTAACGCCTTCTCCGAACTGAACGATCCGATAGACCAGAGAGAAAGGTTCGTCAAACAGGTAGAGGCGAAGAGAGCGAAAGGCGGCAACGACGCCAAAGTGGACGAAGATTTCGTTACCGCACTCGAATACGGCATGCCCCCGACGGGCGGACTCGGCTTCGGCGTGGACAGGCTCGTTATGCTTTTAACCGATAGCGCGTCGATCAGGGACGTAATACTGTTCCCGACGATGAAACCCAAAGCGAAATAACACGTAATCGGCGAAGTAAAGGGGCGGAGATATGGACAATAAAATCACAAAAAAACGTCTTGGAGATTTATGCTCTTACGACTGGATACTTTTTATAGCCGCGATAGCCGCCGCGATACTCGTGTGGGAACTTTTGTATGCGTTTACGTCGGTAAAACTTACCACCGGTCAAAGATTTTCGATATTTTACGACGAGGGAGTAATCAATAAAAACGAAACCGCGCTCCGCGGGTTTCTCCAAAAAGACGACGCTTTGAGTTTCGAGGTTATCGTTTTGGACAGCGAAAGCATGGCTGCTTCGACCAACGTTTTGTCAATCAGGCTTCAGGTGGGCGACGGCGACGTGATTTTCGCTTCGGTTAAACCGAAAGAAGGCGAGGGTAGCGATAAAGGCACCGTCCGCGCGAAAAGTATTATAGACGGCGGTTACGTATATAACTTCGAGCGGCTCGTTACCGACGCGGAAAAGTATCTTAAAAATTTTAAAAACCCGAGCGGCGACTGGAACGACGAGGCGATTTACGAAAATTTCGACGCGCGCCTCGGTCGTGATAATCGTTTCCGTTCGGAAAGCGAAAAGACGGAAGGCAAGCGTCTTGAAAAAGAGAGACTCGTTCGGCTCGAAAAAGAACTGGCGGACTTTAAGAGTTTGCTTTTAAATGAAGATTATCTCTTCAGATACACTCGTTTTACGCAGACCCTGGACCGCGCGAGCGAAAGCCGCAAAGCCGAATACGAGGAATACGTTAAAATCGAAAAGCAAAACGGCAGAGAAAACGTTGCGTACGGACTTAATATAGGCGCGCTTCACACCGCGGAAGGAAAACTCAACGTATCAGAACTGGTTTCGCTAAACGGAGAGAGTACCGCGGAAAACGTGGTTTTAATGATATTCGATTTTTACAAAGACCAGCCGGACGCGCAGTTTGAAACGATTTCGTTCGTCAACTGCGTTGTCAGAAATTGCAGTAACGCGTTACCCGCGTTAAATGCTTAAACCTAAATCCCGAAAAAACATGAAAGGCAAATTCGTAACGTTCGAGGGGTGCGAGGGCGTAGGCAAATCGCGCCAACTCAAATTATTAGAAGAATATCTTAAATCCGAAGGTATAAGTTGTTACCTTACGCGCGAGCCCGGCGGCACGCCCGTATCCGAAAAGATAAGGGGCGTAATTCTCGACGGTAAAAACGCGGATATGACCGACGAGTGCGAAGCGCTTTTATACGCCGCGGCGCGCGTTCAACTGTTAAAGCAGGAAATCGCACCGAGACTTAACGCGGGCGAACTCGTCGTGTGCGATAGATATATAGACTCTTCGCTTGCGTATCAGGGTTACGCAAGGGGACTCGGTACGGAATTTATAGAAAAAATAAACGACTACGCGTTTAAAAATTTCATGCCCGATTGCACGATATTTTTAAACCTCTCGCCGGAAGCGGCTTTTCTCCGCAAGGGCGGCGCGGATAAAAGCGACCGTCTTGAAAGTTCGGGGAAAGAATTTCACGATAAAGTATATAAAGGATATCTGGCTCTTGCCGAAAAATATCCCGAAAGGTTCGCGGTGATAGACGCATCGGGCGAAAAACTCGAAACACACGCCAGAATCGTCGCCGCGCTTAAAGCGAAAGGCGTGTTATGACCGATTATCTCGCGGTATTTTCAAAAACGCGGGCGTACAAGTTGCTCGTAGAAGAAAAAGCCGAAAACGCGCTCGGGCACGCGTACTTGTTCGTATCGCCCGACGCCGAAACGGTTAAAGAGTTTCTTACCGTCGCGGCGAAAATTTTTATGTGCGCCGAAAAAACGCCGTGCGGAGTTTGCCGCGCGTGCAGGCTTATAGATTCCGGTTCTCATCCGGACGTTGCCGTGCTGCCGCGCACGGGCGAAAAGATCTTGACGGAGGACGTAAATTACGTCGTTTCGGAAAGTTACGTTCGCCCGCTCGAAAGCGATAAAAGGCTGTTTTTGATACGCGGTGCGGAAAACATGAACGATTCCGCGCAAAACAAATTGCTTAAAACGCTCGAGGAGCCGCCCGCGGGAGTACATATTTTACTCGGCGCGACGAATACCGACGCAATACTGCCTACGGTAAAATCGAGAGCGAAAAGAATCGAAATATCCGCGTTTTGCGACGAGGATATAATGAACGCGTTAAAAGACGATTGTCCGGATACGGAAAGATTGAGAGAAGCGGTGCTTTCCGGCGACGGCACGATAGGCAAGGCGAGAGAATTATACTCCTCGCCGGAAACGGAAAAATGCTTTACGCTCGTAAAAGAAGTGTTTACGGGTATGAAATCGAGTAAAGACCTTTTAAAATATTCGACTAAAATCACCGCGGAAAAGGTCGAACCGAAAGCGTTTTTCTCGGCGGCGGAACTGTTTTTTTCGGATATGCAAAGATACTTTTCGGCAGGGGCGGGCGCGGTAAAAATAAAGGCGTTTATCCCCGCGATAACGGCGGCGGAGGGCTTTAATCTCGGTTCGGCGACGAACGCGGTAGATAAAACCGTAGAAGCGCAAAAAAGACTAAAGTACAATGCTAACCCCGTAGCGGTTACGGAGTGGTTTTTGTTCCAGGTGTTGGAGGGCAGATATAAATGGCAAAAGTTATAGGAATTAAATTTAAAAACACGCCCAAGGTGTATTATTTCGCACCCGAAAAAGAGGGGGTAACGTACGAAAAAGGTTCGGGCGTGATAGTAGAAACGCAAAAAGGGCTGGAGTACGGAACGGTGGCGTTCCCTCTCCGCGAAATACCCGACGAAAGCGTGGTAAAGCCGCTTAAACCCGTTTTGAGAAAGGCGACCGAAAAAGACGAAAAGACCGTAAAGGAACACGCGGAAAAAATTCCCGAAGCGATGGAGTACGTCGGCAAGGTTATCGAAGAGCAAAAGCTTTCGATGAAACTTATCGGCGCGGAATATTCTTTCGACGGGAAAAAACTCGTGTTCTTTTTCTCCGCGGAGGGGAGAGTGGATTTTCGCGAACTCGTAAAAACGCTCGCCGCGCATTTCAGATTAAGAATAGAATTAAGGCAAGTCGGCGTTCGCGACGAAACAAAGATACTCGGCGGCATCGCGCCGTGCGGGAGAACGTGTTGCTGCGCGGGGGCAATGCCGGAGTGTTGCAAGGTTTCCATTAAAATGGCTAAAAACCAAGGATTGCACCTTAATCCCTCAAAAATATCGGGACTCTGCGGCAGGCTTATGTGCTGTCTTGCGTACGAAAACGATTATTACGCCGAAGTGTACAAAAAAATGCCCAAGGTCGGCGGACCGGTAAAAACGCCGGAAGGCGACGGTGTGGTCGTCGGCAACGATATGCTTAAACTCGTAACCCGCGTTAAAATCGCAAAGCAGGACGGCAGCGAGGTTTATAAAGACTTTCCGACCGACAGACTTAAGTTTAAGCGCGGCGCGCAAGAAAAAGACGAAACGGAAGACGAAGACGATAAAATTTCGGAATAAGAGTTTACAAACAGAAAAGTTTGTGATAAAATAAAAACAGAAATTATCAGGAGGTAAATCACGATGGCATACAAAATCAGCGATAAGTGCATATCCTGCGGTTCTTGTGCGGATACTTGTCCGGTAGGTGCGGTCAGTCAGGGCGATACTCAGTACAATATCGATCCGGACGTCTGCATGAGTTGCGGGGCTTGCGCCGCAGGTTGCCCTGTGGAAGCTATTTCCGAAGAATAAAAAACCAAAAAATTAAGGCGCGAAAAATTTCGCGCCTTAATTTTAAATTTAAACGCAGATTTTAATCGCGAAAAGCACGGTAACTGTAACATGCTCACGCTCGAAGACCTTTTGATTTCGGATTATAAAATATATCAGGACGACGAATTGTACCGCTTCACTTCGGACGCGGTTTTATTGTCGCGTTTTACGACGGCAAAAAAGGGAGAAGTCGTTGCGGATTTTTGCGCGGGGTCGGGTATAGTCGGGCTGAATTTTTACGCGCTTAACGAAAAAAACGTAGAGAGCGTTACGCTTATAGAACTGCAAAAACCTTTGTCCGAGTTGTCCGAAAAGACGATAGAATATAACCGATTAACGGACAAGTTCACCGCCGTTTGCGAGCCGTTGCAAACTGCGGCGGAAAATTTCAAAAACAAATTCACGCTCGTTTTATGCAATCCGCCTTTTATTAAAAAAGGCGCGGGGTACGGTACGGAAAGCAATCCGCTTTCGATTTGTAAAAAAGAAATAACCGTAACGTTTGCCGAAATTGCGGAAGCGGCGGCAAAAACGCTTAAAAACGGCGGCAGGTTCGTCGTCGTTCACCGTGCGGACAGAATTGCGGACGTGCTTACCGAAATGAAACGCCGCGGCATAGAGCCGAAAAGACTTCAGTTCGTCGCGCCGTTAAATAAACCGCCCTACCTTATGCTGTGCGAAGGCGTAAAGGGCGCGAAAAGCGGGCTTAACATTTTGCAAACCGCAATCAATTAGGAGATAAAAATGCTTTACTTCGTCGCAACGCCCATCGGCAATATGGGCGACATAACTTACCGCGCGGTGGAAACGCTTAAAGAGGCGGACTGTATTTATTGCGAGGATACGCGCCATTCGTTGCCTCTTTTAAACCGCTACGGTATAAAAAAACCGCTTTATTCTTATCATAAGTTTAACGAAAAAGAAGTTGCGGAGGAAATCGTTAAAAAACTCGCTTCGGGCGAAAATATAGCGGTTATTTCGGACGCGGGCATGCCGTGCGTATCCGACCCCGGCAGGGTGTTGGTGCATGCGCTTATCGCCGCGGGCGAAAGTTACACCGTGGTTCCGGGCGCGTCCGCGTGTACTTCCGCATTGCTTCTTTCCGGCGCGGACGGAAGTAAGTTCACCTTTCTCGGGTTTTTACCCGCAAAGGCGGGCGACCGTAAAGAATTTCTCGAAAAGTATAAAAACCTCGATACCGCGCTGGTATTTTACTCCGCCCCGCACGACGTAAAAAAGGATATACAAACGCTTTATTCGGTGCTCGGCGAAAGAAAAGCCGCCGCCGTGAAAGAAATAACCAAAATGTTCGAGCGGGTAGAGTTTTTCAATTTGAGCGAAGGGCTTAAAACCGAGCCGAAAGGCGAATACGTTTTAGTCGTCGAGAAACCCGAACGGGGTGAAAACGACGACCTTACGCCCGAACAATTGTATAATAAGTACTTAGGCGAGGGGATGGATAAAAAAGACGCGATAAAACGCGTGGCGAAAGAAAGAAAAATCGCCAAATCCGACCTTTATAAATTTACCGTCGAAAAATAGGAGAAAGTTATGAACACACAGATTTTAGGTTACGTAACGCCGTATTATATGTTGTCGTATTTTTTCATATACGGCTTTCTCGGCTGGTGTATAGAAGTTATTTACGCCACGCTTAAAACGGGTAAATTCGTAAACCGCGGGTTTTTGAACGGACCTATTTGCCCTATATACGGCTTCGGGATGACTTTTCTGATACTGCTTCTTAATACGCTTTCGGGCAAGTGGTGGTTGCTGTTTTTAGGCGGCGCGGCTCTTGCCACGCTGTTGGAACTGATAACGGGCTTCGTACTCGAAAAGGCATTTAAAACAAAATGGTGGGACTACTCTAAAGAACATTTCAACTTTAAAGGCTACGTTTGTTTAAGATTTACCATAATTTGGGGAATAGCAACCGTGGCGGTGTTTTACACGGTCGTGCCGCTCGTCAATTCGCTTATCGCGCTCGTGCCTTTTTACTGGTGGGGTTTTGCGATTCTTTTAGTGTTGTTTTTAAGTTTTACGGGCGATATGATAATCGTGGTCGTTCAACTTAAACATCTTACAAAGCACCTTGACGCGGTAAAGGCTTCCGCCGCGCGGTACAGAAAGGGTAGCGACGCCGTGGGCGAAAAAATTTCGGAGGCGACCGTTGTCGTTATGAACGCCGCGAAAGCCACTTCGGAAAAGATTAAAAAATCCCGTCTCGGCAAGGCGTTTCCTAAACTCGGCGAAAAGAACGAAAACGTTTTAAGCGAATTTGAAAAAGTGCAACAAGAAGCGCAAAAAATCGACGAAAGAAACGCTGAAAAATAAAACTTTGTAAAAACGCTTTCGTTTTTTACGGCGGCGTGTTACAATAAAACGGAACAAATAGATTATACGAAGGTTTTCGGACAACACTTCGGCAAAAAAACCGAACGGATGCGCGCGACACTCGCGCGCGGGTAAAACTCTTTTCCGTTCGGAAAGGAGTTTTATTTATGAAAAAAACCGTTACCGCATCGCTTGCGAGGGCGGGAATTATAGCGGGACTTTACGTGGCTCTCGGCGTTATAACTCTGCCGGTGATGAGCGGGGCGATACAGTTCCGCGCGTCGGAAGGGCTGTGTCTGTTGCCGCTCGTTATGCCGGAAAGCGTTATAGGTTTGTTTATCGGCTGTTTGCTTTCAAACGTTATATCGGGTTGCGCCGTTTACGACGTGATTTTAGGTAGCCTTATAACGCTCGTTTCCGCCGTTTGTACTCTCGCGATAGGCAAAACCGCGCTTAAACCGGGCGTTAAAATAATAACGGGCGGATTATTTCCGGTAATTTTCAACGCGTTGTTTTTGCCGCTTATATGGCTTTTATGCTACGGCACGACCGAGTACGCCTATTATTTAGAAGTTTGTTTTCTGCTCGTAAGTCAAAGCGTTTCGGTTTACGGGGTCGGCGCGGGCGTTTTGGCGGCGCATCGCGCGGTTTATAAAAAAAATAAAAGCGAATAGTCTTGCCGCGAGCGGCGCATACTTTCTCTAAAGGGGGAAAAGTATGAAGATAACAACCGTAATCGCTTATTGTCTGGTTCTTATCGGCGCGCTCGTTTGGGGGCTTATCGGGATATTCGATTTTAATCTCGTTGCCCTTATATTCGGCGAAGGCTCCGCCGCGCTCGTATCGAGAATAATTTATTCGCTCGTCGGCGTTTCCGCGCTGTGGCTGATTTTCTTCTGGGCGGTTTATAATCCGTTCAGGGTAATAGACTAAGCAAAATTTTGCGGAAAGGGTCGCGGGCGTGTGCCGCGGCTCTTTTCGTTTTAAATAAACAAAAATTTTTCGGTAAGGTGATTAAATGCCTGTTTTGCAACTTGAAAACGTAAGTTATTCTTACGACAAAAAAAACAAAGCGGTTTCGGGCGTGTCCTTTTCGGTGGAAAAGGGCGAATACGTCGCGATAATCGGGCATAACGGCAGCGGCAAGTCTACGCTGTCAAGGCTTTTTAACGGACTTATCTCGCCGGACGAAGGCACCGTTTCCGTCTGCGGCGAAAAACTTACGGACAAGCAAAGCGTGTTAAACGCAAGGCGCAAAGTAGGCGTCGTTTTTCAAAACCCGGACAATCAACTCGTCGCGTCTATTGTAGAGGACGACGTGGCTTTCGGGCCCGAAAACCTCGGCATAAGCCGTGCGGAAACGGGCGAGCGTATAGACTACGCGCTTAAAGCCGTGGGTATGGAGGACTTTCGGCACGCCTCGCCGGAGCGACTCTCCGGCGGACAAAAACAACGCGTGGCGATAGCCGGCGTACTTGCTTTAAAACCCGAAATACTCGTGTTAGACGAATCGACTTCTATGCTCGACCCCGAGGGCAGAAAAGAAGTTTTAAGCGCGGTAAAAAATTTAAACGCCGCGGGCGTTACCGTAATCGCCGTAACGCATTATATGGAAGAGGCTATCGTCGCGGACAGGGTGATAGTTTTAACGGGGGGCAAAATAGTTAAAAGCGGAAGCCCGAAAGAGGTTTTCGGCGACAGAAAATTTTTAAAAGACAACGGACTCGAAACCACGCTTTCCGCATATATCGCGGATAAACTGCGAGAAAAAGGCATACCCGTGGCGGCGGGCGTTTTAACCGAAAACGAACTTACGGAGGAATTATGCAGATTAACGCGAAAGAACTGATATATTCTTACGGCAAAACTTCGTCGGGCAGGGTAAACGCGCTTTCCGGCGTAAACCTCGAAATAGCGAGCGGCGAGTTTTGCGGAATTATAGGCGAAACGGGTTCGGGTAAATCCACGTTCGTACAACACCTTAACGGACTTTTGCGCGTTAAAAAAAATTGCGGCGCGCTTACCGTGGGCGAATTCGATTTGACGAGCAAAAAGTGCGACCTTAAAAAGTTACGCGCGCGCGCCGGCATGGTTTTTCAGTACCCCGAGTATCAATTGTTTGCCGAAACGGTTGAGGAGGACGTTGCTTTCGGCGTAAAAAACTTTATGCCGGACAAAACCGAAAAAGAGAGAGCAGAACTCGTCGAAAAGGCTTTGAATATGGTAGGGCTTGATTATAACGAGTATGCAAAGCGTTCTCCGTTCGACTTGTCGGGCGGACAAAAACGCCGCGCGGCGATAGCGGGCGTTATCGTTACCAAGCCCGAAATTTTAATTTTAGACGAACCCGTTGCGGGGCTTGACCCTGCGGGAAAGCGTGATTTCGTCGCGCTGCTTAAAAAATTGCACGCGGACTTTGTAAAAACGATTATAGTCGTTTCGCATGATATGGACTTTATTGCGGAAAACTGTTCCGCGGTCGCTGTTTTTAAGGACGGCAAAGTATCTTTTTACGGCACGCCGAAAGAAACTTTTTTATCGGGAGAGGCGAAAAAAGCGGGGCTCGGCGATACGGTGATTACCCGCCTTACCGAAAGTCTTAAAGCGGCGGGCGCAGACGTTGAAAGCGACCTTACCGCCGCGGACTTTATAGAAAAATTCGCCGCGTTTTACTTTAACGATAAAGGGGGTAACGCGTTATGACGGACGTAACATTCGGTCAGTATTATCCCTCAAACTCGTTCGTGCACAAAATGGACGCGCGCTTTAAAATACTCGCGTGCATCGCGTATATAGTGGCGGTGTTTCTCGTTAAAGCCTATTTCTTTTTGGGGTTTGCAGCATGCCTGTTGTTTGTGATTATAACGGCTATAGTCGGCAAAATACCTTTTTATAAAGTGCTTAAAAGCGTTAAGGGCATAATATTTTTCGTGCTGTTTTCCGCGGTGCTTCAAGTGCTTTTAAATAAAAGCGGCACGCCTTTATGGGAAGGCGGTTTTATTACGGACGCGGGTCTTATCTCCGCGGCGTACATTTCGGCGCGCATCGTGCTTATAGTGATAGGCTCGTCAATGCTGACATTTACCACGTCTCCCGTAGAAATTTCAGACGGAATAGAAAGTCTGTTAAAACCGCTTAAAATATTCCGTTTTCCCGTGCACGAATTCGCGCTCGTCATGAGTATTGCGTTAAGGTTTATACCTACTCTTCTCGGCGAAACGCAAAGAATAATAAAAGCGCAAAAAGCGCGCGGCGCGGACTTTGAAAGCGGTAACATTTTTAAACGCGCAAAAGCGCTCGTGCCTGTGCTCGTGCCGCTTTTAATCAGTTCGTTCCGCCGTGCGGACGAACTTGCCGACGCAATGGACGCGCGCTGTTATTCGGGCAGTAAAAACCGCACCAAATACAAAAAACTTAAAATCACGTACAGAGATTTTATAGGGGCGGTTTTCGTTGCGGGGCTTATCGTAGGCGTGGTAATGCTTAACGGCGTTTTGGGGGTAACGGTATGAGGATAAAACTCGTTTTAGCGTACGACGGCACCGATTTTTGCGGCTGGCAAACGCAAAAAAACGGCAAAAGCGTTCAGTCCGCGGTAGAAGCGGCGATTAAAAGCCTTACCGGAGAATGCGTTAAAGTCGTTGCGAGCGGGCGTACGGACGCGGGCGTGCACGCCGAAGGGCAGACCCTGCACTTCGACACCGATTCAACGATTCCGCCCGAAAATTTTTATAAGGCGCTTAACGTATATCTTCCGCCGGAAATACGTGCGGTAAAAAGCGAACGGGCGGCGGAAAATTTTAACGCGAGAAAAAGCGCGAAAAAAAAGACTTACGAATATAACTTTTACGTGGCGGAGGTTGAAAATCCGCTTAAAGAGCGTTACGCGCTGAATATTCGCGAACTGCCCGATATACGTAAAATGCAACGTGCGGCGAATTTGTTCGTCGGCGAAAAGGACTTTAAGGCGTTTTGCGCAACGGGCAGTTCGGTACAAACGACCGTGCGCACCATATACAAGGTCAAGGTAGCAAAAACCGAAAGCGGCTTTAAAATAGCGGTAACGGGCGGCGGCTTTTTATACAATATGGTAAGAATAATCGCGGGTACGCTGCTTTCCGTGGGGCAAAACAAACTTACCGAAGCGGACGTAATTACCGCGTTTACCGCGGGGGACAGAAAGTACGCGGGCAAAACCCTGCCGGCAAAAGGGCTTACGCTTAAAAGCGTGCGGTATTAAAATTAATTTTATCCGCGAACGCTTTTAGGGATAGGCGCGGCGGTAAAACACAATATATAGTCCCGCATGGCAATTAGCGGCAAAAATCGCTTTAAAAATGCAAAAAAGCGTTAAAAACGCTTGACTTATGCCTTTAAAATCATTTAATATAATTAGGCGTTTATAAGGCGAAATGCGGCGCGGATTAGCCCTCCGTGCGACAAAGGACGTTCGTGAGTCCCTGCATAGCCGTTATATATACAACAGATTTTTAAGGAGAAAACCAAACATGAAGACTTATATGGCTCATGCGAACGACGTGGAAAGAAAGTGGTACGTCGTAGACGCGGCGGGGCTTCCGCTCGGTCGTCTTGCGTCCAAGGTTGCGGCGATACTTCGCGGCAAAAACAAACCCGTTTTCACCCCTAACGTCGACACGGGCGATTTCGTTATCGTGGTTAATACCGACAAGGTAGTTTTAACCGGCAGAAAACTCGAAAAGAAATTTTACAAATATCACACGGGGCACATCGGCGGTCTTAAAGAAATACAGTACAAGACCCTTATGGAAACCAAGTCCGACTTCGCCGTATACGAAGCGGTCAGAAGAATGCTTCCCAAAAACAGTTTAGGTCGCGATATGATTAAAAAACTTAAAGTGTTTAAGGGACCCGAACATAATCATCAGGCGCAAAAACCCGAAGCGCTTAAACTCTTTTAAGGAGATAAAGGAGAAAAGTTATGGCAAAAGCAACCACTAAAAAGAAAGTACAGTACTGGGGCACCGGCAGACGTAAAAAAGCCATCGCGAGAGTACGTCTTATCCCCGCGGGCGACGGCGTTATAACCGTCAACGGCAAATCTTTGGACGAATACTTCGGGCTCGATACCCTTAAATTCATCGTTCGTCAGCCTATCGAACTCCTTGGCGTTTCCGCTAAATACGACGTTATCGTAAGCGTTGTGGGCGGCGGTCTTACGGGTCAGGCAGGCGCAATCAGACACGGCATTTCCCGCGCGCTGTTAGAAGCTGAACCCGATTCGAGAGCGGCTCTCAAAAAAGAAGGTTTCTTAACGAGAGACTCCAGAATGAAGGAAAGAAAGAAATACGGCTTAAAGAAAGCGAGAAGAGCACCCCAGTTCTCCAAGAGATAATCGGCGGTATCGCTTTACAAAGTTATTTCAGGCAAACTATTGCAAAAAAAGAGAAGCAAAAATTTTTGCTTCTCTTTTCATTTTAAATATTGCAAAGTAAATTAAAAAAGCCTTGCGTAAAAAATAAATTAGTGTTAAAATTTGAGTGTTTAACTAAATTTTAAAGGTTAAACGTATTTTTTCGCGAAAATGTGTTCTCGCTTTAACAGTTTCCTGTTTTCACAACAAAACTTTGTTAAACTTTTACTTGGCAGTAAGAGGATACACTGATCGGAGTGCGCCGCAAACGGCGCACTTTATTTTTAAAAAGCTAAGGCATTTTATTAAAACTCTTGCGTAAAAAACAAATTAGTGCTAAAATTTGGGTGTTTAACTTGACTAAGGGTTAAACATAATCTTCTGCGAAGATGTGTTCTCGTTTTAACGTTCATTTTTAAAAAATTGGGAGTTAATTAGCCTATCAGCGAGAGTAACACTATTCGGGGTGCGCCGTAAGCGGCGCACTTTTTTGTTTTAAAAAGTTAAAGTGTTTTTATTAAAACCCTTGCATTAAAAATAAATTAGTGTTAAAATATTTTTGCCAAGAAAAATTTTTATAGGTTTTAACTTTCCGAAGATTGAGAAAAAATATCCTAGCGGATATGTGTTCTCTTTTTTAACAGTTCTCAATATTTGAAGTTAAACTACGTTAAAAATTTACTTGGCGGTAAGAGAGGCACTATTCGGGGTGTGCTCTTACGGGCACACTTTTTTAATTTTAAAACAAAAAAAGGAGAAAGTAAAATGGAACACAAAAAGACAACTTACACCCCTGTACCCGCGCTCGATTGCGCAAAAGACTATGGGTATACAACCAAAGCTTCTGCAATGGACATAGCGATGGACTTAAAATTTTTGTTAAGAGATTTTTATCTTGCCACGTTTGACGTAAGCGGAGAAACCCTTAACATAAATTTTGAAAACGGTCAAAAATTCAAACTGACGGTTAAGGAAGTATAGCCTATAGATTAAATCTCATAATTATTTTAAATTACTTATTTTTTGATAAAAGCCCCTGCGGCGTTGCCGTGGGGGCTTTTATCTTTTAAAAGAGGTAAAAGGAAAAAATCAGTTTAAAGTGTTTACGACTTTTGAGAATTTTGCTTTTTCTTCGATTAGCGCGCTTTCGGGGGCAGAGGTTACCTTTGCGTAGCCGAGTTCGGTCATAAGCATATATACCTTAAACTGGCTGTCCGCCGCGTCGCCGAAAAGTTTTTCTACCGTCTGTCTGAAGCCTTTGCTTACGCCTTCGGTCAGCGCGGTGGAGTACATTTTTACCGTTTGTTTTTCAACGTTAAGCATGTCTTGAAGAGAGTCTTTTTCGTTAAGGGTGGTTTCCGCTTTATAATTGCTCATTTTTTATTCTCCTTATAACAGTTCGAAAAGCGCGTTAAAACGTTTCTGGTGTCCGTCGGCTAATTCGTTTGCTTTTTCCGCAAGTTTGGCGTTTGTTAAAATTCTCGAATACAGTCTTGCTTTTTTAGCCGCGCTTTCTTCATAAATAAGCAAGTCGGATAAAAGAGTGGCTTCTTTAGTGGTAAGCATGTTTTTAGACATAAAAATCGCTCCTTTATAAAGTCGTTTGCATAAGTTATCGCCGCGCGGCGTATTTTTATACCGTAATTTTAAAATTTTATTGATTTTTTTTTGGTTTAAATATATACTTTATAGCGTTATGGATAACAAAGTTTTACGTAAAAAAATAATAAGTTCGTTTTTCGTTGCGCTGTTTTTAACTCTCTGCCTTTGCTGCGGCGTGCCTTTGATAATAATTTTTGCGGGCAACAACACCGTCGTTATGGTAATCGGCATAGTTTGCACGGTCGTGGGTTTTTACGGCACGCCTATGGGGTGGATTTCTTTCGGCAACGCAAAATCGCTTGAACGCGTTGTGCTTGCCGTTACCGCAGAAAATCTTTTAACCGTTAAAGATATTGCCGCCCAACTCGGTAAAACCGAGGCGCAGGTTAAAGAAAGTCTTACCGTGTGCTTTCAAAAAGGGTATTTGTTCGGGTACGTTTTTGACGGAGAAGCTATTTCTTACAACGCCAACAGGCACCCAACCGAAAAGGTTATGTCCTGGGTTTGCCCCAACTGCGGCGCGACCAACACTTATCTTTTAACCGACGGCGTGGTAAAATGTCCGTATTGCGGCAGCGTTAAAAAGTAATTTGCGGCATACGCTTTTAACGATATTTTATATTGAAACGATAATAAAAAAGGAGCGAAAATTTCGCTCCTTTATTTTTAGGTTTTTAACGTTTTTCCGCTTAACGCTCCCACGCGGTCTGGTCGGTGTGTAAAAGGTGATGCGCCTTTTCGGAAAGGGGTGCGCCGAGATACTCGTCGTAAAGTTTTATAACGCTCGGGTTTTCGTGCGAAAAGCGTAATTCTGCGTTTTTGTCGAGCGAGCATAAAACTTTTGCGCGGTCAAACGCTAACTCTTTACCGTCGTGTATCGGTTGTCCGCCGCCGCCCGAACAGCCGCCGGGGCAAGCCATAACTTCTACAAAATGGTAATGTTCTTTGCCGCTTTTAACGTTTTCCATTAGTTTTTCGGCGTTTTTAAGTCCGTGGCATACCGCTATTTTAATCGCTTTTTCGCCTACGTTAAAGGTCGCTTCTTTATACCCGTCTTTGTCCATGACTTTCATAAAAGCGTCGGGGTCTGGAAGGGACTTTGTCGCAAAAAAGTACGCGGAGCGGAGAGCCGCTTCCATAACGCCGCCCGTCGCGCCGAAAATAACGCCCGCGCCGGTTGCCGTGCCGAGCGGGGAATCGAAGTTTTCTTCGGCAAGTTTAAGCGGGTCTATGCCGAGCGTGCGGATAAGTCTTGCCGCCTCACGCGTGGTGAGCGCAACGTCCACGTCCTGCACGCCGTTTTCGGAAAGGGCTTTAACCGAACTTTCGTATTTTTTGGCAACGCACGGCATTACCGAAACGCAGAAAATCTTTTCGCGGGGGACGCCGATTTTTTCGGCAAAATAACTCTTGGCTACCGAGCCGAACATTTGCTGTGGCGACTTTGCCGTAGAAAGCCTTGCCACGTACCCGGGGTATTTAGCCTTCATAAAGCGTACCCATCCGGGGCAACAAGAAGTAAACATAGGCAAACGCGTTTCTTCTATTTCGGGTAAACGCTCTAAAAGTTCGTTACCCTCTTCCATAATGGTTAAATCCGCGGCAAAGTCGGTATCGAAAACGTAGTCCGCGCCCGCTTTTTTAAGCGCGTATACGAGCCGCTCCGCAGTGGCGAACTCGGGGGTAAGATTAAACTCTTCGCCCCACGCCGCGCGTACCGCCGGCGCAATCTGAAACACGGTTACCGTTTCGGGGTCTCTTAACGCGTCGGCAACCTTATCCGTATCGTCGCGCTCGTGCAACGCGCCGCAAGGGCAGTGGGTTATGCACTGTCCGCAAAGCGAGCAGTCCGAAGAGGTAAGGCTTTTGCCGCCTCTTACTCCTACGGTCGTTCTCGAACCCATGCCTTCTCCGTCCCATATCGCGAGAGATTGCACCTTTTCGCACACGCTTACGCAGCGCATACATTTTATACATTTATTTACGTCCCGAACTAAAGGAAAGTCTTTTGGGAAATCGTCTTTAAAAAACTTTTTATCAAACCCCACTTCGGTTATGCCGAGGTTTTTTGCCACCGTCTGAAGCGAACAGTTGCCGTTGCGCACGCAGGAGGGGCATCTGTCGTCGTGCTGAGAAAGTATCAGTTTAACGTTGCTTCTTCTCGCGTCTATGACTTTGCGGCTGTCCGTTAAAACTTCCATTCCTTCTTGCGCGGCGGTATTGCATGAAGAGGCAAGCCTTTCGTTCCCGACGATTTCGACCACGCACACTCTGCACGCGCCTATTTCGTTTACGTCTTTAAGGTAGCAAAGCGTGGGTATATCTATGCCGACGCTTTTCGCCGCGTCTAACAAAGTAGTTCCTTCTTTTACGCACACGGGTTTGCCGTTTATTTTAAGGTTTACCATTTTTGTTCTCTCCCTTTCTTAAACGCGCCGAAGCCGAATTTGTCGCAACGCAGACATCTCGAAGATTCTTGCCGCGCTTCTTTTTCGGACATGCCTATTTCCATAAGTTTAAAGTCGCACTTTCTTTCCGCGGCGAATCTTTCGGTCGTGGTAACCCTGCCGCATGGGGTGTTGTCGCGGAATCTTGCTTCCGGCACGTCTACGTCCGCGGTTATAACGTGATTAAAACCGAGGTAGTTGTCGATGTTTGCCGCCGCGACTTTACCCGCCGCTACGGCTTTTATTACGGTTGCGGGTCCGGTTACGCAATCGCCGCCGGCGAATATTCCGCCAAAGTCTTTAACGCCCGTCGAGTTAAGCGCTTCTATACAGCCGCGTTTTACGGGCAGTCCGAATTGCTTAAACTCGCACGAATCTATGTCTTGTCCGATGGCGACTATCAAAAGGTCGCAGGGCACTTCTTCTTCAGGTTTGTCGGAAGAAACGGGCTTCGGTCTGCCGCGGTCATAGGGGCCTATAATCTGCGGTTTAACGACGAGCGCGCGTACGTTGCCGTTTTCGTCTTTTTCCACGCGTACGGGCGCGGCGAGTTCTATTATCTCGCAACCCTCTTCTATCGCTCCCGCAACTTCTTCTTTCTGTGCGGTCATGTCCTCTTTTCTTCTTCTGTAAACGACTTTCACGCTTTCCGCGTTAAGCCTTACGGAAGAGCGCGCCACGTCCATAGCCACGTTGCCGCCGCCTACGACTACCACGCGTTTACCCGTAAAGTCGGGGTACACTTCGTCGCCGATGCCTTTAAGCATTTCCACCGCGGAGATAACGCCTTTGGCGTCCTCGCCGTCTATGCCGAGTTTTTTGTCAGTTTGCGCGCCTATAGATATGTATATCGCGTCGTAATTTTCGCTTATTTCTTTAAGAGAAACGTCTTTGCCGACGGAAGCGTTTAATTTTACCTCTATTCCCGTCGAAAGAATTTCGGCTATTTCGCCGTCGAGCAGTTCTCTCGGGAGCCTGTAAGAGGGTATGCCGTATCTCAGCATTCCGCCGAGGCGGGCTTTTTCTTCGTATACGGTAACCTTGTGCCCCATAAGGGAAAGATAGTACGCCGCCGTAAGTCCGCCGGGGCCGCCGCCGATTACCGCCACTTTTTTGCCGGTGGGCGCCGCGCATTCGGGTACGGGTACTTTGCCCGCATGGTCAACGGCGTAACGCTTTACGCCGCGTATGTTTATCGCGGCGTCTATCATGCCGCGCCTGCACTTAAATTCGCAGGGGTGTTCGCAAACCAGTCCGCAAACGCAAGGCAGGGGGTTGTCTTTTCTGATAAGTTTAACCGCGTCGGCGCATCTCCCTTCCGCAACCAAAGCAAGGTAACCCGGTACGTCTACGTGGGCGGGGCAGCCGTATACGCACGGCACGCTCTTAAAATTCGCTTCTTTGCATCTGCCCGTCGTTATGTGCGAAACGAAATCGTCATAAAAAGACGAAAGACCCAAAAGCACTATTCTCGCGCCGTCGTAACCTATGGCGCAGTCGGCGGTGCGGTAAACCGAAAAGGCGGTTTCTTCGATAAGCTCGAGCGTTTTTAAATCCGCCTCGCCGTCAAGAACCTTGTCTAAAAGGTTTTCAAGCGCGGTGAGCCCCACGCGGCAGGGTACGCATTTGCCGCAACTTTGCGCGCGACAGGTTTTTAAAAACGCCGATACCAGGTCTACGGGGCATACCCCCGCTTTAGACGAGGCAAGGCGTTTTGCCATATCGCTCAAAAGTTCGTCTACGGTGCGTTCCGCTTTGGTTTTGTCCGTCAGCGTCAATCTGTTCATGTTTTTCTCCGTAAATAATTTCGCGGCGTGCGCCGCGTTTTATGTTAAACCGCCCGCAGGCGGTAATAACGCAAAATAAGGTTATTGTTTATCCGTACTCCCGAAGCCGCCCGTTCTTATACCCGCCGCTTCGTCCGAATAGGTTACGCCGTATTCGGTAAAAATGCCTTGCGCAAAGGCTTTGCCTTTTTCCACCGTCAGGGGTAGGGTGCCGCAGTTGGTCAGTTTTATAAAGATATGACCTTCGTTTTCGGCGTAAAAGTAATCGCCGTCGATTATGCCCACGGTATTGTTAAGGGTAAGGCGGTACTTAAAGCCCAGTCCGCTCCTCGGATATATGCCGAGCATCCACCCGTCGTCGATTTTAACGCGTACGCCCGTGGCGATTTTAATTTCTTCGCCGGGGGCAAGGGTAAAAGTTACGGGCGTAAAAAAATCGTATCCCGCACTGCCTGCGGTGGCGCGCCGCGGGAGGATTACCGCTTCGTATTCTTCTTTAGTGCCGGTTTTTAAATACTCGGCTTCGCTGACTTTATAAAATTCGGCAATTTTTTTCATTTTTCTCACCTTTTTTCATTGTAACAAAAAACGCGCCCGATTAGCAAGCGCGTTTAAAGACATTTTTTATTGCTTTTCGCTTTCAAACGGTTTTTTCGGCAGTCTGAAATACACCGCGGTGGATATTATCATTAACACAAAAATTATTGCGAGGGCGAGGGGAAATATTTTTACGCCGGTTTTACCCGCGATAACGCCGAACAGCGGCGGCACGAGCAGTATGCCGAGGTTAGAAGCGACCATTTGCGCGGACACGAGCGACTGCGAAGCGCGCGCCCCGAAATCTTTCGGCAACACGTACGTAAGGTTAGGAAAGGCGGGTCCGTTGCCGAGCCCTATAAAAAACAGGGCGTAGCCTTTGATTTCGACGGGAACGGGGAGAAACAGCACGGTAACGGCGGCGGCAATTACGGAGTAGCCTATAACGAGTATTTTACCCGAGGAAAGTTTCGCCGCGAGAACCCCTGCAAGAAATCTGCCTGCGGTTATTCCCACGTAATAATAGGTTATGTATCTTGCGGCGGCGGCTTCGGAAAGTCCTTTGTCCACGAGATAACTCGTGCCCCAGGTGTCGCAAGTGAACTCGAGCGCGCAAGTGGTAAAAAACGCAACCCATACGGCGCGCACCGCTTTAACCTTAAACATATCTTTGTATTTCAATAAAAGCGGTTCTGCGTCGAATTCTTCTTCGTTCGCGCTTTTGACTTTCTTCCACAGCGGCAACACCGCGAAGGACAGCGCGGTAATAATCGCTTGCACGACGAATATTATAAGATAACCTTTTCGCCAACCTTCCGCGCCGTTTAACGTAAGCGAAAACACGAGCGGGCTCGTAACCACGCCCACGCCGTAAAAGCAGTGCAAAAAATTCATGTGGGTAGGCTTATAACGCGTGGCGACGTAGTTGTTCATCGCGGCGTCTATCGCGCCCGCCCCGAGCCCTAACGGCAGGGCGCAAAAGCACAGCGCGAGAAAGCCGTTCGCAAACGAAAACGCGAGCACCGCCGCCGCGGTAAGAGCGGTTGACAGCGCGACCGTAAGACCCGTGCTGAGTTTGTTGATGATACGCGCGCTAAAAAAACTCGCCGCGACCGTTCCCAGAGAAATAAGCGTGGTAACCACTCCCGCAAGCGATACGGAAAAACCGAGCTCTACGCGCATTGCGGGGAGTGCCGCGCCGAAAGCGGAGTCCGGCACGCCCAGTCCTATATAAATAAAGTATAAAAACACCAACAAAAGGGTAGTCATTTTACGTCCTTTAAATTTATTACGTCGTTTAAGGTAACTTCAAGCATTGTAGCATACAATAATATAAAAAGCAAATTTAAATGCGGCGGTCATTGCGTTGACAAAATTTACGCAGTATAATAAAATCATTACAATAAGTGCGATAAACGCGGCGGTTAAAAGGAGGCTTTAATCATGAAAATTTGCGTATTCGGTTCCGCAAGCGATAAAATAGATAAAATTTATATCGAAAAGACTTACGAACTTTGTTTTGACCTTGCAAAACGCGGTCATTCGCTCGTGTTCGGCGCGGGCGGAGAAGGGCTTATGGGCGCGGCGGCGAGAGGTTTTCGCGACGGCGGCGGCAAAATCCACGGCGTTATACCCAAATTTTTCGACGAAAACGGGTACGAAGCCATTTATCGCGAGGCGGACGTTCTCACTTTTACCGACACCATGGCTGAACGTAAAAAAATAATGGAGGACGATTGCGAGGCGTTTATAATCGTTCCGGGCGGAATAGGCACCTTTGAAGAGTTTTTCGAGATACTTACCCTGAAACAACTCGGCAGGCACGCCAAAGCGATAGCGATATACAACGTTAACGGCTATTACGACGTAATGAGTAAAATGCTTAAAAGCGCGGTGGACCAAAAATTCGTAAACGCGGAGTGCTATAAACTCGCCGCGGCGTTTGATAATAAAGACGAAATTATAAAATACGTTGAAAATTATTCCGCGGACGACGTAAAATGGTCGAGTTTAAAGCGTAACGGGTAATATCCGTTAAAATTCGGCGCTCGGTATAAGCAAAAATTATACTTTTACCCTAAAAAATAAAAAATTTAAAAAATATCTCCCAAACGTTTGACTTAGAGATAAGCATTTGTTATACTTGGGCTGTAAATTGAATTTTGCCAATATAGGTTCGTATAAACGGCACGAACGTCTCTACCGCATCGCCACAGACGCGACTATTGGAAAGATAACCCGTATTGTTTAAATAGGGGTTAAGGCGCTTCGGCGTATATTGGCAAACAGAGCGATTTATCGCCTGTTTTTACTTTTAAACAAATGAAGGTGCAAAAATGAGATTGCTCGAAAAAGCGATAAGAGAAAAGGGTAAAGTTCTCCCCGGCGACGTTCTTAAGGTCGGCGCGTTTCTCAATCATCAGTTAGACGTAAGGCTTTTAAAAAAAATAGGCAACGACATTTATAAACATTTTAAAGATTGCGGCGTAACCAAAATTCTCACCGTAGAGGCTTCCGGTATAGGTCTTGCATGTCTTACGGCGCAGTTTTTCGATTGTAACGTAGTTTTTGCGAAAAAAGGCAAAAGTTCCAACGTAGACGGCGACGTTTACAGCGCGGAATGTTTTTCTTATACACACGGCAACAGAAACACCCTTATCGTACCGAAGGAATACCTTCCTTCGAGCGACAGGGTGCTTTTTATTGACGATTTTCTCGCTCACGGAGAAGCCGTAAGGGCTTGCAGAGAACTCGTTCGCCAGTCGGGCGCGACTTTAGTCGGCATCGGCATCGCGGTGGAAAAGGGTTTTCAGGGTGCGGGCGACGAACTCAGAAGAGACGGGATAGACTGCTACTCGGCGGCGATTATAGAGAAAATGACGCCGAAGCGCATCACTTTCCGTCGTTCGGAAGAAAACTCTTCCGAAAACGAATAAAAAGTTATTAAACCCGAAAGGGTCAGGAGGTTTTTTATGAAGAAACTTTTAACACTTTTGCTTGCCGCGATCATGGTTGCGGCGTGCTGCTTCTCGCTCACCGCGTGCGGACATAAGCACGACTACGCCGGCGTAGTAACGAGCAAAGGCACCTGTACAACCGAAGGTACCGTTAAGTGGACCTGCAAAGACGATTCTTGCAAAGACACTTACGAAACCAAAACCGGCAAACTCGGACACAGCTATAAAAACGGTAAGTGCGTTCGTTGCGGCGAAACCGCGGAAGGCGTTAAATACGACACCGTAAAAGTCGGTCTTATTTGCCTTCACGACGAGAACTCGACTTACGACAAGAACTTTATAGACGCGTTCAAAGCGGCTTGCGAGGCTAAGGGCGTTGAGTACCTTATAAAGACCGGCATTCCCGAAGGCTCCGAATGTAAAGAAGCCGCAGACGATTTAGTCGATAAAGGATGCAACCTTATCTTTGCGGACTCTTTCGGTCATGAACCTTTCATGATAGAAGCGGCTAAAGAGCATACGAACGTTCAGTTCTTCCATGCTACCGGCACCAAAGCCCACACGAGCGGTCTTAAAAACTATCACAACGCGTTCGCTTCCATTTACGAAGGCAGATACCTTGCAGGCGTTGCCGCAGGCATGAAACTTAAAGAAATGATTGACGCGGGTCAGATTAAAGACAACCAGAAAGACGCGAACGGCAACGTTAAAGTCGGCTACGTAGGCGCGTTCACTTATGCAGAAGTTATCTCGGGTTTCACTTCTTGGTACCTCGGCGTAAAGAGCGTCGTAAACAACGTTGTTATGGACGTTCAGTTTACCGGCAGCTGGTATGACGAAACCGCCGAGAAAGAAGCGGCAAACACCCTCATCAACGGCGGATGCGCGCTTATATCTCAGCATGCGGACTCCTGGGGCGCACCCAACGCTTGCGAAACCGCAAAAGTTCCTAACGTTTCTTACAACGGCAGCACCGAAGAACAATGCCCCGAAACGTTCATCGTTTCTTCGAGAATCAACTGGGAACCCTATTACGAATACTTTATCGAATGCGCTAAAAACGGCACCCTTTTGGATACCGACTGGGCGAACGGTTTAGGCACCACTCTTGACGCGGGCTCGGTAGTTCTTACCGCTCTCGGCAAAAAGGCGCCCGCAGCCGGCACGCAGGAAAAATTAGACGAAGTTGCCGCGGCTCTTAAAAACGGCACCCTTAAAGTCTTCGATTGCAGCAAGTTCACCGTAGGCGGCAAAGCCCTTACTTCTTATCTTGCGGACGTTGACGACTGGGGCGATTACGTTCCCGAAACCGAAGTTGTTAAAACCGTTGACGGCGTTACCTACTTTGCGGAAAGCGAATTCCGTTCGGCGCCTTACTTCGATATACAAATCGACGGCATTAACTACTTGAACGTTAAGTTCTAATAAAAAAATACCTGTAAGGCGGGCTTAACCCGCCTTACAGGCTTATTTTCATTTTTGGAGTACTTTATGACTAAAAAAACCGTGCTCGAAATGCGCGGCGTTACTAAAAGATTCGGAAGCGTCGTAGCAAACAAAAACATAAATTTTTCTCTTTACGAAAAAGAGATTTTATCACTTCTCGGCGAAAACGGTTCCGGAAAAACCACTCTTATGAACATGATTTCCGGCATATATTTTCCGGACGAGGGTGAAATTTTTATAAACGGAGAACCTGCGGTTATCCGCTCTCCGAAAGACGCGTTTAAATACAAAATCGGTATGATTCACCAGCATTTTAAACTGGTGGACGTTTTTACTGCCGCCGAAAACGTTATTCTCGGTATAGACGACGGCAAAAGATATAACATTAAAGAAGTAAACACCCGTGTGCGCGAAATAGCCGCGCGTTACGGTTTTGAAATAGATCCCGAAAAAAAGATACACGAAATGTCCGTATCCGAAAAGCAAACGGTAGAGATAATAAAAGTGCTTTATCGCGGCGCGGACATACTTATTCTCGACGAGCCTACGGCGGTTTTAACCCCGCAGGAGATACAAAAACTTTTTGCTGTGCTTAAAAAGATGAGAGAGGACGGCAAGTCCATAATCATAATAACCCATAAACTTAACGAAGTTATGGAAATTTCCGACCGCGTCGCGATACTCCGCAAAGGCGAGTATATCGGTACGGTAGAAACGAGCGAAACGAACGAAAAACAACTTACCGAAATGATGGTAGGCAAAAAAATAGACCTTAAAATCGAAAGGGTTAAAACCGATTTTGACAGACCCCTTCTCGAAATAAGGAATTTAACCATTAACAAAGACGACGGCAGCCGCGCGATAGACGACGTGAGTTTTTACATTCGCGGCGGCGAGTTGTTAGGCGTAGCGGGCATCGCGGGGTGCGGGCAAAAAGAACTGTGCGAAGCCATCGCGGGACTCAGAAAGGTCGAAAGCGGTTTTATCATGCACAAGGGCGAAAGCATTTTGGGCTTGCCGCCGAAAGCCATAATAGAAAAAGGCGTTTCGATGAGTTTTATCCCCGAGGACAGATTAGGCATGGGGCTCGTGCCGGATTTTTCGATAACCGACAATATGATGCTTAAAACCTACGCGGAAGGGAAAGGTCCTTTTGTTGACAGAAAGAGCGCGAGGAAAGCCGCCGAGGCGTTGATAGAAAAACTCGGCATAGTAACCCCTTCTACCGAAACGCCCGTAAGAAGGCTTTCGGGCGGTAACGTTCAAAAGGTTTTAGTCGGCAGAGAGATAGAGGCGGGACCTAACGTTATAGTAACAGCGTACCCTGTGCGCGGACTGGACATCAACTCTTCTTACGCGATATACGACATACTTAACGAACAAAAGAAAAAAGGCACCGGCATTCTGTTTATAGGCGAGGACCTTGACGTAATGCTTGCGCTGTGCGATAAAATAATGGTTTTGTGCCACGGCAAAAACATGGGTATAGTCCATGCGGAAAAAACCACGAAAGAGCAACTCGGGCTTATGATGACCGGCTCGCTCGATTTAACGGAGGAGAAGGCGGATAAAAACTACGGCAAGGCCAAAGACAGCAACCTTACCGAAGAGGAGTGGAAAGCCGCCGAACAAAAACAAGAAGAAACGGAGGGTAAAGCCGATGAATAAAGAAAAAAGCGTACGCGAGCCTCTTTTTCACGTTGCCAAGCGTACCGAAATATCGACAAAACGGCAAATATTCGCGCGCGTTATAGCCGCGCTCATCGGCATACTCATAACTTGCCTAATATGTCTTATAGTGTACGGTTGCGACCCGATAACCGTGCTTGCGGAAGTGTGGAAAGGCAACTTCGGTACGGAAAGAAACAGATGGTTGCTTTTAAGAGATACCGCATTGCTTCTCGGCGTGGGGCTTGCGCTTATACCGTCGTTTAAGATGAAATTCTGGAACCTCGGCGGCAACGGACAGATACTTATAGGCGGGCTGGTTACGATAGCGTGCATGCGTTCTTTAGGCGGTACAATGCCGGACGGCGTGGTATGGATAATAATGCTTTTGTCCTCGGTGATATGCGGCGCGATTTGGGCGGTTATCCCCGCGATATTCAAAGCGTTTTTCAAAACCAACGAGTCGCTTTTTACTCTGATGATGAACTATATCGCGGCGGGGCTTGTGGTATACGCCATAAAAGAATGGAGCGGCTCGAAAGGTTCGGGTTCGCTTTCCACGATTAAAACGGCAAACCTGCCTAAAATCGGCGGAAACGAATATCTTTTAATAATCATCGTCGTAGCAATCGTGTGCGCGCTTATGTTTGCGTATATGAAGTACTCTAAACACGGATACGAAGTTTCCGTCGTCGGCGAGAGCGAAAACACGGCGAGATATATAGGCATAAACGTTAAAAAAACCATTATAAGAACGCTTATTTTGTCGGGCGCGCTTTGCGGGCTTATGGGCTTTTTGATTGCCGGCGCGAAAGACCATACCATCAATGCGGATGCGGCTAAAAACATGGGCTTTACGGCGATTATCGCGGTGTGGCTTGCAAAAATGAACCCGCTCGGCACGATTGCTTCTTCGTTCGGCGTAATTTTTATAACCAACGGCATTAAAAATCTTCAAACGACGGTAGGCGTTACCGATAACTCGGTTTCTAACATGATAGTCGGCATAATGTATTTTTGCCTGATAGGTTGCGAGTTCTTCGTGTATTACGCGCTGAAACTCAAAGCAAAAAAACAAGTCGGAGCGGGGGCAAGCCCCGCGCCCGCCGCAAAGGAGGAATAATATGGTCGGTATAATAGTCGGCGCGATAGGTATAGGCGTCGTGTTCTTGTTCGGCTCGGTGGGTGAAATTGTTACCGAAAAAGCGGGGCACTTAAACCTCGGCATACCCGGCATTATGTGCATGGGTACCGCGGGCGGGTGCGTAGGCGTGGTTACCTATCTTAAAGGTTTTTCCGACCCCGCCCAAGGGAGTTATATACTTATACTTTTAATAGCAATACTGTTTGCGTGCGTGTTTGCGGCGGCGGGCGGCGCGATATATGCGCTTTTAACCGTAAGTTTCCGCGCGAACCAGAACGTAGTGGGGCTTGCGCTTACCATATTCGGCGCGGGCTTTTCGCAGTTCGTGATGAACAGGTTGTTCCTAACCGTAAAAAACGGCAAAGCGTGTCTTGCCGCGGCAAGCGTAAAAGTGCGCGCATGTCTGCCGTTTGCGTCTAAACTCGGCGCTTTTGGCGAGATTTTCTTTTCGCACGGTATGCTTTGCTATCTTGCAATCGCGCTTGCGATTGTTGCCGCCGTCGTTTTGAGAAAGACCAAAGTCGGCTTAAAACTCCGCGCTGTGGGCGAAAACCCCGCCACTGCGGACGCGGTAGGCATAAACGTTACGGCGTATAAATACGGCGCGATACTTATAGGCAGCGCGATAGCCGGGCTTGGCGGGTTGTTTTACGTTATAGACTACAACGCAGGTACCTTCGACAATACGTCTACCATACAGGCGTTCGGGTGGCTTGCAATCGCGCTCGTTATATTCACCGTATGGCGCCCAGACCTTTCTATTGCGGGCTCTATACTGTTCGGCGCACTGTATATCCTCGGCTCTAAAATCACCGGTTTAAGTTCGCTCGGTCAGCAAGAACTCATTAAACTGCTACCGTACGTGGTAACGATAATCGTGCTTATAGTAACCAGCATATTCGGCAGTAAAGAAATGCAACCGCCGGCGTCGCTCGGTCTTAATTATTTCCGAGAAGAAAGGTAGTAAAACCGTTTTTTCTATACGGCGCGCTTTTAACCGAAGCGTAAAAAAAAGGGCTTAGGCAATAAGGCGATTAAGTTAAAACTTAATTGAGTGTAAAAAACAAAAGTTTACGGCGTAGCGAAAAGTTTTTATCGCTACGCCGTTTTTGCACGCTGTCGTCGGTAAATAGATTTAATTCGTAAAAGTTTTACTTAAACATAAAAAATTTTAACGCCGTTAACTAAAAGCGAGGGTTTTGCGCGGCAAAGCAAAAACTTTTTTACAAGGGTTGCTTTTTAAGCAAAAAAAATATATCATAGATAAAGAGTTTATAATAATTCGGAGTACGTATGAATAAAAAGAAAATCCTCGTTACTTTTATAGAGTCGGGTTTCGGTCACATTACCAGCGCGAGAGCAATTTCGGACAGGCTTAAAGCAAAGTACGGCGAAAGGTACGACGTGCAAGACTGCGATATTATGAAAGACAGCGAAAAGACCGAAGAATTCGAGCGGTTTTTAACGCGGCAAACGCAGGCGACCAACAAAATACACGGGTACGGTTTTTTCGTTTTCGGAATAATGGAAACGCTCGGCGGCGAGAGTTTTTTAAAGTTTACCCATAAAACAATATTTAAAAGTTTCGTAAACGCGACGATAGAGGCGTTTAAAAACCACGCGCCCGATTGCATAGTCAGCACGCATTATTTTATTACGTTTTGCGCGGTAGAATATAAAAAGCGTTTCGCGCCGGATTGTCTTGTCGTAACGTATAACCCCGACAACAACGTGCACCCGTGGTGGGATAACCGCGACGGCATATTTATAACCAACAACGTTTACGCCGCGGAAGAAGCGGTAAAACGCAGAAAATTTAACGGTGCGAATATCAGGACCGTTAACTTTACCGCGAGAGACGATATTGCCGCCTGTAAAGAAAGCAAAGAATTTTTCCGCGAAAAATACGGTATAGATAAAAACGCGTTTTGCGTAATCGTGGCGGACGGCGGATATGCGCTCGGCAAATGCAAAAAGGTAACCGACGAACTGCTTAAAACCAAAAAGCGACTTACGCTTATTTCCGTAGCGGGTAAAAATCAAAAGGTATACGACTACTTTATTTCTAAAAACGTAAACGACAATATAGACTTTATACCGTTGCCGTTTATGCGTAACGTTTACGAGTTATACCGCGCGGCTGACGTGTTTATAACAAAAGCGGGTCCGAACTCCGTATTAGACTGCGTGCTTATGAATACGCCGGTAATAATCGACTATTATCCGCACCCCATAGAAAAGGCTACAAAAAAACTTTTCGTGGATAAATACGCTTGCGGCGAATATATAAAAAGTCCCAAAAAAATCAGAAAGCGGGTAGAGGAGTTTATCGATAATCCGTCGCTTCTCTCGGAATATGCGAAAAACACGAAAAAATTCAATAAAGAGTGCAACGGCGCGGACGAGATAGCGGACATTATAGACGAAGCACTCGGGGGCGAAAAGTGAGACAAAAAACTTACGCGGAAAAACTCGCCGCACTCGAAAGAGATGGCAAATTCGACGTAGACGTAAACGCGGGCGAATATCATTTCGTTAAAGAGCAAGAGCCGGACCATAGATACGTGTACGACAGGTTTTTCGATAAAATTTATTACGCGTTTTTGCGTGTAGTCGTGTTTTTAATAGCCCCGTTTTTGCTGTTTTTTACGTATAGGTTAAGAGTCCGCGGGAGAAAAAATTTACGCGCGGCGAAAAAAACGGGTAAAATACTCGTCGCAAACCACGTTGCGTTGTTAGACTGTCTTATCGAAAAGCAGGCGGTATTCAATCGTGTTTACTTTATAGCGGGGGCGCATAACAACAAGAAAGGCTTTTTCGGATATACGCTTAAAATTTTGGGGCTTATGCCGTATTCGTTTCAGTTAAGCAATCAAAAAAAACTTAATCGCGCGATAGCGTACTACCTTAAAAAGGGCAAAACGATTGAACTTAACCCCGAGCAGGCAATGTGGCGGGGCTATAAAAAATTAAGACCGTTTAAGAACGGTGCGTTTTATTACGCGGTTAAAAACAACGTTCCGGTCGTACCGATGGTAAACCTTATAAGAGACCCTAACGGCTGGGACATACTGTGGGGCAAAAGATTCAAAATCACCGCAAAATTTTTGCCGCCCGTCTATGCGGATGACGGTTTACCCGAGAGAGAACGGATAGCCGACCTTAAAGAACGCACGCGCAACGCTATGCTTGACGAGATGAACGCCTTTTATAAAACCGACAGCGACGCGCTTAAGGGAAAAGAATAGAAATTATGACTGAAAATTTGATTATAAGAAAGGCGGAAGAAAAGGATTTACCCGCCATAGACAAACTTTTATACGAGGTGCATATGGTTCATTCGTCCGCGCGCCCCGACCTTTTCGTTAAAGGACAAAAAAAGTATACGACGGAGCAGGTTAAAAAAATAATTTCGGACGAAAAAACGCCCGTATTCGTCGCCGAAAACGACGGCGAGGTTGTGGGATATGCGTTTTGCGTGCGCCAAAAGATAGTCGGCGACCCGAGCCGGACGGACGTGGACACCCTGTATATCGACGACCTTTGCGTAGACGAAAACTGTCGTGGCAAGCATATAGGCAAAAGCCTTTACGAGTACGTTATAAATTACGCCCGCTCGAACGGATTTTACAACGTAACGCTGAACGTGTGGGCTGATAACGCGGGCGCGGTAAAATTTTACGAAAAGATAGGTCTTAAAATACAAAAAATCGGAATGGAAAAAATATTATAAAATATGAGAAGTAAATCTTTTGACTAAGGTCAAAAAATTTCAAGTCCTTGCGGACTTGCGCAAAAATCTATCGTTTTTGCACTTTTAAGTTTGAAAAAACATCGGATTTGCTTGAAAATACGCTCGCTATTTCTCGCGTGCTTTCAGATAAAACTTTAGGTATTATAACCGCGGGTTTCAATAAATAAGTTTAACGCTTACGGACGGGTCGAAAATCTTCGATACGTCGCGGTCGAACACCGCGGCATAAAATTCGTTTATCGAGCACAACTTAAAAGTATCGGTGCGGTTGAATTTAGAGCCGTTCAAAAGCAAAACGGATTTATCCGCGTTTTTCATCATCTCGCGGCGGATAACGTTTTCCTCGTCGAACACGTCGTAAAGTACGCCCTTTTCGGTTACCGAACTGCAAGATAAAAAAGCAAAATCCGCGTGGAAAGAGTTAATTGCTTTTACGGCAACGTCGCCCACGAGCGTAGACGGGTTGCTTTTATATACCGCGCCGCCCGTAGAATAAACGTTTACGCCTTTAGCGGAAAGGTTTGCAAGCGTGTCTATTCCGTTGGTAATAACCTTTAAATTAGGAAATTCCGAAAGATAATCTGACATAAAGTACGTCGTTGTCGAACTGTCTAAAAACACCGTCGCACCGCTCGATATAAGTTTTATCGCTTTAAGCGCGATCAATTTTTTTTCAAATGCGTTTGTATGTACCCGAAACACGAAACTTGAATCGGTTTTACCGTTTGCGATTTTCGCACCGCCGTGCGTACGCACTACGAGTCCGTCTTTTTCGAGCGCGGCAATGCGCCTGCGCACGGTAGAAGGCGTTGCGGCAAGCCTTGCGGATATCGCGTTTATGCTTAAATAGCCCGTTGCATTTAATATATTCAATATATCGTCGTCGGTAAACTTCATAAAATTCCTTTAACGCCAAAGCGCGCGTTTTGCGCAAAAAATAATGCGCGTTTACGCGTAAAACTACGCAAAACGAAAACTTTGACAATTTATTTTACGTTTATTATACGCTATTGTATAATTTACTAAAAAATTTGTCAAGGAAAATTTATGTATAACGTTTTCGTACAGGCGGTGGGCGTTTTGGGTATGGTTTTCGGCGTGCTGTCGTACCAGTGTAACACCCATAAAAAATTATGATATTTAAAACCGTAACGGAATTTTCGTTTGCGGTGCAATTTTTTCTTTTAGGAAAATACACGGGTGTGGCGATGAACGTTATAGGCTGTATAAGAAATATCGTTTTTGCCGTTGTAATTGCCAAAAAAAAGTCGCCGCTTCCGGGCATAATTGTTTTTGCTGTTTTAACGATAACGGCGGGTGCGCTTACTTGGGCGGGGGCGATAAGTTTGCTTGCGATAATAGGTAAGACGTTTACAAACTTTTCTTTCGGTATTAGTAATCCCAAACACGTGCGGTTGCTTACCATACCATCCGGTGTATGTTGGCTTATATACGATATACTCGGCAATTCGATTGCGGGTGCGGTGTTAGAGGTTCTCGGACTTATTTCTATCGCCGTGGGTTATTTCAGATACGATTTTAAAAATCGTAAAAAAGAGAAAGTTCAAGAAGGTTCGGAGAGCGAAACGGTTACGGAAGAAAGTGGCGAGGAAGAAGCAAAAGCCGCGCGGTAAAGTCGGCTTTTTACATAGGAGAAAAAATGAATATACGAAAATATGATACCGGCGATTTAACGGCATGCCTCGATATATACAACTATTATATATTCGCCACTATATATCCGCCACGCACTACACGCTTGAGGAAACGCCGCTTTCCGCAGAGGAGTTTAAAGCGAGAATAGAGAAGATAACGGTAACCTATCCGTTTATCGTGGCGGAAGAAAACGCCTGCCGCGTAGAGCACGTTATATCGGAAGAGGCTTTTTCCGCAATAAAAAATTATTTTAACGAGTAATTTGGTTATCAGATAAACGCCGCCGCGCTTTCGCCTCGCTAAACGGCGCGGCTGTTCTAAGGCTTTTTATTGCCCCGTCGGGGGCTTTTATTTTGTTTAAGGCGTCTATTTTTCGAGCGACGCCGCTATGCGCTTTGACAGCGCGAGCTTATCCCCGGGGTGAATGTCGCCGTGCTCGCACACGTCGTAACTTTCTACGGTCGTAACGTTTTTAACCTGTTCGGTTATGCGCCGTTGAGCGTTTTGGACGCTTTTCCAGGCGTCGTCGTTTCTTCCGTCAAAATCGCAAATCACAACCACGGTAAAGCGCAGGTTTTCGTCTTTAAGACACGTCCGCCAGTTTTCGATAAGCGCGGCAAGAAGTTTTTCATATACGCGCCCCTCCGCGGGGGAGGTGTTGCTTTCTCCCTGATACCATACCGCCCCGCCGAAAGAGTAGGGGATTAGTTTTGCAAACATTTCGTTAAAAAGCAATCCGTCTTTATTCCAAAAGAATTTATGCCAGGTGCTGTCCGCATGCCGCAAATTTATCGGAACGTTCAGTTCGGGCGGCAGGTTAAAATCTTTCTCTATCCACGCTTGTATGGTAGACGCACCCTGATAACAACACACCACGCCGACCGTTACCCCGAGCTTTTCACGCAAGGATCGTCCCGTATGGCAGGCTATCGCGCTTAAACGATAAGCGTTTTCGCTTTTAAGCGGTTGCCAGCCGTCTGCCTCGGTAAAAACGGCTTCGTCATATTCAACTCTGTTTACCGTAAAAAACCTTAATCTCGGGTCGCTCGGCAAATTCCTTTTAACGCTTTCTTGTCCTATGCGAAATTGTGCGTTAGATTGTCCAGCGATAAGTATCACTTCTCCGAAAGAAACGTTTTTGATAATAATTTCTTCTTTATCCGAAAAGACTTTTACGGTTTTACCGTCGCCGTAAGGTTGCGGCGGCAGTTCAATTAAAAATTTATTTCCGCACTGTACGGAAGGGTAAACCTTTCCCTCGAATTCAGCAAAAACATTTTCGCCGGTGCCGAATATGCGCGCCGGCTTGTTTGCTTGAAAAATCATTCCGTCCTTAAAAATACCGTAAAGTCGCACGTGTAAACTCCTTAACCGTAAACCCTGTTTAAAGTATAACACGCGTTGCCGTAAAAGACAACGCGTGTTGATTAGTTTTTTAATTCTATTTGGTTTTGTAGCGGTAAGTTATATTGCCCGCATGGTTTTGATAAGCGTCCTCGATAAATATTTTAAACAGTTTTACGTCCGGGTCGGAGGAGTTTGCATCGTAAAATATTTCAAAAGAATATACTCCGTGTTCGTTATAATATCCGTCCTCGTCAACGCTGTCGTCTTTAACGAAATAAAATGTATAAGTGGGGCAGGGATTTGTCGAATAATAATCTTCTATATCGGTTTTCTGTACTAAATAGTAACGATATTCCGAAGACGAAGAAGAATAAGTCTGCGTCGTGCCGAATTTACCGTTGTAGTTGGTTTTAAAGTATTCAAAATACGCTTCGGCGTTTCGGGTGAAAGTCGCTTCGTCCGGGCAGGGCTGACTGAAAGAGTAGCCGTTATTGTACCAAGTGTCGGTCGTGTGAATATCTCCCGAAAGTCCGGTAGGCGCGGTAAGACCCGACAGTCCCATATTTTCAAGTTCGGCGGCGGTAAACCAAGCCGAGGTATCGTGCGTGTCACCGGCGGGCGTTTCGTCTTCGGAGCAACCGCAAATACCTAAAACGCAACCGCAACATAAAATAAGCGAGGTAAGCAAAGTTAAAAATTTTCTCATAAATCCCTCCAAGATTTTTTATTTACACATTATACCATATATTATAATCCCCCGCAAGTAGTCAAGGAAAACTTTCGGTAAAAATCAGGGCGAATTTTTCATATAAAAAAGGCGCAAGACCCGTTAGGGACTTACGCCGTATTTGGTGCGGATGAAGAGATTTGAACTCCCACTCTTTCGAAATAGATCCTAAGTCTATCGCGTCTGCCGGTTCCGCCACATCCGCACGACGATATTTTAGCACAGTTTACAAAAAAGTCAAAGCGTTTTACGATAAAAGCGCGATTGCCGCCGAGCAATATATTATAAGCGAAAGCGCGTCTACTATAGTGGTTATAAACGGACTTGCGACGACTGCGGGGTCGAGTTTGCATTTTTTCGCGACGAGCGGCAAGACGCACCCGACGAATTTTGCGAGGACGATAGTTACGAACAGCACGCCCGAAACAATTCCCGCAACCGCCCAGGTTACGTCGTTATAAAGTCTGTCTACCAGCATAAGTTTTGCAAAACATACCGCGCTTACCGCAAGACCAAGCATCATTGCCGCGCGCAGTTCTTTCCATATAACCTTAAAAATGTCCTTAAACTCCACGTCGCCGAGCGCGAGCGCGCGCACTATCGTAACGGAGGATTGACTACCCGCGTTGCCTGCGGTATCCATAAGCATCGGAACGAAAGAGTAAAGCACCGCGCCGGTCGATAAGGCGGCAAGGCTCGATTCGTACTTAGAAAGTATAAGGCTCGTAAACGTTGCCGAAACCATGAGCAGTAAAAGCCAGGGGATACGCGCTTTCCATATGCTCCAGACCGATTGCTTTAAATAAGGCTTTTCGGTAGGGAGCATAGCCGCCATTTTTTGTATATCTTCGGTGGCTTCTTCTTGTAAAACGTCTACCGCGTCGTCTACGGTAACGATACCGACTATGCAACCCTCTTTATCCACTACCGGCAGAGCGAGAAAGTCGTATTTAGAAAGTTTCATCGCGACCTGCTCTTTGTCTTCGAGCGTTTCTACGGTAACGAGGTTGGTGTCCATAACGTTTTCAATCGTTTCCGTAACGTCCGCAAGCAACATGTCTTTAACGGTAACCACGCCGATAAGGTGTTTTTTATCGTCGGTAACGTAGCAGGTGTAAATCGTCTCTTTATTAACGCCGGTCTTTCTTATTTTGTCGAAAGCGGCTTCTATCGTCATTTTCGCGGAAAGAGAGATAAACTCGGTCGTCATGATAGACCCCGCGGAATCCTCGGGGTATTCGAGAAGTTCGTTTATCTGCTTTCTGTTTTCGGGGTCGGAGTTTTTAAGTATACGCTTTACGACGTTTGCCGGCATTTCTTCGATAACGTCTACCGCGTCGTCCATAAACATGTCGTTTATAACGGCTTTAAGCTCGGTATCGGTAAATGCCTTTATAAGTTCTTCTTGCGTGTCGGAATCGAATTCGACAAAAACGTCCGAAGCGAGTTCTTTAGGCAGCAGTCTGAAAAAAATCAAACGCTCGGTCTCGTTAAGTTCGCTTTCCATAAACCCCGCTATGTCGGCGGGTTCGGTGTCTAAAAGCGTCATACGGAGATCGGCAAACTTTCGGTTTTCAAAGTAATACAGTAATTTTTCGTTTAAAGTCTGTAATTCTTCGTTCATAAAATTTACCTCCCGTAAAATAAAACCCCGCCGCAAAACGGCAGGGGATAAAATGCAAATCGTAAAAATGCAACCATTCTGGCTTTAGCACCGTAGGGCTGTGAAACTGCGTTGGATTATGCCTTGTTTTCGACATAGTCTGTTAAACCTTCTCGTAGTGTCTCCACTATTTCGCGGCAGCAGCCCGTATCCCTATGGTAGCCTTACCTACCGGACAATCGACTATATAATTTAAGTATAAGTTTACACGCGGTGCGCCCGATTGTCAACTGTTTTTTATACGTAACGTTATTTTTCGCTCGTTTCGTCTATAACCATATCCGGCTTTATCGCTTTTAAGGCGGCGGCAAATTCGGCGTATTCTTCTTTTTTTATAACGACCACGGTAAACGTGTTGCCCGTAAAGTACAAAACGAATTTTCCGCTTTTTTTAAACTCCGTCGCGCCGCTGATTTTTTCGGGCGGGTAAAAGGTTTTTATAATTCCCACCTTGCAGGTAACGCCGCTCTCGCTTACCGTATACGCGCTGAAAAACACTGAAAGCGAGCCTATCGATAACGCCACGCATACGATAACCAGAACCGCGCTTAAAACGGGATTTTGCGCGTAAATCGCACCGTTAGGCTCAACGCCTTTTACAAACTCGACGGCGGAAAACGCCGCCCCTGCCGCTCCTGCCGCCGCGGCGACCGCGCATAACAGCGTAACCGCGGGGGATAGTTTAAAACGAAACTTCTTTTTTAACATAATATGATTTTACCACGCCTTCAAGTAACAAATCAAGCGAAGAAAGTAAATTTTAGCGGATTTTACCGCTCGTTCCCTTTCGGCGTTGACAATTCGGCTTTTCGTGTGGTATTATTAAGCAAAATTCACGCTTACGGAGAACGAGATGATTAAACTTATAAAAAAAGGCGTATATTACGCGGGCGGCAAATTAGTCCGCGCCGCCGCGGCGGACGCCGAAAACGCTAAAAAAACCATGGCGTATAAAATACTCGCGGCGCATAACGTTGCGGGCGAGGGCGACGCACTCTCGATTAAATTCGACGAAATAACCTCTCACGACATTACGTACGTGGGAATCGTGCAGACGGCAAAAGCGTCGGGGCTGAAAGAATTTCCGCTCCCGTACACTTTAACCAACTGCCACAATTCTTTATGCGCGGTCGGCGGCACCATTAACGAGGACGATCACGTATTCGGGCTTTCCGCGGCGAGAAAATACGGCGGCGCGTTCGTTCCTCCTCACCTTGCGGTTATTCATCAATATATGCGCGAGGCAAGGGCTTTCCCCGGGGGAATGATACTGGGCTCCGACTCTCATACCCGTTACGGCGCGCTCGGTTGCATGGCTGTCGGCGAAGGCGGACCCGAACTCGTAAAACAACTTCTCGGCAGAACTTACGAAATAACCCGCCCGCAGGTTATCGCGGTTTATCTTAAAGGAAAATTAAGAAAAGGCGTCGGTCCGCACGACGTGGCTCTCGCGCTCGTAAAAGCGACTTTCGGCAACGGATTCGTTAAAAACAAAATACTCGAGTTTATCGGCGGCGGCATTAAGGGTCTTTCTATGGACTACCGCAACGGTATAGACGTTATGACGACCGAAACGACCTGTCTTTCTTCGGTATGGGAAACGGACAAAAAAACGGCGGACTATCTCGCGCTTCACGGCAGGGGCGGCGCGTATAAAGAAATGCACCCCGAGGACGGCGCGTATTACGACGGCGCGGTGGTTGTAAATTTAAGCAAAATCGAGCCGATGATAGCGTTGCCGTTCCACCCCTCTAACGCGTATACGATAAGAGAGTTTTTATCCCGCCCGTACGAACTTTTAAAAGAGTGCGAAGAAAAGGGTAAAAAACTTTTACCCGAGGGTAAGGGCGAATTTAAACTTACGGATAAAATAAAGGACGGCAAAGTATATGTAGAACAGGGCGTTATCGCGGGTTGCGCGGGCGGCTCTTACGAAAACGTGGCGGAGGCCGCCGAAATTATCGGCGATACCCCGATAAATAATTTCGATTTTACTCTTGACGTTTATCCCGCAAGTCAGCCCGTATATAAAGGGCTGGTCGAAAACGGTTACGTTTCTACTCTTATGGACAGCGGCGCGGTGGTAAAAACGGCGTTTTGCGGTCCGTGTTTCGGCGCAGGGGACGTGCCTTGCAACAACGGGCTTTCGATACGCCATACCACGCGCAACTTTGAAAGCAGAGAGGGCAGCAAACCCTCGGGCGGGCAACTTTCCGCAGTCGCGCTGATGGACGCGCGCAGTATCGCCGCAACCGCTAAAAACGGCGGCGCGATAACTTCCGCTATGGACGAAGCGTATTCGGCTAAAATCAAAAAATATCGTTACGACAACAAAATATATAAAGCGCGCGTGTTTAACGGAGTGGGCAATCCGCAACGCGGCGAAGAGTTGAGATACGGTCCCAACATTGCCGACTGGCCCAAAATGGAACCGCTTAAACGCGACCTTGTGCTTAAAGTCGTTTCCGTTTTAACCGACCCCGTTACCACGACCGACGAACTTATTCCTTCGGGCGAAACTTCTTCTTATCGCTCTAATCCGCTTAAACTCGCGGAGTTCGCGCTTTCGAGAAAAGACCCCGGGTACGTTGCCCGCGCGAAAGCGGTTAAGGCTGAAGGGCTCCCTAAAGAACTCGGGTTCGACGAAAACGTTACTTCGTACGGCAGCGTGGTATGCGCGGTGAAACCCGGCGACGGCTCCGCAAGAGAGCAAGCCGCTTCTTGCCAGAGAGTTTTGGGCGGCGCGGCAAACATTGCGGTAGAGTACGCCACCAAACGTTACAGAAGCAACCTTATAAACTGGGGCATGATACCGTTTATCGCAAAAAAGAACGATTTTAACGTGGGCGATTACGTTTATATAAAAGACGTTAAAGAAAAAATCGCGAACGGCGATACCGAATTTTCGGCAGAAGTTATAAGCGGCGATAAAAAACGGCGCGTAACCCTTTCCGTCGCGCCGCTTACCGAAGCAGAGCGCAAAATAATCGTTAAGGGTTGTCTTATAAATTATTACAGAGGTTAAACCGTGCGTAAAGCGACTTTGTGCTTCGTTAAAAAGGGCGACAAAATTCTGATGATTAACCGCAACAAACCGCCCTTCGTCGGAATGTGGAACGCAGTCGGCGGCAAAGTGAAAGAGGGTGAAAGCGTAACGGAATGCGCCCTTCGCGAAATAAAAGAGGAAAGCGGCGTAATAGCGGAACGTGCGGAAGTGTTTTCGGTTTTTACCTGGAACTACGACGACGAGGTGGGTTACGCTACGCTTTCGGTCTTACCGGACGATTACGACGAAACGCGTTTTCCGATGGAAACCGAAGAGGGACTCGTTACGTTTAAGAATATAGACTGGATAATTTCGCCGAAAAATTACGGGGTTATAGACGACCTTAAAATTTTCATCGGCGATATAAAGAACGGCAAAAAAGCCGATTATCATCTGATTTACGAGGGTAAAACGCTCGTTAAAGCGATAGAAAAACCGCACGCGGAGAACTAAGTTGTATGAATACGATAGAGAGTTTTAAAGTTAATCACCTTAAACTTAAAACGGGGCTTTACGTTTCGAGAAAAGACAGGTTTAACGGCGTTACGGTAACTACTTTCGATATGCGTTTTACCATGCCGAACAAAGAACCCGTTATGGAACCCGCCGAGATACATACGATAGAGCATCTCGGCGCGACCTTTTTCCGTAACGGCGCGTTTTGCGACAAAGTCGTGTACTTCGGACCGATGGGGTGCAGAACTGGCTTTTATTTAGTCCTGTTCGGCGACCTTTCGCCGGAGGAAATATATCCCGAAGTAAAACGCGCGATGGAGTTTATCGTAAACTTTACGGGCGAAATACCCGGGGCGACCGCAAGAGAGTGCGGCAATTATCTCGATCAGGACCTTGCGGGGGCGAAAAAACGCGCGGCGGAATATCTCCGCCGACTTGAAAACGATAAGGCGTTTAAATATGAAGAGTGAAGAAAAGACTAACGTAATGCGCATAATCGCGCAAAAAAAGGTGTGGTTTGAAAGTTTTAGTTATCCCGAGGACGGTACGCTTACGGGCGAGGACGTGGCGGCGTATATAGGAGTTAATCCTTCGGCAGCGTTCAAAACGCTCGTAACCGTCGGTAAAAGCGGCGCGCACTACGTTTTCGACGTGCCCGTGAATAAAGAACTGGACTTAAAAAAAGCCGCGCTCGCCGTGGGCGAAAAAAACGTGGCAATGGTAAAAAGCAAAGAACTTTTACCGCTTACGGGGTATATACACGGCGGTTGTTCGCCCGTCGGAATGAAAAAATTCTTTACCACTACGTTCGACGAAACGGTAAAAAATTACGAAACGATTTATTTTTCGGGCGGAAGGATAGGCTCCTTTATCGCTGTAAAAAGGGAAGAACTCTGTAAACTTATAAATTATAACGTTGCGCCGCTTACCGACGAGTAAGCGGTTTTCGTTTTTTTACGGGCGGTAAACCCTTAACGTGTCCGAAACGATTTTAACGTCGAAAGGTATTCCGTCGTACAGTTCGCCGTCAACGTTTACGGTAACAGGCTTATCGGGCGTTATTTTTATCTCGTCCGTAAGGTCGTGAACTACCTCGTTAAGTTCCATTATTCTGCCTTTTTTGAGTTTCAAAAAAGCCGAAATTATTTTTAGCCTTTTCATCTCTCTTACCGCAACGAAGTCGAGTTTTTTATCCGTCGGGTTCGCGACGGGGCATATCGGTATGCCGCCGCCGTATCTCGTGCCGTTTGCCACGCACGCGATAAAAGAGCGATATTTTTCCGTTTTCCCGTTAAATTCCGCGTTAAAGTCGGAGTATTCAAAGTTAAAAAGCGTTTTGATAAGGCATTTAGTATATCCGAATTTGGTTTTGCGTTTAAGCGCGGCGTAGCGTTTTAACACTTCTACGTCTATCCCGAAGCCTATAATGTTGAGTCCGCGCACGCCCGGCATTTGCATAAAGTCGGTATATTTCGGCGTGCCGTCGATTATAAGGTCAAGCGCTTCCACGGGGTCCAAGGGTAAATTAAGCGCGCTCGCAAAATCGTTGCCCGTGCCGCAGGGGATTATTCCCATAGAAACTTTATCGAAAGAAGAAAACCCGTTTATGACCTCGTGAAGAGTCCCGTCGCCGCCGACGACTATAATGTCGGTCGCGCCGTTTTTAATTAGCCCGTCGGTAAGTTCGGTGGCGTGGTGCGGAGTTTTCGTCATATGTATAACGTAGTCCACCTTTCTCTCTACAAGTCTTTTTTCGAGTTTAGGCAAAGCCTTTTTTATTTTTTTGCCGTCTTTGCCGCCGGCAGACGGGTTTACTATAAAGTCTAACATGGCTTCCTCGGTAAAGTGATAGATAAAGTTTACTATAAATTTTTTAAAAAAACAAGTTTTTATCGTTCGTTTAAAATAAAAAACAACAAAACGCGCTTTTTTATGGTAATATAAAATTATGCGTTTGCCTTTACCCGAAAATTTTATAAATTTGTGCAAAAACTCGCCCGCGCCCGTCTACGCGGTCGGCGGCGCGGTGCGTGATTTTTTGATTTCGGGCGAGATTTCGGCGGATATAGACGTATGCGGCGACCTGTTGCCGGAGGCGTTTATTTCGCTTGCGGAAAAATTCGGGTTTCACGCCGTCGCGATATATAAGCGCACGGGTACGGCGGTCGTTACCGACGGAAAGCGTAAATACGAATATTCGGTTACGAGAGAAGAGGTTTATCCTGCGGGCGGCGCGCATACGCCGCAGTCGGTAACCTTTTCTGTCGGTGCGGAAAAGGACGCGCTTCGCCGCGATTTTAAGTGCAACGCGGTATATTACGATATTGCGGGGGATAAATATATAGACCCCCTCGACGGGATAAAAGACGTTAACGCCCGCGTAATATCTGCGGCGACTTTGCCGGAAGAAGTTTTTTCTCACGACGGGTTAAGGCTTATGCGGCTTGCGCGCTTTACGGGAGAACTCGGGTTTACCATAGAGCGCGAAATGCTGTCCGCCGCGAAAAAATTCGCGAGGAACGTTAAAGACGTTTCGGCGGAACGAGTAAAAGCCGAACTCGATAGAATTTTACATGCGGATGCGGCTCATTCTTTTTCACCCGCAGACGGGCATTACCGCGCGCTTAAAGTTCTTGACGAAACGCGCGTGCTTGACGAAATTATGCCTGAACTCACGCTCGGGCGGGGCATGGCGCAAAGGAGCGATTTTCATAAATACGACGTGTTAGAGCATAGTTTGAGGTGCGCCTGCTATGCGGACGAAAAGGTTCGGCTTGCCGCCCTTTTACACGACGTTGGAAAACCCGAAAGGTTTATCGCGACGGGTAAATATTACGGGCATGCGGACACGGGCGGACTTATCGCAAAAGACGTTCTTACGCGGTTAAAATACGATAAAAAAACCGTTAAAGAAACGTGCTTTCTCGTGAAAAATCATATGCTCGACATAGACGGCTCGATGAAAGAAAGCGATATAAAATTATTCATAGCGAAAAATTTTGGCGAGATAGAAAAACTTTTGCTTATTTTTCAGACAGACCACCGCGCGAGTATGGAAGAAAACGACGTTGCCCCGTCGGTTATACGTTGGCGTAAAATAATCGACGATATGAGAAAAAACGGCACGCCTAAATCGGTAAAAGACCTTAAAATAACTGCCGAACAATTAAAAAATATAGGATTTTCGGACAGGATACTCGGGAGGGAAAGGGAAAAACTTTTCGACCGATGCGTTCTGAATTCGCGCTTAAACGACGAAAAAACGCTGTTGCAAATCGCAGCACAAGACTTTGCCGCTTTTGCGCGCGTTGACGAGTCCGTAAAAAAGTAGTACAATAAAACAAACCGAAATATTAACGGAGTAATTTTATGAGTAAAGAAGTCGTTACGACGGATACGCGTAAGCGTAAAGATAAATATAACGCAAAAGTCGCAAGGTTCCGCCCGGTTAAAAACCTGTTACTGTGGCTTTCGGGCGTGGTGTCGGGTTTAATCCTTCTCGTAATCGCGCTCGTCGTGCTGCCCGTAGGCACCATATTGGGTATAGCGGGCATGGAAGCGAGCGATACCATCGGCGAGGAGAACGGCAAAAAAAGTATTTACGGATTCATTACCGGTATAAAAGATATGACGATAGACGACGTGCCGGCTATTCAAAAAGCCATAGAGGAATTTACCTCTTCCATACCGCAGTTTAACGAGTTTACCGAGGTTGAGGACGGCGAAACGGTCGACCCCGCCGCAGAAGACTTTGTGCCCGCGCTTTATTACTACAAAACGGAAAGCGGAGAATTTCTCCGCGCGTTCGATAACGACAAAAATTACGTGCAGGGCGTAAACGCGGCGACAAAACTGTATTACGCAAAACTTTCCGCCGTGTCTGTATCCGATTTGACGGCAGTGCTCCCCGCGAGTTTCAGAAGCATGAAAGTGGTAGACCTTATAAGCGCGGTATCGGGCGACGCCGATATGACCGGGTCTATCGCTAAAATCTTAGAAGATACCAAAGTGTCCGAACTCGGCGATTTTGATATAAACGGCGTTAAACTTTCCGCAGTTTTAACGGGCGAAAAGGACGAGGAGGGTAACGATAAGGGTATAAGCGAACAACTTAAAAAGTTGCTTGTCGACCTTGCCGGCGCCGAATACGAAGAGATTACCATAGGCTCTTTAACGAGCGATTTTAACGTAGATAACGTTCACCTTTCTTCGGTTATAGAAAATAACGAAGCAAACGCTACCATAGTTAAACTTTTAACCGAGGCAATCGGCGGCGAGGGCGGATACGACGATATTACGGTAGCGGATTTTGCTTCGCTCGATTTTACCGGCGTTAAACTGTCCACCGTGCTCGGCGACGAAAGCGAGTTAGACGCAAACCTGTTAAGCATATTGAAAGACGCAACGGGCGGAACGGAATACGCGGATATGACCGTTAAAAACTTAACCAGCGGTTTGTCTTTCGATAGCGTGCATTTATCGGCTGTACTCGGCGATATGGATGATAACAGCGACCTTGTTAAAATACTTAAAGACGCTACGGGGAAAGATTCTTTTTCCGCTATCACGGTAAACGACCTTAAAGCGCTTGAAACGAACAACGTAAAGTTGAGTTCGGTTTTACCGGTCGAGGACAACGGAAAAATTTACGAAATACTTTTAAGCGGCTACGTGCTCGGGGAAGGAGAGGTCGCGCCGACCGAGGAAACGTTGACGATAGGCGGTTTATCTAATTTCTCAATCGACGGGGTTAAACTTTCCGCCGTACTCGAGTATACCGGTAACGAGAAAATTTACGATATTTTAGCGCAGGGCTCAAATTTTGAGGGCGATAAAAAAGACATAACGATTTTATCCATACAAAACTTTAACCCGGACAATATTAAACTTTCTTCCGTACTTGAGTTGCCGACAGAGGCGAACGCGTTCGCAAACGAAAAGATTTATAAAATACTTTTACAAGGTACGGGTGCTGAAAGTTACGAGGATATAAGCATAAGCAGTCTTTCCGTTCTCGATACGGGTAATATCGCACTTGCCACCGTACTCGGCGACAGAAGCGTTGCAGGAGATAAACTTGCAGGCATACTTGAGGACTGTTGTGCGGGGAAAAACTATGCCGAAATTACGGTATCGGACCTTGCGGGGCTCGATACGGATAATATAAAGTTAAGTTCTGTGTTGGATTACAATAACAACCCAAGCATTTTTAATATATTAGCCGAGGGTGCCGTAGGGTACAGCGGAAACGCCAAAGATATAAAGATAAGCGATATAAACGGCTTTAACGTTTCAAAAGTAAAACTTAAAACCGTTATTCCGTCGTCGGACAATAAAATATTAAGCGCGCTTTTAGCTGACGAATCGGTTACCGTCGGCAATGCGGGCGATAAAATAAACGCCCTTAAAGTTTCAGACATATACGGCGATACGAAGTGCTTTGTCGAAAACGCCGCGGGAACGGGTAAGTATTATAAACTTATCGGAACAGGAACGGAAACGTTTGTTTTGACAAGCGCATATGACCTTGCCGCCGACGGCGAAAGGGAAGCGGATAAAACTTACGATATATCTTCCGCGTCCGGCGTGTGGTTTTTTATGTTTTACGCGCACAATTCGGCGGAGAGGGATACGGACGGTTACGGTAAAAAATATACGGCGACCGATATTTCTTTCGGAGAAATGGAAAGTAAAGTAAAAGAGGTTTCGCAAAGCGTACAAAACGCAACCATTCGCGAACTCGTAAGTTGCGGACTGGTAGGCGATCCGGGGTTTGAGGAAGTCGAACTATATCGTATGACTTTGCGCGATATATTTGACAAGGTTAAAGCGATTCCTTAAATAAAACGTTTGACAAAGAAAAAAAAGTTTGTTAATATAATTAGTACTTGTGCGCGCGTAGCGTAATCGGCGCGCATATAAACCTTGCTCGGGCGCGACCCGAGCCGAATAAGTCCGGGAGGTAAAAATTATGACTAAGTACGAAATGCTTTATATTCTCGACGCGTCTTTAGCAGACGACGCCAAAGAAGCCATCGTAAAAAAGTTCGAGGATTTGGTTACCGCAAACGGCGGCACGGTTGAACAGACCGACCGTTGGGGCGTAAAAAAATTACAGTACCCCATTAACTACAAGTCCGAGGGCTATTACGTTTTGATGACTTTCGAAGCGGAGAAAACGCTCGTCGTTGAAATTAAGCGTGTTGCCGGTATAACCGACGGCATAATCAGAAGACTCATTACCAAAAGATAAAGATAAGGCAGGGTAAAAAAATGAATAAAGTTATCCTCGTAGGTAATTTAACGCGCGACCCCGAATTGAGCGAAACTCAAAGCGGGATAGCGGTATGCAGATTCGCGATAGCCGTTTCGAGAGATTACGCTAATGCGGACGGCACGCGCGAGACCGATTTTTTCAATATAACGGTTTGGCGCGGCAGAGCGGAAAACTGCGGTAAATATCTTAAAAAAGGAAACAAAGTGGCGGTCGTCGGCAGTTTACAAAACCGTTCTTACGAAGATAAGGACGGCGTAAAGAGAAACGTTACCGACGTCGTTGCAAGCGAAGTGGAGTTTTTGACGCCTAAAAACGCGCAGGGCGGAGACGGTTTCGATACCGACGCCCCCGTGGTTACGGCGAAGAGAGAACGCCCCAGATTAGAAGCGATTGACGACAATCAGCTTCCGTTCTAATTAAACAAGGAGAAATAAAATGGAAGACACCAACATAACTACTACCGCCGCTCCCGCGCAAGAAGCGGGCGAGCAGGAAGCGAAAGTCGCTCCCAAAGAAGGCAAAAAGTTCGTTAAAAGGATTCCGAGAAGAAAAGTTTGCGCTTTCTGTCAGGCTAAGGTCGAAGATATCGACTATAAAGACGTAAGCACGCTTAAAAGATACGTAACCGAGGGAGGCAAAATTCTTCCCCGTCGTATGACCGGCGTGTGCGCCAAGCACCAGAGAGTTTTGTCTACCGCGATTAAACGCGCAAGACTCGTAGACCTTCTTCCTTTTAAGGGCGAATAATTCCGAAATTCGGAAAACAACAAAAACTAAAGAGCGTTCTGTTTACGGAACGCTCTTTTTTAAGTCCGATACGCAAAGACGATAACGCTATACCGTAAACGAAAGGGTTAAAAGGGTAGCGGCAAGCGTCGGCAGTGCGACCGTAACCCCGATTTTTATAAAATCGAAATAGCCGAATTTTACGTTCTGTTTTGTTAAAATCGAATTCCACATAATGCCTGCAAGCGCGCCTATAGGCGTAAACAACGCCCCGAGATTTGACCCGACGGTCGTTGCGTATACGGCGGAAAGTTTAGCCGTTTGCGGCAAAAACTTTATTACGTCGCAAAACAGTACGGACATGGGGATATTGTTTACCACGTCCGAGGCAAAAAAAGATGCCGTTCCGTATTTAAAAACCGTACCGCCTTCTCCGAGAAGCGAGGCTATCTTTTCGGTAACGCCTTTTTCGGAAAGCACCGTTATCATCGCAAACATAGACAAAACGAAAGGTATCAGTTGATAGGGCGCGCGTTTAAATGCGCCGGCAAGTTCCGTTGGGGCGCGCCGTTTTATTGCGGAAAAAATTAAAACGCACGCGGAAAGGCTTATCGCCGCCCCGAGCGAAATAAGCCACATGGGCAGCCCCGCGTAAGAACTTATCGCAAGCAGTATCGTGCACGCGCCGAGATGAATTACGCCTATAAAAAGCAAAGGCTTGCTTTTTATTTGCGCGCCCTTCGCGGCGGAGCGACTTGCGGCTTCTTTTTTTGGTAGCCCCTCGCTTTTTTCAAACAAAGTTTTTCTGAAAACCAAGACGAGTAAACAAAACGCGGTAATTCCCGCTATCACTGTCGGCAGAAGCATAACCTTAAAGTACTCCGCAAACCCCACGTTAAAAGCCGAAGCAAGGTAAATGTTAGTCGGATTGCCGATAACGAGAGCCATGCTCCAGGTGTTTGCCGCAACGAACTCGCCCGCAAGGTAAGGGAGCGGGTTGATTTCGGCGTTTTTCGCAAAGTAGCATATAAAAGGGGTAAACGATAATATAATAACGTCGTTAGAAGTAAAAACGGTAAGCACGGATACCACCGCGTATAAATAAGAAAAAAGTTTAAACTTATTCGCGCCGGCTTTTTTAAGCGTTACGTCCGCAAGATACGCGAAAAACCCCAACTCGTCTAAAAAGATAGATAATACCGTCATGGATACGAACAGCACGAGTATTTTAATAGGATTTACCGCCGTATCCTCGGTAAGTGCGTTAAAAAGGGCGTTCAGGTCGGTTTGTCCGGTTATAAGCATCAGAATAACGCCGACAAGCGCGATTACCCAGTAACTGTCAACGTATAGTCCGTTTTTAATTTTGATTTTCGGAAAGAAAAGTATTCCGAGAATAATTGCCGCGACCGTCGCGGCGAATATTATAACCGTTAAAACCATAAAATTTATCTCTCTCGTATAAAACCGTTACATTGTATCACCGTAAAACCCCCGTGTCAATCGTTTATTCGGGCGAGTAAGCCCGAGAGAATAAACAGCAAACGATAAAAACGATAATTTTTAACAAATTGTGTAAATTATAAACATAATCACGGAAATAAAAGGAAAATATGTTAAAAATTTTCAAAAAAAATTTAAAAAAGGGGTGTAAAACGTTTTACAAATTTTGTCGAATGTTGTATCATATAACCGTCGAAAGGAAATAACGACAACAAAAAACGCTCATCATTTTCCCCCTTATCATATATTATTCAGGAAGCAATAAACCAAGTTTATTGCTTTTTGAATTTTAAACGCAAAAAACCGCCGCCCCGAAAAAATTCGCGGGGCGGCGGATAAATTATTTTTTTAGGTTTATACTTTTTTTTGCGTGAGTTTGTCTAATTCCGCAACGAACGATTTAGACGAGAAAAGCACGGAGCCTACTACGAGAATAATCGCGAGTTCCGCAATCACGAACAGGTTATATACGATTGCCCAGGAAAGCGCGGTGTAGCCTTCCATCGCCCAGGAAGAGAAAACGTAATAGCCGCTGATAACGTGCGCAAAATACCGAAGTACGCACGCAACGGAAGCGCCTATTATAAACTTAACCAAAGGTTTATCGGTAAAGCGTATGTTTTTGGCGATGCCGGCAACGCCTATCGCGCCGAAAGCAACGGGGTAGTCGAGCAAAACCTGCATCGGTTGATATATTTGCGGCGACTGAACGCATTGCAAAAGCCCGTAAACCACGCCCGCAAACACGCCTTTTCTCGCGCCGAAAACGTAAGAGTAAATAATAAGCGGAAGCATGCTTGCAAGGGTTATGGAGCCGCCCTGCGGGAGCGAAAAAAGTTTTACGTAAGACAGCGCGAACGAAAGCGCGACGGAAACTCCGGCAAACGCCAGCGCGCGCGACTCCGAAACGGCTTCTTCTCCTTTGCCGAAAAATATCGCGACGAGCGCAATCGCCAAAACGAGAAGGAGAGAGAAAACGTATATGCCGCCGGATAAGGGCTTATATTCTTCGCCCGCGACGGGGATAACGAAAAGCAGTACGAAAGCGTATATAACGGCGAGAGAAAGCCCTGTCGCGTTGCATATTTTAAACGCTTTAGGCGAGGCGAGTTTGGTAATAAACGCCGCTATCGCATAGCAAAGGCAAAGCGCAAAAAATCCGAGCATAAGGTAAAATTCCGCGTTAAGTTCTTCTTTCACTTTCATTCTCGCAACCATAAAAAACCCTATGCAAGCAGAAAGGGTTATCGCGTAACCGATAACCGTGCCGATTATAACGCTTTTAAGAGAAGCAAGGCTTTCGGGTTTTTTGCGTTTAACGATAAAGTACGCCGCGGTCAGCGCGACGGCGATAAACAGCGTTACGTAAAGCGCAAACGCCTGCAGTGCGGTATAGGCGGTTCTCAGTCCGTCTTTACCGAGAGAAAGAACGTTTTTAAGTTCTTCGAGTGCTAAAAAATCTTTCATTTGTACTCCTTTTCCGCCGTGAAAAAAGCACCCTTATCCAAAGAGTGCCCCGTATACGCGTAACGCGTATTAAAGATATCGCCCGTATTTCCTTCAAGAATTACCTTGCGGATTCGATGGTATAATCTCAGCCTTACGGCACCCATAGCGGATTAAAAATTTATTTTAAAAACATTATATATCATTTATCCGCTTGCGTCAACCGAAAATATATGTTAAAATAATTACGTGAGGTAAATAATGTTTAAATTTTTCGCGTATCTTAACCGAATGAAAAACATAAGGCGTTGGTCGCTTATGCGTTCGGTGGCGGAAGAAAACATTATGGAGCACAGCCAACAGGTTGCGGTGATAGCGCACGCGCTCGCCGTCGTCGGCAATAAATATTACGGCAAAAATTACGACCTTTTAAAAGTCGTTTTGCTCGCGCAGTACCACGAGGTGGGCGAGGTTATAACGGGCGATTTGCCTACGCCGATAAAATATTTTAACCCCGAGATAAAAACCGCCTACAAAGACCTTGAAAACAAGGCTTGCGAAAGGATTCTCGCCATGCTTCCCGAAGAACTCTCCGCGGAGTACGAAAAGTACGTTTTGCCGGACGTTTCCGAAGAGGAGTATAAACTGGTAAAATACGCCGACAGGCTCGCCGCGTATCTTAAATGCGTAGAGGAAACAAAAGCCGGCAATTCGGAGTTTAAAAAGGCGAAAAAAACCATAGGCGAAGAACTTAAAAAATGCGGCAGTCCCGAAGTGGAATATTACCTTAAAGAATTTGCTCCCGCGTTTGAATTGACACTTGATGAACTTGACTGAATGTAATTATGCAAGTTGCATAAAAATGTTTTAAGTTTTTGTACATAATTGCCCATTGTAAAAACCGTAAGATTGTAGTAAAATTTAAAGGCAAAATGGTTCCGTAAAGGAACGTGGAGGAAAATTATGTCAAGTCTCAATCTTAAAAACATCTACAAGGTTTATCCTTCCGGCGTAACCGCCGTTACGGATTTTAACCTGGACATAGAAGATAAGGAATTTATCGTATTCGTCGGACCTTCCGGCTGCGGTAAATCCACCACTCTTCGTATGATAGCCGGTCTTGAAGAAATTACCAAAGGCGAACTTTACATCGACGGCGTTCTCGTAAACAACCGCGCCCCTAAAGACAGGGACATAGCGATGGTTTTCCAGAACTACGCGCTTTATCCGCACATGACCGTGTACGACAACATGGCGTTCGGTTTAAAGCTTCGTAAAATGCCTAAGGCTCAGATAGACCAGAGAGTTAAAGAAGCAGCGAGAATTTTAGGTCTCGAAATGTATTTGTCGAGAAAGCCGAAAGCGCTTTCCGGCGGTCAGAGACAGCGTGTCGCGTTGGGGCGCGCAATCGTACGTGAACCTAAAGTTTTCCTTTTGGACGAACCTCTTTCCAACCTGGACGCGAAGCTCCGCTCCCAGATGAGAACCGAGATTACCAAACTTCATAATCGCCTTGCAACCACTTTTATATACGTTACGCACGACCAGGTCGAAGCAATGACCATGGGTACCCGTATCGTAGTTATGAAAGACGGCTTTATGCAACAGGTAGATACGCCGATAAATCTTTACGATTATCCTATCAACCAGTTCGTTGCGGGCTTCATCGGTACTCCCCAGATGAACTTCTTCCCCGGCAAGCTCGTCGGCACGAAGGACAAAGTTTTCGTCGAGTTCGGTCTTGACAAGGTAGAACTTCCTAAAGATAAGGTTGACCTTATCGTAAACCTTGACAAGTACTTGAACACCGACAGGGAGATTGTTTTCGGTATCCGCCCCGAGGACATTCACGACAACGCGGAACTTATCAAAGAAAATAAATTACCTGTAGTCGAGGTTAAGGTTGACGTAGTAGAAGCGCTGGGCTCGGAAACCTTACTTTATTGCAGAACCCGTTCGGAACAAGTTGACGACGGCGTGGAAAAGAGTATCGAAGAGGACGTAAGCAACCTTATAGCAAAGGTTGACAATCGTTCCGCGACGAAAGCGGGCGATACCGCCGTTCTCGGTCTCGATATGAGCCACTGCCATATCTTCGATAAAGAAACCGAAGTAACCATCCTTGCGAGAAGCCAGGACAACAAGGCCGCTATCGAAGAACTTCAAGCGAAACGCGAACAGGAGGAAGCCGACAAGGCTGCCGCTCTCGCCGCGAAACTTGCCGCCGAAGCCGAAAAAGCCGCTATAGAAGCGGAAAAGAAAAGATTGAAAATGGAGAAAAAGGCAGGTAAAAAACCCGCCGCCCCCGTCGTTGTGGAGGAAGTCGTTACCGAAGAGGTAGTCGTTGAAGAAACCCCCGCCGAAAAGACGGAAGAAAAGGGCGAGTAATTCGTTTTCGACTTAAAACCAAAGATAAAAAGCCAAGCGTTTTAAACTTGGCTTTTTTTATTTGTTAAAGGGCTTTCCGGTTCGTGTTTAAGCATCTGCCGGAAAAACCGCTTGATAATTTTTTCGGGGAAGGGGTACAACTTAAGTGATATTTTTATCACGCAAGAGATTTTCTTCCCACAAACGTAATATATGGACTTTATATTTAACGTATTTACCGACGCTATAACCGACAGTATAAAGGTCTTTCCTTTTCTGTTTCTGATATACGTTTTGATGGAAGCGATAGAAAACGCTTCGAATAAAGAAAAAATAGAACGCGCGCTTACGGGTAAATTCGCGCCCGTCGTTTCGGGCACGCTCGGTATAATACCCGAATGCGGGTTTTCGGTAATGTGCGCCAAACTTTACGACGACGGTTTTATCCGTACGGGTACGCTTATAGCGGCGTTCATCTCTACGAGCGACGAGGGACTAATAGTTCTTTTGTCTAACGGAACGGCTTTTACCGCGGTGCTTAATCTGTTTTTATGGAAACTGACCTTCGCAGTCGCGATAGGCTTTATAGTAAACGCGGCGGCGAAGAAACTCGACGTTAAACACGTTTGCCCCGTGCGCGGGGAGTGCGTGGAATGCGGCGAGCATACCGAAAAGTTTTGGCAGACGTATATATTGCACCCCTTTTATCACGCGGGTAAAACGTTTTTATACGTATTAGCGCTTAACGTGGTTTTCGGGCTGGCGTTTGAACTTATCGGCAAAGAGAACGTAACGGCGTTTTTAAAAAGCGGAGAATATCTGCATCCGATTGCCGCGGCACTCGTCGGGTTGATACCTAACTGCGCGTCTTCGATAGTCATTGCGCAAAGTTATTTAAGCGGCGCGTTGAGTTTTCCGGGACTTGCGGCAGGGCTTTCCGCAAATGCGGGAATAGGCGTATTGATGCTTTTTAAAAGCAAAAAATCGTTCGGTCGCGGGGTTGCGGTTATGCTGATACAATTCGTTGCCGCGCTCGTTATAGGTTACGCGGCAATGCTTATGCTTAAAATTACGGGGTAGAAGAAAATTTAAATCCGCACCCGATAAAACTTTCGATTTTTCGGAATAATTTACATATTAACCGTAGTTTAATTATCGCGTTATTATATATAAAAGAAAACCAGAGGTACTTTATGGAAAAAGAGATTTTGACTTTTTTGGAAGAATTTACAGCCAAAACCGGCATAGATTTTTCGTGCTACGATTCTGACGGCGAAAAAGTTTTCGGCAACGGGGACGGAGAGGACGTAACGGGTCTTTCGTTCGAGGGCGTTTTAACGGACGTAAAAAAGGACAGAACGCTGTTTCATATAAAAATCAAAAACGCGGAATTCATAGGAGAAATACGCGGCGCGGGCAGCGCGGGTAAAAACTACGCGTACCTGTTGTCTACTTTGATTGAAAGAACTTTCGGCAAAAACGAGTCTCTTTCCCGCGAAGAATTTTACAGGGCGCTTATTCTCGGCGAACTCGCGTTGTCGGACGTCGGTAAGTATATGAGAAAATATTCCGTCGGAGACGGAGCGTGCAGCGCGATGATAATCGTTTCCGACCGCGACAACGCGGGCGTGCGGGACGCGGTTGACGCGTACGTCGAAGATAAAAAAGATTTTACCGTAAGACTTGACGAAAGGTCGTTCGTTTTGGTAAAATTTATTGAGAGCGCGGCGGGCGATTACAGGTCTTTTGCCGAATACGCCGAATATATAGCGGGCTCTATTTACGAGGAACTCGGCATATCGGTGTTTATCGCGCTCGGCGGCACGGTAAAAAGTTTGTCCGACATACCTTCTTCTTTCTCTCAGGCGGCCACCACGCAGCGTATGGCGGAAGCGAGCGGGTTAAAAACGGGGGTACATTCTTTCAAACAGTATATACTGTATAAAATACTCGAAGATTTACCAAAGCACAAACTTTCGGAATATATGGAACTGCTCGGCGACCCGGGTGCGGAAAACATCTTTTCCGATAAAGAGATGGTCGAAACCGCGGAAGAGTTTTTGGAAAACAGTTTGAATCAAAGCGAAACCGCGAGAAAACTTTATTTACACCGCAATACGCTTACGTATCGGCTCGATAAAATCGAAAAAGCAACGGGTCTTAATATCCGTACTTTCTCCGACGCCGTAACGTTCAGGCTTATCACGGTGATAAGAGAACTGGTTAAATAGATGAGTGAAAATCAAAAAGAATTTAACGAAAGCGAGCGCAAGGCTTCAGCCGCGCGCACGAAAAGCGAAATAAAACCGCTGCGGATAATTTTGTCCGCGGCGATTTTGGTTTTGGTCTTTTTTGCGGGGTTTTTAACAAATTGTCTTGTTGCGGGGCGCACGGCGACTAACCTTAACCTGGTACTGAAACTAATCGAGCAAGAAGGCGTTTTTATAACCAAAACTCCGTCGGGAGAGGACCTTTCGGGCGACGAACTTATAAAAGCGGTGGTCGCTTCGGCACTGAAAGAGGATAAATACGCGGAGTATTATACCGCAGAAGAGTTTAACGTTATAAAAAACGAAAACAAGGGCGCGTACGACGGGCTCGGTATGAGCGTGTACTCAAAGCAGTCGGGATATTTTAACGAGGTGTATTCGGTAACGCTTAATTCACCTGCGGAAAAAGCGGGCTTGCGCGCGGGCGACGTGTTTTTAGCGGCAAGTTACGCCGGCGGCGAATATAAAACGCTGGATCAGGATTACGACGTAACCGATTTTTTTCAAGACAACCCGGGTACGGGCGAGTATAAGTTTAAGGTAAAAAGAGAGGGTTCGTTTGCCGAAAAAGAATTTACCGCAAAACGCGCCGCTTATAACGCTTCTTACGTAAAACTTTACGTCAGCGAGGGTAGTTTCGTCGTTTCGACGGACAAAAAAACGGAACTTTCTCCGAGAGAAGACAGGATAGAAGGGCTTGCGGACGACGCCGCTGTGATGCGCTTCACTCGCTTTTCCGGAAACGCGGCAGAGCAATTTAAAGTCGCGGCGGAATATCTGAAAAACAACGGTAAAACCAAACTCGTATTAGACCTGCGCGGAAACGGCGGCGGACAGATGACCGTACTTGAAAACATAGCGGGGTATTTAATCGACAACGGCGGCAAAACAGGCACTATTTCGGTGTGCCGTGGCAAAAGCGAAAAGCATACCGAGGTTTTTTCCACAAAATTCAACGCATGTCTTTCGTTTTTAAATAAAACTGTCGTTATCGCGGACGAAAACACCGCTTCCGCGTCGGAAGCGCTCCTCGGCGCAATGCTTTACTACGGCGCGGCGGAAAGGGATAACAACTTTTCTTTAAACGACCTCGTTATCGTTAAGAGAGAGGGGGAAGAAAAAGGGAGAACTTACGGCAAAGGCATAATGCAAACCACGTATAACCTCGTGGGAGGCTCCGCGCTAAAACTCACTACCGCCAAAATTTACTGGCCGGACGGAGAAACGTGCATACACGAAACGGGCATAACCGCGACGGAAGAAAATTCCGTAACCGCCGCAAACGCCATGGCGCGCGCATTGCAGATTTTAGGATAATCTACGCAAAGTAAGCGTTAAGTCTTTCGGCGACTTCTCTATCGCAAAAACTTTCAATCGGCTTTAAGCCGGCGTTATCTCCCGCAGAACCTGCGGGAGAATTTTTTTGTCCGTCCGCCGAGAAAACGCTTTTTATTATCGGCGCGATTTTTTCCGGCGAGAGATTTTCAAGCGTTTTTTTTATGTCGAAAGAATTTTCCGAAAGAAGGTTTAAAACAGGCTCTATTTTGCCGCCTCCGTATTCTTTAAGAAAAAAAGATAACAAAAATCGTAATATTTCCATATTCTCTCCGCTAACATTATAATATATGATTTACATACAATATTGTAAACCGCGCAAAGCGCAAACCCAAAAAAGGAGTTGAGTTATGGAAGATTTTAACGAGTTCAGTAAAAATTACGGCGCAAGCGACGAGGAGGGGGACGTATTTAAAAAGGTTTCGGACATTGCGAGAAAATTCGACGGAAAAGGTACCGACGACCTTTTAAAAGCCATTTACGATGAAACGCTTAAAGGTAAACGCGCGGGTACCCTTTCAAACGACGATATTGACCGTTTTGCCATGATGATTTCGCCCATGCTTGACGATAAAAAAAGAAAACTCCTCGAAAAGGTTGTGCGGGAACTTAAAAAAATCTGACGCTTGCTTATAGTTTACTTTTCGGCAATCTCTTTCACCGCGCGTAAAAACTCCGCTATTTCGGTGTATCCGTTTTGCACGGCAAGGCTGACCCGTATAAGCCCGCCGTTTTCGGTTTTAAGCGCGCGGTGAATCTCGGGCGAGCAATGCAGTCCGCCGCGTACCGCTATATCGTATTTTTTATCGAGTATGTCGGCGACTTCTCCGCTGTCGTACCCTTCTACCGAAAACGAAACTATTCCCACGGGATTAGGGCGCGAATATAATTTTACGCCGTTTATTTTCGATAGTCCGTCGATAAGTTTTTCGACGTGCGCGTAAAGAGTTTCCGAAAAATTGCAAAGATTGTTCGCGGCGTATTCCGCACCCTCTTTAAGCGCGGCTATCGCGGGGAGATTAAGCGTACCCGATTCTAATCGTTCGGGGTAGGCGGAGGGTTGGTCAACCGAAAACGATTCGGTACCCGTGCCGCCGTAGGTAAGCGGCAAAACCTCTACGTTTTCGCCGAAAATCAGCGCGCCGCTCCCCATAACGCCGCATAAGCCTTTATGCCCCGCGACCGCGAGCATATCTATATTTTGTTTCTCGAGCGAAAGCGGCACGTGCCCTGCGCCTTGCGCGCCGTCTACCAGATATAAAACGCCGTGGTCTTTCGCGAGTTTTCCTATTTCGTTTACCGGCATAACGTCCCCCGTAACGTTGCTTGCGGAAGTCGTTACAATAAGGTAAACGTCCTGCGTAAGTTTGCTTTCTATCGCTTGCGCAAGGTTTTCGGGCGGGGCGTAAACCGTTTCGAGCGAGATAAGTCCTTGTTTTTGCAGTGCGTATAACGGGCGCAAAACGGAATTGTGTTCGTAAACGGTGGTAATTACTTTACCGCCTTTTTTCAACGTGCCGAATATCGCGGTGTTAAGCGCTTCGGTGCAGTTTTTGGTAAACGCAACGCGTTCCGCTACGCCGCCGAACGTTTTTGCCAAAACTTTTCTGCATTCGTAAACTATGTTCGCGCCCGTAATCGAAAGTCTGTGTCCGCTCCTGCCGGGGTTTGCCGAAAGGTATTTTATCACCGTTTCCGCGGCGCGTATCGCTCTGCCCGGCTTAAAGCCGCCCGTCGCGGCGTTATCGAAATATATCATGCCTATTTCTCCTTGTGTTCCGTAACAAAATTTCGCAACGGAATAATATATTGTATAAAGATATATCTTTATTTATGCCAAGGAGAAAGGTTATGGAATACGTTGTTGCGGCGTTCCGTTCGCGTGCGAGCGTGGTCGCTTTTTACGAATATTTAAGAAACAGAAGAGTAAACGCGGAAATAGTAAACACTCCGAAAGAGGCGGGCGTCGGTTGCGGACTTTCGGTGAAATTTTCGCCGCGGATTTTCGTATACGTTAAAAACGCGGTATTTTCTTCGGGAATAAAAAATTTTGCCGGATTTTTTCTCGTTAAAACGGTGGCGGGTCGCAGATTTGTCAAAAGTATTTAAAATTTTCTTGCCCCGAACGGCGGCTTTGTGTTAAAATTACACGTATGGACGGCGAAAAAGCGGCAAAAATCGTTTATATATTGTCCGGGCGTTTTTCGGACGAGCCCGCGCTTAAATTTTCTACCCCGTACGAACTGCTCGTTGCGGTTATTCTTTCGGCACAGTGTACGGACGAACGGGTAAATAAAGTTACGCGGAGGCTTTTCGCCGCGGCAAACACACCGGGGCAAATGCTTAAATTATCCGAAGCCGAACTCGAAAAATATATTTTTTCCTGCGGGCTTTACAAAACCAAGGCAAAGCATATTTTAGAGGCGAGCGCGGATATAATAAACCGCTTTAACGGCGAGGTGCCGCAAAAAAAAGAACAACTCATCACGCTTGCGGGCGTAGGGCGTAAAACCGCCAACGTGGTCTATTCGGTGGCATTTAAAGGGAATGCCATTGCCGTGGACACGCACGTTTTCAGAGTCGCGAACAGAACGGGACTTGCCGTCGGCAAAACCCCTTTAGCGGTAGAAAACGGACTTATGAATATACTTGACGAGAGCGACTGGTCGCGCTCGCACCACTATCTGATTTATCTCGGCAGAAGTTATTGCAAGGCAAAATCGCCCGATTGCGAAAATTGCCCCATAAAAGACTTTTGCGAAAAAAACTTGTAAAGGTGAACCATGTTTATCGACAGAGCGACTATTACCATAAAAGCCGGCGACGGCGGAAACGGAATAACTTCTTTTTTGCACTTTAAAGGTAAAGTAGGCGGCGGACCCGACGGCGGGGACGGCGGCAAAGGCGGGGATATAATTTTCGTTGCGGATAAAAAACTTTCAAGCCTTGCGGATTACTATTATAAAACCAAATACGTTGCGGAAAGCGGCGCGCCGGGCGAACCTAAAAACTGTTTCGGAAAGCAGGGCAAAGATCTCGTTTTAAGAGTGCCCCTCGGCACCGTAATACGCGACAAGGCGACAGGAAACGTTATCGCCGATATGTTTACCGACGGACAGAAAAAAGTTGTTTTAACCGGCGGGGACGGAGGCAAGGGCAACGCCCGTTTTACTAACTCGCGCAGACACGCTCCGCACTTTTCGCAGACAGGCGAAAAGACCGAAACCAAAAGAGTAACGTTAGAACTTAAAACCATTGCGGACGTGGGGCTCGTGGGCTTTCCTAACGTAGGCAAATCTACATTGCTTTCGGTACTCACGGCGGCAAGACCCAAAATAGCGAATTATCATTTTACCACTCTTTCGCCTAACCTCGGAGTATGCGACTATTACGACAATCAGTTCGTTATAGCGGACGTGCCCGGGCTTATCGAAGGCGCTTCGGACGGGGCTGGACTCGGCACGGAGTTTTTAAAACATATCGAAAGAACGAGAATGCTCGTGCACGTTGTGGACGTTTCGGGCACGGAAGGGAGAGACCCTTACGAAGATTATCTTAAAATAAACGACGAACTCAAAAAATACGGAGAGGGCGTTTCTAAACTGAAACAGATTATCGCGGCAAACAAAACGGACGTGCCCGGCGCGGAAGAAAATCTCAAGGAATTCAAGAAAAAAATCGGAAGAAAGCATAAAGTCATAGCCGTTTCCGCCGCGACGAGAAAAGGCATAGACGAACTTAAAAAAGCCGTTTACGAAAAACTTTCCTCACTTCCGACGCTTAAGCCTATGGAGTTTGAAGAGTTTAATTACGTTAAACCCGAAAGACTGTCTTACGAGATACTGAAAGAGGGCGAAACGTTCGTGGTGGTAGGCTCGCTCGTAGACGTGCTTAAACGCAACGTCGTTATGGACGACATGAACTCTTTCGCGTATATGCAAAAGGTGTTGCGCGACAGGGGCGTTATAGACGATTTGAGAAAAATGGGCGCGAACGAAAAATCTACCGTAATCATCGGCGGAGAAGAGTTCGAGTTCGTCGACTAAAAATTGCAGGGGAAAAATAATATGGACGTAAGAGTTTACGAAAAAGAAGTATTGTCGTCGGACGAAGAAACGCCGCTTAAGGGCGTGGTGTACGAGCCGGACGGCGACCCGAAGGGATTGTTTCAGGTAGTGCACGGTATGACCGAGCATATAGCAAGATACGATAAGTTTATGCGTGAAATCGCTTCGCACGGGTACGTCGTTTTCGGGCACGATCATTTAGGACACGGCAAAACCGCGGGAGATAAAGAAAAACTCGGTTATTTTAAACCGAAAGACGGGTACGATTATCTCGCACGCGACGTGTATTATTTTGCATGCGAAATGAAAAGACAATACGGCGCGCCCCTTCCGTTTACGCTTATGGGGCACAGTATGGGGTCGTTCGTGGTACGCGTCGCCGCGACGAGATTTTTCGAGCCGGATTCGCTTATAATCATGGGTACCGGCGGAAAGAACCCCGCTTCCGGTTTGGGTTTGTTTATGATAAACCTTGCCAAAGCGATTAAAGGGGAGAAATACCGTTCGGAATTTATAGACAAACTGATTTTCGGTAAATACAACGATAAGTTTAAAAGCGAAAACGACCCGCGCAGTTGGCTCACCAAAGACGTATCGGTAAGAAGGGCTTTCGATGCGGACGAATATTGCAATTTTAAATTTACGCTCGCCGCGATGAAAGATTTGGTTACGCTTAACCGCATAGCGAATTCAAAGTCTTTTTACAACGAACTCGCAAAAGATACGCGCGTGCTTATGTTGTCGGGTAAAGACGACCCCGTAGGCAATTACGGCAAAGGCGTAACCGAAGTTTATAACAAGATAAGAAGAAAAGGCATTAACGTAAACATGAAACTTTACGAAAACTGCCGCCACGAAATACTTAACGACGACAGTTACGACGACGTTGTTAAAGATATACTCGAATTTATAAAAGTGAGGAGATAACCCATGCTTAACAGTAAACAAAGGTCAAATCTGCGTTCTCTCGCGCAAAGCGCGGAGCCGGTTACGCAGATAGGCAAACAGGGCGTTACCGACGGTCTTATAGAAAGTCTTGACGCCGCCATAGAAAAAAGAGAACTGATTAAAGTTACCGTGCTCGAAAATTCCGGACTTACCCCGAAAGAAACGGGGTTCAAGGTTGCGGAAAGGCTTAACGCGGAATTCGTTTGCGCTACGGGCAGAAAACTCGTTTTTTACAGAAAAAGTTCAAACGATAAAGTAAAACACATAGAATTTTAATCGCTTAAACGGACTTTTCTCTTTTTGTTTTTCCGAACAAAAGCGAAACTACGGCAAGCGCCGCCATTATAACTCCGCAAACGATATAATACGTTTTGTACGGTACGAAAAAAGAAGATAAAAGAAAGAACGCGCCGAAACCGAAAAAGGTTTTGGCTTTTTTCTTGGACAAAAGATTTTCTACGCTCCAACGCTTTTTAGTTTTGAAAGTTCCTTCCTTGGTTTTCGGCAAGCACTCGGCGGTTTTTAAAAACAAATACGTTTCGTCGCCGCTAATAAGCGTAAGTCCGTTAAAACGCGCGGCAAACTCTTTTACGCCCGCGCTTGCTTCCGCCGTGTAAATTATCGCGTTTTCTCCCGCGCGCTTTGCGTTTGCAGCGCGCACCACGTCCGTTTTGGTTAATCCGTCGAAACCGAAAACGGGGCAAACGACGGTTTTTTCGCCGCCAAGGCGCAACGCGGTTTTATCGGCGGTAACCGTAAACCCTTTTTTTTCGTATGCGGTTTTAAAAAGCGAAAGGTTTTCGCTCGGGTCGCTTAAATTAAGCGCGGTCAGCGCGTCTTCCGCCGCTTTTTTTTCTCCGCGCGCCGTTAAGTCGGTATTTCTTTTTTTAAGCAACCGTTTTACGATAAATATCATCAGTACCGATGAAAGCGTAATCGCCGCGGCGAAAGCCGCGGGGCGGGGCATAAAACACGCCGCTACGGAAAACGCGGCTATAAAACATATCAGGTAAGAAAACAAGCCGTCGGTTAAAACGGATAAAGGAAAATTTTTCATATAAATGCTCGTCTGGTTTTCGTAGATTATTGACTTTTTCGTTTGGTTTTATACGGTTTTGTGGTACAATATAAAAAATGAAACGCATAGGTATATTCGGCGGTACGTTCGACCCCGTGCATAATTCGCACGTCGCGCTCGCCCGCGCCGCGATAAAAGAACTCGATTTAGACGAACTTTTCGTCGTGCCGACTTTCGCGCCTCCTCATAAAGACGGGGCGGCGGCAAGCGAAGAAAACAGGTTTAATATGCTTTCCGTCGCCTTTTCGGGCGAGGAGAAAATCAAAATAAGCAATTACGAGTTAAAACGCGGCGGCGTAAGTTATACTTACCTTACGGTAGAGCATTTTAAGTCCGTTTACGGCGGAGAAATATATTTTCTCGTCGGCGCGGATATGCTTTCCGATTTCAAAACCTGGAAATATCCCGAAAGGGTTCTTTCCGCGTGCACGCTCGCCGCGGTTAAAAGAGAAGGATTTTCTGCGGGAGAAGAAAACGCTTTGCACGCGGATTTTATAAAGCGGTACGGTAAAGACTTCATTTCATTGTCCTTTACGGGAGAAGGCGTTTCTTCTACCAAAATAAGGGTATACTCTTTTTTAGGGCTTTCGCTTAAAAACCTCGTTCCCGAAAAAGTTGCGGAATACATAACGCAAAATAACGTTTACCCCGGCAACGAAATAACCGAATATTTAAAAAAAGAATTGCCGGAAAAACGGCTTATTCATACGGCGTGCGTCGCGAGTACGGCGGTGGGTAAAGCCAAGGAGTTGGGGCTTAAACGCAGCAAGGTTTTAACCGCCGCGCTTTTGCACGATTGCGCAAAATATTTAAACCCCGCGGATTTTAAGGGTTTTAAGTTGCCGGAGGGTGTTCCCGCGCCGGTCGTGCATCAATATCTCGGCGCGTACGTTGCCGAAAACGTGCTTAACGTAAAAGACGAAGAGGTGCTCGGCGCGATACGATTTCATACTTCGGGTAAACCGAACATGACCACGCTCGAAAAACTTATATTCGTTGCGGATATGGTGGAAGAGGGCAGAAACTACGAGGGCGTAGATAAGTTAAGAGATTTATTTAAAAAAGATTTTAACGAGTGTTTTAAAGAATGTTTAAAGGAAGAAACGTTACACTTAATGCGTAGGGGCGGATCGATTTACTCGCTCACGCTCGACGCGTACGATTATTATATAAACGAAAACGATAAAACAACGCAAGGAGAAAAAGAATGACGGACGGCAAGGCTTTTACCGAAAAGGTTTGCAAAATTTTGAAAGACAAAAAGGCGGAGGACGTTGTGTCGATTGACGTACGCGGCAAAACCGAAACGTGCGACTACTTCGTTATAGCGGGCGGGCGCAGTATGACGCATACCCGCGCTTTGATAGAGTATCTCGAGGAAGAACTGGATAAAGAAGGAGTTGCGCCTATACGCACGGAAGGCGTTAGAGAAGGACGCTGGGCGGTACTCGATTACGGCGACGTTATTGTGCACGTATTCAACGACGAAGCGCGCCTTTTTTATCATCTTGAAAATCTTTGGGGCGACGAAAAAAATACCGTTAAATATTAAACGGCAAAGCGTAAATTTTTTCGCCGTCAGGACGCTTTTTTGACGTAAATCCTGTCCACTTCGGCAGGGTCAATCGAAATGCTCTTTACAGGTTTTCTTTGGCGGGGCTTTTTGGGTTTTGCCGGCGAGGGAACGGGCGGCGGCGCGATTTTCGCTTTCAGAGTTATTTTAAGCGTTTTTACGCCCACTACGAGCGAAAGACATATGGCGTAAAGCAACGCAAGCGAAAGCGCGCCTTTAACTATAGATACTATCATATTTTTATCTCCGCAACTATGGTAACATCGCAAAAATATCGAAAAGTGCCGTTATTTGCGGAAGAATATCTTATTTTGAATTAAAATAATAAAGGAGGGCGAAGAAATGTGTAAAAATACTAAAAACGAAGGGGTAACGCCCGAACTTCACGAAAAAGAAGAAAAAACCGAAACCGGCGCGGAATTACAAACGGAAGTCGTTTCGGGCGGCGACGGCGGAAACTCGCGTGAAAACGAAAAACGTAAAGAAAAGTTTAAAAAAGGCTTCAAGGCGTACGGTGATTGTGGCGATGCTTTCGTAGAACTCGCCGATTTGTTAAACGTAACGATAGAGCAGGTTAAAGACGAATGCTGTCTTTTTCAGATACGCAAACTGATGTCTAAAATCGGCAAAGTCATAGTGCGGTACGACGTGCCCGACAGTGAACTCGAACGCGTTATGTATAATGCCGGAGAACTTAAAATAGGCGAAATACTCGTTTCGCCCGCGTATATACCTTCGCTTACCCGCCACGCAAAAAAATACGGGCTTACGGATAAAAAAATTTGCGCGCTTATAGACTTTCCTTTTGGTGAAAGTTTGTTTAAAAGTAAACTTACGAGCGTGAGAGAGGCGATAAAAGCGGGCGTAGACGGCACCGTGGTAATGATGCCCGCCATGCTTTTACACGGCAACAACGTTAAGGTCTTCAAAAAAGAAGTTAAAAAACTCGGCAGAATAAAAAGGGCGCACGCGGGCGTTGCGCTGTCCGTTATGGACGTTACCGACGAAGAACTTAAAACCGCTTTTAAAATAATCGACAAAACCGCGGTGGAAAACGTTACGCTGGTATTCGGGAGCGTGTCGGAAGAAGAACTCAGGGTAAAAATGAACGCCGTAAACGCGCTTCGCGGTAAAAAACCCGTGCGTATAATCGCCAACGTCGAAACGGTTGACGCGGTGCAGAAACTCACCGCTCTTTCGGTAGACGGAATACTTACTCCGTTTGCCGACGAACTGGGTAAAAAACTCGTCGAAAAGTTTAAGATTAAAAGCGTAACTCTTAAATAATCGCTTTACAATCGCGGTCAGGCGTAGTAAAATATAAATACGAATATTCTTTGGGGCGGGGCGCAAATCCCCACCGGCAGTATAGTCTGCGAGCCTTTACGGCAGATTCGGTGCGATTCCGAAACCGACGGTATAGTCCGGATGATAAAAGAACGTTTTTTACGCAGGCAAAAAGCCCCTCGGAATAAGGAGGGGCTTTAATTATGCAGGAAAACGGCAAAGAAAAAAAACTTTCCGCCACGAAAAAAATTGCGGGTACGGCGGTTTTTACCGCGCTTGCGTTTATACTGTCTTTTTTAGAAATACCGATATTTCCCGCCGCGCCTTTTTTAAAACTCGATTTTTCGCTTGCGGCGTTAATGCTTGCGGCGTTTATTTACGGACCCGTTTCGGGCGCGTCCGCATGCGTGTTAAAAGAACTTTTATGCGCGCTTAAAAGCAGTACGGGCGGCGTGGGGGAGATTGCGAACGCCGTCGTGTCGCTCGGTTTTATACTTTTGCCGTCTGTGATTTACGTTTACAAAAAGGGGATTAAAACGGTTATAAAAAGCCTCGTCGCCGCGTGTTTTATACAGGTCGCGTTGTCTCTTTTTGCAAACAGATACATAAATTTTCCGCTGTATATGGGCGAAAGCGCGAGAGAAGCGTTTTTATCCCTTTATCCGTATATAATCGCGTTTAATTTTATAAAAAGCATATCCGTTTCGATTATAACGATTTTGCTTTATAAAAGGGTTTCGGGTTTAATTAAAAAAATATGATTTACTTTTCGGCGTTATAAAGGTATAATATAAATATGGAATACGTTTCTCACGGACAAAAAGATACCGAAAGAATAGCGAAAAAATTTGCCGCAACCCTCGTTAAGGGAGACGTGGTAACGCTTAAAGGCGACCTCGGCGCGGGTAAAACCGCTTTCGTCAAGGGCGTCGCGGAGTATTTCGGCTTGTCGGGCGTAACAAGTCCCACATATGCCTATCTCAACGTATACGGCGACTTACTGTATCATTACGATTGCTATCGTTTAAGTTCGGGAGAGGACGCCGAAAGGCTCGGACTTACGGACTATTTCGGCGGAGATTGTATTTGTCTTATCGAGTGGGCGGAGAATATCGAGGACGCGCTCCCCGAAAACGTAAAAACCGTTACGATAGAAAAAATCGGCGAAAACGAGAGAAAAATAACTTTATGAATTATCTTGCGATAGATACCAGCGGGCAAAATTTAACGATAGTAATACAAAATGAAAACGGTATTTTCACCCGTTACGACGAAAATTGCGGCGTTTCACACTCCAAAACGTTGATGCCGGAAACGGAAAAACTCGCACTGCAAGCAAATTTTGACTTTAACGCGGCTGATTTTTTTGCCGTGGTTACGGGCGCAGGTTCTTTTACCGGAATACGTATAGGCGTTTCTACGGTAAAGGCGTTTTGCTTTGCGTTTGATAAGCCTATACTTGCGGTAACCTCTTTCGATACCATAGCGTATAATGTGGATAGCGGAAAAAGGCTTGCAATAATAAACGCGGGACACGGCGGGTTTTACGTTGCCGGGTACGACGGGGACGCGGTTTCGCTGTCTCCGAGATACATGCTGAAAGACGAACTCGTTTCTCTCGTCGGCGAGTACGAGTTTTTATCGCCCGCGCCGCTGCCTTTCGATATTCCTTCACGCGTGGTTTCGGTCAAAGACGGACTTATCAAAGCGGTCGCGGCAAAATATAAAAACGCGACTCGCGACTTAGACTCGGTCGCACCCCTTTACGTGCGAAAAAGTCAGGCGGAAGAGGGTAGAAAATGAGCGAGATTATCGCGCCGATTGCGGCTCGCGAATTGTTTACGCTTTTTACCGAATGCGGCTTTGCGGACGGCTGGAACGAGCGAATGATACGCTCCTCTTTCGAGGCGGGCGGGTTTTATGCGATAGGAGTAATTAAAGACGGAAAACCTATCGCCGCCGTTACCTACTTTATCGCGGCGGACACCGCGGATATAGAGCACGTGGTCGTTGAGGCTTCGTACAGGCGCAAAGGATACGCGAAAGCTTTGCTGGCGGAATGCGAAAGACGGCTTAAAGAAGCCGCCGTTACCAAAATTTTTCTCGAGGTAAGGGAAAACAACGCGCCGGCGCGCGCGCTTTACGCCGCTTGCGGCTTTTCCGCTATCGGGGTAAGAAAAAAATACTATCCCGACGGCGAAAACGCGGCGGTTATGTTAAAGGAGATAGTTTGATAAAAGAAAATTCGGATTATACCAAAGATAAACCGAGTTTGCTTTTTTTACACGGATACGGGTCCTTCGGCAAAAGTTTTGCGCCGCAGATCGCGTTTTTTAAAAAAGATTATAACGTTTACTATCCCGATATGAAAGGGTTCGGCGAAAACAAAGATATGCCTTACCCGTATTCTCTCGGCGATTACGCCGAAGAGATTAAAGAGTATATGTCGCGTAACGGTATAGATAAGCCTTGCGTTGTGGCTCACTCTTTCGGCGCGCGCGTCGCAATAAAACTCGCCGCAGAAAACGGTGAAATCTTCGATAAAATAGTGCTTACGGGCGCGGCGGGGCTTAAACCGAAGTTTTCGCTTAAAAAAGCGATTAAAAAGAAAATTTTCGGCATAGCGAAAAAATTCGTGCCGAAACGTAAACTTTCGGCGTTTTACTCTAAAGATTACCGCGCGCTTTCGCCGGTAATGAAAGAGAGTTTCGTTAAAATCGTAAACGAAAACCTTGACGGACTTATTTCACACGTAAAAAATCCTACGCTGATAATTTTCGGCGATAAAGATAAAGAAACGCCCCTTTATATGGCAAAACGGCTTAACTCGGGCATAGAAAACAGCAAGCTCGTGATTTTTAACGGCGCGGGGCATTTTGCTTTTCTCGATAAGCCGATGAAATTTAACGCGGAGGTAAAGGAGTTTTTGCTCTCTTAATATCATGTTTCCTACCGACTGGACCGCTTTTTCGGAATTTTTTTCTGCCGAATCGATAATACCCGTTTCGGTTTTTTGCGCGATTAACGCCGTACTGCTGTTTTGGGCTTCGATTAAATTTTTGCTCGTGTTTCAGCAAGGCGGCTATAAAAACACGCGCTACTTTAAATGGCTTTTAAGTCCCGAAACGCCTTATTTAAGGCGACTTATGGTGCTGTGTCTTTTGGGGTTTTTGTTTTTTAACGTGCTTAACGTTTCGTTTGCGCCGATAATCGGTAACGACGGAATAACTTCTTACGTGGGCTTTTTGTCTTACGGGCTGTTTACCTTGCTTTATATAAACACCGAAAGCAGCGTTAACGCAAAAGTTCCGCTTAAAAAAACCAAACGACTTGTGCGTCTTTCGATTATGTTCGTTATTTTACTTGCGGCGGCAACTTTCGGACTGATGATTTTATTGAACTACGTCGCTTTCGTTATAGGCGACAAAACCACCGCGCTCGTCAGGTACTCGCTTATATGCGGCATGCCCATTCTTACGCCGTATATACTTTATCTCGCTTACTGCGTGATGGAGCCGTTTGAATGGATTTTGCGCAGACATTATCTTAAAATCGCCAAAGCAAAACTCGACTCTTACGACGTAATAAAGATAGGCATAACGGGCAGTTACGCCAAAACCAGCGTTAAAGAAATTCTTAAAACGCTGTTGTCCCAAAAGTATCGCGTGCTTTCTACGCCCGAAAGTTATAACACGCCGCTCGGTATCGCGCTTACGGTTAAAAACCTCGACGGCACGCACGACGTTTTTCTTGCGGAGATGGGTGCGCGCAGCAAGGGCGACATTAAAACTCTTGCCGAAATGGTTAATCCTTCGGTCGGCGTTCTGACGGGCATAAACAACCAGCATCTCGAAACGTTCGGAAGCGAGGAAGCGATAAAGCAAACGAAGTACGAACTTTTCGAGTATCTCGAAAAAACGGGCGGCAGCGGGTTTTTCACCGCAGACAGCGACGGTTCGAGGGAATTATACGATAAATTCGGCGGCGAAAAATATTTTGCCGGGCTTACGGGTGAAGACGACCTTGTTACCGCCGAAAACGTGGTAACCGACAAACACGGCACGACGTTTACGCTTAAAATAAAAGGGGAAGAGCCCGTGGAATGCAGAACGGTGCTTCTCGGCAAACACTCGGTAAGCAACATATGTATGGCGGCGGCCGTCGCGTATAAAACCGGACTTTCGCCCGAAGAAATCGCGCTCGGCATAAGCAGACAAAGCGCGGTAAAACACCGCCTCGAACTTATTCCCAACAATAAAAACGTGGTAATAATAGACGACAGTTACAACGCCAACGTAGACGGAATAAAAGCGGCGATGGAAGTTCTCGATACTTTCACCGGCAGAAAAATAGTTTTAACGCCGGGGCTCGTAGAACTCGGCAAAATGGAAAACGTTTACAATATGGAATTCGGCGAAACGCTTGCAAAGCATGCGGATATAGTGGTAATAGTCGGCAAGCACAATGCGGAAATGCTTTTAAGCGGATTAAGCGCGGGCGGCATGGCGCGCGAAAATATTCTTTTTGAAAAGACCGCAACGCGCGGCAACGAAACGCTTAACGGCATTTTGCAGGAGGGCGACGTGGTTTTGTTTGAAAACGACCTGCCCGACAATTATAATTAAAAACGGTAAAATTTAATAAACCCGAAAGAAACACCTAAGCGAAAAATATTTTGCGGAGGTGTTTTTTTATGAAAACCGTTGCGGTATTTTACGGCGGGGAATCCGTCGAGCACGACGTTTCGGTTATAACCGGAGTAATGACGATGAACGCCGTAGACAAGGCGCGTTACGAAGTTTTGCCGGTGTACGCGGCAAAAAACGGCACGTTTTACACGGGGGATGAATTGTTCGAGATAGACGGATATAAAAACCTTGATTTTAAAAAACTTAAAAAAGCGGCGTTTTTACCCGGCGACGATACGATGTACGTTATAAAGGGCAAAACTTTGCGCCCCTTAAAAAAAATATCCGTCGCTATAAACTGCACGCACGGCGAGCGAGGGGAGGACGGCTGCATAGCGGCGATATGCAAACTTTCGCACGTGCCGATAGCGTCTCCCGGCGTTTCACCCTCCGCGATTAGTATGGAAAAACATTTGTCTAAAACCGTGCTTCGCGGTATGGGTGTTAAAACCTTACCGTCGGTAAAAATCAATACGGCGTCGGGCGCGGCTTCCGCGCTGAAAAAAGCGGGGCTGGACTTTCCTTTAATAGTAAAGCCCGACAGGGGCGGCTCGAGCGTAGGAATTTCTCTTGCCAAAGACGAGCGCGAACTTTCCGCGGCGGTATCGCTTGCGTTAAAATTCGGCGAGTCTGCTGAAATCGAGCCGTATGCCGAAGAATTTACCGAAATCAACTGTGCGGCGTATAAAAACGCGGACGGGGTAACCGTAGTTTCCGAATGCGAAAAGCCTTTCAAAAAAGGCGCGCTTTTGTCGTTTGAGGATAAATACGTGGACGGTGAAAGACAGTTTCCCGCAAAAATCGCGCCCGCTCTCGGCGAAAGAGTGCAAAAAATCACGAGAAAGGTTTACGACGAACTGGGCTTTGAGGGGATAGTGCGCATAGACTATATGATTATCCGCGGCGAGGTATATTTGAACGAAATAAACGCCGTGCCGGGTTCGCTCGCGTACTATCTGTTCTGTAAAACGCAAAAAAGTTTTTCCTCTCTTTTAACCGGCGTAATAGAGGGCGCAATGCGGCGCGCGGCGCCTTCCGACACGTACGTAAAGAATATTTCTACGGGAATACTCGACGGGCTTAAAGGTAAGGGCGCAAAACGTTTGGAGCGGTAAACGGTTTTATGATAAAATAAGAAAAAAACAGTAGGAGATGCTATGGCTAAAATCGCGATGAAAACGCCGCTTGTGGAAATGGACGGCGACGAGATGACGAGAGTCGTATGGCAATGGATAAAAGATATACTTATTTTGCCGTACGTGGACTTAAAGACGGAATATTACGACCTCGGCTTAAAGCACAGGGACGAAACGAACGACAAGGTTACGGTAGATTCGGCAAACGCAACGCTTAAATACGGCGTGGCGGTAAAGTGTGCCACCATTACCCCCAACTACCAGCGGGTAGAAGAGTATAACCTTAAACAAATGTGGAAAAGTCCCAACGGCACCATAAGGGCGATACTCGACGGCACGGTGTTCCGCGCACCCGTTTTGGTAGACGGCATAACCCCTTATATTCCCACGTGGAAAAAGCCGATAGTCATTGCGAGGCACGCTTACGGCGATATTTATAAAGCGGTAGACGGGCTTGCGGGTAAGGGCAAAGCGGAACTCGTTTTTACCGACGAAAACGGCAAAGAACAACGTCTTACCGTACACGACTTTAACGATAACGGCGTAGTGCTTGCTATGCATAATACCGATAAATCGATTGAAAGTTTCGCAAGGTCTTGCTTTAACTACGCGCTCGATAAAAAAATGCCGCTGTGGTTTAGCACTAAAGATACTATAAGCAAACTTTACGACGGTGAGTTTAAACGCATTTTCGCCGAGGTGTACGAAAAAGATTATAGACAGAAATTCGAGGCGGCGGGTATAGAATATATGTATACGCTTATAGACGACGTCGTGGCGCGTATCGTACGTAGCGAAGGCGGCGTGGTATGGGCGTGCAAAAACTACGACGGCGACGTTATGAGCGATATGGTCGCCACCGCTTACGGCAGCCTTGCCATGATGACGAGCGTACTCGTTTCGCCCGACGGTAAATACGAGTACGAGGCGGCGCACGGCACCGTTACCCGCCATTATTATAAATATCTTAAAGGCGAAGTAACTTCTACCAACCCCGTGGCGACGATTTTCGCCTGGACGGGCGCGCTCGATAAACGCGGCGAACTCGACGGCACGCCCGAACTTTGCGCCTTTGCCAAACGGCTTGAAAAAGCCACGATAGACACTATCGAGGCGGGCGAAATGACGGGCGACCTTGTGGGGCTGTTCAAAAAAGAAGGCGTTACGCCCGTAAAACTCTCTTCGGAGGACTTTTTAAGGGCTATCGCAAAAAGGCTGTAATTTGTAAAATTAACTTAATTTTAAGTATTGTTTTTTATAATTATTAAGAGCGCGGGGGAGAGGGTTTTTGCCTTTTCCCCGCGTTTTAGCGTGTTTTAAATTAAAATTATTGCAATCTGCACGTTGTTGTGCTAATATAATAATTGCGACCCAAATTTTATAACTTGCATATTAAGTATACTTATGGCATAAGTGTACCTAATTCGCTCTACAAAAATTCCTTTCGTGTGAGTTATTGTTTAAAATTTGGTGTCGCAACTAATCGATGATTGCACTGTGCAATGCCACCCGCCGTTTAGTGGGCGGCATTTTATTTTAAAGTTTTTTCAGGAGGTTTTTATGAAAAACAGAAAAAGACTTTTAACGCTTGCGCTTTTGTGTTTGGCGTTAGCATTTTCCGTTTTAGGGTTAACTGCCTGCGGCAACAAAGGAGATAACCGCGACCCCGGCAAGTCCGCTTAT
>DPGH01000001.1 GCA_003523255.1 Clostridiales bacterium
GCGGGAGTAGCTCATTTGGTAGAGCGCCGCCTTGCCAAGGCGGAGGTGGCGGGTTCGAGCCCCGTCTCCCGCTCCACTTATGAAATGGAGGGTACAACGTACCCTCGTTTCATAACTTGGCGCCATAGCCAAGCGGTAAGGCAGAGGTCTGCAAAACCTTCATCCCCGGTTCGATTCCGGGTGGCGCCTCCATAAAGCCGAAGTGGCGGAACAGGCAGACGCAAGGGACTTAAAATCCCTCGGTGGCAACACCGTATCGGTTCAAATCCGATCTCCGGCACCAAAAATTCCCGAAGAGAACGTCTGCGTTCCCCTTCGGGAATTTTGTTTTAGTTACGGATAAACGCCGTGCCGGCACCGTACGAAAAACACATAAATACAGTTACGATATTTAAAATATCCGACATAAAACGAACTCGAGAGAATATCTTGAGTTCGTTTTTGTTTTTGCAAGAGATTACTTCTTGTTTAATCAATAAATCAAAATGGTAGATAGTGAGAATTGCAGTATAAGTTCACCAGGTCTATTCATCTTTTTAAGAAATACTTAAAAGAAGAAACTTAAATCGGCACTTTAGCGGGTGCCTGACTATAAAGCTCCGCCTTATAGAGAAGATTTTTATCCCTCTACTTTCTGTTTTAATTCGGTAGAGTCTATATTAAACGCCGTAGAGACGCCCGTTTACGAATTAGAACCGCCACGAATAAAAGTAGGTAGCCTTATCGGGCAAAAACTGTTACTCTTTATACACGGGCGCCGCCCGAAAAACATAAAGAGGTAATAAAAAATGATAAGATTGTTTACGGATTCCGCGGCAAACCTGCCGCAAAATTTAATCGAAAAACTCGGAGTTACCGTAATACCGTTTACGTGCGTTGCGGGAGAAAGAAAACTCAGCGGATTTACCAAAGACTTCGGAGCGAAAGAATATTATGCGCTTTTAAAAAGCGGCGTGGTCGCGAAAACTTCTATGATTAACCCGTACGTTTTTACGGAAAATTTTGAAAACGCACTTAAAAACGGGTATGACGTGCTTTACGTAGGTATGTCGAGCGGGATTAGCGGAACGTTCGCCGCGGCGCGCTCCGCGGCGGAGGAACTTAAAAGCAAATACCCCGACCGCGCGATAGAGGTTGTAGACACGCGCGCGGCTTCGCTCGGAGAGGGAATGCTCGTTATACAGGCTGCAGAATACATAAGCAAAGGAGAGTCGTGTAAAATCGTTGCGGCGCTCGTACGCGAGAGTGCAAGCACGATGAACCAGATTTTTACGGTTGACGATCTAAAATACCTCCGCAAAAGCGGAAGAGTATGTACGCTTGCGGCGATAATCGGCGGAATTCTCGACATCAGACCCGTGCTTATCGGTAACGCAGAGGGTAAAATCGTCGTAAAAACAAAAACACGCGGTGCTAAAAAAGCAATAAAAGCACTCGCCGACGAATACGAGTTAAAGGTCAAAGATAAAACGCTGCCCGTCGGCATAGCCCATGCGGATAACGAAGCGGGCGTAAATTCTTTAATCGCCGCGCTAAAAGAAAGAGGCTTTACGGGAGAACTCACCGTAGCGGAATACGAACCGATTACGGGCGCACACGTGGGACCCGGTACGGTTGCGTTGTTCTTTTTCGGGCAAAAACGCGCATAACGAAAAACCCGATATAATTATTCAGTTCGCAAAACGGCTTTTCAAATACACCTGACCGAAATTCGCCGTTTAAGCGGAACCCCCTTACGGATAAACTCGCAAGGGGGCTTTTTAATATTAAGGCTTTGTATTTTTTCTCAAAAAAATCTAACAAACGTATTATTTATCTTTCCGTAACGAATAATTTTTTATTTTTAACAATCAATTTACAAATACGCGCCGTTCTGTCGTCTGCGGATAAATCCGAATTTACGTCTCTCCCGTGATAAACAAGATACATTTCTCCGTTATCTTCAATCATACTGCAATGACCCGTCGAAATTTCTTTATCATTCGAACACAAAAGAGGAGAATACTTATCGGGCGAATTTTTAACGAAAGTTATTTTATTAAGTTCGTCGCTTTGATCTTCGGAATAGGCGTATCCCAGGTGATAGGTAGGTTTAAGATACGAATTCGCGCTATAAATGCAATAATGCACGCCGTCCTTTTTAAAATAGAATGCACCTTCTATCGTAAACCAATCCTGACCTTTTTTAAACCGATCTTTCGCAAATATTTCTTCTTCTATCGTAGGCTTTACTACTGCTTTCGGTTCCCCTTTTACGGTAAACGGGTCAATCATTTTATCGACGACAATGTACGTACCCGCTTTCACGGCTTCATAATCGTTTACCGAATAAAAAATATACATTCCCGTTTCGTTTTCGACAACGTGCGCGTCGATTGAAAACGGCGGCAATAAATCTTTAACAAAATCAAATTTACCGCACGGGGTATCGGAAACGGCGACCTTAATTCTCTGCATATGCGGTTTAGTTTCGGCAATCGATACGGAAGAATAATACATATAAAACTTACCGTCAACTTTAATCACGGAAGGAGCCCAGTACGCCGTTTGCCCTTCAACCGAAAGAACCATACCCACGTATTGCCAGTCGCTGCTCAACCGCTCGCTTTTATAGCAATAGATTCCGTCCGTACCGGTACAGTAAATATAAAAAAATCCCTCGTCCTTTATTATGTAGGGATCAGGTTGCGCCTTGCCTTTAAAATTTATTATTTCCATGTAACACCCGTCTGTAATTTCGATAACCATATAATAACATTTAACAAAACTATTGTCAATAGATTCGCCCGCCGCCGCGATAAAGTTTTTATAAAAGCAAAAATCCGCTATTTTAGGCGTTTTTCCCTAAATAATAGCGGATTTTTGCATTTGGTGGAGACGCGGAGAGTTGCACTCCGGTCTTGAACGCCCCTGCAAAATTTTCTACATACATATCCGACGGTTAATCTCGAAAAAGAAACGGTCGTCGGCGACCTAAATCTTTTTCATAGCGGCTGAATGCCGCGTTTTCGCCGCAGCCGAAACGAAAACGCCGTTCCCCGTCTGACTGACGCCCTTATCGCTTCCGACGGGAAAAAAGCGAAAGGACGTACGCTTGATTAAGCAGCGTATGCTAATTCTTGATTGTTGTTAGCATTTAAATTTAATTTTTCGTTTTTACGAAGCCGAACCTTCGGTATGCTTATATCCTGCAAGGCACGCCCAATCGAAACTGAATCGTCCCCATACGAGGCTTAACGCCCCTTTTTGTTATTTTATGCCGCGAGGCTACTACTGCGTTCTATCGCGTTTTAATCGCCCTGTCCGCCTCGCGAAGAATGTCTTTCTCTTTAAGCGACTTTTTTTTGTCAAAAGTGTGCTTACCGCGACAAAGACCTAATTCTACCTTTATAAGCGAGCCTTTAAAATAAAGCCGAAGCGGCACGAGAGTGAGACCCTTTTCTTCTACCTTAGACTTTAATCTGACGATTTCCTGTTTGTGGAGAAGAAGCCTTCTGTCCCTGCGCGAATTTTTGGTGTTGAACGCGCCGGCCTTTTCATATAACGCTATATGCATGTTTTTTATAAGCATTTCGCCTTTATAAACCACGCAAAAAGCGTCTTTTAAGTTGCAATTGCCGCGTCTTAAAGACTTTACTTCACCCCCCTCGAGTTCGATGCCCGCTTCTATTTTCTCGGTAATAAAATACTCGTGAGTGGCGGCGCGGTTTAAGCATATAGTTTTATCTTCCATAAAATTTCGCCCGCTAAAAGAAAACGGCGTATTCCTCTTGGGAAACGCCGTTACTGCCGTCGATAAGTTACATATTCGCAAACAACGCCACTATCGCGAAAGCGATGCACAAAACCGCAAACACTATACCGCTGATAACGGTAAGTTTTTTCATTTTGTGTTCGAACGTTTTGCTTCTGTTCTTACCTAAGAAAGTTTCGGTCTGCCCGCCGAGCGCGCTTACGCCCGAGGAGTTACCCGGTTGAAACAATACTACCAAAATGATGAATATAGCGCAAACCGACATAACCGCGAGTGCCACTATTCTGATTATCGGCCAGACGTTCCAAAATCCGCCGGTCGCCATAAGCATATTCGTTACGCTCATTTTATTCTCCCGAACGCGTTTACGTTAAACGCGCATTTTTCAAAAAGTAAAAAGATTATACCACACGAAAGCCGTTTTTTCAACTGTTTTGCGCGATTTTTTCAAAGTCTTTTAAATAAAAGTCTTTTATAAAAGCGATTTACCCGTCATTTCGGCAGGAATTTCGATTCCCATCATGGTTAAAAGCGTGGGTGCGATATCGCAAAGTCTGCCACCCTCTTTGAGTTTTACGCCTTTGTACCTGTCGTCTACAACGATAAACGGAACCTTGTTTGTCGTGTGCGCGGTGAACGGCGAACCGTCCTCGTCAATCATTTTATCCGCGTTGCCGTGGTCGGCGGTTACTATCGCCGCGCCGCCGAGTTCGGATATTTTATCGAGAACTTTGCCCACGCACTCTTCTACCGTTTTAACGGCTTTTACCGCCGCGTCGAAAACGCCCGTATGACCTACCATATCGCAGTTGGCAAAATTTAAAACCATCATGTCGTACTTGCCCGTACCGAGTTCTTCAATAACTTTATCGGTAACTTCGTACGCGCTCATCTCGGGCTTTAGGTCGTATGTGGCAACCTTCGGCGAGGGTATTACTATTCTCGTTTCGCCCTCTACGGGTGCCTCTAACTTGGCGTTGAAAAAGAAAGTTACGTGCGCGTATTTTTCCGTTTCGGCTATATGAAGTTGTTTTAAACCGAGTTTAGAAAGATACTGCGGAAGGGTGTTTTTTATTTCTTCCGGCGGGAACGCCACGCCGACGTTTTTAAATGAACCGTCGTATACCGCAAAGCCGACGTATACCGGCGACAAGAAACCCGTTTTTCTCTCGAAATACATGTTTTTGCCCTTTTCGGCATCGTAATAGGGAGTAAATTCCTCCTGCGAGAGGGCGCGGGTAATCTGGCGCGCGCGGTCGGGGCGAAAGTTAAAGAATATTATAGAATCTCCCTTTTCGATAAGTCCTATCGGCTTGCCGGTTTCGCAAATATTCGTGGGAAGCATAAATTCGTCTGTAACGCCTTTTTCATAACTGTTCTCCACCGCTTTAACGGCGTTATCCTCGTGCACGCCGATGCCGGAAGTCAGCATATCGTACGCCTTTAACGTTCTGTCCCAGTTATTATCTCTGTCCATAACGTAATATCTGCCGCAAACGGAAGCAATTTTGCCGTAACCGAGTTTATCCATTTCCGCCTGAAGTTCTTTAACGTATTCCGCACCTGAGGTCGGAGGCGTGTCTCTGCCGTCCATAAAACAATGTACGTATGTTTCTTTAACGCCCTCGTCTTTCGCCATTTTAAGCAGCGCGTACAGGTGCGTTATATGCGAATGCACGCCGCCCGTAGACAAAAGCCCGTATAAATGAAGTTTTTTGCCGTTATCCCTTGCGGAATCGACCGCCTTTTTAAGCGCGGCGTTTTTAAAAAAGTCGCCGTCTTGTATGGCTTTGGTGATTTTGGTTAAATCCTGATAGATAACTCTGCCCGCGCCTATATTGAGATGCCCTACTTCCGAATTGCCCATCTGCCCGTCGGGAAGTCCTACGTCCATACCACTTGCGCCGATAAGGGTGGAGGGATATTCTTTTTCGAGGTTCTCTACAACTTTCGCGTTTGCCGCTTTAACGGCGTTGCCGCGCACGGCCGGGCTGTATCCGTAGCCGTCCATTATGATAATGCAACAAGGTCTTTTTTCCATAATATTCTCCTTTTCTTAGTGCAATCGTTAAACGATTTTGCCGTTTAACAGTTTTATTTTGTCCGTCATTTTAACGTTCATCGCGCCGAGCACTTTATTCGCGCGGGCGATAAGCGCGGGGCATTCCGCAAAAAAGTCCGGTCTGTGCGCGTCCGCGCCGTATATCACGGTGTTGCCCGTTTCCGCCGCAATCTTAAAAAATCTCTCGGACGGATACGTTCTGTCGTCCGCAAAGCCCCATAAGTTAAACTCCAGCGGAATATCTTTTTCCTTTGCGTAAACGCAAAGCCGTTTCATTTCCTTTACGTAGAACTCGTCGTTACCGTTAAAGCGGAACACGTCGGGGTGCGCGAGATACGAAAACCAGCCCGTCGCAAGTCCCTCTATCGTCTGGGTTACGTAAGCGGTAAGTTCCTCTTCGGTATTATCTTTCGAAAGACAGTGTTTGCCGTCGTATTCGTTGTTAAGATAGTGTTGCCCGAGTATAAGATAATCTACGCGAAAAGGTTCTATCGACTTTAAAAACCTCTCGAACAAAGCGGGATAATATTCCGTTTCGAATCCGAGGTAAATATCTATCTTATCCGCATACTTTTCTTTAAGTTTTCTCACGCTTAAAGCGTAGTCCTCGGCGACCTTTAACGACATTCTGTCGCCGTCGTACCAGCCGTTACCGTAGTCGTACGGGGCGTGATCGGAAAACCCGAGAATTTTTATACCCGCCGCAATCGCTTGCTTAACGTATTCTTCGTCCTCACCCACCGCGTGCCCGCACCTTGTAGTGTGCGTGTGAAAATTCGCTGTAAACATTTTATCGATACCTAAAAATCTTACTCTTCAGTTCGCGTCAGGTTTTTAAAAGGGCTACCGCGGTAGCCCTTTTTACGATTAGTCTTTATAGTTTACAATAGCCGCAAAGTCGTTTGCTTTAAGCGACGCGCCGCCGATAAGACCGCCGTCGATATTTCTCATAGCCATAAGTTCTTTCGCGTTGGAGGGCTTCATGCTGCCGCCGTATTGAATGCGAAGGTTTTTTGCAACTTCCGCGCCGAAAGTCTTTTTGATAAGACTTCTTATATAGCCGATGGTTTTGTTAGCGTCTTCCGCAGTGGCGGTTTTGCCCGTGCCGATAGCCCAAACGGGTTCGTATGCTATTACGATATTATCGAAGTCTTCTGCAGTGATATCCTTAAAGCCCTCTAAAATCTGTTTTTTAAGAACGCGTTTTGTTCTGTTCTTTTCACGGTCGGCAAGAGTTTCGCCTACGCAAACGATAGGTTTTAATTCGTATTTAAGCGCCTGTTTAAGTCTTTTGTTCACGGTTTCGTCCGTTTCGCCGAAATACTGTCTTCTTTCGGAATGTCCGATGATAACGTAAGAAACGGGTACTTCTTTAAGCATTTCCGCCGAGATTTCGCCGGTGAACGCACCGCTGTCCGCCCAAGCCACGTTTTCCGCGCCGACTCTTATTTTGCTGCCGCGTACCGCTTCTTCTACCGCGTAAAGGTCGGTATAAGGAACGCATACCACTACTTCGCATTTCGCTTTTGCTACGAGCGGTTTAAGTTCGTTGATAAGTTCTACCGCTTCTTTCGCGGTTTTGTTCATCTTCCAGTTGCCTGCTATGATGGGTTTTCTCATTGTATTTTTCTCCGTAAAATTATTGACAATCAGTCTTTATCGTTAAGGCATTCTATGCCGGGAAGTTTTTTGCCTTCGAACAGTTCGAGCGAAGCGCCGCCGCCGGTAGAAATATGCGTCATTTTATCCGCATAACCGAGTTGCGTTACCGCCGCCGCGGAATCGCCGCCGCCGATGATGGTCGTAGCGGAAGTTTCCGCAAGCGCTTTAGCGACCGCCTTGGTACCTGCCGCCAAAACGGGGTTTTCGAATACGCCCATAGGTCCGTTCCAGATAACCGTTTTTGCATTCTGAACTTCCGTAGCGAAAAGTTTTGCGGTTTCGGGTCCGATATCAAGCCCCATTTCTTCAGCGGGAATAGCCTTAGAGGAGCAAACCGAAGTTTCTATCGGCGCGTCTATCGGATCGGGGAATGCTTTTGCGGTAACGGTATCTATCGGAAGAAGAAGTTTTTTACCGAGGTCTTCGGCTTTCTTCATCATATCTTTGCAATAGCCGATTTGTTCGTCGTCTACCAAAGACTTACCGACTTCGTACCCTTTCGCTTTAAGGAAAGTGTAAGCCATGCCGCCGCCGATGATAAGCGTGTCGCATTTATTAAGAAGGTTTTCGATAACTTTGAGTTTATCCGCAACTTTCGCGCCGCCGAGTATCGCCACGAAAGGTCTTACAGGGTGTTCGAGCGCGTCCGCCATCACGGAAAGTTCTTTTTCGATAAGGAAGCCGCAAACCGCTGTTTTAACGAAACCGTATTCGACTATCGCCGCGGTAGTCGCATGCGAACGGTGCGCGGTACCGAATGCGTCGTTTACGTAAATATCGCAGTAGGAAGCGAGTTTTTTACACAAAGCCTCGTCTCTCTTTTCTTCGCCCGCTTCGAAACGAGTGTTTTCGAGAAGGACTACGTCGCCGTCGTGAAGAGAAGCGACCGCCGCGTCCGCGGAAGGACCTACGACGTCCTCTGCGAATACGACCTTTTTACCGAGTTTTTCGGAAAGTCTTTCCGCAACGGGTCTTAACGTGAATTTTTCTTTATCTTTAAGAGCCTTTTTAAGATATTCGGCTTTTGCCGCGGCTTGCTCGCTTTCGGGAAGAGCCTCTACCGCTTTTTTCTCTTTTTTGTTAAGCGAAAAACCCTCTGTAAAAATGTTATGGGGTTTACCCATATGCGAGCAGAGAATAACTTTCGCGCCGTGGTCGATAAGATATTGTATCGTGGGAAGCGCGCCGTTTATACGCGTTTCGTCGGTAATAACGCCGTCTTTCATAGGAACGTTAAAGTCCACTCTTACCAGGCATCTTTTGCCCTTGACGTCTACGTCTCTGATAGTCTTTTTATTCATAACTTTGCCTCCGAAAAGTTTTTTACGAAATTAAATAAAATTCGATAACGCGTTAATCGCGTCCTCAATCGTTAATTATATTGCCGTTTAATTCTTTTGTCAAACGTTTAAGCGAACACTACGCCCCTTTAAATTTTTAAGTTGCCGTTAAACGCTGTATTGTTTTATGCTGAACGCCATATTAGTTATATGATCGCCGACGCGCTCGAGGTTAGATACCGTTTGAAGATATATCGACCCGACGGGTGCGGAACATACGCCGCGTTTTACCCTTTCTATATGGCTCTCTTCGAGTTCTTTCGCGTAAACGTCCGTTTTTTCTTCGAGTTCGTCTACGACGACGAGAATAGAAGTGTCTCTTTTGTCGAAAGCCTCTACAGACGCGTCGAAAAGTTTATTTATCGTTTGCGTAACTTTTTCGAGTTCGGCTTTCGCTTCGGCAGACATCTCAAGCCCTTCGTCGCGAAGGCGCATAGTATACTCGACTATATTTTCGGCGTAATCGCCGACCCTTTCCATATCGGAAACTACGTGATAGTACGAACCGATTTTCTTTTCATCGAGACCGGTAAGTTCTTTACCCATCAATTTCGTCAAAAATGCGGTAACGTTTCGGTTAAGGTAATTAAGCGCGTCCTCGTTTTCGGTAAAAAGAGTCTTTTCGTCGATACGGTCGTTAAGCATCATATTCATCGCGATGTTGATATTGTCTTTCGCGATGCCTGCCATTCTTACAATTTCTTTTTTAGTGTTGCCTGCGGCGATAGGCGGAGTTTCTAAAAGTCTGTCGTCGATAAACGCAAGAAAACATTTGTCCTCTCTGATGCCTTTTTTATCGGGTATTATTTTTTCCGCTATTTTAACCAAAATTTTGGTGAAAGGTAAAAGTACGATCGTGGTGCCGATATTGAACAACGTATGAAAATTCGCTATCTGTCTTTCCATACTTCCGCTTATCGTTTGCATAAAATCGGCGATTTGAGAATTCCAAATCCATACCGGCGCGATACAGATAACGCACCCTATGGCGTTAAAAAGCAAGTGAATTATAGCCGTACGCTTTGCGTTGGTGGTTGTGCCTATACTGGAAATAATAGAAGTTACGCACGTTCCGATGTTGGAACCTAAGATAATGAAAACCGCGTTTGAGAAAGTTATCGCGGGGCCTAAGGCTATTAAAATACCGGTTATAGCCGCCGAACTGTGAACGAGAGCCGTTAAAACTATACCGATCAGAATAAGTAAAAGAGGAAAATGATTGCCTTTGAAAATATTATCAAAAAAAGGTGTAAGAGTGCCGTTTTCGTATATAATGCCGTCTACCGAAACGCTCATTACTTTAAGACCTATAAAAATAAGTCCCACGCCGAGCATTATGTTTGCAACGCGCTTTACCTTTTCGTTTTTAACCGCCATCGATAAAGCCATACCCACCGCGGCGATAAGCGCGGCGTACGCCGCTACGTTTATCTCGGAAGAACCCGAAAGAGAAAGTATCTGTGCGGTAACGGTAGTACCGATGTTCGCCCCCATTATAACCGAAGTCGCCTGGGTAAGGTTCATAAGTCCGACGTTAACGAAACCGACAAGCATAACGGTCGTCGCCGTAGAACTGTTGATAATCGCGGTAACCGCCGCGCCTATCCCGACCCCCGCAAAGCGGTTATTCGTCATTTTGCCGAGCATCTTTTTCATGTTGTTGCCGGCAAGTTGTTCGAGGCTTGACCCCATAACCTTCATGCCGAACATCATGACCGCTATGCCGCCTAACATAAAAAAGATATTTTCCGGTATACTGCTACTCATATGTTTCCTTTGGTTTGTCTTCTCTCGTGTACGCCCGAAAAACGGACGCGGTGCTTTGCTGAATTAAACGCAAAACTGCTAAAATCGACTACTAAATGATACAATACGCAAGCGGCGTAAGTCAAACGATTTATAGCGGTTTTTAATTTTCGGGTATCTCGCCTTCGGTTTTAAACCCGGGGTATCCGAGTTGTCTTAACGCCTCGTAAACGCCCGTACACACGGAATTAGAAAGATTAAGCGACCTTAAATTGCCCATCATCGGTATCCTCACACACTCGTCGTAATGCTCTTTAAGTAAATCTTCGGGCAGACCTTTGGTTTCTTTGCCGAAAACCAAAAAATCTCCGTCTTTAAACTTCGCTTCCGAATGTATTATTTTTGATTTGGTCGAAAAAAACCAAAAATTGTCGCCCGTGTAAAACTTGTCCATAACCTCTTTTATACTGTCGTAATAACTTATATCAAGGTACTTCCAGTAATCGAGCCCCGCCCTTTTTAAATGCTTGTCCGTTATTTCGAAGCCGAGCGGCCGTACGAAAATCAGTTTGCTGCCGGTAACGGCGCACGTTCTTGCAATGTTGCCCGCGTTTTGCGGAATCTCCGGTTCGACGAGCACTATAGTAAACGCCATAATATTTTCTCCTTTGTATCAGCCGCGGGTAAGCCCCCGCCGCCTTTCGCTTATAAGTCTGTAATCTTTTTCTATCTTAACTTCCGCGCTTATCACGTCCGCACTACCCGCCGTAGCGATTTTGCCGCGGATATCGGATACCGCCGCGTAATTTTTACCTACCAAAAGCATTGCGACTCCGTTTGAAAACGCGCCCGCGCGTAACATCAGTTGCGGCGCGGCACCGGTAACTTTTTTCATAACGCAAACTATAAGTTCCGCGTCGCAAAGGGCAAGCACTCTTGCGGACTCCGAAAACAAAAGGTCTCCCTCCACCAGAACGCCTATGCGCCCCGCCGAAGTGTCGTATACGCGGAGGCTCCCGCCGGAAACGAATTCGCTGTCGTCGATAGACCGGGCCATATCCGAAACGCCGAGAATTTTGCCGCGGTCCGCTATCACCGCGGAATGCCTGAACACGCCGTAAGTATCGGTATCGCAACCGGAAATAACTACCGAGCCGAGTCCGCCGGACAGTTTTGCCACGTCCTGAAAATATTCCGTTTCTCCCGCGAGTTCTTTTTTGTAACTTACGAGTCCTAAACCGTTAAAGCCGAAAACCACTACGTCGCGCCCGGTAAGCGCGGCAAGTTTTTCGTGCCACACGCCGTTAATAGAACCCGCCGTAACCATACAAACCCGCATACGCCACCCCCGCAAACGCTTACTATCATAGTATTTACGCGGTCGCGCTTTTGTTAAAGCAATAAAAACTTTTATCCCGCTTTACAGATTTTCTTCGATAAGTTTTATTATTTCGTCGGAACTTTCGGCTTTCAGCAGCGCGGTTTTAAGTTCTTTCGCGTTAGGGTAACCTTTAAAATAACACGGCACGTATTTACGGAATTCTACCGCCGCGCGGCGACCGCCTACCGTACTCTCGCGCAGTTTAACGTGCTCTATTATAAATTCCTTAAGCGTTAAGTTTATAGGCGTGCCGGTAAGTTTTGCGACCAAAAACGGATCGTTTACCGCGCCGCGCGCAAGCATTACTCCGTCCGAGCCCGTTCTGTCTATCATTAAGCGCGCGTCCTCTTCGGTAAATATGCCGCCGTTTGCTATTAACGGTATGGTAACCGCCGCTTTCGCACGGGCTATCGCGTTATAATCGGGTTCGCCCGAATAATAACTTTCTCTCACTCTGCCGTGCACGGTTACGAGACTTGCGCCGGAACTTTCCGCCATACGTGCGAATTCTGCGGCAAAGTCGTCGCCGCGTCTCATTCCCGTACGAATTTTAACGGTTATGATTTTACCGCTTTTAACGCACTCTTTTACCACGCTTTCGGCAAGAGTTATATTATTTAAAAGGGCGCACCCCTCTCCGTTTTTATACACTTTAGGTACGGGACAACCCATGTTTATATCGACGATTTTAAATTTTTCGAGTTCTTCAGACTCGCACGCTTTTCTCATATAGTACGGGTCTGAACCGAAAATCTGCGCGGCGGTAAACGCCTCGTCGCCGTTATCGCCCGTATATAAAAGAGCCTCGTTGCCCTTGCTGCCGTATACTATGCCTTTCGCGCTGGTAAGTTCGGTAAACGTAAGCCCCGCGCCGAACTCTATCATAAAACGCCGAAAAGCGTAGTCGGTAAAACCCGCCATCGGCGCAATGAAAACGTTATTTCTGACCGTAAGGTCTTTTAATCGCAAGGTTTTGGTTTGCATATTCTTTTCCTTCGCAAGTTAACGCTATTAAGTTTAACAAACAAACCGAAAAATAGCAAGCGATTAAAGCCGCGCCGCCGCCGTAAATATTTACCGCGGGGTTTTTACATAAATAACTTTCGAGCACGATTTTAACGGCAACGCCCGCGCTCATGGTAATTACCGGCGTTTTAAGCCTGCCCATACCGATAAGGGCGGCGTTTTCGGTCTGCAAAAGCGATAAAAACACAACCTCCGGCGATAAAAGCCTTAAAAGGTTTACGGCAACCGTCTTCTCATCGGGACTCAGCGAACGGAACAAAATATTAACCGCCGTTTCCGCAAAAATATAAACGCCGGCGGCAAACAAAACGGAAAAAGCGAAAGTAAAAAGCAGCGACCTTTGCGCGTTTTTATGTTTTTCGGCTTGACTTTTCGCACCCGAAACCGCAGGAATCGCCACTGCGGAAAACCCGTAACACACCGCCACGGGCACGCCTATAACCGAAGCCGCCGCACCCGTTAAAATGCCGTAAAGAGAAGTGGCGTTTTCCGAATACTTTTTAACGGAGTTTATTATTATAAAACTGTCCGCGATTTGCGAAAGCGGCAACACCATGCCGATGAACGTAACCGGCAACGCGACTTTTATAAGCTTTTTCGCGCGGGCGTTAAATTCGTTTTTATCCGATTTTAACGTAAGCGGAAAACGATAATCTTCCCCGCAGACTTTTTTATAACGCGCACGCAAAAACAAGAGCGCGGCAAGTTCTGACAGAGTTACGCCGAATGTCGCCCCCGCTACCGCAAGCGGAACGTTAGGTCTGAGCGCGAACGCAAGGGCAAACCCGAACACGAGTTTTACCGCCTGTTCGATTATTTGCGAAATCGCCGTAGGCGACATATTCATCGCTCCCTGAAAATACCCTCTGTAACACGAAATCGCGCTGACGAGCACGACGGAAGGCGACAGAAAAACGTAAGCCGCGGCGGCTTGTCCGCTACCCTGCGCTTTTGAAAACGGCACTGCGAAAACTGCCATGACAAGAGTGAAAAAAAGTCCCGCCGCCACGAATATTTTAAGACTTACGGATAAAAATTTTTCGCCGAAGCCGCGAGCGGAATTTTTGCCGCCGCCTTCCGAAACGAGTTTGCTAAGCGCGCCCGGCACGGCAAGTCCGGATAAGTCTAAAAGCGCGGCGTATACCGGAAAAACCATCTGGTAAAGCCCTAATCCTTCGCTTTTTAAAACGTAAGTCAGCGGAATGCGATAAACCGCGCCTATGACTTTTGCTATAAACGTGCCGGCGGCAAGCACTAACGCGCCTTTTGCCATTTTCTTTTTAGCGTCCTGCATATGTAACTAAAACCGAAAGGCGCGCCGAAAAAATATTCGGCGCGCCTTAGACACGTTTCGGGTTATTCTTTGCAACCCGCCGCGAGTATGCCCGCGCCGAGCATGGCGAGTTTTACTTCGTGAGAAGAAAACCTTGCGGTTTTATCTTTATCGAACAGCATGACCGCGCCGTAACAATCGCCGTCGGCGGTTACGGGTACTATTATCTGATTTTCCGCCGAAAGGTCGTCGCCGTGCACGAGCGGGATTACCGTTCCGCCGTCCGCGCGGCTTACAAGCAGACTTTTTTTACCGCGTACCGCCTCGGTGAATTTTTCGGAAAGATTTTTGCCGATATAATCTTTCATTTTTCCGCCGGAAACGCATATCACCGCGTCGCAATCGGTTATAACGCACGTTTTTTCGGTTACGACGGCGAGTTCGTCCGCCACCGCTTTCGCGCCGCCGCCTATAGACGCGACCGGCGAATATTTTTTAAGTATAAGTTCCTCTTTGTTGGTATAAATCTCCAAGGGGTCGCCTTCGCGAATTTTAAGCGTTCTCCTTATCTCTTTAGGTATTACCACCCTGCCCAAATCGTCTATTCTTCTTACGATGCCCGTATCCTGCATAAAATTTCCTCCGTTACTTTAAGTGTGTTTTATTTAGCGGAAATTATGCGAATTAACGCGCAAAAATCAAAACGCGGGTTTTGCCCCGCGTTTAAAATCGTAATTTATATATTATATCCGTCCGTTTGTTACGCCGCAGTTTTCCACGCATCGGGACAAGTCCTGTTGTTTTTGAACCAGTCGGTGTCTTTAAGAAGGGTATCGCTATGAGAGCATTTTACCGTAACCCCGTCTTTATCCGAAACGACCGCGATGTTTCCGTTCAACAATTCGTACTCGGTATTTACGTATCTGTCTTTATTGTTTTTTTCAAGACGCGGCATTACCGTGGTAACGTATACCCTGTCGGTATATTTTGCCACCCTGTCTATAAACGCCTGCGTGGGGAAAGTGTTTTCTAAATTCTGGGTATACTCTACGCTGCCAGCGCAACAACATACGCATACGATTTTAGGCTTTATAACGCTTAAAAGCACGTCGTTAGACGAGGTTTTAGAACCGTGATGCCCGGCTTTAAACAGTTCTACCTCAGGCAAATCGTTGCTTTTAACGAGTGATTTTTCGCCCGCCTCTTCAAGGTCGCCGGTAAACAAAAAGTTTCTTTCTCCGTGCTTTAACATAAAACATACCGAATAGTTGTTTTCGTCCGCAGAATTTTTCTCGTAAAACTCCTGATATAAAAAAGTTATGCTTATCTCTGCGGTAATATCGTACGTCTTTTTTGCGCCGTTTGTTTCTTTAACGCAGTCGAGCGCGGTATAATGCTTTGCGCCGGCGGTTTCTTCCGCCTGCCGATTTAATACGTATTCGTTATAAATATCCGTCGTTTTGTTGGTTCTCGCAAAATCAATAATCGTTTTACATTCGTACAGAGAAAAAATTCCGTCCGAAGCGGCAAACCCCGCAATGTGGTCGGTATCCGCGTGGGTCGCTATAACGTACTCTAAAACCCCGTCCTTAACGTAATCCTCGAGATACTTTTTTATCGTGGAAACGCTGCTTTTTCTACTGCCCGCGTCCACTAAAATATCCGTTTCGCCGGCTTTTATGTATACGCAATCGCCCGCGTTGGCGTTACCGGGCTCTAAAAAGTGTATCGAAAGTTCTCCGTTTACGATAACGTTTTCTTTACCGCCGCCCGTGTTGCCGCCGGAAGTATCGGAGTCCGCGCCGAAAATGCGTTCTATACGCGACAAAACGTCATAAAAAACGTCGCGTTTAAATGCGTAAAGGTACGCGCCCGTAGCGATTAACGCTATAATAACGACTAAAACTATTACGACTATTACTTTAGCCGCACGCGAATTTTGCTTTTTCTTTCGTTTGCTTTTTGCCATATAAAATCACCTTATATTATTTATATTATATAAATTCGTACCCGCGACCGTTTTCTTCCGGTAAAAGGTAAGAAACGGGTATATCGAGCACGGTAAACGCGCCCGTTTTACCCTCTTTTTTCAGCCGCGCCGCCGCCCTTGCATACGCCACGAGTATTCCGCCGGTAAGATACGGGTTAGAAGCGGTTTTAAGTTTAACCGATAAGTAAACCCTCTCCCCCGAGGCAAAGCCGTTTCTTATAACTTCGCCGGAATGAGATAAATCTTTTTGCCGCTCCGCTATTTCTTGTTCGCCGGTAAAATGAACCTTAACGTTTGCCCCGCGGAAATAGTGCGGAAAATCTTTTATTTCCTTTTCGACCTTAACTTCGTCCGCGTGCGGTTTTAACGCCACGTAACACTCGCGGGAATGAAGTTTTTCAACCGGAACGCCGGGGTTTACCCCGCTGCGGGCGGAGGAAAGCGCGTACACGTCCGGCACGGTATACTGTACGGCGTTAAGCACCCCGTCTATTTTGCGGAGAGCGTCGCTGTGACCTTGCGAAACGCCCCTGCCCCAAAACGTTAAAGTTTCGCCTTCGGGAAGAACCGCCGCGAAAACCGCGCGGGAAAGAGAGAACAGCCCGGGGTCCCACCCGGCGGAAACGACTGCAAGCGTTCCGTATTTTTTCGCTGTTTTATCGGCTTTTTCAACGTGTTCGCGTATTACCGCGTGCGTGTCGAAAGAATCCACCGTAACGAAATGTTCGAGATATTCGTAAGCGTCGTGCGTTAAATCCATCGCACTGCCGCCGCAAAGAATAAGCGCGTCTAATTCTCCGATAAAATTTTTCAGTTCTTCCCTACGGTACGCTTTAACGCCGCAAGGGAGGACGAGAGAAGATGGTTCTCGTTTGGTAAAAACGCCTTTAATTTCCGCGTCTTTCGCGGCTAAACCTGCAAGCGTTACGCCTTTTCCGAGATTGCCGTACCCTACAACGCCTAATTTAAGCATAAAATTTTACCGCCTTTTTATTTTACTATATTTTATCGGCGTTTGTCATAAATAAGACCGTAAAATAAAAAAATTTTTCTGCTTGCGGTTTAAACCGTAATTCGACCTAAAAACAGTAAACACGACAAAATACGCACGCGGTTTTATCTTACAATAGCCCTTACGCGAATACGAAAAGGAGATTTTATGCGCGTTAAAAAATTTTCGCCCGATTACGTCACCGCAATTAAATACGTTCTGCTTTTTGCGGCGTTTGCGGCGACTAATAAACTCGAAAAAACGGTTATGCCGTACTCTGCGGCTATTTACGCCGCTTCGATAGCGTTCGGCTATTCGGCGTTTTTTTCTTCGGCGATATGGATTTTATCCTTTCTCGTTTTTAAATGCACCGGACTTTTGGCGTACGCGGGGATAGTTTCGGCGTTTTTTATCGCGGTTTCTTTCGTATATAAAAAATTAGGCGTAAAGCCGCGGTACGAAATAGTTTTGTTTGCGACCGTCGCGGCGGCGGTTTTTTGTTTTCTGGGCGACACGATAAACTATGTTCCTATAGAAAAACGCGTTACCGTAGCGGCGATAACGGTACTTTTAACGCTCGTTGCATACGTAGCGATTAAAGGCGTTAACGAAAAGGGTCTTAAATTTAAGCCGTGCTTTGACGAATACGCTACGGCGGCAGTCCTTTTTACCGTTATAGGTACGGGCGTATGCAACGCGCTTTCGCCGTTCGTATGGAAAAGCGTTTGCGTTCTTTTGATTCTTCTTTCGGCATACTTGTACAGGCAAGGCGTGTGCACGGTGTTCGCCGCCGTGTGCGGAATAAGTTTTTCGGTTTATTACGGCAACGTGTCTTACGCTTCCGTTTACCTTTGCATGGGAGTGTTTGCGGAAAGCGTTACGCGGTTTTCACGGTATCTTTCCGCCGCGACGGTGCTTGCCGCAGACTATCTTGCGGAAAGGTTTTTCGGCGTATACGGCGCGTACGCCTTAACGGACTTTATATCGTGCTTTATCGGCGCGGCGATTTTTTGCGTTACGCCGTCTTTCTTGCTTAAAAATCTTAAAGAGCGGCTTTGCGTTTTCAGAGAAAAACAACTCTCCCGCGTGAGCATAAATCGCAACCGTACTTTTTTATCCAACAGATTATACGAACTTTCGGGCGTGTTTACCGAAATGTCAGACGCGCTTTCGGCATTTAAAAAGACCGCCATGACCGAAGATAAGGCGAGAATATGTATAGTAAGAGAAATAATGAACGCGGTTTGCAAAAATTGCGACAACTATTATAAGTGCAAAGAAAACGAAAATAAAATCGCCGAAAGTCTTAACGTGCTTACGGGTATAGGCTTTGCCAAAGGAAAACTTTCGCTTATAGACCTACCGAAAGAACTTTCGGTTTCTTGCGTAAGACCAAACAATCTTTTATACGGACTTAACAAACTGCTATCAGATTACCGCGGAGAAGCCATAAACAACGCCAACGTATGCACGGGCAGAAAACTTATCGCGGACGAAGCGAAAAACGTTTCGGAAATACTCAAAAAACTCGCGCTGGAATCGGGAACGTTGCTTAAATACAGAAGCGATTTAGAGCGCAAACTTTCCGCCGCGCTGTTAAAAGCAGGTTACCCCGTGCACGAACTTTTGATTTACGGAGAGGACAGCCGCCTGTGTATAGGAATGATACTTTCCGTTAAAGAGATAGAACTCGGCAAACTGATAACCGCGGTAGAAAAAACGGTCGGCACGAGAATGGCTTTGACCGAAAAATCGAACGTAACGGAAGAAAAATGTTATTTATCTTTCCGGATAGCAGCCCCGTACGACGCGTTTTTCGGACTGGCTGCGGCAAAAAAAGACGGGTCGGAAAAAAGCGGAGACACACACTCGGTAACGCGCATATCGGACGACAGATTTTTGGTCGCGTTGTCCGACGGAATGGGCAGCGGCGAACAGGCTAACCGCGTTTCTTCGGTAACGCTGTCGCTGATAGAAAGTTTTTATAAAGCGGGCATGAAAAGCGAACTCATACTCGGCACGGTCGCAAAACTTTTGGCGATCACCGCGGAAGAAACTTTTACCGCGCTTGACGTTTCCGTTATAGACCTTAAAAACTGTACCGCCGATTTTATAAAATACGGCGCGCCGTACGGCTTTATCGTCGGCGAAAACGGTATTCGCATAGTAGAAAGCAATTCTCTCCCGCTCGGTATATTAGACGAACTCAAACCCTCCGTCGCGACCGCCAAACTCGCCGCGGGCGATATGGTTATACTCGTAACCGACGGCATTGCGGACGCTTTCGGTTCTCCTACCGACCTTGCGGAATTTTTACGCACGTTGCCCGCTCTCAACCCGCAAACGCTTGCGGACGACGTTATGAAACGCGCCCTTTCTCTTACCGACGGTAAGCGGGAGGACGATATGACGGTGCTTGCGGTGAGAATTTTTAAAAAGAAACCGGCATAGCGCGCGGCAATCTGTAAATCCGGAAATTTGCGATATTTGATTATACAATAACTATTTTCACTTGTTTCAACCAAAACAACGCCTTTTACGTTATATGAACAAAGTTGGGAGTTGAGTGCTTTGAAATATTGTGCAATTACAGTTTTTGTCAATCATATATAACCGATTAAGTGAAACTTGTTTTTTTTGCATATATTAGACAAAAATCGGAGTTTCAATTTTTTCTCTACAATTTGCTTATATATCGTATTTTTTTTATCTTTGAAGTGGTATTTACATCGTTAATTTAGTCAAAAGAAAAGACGCGAATCAACTTATCGTCTTTTCACGCCTTTCTCTCTTAATAGCCTATTCAAAAACTTTTATTAAATTATAATAGCGTCTTGTTTTTTTTGCGGATTTAGCCGCTTTTAGTTATTTATTTTACGCCGAAATAGTTGACGGCGTTGTTATAAGATACGTCTTTTACAACCTTGCCTACGAGTTCGAGGTCGTTAGTCATTTCCCCGTTCTCGATAAGCGTACCGAGATAGTTGCAAAGTATTCTTCTGAAATAGTGGTGTCTCGGATAAGAAAGAAGCGAACGGCTGTCCGTAAGCATACCGACGAACGCGCCTATATGCCCCGTCGCGGTAAGGTCTTCGAGATGTTTTTCCATACCGACCTTGTTATCGAGGAACCACCAAGCGGGTCCGTACTGTATTTTACCGCGCGCCTCGTCGCTCTGAAAGCAACCTATAAGCGTCATTATTTCGGTATTCATTTTGGGATTTAAGTTAAACAATATCGTTTTCGGCAAAGCGTTTTCGTTATTCAGTCTGTCGAACAGGCGCGAAAGATACTTTATGCCGTCGTCTTCCGCAATGCTGTCGTAACCCGTATCGAGTCCGAGTTTTTCAAGCATAACGGAGTTGTTGTTTCTCATTGCGCCGACGTGTATTTCCGTCCTTATGTCGTACTTTGCGTAAAGTTTCATAAGGAAATAGGTAAAGTACCCCTTAAACGTTTCAGACTCTGCCTCCGATACGGCTTTGCCGCTGCGCGCGCACTTAAACACTTCGTTAGCGGCGGCTCTGTCTGCCACGGGGTACGCGCTCTGAAGCGCGATATCGCTTGCGCAGGTTCCCTCTTTTATAAAATCGCGAAGGCGTTTTTCTATCGCGCTTTCAAGATCGTCAAGGTCTTCTATCGCGCCGGTAAGCGAAGCGAGTTTTTCGATAAATCCGTAATAACCTTTCGCCTCTACGTTCATGATTTTATCCGCGCGGAACGCGGGTATAACCTTAAACTTATAATCTTTTTTGCGTATTTTGGCAAACGTGGTTAAATCGTCGAATATTTCGTTAGTGGTAAAAATAAATTTTACGTTGGATTTTTCTATAAGGCTTTGGGGCGTAACGTTGTTAAGTCTTATGTATTCGTTACACCAGTTCCATATGGTTTCGGCGTTTTCTTCGTTTATTTCTATTTCGCAATTGAAAAACTCTTTGAGTTCTACCTGCGACCAGTGATAAAGCGGATTGCCGAACGCCGTGCCGAGCACTTTGCAATAGGTCAAAAACTTTTCTTTATTGCTTTTGTCGCCCGTAATGTATTCTTCGTTTACGCCGTAGTTGCGCATCAAACGCCATTTATAATGGTCGCCTTTAAGCCATATTTCGAAAATATCGTTAAAAGGTTTGTTTTCGAGAATCTGTTTTTCGGGCAAATGGCAGTGATAGTCGAATATCGGCATATCTTTCGCGTAGTCGAAATAAAGTTTTTCAGCCGTTTTGTTTTTAAGCAAAAAATTATCTTTAAGATAAGTCATAAACTTTTCTCCTTTATATTTATTATTTTACTATTTGGTCTTTGTATCTTCTGAAATTGCCGTAAACGCCCTGCACTTCCGAATAAAACACGAAAGTATCGGGATATTTTTTTATCACGTTTACGAGGCCAGCCATCTGATAAAGGTTAAGCACGGTAAACACTACGGCGTTGTTTTCGCCGGAGTACATACCTTTGCTTTCGGTTATCGTTGCGCTGTGCCTTAAATTGTTTACTATATCGTCGCGTATGGCTTCGGGATGTTTGGTAACTATTTCAACCTTTACCGCTCTTCTCGAACTTCTCATCAAAAACGCCGTTGCGCGCTCGGAAATGTACATTTGCAAAATACCGAGCAAAATACATTCGAAATCGCGATAGACGAAATAAGAAGCGGCGATAAGAAACAAGCACATAAACGTTATAATGCGTTCTATATCGATGTGCGGCATTTTCTTCTGCACGACCGCGGCGATTATGTCCACGCCGCCGGTAGAAGCGCCCATTTTAAGCATTAAACCCGTTCTTACGCCGAGCATTATCCCGGCAAATATCGCCGCGATAAGTCTCCTGCCCGCGTCCGTAATCGGTTCAACAGCCCCTTCCGCCGTAAAAAGCGGTATTTCGTATTCGGGCAGTCCGACTTTTTCCCACAATATGAGAAACAGCGACGACAAAAGAGTAAACGCAAGCGTATACGCAACGTACCTTTTAGGCAGTTTGAAAAAAGCGTAGATAACGAGCGGTACGTTTAACAGCAAGTTAAAGTAGCCGGCGTTTATCGAGGGAAACAATGCGTAAAGCATAGTAACCACCGCTTCGAGTCCCAACGGAACGAAAGCCGCGGGATAAACGAAAACGTGCAGCGCAAGCGACGATACGACAGCCGCAAGCACCGTCATACACGAAAACCGCACCGCGCGCAATCTTTTGCTTTTTTTAAGGTCGATATTATTGTTATTGTCCATACCGAAAGTATAACACCGCTCTAACCCGCCGCACAAGGGTTTTTACCGCTGCGCGGAAAGTTTTTATCAAAGAGTAACGCCCGTTTTGTAGAAAGCGATTTCGCGCACGTCCTCGCTTTTTACTTTGTATTCGCCGTTTACGGTTTTAACGAGCAAGTCCCAAAGCCCGTCCTCGTCCATACCGAACGCGTTAAAGTCTATCCAGTCGTTTTTAAACTCCGCAAGGCGGGTATTAGACGATATCTTCATCGTGGGTACGAAAGTAGAAAACGGAGTGCCTCTGCCGGTGGTAAACAACACGACCTGACAACCCGCCGCCGCGAGCGCGGTGGAAGCGATAAGGTCGTTGCCCGGCGCGTTGAGCGCGGATACGCCTTTTTCTTTAACCACGTCGCCGTACTTAAGTACGTCCACTATTTCGGTAGAGCCGGCCTTTTCAACGCAACCGAGAGATTTCTCTTCAAGCGTGGTTATGCCGCCTTTTTTGTTGCCGGGGCTGGGATTTTCGTACACGGGGAAACCTTGGCTCGTATAATAGTTCTTAAAGTCCTCTATCATCTTTTTGTATTCGGCAAACACCTGCTCGTTTTTACACTTGTTCATAAGAAGTTGTTCCGCGCCGAACATTTCCGGCACTTCGGTAAGCACCGCGCTGCCGCCGTAAGAAACGAGCCTGTCGCTGATTTTGCCGACGAGCGGATTTGCGGTAAGCCCGGAGTATCCGTCGCTGCCGCCGCACTTTAAGCCTATGCAGAGTTCGGAAAGAGAAACTTCTTCACGCTTTAAATCTTTGGCTTTTTCGCTGAAATCTTCGATTATTTTAAGTCCGTAAGAGAGTTCGTCCTCCACGTCCTGACAATTGAAAAACTCTATATTATCTCTGCCGAAAGGTTTAAGGTATTCTTTTATGCCGTCAAGTCCGTTGTTTTCGCAACCGAGCCCTACGAACAACACGAAAGTCGCGTTGGGGTTAAGAGCGACGGAACATAAAAGTTTTTTAATATTAACGTTATCCTCGCCGAGTTGCGAACAACCGAACTGATGCGTAAGCGCGAATATGCCGTCTATCGAGCCTTTAACGTACTTTTGCGCAAGGCGTTCCATTCTCATGCAAACGTTATTTACGCAACCGACGGTCGGTATAATGTATATTTCGTTTCTTATGCCCGCCCTGCCGTTTTTACGTTTATAGCCGTTAAAAACGCCGCTTTTTGCCGCCGGTTTTTCCGCGCGGAAGTCGTATGCGTATGCCTCGGGCTTTTCGTCGAGATGAGATTTAACGTTATGGGTGTGCACCCATTCGCCTTTTTTTATATCCTCTTTGGCTCTGCCGATTATTTCGCCGTATTTTATAACGTAGTCGCCCTTTTTAATGTCTTTAAGCGCGAACTTATGCCCCGCGGGAATATTTCCCTCGCCGGTAAGAGTTACGCCCACGTTATCCTTTTCGTTGATTATTACAGTTTTGTTCATAAAACCTTTTCGCCGTTTCTTAAAGCCTTAACGTTTTTCTTTACCGCGTCCGCAAAACCCTCGTATTCGGTAAGGTCTTCGCCCCAAACTTCTTTGTTTTTCATAAAGTCTATAACGCAGCCGCCGTCCGCAAAGAAATCGAGGTAAGGTTTATCGTCTTTAAGTTCTATCGTGCGGGTAGGCAGTTTAACGTAGTAAAGACCGTCGTCGCCGCGCGTAACGCTTTTATAAATCGCCATAAGGTAAGAGAAGCCTATCGTAAGGTTTGCGGGGATTTTGCCGTGCGCCGCATAGTAGTCCTTAAAACTCGGCAAATCTCTCGCTTTCCATTTAGAAATGCTGTTAAGCGAAATGCTGGTTAAAAGGTGATTAAGATAGGGGTTCATAAACCTTTCTTTAATGCTTTCGGCAAATACCTTGGTCGCCGCAACGTCGCTCGATACGAAAGGAACTATTTCTTCGTTCAAAGTATCCTCTAAAAATTTGTCGAGCACTTTGTCGGTCATGCAGTCGTAAACGGTTTCCTTACCGAGCCAGAGTCCTGCGGGAACGAGGTTGGTGTGGCTGCCGTTTAATACGCGCACTTTTCTCTTTTTATAGTATTTTATGTTGTCCGTCAAAACCACTTCTATATTATGTACGCCCTCTTTAACGTACTTTGCTATATCGCCCTTTTTCTCTACCGCCCAAAGACCGAAAGGTTCGCCTACGGAAACGAGGTTATCCTCTTCGCCGATAAGTTCGGTAAGGTGCGCTTTAAGGTCGGGCGTTCTCGGATAGCCCGAAACGATGCGGTCTACGAGAGTGTTGCAGTAAAAGTTCTCTTCGTCGTTCCACTTTTTAAAACCCTCGGGCAGTTTCCAGAGTTCTATATACGCGTTTACGCATTTATAAAGTTCGTCCGCATTGTTGTCGATAAGTTCTACCGGCATCATATATACGCCGGGCAGTCCCGCGTTGTAACGCTCGTATAAAAACTTGGTAAGTTTTGCGGGGTACGTAATATGCTCGAACCCGTTAAAATCGTCTGCGCCGTTAAAGCAAATACCCGCTTCGGTCGTGTTGGAAACGATAAGTTTAAGGTCTTTTTCGCGAGCGAGCGCAAGATAGCCCTCCATATCGTCGAAAGGCGAAATAACGTTTTCGAGAACGTCTACCTTGTAAACCTCTTCAACGGGTTTGTCGCCGCGCGCGCCGCGAAGAACTACGTGATATTTGTTGTTTTGCTTTTTGAAATTTTCAAGACTGCCGAAAGTTATCGGCTTAACGATATTTACCTTATAGTCGCCGCCCTCTTTGTTAAGCGTGTCGAAATAAAGGTCGACGAAAGTCCTTAAAAAGTTGCCTTCGCCGAATTGAACTACTTTTACCATAAAAAATCTCCTTTTCTTTTTTTCTTATATTATACGACAATTTTGCTTGCATTTCAATACATAAAAGTATATAATTAAGGCAAAATTACATATTTCGTACGGAGTAAGTTATGAAATATATAGAATTCGAAGAGGCGGTGAACGGCACCCACATGGTTATGGGCGCGCCGCACAGCCACGATTTTTACGAACTGTATTTTCTGCTCGAAGGTCAGCGCGACTTTTTTATAGGCAACAAAATGTTTCGGGTAGACGACAATACGCTCGTGGTCGTACCGCCCTTTTCGATGCACAAAACGGAAGGCGGCGCGTACAGACGCATAAACGCCAACGTTTCGGCTTCTCTCCTGACCAAAACCCAAATAGATTTTTTAACCAAAATTTCCGAAAAGACAGCCATTAAAATAACCGGCAAATATCTCGACGTTATAGTAAGACTTTTATCGGAGGCGACGCGTTTGCAAAACCGCAGCCTTCCCGATAAAACGGACGGGCTTTGCTCTATACTTAAAACCGTACTGCTTTTTTTGTCTTTACAGGACAACGCTTCTGTCAGCGCGGCTTCCGCGGCGTTTACCCCGAGCGAGGTTTCTTCGGATATACTTAAAATTATTTATTATATAAACACCCATTTTTGCGAGCAAATCACTTTAGACGAACTTTGCACGGAATTTTACTTATCGAGAACTTCTCTTTGCAAAAAATTTCGCGACGTTATGCGTTGTTCTATTATAGAATACGTTTCGGAACTGCGCCTGAATAAAGCCAAATCTCTTTTACGCGACACGGGGCTTACGATAGATGAAATTTCGACCTCCTGCGGATTTTCGTCGCCGAACTACTTCGGGCTGATTTTCAAAAAAGAAGTGGGACTTTCTCCTCTGCAATACAGAAAATCGAGATAATAAAACGCAAAAAAACGACCGATAAACGGTCGCTTTTTTCGTTTGATATTTGCGCTTACGCTTTTATGCCGAGAATTCTTTCGGCGTTTTTATGAAATACGTATTCTTTCTCTTCTTCGGTTATCAAAAAGTCAAGCGCGACGCCGCCGATAAACATTGCGGGGTTGCACGTAGGATAATCGGAACCGTACAAAACTTTTTCTTTTCCGCAATAGTCTATAAGGTGGCGCAACAGTCCGTGGCGGAATATGCCGCCGCCCGATACGTCTACCATGTAGTTGGAGTTAAAGTCGAACCTCTTCAAATGATGTTCAAACGTTTTGCGGTCGCAAGGGTGCGCCCCTACGATTACGAGATTCTGAAAGCGCTTGACCATCTCGTCCATCTGATTTGCCAAGGTTTCGTTCGCGCCGGAATCCGCATGAAAACTTAAAATCATTTTATAATGTTCCGCCGCTTCGAGTATCTCCCACAACCTTTTATCAGAGTAGTCGGACCAGCCGTGCATGTAATGCACGAGTTCGCCTATAAGATTTACGCCGAGTTTGTGCATGCGTTCTATTTCCGCAATCGACTCTTTAACGAAAAACGGATGAACGTGAAAGCCCGGCACGTAGTACCCTTTATAATAATCGCGGAGAAATAAAGCCTCGTCGTTAAGAGCCTTCATATCGTCCCACGTGGGCTCGCCTTTGGAGCGTTCAAAACCTTTTATCACCGACCCGCATATCTTTTTGACACCCATGCTTTTTAAATCCCTTACGGTGTTTTCCATAGACATATGGCAGTAAGGTATATGCGAGCAAATGTTGGTTTCGTCCGTTTTAAACGGGTGCGTGTGGAAATCTATTATATTATATTTATCAAGATTCAGCTCAGTCATAATTTTACCACTTTGTATCTACTCTGTGGAACTTTTTGCCGATAAACCCGACTTGTTTAAAGTCGTCTACGTTGTGTTTAATAATATAATCGATATAATTTGCGATTATATCCGCCGTATACTTATAGCCTATCGCGCTTAAATGCCCGCCGAGATGATAAAACTCTCTGAATTTTTTATCGTAAACGGGCGCGTATTTATTGAGGTCTATAACGTACAAAAATTCAAACAGAGAGGGGAGCGTTCTTAAAAATTCGTTAAGCCTGTCGTGGCGCGCGTCCCTTGCCGGGTCGTCAGAGCGCGGCGGCGTAACCACGAAAATGCGGCACTTCGGCTCGCACATTCTCGCACGCTGAATTATTTTAACGTAATTGCCTATCAAAGTGTCTTTGTTCTTTTCGCAGTCTTCCCAGTCCACGTCGCTTATATCGCCGAAAGGAAACAAACCCTCTTCGCAACGTTTGGTATCGTTCACGCCGAGCGCGATTATGTATGCCTGACAAGCGTTTTCGGGGTCAAAAGTTTTCCACGCGGTAGAAAGCGGATGAAATCTTTGCGCCGTAAGACCGCCGACAGAATAATTTACCACGGTCGTGCCGCATTTACGCGCGAGGAACTGTCCCCAACTGTATTCGTAATAATCGTGATAGCCTACTACGCCGTTTTCGTCTTTCGACTCGTGTTCGCCCGATGCAAGGCTGTCGCCGATAACGCCGATTTTTCTGAATATGGCGGTATATCCGCCGTCGGGTTGCTCGTTGTAGACGGGATTATCCTTTAAATTTTCCATAAAACTCTCCTCTTTTTTATTTGCGAAAATCTTTAATCGCCGGCCAGACTATATCTTCGCACCAGTAGTGTGCTTTGGGCGTTACCGTAAGGCGGCAGTTGTCTTTCGCACCCGCCTTTTCGTAAATCTTTTTAACCGTTTCAAAACCCTTTTCTACGCCGTACAGCGGAAATATCCTGTCGTCTTTACCGGCGATTACGAGAAGCTTTCTCGGTGCGATAAGCGCGGCAAGGTCTTGCATTTCAAACCATTCGTAGGCGTGCGGGATAAAGTTGCAGGTACAGTGATAAACTCTTAAAATCGAATCTTCGTACGGGCAGAATGCGCAACTCGGAGCGGAAAGTTTAATCCTTTCGTCGTAACACGCCGCATAAAACGACATGGTGCCGCCGCCCGAATTGCCGGTAATCGTAATATCCGTATCGTCGAGTTCGGGAAATCTTTTCAAAAGGTCTATCGCGTGCGACACGTCCCAGCATCTCTCGCCGAGAAGCGTTCTGCCGAGCATAAACGCCGTCATTTGAGCAAACGAACAGGTGCCGCCCCACATCCTCTCTTTGGTAGAGGGTTGCATTTCACCGCTCATACCCCTGAGTTCTATCGCGAGCGCGGCAAAACCCTCTTTAACCGCCTGCAAGGCAAACGAACCGCGCGGCTGATATTCCTCGTCGTCATCGTTTTTCACTATACCGATGGAATTGTACATACCGCCGCTTTTATGCCCCTGCAAAGTAATCGCCACGGGGTATTTTTTCTTGCCCGTGTCGGGAATAGCGAGGTAGCACGGCACGAAATTGTTTTTCTCCGACTCGAAAACGAAACGGATAAGTCTGTAACCGTCCTTTTTCTCTTCGCTCTCGATAATCATATTCTCCGCGCAGGCGTTAAGTTCTATTTTGTCTATGCCGAGCAGTTCGAAAAGTTTTGTTTTAAGTTCTTTTCTATACTCCGCAAAATCTTTGTGTTCGTCAAACGATAACTTGTGTTTCATCTCTTTTACGAGAAAGTCGTGGCAAAGGTCGCCGTTAATTACCATTGTTTTTTCCTTCCTTAAATTATTATAGTTTAATTATATAACGAACGGGCTTTAAAATCAAGCCCGTTTTTTCTTACTATCGTACGCTAAAACGTATAAATTACATATTCCGTAAATTACCGCCTTAAGCACTCGCCCCTGCGCCTGCGTTTTAACCTGACTACGGCAAAGCACGCGGCAATTGCCGCTCCGCCGCCGAAAAAGCCGTTAAATATCGCCGTAACGGAGCCGCAACCTTTACTTTCTTCGTCGTTTTTAGTGTCGCCCCCGTTTTCGTTTTCTACGACTTTTACGGTCATAACTCTTTCGTAAAGTGTTTCGTTATACTCCGTATAAACGCGTATTTTAGACTTACCCGGTTTTACGGCGGTTATCGTTAATTCTCCGTCCGCGGCGGCTACCTCTATCTCTCCGCCGGTTTCAAGCAACTCGTATGAAACCTCCGAATTTATTTTTATGCCGAACGCGCCGAAATACGCTTTTGCCGTTGGCGTTTTGCCGAGAGTAAGAGTTATGCTTTTATCCGAAGATATGCCTTCCGTTTCAAAAAACATTCCGGTGCTTTCGGATTTTCTGCCGCTCCATAACGGCACGCCGAGCGATAAGTCCCAACATGCGGAATTAAAAGAAGAGTAATCGTTTTTATCGTCCGCTTTCATCGCGGAATAATTTTTATATCTTTTAACGCCGTTATATACCTTTACGCCGTGAGAAAAGTCCTGCTTAACCCCGTCGTTTTCGGCATAACCGGTTATCCAGCCGTTTTTATAATCGCTTTCGCTTACGTAAAGCGGGGCGTTATAGTTGCCGTTATACGGATTGTATTTTTCGTAATGATAAAGCGACATAGGGTAACTCGTTATACAAAACACGTTTTTAAAAAGCGAATCTCTGTCGCCTTTCGCCCAGTCGCTGTCCCACCCGACGAGCGCGCCGAGTCCTAAACCCGCCGCTTCGTTATATTCTCCGCTACCGAAAGCCCCCTCAAAGTCTATAACCACGTTTTCGACCGCGAGATACCTGGCGTTCGTTCCGCTGTCGAAAAACGCTCCGCAACAATTGCCGCCCTTTGCGGTGTGAAAATAACAGTTTTCTACACGGGCGCGGTTTTTAGAGTTAAGTTTAGGCGCGTACGCTAAAATCGGTTTGTTACCTTTACCGTCCGCGTAAAAGTCAACGTTTTTAAAAGCAAGATTTTTTATTACCGCCCCGGGGAGAATCTGACCGAAAAAGCCTTTATCTTTACAAGTAAAAGTTATGCCGTATCCGTTGCCGTCGAAAACGCCTTTAAAACCGGCGTAATTATCCCACTGCTTCGTTACGCCGGCGTGCGCGTTCTCCTCGCCAGCGGCAAGAGTTATATCGCCTGCCAAAACGTAGTAGCCGCCTATTTCGGTAGTTTCACCGGTAACGTCTAACACCTTTACGTCTGCCGCGGTTTTTATAAGTTTGGTTACGCATAAAAAATCCGAAATAATTTCGCCCGAGTCCGCGCTTAAAGTTAAAGTATAAGTCGTGCCTGCCGTAAGCCCCGTTACGTTTTTAATCGTAACCGAATTTTCCGTTACGATAACGCCCGACTTTTTAAGTTGCAAGGCGGCTGTAAGGTCTCCGCCCGATACGGTAACCTTTTTAAAAGCGGAAGGAAAGTTTTTTTCGCCCTTAATAACGCCCTCGCCCGATATGATATCGTAATACCCGCCGAAAAAGTTTTCGTTATTTTCGCTTTTTACGATTTTACCGTTAAAAGCGAACGCCGCGAAAATCATTGCAAGCGAGATAAGCAAGGGCAAAAGCCGAACGGTCTTTTTAAACATAATTTCTCCGTTAAGTAAAGGCGGGGCTCCCGATAAAAGAGCCCCGCAAAAAGTCGTTTTTTAAAGTGCGGGCATACCCGTAGACACGTCGAAAATTTTTCCGAACGGCTCGAGTTTGTCGGCGTTATCGGCAAAATACGATTTTAAACCGTCAGTCGTTTCAAACCTGTGCGCACCGCTTAAAAGCGTTTTACCCGCGGTGCCCGCCGTTGCGGATTTAGCCGCCCACACGGGTGCGGGCGTGCCTTGCGGATCGGTTATCTCGGCGGCTTCGTAAAGTTCTGCGTCCTCCGCAGCGAATAACAGACAAAATGCCTCGTCTAAAACCTGATAATCGGAATAGCCTTCTATTTGAGAACCCGAACTTTTAAGCCTGTTCGCCTCGTAACCTATATATCCGTCTGACGATATTACGTAAAGCCCGTTTACGTTTTCGGGTTTGACGTAAGACTGTTTATGCGCGGTTATAACGCCGTAAGCGTTTTTAACGCCCACCCTGCCGTACGAGCCGACAGCGGTTTCGTCGGCGGTAACGAGCGTTACGCCCGACATATCCGCTATAACGTTTTTAAGTTTAAGGTCGAACACGTTTACCGACTGAAACAGTCCGAGCCCCGTAGACTGTCCCCACGAGTTAAGGCTGACGTTTGCCTCTACTGTCGGGAACCTGACTACAACCGTTTCTATGGTTGCGCCGCCCTCTACGCTGCATGCTAACGCCGAAAGCCCGCCTATATCTTTAGGCCTTGCAAACGCTTTTACGTCAAACGCCGCGTTTTTAATAACGGCACCCTCGCCGAGGTAGCCGAACAAGCCCGACTGCCCCGCTTTGTAACTTATCGTATAGCCGTTTCCGTCAAACACGCCCGAAAATCTCGTTTGTTTATCCGTCATCGAAGCGATTGTATTTACAACCGTTTCGTCGTACGCTATGTCGTTTGCGACCACGTAATAGCCGTATACGTTACGCTCGCCGAGAGAGGCGTCTCTCGTACTCGCAAGGCTTTTAAGATCCTCTGCGGTCGATATTACTTTTGTATACGCCGCAAACGCCACGGAATATTTTTCGCCGCCGGCGAGCGTTACGATAAGCGTTCTTTCGTACGCCTTTTTAGTGTTATAAGTCGAAATTTCGTTTTCGTATTTTTCACCGTAAACGTAATTTACCGTGGTCCCCGCGTTTTTCGGCATTACGTCGTAATTATAAGTGCCGTTTTCAAAGTAAACGTCGCCGCCGGATACGTCGGTTATTTTAACTATATCCAAGCCGTCTAAACTCTTCGGAAGATAAATCTTTTTACCCTCGGTCGCTATATCCGCGGTAGAAAGCATTATTTCGCCCTCTTTCGCAAGATAGTTTACCGTTACTTTAACGGTTGCGCTTACACTTGCGCCGTTAAAAGTTGCGGTAACGCTTAAAGTTTCGACGCCGACTTCACCGCCCGCCGCGTAAGACACCGTGCCGCCGTTTATCGTTACGAGATTATCGCCAGATAAGTGCGCAACGGTTACCGCGGTTACTTTTACGCCCGCTATATCTATCGCGACGTTTACGCTGCCGCCTTCGCTCTGCACGAAAGCCGCCTCGCTTTTTATCTCGCCGTCTACCGAAGCCTGCGCTTTGCTTGCCGCAAATCCTTTATCCGTTTTAAATACCGGCATACCGAACGTATCCGTATCCCATACGGAGGATGAAAATTCCCCAAGCAACGATTTTTCGTTTATAACCGCTTTGATTCCGTCTACCGTATCCGCGCGATACACGCTCGTACGATATAGGTTTTTTGTCGCGACGGCAGACGCGTCGTAACCCACCGTATCGTTAGTAGCGAAATTCATTTTATCGCTGCCGTTATAAGACAGCGGCGAGCGGCTTATTATAAGCACGTTTACGTAATCGTTAAGGTCTTTTCTGTATAGTCTGCCGTCAGCGTCCGCCGCCGGGCGAGTATCTGCCGAATTGTTTCTGAAATCGTTGTTAAACAACACGCCGTAATTCGTTTTTGCCGAGGGGAACGCCCCGAACGCGTCGTCTATAACTACGTTTTTCATATTAGTATAAAATCCGTTGCCGACGCCTTCGCCGAACGTAGAAGAACCTTTCGCCGCGCCGGAAGCGTACACCGCCGTTTCGTAACGGACGTATACGTTTTCGATATTAGTTTGCTGACCGTACGCGCCGGGCGCCGTACCCGAAAGCACCGTGCCGACCGAGTTATCCGCGAGTTTGGTTTTGAAAATAAATGCTACGTTTCTTATGGTCGCATTGCCTTTGCCCGCCGTACCCGTGCCGTAAGAACCCACGCCGTACGCGTCGAACAACGCGTTTGCGGATACGGGTACTTCTATCGTGTGTCCGTTGCCGTCTAAAATAAAGCCGCACTTAACGCCGTCCTTTTCCTCGCCGAGAACGGGAGTTTTTTCAAAACCGTTAAACGCCGAAGTATCGAGCGCTATATCTTTTGCGACTACGTAATAGCCCGAAAGAACTTTTCCGTCAAGCGAAGAAAAGTCTGCGGCGGTTTCGATAACCATATCGTAAACAACGAGATTAAATCTGTATACGCTTCCGTCCGAAAGATATGCGGTTACGACGAGTTTAGTCGGCGTAAGCGTTTTATGATTGTCTATCGTGATAACGGCGGTTTCTATATCGCTCCAGACGCCGTTTTCAAACAACGTTTCGTTTTCGCTCGTTATTTTCAGTATCGTTCTGTCCTCGAAAACAGACGGCAATAAAGTAAGTTTACCCGTCGCTTTGGAGAGAACCGCGTTTTCTTCGAGCACTTGCGGAAGAACGGTTACGGTAACTATTTTTTCTACGTTTTTGCCGTTAAGTTCGATTAAAACTTTTACTCTTTCCGTACCGATAACGTTTGCGCCGTTATATACCGCTTTGCCGCCGTTAAAGGTCAAAAGGTCGTCGCCGTCGTACTTTGTCAAAGTAAGCGAAAGATTTTTGCCGAGGAAACTTGCCGTTATATCGATTTCACCCTCGGTACCCGTTACGAACGCCGCGTAATCCTTTTCTTCCCCGTCGATTTTAAGTTGTATCGCGGATGAAGCGAATACGGTAACGGTAAACGTTTTTTCTACGGTTAAACTGCCCACCGTAATAGTCGCTTTAACAGTTTCGCTACCCTCCGCCGCGGTGCCGTCGTAAATCGCTTTACCGCCGTCAAACGTCAAAAACTCGCCGCCGGAAACTCTTTCGAGCGAGACGGAAAGCGCAGTGCCGAGCGAGTTCGCTTCGACTACGATTTCCGAAGGAACGCCGTAGTACACGACCGCGTCGTCCTTTCTCTCTCCGTCGATTTCGATTTCCGCCGCGGAGGCAAAAAATTCGTTTTTCATCGACGAAATAACGGGTATGCCGAGCGAAGTATCCCACGCGCCGGTAAACGCGGCGAGAGCCGCGGAGTTTGCCGCAAAATAATTTTTAAGCAAAGTAAACCCGTCGAAACGGTGTGCGCCGTTTAAAAGCGTTTTATAGCAAGAACTTAAATTGCCCGCCGCCTTAACCGCAACGGAATTAAACAACTCGGCGTCCTCTTTGCCTACGGTAAAGTTGTTTACCGTGCTCAAAACGTTGTCGCTCGTATAGCCGTTGTAATTCGACTGATAAGAGAAAAATTTAACGACCGAAGAAACGAGGTATACGTTATCTACCGTAGAGTCTGTCAGCATGGTAGAAGTAGCCCTTGCGATAAGCGCGCCGTAAGCGTAATTATAACGATTCGCCGCAGGCGTTTTGATTTCTACCGAGGTCATATCTACAACCACGTTTCTGAATACGGGCTTGCCGTAAGAGCGTTCTATAAGGCTGAGCCCCGACGACTGACCGTTGCAGTAGGTAAGATCGAACTTAAAGCCCGAAGGCATATCGTATTTAACGTAAATATTTTCAAACACTACCGAGCCGCTCACAACGCTTGCAAACGCGGCGTAACCCGCGTAGGTCGCCGTGTCGCGGTCTTTAACGCCCGCTTTATTCGCATAATAATCTTTAATAACGAAAGCCGCGTTTTTAATCGTCGCGCCGGTGATATAACCGAATAACCCCGATTGCTGTATGGAATATTCGATTTTGTGTCCGCCGCCGTCGAAAACGCCTGCAAACTGATCCATGTTAGCCTGCTCGCCGCCCGTCGAATTAGGCACGAAAGCGGGGTCGTAAATTATATCGTTATAAACGTAATAGTAACCCGTTTTCTGCACGCCGCCCTTGTTTGCCTGGAAGATTTTAAGGTCGTTTATTTCTGTTAAAACTTTAGTCGCGCTTTTAACGCCGAAAACGTACGCCACGGAATCGGTATAAAAAGTAACGCTCTCTTTTACGCCGTTTTCTCCGCTCACGGGGATAAAGTTTTGCGCTTCGTCGCCGCTTACGGTAAAGGTCTTTCCGTCTTGAGTTTTACCGCCGGTAAACGAGGGCAGGTTTTCAAACGCCTCGCTTAAGCCGTAAAATCTGCCGTTTTCCGCAGAGAACCAAAGTTCTTTTTCTATATTCATCGGGTCGGGTCTTAAAACGTTAAGGTTTATAAACCTGCTCGTTTCAAAAGTGCCGTCGGTGAAAACTATTTCTATTTTAGTTGCGCCCGCTTTGGGATTTGCCGTAATTTTTTTAACCGCGTCCGAATACGAAGCAAAATCTTCGTTTAACACCTTTATTTCTTTTACGGTTACCCCCGTAGCGTTTACCGAGAAAGGCGCTTCCGTCTCGTAATCCACGCCGTCGAATTCGTTTACGGTATAGATATTTATTTCGTCGCCTTCCGTTACGGTTTCGCCGTTTACGGTAAATTCAAACGCTTTAAACACCGAAACGTTAAACCTGAATTCGGTCAAGACCACGCCGTAATAGGTACAGTTTACGGTAATTTCTCCCCTTGCCGCGGTTTGCGGCGCAGTTAGTGTACCCGTGCTTTTATCGAAAACGATGTTGCCGCCCGTCGCGTTTTTAACGTCCGAAAACACGAACGAAACGCCTTCGGTTATTTCTTCTCCGCCGTAAATAAGGTACGGAACGAAAACGAGGTTTTCGCCGCAATCCGCATAATACGTACCGCCGGTAACGCCCTCAACGCCGATTTTCGGCGAGATGCCGTCTTTCCAGTCCGCGGTAACGCTTACGGTTGCCGTTCTGTCTCCGACGGAACAGGTTATTTCCGCATTTCCTTTCGTTAAAGCGGTTATTCTACCGTTTTCCGCTTTGATAACGCTCGGGGCGGAACTCGACCAGACCGCGTCTGCTAAATTGCCGCAAAACACGGTAACAAAGTCGCCGTCTTTAAACCCGAGGGTCAAGTCCACGGTCGTTTTGCTGAGTTCGGGCGCTGCCGAGGGAGTTACCCCTTTGAAAACGGGTATGCCGTACTCCGAAACGTTCCAGACGGAGCCGAAAGCGGCGACAAATTTTTTGCCTGCGGAAGCCTCTTTCGCGGCGTCCTCTTTTAAGCAGGCGTAGTTATCGTATTGCAACAAGTTTTTAACGTTGTAAATCACCGCGCCGTTTTCCGAAGTTTTGCCGTTTGCGCCGTAAAGTTTTACGGTTTCGTTCTCGCCGGAAGTCTGATATACCGGCGCGAAAGAAACTATCGCCGTATCGGTAAATATCTTATCCGCATAATTCCATGCTTCCGAGCCGAAAATGTTGTTGGATACGAGCGCGCCGAAATCTCCCGTAAGAGTTTTCACGTCCGCGTCAAAATCGATTATAACGTTTTTAAGTCTGTCGGAATAGTTGAGTTTGGAAATAAACCCGGATACGATGCCGTCCTCGTAATTTTTTACGATTCTCGTAACGTTTACGTACAAATCGCTATACTCCGTACCTGCGTTGTCGCGGGTATACGTACCGAAAAGGCTTGCCTCTTTCTGCGCGCATTTTTCCGCCGAAGACAGGGTGCCTATAGTGCCGTCCGTTTTAACGTATTCGAGCGGACGATAATCTTCAATCGTTACGTCGTAAAAAGCAACGTTTTTAACCACCGCGCCCGCGTGCATAATGCCGAAAATGCCCGCGCCGCTTTTAACGTGCAGAGTTACCTTATGCCCGTTACCGTCAAAGATACCCTTAAAACCCGCGTCCGCATAATTCGATGCGGCGGTATTTTTTACGCCTTTATATTCGCCCGTATTCGGGTGATAACCGCGGTGCTCGAAGGTTACGGTTTCTTTTACCGTGATATCGTTTGCAAGGTAATAAAGCCCGTCTTTAAGGTCGGTTTCGTTTTGTATATCGAACGCAAGAAAATCCTGCGCGGTTTTAATTACTTTAGTGTAAGTTTCGAGCGTGATTTCGTACCCGCAAACCTCGTCGTAAACGGTAACGTTTACTTCGTTCATACGGCGCGGGTCGTCCACCTTAATACCGAAAATTTTGTTATCCGTAACGGTAAGCGGTTTTTCGCCCTGATAAGCGTCTTTAAGCGTTACGTTTTTACCGAAAACGTCGTTAAGGTTATCGATAACGCCGTCTACCATAGAAAACAGCGGAACGTTTTCTTCCGCGGTCGCCACGGGACGAGCCACGCTTATATCGAAAACCTTTTCAAATTCTCCGTCTGCGGTAATCATTTTTACGGCAAGTTTAGCACCGCCGTATTTTACCGCTTTTATTTCTTTGGTACTTTCGTTAAAACTTATCGCTTCTCCGCTGCCGTCCGCGGCAAGGTTATCTCTTATTTCGTAAACGAGAGTATCCGAAACGTCCGTTCCGTCGCTTAAAGCGGTAAAGTCCGACAAAACGTAACTTACGGGATAGGTTTTACCGGAAAACGCCTGCAAAGTGTAAAGACTTATGCCTGAAACCGCGCCGCCTTCTATAAGTATGGAGTTATCCGAGATAACGTTTACCGTAAAGTAAGCGACGAGTTCCGTAGATTCGATACCTCTCCAGGAAGCGGAGATTTTAACGGAGGCGGATTTTTTCTCGCCACCCGCGATAAACGTGCCGTTTTCTACTCTGCCGACGGCACCGTCCGAAACTTCGTAAGAAAATTCTCCGTCTTTGTAGTTTTTACCGTTAAACGATACGTACGCGCCGAAATCGAAACTCCCGTTTTTAACTACGTTTATCGTTTCGCCGTTTGCGTAACCCCCTTCGAAACGAAGAACGGGCAATATTCCGTCGGTAACGACTTTAACGGTCAGTTCTGCTTCCGCGCCGTCGTATTCGGCTTTTATTTTCGTTTCGCCGGGGCGAACGCCGGTTACCACGCCGTCGTCGACTTTCGCCACCGTTTCGTCTGCCGAAGTCCATATTACGGTTTTACCGACTTTAAAGTCGTATTCTACGGTAACGGCGCGCTCCTCTCCGACGACTACCGTGAGCGATTCGCTCTCGAAAGAAATGCTCGCGGAGTTATCGTTCGGCATTTCGCCTATGCTTTCGCCGCCGCAACCCGAACAGCCTGCGGTTATAAGTCCGAACGCCGTGAAAAGACACGCCGAAAAAACACATATTAACGCTGTAATAAATTTTTTCATTATTCTCTCCCTTATGTTAATCTACGTCTAAGTCAGCCCATACGGACGAAATTCTGCCGGCGCTTTGGTCTACCACGTAACCCGAGAACAAATCGGGTTTAGACTTAAAGCGTTTTACCGTTTCTACGAAACGCGGACCCGCCTCCTCTTTCGAGTAGCATAAAAGCAGACAGTACCCCGGGAAAACGAATTCTTTATCGATATGAGTTTCGATAAGTTCGTACGCCTCGGGATTGTTTTTGTAGTTTAACTGTCTGTTAATCTCGCGCGCTTCGTCAAGTAAATCGAGCCACCTGTTTAAAACGGGCAAAGGCCAGCAGTCGGAGCGGTTGACGGTTACTAAGAATGAAAAACTATCCAGCGTTCCCAATTTTTCATACATTGAGGTTGTGTAAATGCGTTCCTCTAAAAAGAGTTGGCGCATAACGTCGCTCGCCGCCCCGAACATAGCCTTAAACCAGTTTTCCGTAAGTTCGTCCGAATCGAGCGAACTGTTCCAGGAAAGTTTGGATTCCAGGTATACGTTAAGCCCCTGAAAAGCCGTTACGTCTTTCGCGTTGAACGTGGCTTGATTTTGGAAGATTAACGGCTTTCCGGAAGCGTAAAAATTATACCCTTCCGCATTGAAATGTCTATACGTATCGAACATCGACGGATAAAACGAAAAGTTTATCTGATATAACCATAAAAAGGTTGCCGGCGCGATGTCGAACCAGGCGAGAACGTTTTCTCTCTGAGTCGCGTTCGCCTCGTCGTATATGCTCTTGAAGTAGTTTATATTGTTTGCGGCAAGGTAAGCTCCCACGTCGTCCCTTAACGCGCAATCTCTGTGAGCCGGCTCGTACTTACCTTCGGCGTTTTTAACGGTAGGCGCGTTTACGAAGGAACCGTAAGCGAAAAACATAAGATAAAAATTTTCACGCTTATAGGGTTCGTTTTCGGGTAAATCCCACCATTCGTTTACCGCCGCCATAACGTCGTTGCAAAACTTTATTACCGCGCCGGAATCCTGCGTATATTTTTCTTTTGCCGCGCGGCAAGCGGAACATCCGCAGGTACCCGAATTGTCCTCCATAGATATGGTAAACAGTTTGTAATTAGGATATTGTTCTCTCGGATAATCGATTAAAGAACGTTCCAAAACGTACGCGCCGCGCTCTACCATACGCTCGTAAGAGTCGTCGTCGCCGTGCGCGGTATAGCAAAGTTGCTCGCCGTTGTCCGAATACCACTCTTTTTCGCCGTTGACGAAAATTTCGCTCGTATTGTGAAACGTCGTTCTCGAAGCGCCGCGTTCAACGTCGCCTACGGGCATTATATACGCCTCGGACGGCGCGCGGAATCTGTAACCGTAGTCGGAATTCATCGACACGTAACCCCAGAAAGTAGATCTTACTTCCATATCCGGCACGTCTGTAACGTCAAAATTTTTAAGTTTGAGTTCCGTTACGCCTTCGTCAATCGTCCAGGTGTCGCCGTGGTAGTATTCGTAATTGAGGGTAAGGCTTAAAAAGTCGTATACGGCGTAAAGATTGCCCTGATCGCCGCCGCCGAACATATAAATCGTTTTGCCGAGAGTAACTATTCTCGCGCCCTGCGATTTAAGCTCGCTTGCGGGGGCGGTAAGCCCCGACGACTCGAACATTTTGGTATAACCTATGGAAATGTACTTTTTGCTTGCGTCGTGAGTAAAACCTTCGCCCTCTTCGTATATAAGGTTAAGCGTTAAACCCGTTGCCTGTTTAAAGAAAGTTATAAGTTCCGTCGCGCCCTTTTTGGCGTATTTGGTAACCCTGTCGGCGGCAGGTATCACTATAGAGTAATCGGTCGCGCCGTCTTTTACGATGTAATCTTCGGTATCGGTCGCGGTAAATACGTGCGTTCCATCGAACGAAACTTTAGTTACGCCGTCGTTTGTTGTTTCTTCTCCGCACCCGCCGAGAACGGATAAGCAAAGCGTAAGCGCGCAGATTATCGATATTAAACGTTTTTTCATCATTTCAATCTCCTTATTCCGCAAGAACGTTATAATAAGCGGTGGAATAGTTGCCGTCGGCGTCCTGACAGAACACCATGACTTTGTAATATCCCGCCTTATCGAAGCGGAACTCTTCTTCTACGCCCCAGGCAATAACGTTATCCTTTGCGTCAAGCACTATGACTTTTACGGTAAGTTCTTCAAGAGAAGAATAGTTGTCTTTAACCGTAAACGATTTTATCTTGTGCGTGCCGCCCTTTCTGAGTTTGACGAGCGAATTTTCGTTCACGCCGTCGAACGTTATTTCGGGTGCGACGTTGTCGAACGCAGTTATCATATATCTGTTGTTTACGAATCTTCCGTTAATCGAACCGGAGTAACCCGTATATTCGAAAGTCGCGGTATACGTGCCTATTTCCGCAAGTTTGAAACTCACGCCGCCGTTTGCGTAAACCTTATTGATAAATTCGCCGTTTACGTCCTCCGCAACGTCGCCGCTCGGCAGTTTTACGGTTATTTTAAGCGCGCGCTCGCTCATAGGATAAAGCGCGTTGCTTACGGTAAATTTCGGCATAACGTACGTACTGCCGACGTAAGTCGTCGTAACGGGTTTTTGATAAATGAGCGTTATGGCGGTTTCTCTCATTCTTCCGCTGAACGCCTGACCGCATACTTTTTTAATCTTTATAACGTCGCCGTCAGCGGTCGTCGGAATTTTAAAACCGAACTCTGCAAACTCCGAGCCCGTCGCCGGTAATTTAACCGAAACACCCTCGCCCGTGGTAAGCGTGTTCGCGTTTATCGCAACCGAATGTACTCCGTAAAACGCGCCGTTACGGGTTGCGGAATAATAAACCGTGCCGCTTAAAGACGAGATTTTTACGTTTACAGAAGAAGACGTTTCTCTTTTATAACTCAAAACGTAACCGCCTTTGCCGCCGAGCGCGTTAACGCAAATCGAGATTTCGTCGTAAGAGACCCCTGCGGGAATTTCAAAATCGACGGAAAACGCGTTAAACGCAAAAGGAGTAATATAGTTAAGCGTGGCGCCGCCGGACGTGAAAGCATAGTTTATTGAAGTGTTTTCCGAAGCGTAAGATTCGTAACCGTAAAAATATTCTCCGTAACGTTTGGTTCCCTCAAAATCGAGGTCGTAAATCGCGCGTTCTTTATCGAGGTAATACGCGCCGTTATATCCGAAACGGAAACGAACGCTTTCGTTTGCGGTTACTTTATAGGCATACGGATTAGCAACTTTTACGAATTCGCCGCCGTCCGAAGACGCCTCTACCGAACAAGCGTGAGAAACGAACCCTTTCTCCGTCGCGACGTACGCGCTGTAATCTCCGAGGTCGTAAGTTGCGTTTTTAATAAACGCGGAAGGAAGTTCGGGCTCCCCGTCAAAGGTAACCTTACCCTCGTCTTTGGCGTTTACCTTATACGAATACGTTTCCGTGTAAACGTTATCGGTAAAGTTAAAAATTATTTCGTATTCGCCGACGTATTCCGGCACGAACCTATACGCGCCGCCGCTAAGCGAATCGGTTATGTTTATAATGCCGCCGGCGGGTTCTTTAGCCGTAACCTCGGTACGCACCGCTTTATTGATGCCCGTTACCGATACCGCGGGTATTTCGCACTCTTCGCCCGCAGTCAACGCCTCCAAAGCAACTTTTTCGTAATTAAACGCGTTGCCGCGCGTAACGCCCATAACGAGCGTCGCCGTGCCGGAGTTGCCGAACAAATCTTTTGCCGTGTACACCGCCGTGTACTGACCGGGTTTATCCGGCGTGAAAATTCCGTCCGTAACTTTCGCTTCGGAAACGTTTTCCGTGCCGTAGTTATAATAAACGCGCACGGAGCAATCGCCAGCATAGTTTACGTCGGTAACTTTTACGGAAGGCAGAACGTAACTTCTCCCTACGGAAAGATAAACTCCGTTTTCGTCGGTAAGTTCCGCGTCGACTTTAACGGTCGGCGAAACGTCGTCTTTAACGGCGACGTTTTTAAGAGCCTCGCCCTTTAAGCCGAGAATTTCCGCTATACATATATCGATGCTTGCGGAACTGTAATTTTTGCATTCTATAACGACGTACGCCTCGCCCGTGGTAAAGCCTTTAAACGTGTTTTCGCCGTATATCGCCTGCGACTTTACGTTGGTAATAAAGCGAGCGGCTTTCGCGCCTTCTCTCACCTCGCCGTTTACGACGTTATAGTAAAAACTTATTCCGCCGTCTCTGATTATACCGTTTAGGTTGCCGTAACAATATTTACCCCAGGTATACGACGCCGAATATCTCGTTATATGGCGAAGAGTTCCCGATATGCCGTTATAAGTAAAATCTTTTCTCGAAGTGGTATCGTCAAGCGCGGTAAGGTCCTGACAGCCTGCGCCCGCGCTCATGTAAACGCCCGAAGTTTTATCCTTCCACGAGGTAAATTCGAGATAATTCGCGTCGTCGTAATAATCTACGAGTTTTACGGTAAACGTGGTTGCCGCAGGGGCTAATGACGGGTCTTGCTGAATAATTGGATACGCCCTTATAACGTTTATAAGGTTGCCGTTTTCTTCGGCGAGTTCGTTTACGTTCACGGGGATTTTGAACGAAAAAGTATCTCCGTCCGCAAGAGAAACGAGTATTCCCGCGTCGGAAACGTTTTCGAACATCGCGTCGCCTTCCGCGCCCGTTTTATAGGCGGCTTCGGTACGACTCGAAGATATTACCCACGAACCGGTGTGAACTTTAAAAGTTTTTTCGGCAGAATAGGTTTTGCCGCCGCTTTCCGCGCGGTAAATCGCTTTGTATTCGCCCACTTCGGTAAGCGAGAAAACGGAACCCGTTCTCGCCGTGCCGTTCGGGAAGACGAGAACGCCGTTTTTACCCGTAAGCACCCCGTCGTTTTCGGTGCGGATATCTACCGTTTCGGGCAACGTAAACCTCGCGTTTAAAGAGTACTCTTCGAGAATCTTTTCCGAAATTATTTCGTTTGCATAAGCGGGTTTTACTCCGCCGAAAACCGCAGCCGCCGCTGCCGCAAAAAGCAAAAGCGTTAATATTGCAAGCGCGACGCGCCTTTTACCTTGTAAACCGATTTTTTTACTGTTCATTATTTTCTCCGAATAATTTTATTATAGGGCGGGCTTACTCTTTTATGCCGCCGAGAGAAATGTTGCCCATGATAACGTCTTTAAGCGATAAAAACACTATCAGTACGGGTATCGCGAGTATCATACAGCCCGCGACCCTTTGGGGCGTTTCCTGAAAGTCGAAACCTTTGTTGTCGCCGCTGGTGTTTTCGCTCATTTTATAAATGGCGTAGGCGAGGGTGGGCTTTCCGGGATAGTAAAGGAGCGGAACATCGTAATTGTTCCACAACACTATAAACTGCAAAAGGAATATCGTGCCTATCATTTTTGCCGACAAAGGTATTATTATCCTTACCAGCGTCATAAATTGCGAAGCGCCGTCAATCTCCGCGGCTTCCATAAACGTGTCGGATATACCCTGAAAGAACGCGTAATAAACGAAAAAGTAAAGCCCCGTGAAATTCGCGCTCATGACGAACATTCCGAGATACTTGTCGTAAAGCCCCAAATCGCGCAAAAGCTTTATTGTGGCGGGTTGAGTACCTACGAGCGGTATCGTCATTATGATAAGCAACATAGTATACATAAAGTAACTGAATTTATATCTGTACTTACTGCAAAGATACGCCGTTATAAGACATACGAGAGAGTACAAAAGCGAACCGGTTATCGCGTATATAAACGAGTTAAGCACGAAATGCCCGAATTTTGCGGTGTACCCCGTTCCCTGAATATCGCCCCATATCGCGGAGTGATAACTCAGTTCGGCGGAGTTTATGTCGAGCGGGAAACTTTTAAGAATGTTATAATAGTTTTCAAAAAAGTTATACGCTCTCCCTTCCGCTTCGGCGACCAGTTTGTTGTATTCTATATCCGGAAGCCCCAAAACGTTAGGACCGCCGAAACGCGGCGGGCGAAGTTTGAATTCGCTTGCCGTTTTAAACGAAGTTATAAAACCCCAGCCGAGCACGAAAAACAGCGTGAGCGCGTACAGCGCGAGCACGATGAATACGATGATGACTATCGGGTTCAGATTTTTGTTTTTAGACTTTCCGTCAATGATTTTAGCGGTTTTTTCCATAAATCTTTTCTCCCTTAATCCGTCCTCGGACCGTAAGTTTCCATAAGTTTTCTGACGAGCAACGTTATGGGTACGAGTATTAATGTTATGATAACGCCGAGCGCGGCGATTTCAGGATAAGATAAACCTTTAGCCGTTTTAGAATACACGTCCCCTTTTACCGTGTTGCGGTACAGGTAATAACCGAACACGTCGAAATCCGCAAGTCCCGCGGTGCCGAAAAACGTATACATGTTCATCTGATTAGCGAATATGCCCGTTATGCCGGTAACGACGAACGTCGTAAACGTCGGGAAAATCATCGGGATATAAATATGTATAAACTCCTGCACGATATTTACGCCGTCAAGCCACGCCGATTCGATTATAGACTGGTCTATACTGCTCATCGAGCCGGTAAAAAGCATTACGTTCGCGCCGAAGCCTATCCACAAATTATAAAAAAGCACTACGCCGTATTTAACCGAAGCCGAGGCGTTACCGCCCAAAAGCCCTTCGCTTAAACCGTTTGCCTCCATAAACTCTTCGCCGAAAAGTTTTTTTCCGACGATGGCGAAAACGTCGCCCACAATATATTTATAAAGCAAAACGAGAACGACCGACGAAACCACATGCGGCAAATAGAGCACTACTCTGAAAAATCCGGCGAGCATAAACTTTTTCGCGATATAATAACTGAATATCAATGCAAGCCCCATAACGATTACGAGGTTGCAGATATAAAGTTTAAGCGAACTCATTATCATAGGTCCGCTCGAAGAGAAAAACCGCCACGCCTTGGATATGTTTTCAAACCCGACGAAATGTACGGTATAGCCTAACCCCTCGAGGTTTTGGTCGTAACGCGTAAACGCAAGCGTTATCGTGTTTACGTTGACGTAAATGTAAAAAAGCGCAAACTGCAAAAGCGGCAGCGCAAACATCAATATATAAAATATAAGACGCTTTTTGCTTCTCGAAAGAATCGTATCTTTTTTAAAGCCTTCTGCAACTGTAAACTTATTTTTACTCATAGCCCCTCTTTATAGCGCACTCCGCCGTAGCGATACGGCGGAGCGCCGAGATTGTTTTTTTCGGTTCGTAACCGCTTTTTACGCGGCTTTGTACAAGCCGTCCCACGCGACTTTCGTTATGGCGGTTCTGTCGAACGAAGTTGAAGCGCCTAACGCTTTAACGTACTCGTAAGAGTTGGAACTGCCGTCGGTCGTCCTTAACGGGTCGCCGAAAAGGTTGAGTTTAAGCGCGTCTTTCGCTTGTCTGAACGCGCTCGTGCTACCAGACCAGTATACGACGTTAGAACCGTCATGCCAGTTCCTTACTTCCCACATGCGGCGATAAAAGTTACCCACTTGCGACTTTTGCTCTGCGGTGAGGTCGTAAGAAAGCGCTCTCGGCATACCCGTGGTTGCGGTGAACGCCTGGAGTTGTTCGGTAGAGTATAAGAATTTCAGAAACTCTAACACGGCCTTTTCTTTTTCGGGAGATTTTTCAAGATTTTTATTTACGAACAGATAGCACATCGATATATCGACGAAAGCGGTATCGTGTCCGGTTGCGGAGGGGTCGTAATAGTAAGACGAAGGAAGCGAGAACACGCGCACGTCTATATCCACCTCGGTTTTACCGTTGGCAACCTTAAGTTTGTTAAAGCAACCGCCTTCTTTGTTTTCGTTGTACCAGTAAGACGCTTCTATAAGCATTGCCGCGTCTTTATAGTTCATATCGCTACCCGCATAGAGAGCCATTTGCGCGTCGTAATGGGTTTTGTTGGGGTTATTCGTGTCCGTGGAGAAAAACCCTTCTTTTTGCATGATTTCGAGCATAGAAAGCGCGTAGAATTTAGCCGCCATGTCGTTGCCGAGATAACCGGTTGCTTCGGTCATTTCTACCCATTCGGTTTGAGGCTTTTTGATATAGTCTATCCCTTTGAAAAGGTTTTCGGTCGTATACGCTATGCCGCCCTCTCCGGTGCGTTTTACCACTTCTATTCTGCCGGTGCAGTTATAATAGTTGGTCATTTGTTCTTTACCCGCAAGCGCGCCCCAAAGACCCGCAATGAAATAGTTCGCGTAGTTGGAGCATTTACCTGAAAGAACGACGGGCGCGTACTTTCCGCTTTGCGCTATATAGTCCATTAACACCATAAATTCTTCGAGAGAAGCGGGCAAACCGTCGTCCTCGGTGTTAGCCTTGCCGTCGGGTCCTTTAGATAAAACGCCGTCGGAAGTCGTAAACAGATACTCTCCGTCCGAGTAGGTAGAAGTAAAGGGAACCGCCGCGGTGTCGCTGTCGTCCGCAAAAAACGCGCCGGAACCGTTGCCGTCTATATCGTTAAAAGCAAGATAGTTATAAGAAAGTCCGCCGTAACTTTCGTAATGCGGAAGTCCGTAATACTTGCCGTCGTTACCCTGCAGGTTACCTTTCGCCGTTTCGTAAATAATGCTGTCGAGCGAGCCGCCTTCTCTGTCGGTATCTCTCACCAAATCGTCGATACTATATAACTTGCCCTGTTGCGCGAGCGCGTTGGGGCTGACGAACTGCTCTGCCGTATAAATATCGAAAGAAGCGTCGCCCATATTCGCGGTGTCGATGCCCATCGATTTGGAAATATTTATATATACTCCGGTTTTGCCGGGAGCAAAAGAATCGTCTTTGTGAATAGTCGCGAATTCCTCCGCCGCGTTTTCAAGCCATACGGAACCTACGCCGCCGTTAAAGTTAATAAACTCTATCTGCGTTTTATCGGCTCCTTTTACGTTGTTTTTCGTTTTTCCGCCGTCTTCGGCTTCACCGCACGCCGCAAGCGGCAACGCACAGCAAAGCGCAAGTAAAATTGCTAAAAACTTTTTCATCAAGTTACCTCCGTGAACTTTCGTTCGATTTATTTTTTCGGGGCTTTACGCCCGATTTTACCTTTTTTTACAAATTTTCGGCACCGTTCACAAAATAACAAACAGCCGTTTTGTTAAACAATCTATTTACACGCATATTATACAACCGTTTGTGCAAAATGTCAATAATAATTTTAAACATTTTTTGTTAAATTAATTCATTTTTTACGAATGTGCAAATTTTAACTTACCTTTAAAAACTAAATAAAATAGCCCCGCACCTTAATAGATGCGGGGCTGAAACCCTTTTAATACGCTATATGTTTCTTATTTTATTATGCTATATATTCTTTAATATACGTTCTATTTAAATCGAATTAAAGACTTTCGAGATATACCGTGGCGTTAGTCGCCGCAACGCCGCCGTCCGCCACAGCGGTTACGACTTGTCTTACGGGTTTGGTGCGACAATCGCCCGCCACGAAAAGACCTTCGGTTTTAGTGCGGCAGTTTTCGTCGGAAACGATATATCCGTCCTTGTCTAAATCGACGAGTTCTCCGAACGCCTTATTGTCGGGCACCTGACCTATCGCTACGAATACCGCGGGTATTTCATGAGTACGGATATTGCCGTCGGCGTCTTTATATTCGATTGCAGTAAGTTCGGTTTCACCGATAAAATCGGTAACGCTCGTGTTTGGGCGCACTTCGATATTATCTTTAGCGCGAAGCGCGGTAACCAACGATTTATCCCCGAAAAACTTATCGAAAAGCGTATATACGTACACCTTTTTGCAGTAGCCCGAAAGTAAAAGCGCGTACTGAAGCGCGGTGTTTGCGTCGCCGATAACGGCTACCTCTTTACCTTTATAAAACGCTCCGTCGCAAATGGCGCAATAATATACGCCGTGCCCCACAAGGTCGTCTCTGCCCGATTTTGTCTTCAGGTGTTTATGTTTTACGCCTGCGGCTATGATAACGCTTTTAGCCTCGTATTCGTTGTATTCGGTCTTTACGTGAAAAATTTTGTTTTCGTCTTTCGTAAGCCCCACAACCTTTTCTATTTCCACCTCGGCGCCGTGGTCGCTTATCTGGTTAAACAGGTTGTCGGCAAACTCTTCGCCGCTCATCGCTTTTATCGACGGAAAATTTTCAAGCTTTGGCGAAGTCGCTATCTGCCCGCCGAGGCTCTCGCTTTCGAGAACCAAAACCGATTTGCCGTTTCTTCTCGCGTAGAGCGCGGCGGTCATGCCCGCCGCGCCCGCGCCTATCACTATTATATCGTACATAATTATTTTATACTCTCGATATATTTTCTTATTTCGCTCGCGTTGTCGTAAACCGCTATTTTGTCGCCGTCCGGCACGAGAAGCGTGGGCGCCTTTTTGACGCCGTATTTAAGCGTTTTTTCTTTCTCTTCTTCGGCGTTTATCACGTCGTATTTAACGCCCGCTTTGTCGAGCATCATTTTAGAAGTTTTGCAGTTGGGGCAACCGTTTCTCGTAAACAACACGGGGCGCGTAAGTATTTCGTTAGCGGTTTCCGTTTCTTTGCCCTTTGCGCATTCGCATCCGTGCGCTTCCGCATGAAAGTGCGAGTTCTCCACGTCGTAAACCTTTCTTTCGGAGAATTCCTGACGTTTGCCGTCGTTCCAGTTCTGAACGGGACGATAGTAACCGGTAATTCTGCTGTAAACCTCCGTCTTTTTACCGCAGACGGGGCATTCGTAAACTTCGCCGGAAATGTAGCCGTGGTCGGCGCATACGGAATACGTGGGCGACATTGTGTAATAAGGCAGTTTGTAATTTTCTGCGATTTTTCTCACGAGGTTTGCCGCCGCCTTCCAGTCGGGGAGTTTTTGCCCTAAAAACGCGTGGAACACCGTACCCGAAGTGTAAAGGGTTTGCAATTCGTCCTGAATGTCGAGCGCACTGAAAATATCGTCCGTATAGCCAACGGGGAGATGCGAACTGTTGGTGTAGTAAGGCGCTTTATCGTTGTCGGTCGCGGTGATGATATCGGGGTATCTTTTTCTGTCGTGCTTAGCAAGACGGAAAGAAGTGGATTCCGCAGGGGTCGCTTCGAGGTTATAAAGGTCGCCGTAAAGTTCCTGATAATCGGAAAGTTTGTTGCGCATAAAGTTAAGCACGTTTTTGGTGAACGACTGCGCGTCGGGCGAGGTAAGGTCTTTACCTATCCACTTGGCGTTAAGGCACGCTTCGTTCATGCCGACGAGCCCTATCGTGGAGAAGTGGTTATTAAAGGTACCGAGGTATCTCTTGGTATACGGATAAAGTCCCGCTTCCAAAAGACCGGTTATCGTGTCGCGTTTAACTTTAAGCGAGCGCGCCGAAATATCCATTAAGTGCGTAAGTCTTTCGTAAAACTCTTCTTCGGTTTTGGATAAATACGCTATTCTCGGCATGTTGATGGTAACGACGCCTACGGAGCCGGTGCTTTCGCCGCTACCGAAAAAGCCGCCGGATTTTTTGCGGAGTTCCCTTAAATCGAGCCTTAAACGGCAGCACATCGAGCGTACGTCCGAAGGTTCCATATCCGAGTTGATATAGTTGGAAAAATACGGCGTGCCGTATTTTGCGGTCATCTCGAAAAGGAGCTTGTTGTTTTCCGTTTCCGACCAGTCAAAGTCGCGGGTTATGGAATACGTCGGTATCGGGTACTGAAAGCCTCTGCCGTTGGCGTCGCCCTCTATCATAATTTCGATAAAGGCCTTGTTTACCATAGCCATTTCTTTAACGCAGTCTTTGTATTTAAAGTCCATCTCCTTGCCGCCGACGAGCGCGGGGAGTTCAGCAAGGTCGTTAGGAACGACCCAGTCGAGCGTTATGTTGGTAAACGGCGACTGCGTGCCCCATCTCGAAGGCGTGTTTACGCCGTATATAAAGGACTGTATGCACTGCTTTACTTCTTTGTAGGTAAGATTATCCGCTTTAACGAACGGAGCGAGATAAGTATCGAACGACGAGAACGCCTGCGCGCCCGCCCATTCGTTTTGCATTATGCCGAGGAAGTTTACCATCTGGTTGCAAAGAGTGGAAAGGTGGCTTGCCGGCGAAGAAGTGATTTTGCCGGGAACGCCGCCGAGCCCTTCTTTAATGAGTTGGCGAAGCGACCAGCCCGCGCAGTAACCCGTGAGCATGGAAAGGTCGTGTATGTGAATATCTGCGTTTCTGTGCGCCTCGGCGATTTCTTCGTCGTATACTTCGCTCAGCCAGTAGTTAGCGGTAACCGCGCCGGAGTTGGAAAGAATAAGACCGCCGACCGAATAAGTAACGGTGGAATTTTCTTTAACGCGCCAGTCCTCTACTTTAAGATAACTGTCTACGATTTTTTTGTAGTCTAAAACGGTGTCGCCTATGTTACGTACTTTTTCTCTCTGTTTACGGTAGAGAATATAACTCTTTGCGACCTCTACGTATCCCGCCTGAATAAGCACTACTTCGACGCTGTCTTGAATATCTTCGACCGAAATAACGTTGTCCGCTATTTTTTTGGCAAATTCCGCGGTAACGCGCAGCGTGAGCATATTGAGTATATCCGCCGTGTAATTTACGCCTTTCGCGTTAAACGCCTTGGAAATCGCTATGGAAATTTTCGACATATCGAATTCGACCAGTTTACCATCTCTTTTCTTTACCTGAAACATTTACGTTTCCCTCCGTTCGTGTAATTTTAAGTGAGTGCATTCAATATACCATTTTTATATTCCCTTGTCAACGGTTTTAATCAATATTTTGTTTAAAATTTTTTTCATAACCACAATATCTTGTGTTTTTAATATTTTAAGCGAAAACAGGCGTTTTAACGCGTTTTTGCACGTAAAAACCGCTTTTTTACGCGTGGCGAGCAAAACGCGCGGCACGTTTCGACCGATTTAGAGTAAAAAACTTTGCTCCCCTATTATAAAGGGGTAAAAAGCCGCTTGCAAATAATCAAAGTAAATGATATAATCTAATTCGGTTAAACGCCGCGTGTTTTTAACCGAAACGAAAGGAGTATATAAATCATGCGTAAGACAAAAATAATCTGCACCATAGGCCCCGCCAGCGAAAACGAGGAAACGCTCGAAAAACTTTTGAACGCGGGCATGAACGTAGCCCGCCTTAACTTTTCGCACGGCACGCACGAAGAACATCAGAAAAAAATCGACGCGTTAAAGCGCGTTCGCGAACGGCTTAAAAAACCGCTCGGCATAATGCTTGACACAAAAGGACCCGAGTGCCGCATAAAAACGTTTGAAAACGGCGTTATAAACCTTAAAAAGGGCGACCCTTTCACCTTTACCACGAGAGATATTATCGGTAACGAAAGCATAGTTTCCGTCGCATACGAAGGATTAAACGAGGACGTTGCCGTCGGCGATACTATACTTTTAAATAACGGGCTTTCTTCTTTCGTCGTTGACGAGATTGACGGACAGGACATAAAATGCACCACCGTTGTCGGCGGCGAAATACGCAACAGAAAAAGCATGAGTTTTCCCGGCAAGGTTTTGCGGCAGGCATACCTTTCCGACCAGGATAAAGAAGATTTGCTTTTCGGCATAAAAAACGACGTGGACTTTATAGCCTGCTCGTTCGTTTCCGTAGCGCAGGACCTTATAGACGTTAAAAACTTTCTCGCGGAGAACGGCAACCTTAAATGCGAACTCATCGCCAAGATAGAAAATCAGTCCGGCATAGACAATATCGAAGAGATTTGCCGCGAATGCGACGGCATAATGATAGGCAGGGGCGATATGGGCGTTGAAATTCCGTTTGAAAAACTCCCCGCCGCGCAAAAGAAGATAATTACCAAATGCCGCATGCTCGGCAAGCGCGTAATCACCGCGACCGAAATGCTCGAATCGATGATTTCTAACCCCCGCCCCACCAGAGCGGAAATTTCTGACGTGGCTAACGCCGTGTACGACGGCACCAGCGCGATAATGCTTTCCGGCGAAACGGCTATGGGCAAATATCCCGTTAAAACCGTTGAAACCATGGCTAAAATCGCCGAAGCGACCGAAAAAAGCATACATTATAAAAACAGATACTACTCTTCCGATTTCAAAATCAAAAACACGGCGGACGCGATTTCTCACGCGACGTGCGCGCTGTCTATCGACGTCGACGCGAAAGCCATCGTCGTATATTCGACTTCGGGCATCACGGCGAGAATGGTTTCTCGCTTCCGCTCCCCTATCGATATTTTAGGGCTCACCACGGAGAAAAAGACCTGGCACCGCGTTTCTCTCTCCTGGGGCGTTACCCCCGCGCTTTGCGAAAAGTGCGCCTCTACCGAGGAGATGACCGAACACGCTAAACAAATCGCCAAAGAAGTATTCAAATTAAAAACCGGCGATAAAATAATCATCACCTGCGGCGCGCCCGGCGGCAAACCCGGCAGCACCAACCAGATACGCGTAGAAGAGATTTAACGACTGTTAAAATGTCGGCTTGATTTTACCGCGTACGGTTAAAAAAATATTAAACGGTTAACTCAAATGTATTAAAGCGGGCAGCCCGTAAAAGGCTGCCCGTTTTTTTCTTTTAACGTTTAATTAAACCGCTATTTTACGCTTCTCAATAAATGTAAAAGCGCGGTTTTGTTATCGGGTGTTAAAGATTTTACTCGCCTTATCAACTCGTCCTCGTGGTCCGGCTCCCTAAAAAATTCCGACAGCGTTATCCCGAACGCGTTGCATATCGCACGGAGAGTAGAGATTTTGGGCTCGGTTTTTCTGCTGTATAAATTGTTGAGAGTAGACTGCGTAAGCCCGCTTTACAGCGCGAGATAGTTTTTAGACCAGTTGCGCTCCGCCCTTAACTCCTCAATCTTATCTAATACGTCCATAATCAATATTTTTCCCCCGTTTTTATTGATTATATAACTTAAACGAGTTAAGTAGTTAACTCAATATGGTTGACAAACTAACCCATATGAGTTAAACTTTTCGTAGAGGTATTATCCTGGAGGTTTTTTATGAAAAACAGAAAAAGACTTTTAACGCTTGCGCTTTTGTGTATGGCGGTAGCATTTTCCGTTTTAGGGTTAACTGCCTGCGACAACAAAGGAGATAACCGCGACCCGCAAATCGTGGCGGTTTATAACGCCTACGTTGCCAACGCAAACGAAAAGGGTTCTACGCCCCTTTCTTATGAAGAGTGGCTTAAATCCATTAAAGGCGAAAAGGGCGATAAAGGCGACCCCGGCAAGTCCGCTTAT
>DPGH01000006.1:0-318 GCA_003523255.1 Clostridiales bacterium
ACGTTGGAGTGCGGTCAGATTTTTCGTTTTTATCCTTACGAAAAGGGGTATAAAGTAATCGCTGCGGATAAATGCGCTTACGCCTATAACGACGGCGATAAAGCCGTAGTGGAATGCGACGAAAAGGACTCCGGTTTTTTTGCCGACTTTTTTGACGTGCAAAGCGACTACGGCGCGATTTATAACGCCGCGATAAAAGAGGGCAACGCCGTGCTTTCAAAAGCCGCGACCGCAGGCAAGGGTATAAGGATACTTAATCAGAACGCTGCGGAAACGCTTTTCTCGTTTATCGTTTCGCAAAACAATAACATTCCGCGA
>DPGH01000006.1:501-1239 GCA_003523255.1 Clostridiales bacterium
AACAATAACATTCCGCGAATTAAGGGCATATTAGAGCGTTTATGCGCGGGCGCGGGGGATAAAAAGACTTCTTCTTTCGGCGAATATTATTCGTTCCCCTCGGCGGCGGCTATGGCTGAAAAAGATTTGTCTTTTTACAGCGGCATAGGTTTAGGTTATCGCGCGGCGTATATAAAACGGCTCGCAGACGATATGTCTACCGGCAAGGTTCCCGAACGGTTTGAATGTGTTAATTCAAATGAGTTAAAAAATAAACTCTTATCCGTTTACGGCGTGGGGGAAAAGGTTGCAAACTGCGTACTGCTTTTCGGTTATAAACGAACCGAAAGTTTTCCTGTGGACACATGGATGGAAAAGGTTTACAGAGAAGATTTTAAGGGGACGCTTAAAACAAGAGGAGAAATATCCGCGTGGTGCAGTGAAAGATTCGGTAAAAACGCAGGGTATTTTCAACAATATTTGTTTTATTATAAACGCGGCGAAGAAAAAAGTAATAAAACCGATTTAAAATAATTGTCAAATAATCGGGGTTTATGTTATACTAAAAAAAGTAATTCAAACAATTTTTTGGAGGCATAAGTATATGCAGTATTCGGCAGAAGTAAAAAATATGTGCTGCGTTGCGAAAGGTCCTAATCACGGTCCCGCACCTATTCCCGAAGAGGCTAAATGGGTACAGGCTAAACAGATTACAGACATTTCCGGCTTTTCGCACGGCGTCGGCTGGTGCGCACCCCA
>DPGH01000006.1:1476-38360 GCA_003523255.1 Clostridiales bacterium
GGCTGGTGCGCACCCCAACAGGGCGCGTGCAAACTTACGTTAAACGTTAAAAACGGCGTTATAGAAGAAGCGCTTGTTGAAACGATAGGTTGCTCGGGCATGACCCATTCCGCGGCTATGGCGGCTGAAATTTTGACCGGTAAAACCATTCTCGAAGCGCTTAACACCGACCTCGTTTGCGACGCTATCAACACCGCTATGAGAGAACTGTTTTTACAGATAGTTTACGGCAGAACGCAGTCCGCTTTCTCCGAAGACGGTCTTACCGTCGGCGCGGGACTCGAAGATCTCGGTAAAGGTCTTCGTTCGCAGGTCGGCACTATGTATTCGACCAAACTCAAAGGACCGAGATATCTCGAAATGGCAGAGGGCTACGTTACCAAAATTGCTCTCGATACCGACGACCAGATTATAGGTTACTCTTTCGTAAACTTCGGCAAAATGGCTGATTTTATGAAGAAGGGCATGTCTGCAAACGACGCGTACGAAAAAGCTTCCGGTAAATACGGCAGATTTGACGGCGCGGCTAAATATATCGACCCAAGAAAGGAATAGGAGAAAGGCAATGAGCGTTACATTTGAAGGATATGAGAGAAGAATAGACAAAATCAACAAATGCCTTGCCGAATACGGTATAAAGGACCTTGAAGACGCTAAAAGAATTTGCGACGAAAAGGGTATAAACGTTGAGGGAATAGTCAAAGGCGTTCAGCCTATCGCTTTCGATAACGCGGTATGGGCATACACCGTTGGCGCGGCAATCGCTGTAAAAAAAGATTGTAAAAAAGCGGCGGACGCCGCCGAAGCAATCGGTATCGGATTACAGAGTTTCTGCATACCCGGCTCGGTTGCGGAGAACAGAAAGGTCGGTTTAGGGCACGGCAACCTTGCCGCAATGCTTTTAAGAGAAGAAACCGAATGCTTCGCGTTTCTCGCCGGACACGAATCTTTCGCTGCGGCGGAAGGTGCTATCGGTATAGCGAAAACCGCTAACAAGGTCAGAAAAAAACCTTTAAGAGTTATTCTTAACGGTTTAGGTAAAGACGCGGCTTTCATTATTTCGAGAATAAACGGCTTTACTTACGTTCAGACCAAATTCGACTATTATACCGAAGAACTTGCTATCGTTAAAGAAACTGCGTATTCCGACGGCGACAGAGCGAAAGTTCGTTGCTACGGCGCGGACGACGTAAACGAAGGCGTTGCTATAATGAAGCACGAAAAGGTAGATGTTTCCATAACCGGCAACTCCACTAACCCCACGCGCTTTCAGCACCCCGTTGCAGGCACTTATAAAAAATGGTGCGTCGAAAACGGCAAAAAGTATTTCTCGGTTGCTTCCGGCGGCGGTACGGGCAGAACTCTCCACCCCGACAATATGGCGGCGGGTCCCGCGTCTTACGGCATGACGGATACGATGGGCAGAATGCACTCCGACGCGCAGTTCGCAGGCAGTTCTTCCGTTCCCGCTCACGTTGAAATGATGGGCTTAATCGGTATGGGCAACAACCCGATGGTAGGCGCTTCCGTTGCGCTCGCCGTTTCGGTCGAAGAAGCGTTGACCAAATAGTTTAGGTTAATAAATTCACGATAAAAACGCCTTGCAATCTTAAGATTGCAAGGCGTTTTAAATATTCTAAAAAGTACCATAGCGGTAAAACCGTTTATTTTTTATTAGTCTTTTTAATGTGCAAAACGTTGAGCAAAACGTATAAACCGGTAAATAAAATTATCGAACCGATAAGCACGAGGTACGCCGCAAGGGTAGATATGTCGTTCCCGAAGAATTGCAGTCTGCAATCAATCGAGGACTTAATACCGTCAACGACTTCTGCGGGAAAGCCTGAGTTCGACATTGCGTTGAAAACGCCGTTTAGCGAGTGGTTGCGTATAAGCGAAGTGCCGTACGTTCCGGGTAAAAACGAAAATACGTTTTTAAGAAAAGCCGAATCTATCTGATTGATGGGGAAGTATGCGCCGCAAATAAAGCCGTAACCCGCGCTTACTATAGTACCCACTGCCGAAGCCTGCCCGTTAGAGGATAGCGGAAAGTTTATTACAGACGATAAAGCCGTTCCGAAAAGGGTAAGCAAAATCACGTCCAAAGCGGTTAAAATAACGTCCGCAAAAGACATATACCATCCGCAAGAAGCAACGTATATAAGACATACGGCAAACGCGCCGAGCGTTATTATAAGCGTTACGAGCGCAGAAGAAACAAAGTATCCCACGGCGATAAACGAGCGTTTAACGGGCGTTACCAAAAGGTCTTTTCTTGCGCCGTTAACCTTATCCTGTACCATTAAAAGGTTAGAACAAAACGCTACCGTTACCGAACTTACCGCAAGCAGAGAGGAAACGAGTTGCCCTGCGATGGTTGCGTTTATTATAGTGGAGTCTATCGTTACGCCCGCCGCCGCGACGGACGATTCGAAAGAACTTCTGTATATTCCCGCAAGAAAAGTCGCGTAAAGCACAAGAAGTATAAACGGGGTAATAAGCGAAGTAAAAAACATCCCCTTGTCTTTGAAAAAAAGTTTGCAATTTCTTTTAATAAGCGCGGACAGTTCAGTCATTGTCTTCGCCTCCCGATAGTTTTTTGCCGGTCGCCGCTAAAAATACGTCGTCCATTTTGCCTTTCGTTATTTCGTAATCTTTAAAAAGCGAGGGGCTTTTAACAATAAGTTCGGTTGCGTGCGCGGTATCTTTAACTTCCATTTTAACCGCGTCGCCATAACGCTTTGCAGGTAAGGGGAGCGATTCTATTTCTTTTTCCGTAAGTCCGTAAAACGTTATAAAGTCGCCCGTATATGCGTTTTTAAGGTCGTGCGGCGTTCCTTCCGCGGAGATTTTGCCCGCGTCGAGAATAACAACGTAATCGGCGTTTTCGGCTTCTTCCATATAGTGCGTGGTTAAAAACACCGTCATTTCGCGTTCTTTTCTGAGCTTTTCGGTCGCGCTCCATAAAAGTTTGCGCGTTTGCGGGTCAAGTCCCGTCGTCGGTTCGTCGAGTATAAGTATGTCCGGGTCGTGCACGAGCGCTCGCGCAATATCTACTCGCCTCCTTTGTCCGCCGGAAAGTTTACCTACCGTTCTCGTAAGAATGTCTTTAAAATCTAAAAGTTCGGAAAGTTCTTCGAGCTTTTTATCGAAGCGTTCGCCGCTGATTCCGTAAAGCGCGGCGCGGTATTTTAAGTTTTCTTTAACAGTGAGGGCTTGGTCTAAAACGGAGTTCTGAAATGTTACGCCGAGTTTTTTGCTGACAAACGTAAGCGAGTCGTCAATGTTTTTGCCGCAAATCTTAACGTTGCCGCCGTCTCTTTTAAGCATTCCGCACATTATAGAAATCGTCGTGCTTTTGCCCGCGCCGTTTACGCCGAGAAAAGCAAACAATTCGCCTCTCTTAACCGAAAAACTCAAATCGTTTACCGCTTTAACTTCGCCGAACGATTTGTACAGGTTTTCAATCTCAATTACTTTCTCCATATAGATCCTTGAAAAATATTTTAGTTGTTTTTATATATCAGCGTGCAATAGTTGCCGCTTTTTACCAGCGAAATACCCGTTCCCGCAAAATATTCGTCCGCTTTGGCGGAGTCTTTAAAGTAAACCTGACAAGTTACCGTACCGCTGCCGCTATAAGTTTTTACGTAATTTATAATAGCCTCTGCGTCTAACTTATTGTCTATAACGAAATTTCTGCGTAAAATGCTTGCAGAGGAGAAGTAGTCGTTTTCTTGCGCAACGTATTTTTTATCGCAAACTATATCGTTATGCTCCGCGGGTTTGTAGTTTACTTTCATCGCGGCGTCGTCGGTTAAAAAGAAGGCAAGCGATAAAAATTCCGCCGTTTGCTTTGTCGTTCCGTCGGCTTGCCTTTCGTTTAACAAAACGTTGTCGCTCGTCGCGTCGGTAACGTACCATTGAGAGGTCGCGCCCGTGGTAATTCTCACTTTATTCCAGGCGTGCCCGGCGGCGCCGGGAGTTTTGTTTTCACCCGTTACGCGTACGCAGGGTATGCCTTCTACGCCTAAAAGCGCGGCGTACGCTTTAGAAATTCCGTCGCAAACCGCGATTTTGTCGTTAAACACGCCTTCGAGATAAAAACCGTTATATTTTTTAACTTCTTCGGCGGTTTTGTCGCTCGATTCGGTAAGCAAAACGTTGTCGTACGTAACGTTCATAACGAGATAGTCGTGAATGGCGCGCACTTTTTGAATTTCCGTCATTTCATCGGAGAGTATTTGTCTTAAAACGGCTTTTATTTTAGCGTAGACTTCTTCCGCAGGGCTGCCTTTCGCGGGCACGGGTTTAACGCCGCGCTCTAAACAATAATATAACTGGTCGCTCGTCGTTACGGGGTATTCGTATTCGGCTTCATTTATTTTAAAGTCGTCGTAATCGTCGTCTCGCGTAGGGGTGCCGAGTTTATATTCGTTCAGAGAGGCGTATTGAGTTTGTCTTTCTCCGTCTGCGGTAACTTCGGTTTTAACGCTCGGTAAATCGTAATATTCTATCTCGAAAACAATTTTGTTACCGCTTTGTCTGTACTTTGCGGCTTTTGCAAAGTTCGCGTCGGACGCGGCGAGCATTTGCGAAAAATCGTCCTTATCGAATTCGAATCCGCCGTATAAATAGCACTCCGCCGTGGTTATTCTGTTAAATTCCGCCGCTCTGAAAAAAAGAACAAGGTCGTCTGAATTCGTTATAATAGCGTCGTTTTTAAACTCGTAAGTTAAAACGCTTTTGTCAACGTAGTAGAGTTTGGGTAAAAACTCTTCGTCTTTCACGCCGCAAACCTTGCAAACGCGGTATCTTAAGCCCGTTTCGGTTTCGGTCGCGGCTTTTTCGGTAGTCCATTCGCCAAACTCGTGCGCTTTTATAATCGGGTTTGAAAGTTCGGCGCCGCAATCCTTGCATATACGTACCATTTTGCCGGATTTACTGCAAGTAGGCGTTTCCGTTTCGATCCATTCGCCGTAGTCATGACCTTTCGGGTCTATTTTTCTTTCAATGGCATAGCCGCATTTTTTGCATTCGTGCAGTTCGTAACCCTCTTCCGTACAGGTGGGTTGCGTTATAACGGTGTCGATATATTCGTGCGTGCAAAACGCCTCTTTAAGGCTGCAGGCGGATACTCCGCAAACGATTAAGACACACAGTAAAAGCGAAATTATTTTTGCGGTAAATTTTTTCATGGCGTGCTCCTCGATAGATTCGATAAACATTATAATATAAAGATATGTCTAATGCAACGCATATTAAGCGTTACTTAAAAAAATTTATAAAAAAACAAAAATTTTGTCGAATACGCCGTTCAAACGCTTGCTATTAAAGAAACAAAAAAGTATAATAAAATCTAATCGATAAGAGTATTATCAATAAGGGGCTTACCGAAAGCGAAAAACTTGCTTGATAAAAAGCGAAATGCGTTTTTTCCGGCAGGGCAAACGGTCTTGCCGCCCTTTCGGGAGAAAATGTGAATTACGACCAAATAAAAAAACCGACGCTCGGCAGGCTTCCGCTATATTACGAATACGTAAACTCTCTTCCTGAGGGCGTTAAACACGTTTCGTCGGCGGAGATGGCAAAAGCGCTCGGACTGGGAGAGGTTCAGGTAAGAAAAGACCTCGGTTCCATAAGCAAAAAGGGCAAACCGAAAATCGGTTTTAACAGAGCGGATCTCGTAAGGAGTTTTGAAAAAATTCTGAAACCCGACGGGTCAAATTGCGTCGTTATCGGCGCAGGTAAACTCGGTAAAGCGTTTTTGGGGTACGACGGGTTTAAAAAGTTCGGGCTGGATATTTCCGCCGCGTTCGACGTTGACCCGTTAAAATGCGGCTCGGGCGAAGGGAAACCCGTCTATAATCTTACCGAACTCGGCGAGTATTGTAAAACGCACGCCGTAAAAATAGGCGTCATAACCGTTCCTGCGTTTGCCGCGCAAAATGCGTGCGACACGCTCGTTTCCGCAGGGGTTAAAACGATATGGTGTTTTGCTCCCGTCAAGTTGCGAGTAGACGATGACGTAACCGTTTTGCAAGAGGATATGGCTTTATCTCTTGCCTTTCTTAATCTAAAAATAAAAAAAGACTGATAATGTTTTCGGAGGCGAATATGGAATATCGTATTGAAAAAGACACAATGGGCGAAATGAAAGTGCCCGCAGACAAGTACTGGGGTGCGCAGACCGAAAGGAGCCTTGAAAATTTCCGTATCGGAACCGAAGTAATGCCGCGCGAAATCACGCACGCTTTCGGTATTCTGAAAAAAGCCTCGGCTATGGCAAATCGTAATCTCGGCAGAATATCCGAGGAGAAATGCGACCTTATGTGCGCCGCGTGCGACGAAATAATATCGGGTAAATTGAACGAACATTTTCCGCTCGTGGTATGGCAAACGGGCAGCGGCACGCAGTCTAACATGAACGCCAACGAGGTTATCGCTAATCGCGGCAACGAAATGGCGGGTAAAAAAGTTTTGCACCCCAACGACGACGTAAACAAAAGCCAGAGCAGTAACGACACGTTTCCCACGGCAATGCACGTTGCGGCGGTTCTCGCGATAGAAAACGATTTATTCCCCGCGATGGATAGACTGATTGAAACTTTCAAACGGCTCGAAATTGAAAACATGGGTATCGTAAAAAGCGGCAGAACGCATTTGCAGGATGCCGTGCCCATAGCCTTTTCGCAAGAGATAAGCGGATGGAGAAAAATGGTGGAGAGGACGCGTTCTCAACTCATTTTAACTCTTGCGGGCATAAAAGAACTTGCGCTCGGCGGTACCGCCGTCGGCACCGGACTTAACGCCGCAAAAGGCTTCGACGTAGAAGTCGCAAAAAAGATAAGCGAACTTACAGGTAAAAACTTCGTTACGGCTAAAAACAAATATCACGCGCTTTCGTCGAAAGACGCGCTCGTATTCGCGCACGGCGCGCTTAAGGCGCTCGCTGCGGATATGATGAAAATCGCCAACGATATACGCTGGCTCGCTTCGGGTCCGCGCGACGGACTTGGGGAGATTTTTATTCCCGAAAACGAGCCGGGCTCCTCGATAATGCCGGGTAAAGTGAACCCCACTCAATGCGAATCGATGACCATGATAGCCGTGCAGGTAATGGGTAACGACGCTACCGTCGGCATAGCGGCTTCGCAGGGGAATTTTGAACTTAACGTGTTTATGCCGGTTATAGCGTACAACTTTTTACAGTCGGTAAAATTGCTTGCGGACGGCATAACTTCGATAGAGAAAAACTGCATACGCGGCATTAAAGCAAATAAAGAAAAAATGGCTTATAACCTGCATAATTCGCTTATGCTCGTTACCGCGCTTAATCCGTATATAGGCTACGAAAACGCGGCTAAAACCGCAAAACTCGCTTATAAAGAAAATATTTCGCTTAAAGAGGCGTGCGTAAAACTCGGCTTTTTGACCGCTGAACGTTTCGACGAGGTTTTTCACCCGGAAGAAATGGCATACCCTTACGAAGAAGACTGATTTATAAACCCGACGCGAGGAAACGAAATGAAAATCTGTTATTATCCGGGGTGTACGCTTAAAACAAAAGCCAAAGACCTCGACGCGTACGCGCGGCTTTCCGCGGCAAAACTCGGCGCGGAAATGGTGGAGATTGAAAACTGGCAATGTTGCGGTGCGGTTTACCCGACCGCTCGGGACGAAATCGCCACCAAACTTTCGGCTGTGCGCGCGCTTAAATATGCAAAAAATCACGGCGGCAAACTTTTAACGCTTTGTTCCGCGTGTCATAACGTGATAAAACGCGTAAACGCGGACATGACGAACGACGAAACGATAAGGTCGCGCGTAAACGCGTATATGAACGACTCCGAGCCGTATTCCGGCGAAGCGGAGGTTTTGCATTATCTCGAATTTTTGAAAACGGTTATCGGTTTCGACGCGATAAAAAAAGCGGTCGTACGCCCGATAGAAAAAAAGATAGGCGCGTATTACGGCTGTCTTTTATTGAGACCGAGTAAAGAAATGGCTTTCGATAATCCGGAAAACCCTTCGATTATTGAGGAATTTATTACGGCGATAGGCGGTACGCCCGTAAAATACCCTATGCGCAACGAGTGTTGCGGCGCGTACGTTTCGGTTAAAAACCCGCTTCTCGCCAAGAAAAAAAGCGCGGCGGTGCTTAAAAACGCGGCGGCTCACGGCGCGGAAGAAATCATAACCGCCTGTCCGTTGTGTTTATATAATCTTAAGGAAAACGGCGGCGGGGTTTTACCCGTAACGTATTTTACCGAACTTCTCGCGAAGGCTTTGGGGGTAATCGATGGATAAAAAAGAATTGCTCGAAACGATAGCGAGAATAAGCGGCACAGACGCCCGCAAATGTATGAAATGCGGCAAATGCTCGGGCAGGTGTCCCGCTTATAAGGATATGGATATAAGACCGCACCAGTTCGTAAATTATCTTGTAGAGGGCAAAATCGATAAACTTCTTAATTGTAAGGCGATATACAATTGCCTTTCGTGTATGGCTTGCGTAGAGCGTTGTCCGAGAGGTGTCGCGCCGCAAGGCGTTATCGAGGCTGTGAGAGATGCGGTTATAAGAACGCAAGGCAAAAATGCAGTTTCGGCAGAAGAAATAAGAGAAAAAATCACGAGCGAAACGCCTCAACAATTGATAACCTCGGCGTACCGTAAATACAATAAGTAAAATCAGAGCAAAGGATAAATTTTTATGCAAAAAATAGGCGTGTTCATCTGCCATTGCGGCACAAATATCGCGGCGACCGTAGACGTAAAACAACTCGTCGAAGCGATAAAAAGCGAAAACGGAGTTGTTTTTGCCGCGGATTATCAGTATATGTGTTCCGAAAACGGACAGCAACTTATCAAAAACGCGATAAAAGACTACGCGTTAAACGCGATAGTAGTCGGGTCGTGCTCTCCGCGTATGCATGAGGCGACTTTCAGAAGGGCGGCGTCCGCAGCGGGGCTAAATCCGTATATGGTAGAAGTCGCGAACATCAGGGAACAATGCTCCTGGATACATAAAGACGTAGCCGAGGCAACCGAAAAAGCGCTCGTATTGCTTAGAACCGCGGTTGCGAAGGTTAAATTAAACGCGCCGCTTACCGAAGGCGAAAGCCCCGTAATCAAACGCGCGCTCGTAATAGGCGGCGGTATTGCGGGTATACAAGCCGCGCTCGATATTGCCGAAGCGGGTTATCCCGTCGATATAGTCGAAAAAAATCCCACTATCGGCGGCAGAATGAGCCAACTCGACAAAACGTTTCCGACTCTCGATTGTTCGGCATGCATACTTACGCCTAAAATGGTAGACTGCGCGCAAAGCGACAAAATCGAAATTCTTTCCTATTCCGAGGTTGAAGCGGTTAAAGGCTTCGTCGGTAATTTTACGGTTAAAATAAAAAGAAAAGCAAGGTTCGTAGACGAGAAAAAATGTACCGGCTGTAAAGTCTGTATGGAAAAATGTCCTTCCAAAAAAGGACTTAACGAATTTAATATAAACCTCAACAATCGCACCGCGATTTACATTCCGTTTGCGCAGGCAATTCCGAACGTCGCCGTTATAGACCCGGAGCAGTGTATTAAACTCAAAACGGGAAAGTGCGGCGTGTGCAGCAAATTCTGCGGCGCGGGAGCGATAAACTACGATATGAAAGACGAGTTTATCGAAAGAGAATACGGCGCGATAGTAGTTGCAACGGGTTTTAAACCGATAAACGTTTCCGCGTTTAACGAATACGGATACGACGACAATAAAGACGTTATCACTTCGCTTGAACTCGAAAGGCTTATGAACGCCGCGGGACCGACGAACGGCGTGCTTTTGCGCCCGTCCGACGGCACTCACCCCAAGGTTATAACTTTTATACAATGCGTCGGATCGAGAGACGTTTCCGGGTGCGGCAAACCGTACTGCAGTAAAATTTGTTGCATGTATACGGCAAAACACGCAATGCTGATAAGAGAAAAATATCCGGATACCGAAGTTCACGTTTTTTATATAGACGTGAGAACTCCCGGTAAAAATTATGACGAATTTTACCGCCGCGCGGTAGAACAGTACGGTGTTGACTACATAAAAGGTATGGTCGGCAAGGTCTACGAAGAGAACGGCAAACTTATGGTTCAGGGTTCCGATCTTATCAATAACGACCAAATAACGATACCTTCGGATATGGTCGTGCTTGCGACGGCAATCGAGCCGGAGCCTTCGGTAAGGAAAATTGCCACGCTTTTAACGGCGAGCATAGATACCAACAACTTTTTAACCGAAGCGCACCCCAAATTAAAACCGGTAGAAAGCCCCACCGCGGGCGTATATCTTGCGGGCGTTTGTCAGGGTCCGAAAGATATTCCGGAAACGGTTTCGCAGGCTTCCGCTTGCGCGGCGAAGGTTATAGGACTTCTTGCCAAAGATAAACTCAAAACCAACCCGTGCGTCGCGCACTCCGACCCGAATGCTTGTAACGGTTGTTCGCAATGCGCAAACGTCTGCGCTTACGGGGCGATAGGTTACGAATTGAAAGAATTCCGTTTAGGCGGCGGCAAAACCGAAAAACGCCGCGTGGCGGTAGTAAACCCTGCGGTATGCCAGGGTTGCGGCGCATGTACGGTAACTTGTCCGTCCGGCGCGATGGACTTGTCGGGCTTTTCTTATAAACAGGTAATGAGCGAGGTAGAACAAATATGCAGGGTATAACCGAAAATAAAGAATTTAAGCCTAATATAGTGGCGTTTTGCTGTAACTGGTGTTCTTACGCGGGCGCGGATCTTGCGGGGTCGTCCCGTCTTTCGTATCCTGCCAACGTAAAAATCATAAGAGTGCCGTGTTCGTGCAGAGTAAACCCGACCTTTATACTTAAAGCCTTTCAGCAGGGGGCGGACGGCGTGATACTGTGCGGTTGCCACCCCGGGGATTGCCATTACGTAACGGGCAATTATTACGCGAGAAGAAGAATGTCTCTTTTATTCGATTTTTTGAACTATCTCGGCGTAGAAAAAGAGCGTACGCGGGTGGAATGGGTTTCCGCCGCGGAAGGCGCGAAATTTTCCGCGGTAATGAACGACTTCGTAAAAAAAATAACCGAACTCGGCGAAAATACAAGACTTCGCGATCTTCGCGTTAAAGGAGAATAACATGACCGAACTTGAAAACGCGTTGACGAAAAAGGCGAAAGAACTGCTTTTAAACGGCATGGCGCAAAGAATAGTCGGGTGGAAAAAGGGCGAGTTTTTTCACGATCCGTCGCCAGCGACTTTCGAAACGGAAGAAAGTTTGTCGCAATTCGTTTATAACGATTTTTGCGGAGCGAATTTATCCAAATATCTTATAGAAATCAATAAAAAAGACGGCGTTTCGGTCGTATTTTTGAAGCCGTGCGACACTTACAGTTTTAACGAACTCGTAAAAGAACACCGTATCGAAAGAGAGAAATTTATCGTAATCGGTACCGAATGTCACGGCAAAATCGACCCGTACAAACTTTTTAATGCGGGTGCGGACGGAGTTATCGGAGAACGTCTTGACGGCGACAAAATCGTTGTTGATACCTTAGACGGAGAAAAATCGTTTAATCGAAGCGAGGTTCTTTTGGAAAGGTGCCTGACTTGTAAAAGCAAAAAGTTCGCCGTTTCAGACGAAACGGTGGTTTTACGGGAAATGGACGAAAAAACAGACGACAGATTTTCCGAGGTTAAAAAACTCGAGGCGATGACCGAAAGAGAGCGTTTCGAGTTCTGGAAAAAGCAACTTTCAAAATGCATAAGGTGTAACGCGTGCAGAAACGTTTGTCCCGCATGTTCTTGCGTAAAGTGCGTTTTCGATAACGCGGACTCCGGAGTTGCGGCAAAAGCCAATGACGATTCTTTCGAAGAGCAACTTTATCACGTTATAAGGGCTTTCCACGTGGCGGGGCGTTGTACGGACTGCGGAGAGTGTTCGAGAGTTTGTCCCGAACGTATTCCGTTACATCTGTTAAACAGAAAATTCATAAAAGACATAGACGTGTTTTATGGGGATTATCAGGCAGGAGAGGCGGTCGACGGTAAAACGCCGCTTACCGAATACTCCGTAAACGACCTCGACCCTTCTCTCGTTACGGGAGGTAATAAATGATTAAAATACTTAAAGAAAACCTCGGCGCGGCGTTCGACGCCGTAGCGAAAAGTTACGATTTGTTTTTACCTGTAAAAACCGCGGGAACGACGAATTTCGCCCCGTACGAGAAGGACGCGGAAGTAGACTTAAATACGCTTAAAACGGTAAAAAGCGCAAAAGACTTTTTCTTTCCGCAAAGCGAAACGATGATGAAATTCCGTTTAAGCGGAAAAAACATTTCGATACAAGACGTGCGAGAAGAGAAAAAACCTTTCGTTATATTCGGCGTGCGCGGGTGCGACGTAAAGTCTTTCGATATTCTCGACAAAGTATTTTTAGACGAACCGATAGACACGTTTTATAAAGCGAGGAGGGATGCGGCGGTTATCGTTTCGCTCGCGTGCGGCTCGCCGGAACTCAGTTGTTTTTGCACTAACTTCGGCGTGGACCCCGCAAATCCCTGCGGTAACGCTACGGCGTATCTTACCGAAAACGCTTTGTATCTGCGCGCCAACGACGAAAAGGGCGAAAAACTTATCAAAGTACTATCAGATATATCCGCTCCCGCAGGCGTGAATGAAACCGAACCGGTTAAAAAGGCAATCGACGAAAAAGTTGCAAAACTTCCTTATAAAGAACTCGACCTTTCGCGCTTTAAGCCCGAAAATCTGAACGAACTTTTCGAACTCGAAGAATGGAAAAGTCTTTCGGAAGCGTGCCTCGGTTGCGGAACTTGCACTTTCGTCTGTCCGACTTGCCAGTGTTTCGACATAAGAGATTTTAAAACGCATTCGGGCGTTATGCGTTTCAGATGCTGGGATTCGTGTATGTATAAAGATTTTACGCAGATGGCGGCGGCAAATCCCAGAACGACGCAGGCACAACGTTTTCGTCAGCGGTTTATGCACAAACTCGTGTATTATCCGTCGAGATACGGCGGAACGTATTCTTGCGTAGGGTGCGGCAGGTGCGTAAACAAGTGTCCGCAACACCTTAACATATTAAAGGTCATTAAAACCATAGGGGATAAAAAGAATGGCGATTGAAAATCTTATACCGAGCGTCGGAGTTATAACCGATATAAGAAAAGACACCGCAGACGTTAAAACGTTCAGAGTTGTGGGAACAGACGGTAAAAAACTTTTCGAACATCTCCCGGGACAATGCGCAATGGTTTCGGTACCCGGCGCCGGCGAATGTATGTTTTCGATAACTTCTTCGCCGACGAACGAAGAGTATATGGAATTTTCCATCAAAAAGTGCGGTTGCGTAACGAACGTTATTCACTCGCTCGAAGTCGGCAGTCAGATTACCGTCAGGGGACCTTACGGCAGAAATTTCCCCGTAGAGGGCGATTTTAAGGGCAAAGATTTGCTGTTTATCGCTGGCGGTATAGGGCTTGCGCCCCTCCGCAGCGTAATAAATTACGTAAGGCATTATCGTGAAAACTACGGCAAAGTCGTTTTGGTTTACGGCGCAAGAAGCGCGGAAGACCTTGTTGACATAGAAGAAATAAAAACCGAATGGTCTAACGAAAAAGATTTTGAAGTGTATCTTACTATAGACAGACCCGAAGACGGGTGGAACGGGCACGTCGGTTTTGTGCCGGCATACGTAAAGGAACTCGGACTCGACCCGAACATGACTGCGGTTTTATGCGGTCCGCCTATAATGATAAAGTTCACGCTTCAGGGGCTGTTGGAATCGGGTTTTAAAAAAGAGAAGGTTTATACAACTCTCGAACTTCGTATGAAATGCGGCATAGGTAAGTGCGGCAGATGCAACGTGGGCGATAAATTCGTTTGTAAAGACGGACCCGTGTTCCGTATGGACGAACTCGAAGAACTACCCGACGAATATTAAGAAGGAGCGGGAAATGGAAAACAAAGTAAACGTTTATTTTTTCGGTAAAAAATATCTCGTGCCGGCAAGCCTTACCATTATGAAGGCTATGGAATACGCCGGTTACAGACTCGTAAGAGGGTGCGGCTGTCGCAACGGTTTCTGCGGCGCGTGCGCTACCATTTACAGAATAAAGGGCAAACAGGAACTTAAAACCTGCCTTGCATGCCAAACGCAGGTAGAAGAGGGTATGTATGTGGCAACGTTGCCGTTTTTTCCGCTCGTAAAACAAGTTTACGATATGGAAAAGATAAAGCCTACCGAGCAGATTATGATGCAACTTTACCCCGAAATTTATTCGTGCATAGGTTGCAACGCTTGCACCAAGTCGTGTACGCAGGGGCTTAACGTAATGCAGTACATCGCGTACGCCCAACGCGGCGAGTTCAAAAAATGCGCGGAAGAAAGTTTCGATTGCGTTATGTGCGGCGTTTGTTCGGCGCGTTGCCCCGCGGGCATATCTCATCCGCAAGTAGCGGAACTTGCCAGAAGGCTTTACGGCAAATACATCGCTCCAGAGTGCAAGCACCTTGAAAAACGCGTAGAAGAAATCGAGCGCGGCGACTTTAAAGCGATACTCGAAAGCGTGATGAATAAGCCCGTAGACGAACTTAAAGAACTTTATAACAACAGGGATATAGAGAAATAAGGAGATATATGTATAAATATACCGACGAACAAATCGCGTCGCTTAAAAAAGTAGAAGCTACGCGTGAAAAACGTTTGAAAGAACTTTTTCCCCGCATGACCGCGGAAGAGAAAGAAACCGTTTTAGCCGAAAATCATCCCGACTATATCGAAAGCGCGTACGAGAAACTTAAGATCGGTAAAAATGCCGGAGATAAGGTGCTTCACGAACTCGCTTCGCTTTTGCAGGGCAAATCCCGCGTTAGCGGAATGCAAATCGACCTTGACCATCCCGATTACGACGTAGACGTGCTTGTGATAGGCGGGGGCGGCGCGGGCGCGAGCGCGGCAATCACCGCGGCTGAAAGCGGCGCAAACGTTATGATAGTTACAAAACTTCGCATAGGCGACGCCAACACGATGATGGCGGAGGGCGGTATTCAAGCCGCGGATAAAGAAAACGACAGCCCCGCGATACATTATCTCGACGCGTTCGGCGGCGGGCATTTCGCCGCAAAGCACGAGTTATTGTATAAACTCGTAAACGACGCGCCTTCCGCTATAAAATGGCTGTCCGATCTCGGCGTAATGTTCGATAAAGACGAGTTCGGCAATATGATAACCACTCACGGCGGCGGAACCTCGAGAAAGAGAATGCACGCTTGTAAAGATTATTCGGGCGCGGAAATAATGAGGACGCTCCGCGACGAGGTTATTAACAGAAACATTCCGGTAGTCGACTTCACTTCCGCTATAGAAATTATAAAAGACGAATTCGGCAACGCGGCGGGCGCGGTTTTAATGAATATGGAAACCGAAGAGATACTCGTTGCCAAAGCGAAAACGGTTATAATCGCTACAGGCGGCGCGGGCAGACTACATTATCAAGGTTTTCCGACCAGTAACCATTACGGCGCGACGGCAGACGGGTTAGTGCTTGCCTACCGCGCGGGGGCTAAACTTTTATATGCCGACACTTTGCAATATCATCCTACGGGCGTTGCGGAACCCACTCAGATTTTCGGCGCGCTCGTTACCGAAAAAGTGCGCTCTCTCGGCGCGCAACTCGTAAATCGCGACGGCGAAGCGTTCGTTTATTCGCTCGAAACGCGCGACGTAACCGCTTCGTCTATAATACGCGAGTGTAAAAAACGCGGAGAGGGGGTTAAGACCACCGACGGAGTAGGCGTATGGCTCGATACGCCTATGATAGAAAAACTCGGCGGAGAAGGCACGATAGAAAAACGCATCCCCGCAATGCTCCGTATGTTTGAAAAATACGGAATAGACATAAGGAAAGAACCTATTTTGGTATACCCGACGCTGCATTATCAAAACGGCGGCATAGATATAAGCGAAAACGGCGAATCGTGCGTTAAAAATCTTTTCGTCGCAGGCGAAGCCGTCGGGGGAATTCACGGCAGAAACAGACTTATGGGCAATTCTCTTCTCGACGTTATTGTGTTCGGCAGAAACGCAGGTAAAAACGCCGCGGAAAGAGTGAAAAACGTTTCCGTCGGTAAACTCACTCTTGCTCACGTGAAAGAGTTCGAGGACGAGGCGAAAAGAGCGGGCGTAAATCAAACGGAAGTATCGCCAAGGCTTTTACCCGATTACAGAAGAAAAGATATGTAAAAAAAGGAGAATAAAAAAATGTTATCTACTTTATCCACTATTTGCGAAATCATAATGGTTATATGTTTCGGCGCGAGTTGGCCTTTTAACATAATAAAGGCTTATAAAGCCCGTTCGACCAAGGGCACGAGTTTGCTGTTTATGTCCCTTATCGGCATAGGTTATCTCGGCGGAATAGGTTGTAAAATTTTCACGCTTATAGAAAAGGGTTCGCTTACGCCTTTAAGTTACGTTGCGTTTGCGTTTTACTTTATAAACCTTGCAATGGTTACCGCAGGTGTGATAATATACTTCCGTAATAAAAAAATTGAAAACGCTGCCGCGAGCGAAAAAAACAACGCGGAGTAAGGAGAAAAAGATGAAAGTTGTAGTGTGTATAGGCAGTTCCTGCCATATTAAAGGCTCGAGATTCGTGGTGGAAAAGTTACAGGAACTTATTTCTAAAAACAATTTAGAGGATAGAGTGGAACTTTCCGGCACGTTTTGCATAGGCAGATGTCAGGACGGCGTTTGCGTTACCGTTGACGATAAGTTTTTTTCGGTAACGCCCGAGACTACGGAGGATTTTTTCCAAAAAGAAGTACTTGCAAGATTGTAAAAGCGGTAGTATAATTAAATCGTAAATATATGATGTCCGTGCGATTCCGGCGGGCGAAAGGGCGAAATTATGGGGAATTTTTTAACGCTTAAAAAATCTAATTGCAAAAACTGTTACAAGTGTATAAGACACTGTCCGGTAAAATCGATTAAGTTTTCGGGTAGTCAGGCGTACATTTTAGACGAGGAGTGCATACTCTGCGGTCAATGTTATGCGGTATGCCCGCAAAACGCCAAAGAAATAGTCGACGAAACGGAAAGGGTAAAAATTTTGTTGCAGGGCGGCGATAAAGTTGTCGCAAGCCTTGCGCCCTCTTTTGTGGCGAATTACGACGGCGCAGGAATTGAAAGCGTGCGCGCCGCGCTTAAAAAACTCGGGTTTTACGACGCGGAAGAAACCGCAATCGGCGCGACGATTGTAAAAAATCAATACCAAAAAATGCTTGCGATGGCAGAAAAGGACGTTATAATTTCGTCTTGTTGCCATTCCGTAAACCTTCTCGTTCAAAAATATTTTCCGAATGCGGTTAAATATTTGGCGGATATAGATTCGCCTATGATAGCGCATTGCAAAAGTATTAAAAAAAGATACCCCGGCGCAAAAACGGTTTTTATAGGTCCGTGCGTCGCAAAAAAGGACGAAGCGGCAAGGTATTCGGGTTTTTGCGACGCGGTTTTGACTTTCGGTCAACTTTCGGCTATGCTTGCCTCTGCCGGCGTGGAAATAGAAGCGACCGCTGATAAAACCGAGAAAAGCAAAACAAGGCTTTTCCCTACGACGGGCGGCATACTTAAAACGATGGATTTATCCTCGCGCGATTACGAATATATCGCGATTGACGGGACGGAAAACTGCATTGCCGCGCTAAAAGATATAGAAAGCGGCAAAATACATAAATGCTTTATAGAAATGTCCGCGTGCGTCGGCAGTTGCGTCGGCGGACCCGTTATGGAAAAATTTCATAAAAGTCCCGTGCGCGACCGGCTTACGGTAGAAAGATATGCAGGCGAAAAAGACTTCGACGTAGAGGAGCCTGATTCGAGCGAAATAAAGAAAGAATTTTATCCCATAGACCTTAACGAAAAAACGCCTACGGAAGAAGAAATAAAAAATATTTTAAAGCAAATGGGCAAAATCTGTCGTGCGGACGAACTTAACTGCGGTTCTTGCGGATACGATACGTGCAGAGAAAAAGCGATAGCGATTTACCGCGGGAAAGCGGAAATTTCAATGTGTTTGCCATATTTAAAGGATAAAGCCGAAAGTTTTTCGGATACTATAGTAAACAACACGCCTAACGGTCTTATCGTTCTTAACGAAGATCTTGAAGTTCAGCAACTCAACAAGGCGGCTAAAAAAATCATGAATCTCCGTTCTTCGTCCGACGTTCTCGGCGACGACATCGGCAGAGTAATGGATCCGCAAGTGTTTATCGATACCAAGAGAAACGGAAGAGGTTTTCGCGATAAAAAAATATATCTCGCGGAGTATGACAAATACGTTGAGGCGACTACCGTTTACGACAGAGAATATCACATTATACTCGGAATATTAACAGACGTAACGGACAGAGAAAACGAAAAAGAAAAGAAAAACAACATAAGCCGCCAAACGCTTGAAACGGCGGATAAAGTAGTAGATAAGCAGATGCGCGTCGTTCAGGAAATCGCTTCGCTTCTCGGCGAAACGGTTGCTGAAACGAAAATCGCACTCGCGAAATTGAAGGAGTCGGTAGAAGATGAATAACCTTTGCGTCGACGTGGGGTATAAAAGCGTAAACCACGTCGGCGAGGAACTTTGCGGCGACCACGTAGACGTGGTTGAGGGGCAAAGCGGGGATACGGTCATAGTCCTTGCGGACGGGCTGGGCAGCGGAGTTAAAGCGAGCATACTTTCAACGCTTACTTCCAAAATAATTTCGACCATGATAGCCGAAGGACTTTCGCTCGAAGATTGCGTAGAGACCGTTGCGGCTACTTTGCCCGTGTGTTCGGTAAGAAAAGTCGCATATTCCACGTTTACCATTATTCATCTGATTGACAGCGAACGTGCCGAACTGATACAATATGATAACCCGCAGATAATTCTTCTCCGTAACGGAGTTAATTACGAATATCCCGTTACCGAAATGAACGTCGGCGGTAAAAAAATATACAAGTCGGTTATAGACCTTGAAATGAACGACTTGTTCGTAGCGATGAGCGACGGTTGCCCGCACGCGGGGATAGGTACGGCGTATAACTTCGGTTGGAAACGAAAAGACATAATAAGTTTTGTCGAAAGCATTGCGCACGTGGGGTATACGGCAAAAACTCTTTCAACCATACTTGTGGACGAGTGCAACACGCTCTACGGCGGTAAGCCGGGCGACGACGCTACGGCGTGCGTAGTCCGAGTGAGAAAGCGTGAGCCGATGAACATTTTATTCGGTTCTCCGCAGAATAAAGACGACGACGAAAGAATGCTTTCGCTGTTTTTCTCGAAAGAAGGCAAGCACATAGTGTGCGGCGGCACAACCTCTAAAATCGCGGCGAAATATCTCGGTAAAGAAGTCAAAGCCACGCTCGATTTCGAGTCGGAAGGCGTACCGCCTATCGCAAAAATCGAAGGGGTAGACCTCGTAACGGAAGGCGTTATTACCATAAACAAGGTTTTAACGTATGCAAAAGATTATTTGAAAGAAAACAAACTTTACGAAGAGTGGGGCGTAAAAAAAGACGGCGCATCGATGATAGCAAGGCTCTTGTTCGAAGAAGCGACCGATATAAATTTTTACGTAGGCAGGGCGATAAACCCCGCGCACCAGAACCCCGAACTTCCGATAAATTTCAGCATAAAAATGAACCTTGTCGAAGAACTTTCAAAGTGTCTGCGGCAAATGGGTAAAAAAATCATAGTAAGTTATTTTTAACGTAAAAGAAGGATAAAACATGCATAAGTTCGATACCAAAGTACAGTATTTGAAATATAAAGCCTTGAAAGAAGTAGCCGCTCTCGCGTGGGAGGGCAAACTTTTAGAAAACGTTATGAGCCTGCCCGAAAAAATAATCCCCGGCAAACAACCCACCATGCGTTGTTGCGTTTATAAAGAGCGCGCCATTATGGGCGAAAGAGTAAAAATAGCGATGGGCGGCGATAGGGACAACCCCAACGTTATAGAGGTTATAGAAATCGCCTGCGACGAATGTCCTGTCGGCGGGTACGAGGTAACCAACGCTTGTCGAGGCTGTCTTGCGCACAGATGTAAAGAAGCGTGCAAGTTCGGCGCGATAACGTTTGACGACAATCACGTTGCGCATATCGATAAATCTAAATGTAAAGAATGCGGTTCTTGTGCGCGCGTTTGCCCGTATACCGCAATCGTAAGCAAAAAACGCCCTTGTCAGAATGCGTGCAAAGTCAAAGCCATTTCTATGAACGAGGATAAAGCCGCTACTATAGACAATTCCAAATGTATAGCCTGCGGCGCGTGCGTTTATCAGTGTCCTTTCGGGGCTATATCCGATAAGTCGTATATACTCGACGCGATAGACATTATAAAAAAGAGCAAAGAAAATACCGAATACAAGGTATATGCGGTAGTTGCGCCGTCTATTTCCAGTCAGTTTACTTACGCAAAACTCGGTCAGGTTATAACCGGACTTAAAAAACTCGGATTTTATACCGTTATAGAAGCGGCGCTCGGCGCGGATATGGTTGCCGACGCGGAAAGCCGCGAACTTGCAGAGAAGAAGTTTTTGACCAGTTCGTGCTGTCCCGCATTCGTTAATTTCGTGGAGAAAAATTTCCCCGATATGGTGCCTTATATATCGAGCAATCTATCGCCTATGGCTACAATCGCGAAATATATAAAGGGTACGGACCCGACTTCTAAAATCGTGTTTATAGGACCTTGTACCGCTAAAAAGATGGAAGTTCAGAAAGAGGAAGTCAAAAAGTACGTAGACGTTGCTTTGACGTTCGAAGAACTTCAAGCGCTTTTCGACAGCAAAGAACTCGACATAACCACGTTAGAAGAGGGCCTCTTGGACAACGCATCTTACTACGGCAGAATTTTCGCCCGTTGCGGCGGTTTGTCGGACGCGGTAAACGAATCGTTAAAAGAACAGGGAATAACCGACTTTCAGGCAAAACCCGTTTCTTGCGACGGCATAGAGGCTTGTAAAATCGCGTTATTTAAAAAGACCAAAAATATGCTTGACGGCAACTTTATAGAGGGTATGGCGTGTATCGGCGGCTGTATCGGCGGCGCGGGGTGCCTTACTCACGGCGAAAAGAACAAGCAGGACGTTGATAAGTACGGCATGCTCGCTCATGAAAAGACTATTAAAGACGCGATAAGCGTTCTTAATATAAAAAAATAAGTTTAACTTTAAGGAGAAAATTGGTATGGAATTTAAAAAAGTAGTAGTTGCCGGCGGCGGCGTACTCGGCAGCCAGATTGCGTATCAAGCGGCGTATTGCGGGTTTGACGTAACCGTTTGGCTCAGAAGCGAGGGGAGTATCGGCAGAACTCAGCCCAAACTCGACAACCTTCGTAAAACGTATGCAGAAGTCATAGAAAAAATGGCTACGCCCGAGGGTAAAAGCCCCGCGGTATGGGCTATGGGTATAGCGGATTACGATACTTTCGATAAGGAGGAGTGTCTTAAAAAATCCGAAAACGCGTATAACTCCATAAAACTCGAACTCGATATGAAAAAAGCGGTAGAGGATGCCGATCTCGTTATTGAATCGATGGCGGAAAACGTTGAAGAAAAAATCGCGTTTTATAAAAAACTCGCGCCGCTTCTTCCCGAAAAAACCGTAGTAGTTACGAACTCGTCTACGCTTCTTCCGTCCAAGTTCGCTAAATATACCGGCAGACCCGAAAAGTTTTTGTCTTTCCACTTTGCAAACTCCATCTGGAAAAACAATATGACCGAGATTATGGCGCAGGCAAAAACGGACAAAAAATATTTCGACGCGATTATGAAATTCGCCGAAGAAATAAGAATGATTCCGCTTCCCGTTCATAAAGAAAAATCCGGTTATCTTCTTAACTCTATGCTTGTTCCGTTGCTTTTCTCGGGAATGGATTTATACGTAAACGGCGTTTCCGACCCCGCCAGTATAGACAAAGCGTGGACGCTCGGTACCGGTTCTCCCAAAGGACCGTTTGCAATACTCGATACGGTAGGTCTTAAAACCGCGTACAATATAGTTTCTATGTACGTTAAAATTCCGTCGTTCCTTGCGCCATACAATTTCAAAGGTATGGCTAAAATGCTTAAGGAATATATCGACGCGGGTAAACTCGGCAAATCTTCGGGCGAAGGTTTCTTTAAATACGATAAATAACATATAGGTGAATGTAAAGCCGCCCGTCGCAAAGTTTGCGACGGGCGGCGTTTTTTTTAAATCTTGGCTATTAAGCGTTTGCCGTTTCGTCTTTAGTTTCGTCGGCACACTCGCTTTCAACGTTACTTGCGTCCGTTTCGCAAGTCGTTGTTTTTGCGTTAGGTTTGTTTTTGTTTTCAAACGCATCGGAAAGCCCGGAGATTATAGCGGATATAAGGCAAAGCGCACCGCCTATCACAAGCGCCGTAGACAAATCGTCGGTACCTGCAATAACCGAAGCAATACCCGTTATCACGGCGGAAAATGGCATTATAACCGCTACGACGGACGCGTCGATGTGTTTCATTGCTTCCGTCCTTATCAGCCAGCAGAACACCGAAGTAAAGAGCGCAACCGCAACGACGAGAAGTATAAAAGCGGAAAAAGAGAAAACAGTAGGCTCGAAAACAGTTCCGTCGGGTTTCGTAACAAAGTTCAGGCTTACCGTCGTTATCGCGCCGATTACGGTGTGTACGAACATTTGTATCATAAGGTATAAGGCGGAGTCGAGTTTTTTAGCAAACGCGCCCGTACCCGCAATATTTACACCGTAAAAAATACCCGAAAGGGCGCAGAGTACTTCGCCTAAGCCTAAATGAAAGCCGCCACTAAGGCTTAATCCGCCCGTTAAGACGAATACGCCGAAAAGGCATAACACGCTCGCCGCTATTTTAATTAAAGAAGGTTTTTTTCTTACAAATATAAACGTAAGCAGGGGAACGACAACAACCGAAAGGTTTTCTAAAAATGCGTAAACGCTCGGCGTTGTATAAGGTAAACCTATTTTTTGAACGATTTCTCCGAGCGCATAAAAAACACCCGTCGTTCCCGCGACCATAAAGTATTCTCGGTTTAAAAGGTGTAATTTTTTACGGCAGAAAAACAAAAGCGCAACCGCAGAAATCGCCGCCGTACATGTCGTAAGCACGGCGGGCGAGTAGTACCTTTGCAAAAATTTAGTAATAAGCGGGTTAATTCCCCATATTATCACGACGAGTACGAGTCCCGCGTAAGAGGTTGCTCTTTTATCTCCGACGGGAAATCTGTTTTTCATAACTTTTTCCTTTTATTTTGTGCAATTTCAAACGTATAAAACTATATCATTTCGTTTGACTTTTCGGAAGCGGAACTTTATAATAGCGTTATGAAAATAATTCACAGCGGAGCACTGCGGAATGGACGGAATTAAAGCAAAAGCGTTTCTTGCGGTAAAAAGGACGGGGAGTTTTTCAAAAGCGGCGGAGGAGTTTAATTATACCCCCTCGGCTTTTTCTCATATTGCCGACGGGTTAGAAAGCGAACTCGGCGTAAAGTTGTTTAATCGTACTAACCACGGCGTTACGCTTACGACTGCGGGTAAGGTGCTTTCCGATTATTTTACGGCGTACCTTGCCGCCGAAAATGAACTTATAGAAAAAGCCCGCACTTTTTCTCAGACGGGAGAAATAAAAATAGGCGCGTTTTCTACTATTTCGCAATTTATTTTACCGAAAATAATAAAAGATTACAAGATGAAAAACCCTTCGGTAAAAATTTCGCTTTACGTCGGCGACGATGCTGAAAAGACTTTGTTTTCAGGCGCGTCGGACGTTGTTTTTTCGGACGGAATAAATGCTGACGGATGTGAAATTCTTTCTATTGAAAACGACCCGTTCGTAGCGATTTTTCCGTCGGACAGCAAAATGAAAAGAACGGTTGACAAAGAAGAACTTTATAACAACGTTTTTATTACTACGGGTGAGGAAGCGGTTGAAAAAAATTTAGATATGTCCAGGTTTAAGGACGTGGTGAGATTAAAAAGCGACGACTATGCTTCCGTAGTATCTATGGTAAAAGAAGGGGTGGGTATTTCGGTTATTCCTAAACTTTCGCTCGGGAGAAAGGTTAAGGGCGTCACCACGGCGGAAATAAAACCCGAATTTTCGCGCACGCTTTGCGCGCTTTATAAAAAAGAAAGTAAAAACCGCGCTTGTGTAAATCGCTTTATAGAATATCTTAAAATGCGTTTCGGCGTTTAAAGAGCAAGTGGTAAACATAAAAAACACCCGCTTTGCGATAGCCTGCAAAGCGGGTGTTTATCTTAATCTATTTATTTCTGTTAGGTTTTCTTTTCGGTTTTAACTGCATCCACAACACGGTCGCGATTTGGAGAGGTACGCCTATTATAAATATCGCCCACGGGTTGTTTTCAAGAAAAAATATGTATACCGATAAAAGTATTGTCCAAACGAGAACCGAAATAAGTATAAAGGTAAAAATTCTTTTTCCCCAAATGCCGTTAAAAACTATTAAAACTATCGCCGTAACGGGCACCGCATAAATAAAAACCTGCCAAAAAGATATTCCCGCAAGAGAAATAGCGTAAACGTATAAAAGAGTCGCTATAAGCCAAACGAGCGAGGTTGCGAGCAGGGTGATTATAAGTTTGTTTAAGTTATTCTCTTTCGCACTGTAAATGTTATCGCGAAAGCCTTCGTCCGGGTTTTCGGTTACAAGATAGTCAAGCGTAACTCCGTATAAGTCGGCAAGACTTTTGAGCGTATCTACAGGCGGCATCGCGTCGCCATTTTCCCATTTAGAAACCGATTTATCGGTGTAATTAAGTTTTTCGGCGAGTTCCGCCTGCGTCATTTTTGACTCTAATCGCAGTGTAGTCAGGTTTTTGCCTATGATTTCTCTTAACTCTTTCATATAAAACAATTTTATCACTTTAAATAGCAAAAAACAAGTAAAATGCTGTTTTTTATTAAATTTAAGGGGTAAAACCCGCTTTTTTCTAAACTCTCTTAAAATTAGAATCGTTCTATATTATAATTCTACCGCATAAAAACAACGTTAGAGTAAAAAGCGTTGTAAAAAACGTTCTTAAGTTGTACAATAAAACGCGATTGTTACCAAGGAGGCAGTTATGGCTGCTGAACATAGCACGAAAATTCAGAAAAAAGAAATTCCGATTTTTTTCGCGGTGGACGACAACTATTCGTTGTTTCTCGCCGTCGCGTTAAAATCCATACAGGCAAACTCGTCGAGAGATTATCATTATACCGTTTACGTTTTGCACGACGGTCTTAAAAAAAGCACGGTTAACTCCATTAAGTCGTATGCGGACGAAGATTATACCATCGAGTTCGTAAACGTGAGAATGCGCCACCTCGTTATGCAGAACAAACTCCATACGAGAGATTATTATTCCAAATCAACCTATTATCGTTTGTTTATACAAAGCCTTTTCCCGAATATAGACAAGGCGCTTTATCTCGACAGCGATATTATAGTTAAAGGCGATATATCCGAATTATATAATACGGACCTAAAAGACAATCTTATCGGCGCGGCGAAAGAGGACGTTATGCAAAACGTTTCCGTTTTCGGCGAATACGTCGAGCAATCGCTCGGTATAAGCCGCAACCTTTTCTTTAACGCGGGCGTTCTCGTTATGAATCTTAAAGCATTCAGAAAAGAAAACGTAGAGAAAAAGTTTTTCAGACTTCTTATGAAATATAAATTTTCCGTTACGCAGGACGAAGATTATCTTAACGTAATATGTAAAGACAGAATTACTTTCGTCAGCAAAGCGTGGAATCTTTCACCCGCGGTTGAAGCGGGCGAGGACGGAATAAAACTCATTCATTACAAAATGGACTTAAAGCCGTGGCATTACGACGGCGTACGTTACGGCGAGTATTTTTGGGAATATGCAAAAGACACCGAGTTTTACGGGGCTTTGCAGTTTATGAAAGAAAATTATTCCGAGCTGGACAAAGAAAGGGATAGACAGTGTTATATAAACCTTGTTGAACTCGCGAAAAGAGACGCTAAAAGAGAGGACAGTTATTTTAACACCGCGGTAAAGCGTATTAACAAAAACGGCAACGGCAAAAACAACGCGGAGGACGCGGCACGCTCGTCGCGCGCGGTAATTCTTGAGAAAATTAAAGAACTCGAAAGTCAGGGAATATTCGACGTAGACGTTGAGGACGACCCGGTAACCATACCGCTTTCTCCGGATAAGGTAGATTATCTCGGTGAAAAACTCGGTTCGCGCATAATGAATAAAATCGCAAATCGCGCGGCGATAAAGTATTACGAAAAACTTATTAAAAACGGCGATTTCGTAATAAAAGAAATAAACGGGCTTGAAAATTATCGTTCGGTAACCGGCGGCGCGGTTATAACTTGCAACCATTTCAGCGCGCTCGATAATTACGCCGTTTACCGTGCTATACGCGGCGATTTTAAAAAGGGGCAAAACCTTTATAAGGTAATTCGCGAAGGCAATTATACAAACTTTAAGGGGCTTTACGGATTTTTCTTCCGTCATTGCAACACGTTGCCGCTTTCATCGAACGTACATACTATGCGTAAATTTTTAAATGCGGTAGACGTTTTGCTTGCTCGCGGCGAAAAAATATTGATATATCCCGAGCAGGCAATGTGGTGGAATTACAGAAAACCCCGTCCGCTAAAAAGCGGCGCGTTCAGGTTTGCCGCAAAAAGCAAAGTCCCTGTGGTGCCGTGTTTTATAACGATGGAAGATACCGCAAAACAGGACGGAGAGGGTTATCCCGTTCAGGCGTACACACTTTGGTTTTTACCGCCGATTTACCCGAAAGCAGAACTTTCGGATAAGGAAAACATGGAATACCTTAAAGACGAAAATTTCCGTTTATGGAAAGAAACGTACGAAAAAGTTTACGGCGTTCCGCTTAAATACGGCGATTAAAAGGGGTCTGATATAATGCTGTATATAGGTTTTATCGTTTTTTGTATGGCGGTGATTGCAACCTTAAACGCGATATTTGCCGCTCCGATTTTCGGTTTTGACGTGTGGTACGCCATAATAGCCACCGTGATCGCGGTTGTTGCGGTTATCGCGGTAGACGGTGTGTTTGCGTTCGTTATACGGCATATATTACCCGCAAAATGGTTTGACGAAAAAAATACGAAATGGACGCCCGGTAAAAAAACCTGTATTTTTTACGAAAAACTCGGCGTAAAAAAGTGGAAAGATAAAGTTCTCGAACTGGGTGTGTTTGCGGGCTTTCGTAAAAACAAACTTGCGGATCCAAATAACAACGAGTACGTTGCAAGGTTTATAACCGAAGCGAATTACGGTATAGTGATACACCTTTTCGGAATGATTTTCGGTTTTTCGATAATGGCGTTTTATCCTAAATACGCGTTTAATTTCGGACTGCCCGTTGCAATCGTTAATTTGTTTTTAAACTATCTTTCGTTCGTTATACTTCGCTATAATCTGCCAAAACTTCGTATTCTATATAAAAGAAACGCAAGAAGGGCGGAAAAAGCGGCACACACCGTTGAAGAAGATAAAAAGGCCGTATAATAACGCCGAATTAAATCTTAAATTTCGCGCGTACGAAAAATTCGTACGCGCGTTTTTTTACGTTGCAAACGTAAAAAATATGTTGTATAATGATTAAGTCGTAAAAGCGATAGTTTATCGCGGAGGTCTGAAATGAAATTCATTCATTGCGCCGATTTGCATCTCGACTCGGCTATGTCGGGATTCGAGCCGGAAATCGCAAAAACGAGAAAAGAGGAAATATTAAGGTCTTTCGAGCGACTTTGCGCGCTTGCCGAAAAAGAGAACGTAACCGCGGTGATTATCGCGGGGGATATGTTCGACGGGGAAAAGGTGTACGTTAAAACCAGACAGAGGGTAATTAACGCGATAAAGTCTGCGGCAAACGTTGATTTTTTATATCTTTCCGGCAATCACGATAAAGACGGGTTTTCGTCGGGCGAAGATTTGCCCGAAAATTTTAAGGTTTTCGGTACCGAGTGGACATATTTTTCGTACGGTAATACGGTCGTTGCAGGGGTAAATTTTAACGGCTTTAACAAAGATTCCGTTTACGACACGTTAAAACTTTCTCGCGATAAAATAAATATAGCGGTAATGCACGGGCAAATTGCCGGTTACAATACGGAAGTCGGCGCCGAACTCGTAAGTTTGCCGAGGTTAAAAGACAAATTTATAGATTATCTTGCGCTCGGGCATATTCACGCGTTTTCGGACGGAGCAATAGACGAACGCGGCAGATACGCGTATTCCGGTTGTCTGGACGGAAGGGGTTTTGACGAAACGGGTGAAAAAGGTTTCGTTTTAATAAACGTGCAAGAAAACGGAAAACTTTCCTATTCTTTCGTGCCGTTTTGTTCGAGAGTTTTAAAAGAAGTGCCTTTCGATATTTCGCCGTATTCCTCTCAATATGAAGCGATCCAAGGTCTTAGCGCCGCTCTTTTAAAAACCTGTGCGGAGAGCGACCTTATTAAGGTGGTTTTAAATGGAGAGCGCACGCCGGATTTCTACATAGACACCTCGTTTATCGCGCAAAAACTTTCCGAAAACTTTTTTTTCGTAAAGGTATACGACAAAACTTCGTTGAAAGTGGATATCAGAGATTACGAGGCGGATAAATCTTTGCGAGGAGAATTCGTGAGGAAGGTATTATCGTCGTCGCTTGACGAGGCGGATAAAACGGCTATCGTAAACATAGGACTTACCGCGCTTAAGGGTGAAGAGTTATGAAACTTATAAATTGTTACGTATATTCTTTCGGTAAACTAAAGGATTTTAAATATGAGTTTACCGACGGACTTAACGTTATAAAAGAAAACAACGGCTGGGGTAAAAGCACTTTCGCGTATTTTATCAAGGCAATGTTTTACGGGCTTAAAGGCGGCAATAAACGTAGCGTTTCGGATAACGAGCGTATTCGTTTCAGACCGTGGAATTCTACCGAAAAATTCGGCGGTTACGTTGTGTTCGAGCGCGGCGGCAAGGCTTTTAAACTGGAAAGATTTTTCGGTTCTAAAGACGCGGAGGACGAACTTACCTTATCCGATGCGGAAACGGGCAAAGTTTTTTCTAATACGGACGACCTCGGTAAAAGAATTTTCGGTATAGACGAGGACGGCTTTTTCTCTACGACGTATTTTTGTCAGGACGCCGTGCAGGTAAAGAGCGTAAACGGGCTTACTGAAAAATTTGTTGGCGAGGCAAACGACAACGATGAAAAATTCGATTCCGCTTTGCAGAGTATAAAAAACAAAGCGAAATTTTATAAATACAGCGGCAATCGCGGTAAAATACCCGAACTTAAAGCAAAACTTTTTGCCGCGGAGGAGAATGCTCGCGCCGCGCGCGAGGCGGCTAAAACCGCGGTTGTGCTGAAAAAAGAATGCGACTATCTCGAAGAGGAAGCCGCTTCGCTCGAAAAAAACATAGAAAGTCTTGGCGAAAGCGTAAAAGCGGAAGGCGCATATAAAGCCGTCGCGCTGAAAAAACAAAGACTTGAACGCCTCGAAAAAGAAGAGGTCGAATATAAAACCGACTATGATGAAGTTGAACGCGTTTTATGCGGCAACGACCCGTCCGAACAAGAATTGAGAGATTTAGAAAATTGTTACGACGAGTTACAACAAAGTCTTAAATACAAACAAATTCTCGTAAACGAAATATCGCAGGGTCAGGCGAATTCTCCGGCGGATAAAAAAAGTCGTTCGCAAAAGTTCCTTATCGCGGCTGTTTCGCTTTCGGCTCTATTTGCCGTAGTCGGGGTGGCGGGGCTTATTTTAGCGATACCCGTGCTTGCCGTGTGCGGATTTGTGGCGTGTGCGGTTTGTGTTGCGGCTTCGGCGTTTTTTGCCGCGACTTACAGAACGGGGGCAAACGAAAAGAAAGCCGCCGAAACGCGTATAAACGCTAAAAAGGCAAAACTTGCCGAGTATTCCGAGATTTGCGACAGTTACGAGCGTAGTATAAGAAAATACCTTTCGAGGTACGGCGTAGACGTATTCGATTTCAGAACGGCTGTTTCTTCTATCCGTCGCGCCGCGGAGAGAAAGAAAGACGTTTCGGGCGCGCTTTCCAAAATTCAATCGGAAATCGCTTTGCTGAAAGATGATAAAGATTTGTTGAACTATTCCGTTTTTGCGAAAAAGAGCGACCAAAACGCTTCTGAAAAACTTGTAGAGGCGCAAAGATCCTATAAATACGCCGCGGACGCGCTAAGCAGAAAAAAAGCGGCTGTCGTCGAATACGAAAACAAGGCGGAAAGATTAAACGATTACGTTGAAGAAAAAGAAAGACTTTCCGGCGAGATTGCCGCGGCAGAGGACTCTTTCAGGCTTTTAGCGCTTACGGCTGAATATCTTACGGAAGCGAACGACGCGCTTAAAACGCGTTATCGCGCGCCGTTAGAAGAATGCCTGAATTCTTACCTTTCGCTAATCGGCAGTGAAAACACCGCGCCGCTGAATATCGACGTGGACTTAAACGTTACCGTGGCGGAAAAAAACGGAACAAAAGTTTCGGATTTTTACAGCAGGGGGCTTAAGAGCGAATTCGATATTTGTAAACGTTTTGCGCTGATAGACGTTCTGTTTACCGCCGAAAAACCGTTTGTTATTTTAGACGACCCGTTTACCGAACTCGACGACGAAAAAGTGAAATCGGGACTCGCTCTCGTAGATAAACTTTCCGACAAGTACCAGATACTTTATCTTGTTTGCCACGATTCGAGGGTAAAATGAAAAGAAAATTAAATTTTGAACTCGTGCCGGACGGGTGCTTTAAGTCTAATTTGCGCAATATTTTGAGTAAAGCGCAATGGGACTATATAAAAAAAGACGTTAAAACGCATGCAGGCGGCAGGTGCGAGATTTGCGGTAAAAAGACCGATAGGCTCGACGCTCACGAAGTTTGGTCTTATAACGAAAAAACCGGCGTTCAAAAATTAGAAGATATAAAGGCGGTGTGCAAAGATTGTCATGCCGCCATTCATATAGACCGCACCGCTGTAGCGGGTAATATCGCTCGGGTAGAGGACCATTATATGCAGGTCAACGGCGTTTCTTATGTGGAAATGAAAGCCGACCTTTCCGCCGCGCACGAAAGAGATAAAGCTTTAAATCGCGTTTCGGAATGGAAACTCGACGTGTATACCTGGCTAAAAAAATATTTAGAAGATTGACTTTTTATTTTTTTGTCAAAAACTTGACAATATGCACAAACGTGTTTATAATTATATAAAATATTTGTGTTAAAATTATAAAAATTGACATTAAAAATGGCTAAGCAATTTACAACTGTTTTACGTATGCCGGACGGCTCCGTCGGTATGGCGGACGATACGAGTGCGCGGTTTAAAAGAAATGTTTTTAATTAAAACGTTGCCGAAAAGCGTATGATTAAATTTATTTTTTACTTGTAAAACAAAAAATGCAATGGTATAATGCGGTAAATAAATTACGGATAAAACGATAGGAGTTAAAATGGATAAAGTTTATACGGTGGCGATAATCGGGTGCGGTTCGCGCGGGTGTGCATACGGTAACGAAATGTTTGCGCTAAAAGATAAATATAACATCGTTGCGGTTTGCGATATAGGTCAAAAGCACATTGACGTTGTTAAAAACGCGTGGGGAATTTCTGACGAAAACGTTTATTTGGACGAAAAGACTTTTTTTGAGAAAAAACGCGCAGACGTGCTTGTGATTGCAACGCAGGACAGAGACCATGTGAGAATGGGTGTTCGCGCGCTTGAACTCGGTTACGACATTTTAATGGAAAAACCGATTTCGCCGATTAAAGAAGAACTCGTTAAACTTCTCGAAGCGCATAAAAAGTACGGGGGAAAAATTCTCGTCTGCCACGTGCTTCGTTATGCACCGGCGTTTGTGAAAGTAAAAGAACTTTTGGATTCCGGCATTATAGGCAAACTTGTTCGTATTGAAAACATCGAGCAGGTTGAATACTGGCATCAGGCGCATAGTTTTGTTCGCGGCAACTGGCGTAACGATAGCGAAACTTCGCCTATGATAATGCAAAAATGTTGCCACGACCTTGATTTGATGGAATGGTACGTCGGTTCTCGTTGCGATACCGTTTATTCTGTGGGCGATATATCGTATTTCAAGCGTGAAAATCAACCGAAAGACGCCGCCGATCGTTGTCAAGACTGTAAGTATAAAAATACTTGTCCTTACAGCGCGGAAAGGCTTTACGTAGAGCGGTGGAAAAAACTCGGTTGTCCCGAATACAACTGGCCGTTTAACGTGGTGTGTCTCGATAAGCCGAATACGGAACAACTTTTGCGTGCCGCATACGAAAACAGCGAATACGGCAGATGTGTTTTTGCGTGCGATAATAACGTTGTGGATAATCAATCTGTTGATATGGTTTTTGAAAACGGCGTAAAGGTGAGCCACGTTATGACCGCTTTTACAGGGAAAATGGGGAGAAGAATAACTCTTCACGGTACGCTTGGCGAGATAGAACTTTTTGACGACTTAAATCAAGTTAACGTGTATAAATTCGGCGAGGAACCCGTTTTTTATAAAATCAGCGACCTTTTGGCGGGAGACGACGAGTTCGGTCATGGCGGCGGAGATGGTAAACTTATAAAATCGCTTTATGAGGTTTTAGAAGGGAGAGAGCACGGCGGCGCGACTCTTGAAAGTTCGGTTGAAAGCCACCTTATGGCGCTTGCGGCGGAGGAAAGCCGCAAAACCGGTAAAATCGTTAAAGTACACGACGAAAATTATTAAAAACAGAATAAACCATATATAGAATTAACATAATTTTTAACTTAAAACCGTGCGAGAAATTGCGCGGTTTTTTTTCATGCAAAACTTATTTTGCTTTTGAGCATATTTAAAAACGTTTATGCATAAACAAAATAAAGCGTGCATTGTTAAGTGTGGTATAAATGCACAAATCGCTAATATTTTTCAGTTATTTTTAATAAATTAATATAAAATGCAAAAAAATACTCCGCAAAAAAAGTGAAATATTATCAAAAAATTTATTTTTTTGCTTTACAAAGACTTTATCGTATGATAATATATATTATGCAAAGTGTACAGGTATAGTTATAAACGGCTTGCGGTATATATGCGAAACGCGCAATTCGGTATACATAATTTTCGGTGTTTCGACATTGTAACGAGTATGTTTTAACGATTACCGGTATTTTTGCTTAAAAATCAAAAACTCTCGCAGTGCAAAACTACGTGTGCGGAGAGTAAAGGAGTTTTTTATGAAGAAAAACTATCTGCAACCTACTTTTGAGGCGGTTTTGTTCGACGCGCCGGAAAGCGACGTGTTAAAAACCTCCGACGCGCTCAGTTCTACCGAGCAATCCGTATCGATGTCGGATTTCGATTCCGGCTTGTTCAGTTAAGGAGGGCAAAATGAAAACGAATTTTAAAAGCAAAAAACTCGTTATTTGCGTTCTTGCCGTTTTGTTTGCGCTTTCGCTTTCTGCGGCGTTTGCTGTTAGCGGCATAACGCGCGGCAAATCCGTTTCGGCTGAATCTGCCTATCTTTCGGCAAGTCCCGTTACCGGCGACGCTGTAGAATTGAGTTCGCTTAACGTAGATGGTGTTGAAAACGCTGATTTTAAAATGGCAAAAGGCGCCTCTATGCGTATAAATTCCGCAACGCCCGGCATGCGTTTTACCGCTTATATGGGCGTTGCCGCGGCGAAGTTACAGGCAACCGAAAAGTATTCTTTAAACAATTATAATTATTCATATTATATGGAGTTTAAAGTAACCAACCCCGATAGCGGCGTATCCGATACCAAATGGGTGCCTATGGAACTTGACACTAATAAATGGGACGCGGATAACGGCGGGCATCCGCTTACCGCTTCGCTTACTTTCGACAACCTTTCGGCTGAAAATTTTGAAAAAGCGATAGGTTTCGATATAGAGGGTAAAGCGATACTTTCGCTTAGCAAAACCGCTTCTGCAAGCGAGGATTATGAGGATACGATTTGGTTTTACGCTCAAGCAAACGACAACGTTCGTTCGATGGAAGCGGTGGTAAACGCCGCCATCGTACACGGTGAAGAAGCGGAATATCCCGAACTTAACAAAGCGGGTTTTGTAAAATCTCATGAGGAATTGACGACGGTTACTCCCGTAGAAATCGGTAGAGACGCTATAACTAGCGATAGAACGGGTGCCGCTCTTTCCGCAACCGCGCTTGCAAAATCGAATTACGCGGCTATAAACGGTGAGGGTGGTAGCGTTACTTTTGAAGGCGCTTCTTCTATAGAAAAGATATTTATCGGCGCAAAGAAAACTTCTCTTACCGCAAACGGTAACATTGTAACTCTTACTAAAGAAGATTTGGCGGGTTACAATGCGGGCGACGAGGTTTACCTTTCTGTAAAAGATTTAAACGGTAAATTTTACAATGCTCCGCTTATCGTAACTACTAAAATACTTAAAACGCAAAACGATTTAAATCTTTTCGACCTTGACAACAATAACGTAGACTTTGACGGGTTTTTTTACCTTGCAAACGATATAACTTGCGACTCGTCCTGGACGCCTAACAGTCAATCCCGCAGTAGCGGTAACGATGATGTTTTTTGCGGCGTTTTAGAGGGTAACGGCTATACGATAACTTACAAGGTAAGAAATTCCGGATTGTTCGGTAATTTAAAAAAGGCGACAATTAAAAACGTAAACCTTATTGTAAACGGTTTGACAGTTAAAAGCGATTTATCCGTTGCAACGGCTATCGCCGCGTATTTCGGGGCGGGTTCGCTTGTTGAAAACGTTCTCGTACGTTACGATTTAACCGAACCGGTTATGGTTAAATATTACGGCTGGGGTCAGTCTTCCGGTCTCGGTTTATTTGAGAATTGGGGTGCACATTCCGCAACGCTTAAAAACGTTGTGGTCGATATGTCCGGCGTAACGCTATCCGAAGAAAAAGCAACAAACGGTTCTGAAGAAATTACGGAGCCTTTTGCATACGGCTCTCTCGTATGCAGAACGGGTGCGACAGGTATGGGAGATTCCGCCGCTAACGTAAACGGCGTATACGTGGTTTCTCCGTTTAAATATTTAAGTTATCAAATGAGTAACGACATGTCCGCTCTTTCGCAAGCGGTGTTTGCCTCTAACGACGAGGCGGCATATAACGAATCTGCCGCCAGAACGAAAGTTTTGGCGCGTAACGCTTACCGCTTCGATACGTTAGAAGACTTAAAAGCTTTCCTTGCGGAAGAGGGTAACGCCGCGCATAAACAATTGCTTGCCCGGTTTACCGATTTAACTTTGGGAGTACCCGTTGCCGCCGGCGATAAGGCGAACTTTATTGCGGACAATGCCGAAATAAAAGTAAACGGTGAAAGCGGTACGGAAATAAATTATAATTGCGGAACTCTTGCCGAACTCGACGTAAGTTTCTCCTTGCTCGGCGTTTCGTACGATGAAGTTTCGTTTGAAAAAGTTAGCGGGGCAGACCTTGTTAATCTCGAATCGCATGCGATTTTGCAGGCAGCCGGTACCGAAACGATAAAGGCAACTGTAAACGTTGAGGGCACGCAGTTTTCGTTTAACGTAACGCTTACCGCAACAGCTGAAACGGTAAACGCCGTAGTAAAATATTCTACTATGGATAACAGTGCCGTTCTCCCCGAGTTTGACGGCGTTTCGATTGAAAAACTTACTTTGACCGACGGCACCGTAATATACGACGGAATGAACTATTATTCTGAATATATTAAACAACACGGCTACGGGGCTTCTGCCGATAATACGCAAAGCAGCGATTACACTATTACTGTTTACGCTTATTTATCGAACGGCGCGATTAAACAAATAACGCTTATCTCTTATACGAAAGTGTTTACAAAACTTTCCGACTTTGAGATTTTCACCACCGCTCAAAGTGAAGTGAATCAAAGGTACGGATATTACGTTCTTGCGAACGATATAATTTATAGTGAAGGCGATTATCTTGAGGCTTTCGGTACGAGCGCAAGCAGGAGTGCGTTTAACGGTTGTACTTCTACCTGGTTCAGGGGAGTATTTGACGGTGAAGGTCATCGTATTGAAATTGCTCTCGGCAGGCACGGTATATTCGGCAATACCAACGACGCGGCGATTAAAAACGTTTCGCTAATAATTAAAGCGCTCAACGGTAACAGATTAGCGACAAATTCCGGATATGGTTCCGCAACCGTATTTGCGTTTAACATGAGCGCAACGAGTTTAACCGACGTATATGTAAAATACGATTGTGCTGAAACGGTTGACGTTTCTATGTTAAACTGGGGTGCCGGCAGCGGTCTTGGTCTTGGTAGAAAAGTCTATGGTAATACGGCCATTAAAAACGTTGTAACTGATTTGTCTTCTCTTACAATAACCGGTTACGGTGAAAACGCTTGGAGCTTCGGTTTAATCTACAGTGTAACCGATAGTACCGCGAACTGGGTTTTAAACAACGTATTCTTTGTTTCGCCCGTGGTAAAAGAACTCGGCAGTGATAGAGCGTATACGGGGCCTGCGACGTTAGGCGATCTTAATTCGGTATTATTCGCCGTGGAAGACGCGGGCGCGACACCTATTGCGTCTGTTGCCGACAGTAGTAAAGTAACGCACTTAGACGGTGCAAAGGATAGCGACGCGCACAGGTTCGATACGGCAGAAGGGTTAAAGGCTTACTTTGACGCTAATGCCGCCAAACTTGCCTTGTTTACCGCTTCTGTATGGGATACTTCGACAGGACTTCCTTTACCGAAAAACGCGTAATATAATAACGCAAAACAAAAACGACCGCCGCGAATAACGGCGGTCGTTTTTAGT
>DPGH01000006.1:38563-38976 GCA_003523255.1 Clostridiales bacterium
CGGCGGTCGTTTTTAGTATGGTAAAAGTAAACGTTTAACTTTACGTGCGGGATATAAATAATCTAATTAAACGGCATTATTTCAAAAATAAAAAGGCGGACGGGGCAAACCGTTCGCCTTAATAGTCTAACTAAATTCGTTAAATTACTTTGCCGCTTTTTCAGCCGCGTCAACCTTTTTAGCGAGTTTCGCTTTTTTGTTGTCCGCATTGCTCTTATGTATAATGTTTTTAGAAGCCGCTCCGTCGATAGCGGAGAAAGCGGCGGGGAGAGAAGCTTTTGCTTCTTCAACTTTACCTTCTTTAACGAGGGTCTGAACTTTCTTTATTTCGGTCTTAACTTCCGAACGGATGTTTTTGTTCTGTTCGGTCTTTTTATTGTTTACTAAAACTCTTTTTTTTGCGGATTTAATGT
>DPGH01000006.1:39021-195782 GCA_003523255.1 Clostridiales bacterium
CTTGTGATATACGCCCTTGGAAGTAGCCTTGTCGATCTCGCTGGTAGCAGCTAATAATGCAGCCTGTGCAGCAGCCTTATCTTTTGCAGCAACAGCAGCTTCAACTTTCTTAACAGCAGTTTTAACTTTGGATCTGATAGCCTTGTTTCTTGCAGCTCTTGTCTCTGCAACTAAGATTCTTTTTTTTGCGGATTTAATGTTAGGCATATCTGTGCTCCTTATTGTATCTCATTTTGTTCTTTGAATATTTTAGCATAAAAAACTTATAATTGCAACTACATTTTAACGGCATTTTTAACTTTTCGTTTCTTTTTAACTAAATTTTCCGTTCGTTTCATATTTTATAAGGTGAAAGAAAAATATATTGCGGTTATAGACAGCGGAATCGGCGGTACGTCTATTTTAAATAGCCTGTCAAAATCTTTAAGCGATTATAACATTATATATTACGGCGATAACTTTAACGCGCCGTACGGTAACAAACGGCCTGAAAAACTTTTGTCGCTTACCGCGCTTAATATCGCTTTGGTTGTAAACGTGCCGCTTTCGGCGGTAATTCTCGCGTGCAACACTTTAAGCGTTACGGTGCGGGGCGAACTCGAAAACGCGCTTAACGTACCCGTTTTCGGCGTATATCCTCCCGCGGTAAGTTTGAAGGATGATAAAACCTTGCTTATCGCAACGCCCGTTACGGCAAAGCAGTACAATTCGGATAAAAATATTACGGTTGTTCCGCTCCCGAATCTTGCCGCCGAAATCGAACGAAACGCTTTTTCGCTCGGTATGGTTAATCTTAAAAATCATCTGCCGAACGACAAAGGTTTTTTCAAGCGTTTCGATAACGTGATTTTAGGTTGCACGCATTACGAATTGATTAAAAACGAATTTATCGACCACTTTTGCCCCGCAAATATAATTTGCCCCACGCGTTTTACTGTAAATTCAGTCGCCAAAAAACTTAAAAGCGGAAAATCGTCAGTAAATACCTGCAAAAATCAAATATTTTTCGTCGGAAAAAATTCTGAAATAAATAAAAATTTTTATAAAACGGTGGTCGCCAACTCCGAAAAAGTGCCAAAAAATTTTTGATTAAGCCAAAAAATTTTTCAAAAAGGGTTGACGGTGGTCAAAAATGGTGATATACTATCAGTACACTAAGCAAGGGAGTAGTGTATGTCCGGCAAAAATTACTCGCACCAACTCGATGCGAAAAACAGAATGCGTATTCCGGCGAAACTGCGTGAGGAACTCGGCAGCGGTTATACCGTTACCGTAGGCTCGGGCGGTTGTCTTTACGTATATACTGCCGAACAGATGAAAGAGGTTAAAGCGACCCTTACCAAAATAAACGCTTATAGAGAAAGTCAACTTAAAGCCGCGCGTTTTATACTTTATAATTCGTGGGAGGCGGAAGAGGACAAGCAGGGCAGAATTCTTTTACCCGAGAATTTGAGAAAGTACGCCAAAATCGTTAAAAACGTGGTCGTGTTCAAAGGACCTAACTGCGTAGAAATATGGAGCGAAGAGGTTTGGAACGATTACTTTAAAGACGTAAACTTCGGCGAACTTGCCGACGCGTTGGACTGTTTGAGTAATAATGGCTGATTTCGTTCACGTGCCCGTTATGCTGAAAGAGTGCATGCAAGGGCTTAACGTAAAAAACGGCGGCGTTTACTTTGACGGAACGCTCGGCGGGGCGGGTCATTCGTCGGAAATATTGAGATTAAGTTCTCCGAACGGTTTCTTGCTCGCTACCGACCTTGACGACTACGCTTTGAAAAGAGCGGACGAAAGGCTTTCCGATTATATGGGCAGATACAAACTCGTTAAAAGCAACTTTAAAAACTTTCTCGAGGTGAAAGAAAACGCGGGTATAGATGAATTCGACGGTATTCTTTTAGATCTCGGCGTTTCGAGTTTTCAGTTAGACGATAAAAGCCGCGGCTTTTCGTATATGGCAGGCGATGAAACGCTCGATATGAGGATGGACGAGAGCAAACCGTTTTCCGCAATAGACGTGATAAACGGTTACGACGAAAACAACCTTAAAAGAATTATATCCGAGTACGGTGAAGAAAGGTTTGCTTTCAGTATCGCCAAAAATATAGTAAAAGAACGCAAAATAAGCCCGATAACGACCGTAGGACGGCTTAACGAGATAATCTCGCAAAGTATACCGAAAAAGTTTCAAAAGGGCGGGCATCCGTCTAAAAAAACCTTTCAGGCGATACGCATAGAAGTAAACGGGGAACTCGACGGACTGTACGAAACGGTAATCGCTATGGCGCGGTCGCTTAAAAAGGGCGGCAGACTTGCGATAATGACGTTTCATTCGCTCGAGGACAGGATTGTTAAGCGGGCGTTTAAAGAACTCGAAACCGATTGCGTTTGTCCAAAATCTTTGCCGGTATGCGTATGCGGCAAGAAAAAAGAAATAGAAATAATTACGAAGCGTCCCGTTACGGCGGGAGAAGAAGAACTCGGTAACAATCCGAGAGCGGCTTCCGCAAAACTGCGGGTCGCGGAAAAGGTTTAACGCAACCAAAAAACGTAAATAAAGACTATCGAGGAGAAAATTTATGGTTACCACCAGACGAAACGACGGGGAAGTTGCCGTCTCTACGTTTAAAGACGCCGGCGTAAAATTGCTTGAAAGAAACGCGCCGGAAACTTACGACGCACGCGTCGCTTCTAATCAGACCGAAAGCGAACAAGACGCCGGACAGAGGATGAGAAGCAATCTCGACAGACTTTTGAATTACGACAGATATAGCGCTGTAGAGGCTTCCGCGGCGCAACCCGCGCCCGCCGTTACCGAAGAGGCGGTATCCGAACCGGTCGTAGAGGCAGTCGCTTCTTCCGACGAGGATATAAGACCCACTTCCACGACGATGCAGTTCGGCGACGCCGATCTCGATCAGATGTATAAGGAGATGAATCGCGCGGAAAGTAATAGCCATGTGGGGTACAAACTCAACGCCAAGGGCAAAGTCGTGGTTGCGATTTATGCGGCCATCGTTGCCATAATATTTGCGCTTATCGTGCTTAATACCGGCGTTTTAACCACGCTCTCCCGCTCTAACACCGTTAAAGCGGAAACGCTTACCGTTAAAGCGGCGGAATACGACGCTCTCACTTCCGAAATCGAGCGTATTTCTTCCGTCGAGCACGTTATCGAAGTAGCCGAAAACGATTTGGGAATGGTAAAACGGTAATAAACACGAATAAACGGCGCGCCGATCCGAATAGATTTATATAAAGATAAAAAGGCGGTGCGCGGATATTAAAGAATTTTCTATAACGATTTTACGAAAGAGGTTATTTGCAATCACGATTGCGGTAGCCTTTTTATTTTTGTGTATTTTAGGCAGACTTTTATACGTTCAGGTAATCAACGGCGAAAATTTGCAAAAAAAGGCGATCGATCAATGGACGCGTGAAATACCGATAGTGGCTGCGCGCGGAAAAATCGTTGACGAAAACGGTGTGGTTTTAGCCGATAACGATGACACCTATACCGTATTTGCTCGAAAAAGCGCAATAAAAGACCCGGAAAAAACTTCTAAAATTCTTTCCGAGGCGTTAGGCTCCGATTACGATTACGTTTATTCGCGATTAACCGAAACGAAAGCAAGCGAGGTTACCGTTAAAAAACAGGTGCCGAAAGAAAAAATAGATTTATTGCTTGGCGAAAACCTTGCAGGCGTATATTTTTCACGCGATAATTCTCGAAAATACCCGTACGGCGAATTTTTGACGGCGGTACTCGGGTTTACTTCTACGGACGGAAAAGGACAGTCGGGGCTTGAATTGTATTACGATAAATATTTATCCGGCATCAACGGAGAAATATTGTACGAAACCGATATCGTCGGCGTGGAGGTCGACGGGGGCAAAGCGAGTTACGTGCCCGCGACGGACGGGCTAAACGTAAAACTGACGATAGATTACGAAATTCAGCAACTTTGCGAGGCGGCTATGTCGGAGGCTCTCGAAATACATTCGGCAAAAGCCGCGTCTATGCTCGTGCTCGACCCTCAGAACGGAAAGATAAAAGCGCTTTGCGTAAAACCGTCTTATGACCTTAACGACGTCCCGAGAGATGACCTGACGCTTTTAAACGCGCTTTCGAGAAACACTCTTTTTTGCGATATATACGAGCCGGGGTCAACGTTTAAAATAATAACCGCCGCCGCCAATATCGAAGAGAAGCGCCGCGGCAATCCGAAAGCGTTTTCATCGTCGCACGTGTTTAATTCTTCGCGTTACAGATTTATCGACGGGCAACGCGTAAAATGCTGGAGCAATCACGCAAACGGCAAACATTCCGCGCTTAATCTGCAGGGCGCGCTTAACAACAGTTGCAATCCTATATTCGTGGATATAGCAATGTCGCTCGGAAAAGAAACCATGTACGACTACATAGACCGTTTTAATTTCGGCAAGGCGACGGGGGTAGATTTCGGCGGAGAGGCGCAAGGCATGCTTTTACCGGAGTCTTCCGTCGTAAACGTAGACCTTGCGAGAATATCTTTCGGTCAGACGGTTGCTGTAACGGGGCTTCAACTTGCCGCGGCAACCGCTGCGGCGGTAAACGGCGGTAAATATTATAAACCGTATCTCGTTGAAGAAATTTACGACAAAAACGGCACCCTTGCCGAAAAAATTTATCCCGAAGTCAAAAACGAGGCAATAAGCGAAGGTGCGTCGAAAGAACTCGCTCTTATGCTCGAACAGGTTGTAAAAGAGGGTTCGGGCAGACAGGCGTACATAGAGGGATACCGAGTGGGTGGAAAAACAGGTACGGCGCAAAAGTACCAAAACGGGGTTATTGCGTCGGGTAAATACGTGGCGTCATTCGTGGGATTTTTCCCGGCGAACGCGCCGAGATATCTTGCGCTCGTCGTTATCGACGAACCGGTAGGCAGTTATTACGGCAGCACCGTCGCCGCGCCTTACGCCAAAAGCGTGTTCGAGGGAATAATAAACTTAAAAAACATAAAACCCGAGGGGGATTAAAATGAAATTAACGGATTTGATAAAGGGGATAGAACCCGAAAAAATAGTCGGAAACGCCGCCGTGGAAATAGATAGCGTTGTAATAGATAGCAGTTCCGCTGGTAAAGGCAGTCTGTTTATATGTCTGCGCGGAGAAAACGCCGACGGCACCGACTTTATTCCGCGTGCGGAGAGTTACGGGGCGGTCGCCGTTTTAACCGAGCGCGAGACGGACACGCCGCTCGTTCAGATAATAGTTAAAAACGCAAGAACGGCCATGAGTGTCGTTGCCGCGAATTTTTACGGTAACCCTGCGGAAAAACTTAAACTCGTCGGCGTTGTCGGCACTAACGGAAAAACGACCGTGTCGCGGCTTATTTACGACGGTTATACGTATGCGGGCGTTAAGTGCGGACTTATCGGTACGCTCGGAAGTTTCTACGACGGCGTTACGGAAGAGGCTACGCTTACAACTCCGGACCCGCTCGCTTTAAATAAAACGCTTTCCGAAATGCTTTCGCGAGGGATAACCACCGTCGTAATGGAGGTCTCCGCGCACGCGGCGTATTACGATAAATTGTACGGACTTAAGTTCGAAGCGGGGGTTTTTACAAACTTTTCTCAAGACCATCTTGACTTTTTCAAAACGATGGAAGATTATGAAAACGCAAAACTTAAATTTTTTAACGAAAACGACTGTAAATACATAGTAACTTCCGCAGACGATAAAACAGGACTTAAAATCGCAACGCTTCATCCAAAGGCTATAACTTACGGTATAGATAACCCGTCCGACGTTTTTGCAATAGAAGTAAAGGAACGCGCGGGCGGCACCTCTTTCGTTATAAATCTTTTCGATTGTGTTTTTAACGTAAAACTAAAACTTATAGGCAGGTTTAACGTTTATAACGCGCTCGCCGCCGCAACCGCGCTGTCGCTTACAGGCGTCGCTCCGAAAACGGCGGTGGAAGGGCTTATGAAAGTTAAAGGCGTAGACGGCAGGCTCGAACGAGTAAATTGCGACGATATAAACGTATTCGTAGACTACGCGCATACTCCGGGAGGTCTTTCAAACGTTCTTAAAACGCTTAAAAATTCGTATTCCGGTAGAATTATATGCGTTTTCGGTTGCGGCGGCAATCGCGACGCAAAAAAAAGACCGTTGATGGGTGAGATAAGTGGTAAATACGCAGATTTTACGGTTATAACGTCAGACAATCCGCGGTTTGAAGACCCCATGGATATAATTCGCGAAATCGAAGAAGGCGTGTTGAAGGTTTCTAAAAAATACGTTATTGTCGAAGAACGCGCAGAGGGGATACGTTACGCTCTTACTCTTGCAAAGAAAGGCGACGTCGTTCTTATCGCCGGCAAGGGCGCGGAAAAATATCAGGACGTTCTCGGTATAAAAACGCCTTATAACGACAAAGATACCGCTATAAACATATTAAGGGAGAGCGGCAGGTGAAAAACTTTCTAATTTACGCGCTTATTTCGCTTTCGGCTTCGCTGATATGCGGCTTTTTCGCGGTGCCCGCGCTAAAGAGAATAAAAGCGGGACAACCGGTGCTTAAATATGTTGAAACGCATAAGGATAAAAACGGTACGCCCACAATGGGCGGGCTGTTTTTTATTATACCTTCGTCGGTCGTTTTTTTATTGTCGGGCGGTAGCAACAGGCTTGCCGTTGTTGCGGTAACGATAGGTCTTGCGTTTATGGCGGTAGGGTTTATCGACGATTTTTTAAAGATAAAAAGAAAAACGAACGAGGGGTTAAAACCTTATCAAAAAATGTTGTTTTTATGCGTTATCGCCCTGTTCGCGGGAATTTTTGCCTACGTAAACGGGCTAACGGTTTTTTATTTACCTTTTACGGTTAAAGTTTTCAACGCGGGTTGGTTTACCGTTCCGCTCGTTGCCGTGGTTTTTATCGCAATGACGAACAGCGTAAATTTAACCGACGGACTTGACGGACTTGCCGCAAGCGTAAGTTTTACTTACCTCGTTTTTATAATCGCATTGATTTGCGCCGAAAAAAACGTTTTCGGTTATATTTATTTAAAACCGGAAGAGTACGACGGCTTATGCGGTTATGCCGCTTCCGTCGCGGGCGGGTTGCTTGCCTTTTTGTTTTTTAATTCGAGTAAGGCAAGCGTGTTTATGGGTGATACCGGCTCGCTTTCGCTCGGAGGAATTTTAGGGGCAATCAGCGTGTTTTCGTCGAACGGGTTGTTTATACCCGTTTTAGGACTTCCTTTCGTTACGTCGAGTTTGTCGGTTATAATTCAGGTTCTGCACTTCAAAAGAACCGGCAAAAGAGTTTTTTTAATGGCGCCGCTTCATCATCATTTTCAAATGAAAGGTTATTCGGAAACCAAGATTTCTTTCGCGTATTCTCTCGTTACCGGAATATTAGGCGCGCTCTCGGTCATATGTTATATCCGGGGGTAAAACATGGACGTAAAAAATCAGAAATTTTTTGTACTCGGCGTATCTAAAAGCGGCGCGGCGGTCGCCGATTACGTTTTAAGCCGCGGCGGAAAGTGCTTTTTATACGAAGAACTCGAAAGCGAAAAAATCACAAAAACTCTCGAAAGACTTAAAAACTCAGGCGGCGTAATAGTGGATGGGTCTTGCGTAGACGCCGCTCTATCCGAAACGGACGTGCTTGTAATAAGCCCGGGCGTGCCGATAAATCACAGGGTTGCCGTAAAAGCCAAAGAATCGGGGGTTAAGATAATAGGTGAACTCGAATTCGGTTATCGTTCTTTTTTGCCGGTTATAATAGCGGTAACGGGAACCAACGGGAAAACGACTACCGTATCGATGATAGAATCCGGACTAAAAAAAGCGGGAATATCCGCACCCGCCGTCGGCAATATAGGCGTGCCGCTCACCGAAAAGTCGTGCGATATACATAGAAGCGATTACGTCGTTTGCGAAGTGTCGAGTTTTCAACTTGAAAGCGTGGATTCTTTCACGCCGCATATCGCGTGCGTTTTAAATATCGCGCCCGATCATCTTGAAAGACACTACACGATGGAAAACTACGTTTTTCTGAAAAAACGCATATTAAGAAACATGCGGGAAAGCGAATACGCGATTTTGAATTACGACGACGAGACGGTAAAAAGTTTTTCAAACGGCGCTAAGTGTAAAATTTTATACGTTTCCGCGAAAGAAAAGGTGGACGGGGCGTATCGCTCGGACGGAAAATTATATTATAAAGACGAGTACGTTATGGAAGAAAGCGTGCTGTCGGTTCGCGGAGAACATAACGTGTACGACGCATTGTTCGCGCTTGCGGCGTTAAAAATCTGCGGCGTAAAAACCGAAACCGTAAAAGCCGCGCTGTCCGAATTCCGCGGGGTAAAACATCGTATAGAACTCGTCGCGGAGTCGAACGGAGTAAAGTATTTCGACGACTCGAAAGCAACCAACGTCGCATCCGCTCTTACCGCGGCAAAATCGATGACTTCTCCCACCGTAATAATACTCGGCGGTAGCGAAAAGGGCGAAACGTACGAAGAGTTGTTTGAAAAATTGAAAGAAAGCAAAGTGTATCACGCCGTAATAACCGGAGCTTCGAGATTTAACATGATGAAAGACGCCGAAAAATCGGGATTTACCGATTATACGGTAACGGGCGACTTTAAACGCGCGGTAAGTATCGCTAAAATGATTGCGAAAAACGGCGATAACGTGCTTTTAAGTCCCGCCTGTGCGAGTTTCGATTCGTTTAATAACTATGAAGAACGCGGTAACGCTTTCGTTAAAGCCGTCGGTACGGGCGATGACGAATAAAAAGTTTTTCCCGCTCGTTAAAAGGCGTACGGGTCGGCGCGGAGATATATCGCTTTTGATAGCGGTAACTCTGCTTGCCGCCGTCGGTACGGTTTTTATATATTCGGCAAGCAACTATTCTGCCGCGAAAACGTACGGAGACCCGTTTTTTTTCGTTAAAAAACAGGCGATAGGAATAGGAATCGGCGTTGTGGCGATGATGGCGGCGGGATTTTTCGATTATGAAAAGTTAAAAAAGTTCAATATTCCACTCGCCGTAATCACGGTAGTTATGCTTGCGCTTGTTTTCGTACCCGGTATCGGGGTAGAAAATTACGGTGCAAAACGTTGGATAGGCTTTGGTGCGTTTACCGTTCAACCGTCGGAAATAGCAAAATTTTCGCTTATACTTTTTTTTGCTTCTTACGTATCGGCACACCCTGAAAGATCGAAATCTTTTATAGGCATAATTCCGTTACTGTTATACGGACTCGTGATATGCGGCTTGATTATCATCGAGCCGAATATGTCTATAACGGTATGCGTCGCTTCGCTTATGCTTACTATGCTTTTTGCCTCCGGCGTTAAAATAAAGCATATGGTTGCGCTTATTTTGCCGGCTATTGCGTGCGGAGTTGTCCTTATCGCCGTCGCGCCGTACAGGCTCGACAGGCTTGCCGCCTTTTTAGATCCGTGGGCAAGTCCGAAGGGTGAAGGTTATCAACTTTTGCAGTCGCTTTACGCGCTCGGTTCAGGCGGGTGGTTCGGCGTAGGGCTTTTTCATTCGCGCCAGAAGTACGCATTTCTCCCGTTTGCAGAATCGGACTTTATTTTGTCGGTTATCGGAGAAGAAATAGGGTTCGTCGGGCTTTTGTTTTTCTTTGCTTTGCTCGGATTTATTATTTACCGCGGAATAAAAATCGCGGCAAGGGCGAAAGATACTTTCGGTTATATGCTCGCGGTAGGCATAACCATGATTTTCGGGCTCCAGGTAATTATAAACGCGCTCGTTGTAACGGGCAGTATTCCGCCTACGGGGTTGCCGCTTCCGCTCGTGTCCAGCGGAAACACTTCTATTATTATTTTCATGACCGAAACGGGCGTTTTATATAACGTGTCGAAATCGGGGTCTTTAACTTTTTAACCGCTCTTTCCATAAAATGTTATATCGATATTTCTTTGGAGAAACGGTATGACAAAATACGTAATAAAAGGCGGTAAAAAACTTATCGGCGAAACGTGCGTTTCGTCCGCGAAAAACGCCGTTCTTCCCATAATCGCCGCGGCGACTTTAACGGACGAAGACGTAACGATAAAAGACTGTCCCGAAATAGCAGACGTTTTCTGTATGATAAAAATTCTCGAAAGCGTAGGCGCGGCGGTCAGTTTTAAAAACGGTGATTTAACGATTTCCGCAAAGAGTATCGATAGATTCAGCGTAAAAAGCGATTTGTGCGGTAAACTTCGCTCGTCGATATACATGCTCGGCGCGCTTTTTCCGCGTTTTAAAAACGTTTGCGTAGCGTATCCCGGCGGGTGCAATATCGGTAAAAGACCGATAGACATTCACTTAAACGTTGTAAAAAGTTTCGGCGGGGACGTCGATGAAAGAGATAACGGTGCGTTTTGTCGCGCCGAAAAACTTGTCGGGGCGGACGTTACATTGTGTTTTCCGTCAGTCGGCGCGACCGAAAACGCTTTAATGCTCGCGTCGCTCGCAAGGGGTGATTCGATTATCCGCAACGCCGCAAGAGAGCCGGAGGTAAAAGACCTTGCGGACTTTCTTAACTCCATGGGGGCAAAGATTAAAGGCGCGGGAGAAAAAACCGTATACGTTACGGGCGTTAAAAAATTGCACGGAACAGTGTATAAGCCCATACCCGACAGGATAGAGGCGGGAACTTTTCTGCTTGCCGCGGCAATAGCGGGCGGCGAAATAGCGGTGCGCGGCGCATGCGCGCAAAATATTGTACCGCTTTTAGATAAACTTCGGCAGAATGCTTGTAATTTATCGGTTGAAAATGATATAATACATATAAAAAGTGGGATAAGGCGTAAGCCTTTTTCGCTCGTTACGGGTCCATACCCGTCGTTCCCTACGGATCTCCAGGCGCAAACGCTCGTGCTTGCCGCTTTGTCCGAGGGAGAGTCCGTTATAAGAGAAAACATTTTTGAAAATCGTTTTTCCGTAGCGGAGGAGTTAAGACGCATGGGCGCGGACGTTAAAGTATACGGCAACGCCGCAATCGTTAACGGCGTTAAATCTTTGTACGGCGGCGTCGTCGGGGCGAGCGACCTTCGCGGCGGCGCGGCATTGTGTCTTGCGGGGCTTGCCGCCGAGGGCGAAACGGTGGTTTTGAATGCCAGACACGTTGAGCGCGGCTACGCGGCTTTTACGGAAAAACTCGGTTCGCTCGGCGCGGATATTGCCGTGGCGGAAGATTAGATTATCGGATTTACCAAAGGATTACTCATGAAAACGAAAAAAATTTTTGCGATTTTAATAGCGGTATTTTTCGCATTCTCGCTTTTGTTTTCGTGCGTGTTGTTATTCTCCGTAAAAAAAGTTGACGTAAACTACGCCGTGGGTGAAGAAACCGACGTTAGCGCGGTAGAAAAGGAATTAAACGCATTTACGGGCAAAAACCTTTTGTTTTTAGACGTTGCCGCGGTGGAGAATTGCCTCGCCGCGCATCCTTATTTCGAAATAACCGAAGTTAAAAAAAGTTACCCTAACGTTTTAACCGTCGGCGTTAAAGAACGGAGAGAAACTTTCGTTGTTGTGTCGGGCAACAGTGCGTATATAACCGAGGAAACGGGACTTTTGCTTAAAGAAACTTCGGTAAGTACGTTAACCGATGACAGAAACGTGATAAGAGTAAATCTTACCGGTATAAACGTACTTTCCGCGAATGCCGGTAAAAACCTTTTAACGAGCGGCGACGAACTTTTATACGGCGCGTTTGAAATGGCAAAAGCGGTAAGGCTCGGCGATTGCATAAAAAGCGTTTCTTTAACAAAAGCGCCCGAACGCAATCTTGCCGTGTTTCAAACGTATTCCGGCGTAAAAATCAACGTAGAGGACGCAATCGTTCGCGGTACGGACAAGATTAAAGCGGCCTTTGCGGAGTACGACCTTTTAGATAACGATTATCAAAAACTTAACGACGATATCGCCGTGGTTTTGTTAAGCGACGGCACCATCAGAGTAACGTGGACGGACAGGTCCGAGAACCTGACGAGGTGAATATGCAAAAGATTCAGGTAACAGCAATCGACGTCGGTTCGTCGAAAATAACCGCCGTTGCCGCAGAACGCGGCGTAAACAAGACCTTCGTTATTAAAAGCGAAAAGTCTTTCCCGTACGAGGGGTTTGCCGGCGGCGAAATTTTAGATTCCGAAAACTTTAAACGTACGCTTGTTTCTTGCGCGGATTACTTGAAGAACTCGTCTAAAAGCGGTTGCGGCACGATTTACGTGGGCGTTCCTTCCGCTTTTACGAAAGTATTCGTTAAAGACAGTCAGATATCCTTTCAAAAAAAGAAAAAGATAACCGCTGAAGACGTGGAAACGCTTTTCGACGGCGCGTTCGTGATGAAAAGCGGAAAATATTCGCTTATAAACCGCTCGGCAATAGTTTACGAACTTGACGATTACAGAAGGCTTGCATCTCCCGTCGGCGCGTATAGCGAGATACTTAAAGGCAAACTTTCTTTCGTAGTGTGCGACAATCGTTTTATCGACACCGTTTCTTCCGCGTTAAAAGTCGGCGGGGCGGAAAGAATAGAATTCGTTTCGACCTCGCTTGCAGAAGCGATGTATCTTCTCGGCGCGGACGCTCGCGACAGAATAGCGGAAATTTTGGACGTAGGATATATTTCGTCTACCTTTTCCGTTGTGCAGGGCGACGGCATACTTTTTGAAAAATCGTTTGATTATGGCGGAGGATATATTACCGCCGCGCTTACGGAGAAATTCGGAATTTCTTTCGAAGAGGCGGAAAAAATCAAACGAAAAGTAAATTTAAGTAAAATATCGGTCGGTGCGTTTGACGTTATCGAAAGCGAGGACGGCAGATATTATAACGCGGCGGAAGTTATCGAAACCGTTGCGGAAAGTCTTGATCTTCTTTGCGAAAACGTTGAAAACGCTATAGAAGAATCCGGTTACGTTATACCTGAATACGTTCCGTTATTCGTAACGGGCGGTGGTATTACGTATATACGCGGCGCAAAAGCGCACCTTTCCGCGCGCCTCGGCGGAGTTGTAGACGTTATCGCGCCGAAAGTACCTTTAATGGACAAGCCGATAAAGTCCTCCGAGTTGTCGCTTTTAGATATCGCGCTCGAACAAAATGTTTAAATAGATTACTATTTTAAAATTATAATTCAATATAGATTTAAGGAGAATTCGATATGTACGGACAAGAAAATTTTAAGGTGAGTTCCGCCGTAATTAAAGTTATGGGTGTCGGCGGCGGCGGTTGTAACGCCGTAAACAGCATGATAGACTCTAACGTTTCCAGCGCGGAATTTATCTCGGTTAATACCGACAATCAGGCGCTTTTGCTATCGAAAGCGGAAAAGTGCTTGCAGATAGGCGAATTGTTGACTAAAGGACTCGGCGCAGGTAGCGACCCCAACGTTGGCGAAGCGGCTGCAGAAGAGTCGAAAGACCAGATTTCCGAAGTGCTTAAAGGCACCGACCTTTTGTTTATAGCCGCGGGTATGGGCGGCGGTACAGGTACGGGTGCGGCGTCGGTTATCGCGCGCATAGCAAGAGAACTCGGCATACTTACCGTAGCGGTCGTAACAAAACCTTTCTCTTTTGAAGGAAGAGTGAGAAACGAAAATGCCAATAAAGGTATAGCAAATCTTAAAAAATACGTAGATACTCTCGTAATTATACCTAACGACAAATTATTGCAGTTTTTACCGCCGCACACCGGCGTGCTTGACGCGTTTAAGGTCGCGGACGACATGTTAAAACAAGGTATAGTCGGCATAGTAGACCTTATAGCAACGCCATCCCTCATCAACCTTGACTTCGCGGACGTAAATACGGTTATGAGAAATCAGGGTCTTGCTCACATGGGTATAGGCAGAGCCAAGGGCGAAAACAGGGTTATAGAAGCCGTAAGACAAGCCGTTTCGAGTCCGTTGCTCGAAACCACGATAGAAGGCGCGAAATCGGTTATTTTAAACGTTACCGGCGGCAGAGACCTTATGCTTTCCGAAGTAAACGAAGCAGCCGTTTTGGTACAGGGGATAATCGACATTAATGCAAACATTATTTTCGGCGCAACCATTGACGAGTCAATGTCCGAAGAAGTTAAAATAACCATAATAGCGACCGGTTTTTCGACTAAACCCGTAGCGGAAGAACTCCCGCCCGTTCAGCAGCAAGAAGTAAAACCCGCTATCGGTTTTGATAGAGAAGTTAAGCCTGCTGTGGCACCCGAAACGGAACCCGAAAAATCATCCGCATTGCCGCTTTTGCACGCGATTGAAGAAGAAGAGAAAAAGACCGCCGAGGTTCCCGCGGCAGAGCCGGTACGCGCTACCGCGACGGAAACCGAACCCGCGGCGGAAGAAAAACCCGAAAAAGGCAGAGAATTACCCCTGTTTATGAGAAAACTTTTCGGTAAAAAGTAAAAACGCGGATAGGGCGAAAGATTTATTCAAAAAAAGTGGCTACAACGCCGTTAAATTTGTTGCAATAATAATTTCGTTGTGATAGAATATAATGCGCTGAAGCGGTAAAACCTTCGGCGCGGCTCGGGGTATGGCGCAGTTGGTAGCGCGCTTGTCTGGGGGGCAAGAGGCCGTGAGTTCAAGTCTCGCTACTCCGACCAAAACGAAAATCCTATCGAAAACTCGGTAGGATTTTTTATTTTTTTACATTTAAATTTTAATATAATTTAGAAAACCACTTAAACTGCCTTCCGATTAAAAGAAAAGAGATTAACGCCTGAACGGCAAAATAAATCGTTCCGCATGCGGCAAAATAATCGGCAGCGGTTGTAAGCGAACCGCAACACTCCGTCGGGCGGTAGTCACCGACTACGCTGCAGTAGCCTATACCTATAAGCGTTACGAGAGACAAAATAAAAATCGCAAGCATTATAATGCCGAATATTATAGAAAATGTTTTGGCGATTATTCTTATCGTAACGGAGTGCGTTGTAATAATCAAAATCGAAAATAAAACGTTAGCAAGCAAAATGCCGAAAAAAAGATAAGGCACTATGTTAGAGACAGTCGCCGCCGTTGAGGTAATAACCTCAACCGTTTCAGCCGCCACACCCGACGCGCCGAGCATAGAAATTACCCCGGAAAGAATTTCGGTCTGGTAAAACGAAACTATGTTTTTTTCGTTTAAAACGGGCAACACTTTAAAAGATAAAGTCGTATTTTCTCCGTAAGTAAACGGTATAAACATAGCAAGCAAAAGCGCTATCGCGCAAAATATCAACGTTTTAACGCATTGTTTTACGTCCACGTTTTTTTGGTTGTCAATCATTTTATAACCTCGTCATATTTTAAGCGTTTTAAGGTACGACTTTTTGTCGTCGCTTATCCTGAAACTTTCTACCGCTTTTTGTATCGTTTTATTCTGAATAAATTTAGGTAAAATCTTTTTTTCGATAAGGGGCGAGGTTAAGTCGTATTCTTTTACGAGCCAAACGCTTAAAAGCCAACTTGCCGCCATATCTATGTAATATTCTCCCGCAGGGAGCGAAAAAACGGCTTTTTTCACCTCGTTAAAATATTCCGCTTTAACGAAATAATCGAGTAGCAAAACAAGCGCGAAACGCACCGTGTAAACGTGGTCGGAGTTTAATATACGTTTAACTTCTGAAAAAAGTTTTTCGGGGTGCTTTGCCATGTTTTTTAAATTCGCCGCAGTAGAGTCGCAAATGGCCCAGTTGTCTATATAAGGTAAAAATTCGTTTAACTCGCGTGAAACGTTTTCGTATTCGTCGTCTAAATATCCCAAAAACAAACCGTGTAGAAAAAACTCTTCGTAATAACGGTGCTTTTCGGATAAAAACGCCTTAATCTTTTTTTCGTTCGATTTATCGCTTTTCGCAAGGCTTTTCATTGCGGGTACTCTGACGCCTAAAACGGGGTAACGGGTATCCGGTACCAACTTACGAGTAAAAGCGGCATAAGGTTCGTCAAATAACTTTTTCAGTTCTTCCGTATATATCCCCATAATCACTCGCCTTTAAGCATTTTTTTAATAACGGAAGGAAAGCCTTTTGAAACCGCCGTAAGATTTTCACGGAATTGTTCGGCGGTAGAGCCGCTTCCCGTTACGTCGGAAACGCCTTTTATTATCAGTAAAGGCACCCCGCACGAAGCGCAAACCTGTGCAATCGCGCCGCCTTCCATGTCGCGAAGACTGCAACCGAGCGATAAAACGGTGTTATTGTCCGCCTCACCCTCGGTAAATCTGTCGGCAGAGGCAAGGTTCCTCTCTTCAAGTAAAACTTTTGTTTTATAAGTGTTTCCTTCAAAAAAAACGCGGTCGTACTCTTGTATATATCCGAGCGGAACGCCGTCTACGTCTCTTAAATCGAAGTCGAACTGGCAGCAGTTTTTTACGGCGTAGTATTCGCGAGGGGTAACGGTGTCGTCTACGCCGCCCGCGGTGCCGAAGTTTATTACAGCCTGAGGTTTATATTCGTCTATCGCCGCCTGACAGGATAGCGCCGCGCTTACTTTACCTATGCCGCTGATAACGAGAGCAACGTTTTTACCGAAAAGTTTGCCTTCGTAAACGGGTTTGCCGCATATAAAATTCTTTTTTACTTCTTTAATTTCGTCGATAACGAAAGACGCTTCTCTTTCAAGCGCAACAATAAAACATAACATATTAAAATATTATAGCACTGAGGGCGTATTATGTCAAATAATGTATTAACAACGCGTTTTGACTGTAAGCGCGAATAATTAAGTTTTGTCGAAATAGTTTTTTATTTTACAAAAAAATTTTTATGTGGTATACTATTATAAACGCAAAAATGGATTTTTGCGTAAAATTTACGCTGGTGAAAAATGGAAGAGAGAAATTTAACGCTTTTAACCGACCTTTATCAACTTACGATGATGAACGGTTATCTTAAAGAGGGCAGAAAAGACGAAATAGCCGTTTTCGACGTGTTTTTCAGACAAAACGGTATGATAACCTATTCGCTCGCATGCGGGCTCGAACAGGCTGTAGATTACGTTTTAAATTTAAGGTTCGGCAAAGAGGAATTGTCTTACCTAAAGAGCCTCGGTATTTTTTCCGAAGAGTTTTTGGAGTATCTTAAAAACTTTAAGTTTACCGGCGACGTTTATGCCGTGCCGGAGGGAACGGTAGTATTCCCGGGCGAGCCGATTTTAACCGTTAAAGCACCCATAATGCAGGCGCAACTTATCGAAACCGCGCTTTTGAATATAATAAACTTTCAAACTCTTATCGCTTCTAAATCGGCAAAAATAAATTACGCCGCCAAAGGCGATACGATAATGGAGTTCGGTCTTCGCCGCGCGCAAGCGCCCGACGCAGGCATATACGGCGCAAGGGCGGCCGTTATAGGCGGTTGCGCTTCTACTTCTAACGTGCTTGCGGGCAAAATGTTCGATATACCCGTTTCAGGTACGCACGCACACAGTTGGGTAATGAATTTTAAGGATGAATATACCGCGTTTAAGGCTTATGCGGACGTATATCCAGACAACGCGCTTTTGCTCGTCGATACTTACGATACGTTAAAACAGGGCGTGCCTAACGCCATAAAGGTTTTTGACGAACTTAAAGCCAAAGGTTATAAACCCAAAGGTATAAGGCTCGATTCCGGCGACCTTGCGTATTTATCTAAAAAGGCGCGCGCACTTCTTGATGCGGCGGGTTATACGGACGCTAAAATTTGCGCATCGGGCGACCTTGACGAATATTCAATAAACTCGCTCAAAAATCAGGGCGCAAAGATAGACTTTTGGGGCGTAGGTACTCGCCTTATAACCAGCGCGGATATGCCCGCGCTCGGCGGCGTGTATAAACTTTCGGCTATAATAGAGGAAAGCGGCAACGTTATACCTAAAATCAAACTTTCCGACAATGCGGAAAAAATCACGAATCCCGGCTTTAAAAACGTATACCGTGTTTACGATAAAAAAACCGGCAAAGCAGAGGCTGATTGTATATATCTCCGCGGCGAAACTTTGCCTGACGGTAAAACCCCTCTCGTTTTAACGCATCCGTCCGAACGCTGGAAACAAATCGAATTTACCGATTACACCGTTCGTTCCCTCCACGTAGACGTAATAAAGGGCGGCAAACTCGTTTACGATATGCCGTCGCTTAAAGAAATAAAGGCGTATGCCGAAAAAGAACTTGCTTCACTTTGGGACGAATATAAACGGCTCGACAGACCGCACGTTTACAAGGTTGACTTGTCCGATAAATTATACGAACTTAAAAAAGAAATGCTTGAAACTATCAGGGGAGTAGACAAAAACTGATAAGGGGTAAACGCTTTATGGAACTATCCAAAAAAAAATACAAAGCGGAAGAAGTCGGCGCACTTCTCTCGGAACACTCCGCAACCTACGCGGAAGAGATAAGCGCGCTTAAAGAAAGAATAAACGAACTTATAAACGAGAACAAAAATCTTTCCGCCGCAGTCGAGGGGTACGTTAAAAAAGAAAAACTCATAGACTCCGCTCTCGTAAACGCGGAAAAAGCCGCAGATGCAGTACGTAAAAAAGAAGAAACGCATTACGCTTTAACGGTAGAAAAGTTAAAGAATTTTTATTTCAGATGGAATTCTTATTTTAAGTCGCTTTACGAAAAATATCCTCTGTATCCGGAGGTTAAACAAGCCGCGGATTTAATAGAGCGGTTAAGAGAAATACTAAAAAGCGGCGGTGAAAAATCGGTTATAGACAAACTTTCGACCTTAATACCGCAAACTCCGAGAGGTAAAAAACAGTCCTTCGACCCCAAAGCAAGAATAGACGAGTACATAGCAGCGACGGGCGATAACGGGTTCAACCTCGAAGAGGTTTTAAACCCAGGCGAACTACAACTGGAGGATATATGCAAAGAACTCGGTCTGATAGAAGAATAGGGTTTTGGGTCGGGCTTTGCGTGCTGTTTATCGCACTCGTTTTTGTCGACCAGATAACTAAAATAGCCTTCAAAAACCTTTATTTCTCGACGGGCGGAAAAACCGTCGTTATCGAGGGGTTTTTCTATTTTACTTTTACCGAAAATTCCGGCTCGGCGTTCAGTTTTTTAGCGGGCGTTTGGTGGGGACAAATCTTTTTTAAGATTTTAACGGTGATTGCACTCGTTGCGTTTACGTGGTTACTTATACGTGCGGTAAAAAAAGACAAAAAGTTTTTGGCTTTCGGTCTGGTTATTATAATCGGCGGCACCGTCGGCAATTTTATCGACAGACTCGCTTTCGATAAGGTAAGAGATTTTATAGGTTTTACGTTCGGTAATTACAATTTCGCGATTTTCAATCTTGCGGACGTGTTTTTAACGGTCGGAGTTATAATGCTTTTGGTGCATTACCTTTTCCTTGACGAAGGAGCGGTGTTTAAAAAGAAAAACGAAAATGAAAAAAAAGATAACGGTAACAACCAAGGCTGACGAGAAATTTCGCGCGGACGTTTTTCTTGCGGAAAATACCGATTTAACCCGTTCAAGATTGAAAAAACTTTTTAACGACGGACTTGTAACGGTAAACGGTTGCGCTGTTAAGTCGGGCGCTGTTGTGAAATGCGGGGACGAGATAGAATTCAATATACCCGATCTCGCGCCTGCCGAGGCAAAGGCGGAAGATATTCCGCTCGAAGTGGTTTATGAGGACGCCGACGTGGCGGTAATAAACAAGCCGCAGGGGATGACCGTTCACGCAGGCAACGGAGTGTCGGACGGCACGCTCGTGAACGCGCTTTTATATCGAATAAAAGATTTGTCGGGCGTTGGCGGCGTTTTAAGACCCGGAATCGTGCATAGGATAGACAAAAATACCTCGGGCTTACTCGTGGTTGCTAAAAACGATAAGGCGCACGTAAACCTCGCTAAACAAATCGAAAACAAAACGTGCCACAGGGTTTACGTCGCACTTCTTGAGGGGAACCTTAAAACCGACTGCGGCAGAATAGAAACGTTTATCGGTCGCGATAAAAAAGACCGTACCAAAATGGCTGTAACCGCTTTCGGTCGCAAGGCGATTACAGATTACAAAGTTTTGTGCCGTTACGATGGATATACTTTTACCGAATTTACTCTTCAGACGGGTAGAACGCATCAGATAAGAGTACACGCAAAGTATCTCGGGCATCCCGTGGTGGGCGACCCCGAATACGGATATAAAAACCAAAAATTTAAATTAAACGGGCAACTTTTACATGCTAAAACGTTAGAGTTTACTCATCCGTCAACGGGTGAAAAGATGAGTTTTACCGTTCCGCTTCCGCAGTATTTTACAGCCGTACTGAATAAATTGAAAAAAATATAATTATAAATTTAAGGAGAATTATTATGAAATCTTCCGACAGAAACATTTTAAGTTTGATAGCGTTTATCGCGCTTATAGTCGTAGCGGTTTTGGGCGTTTTTGAGATACTCGCTCATTTTAACGTGCTCACCGCGCAGGGTGCGCTTTTAAATCTTCTTTCCACAATTAAAAACATATGTATTCTTATTGTAGTTGGAATTACGAGTTACTCTTTCGTGAGCAATAAAGGCAAAGGACTTAAAATTACTTACTGGGTTGCTTTTTCGATTATAATAGCGTGTACCGTTTTAATCTGGATAGGTTAATATTACGGATAGGTAAATACTTATGGCAAAACCTTTGGTTGCAATAGTCGGCAGACCGAACGTCGGAAAATCTACTTTTTTCAATAAAGTCGTCGGCAAAAAACTATCCATAGTGGAAAATTTTCCCGGGGTAACTCGCGACAGATTATACGCCGACGCGGAATGGTGCGGGCATTATTTCACGCTCGTCGACACCGGCGGACTTGAGTTAAAGTCTACCGACGAAATGTGGCGGCATATTCAAAAACAAGCCGAAATAGCGATAGAAACGGCTGACGTAATAATACTTTTCACCGACGCAAAAACGGGGCTTAACGCTTCCGATGAGGACGTTGCGATGAAACTCCGCAAATCCGGTAAGCCCGTTCTTCTCGCGGTAAACAAACTCGATAATTACGACCCGACCAAACTTTACGAATTTTATAATTTAGGACTTGGCGAGCCGTACGGTATATCGGCCGAACACGGAACGGGTATAGGCGACCTTCTCGACGAGGTCGTAAATAAATTAGGCGAGATAGGCGAACCTGAAACGGACGATTCGATAAAGGTCGCGCTTGTCGGAAAGCCTAATGCGGGTAAATCGAGTTTATGTAATAAACTACTGGGTTTTGATAGGACGATTGTGTCTGACATAGCGGGCACGACGAGGGATTCCATAGATACGCTTTTTGAATATAACGGCAAAAAATATACTTTAATAGACACTGCCGGTATCAGAAGAAAGCGTAGCGTTGAGGAAGATCTCGAATATTACAGCGTGCTACGCGCTCTCGGTTCGATAAGACGTGCGGACGTTTGCGTTGTGCTTATCGACGCATCTGCGGGAATAACCGAGCAAGACGTAAAGATTTGCGGTTACGTACACGAACAAGGTAAACCCGTAGTTATCGCAATGAATAAGTGGGATACGGTAGAAAAGGATACCAACACCATAAATAAATTCAATGCCGATTTAAACGAGGATTTAAAGTTTATGGATTACTTTAAATCTATATATATATCGGCAAAAACCGGGCAGAGAACCGACAAGGTTTTGGATTTATGCGACGCCGCGCTTGAAAATTCACGCAAGAGAATACCTACCGGCAAACTTAACGATTTGATTTTCGATTGCGTCCGCGCGAGCGAACCTCCGTCGGTAAACGGTAAAAGGCTTAAAATACAATACTGCACTCAGGCAGATTGTACTCCGCCCACTTTCGTGTTTTTCGTTAACGAAAGCGCGCTTATGCACTTTTCTTATAAACGATATCTTGAAAATTGTATCAGAAAGGCATTTGATTTTTCGGGTACGCCGATAAGACTTTCGGTCAGGGAAAAGGGCGAGGAAGAATTGTAGAACTGTAAAGGAGACTTATGAACGTAGTTTATCTGGTATTGCTTGCGATTGCGAGTTATTTTGTCGGTAACGTAAATTGGGCGGTCATAATCTCCAAATTTAAAAAAACCGATATAAGAACGATGGGCAGCGGAAACCCAGGCACTCTTAACATGAGTAGAAACTTCGGGTTAAAATTCGGGCTTTTAACGTTCTTTCTCGATATAATGAAAGGCGTCGTGCCGACGCTTGTTGCTTTTTTTGCCTTTCGGGGTATAAAAGCGGAAGACTCCGCCTTTTATTTACACGACTTTGCGATATATCTTTGCGGATTATGCGCCGTGCTCGGACATATTTTCCCCGTAACCATGCGTTTTAAGGGCGGCAAGGGCATTGCTACTACGATAGGCGTGTTCGTCGTGTGCGAGTCGGTGCACGGTCCGGGGTGGGCAAGTATTGCGATAATGGCCATAGTTGCCGCAGCCGTGTTTATATACTTTACCGAATTCGGCGCGATGGGGTCGTTTATAGCGATAACCCCGCCGGCTGTCAGCGGACTTATCCGATTATATCTCGATTACGGAGCATACGTTGACGACCCGATTTGCATAACGTTTCATATTATAACCAACATGCTCATTTTCGCAATTTGCTTTTTTACCTGGTATGCACATAAAAAAAATATTAAAAGGATGCTTGCAGGTGAAGAGCATCCTACTTCTATAAAAGAAATGGTTGTGAAGATGAAAGCGAAAAAACTTGCCGCAAAAGCAAGCGAAAATGCGGAAAAGATAAACGAAAACGATAACAAAAAATAAAAACGTAAAATAAAACTTTCATAAGCGATAAAAACCTCTCATATAATACTGTTGTAACGTGTGGGAGGTTTTTTTATGGAAAAATACGACATTTATCAAGATATCGCGCTTCGAACCGGCGGCGATATTTACGTGGGCGTGGTCGGACCTGTAAGAACGGGTAAATCAACCTTTATAACCAAGTTTATGGAAAGTTTCGTTTTGCCCGCAATGGGTAATAAATTCCAAAAGCAGATAGCGACCGACGAAATGCCGCAGTCTGCTTCGGGTAAAACGATTATGACAACTCAACCTAAGTTTATACCGTCAAACTCCGTGAAAGTGCAATTTAAAAACAAGTCGACTGCAAACGTGCGTTTGGTTGACTGTGTCGGATATCTGGTAGACGGCGTAAGCGGACACGAAGAGGACGATAAACCGCGGCTCGTTAAAACCCCGTGGGACGATAAGGAAATGCCTTTCGAAAAGGCTGCCGAAATCGGTACGAGAAAAGTAATTACCGATTATTCCACGATAGGTGTGCTCGTAACGACAGACGGTAGTTTTACCGAGATACCGCGTAAAAATTACGTTTCCGCCGAAGAGAGAGCGGTAAAAGAGTTAAAATCGTTAAAAAAGCCGTTTGTGGTAGTTCTTAATTCGACTAAACCGGGCGACCCCGATACAGTAAAACTCGCTTCTTCTCTTGAAGAAAAATACGGCGTCCCCGTTGTTTGTAAAGACGTTTTGAATATGAGCGGCGCGGAAATGAGCGGTATTATGGAAAAAGTTTTACTTGAATTTCCGATGAGCGCGTTCGAGGTTGCTTTACCCGACTGGATGCAGGCGTTACCTGCCGATAGCAAAATTATATCCGAAATAATAGACGAGGTAAAAGGTGCGTCCGAAAAAATGTGCAAAATGCGCGACTATACCGCGGTGTGCGAACTTTTTAACGACAGCGACGAATTCGAGCCTGCAGAGGTAACTGAGTTAAAACTCGGTGAAGGCGTTCCGGAATACCGCATTAAGGCAAAAAACGGGCTGTATTATAAAGTTTTGTCGGAAGAGTGCGGTGAAGAAATAAACGGCGACTACGAATTGATGAAGTATGTGAAAAGTTTTGCTTCCGACAGAAGAAAGTACGATAAAATCAAAAACGCGTTCGCTGCGGCTGAAGAAGGCGGCTACGGCGTGGTTTATCCCGCGGTAGACGAAATGAACCTCGAAGACCCCGTACTCGTTAAGCAAGGCGGTAGATTCGGCGTAAAGTTAAAGGCAAGCGCGCCGAGTTATCACGTTATGAAAGTAGACGTTTCGACGGAAGTTTCTCCTATCGTCGGTACCGAAAAACAGGGTGAGGATTTAGTCGGCTTTATAATGGATAAATTCGATAATAATCCCGCGGGTATCTGGGAAACAAACATGCTCGGCAAATCTCTCAGCGACCTCGTAAACGAGGGGCTCAACGGCAAACTCAACAATATGCCGAAAGACGCGCAAGGCAAACTCCGTAAAACTCTTACGAGAATAGTAAACGAAAATAAAGGCGGAGTAATTTGCATTTTATTGTAATACAAGTAAAAAGTTTGCATGCAAGGACTTTTTTACGTCATATTTCAGTATACGGCTATTATAATGCGTAAGCAATGAAAAAATTTATTTTTGCAAGCCGCGTAAAGTTATAATAAAAAATTTTTGTTCGCACCGCGAAATTCGTTGACAAAACGTTTTCGCGGTGCTATGCTATATTAGCGAAAGATAATATAGGTGAAAGAAATGCATTCCTGCGGAAGCGAAAAACACGAAACGATAAGAAACAAACTCGAAAACAACGCCGAGTACGTAAAAAGCGTAAACGATGTTACCAAAATGTTTTCTCTTCTCGGCGACGTTTCCAGAATGAAAATTCTTCTCGCGCTGTGCGAGGGCGAACTCTGCGTTTTTCATATTTGTGAAATAACGGGGGGTAAACAGTCGGCGGTTTCGCAGCATTTGAGAAAACTTAAAGACAACCATCTCGTAAAATCGAGAAAAGACGGTAACCTCGTTTTATACTCTCTTGCGGACGAACATATTGCGTCTCTTATAAAAACCGCGCTCGAACACAGACACTGCGAGTAATTGCATAAATGCACTGTTAAAACATATTATGTATATGAAGCGTTATATATTGTAAAGAGTAAAAATTCAACGGCGGCAAAAATGTCGCCGAACATTAAACCGAAAATATTAGTATATAATAATATAATTATTTTATAAAAGTCTTATAAAGGAGAAATGTTATGGAAGAACATCACGAACATCTTCACGAGCATTGCGAAGAACATCACGAGCACTGTCATGAACACCATCACGATCACGACGAATGTTGCGACGACGGGCTCGATTGCGGTTGCGAAAGTTGCAGAGAGAAAAGCGCAAAGCGTAAAGAAAAGGGAGAGGGGTTTTTCGCCGAATACGGCGCGGAGATAATAAAAATTCTTCTTTCCGCGATCGTACTTATTTTGGCGGTTACTCTTCCCGTGGGTGAAACGGTACAACTTATTATGTGCATCGCTTCGCTTATCATATGCGGCTACGAGGTAATTATAAATTGCTTTAAAAATATTTTCAAAGGCAATATATTCGACGAAAACTTTTTAATGACGCTTGCGTCTGTGGTCGCGCTTTGCATCGGTGAGCGTTTCGAAGGAGCGTTGATTGTTATTTTATATTCTTTCGGTGAATTGTTAGAGGATATAGCGACCGACAGTTCAAGAAAACGTATAGCGGGTTTATCAGAACTTAAATCAGATTCGGTAAGGGTTATTTTGAGTTCGGGCGTAACGGAAGTTTCTCCGGAAGAAGTCGAAGTCGGCACGCTTATCGAAATCAGAAAAGGCGACAGAGTACCTCTCGACGGCGTTCTTGTCGGCGCTGATGCGGAGTTTGACCTTAAAGCGGTTACCGGCGAAAGCAAACCTTATCACGTTAAAGACGGTGAAAGCGTTTATGCCGGCGCGATAAACATTGGCGCGCCAGTCGTAATGAGAACGACTAAAAAATACGAGGACAGCACCGTTGCGAGAATAATTTCGCTCGTAGAGGGTGCGAATGCGAAAAAGGCTAAAACGCAAAAATTTATCACCACTTTTTCAAAATATTATACGCCTACCGTGGTTGGTATTGCGGTGTTGCTTGCATTCGTTCCGCCGCTTTTCGATTCGATGAATTTTGTTAAATGGATACTCAAAGCGTTAAACTTCCTCGTAATTTCTTGTCCGTGCGCGCTCGTTATTTCCGTTCCTCTCGGGTTTTTCGTAGGTATCGGCAGTTTATCTAAAAAGGGCGTTTTAGTTAAGGGGAGTAATTATATAGACGTTTTATCGGCGGTAAACGTTACGGTGTTCGATAAAACCGGCACGCTTACGAAAGGTAATTTTAAGGTTGAAAAAATCGTTGCCGAAAACGGCTTTACGGAAGATGATATAAAAAATTCCGTAGCGCCGATAGAAAGCAGTTCTTCACACCCGATAGCGAAAAGCATTACGGAATATTGTGCAGGATTTAAAACTTCTGCTATAAACGTTGAAGAGATTGCGGGTAAGGGTATGAAAGGTAATGTAAACGGCAAAACGGTGTACGTCGGTAACGCCGCTTTGATGGCGGATCTCGGATTAACCGTTTCGGACGGAGGTTATTCCGGTACGGTCATATACGTTGCCGAAAACAGCAAGTTTGCAGGCAAAATACTTATTTACGACGAAATTAAAGAAACGTCGGTTGAGGCTATTAAACTTCTCAAAAAATACGGCGTTAAAAAGACCGTTATGATAAGCGGGGACAACGCGCAGGTTTGTAGAGCAGTGGGTGAAAAGGTCGGTATAGATGAAGTATATTCCGGTTTATTGCCCGATCAGAAAGCGGATAAATTATCCGAAATAATCGCCTCGGCAAACGGCAAAGTTTTGTATGCCGGCGACGGAATTAACGATGCGCCTTCACTTGCAATGGCAGACGTAGGCGTTGCCATGGGCGGTCTTGGTAGCGAGTCCGCAATAGAAAGTGCAGACGTGGTCGTAATGGATGACAACGCCTTGAAAATTCCTCTCTCCATAAAGTATTCGAGAAGAATCAGAAGAAAGGTGAAAGAAAACATTATCGGTTCGCTTGCGATTAAATTCGCTATTATGGTGTTGTCGGTAGTATTTACGCTCCCCATCTGGGTTGCCATGATTGCCGACGTGGGCGTAATGCTTCTTGCGGTTGCAAATTCGCTTACAAACTACATTATTAAATAAGATCACTCTTTTCGCATAAAAATTTATCGTAAAAGGCAGGGCTTTTCGGCTCTGTCTTTTACGTTTAAAAATCTTTTGTAAAACGCTTGTATTTTTGACTATTGAATATTATATAGTAGTAAACGAAATTCAAACAGAAGGTGCATAAAATGAACGTACAATATAAAAAGGGCGTTATCGAACTATGTATTTTGTCCGTTCTTAAAAAAAGGGATATGTACGGATACGAACTTTCGGAATATATATCGAGGACGATAGACTTCGCCGACGGAACCGTGTATCCCATTTTAAGAAAACTTAAAAAAGAGGGGCTTGTAAAAACCTATCTATCGGAAGAAAGCGGCGGTCCGCCGCGAAAGTACTATTCGATAACGCAAACGGGTAAAGACGAATTTGAGGCGGACTCGAAAGAATGGTTGGAGTTTGCCGAAACGGTAAATAAACTTTTAAAGGGAGAATAAAAATGAATAAAGAAAAATTTTAAGCGAGATGAAAAGAGAATTGAACGAAAAAGGCGTTCAGGGCGTGGATGAAATTTTGGCGGAATACGAAGAACATTTTCGTATAAACTCGAAGAGGGGTGGACGGAAGAAGAAATCGCAAAAAAGTTATCCTCTCCGAGCGAAATCGCCGAAGAGTATTTGGAAAGTGGAGAAAACGGAAAATCCGCCGCAAAAGGACAAGGTTTTAACGTATTCGGCGTTGTAGCAATGAGTATACCTGTCGCCGCGGTATATTGTCTTATGGTGGCTTCTGTCATCGTGCTTGCAGGCTTCAGTCTGTGTACGTTTGCGCTCGGCATTTGTCTTATTTTTAATATAAACGTTGCGGGTCTTATTCCTGCGTTTCCGTCCTATCTTCCTATGCTTTTTCTCGGTATAGCGTGCTTATCTATGTTCGTATTATCCGCAATCGGTACGATTTATGCGTTTTTATACGTAGGACAATGGAGAAAATGCTATGTAAGATGGTGCGGTAACCTGTGCGGCGGTTTAAAGCCTTCCGTCTCTAAACACCCTAAAATTTCTAAAAAAGCAAACGGAGTAATGAAACTTATCGCCATGATCAGTCTGATTGTTTTCGTTGCGGCGTTCGCAATAGGATATTTTTCCGCTTGTGCGTATGCGGGCAGTTTTAAGCCTTGGCACGTTTGGAACTGGTTTACTAAATAATAATTTAGTGAGAATTCGTCCCCGTAAAAGGGGATGAAAAAATTAAAATACTATTATATAATATTCAATAGTGAATAAAACAAAAGAAAAGTGTAATTATGTTATATAATATTGTTAGTGTGGTAAGTTTGGTTATAACGCTTTTGCTTACAAAATTAACGATAGGTGCAAAGAAAAGGGATCTTATCGCGAGAACGGTAAGCGTTGCGGCTTTCGCTTATAAACTTGTCTATTTTGCATACGTAAACGTTAAGGGGACCTTTTCTGCTCCCGTAGAGAAGCACGATAAGTTATTTTTTACTACCTATAATAATTACTTTTAAGATTAAAAAACTTTATAACGTCGGTGCGTTTTTCGGTATGATATCCGGTTTGGGGTTCTTTGCTTATTATTCGATTTTCGGTTTTACAATGAACGCCCATCATACGCTTATCGAGGTTTTAATAGGCTGCTTCTGTCATGGGTATTTACTGTTATGCGGCGCGTACTTGTTTTTTACGAATCGCTTTGAAAGAAAAACAAGTTCTTCGTTGTGGATAACGATTTTGGCGATACTTTGCTGGGCGATGGTATTTTTCGATGATGAAACGAGAGGGGTTACCTTTGTATATTTTTTGATTAAGCCGGAGTTTTTAAATCTTTTTGCCGTGCCGGTGTTAAACGCTCTGTTAAAAGCGGTTTACTACGCGGCGTTATCGTTCGGATATTACGGCGTTACGCGATTATTTTACACGTTAAACGCTAAATGGGTAAAAAACCGAAACGACGAAGTTATTTACAGTGAAACGAACGTTGCCGCTTAATGAAAAAGAAAAAAAGAGGGGATTGCCCCTCTTTTTATCTGTCTTTATATTTTACTATTTTCTTTTCTAAAAGCGCGACTGCGGAATACATAATCGCCGCGAGTAAACAAAGCACCACGGTTGCCGCCATTACGAGGTCCAACTTAAAAACCTGACCTCCGTAAACGATGAGATAGCCGAGTCCCGCTCGCGAAACCAGGTATTCGCCCATTATCGAGCCTATCCACGCCATACCGACGCTGATTTTAAGCATGCTGATAAATGTCGGCATACTTCCGGGAATAACTAGTTTTCCGAGTATTTGAAATTTTGTCGCACCCATAGAACGCAATAAAAGAATTTTGTCTTTATCCGTTGCGAGAAAGCCGTTAAGCATAGTGATTATGGCAACTATAACGCCGATAAGAACCGCCATGAAAATTATTGCCTTGCTTCCGCTGCCGAACCATACTATAATTATGGGACCGAGCGCGATTTTGGGCAAACTATTTAAAACAACTATATACGGTTCGAGAATCCTTCTCGCTCGTTCTGACCACCAAAGGGCAAGGGCGATTGCATAGCCTAATCCTACGGCGATTAAAAAACCGAGAAGCGTTTCGTAAAGCGTTACCGCTATATGATATAGCAAATTGTCGTTTGCAAAAAGATCTTTAATCGTTATCGCAATACGGGAGGGACTGCTCGAAATAAACGCGTCAATAACGCCGATCGATGCGAAAAGTTCCCAAAGAGCGAGAATTGCTAAAAGAAGGGCAACCCGAAATATTTGAATCGCGGCGTTTTCTCTTTTAAGTTTTTTTACGTAAATCTCGTGCATGTAAGAAAGCGTTTTTTTCTTCTTCATTAGTTTAGTTCCTTCCAGATTTCTTTAAAAAGTTTGCCGAACGACTCTTCTTCTCTACGTTCGGTAGGGGTGTCTGATTTAAATTCGAGTCTGTAAGTGGATTTTACCTTTGCCGGTCTTGCGGTTAATACCACGATTATGTCAGACATAGATATGGCTTCCGATATGTCGTGAGTAACCAAAACAGCGGTTTTTCGCTCGGCTTTTATTATTTTGTAAACGTCGTCGCATACGGATAGTCTGGTTTGATAATCGAGTGCCGAAAAAGGTTCGTCAAGCAAAAGAATTTCGGGTTTTGCGGCGAGTGTACGGATAAGAGCGGCGCGCTGTCGCATGCCGCCGGACAGTTCGGAAGGATAGTTTTTTCTGAACTCATATAGTCCGTATTTTTTTAGCAGCGACAGCGCGTATTCTTTATTTTCCGGGGTTAAAACTTTTTTTACTTCGAGCGGTAAAAAGACGTTTTTTTCAATTGTCCGCCATTCAAAAAGTTGATCTTTTTGCAACATATATCCGAGCCCGCTTTTAAGGCTTTTGTCGCCCGCGTTAAAGGTTATGTTTCCGCTCGTCGGTTTAAGAAGTCCCGCTATTATGGATAACACGGTTGTTTTACCGCATCCCGAGGGACCTATTATCGAGAGAAATTCGCCTTCTTTGCAATCGAAAGTCAGACCGTTTATCGCGGTTATTTCGTCGTCGGGGGTTTGGTAGGTTAAAGAAACGTTTTTCAGTTCGAGTATTTTTTTCATCGTTTTTTCCGCCGTAAATTTTTTTTGTTTTAGCCGAAAACCTCTTTCGCGAGCGTGTTGTCGACTATTTTTGAAAAGTCCGCTCTTTTATCGAGTTCGCCCGCGCTCGTCATAACGTCTTGTAAACGGGTGAAACTCGCTTCGGTTGCCTGTAAATTCGTTTTCCAGGCGTTTATTTTTTTGTAGCTTTTTACCGACTGTTCGAGCGATTTAATCGTAGTTGAGGGGAATTGTTTTACTATCGACTGCGCTATTTCGAGTTCGGTGTGAGACGCCATATATTCGTGTGCCTTTTTAAGCGCGGTCAAAAATCCTTTAACCGTTTCGGAATTGTTTTGAATATAACTTCCGAGCGCGATGAAAGAGGTGTACGGTATTTCTCCGCTTTTTTCGCCAACGCTTGCAACAACGTGCCATTTACCTTGCGCCTCGTATTCCGAAGCGGTCGGTTCGAAAACGGTACAATAATCGGCAGTTCCCGCAATAAACGCACTCGTCATAAGGTTAAATTGTACGTCGAAATTCATCGTAAAGTCGGTGCCGTTTTTCATCCCGTTTTCGTTCATTACGTACTCGAAAGTCATTGCGGGTACGCCGCCGCGCCTTCCGGCAAGAATCTCTTTGCCGCGAAGATTGTTCCAGTCGAAATCCGGTTCGTCTTTTCTCGATACCAAAAACGACCCGTCTTTTTGAGTTAATTGACCGAAAACTTTCGGGTAATCCGCTTTATTTTGATTGTATACGTATATAACCGTCTCGGGACCCATAAGTCCCACGTCTGCGGTTTTGGATAAAATCGCAGTCATCGAGTTATCCGCTCCGCCTCCGTTAGTCAGTTCGATTTTTATGTTGTTTTCTTCAAAATATCCGTTTTCGATCGCCACGTAAAGAGGGGCGTAAAATACGGAATGGGTTACTTCGTTAAGCCTTACGGTTTTAACGCCGCCGTCGTCATTGCAGCCCGAGAAGGGCATAATCAAAAGAAGACAGGAGAGTAGCAAAACTATAAATTTTTTCATCAACGTTCTCCGTTTTTATTTTATAGTTTATATTATGAAACCTTTCGATTATTTGACAACGCGCCATTTCTTTTTTCGTTTTCGTTTGACATAGCGAAAGAATTAAAGTATAATCTATCTCGTACTTTAAAGGAGAAAAGCCTAATGGATATGGTAAAAACTTACAACCCTTCGGAATTTGAGAGGGAAATTTACTCCGAATGGGAGAGAGAAGGGTACTTTAAGGCGAAAATCGACCCCGATAAATTGCCTTTTACCATCGTTATCCCGCCGCCCAACATTACGGGGCAACTTCATATGGGGCACGCGCTCGACGAAACGTTGCAGGATACGATTATAAGATTTAAGAGAATGCAAGGCTACAGCGCGCTGTGGCTTCCCGGCACCGACCACGCTTCCATCGCCACCGAAGTAAAAATCGTTGAACAAATGGCGAGAGAAGGACTTACCAAAAAAGACGTCGGCAGAGAGGGGTTCCTCGAAAGGGCTTGGGCGTGGAAAGAAAAATACGGCGGCAGAATCGTAGAGCAATTAAAACTTCTCGGGTCTTCATGCGACTGGTCAAGGCTTGCTTTTACTATGGACGAAAGGTGTTCTAAAGCCGTAAAAGAAGTTTTCGTTAATCTTTACGAAAAGGGTTTGATTTATCGCGGGGACAGAATTATAAACTGGTGTCCCGAGTGTAAAACCGCGCTTTCGGACGCGGAGGTTGAATACGCCGACGAGGACAGCAACCTTTGGTATATAAATTATCCGGTTAAAGGAACCGACAAATACGTTACCGTGGCGACTTCTCGTCCCGAAACCATGTTCGGCGATACCGCTGTTGCGGTAAATCCGAAAGACGCGCGCTTTAAATGGCTCGAAGGCAAAACGCTTATTTTGCCTCTCGTGGAAAAGGAAATTCCCGTGGTGTTTGACGATTACGTTGAACTCGAATTCGGTACCGGCGCGGTTAAAATCACGCCTGCTCACGATCCTAACGACTTCGAGGTGGGGCTTCGTCATTCTCTTCCCGTTGTCAGAGTCATAAACGACGACGGAACGATGAATTCTTATGCCGGCAAATACGAAGGTCTTGCCGCGCTCGACTGCAGAAAGAAAGTCGTTGAAGAACTTAAAGAAAAAGGGCTTCTTTCAAAAATCGAGCCGCTTCATCACAGCGTGGGGCATTGTTACAGATGCGGCCATACCGTAGAACCTATCGTTTCCAAACAATGGTTTGTTAAAATGGAGCCGCTTGCAAAACCCGCTATAGACGCGGTTCGCAAAAAAAGCGTTAAATTCGTACCCGAAAGGTTTTCTAAAATATATTTCAACTGGATGGAGAACGTTAGGGACTGGTGCATTTCCCGTCAACTTTGGTGGGGGCACAGGATACCCGCATATTATTGCGACGACTGTGGCGAAATGACTATTTCCAAAGAAGACGTAAAGGTTTGTCCGAAATGCGGCGGTACGCATATCCGTCAGGATGAGGACGTGCTCGACACTTGGTTTTCTTCCGCCCTTTGGCCGTTTTCCACGCTCGGCTACCCCGATATTACCGAGGACCTTAAATATTTTTATCCGACGGACGTACTCGTAACCGGTTACGACATAATTTTCTTCTGGGTGGCGAGAATGATTTTCTCCGGGCTCGAACACATGAAAAAAGTACCGTTTAAAGACGTGCTTATTCACGGACTCGTAAGAGACGCCCAGGGCAGAAAAATGAGTAAATCGCTCGGCAACGGCATAGACCCCGCGGTTATTATCGAAAAATACGGCGCGGATACTTTAAGGTTTTCGCTTATGAACGGCGTCGCCGCAGGTAGCGATATGAGATTTTCCGACGAGAAAATCGAGGGCGCCCGCAATTTTATGAACAAAATATGGAACGCTTCGCGTTTCGTTTTGATGAATGCGGAGGATAAACGTATTTTACCGATTAGCGAATGCAAACTTTCGGTTGCGGATAAGTGGATTATATCGAGACTTAACAAAACGATAAAAGACGTATCCGTTAATATGGAAAAATACGAAACGGGCGTTGCTCTCGCTAATCTTTACGACTTTACCTGGAGCGATTTCTGCGACTGGTATATAGAACTAACAAAACCCGTTTTATACGGAGAAAACGAAGAAAAGCGCACCTATACAGTCAGCGTACTCGTTTACGTTCTCGGCGAAACGCTTAAACTTTTACATCCTTTCGTGCCGTTTATTACCGAAAAAATATATTCGTCGATGCCGGGGGCGGAAGGTTCGATTATGGTAAAACCTTTCCCGAGATATAACGCCAAGTTCAATTATTCCGCCGCGGCGAGAGAAATCGAAACCGTTAAAGAAATAATCAAAGCGGTGAGAAACGTTAAGTCGCAGGTTGGTTGCGCGCCCTCTAAAAAGATAAAACTTTTCGTTAAAACCGAGGATAAACGTGCGGTTAAAAACGGAGCGGTGTATATCGAAAAACTCGCAGGTGTTTCTTCGGTTGAATTTGTCGAAGACAAAAACGATATAAACGAAAAAATCGTATCGCAAATAGTCGGTAAAACCGAATTGTTTATTCCGCTCGGCGAACTCGTTGACGTCGATAAAGAAATAGAAAGGCTTAATAAAGAGCTCGAAACCGCAGAAAGCGAAATCGCTCGTGCGAGCGGAAAACTTGCGAATAAGGGCTTTTTGGATAAAGCGCCCAAAGCGCTCGTAGACGCGGAACGCGCGAAACTCGACGGTTATCTGGACGTCAGAAAGAAACTTATTTCGAGAATAGAAGAATTGAAAGGCTGATTAAAAAACCTCCGCTTAAAGCAAGCGGAGGTTTTTTAATGAAAAATTACGTTTTTATTACAAAAAATTGACAAAAACGGTATTGACATATAATGGTTATTGTATTATAATATCACTGTTAATATATAACAAAAAAACAAGGAGAGTTTTTATGGCAAGCATTGCACGCGAAAAAATGAGAATTAAACTCGATTACAATAATATGATGAAAGATTTCGTCGGAGAAGAGCAGGGTTTTTCCGACGACGATTTTAAAAAAGGCAAAAAGATATACGAATCCGCTTATAAAGCGGTGGAGGCGGGCAGAGGCGTCGGTATGATGGGCTGGACGGATTTGCCCTATAATCAAAAGGAGACTGTAGACGATATTATTGCTACGGCAAAATCCGTCAGAAAGAAATTCGACAACTTCGTCGTGCTCGGCATAGGCGGTTCGGCTTTAGGTCCGATAGCGGTTTTTCAGGCACTTTGCCATTTAAGACATAACGAACTTAAAAAAAGCGTAAGAAAAGCCCCTAAATTGTATGTCGAAGACAACGTTGACCCTGAAAGAATGGCTGCACTTTTCGATGTAATAGATCTCGATAAGACCGTTTTTAACGTAATTACCAAAAGCGGCGCGACGAGCGAAACGATGGCGCAGTATCTCGTGGTTTTGGCTGCGCTTAAAAAAGCGTACGGTAACGATTATCGCGAACACGTTATCGCCACTACCTCGGAGAAAAAGGGGAATTTAATTAAGATAGCCAAGGAAGAGGGTTTTAAAACTTTTTATATTCCAGACGGCGTCGGAGGAAGATTTTCGGAACTTTGCCCCGTAGGTCTTTTGCCCGCGGCGGTTGTCGGCGTGGATATCAAATCGCTTTTAAAAGGCGCGGCGTATATGGATAAAATCTGCCGCAAGAAAAATATTTACGAAAATCCCGCTTTGCTTTCCGCGTTTTTAGAGTATCTCGCAATGCAAAGGGGTAAAAACATTTCGGTTATGATGCCTTACGTTGACGGTCTTAAATACGTTGCGGACTGGTATTGTCAACTTTGGGGAGAGAGCCTCGGTAAAGCGGTTGATTTAAACGGTAACGTTGTCAACGCAGGGCAGACTCCCGTTAAGGCTCTCGGCGTAACCGATCAGCACTCGCAAGTTCAGCTTTACAGAGAAGGTCCTTTTGATAAAGTTATAACTATAATCGGCGTGGAAAATTTCCGTACAGACGTAGTTATACCGGAAGGTTGCAAAGATATACCCGACGTAAACTTTTTATGCGGGCACACAATGGGAGAACTTATAAATGCCGAGCGCAAGGCGACGGAATACGCGCTTACTACGGCGAACAGACTTAACTATACCGTAATTCTTCCGGAAATAAACGCGTTTACGCTTGGCGAATTGCTGTATATGTTTGAAATGGAAACCGCATACGCGGGAGCAATGCTCGGGATAGACACGTTTAATCAACCGGGCGTAGAGGGCGGCAAAAACGCTACTTATGCGCTCTTCGGTAAAAAAGGATACGAAAGTTTTAAAAAGGAAATGGACGCGGCACCCGCCAAAACCGAAAAATATATTTGCAGATAATGAATAAAAACGCTACCACGGAAAAGCCTGTCAACGAAGATTTGCCCGTATACCTTTTTCATCAGGGCACGAATTATAACGCTTACGATTTTATGGGGGCGCATTTTACCGTTTGCGGCGATAAAAAGGGTGTAATTTTCCGTACGTGGGCTCCGAAAGCGGAAAAAGTTTCGGTCGTCGGCGATTTTAACGGATGGGACGAAAATTCTGACGTAATGAATCGTATATCGGATAACGGTATATACGAATTGTTTATAGAAGGACTTAAACAGTTTGACGTTTATAAATTTGCCGTAACCCATGCCGGTACAACAAAACTAAAAGCAGACCCTTACGCTTTCCATGCGGAAACGCCGAGCGGCACCGCTTCAAAAATTTATGAACTCGAAGGTTACGAGTGGCAAGATAAAGAATACCAAAAGCAAGACAGAACGCCGTATTCTAAACCTATAAACATTTACGAGGTGAATCTCGCTTCGTGGAAACGCCACAAGGACGGTGGTTATTATACCTACAGAGAATATGCAACCGAACTCGTTAAATACGTAGTGGATTCCGGTTATACGCATATAGAATTCATGCCCGTTTCGGAATATCCGTTCGACGGGTCGTGGGGGTATCAGGTTACGGGGTATTATGCCGTTTCCTCCCGTTTCGGCTGTCCTAAGGACTTTATGTATCTTGTGGACTGCTGTCATAAAAACGGTATAGGCGTGATAGTGGACTGGGTTCCTGCGCATTTTCCTAAAGACGGGTTCGGTCTGTACGAATTCGACGGCACGCCGTGTTACGAGTATTCGGACGATTTTAGAAAAGAACATAAAGGTTGGGGAACGCGCGTTTTTGACTGGGGAAAGAACGAAGTCCAGAGTTTTTTGATATCAAACGCAGTTTTCCTGTTTGAAAAATATCACGTTGACGGATTAAGGGTTGACGCGGTCGCTTCTATGCTATATCTCGATTACGACAGAAAAGCGGGCGAGTGGATGCCTAACGAACACGGCGGTAATTATAATTTACAGGCTATAGAGTTTTTCAAAAAACTTAATACCGTCGTTTTCGGCAAATTTCCGTATGCGCTGATGATTGCCGAAGAATCTACCGCCTTTCCGATGATAACAAAGCCTACCGACGTCGGTGGGCTCGGGTTTAACTTTAAATGGAATATGGGTTGGATGAACGACGTTTTGTCTTATATGCAGTGCGACCCGTATTTCAGGTCGGGCAATCACGATAAAATAACTTTTTCTATGTACTACGCTTTCAGTGAGAACTTTATTTTACCCGTTTCTCACGACGAAGTCGTTCACGGTAAGAAATCTTTACTCGATAAAATGCCCGGCGATATTCCCGACAAATTTGCTAATTTACGTGCGTTTTCCGCATATATGTTTGCTCATCCCGGCAAAAAACTATCTTTTATGGGTAGCGAATTCGGACAGTTCAAAGAATGGAACTATAAAGAGGGCATAGAGTTTTTTATGTTGAAATTCGAACTTCATAAAAAACTTTACGAGTATAACGTAACGTTAAACGACTTATATAAAACGCTTGCTCCGCTTTACGAAGTAGACGGCTCGTGGGACGGGTTTAAATGGATTTCTGCCGATGAGCGCGATAATAACGTAATTTCTTTCGAAAGGATATCTTTTTCGGGAGAAAAGATAATCGTCGTCATAAATTTTTCGGGTAACGATTATTATAAATATCGGCTCGGCGTAGATAAAGGGGAGTATCAACTCGTACTTAATTCGGACGACGTTAAATTCGGCGGTAAAGGCACGCTCGGCAGAAAGAGAAAATTTAACACCGTCAAAAAATCCTCGCACGGGCGCGAAAATTCGATAACGATTACGTTGCCGAGATTTACCGGTTTGTATTTCAAAAAAATCAATTAACACAAAAGGAGTGTTTTTAATATGATAAGGAAAAAAAGATGCGTAGCGATGTTGCTTGCCGGCGGACAAGGAAGCCGCCTTTACGCGCTGACTAACAATATCGCAAAACCCGCGGTTTCGTTTGGCGGAAAGTACAGAATTATCGACTTTCCGTTGTCGAACTGCGTAAACTCGGGTATAGATACGGTTGGCGTTTTAACGCAGTATCAACCTTTGATTCTTAACGATTATATCGGCAACGGACAATCGTGGGACTTAGACAGGACTTTCGGCGGGGTACACATTCTTTCGCCGTATCAGGGCAAAACTTCGTCAGACTGGTACAAAGGCACCGCTAACGCCATATATCAAAATCTTCATTTTATAAAGCAGTTTAATCCCGATTACGTACTCGTTTTATCTGGCGATCACATTTATAAAATGAATTATTCCAAAATGCTTAATTTTCACGTTTTGAATAACGCGGACTGTACCATTGCCGCTTTAAACGTTCCGTTAAGCGAGGCTTCTCGTTTCGGCATACTCAATACCGATAAAGACGGCGTGATTTACGAGTTTGAAGAAAAACCGAAGCATCCTAAATCTACGCTCGCATCGATGGGTATTTACATATTCACGGCGGAAAAACTCTATAAATATCTCGAAGCAGATAGCCGCGATCCGAAATCTCAAAACGATTTCGGCAAAAACGTACTCCCCGCAATGCTTGCCGGCGGAGAAAAAATGATGGCGTACGAATTCGAAGGATACTGGAAAGACGTCGGTACGATAGATTCTCTTTACGAAGCGAATATGGATTTGCTCGGCGATAATCCTAAATTCGACGTAACCGATTCTTCGTGGAAAATACAGTCCAAAAGTCCGCTCGCGCCGCCGCATTATATCGGCAACGGGGCAAAAACCGTAAACAGCATAATAATGTCTGGTTGCGAAATATACGGCACGGTGGAAAATTCGGTATTAAGCAGTAACGTCGTTATTAAAGAAGGCGCGGTTATAAAAAACAGCGTTATCATGGCGGATACGACGATAGGTAAAAACGCATACGTAGAATACTCGATTATAGACGAAAACGTTAAAGTCGGCGACGTGGCGAAAATCGGCGAGCCTAAAAATCTCGGTAAAGGCATAACCGTGCTCGGCAGAAATTTAACGGTATCGGACAAAGTTACCGTTTCCGGCGGCAAGATAATCGATAAAGACGTTAAGGAGGATATCTGATATGAGAGCGGTAGGAATTATATTTTCAAATATACACGACGATAACGTACCAGAACTCGTCCAGGTAAGAACGCTCGGCTCGATACCTTTCGGCGGAAGGTATCGTTTGATAGATTTTCCGCTTTCCAACATGGTTAATTCCGGCATCGATACGGTCGGAATTATAACGAAAAGCAATTATCAGTCTTTGATGGATCACGTCGGCAGCGGTAAAGACTGGGATTTGGCAAGAAAAGACGGCGGTCTGATAATACTTCCGCCGTTCGGCAATAACGAGAGCCATACTCTTTACACTTCGCGACTTGAAGCTTTAAAAGGTATAACCAACTTTTTGTTCCGCGCGGACGAAGAGTACGTGGTTATGAGCGACTGCGATTCCGTCTCGAGAATCAACTTTAACGACGTTATAGAGTTCCATATCAGAAACCGTGCGGATATTACGCTTGTTTATAAAAAATTCAAAGCGAGCGAGGATTATGCGCGTAACTCTTATAATCTTTCCGTGGGGACGGACGGCAGGGTTCACGGCGTAAACGTTATTACGGGAACCGAAGAAGGCGAAAATAACGTGTTTATAAACGTTTTCGTTATGAAGAGAACGCTTTTGCAAAATATAGTTATGGACAGTATATCGCATAACAAAAGCCATTTTATGTCAGACGTTATCGCATCCTCTCTTAAAGCGATGAACATTTACGCTTACGAGCATAAAGGTTTTTATGCGGGAATAAACTCTTTGCAGTCTTATTACAACAGCAATATGGCTTTGCTCGATTATAAAAATCGTACCGAACTTTTCGGCGACAGAAGCGTGTTTACCAAAATTCGCGATTCCGCGCCTACGAAATACGGCAACAGCGCTGTCGTTAAAAACTCTATGATTGCAGACGGTTGCGTAATAGAAGGCGAGGTAGAAAACAGCATAATTTTCAGAAACGTTAAGGTGACGCGCGGTTGCGTTGTTAAAAACAGCGTAATAATGCAAAATACCGTTCTCGGTGAAAATTGCACCATAAACTGCATAATCACCGACAAAAACGTTACGATTAAGGACAGAAGAGTTTTGTCCGGCAGTGAAAATCATCCCTTCTACATAAGTAAGGGCACCATGATATAAGGAGATAATAATGGCAACTAAAACGAGTAAAACCGTAAAAAACACGCGTACCTCCGCAAAAAAAACGGGGGTGCTTCCCGAAGTAAAGGTATCTTTTAAAAGAAAAATCGTTTACGTCGGTTCGGAGGCTGCTCCGTTTATCGCAACGGGCGGACTTGCGGACGTAATGGGTTCTCTCCCAAAAGCGATAGCAAAGAGGGGTAATTACGACGTCAGCGTTATTCTTCCGTTATACGGTAATATTTCCTCAGAGTTTAAAAGCAAATTTCGTTTTCTTACCAACTTTAAGGTAACGGTAGGCTGGCGTTATCAGTATGCGGGCGTTTTCTTTTACGAGTACGAAGGCGTAAAATTTTACTTTATCGACAACGAATATTATTTTAAGCGCGAGGGTAATATTTACGGCTTTTACGACGACGGCGAACGTTTTGCGTACTTTTCGAGAGCGGCTTTGGATACGATTGCAAGACTTGATATATATCCCGACGTGCTGCACGCCAACGACTGGCAAACGGCTGCCTCGATAGTATACCTTAAGGGTATGTATTACGGGGACGAAAAATTCAGAAGAATTAAAACGATATTTACCATTCATAACATAGAATATCAGGGAATATTCGGTATGGAAACGTACGGGGATTTGTTCGGCTTTCCCGACGCTATCAAAAATTACGTGGAGTTCGGCGGGTGCGTTAATCTGATGAAAGCCGCTATCGAGATGAGCGATATAGTCAATACCGTCAGCCCGACGTATGCGGAAGAAATCAAAAATCCCTACTTTGCGCACGGGCTTGAAAACATTATCAACCGCAACGCTCATAAACTTTACGGAATACTTAACGGTATTGACGTGGATTATTATAATCCCGAAACGGACAAATATATATTTAAAAACTATTCCGTAAACGATATGTCGGGTAAATCGGTTTGTAAAACGGAACTTCAAAAAATGCTCGGGCTTCCCGTCAGAGAGAACGTGCCCGTAATCGCTATGATTTCGCGACTCGTATCTCATAAGGGGTTAGACCTTTTAAGGTGTAATATCGAAAGTTTGCTTTCTTCCGACGTGCAGGTCGTTATACTCGGCAAGGGCGAGACCGCTTACGAAAACTTTTTTACGGACGTTTCTAACAGATACAACGGCAAGTGTCGCGCGATAATCGCTTATAATCAGGATTTGTCGAGAAAAATTTATTCCGGTGCGGACATTTTCCTTATGCCGTCTAAAATGGAGCCGTGCGGGCTTTCTCAGATGATAGCGGCGCGTTACGGCACCGTTTCTGTCGTGAGAGAAACCGGCGGACTTAACGACAGTATTAAAGCGTACACGGGCGAATCGGGCAACGGTTTTACCTTTCACGACTATAACGCGCACGATATGCTTTACGTCGTAAACGAAGCGGTAAGGGCGTTCCGGAACAAAACCGTATGGCAGGACGTACAGCGCCGCGCAATGACTACGGATTTTTCGTGGAAAATTCGTGCGGGAGAATATGAAAGACTTTACGATAAATAAATTTTTAAGCTACTAAATTATTCGGACCAGAGGTATTTTAACACATGAGTTCTATCACAGAAAAAGACGCAATTACACTAATAAAAGGCAAGTTATCGAGATATTTCGGCGTAACCCCGCAGGAAGCATCTAAAGAGCAGATTTATAAAGCGGTGGCTATGTGCGTAAAAGACGTGCTTTTGGAAAAGCGCGGCGCGTTTAACAAAAAATACCGCGCGAAAGGCGGAAAAAGGGTTTACTACCTTTGCATGGAATTTTTGCTCGGGCAGTCGCTTAAAAACAATACGTACAATTTAAGCGTGCAGGACGCGATTGATTCCGCCTTAAAAAAGGAATTTAACTGTTCGCTTGAAGAACTTTATGATATAGAACCGGACGCAGGGCTCGGTAACGGCGGGCTCGGCAGACTTGCCGCGTGTTATATGGACGCGCTTGCTACGCAAAATTATCCCGCAATGGGGTATTCTATCAGATACGAATACGGCTTGTTTAAACAAAAAATAGTTGACGGCTGGCAGATGGAATTGCCTGACGTTTGGCTTCCCGGCGGTGAGGTCTGGCTTACCCAGAGAATGGATAAAACCTTTAAAATCAAATTCGACGGACATATCGAAGAAGAGTGGACGGATAAGGGGCTTATAACGCATCATTATGACGCGAAAGAAGTCGAAGCAGTCGCTTACGATATGATGATTTCGGGTAAAGACAGCGAAGCCGTTTCTATCTTAAGATTGTGGAAGGCGCAAAATATTCACGACTTCGATATGAAAACCTTTTCGCAAGGCGATTATATGCGCTCGATGCAGGAGGATAACGAAGCGGAACTTATTTCCAAGGTGTTATATCCATCGGATAATCACTTTGAGGGTAAGTCGTTACGCTTAAAACAGCAGTACTTTTTGGTGTCTGCCGCGTTGCAAGATATTATAAGCGATCACAAGAGAAGATACGGCTCGCTCGACACTCTTCCCGATAAGGCGGCTATACACATTAACGATACGCACCCCGCGCTCTGCATACCCGAACTTATGCGTATTCTCATCGATGAAAACGGTTATTCGTGGGATGCGGCTTGGAGCATTGTTACCCGTACCGTCGCTTATACCAACCACACGGTTATGAGCGAGGCTCTCGAAAAATGGAACGAAGATTTAATCGCGAGAAGACTGCCGAGAATATACAGTATATTAAAAGAAATAAATCAACGTTTCTGTGCAGAAATGTGGAATAAATTCCCCGGCGACTGGGATAAAATCGACAGAATGAGTATATTCTCGCACGGGCAAGTTAAAATGGCAAACCTTTCAGTCGTTGCTTCTCACACCGTAAACGGCGTTTCGGCATTGCATAGCGAGATAATAAAAAACAGTATTTTTAAAGACTTTAACGACGTTTGGCCGGAAAAATTCACTAACGTTACGAACGGCATAGCGCACAGACGGTGGCTTTGCCAGTCTAATTCCGAACTTTCTGAACTTTTAACGGACTGTATAGGCGACGGATTCGTTATGGACGCCTCTAAACTTTCAGAATTTAAGAAATTCGAAAACGACGAAGAAGTTCTTAAAAAGTTAAACGAAATTAAAAAGACTAAAAAACTTCAGTTCTGCGAATACGCCAAAAAAGTGCAGGGGGTTGTCATCGACCCGAATTCGCTTTTCGACGTACAGGCAAAGCGTATGCACGAATATAAGCGTCAACTTTTAAACGCGCTTTATATCATTTCGCTTTATAACGAACTTAACGAAAACCCGAATTTGCCCGTTCAACCTAAAACCTTTATTTTCGGTGCAAAAGCTGCGCCCGGATATTATTTTGCAAAACAAATAATTAAACTCATTTACGCTTTAAGCGAGGACATTAAAAAGAATCCCAAAGTTCGCGATAAACTTAACGTGGTTTATATGGAAGATTACCGCGTTTCCATGGCGGAAAAACTTATGCCGGCAACCGAGGTTTCCGAACAAATTTCACAGGCGGGCAAGGAAGCAAGCGGCACCGGTAACATGAAGTTTATGATAAACGGCGCGCTTACCATAGGCACTCTTGACGGCGCGAACGTTGAAATGCAAGAGGTTTGCGGTTCTGACAATATTTTTATCTTCGGTCTTACCGCAAGTGAAGTCGATATGCTTTGGAAACAAGGGTATAATTCAACGTCTTTCTATGCCGATAACAAAAAACTCGAAGGCGTTATAGCCGCGCTTAATCGCGGATTTAACGGTCAGTCTTTCTCCGATATTGCGCAATATCTTTTGACCGGCAGTCCCGTTGCCGACCCGTACATGTGTCTTGCAGATTTCGGTGCGTTTTGCGACACGCACGAAAAGGTTGACGAAGTATATCGGGATAAACTTCTTTGGGCGAAAAAGAGTCTTAACAATATCGCTTCGGCGGGAATATTCGCAAGCGACAGAAGCATAAGAGAATACGCCGACAGAATTTGGCACTTAAAAAGGATAAAATAGTTTAATGGCGATTTACGACCCCCTTAACGAATTTTATAAGAGCGTTTCGGGTGCGGTAAAAGAAAATGAAGAAATCAGGTTCAGAGTCAAAGGTAATTTTGACTCTGTACTTTTGCTTACGAAAAAAGACGGTGAAAGCGACTTTTATCGTACGGTAATGGATAAGCGAGACGGCTTTTTCGAAGTAACGAAAAGTTTTGTTCGCGGACTGTACTTTTATCGGTTCGAGGCGGACGGCGTTTCGATAGGGCTGTCGGAAAAAACTTATAGCGCTGATTTCGGCGAAGATAAAACCGATTTTCAACTTACCGCTTATGCCGAAAATTTTACCGTACCGGAAACGATTGCCGGCGGCATTATGTACCAGATTTTTCCCGACAGATTTAATCGTTTTACCGCGTTAAAGTCAGTGGAACAGGGCAAAAAGTACCATGCCGACTGGTCCGAAATCCCTGAGTATTTACCGGATGAAAATGGAAAAGTACTTAACAACGACTTTTTCGGCGGAGATTTTAAGGGGATAATAGATAAACTCGATTATCTTGTTTCGCTCGGCGTAACCGTGATATATCTTAATCCGATTTTCAAAGCATACTCTAATCACCGTTACGATACAGGCGACTATCTTACCGTAGACCCGCTTTTGGGTACGGAAGAGGATTTTGACGAACTGATAAAAAGGTGTAAAGAGAACGGAATCTCGATTATACTCGACGGGGTTTTCAATCACACGGGCGCAGATAGTATATACTTTAATAAATACGGCAATTTCGACTCGTTAGGTGCGTATCAAAGCAAAAATTCACCTTATTTCAACTGGTTTTCGTTCATAAATTATCCCGAAAAATATGAAAGTTGGTGGGGTATAGACACGCTTCCCGCGGTAAACGAAAGCAGCGCTGGATATATAGATTTTATAACGGGGATAGGCGGCGTTATCGATAAATATACACGTAAAGGAATAGGTGGTTGGCGGCTTGACGTTGTTGACGAGTTGCCTGACCCGTTCGTTAAAAAAATACGTACTGCGGTAAAGCACGCAGACCCTTCCGCTATTATAATAGGCGAGGTGTGGGAAGACGCTTCCAATAAAATATCCTATTCCGAGAGGAGAGAATATTTCCAAGGCGAAGAACTTGATTCGGTAATGAATTACCCATTGAAAAACGCTATTATCGACTTCGTTAAAAACGGCAACGAAAAGACTCTTTCTTACGTTATAAAAAGCGAAATCGATCATTATCCCGCGCAAGTCTTGAACAGCCTTATGAATATTCTTTCCACGCACGATACGGTAAGACTTATTTCTTCTTTTGACGAGCGCGACCTTACAGGAAAGAGTAAAAGCGAACTTGCCGACTTAAGTTTGTGCGGAGACGATTATGACAAAGCGAGGGTTAAACTAAAAATTGCCGCACTGCTTCAATATACTTTGCCGGGCGTGCCTTGTCTTTATTACGGAGACGAGGCGGGAATGCAAGGGTATTTCGATCCGATGAACAGAAGAACATTTGTATCCGAACTTGCCGACAAAGAAATAACGGAGTGGTATAAAAAACTCGGCGTGTTGAGAAAAAGTTTTTCGGTTTTTAACGGGGGTTCGTTTACGGAAATTTTTGCAGAATCCGGTGCGTACGTTTTCACGAGAAAAAGCGAAACCGAGGAAATTCTTGTTGCGGTAAATATGTCGAGCGAAGAATTAAGACTTGATTTTAACGGAAATTTAACCGACCCGATGAGCGGTAGGGTATATGAAAACGGTAAAAAACTCGGCAAAGGGGAGGCTGTCGTTCTTATAAACGCGCTGGTTTAATAATAAAGTTTAATATCGCTTGCAAAAAGGCGACGATTGTGATAAAATAACAATATAAAACCGAATAAAACGGAGGAATTAAAAATGTCTTGTGCAGACAAAGTAAAGGAACTTATTGCAAAACAACTTAACAAGCCCGTTGCGGATATAACCGAAGAAAAAGACGTTAAAGTCGATCTCGGTGCGGATTCGCTCGACGTAGTGGATATGATTATGTCTTTTGAAGACGAGTTCGGTATTTCCGTTCCCGACGAAGAAGCGGTTAATATCAAAACCGTAGGCGACATAATAAAACTCATAGACGAAAAGGCTTCTAAATAATTTAATTATATTTATAAAAAAGAGGAATAAAATGAAATAAATAGCAATTGTAGGCTTTGGTAGCCGCGGACGTATGTTCGCATACCTTATCGCAAAAGAAAAAAATTCAAAACTGACGGCGATTGCGGAGCCCGTTGAGGCGGGTAGACTTTGCGCCGAAAAGGAATACGGTATACCGAAAGATAAATGCTATTCGTCGGCAGAAGAGTTTTTCGCGCAAGGCAAAATCGCGGACGCCGTACTTATATGTTCGCAAGATAAGCAACATAAAGAGATGGCTCTTAAAGCGCTTAATCTCGGTTACGATATATTGCTTGAAAAGCCTGCGGCGGCAACCATTGAAGATTGCATAGAAATTCGCGATACCGCAAACCGCCTTAATAAAAAGGTAATGCTTACGCACGTTTTAAGATATAGCCCCTTTTACAGATATATAAAGCAATTGATTGTCGACGGCAAACTCGGCAAAATCGCAAACATCGAGCAGACGGAAAACGTGGCGTTTTGGCATTTCGCGCTTTCATACGTACGCGGTCTGTGGCGGAGTATGCAAGACAGCACCCCCACCATTATCGCAAAATGTTGCCACGACCTCGATTTGCTTTTGTGGCTTATGGATAAAAAATGCACCGCAATCAGTTCGTTCGGAAAACTGTTCCATTTTACGCCCGAAAACGCACCCGAGGGCAGCGCGGAATACTGTTGCGAGTGTCCTGAATCCGTTCGCAAAAAGTGTTTGTATAACGCATATAGCATTTATCCGCAACGGATAGAAACCGAGGTTATAGGCGGGTTAGCCATATTAAAAGGTCAAAACATTTACGACGTTCTCTCAAACAAACAAGATGCGGTAAGCAAATGCGTATATCACTCGCAGAACGACGCAATCGACAATCAGATTGTAAATATGGAATTTTCAGACGGCTCTAACGCAAATCTTACGATGACGGCGTTTTCAAAAGACTGTTACCGAGTTACGCACGTTCACGGAACGCTCGGCGACGTATACGGCAACAGCGAGGACGGGATTTTACACGTAAACATTTACGGTGAAAAAGAAAAAATCGTAGACGTTAATAAAGAACCGCTTTTCAACACCGACGGAGTATACCTCGGCGGCGGACACGGCGGCGGCGATTATTACCTGTATAAAGATTTTATCGACTATATTTCGGGCGGAGAAAAAAGCGTAACGCGTACCACGATAGACCAGAGTATAGAAAGCCACGTGTTAGGCTTTAAGGCAGAGGAAAGTCGTCTTAACGACGGACAAGTCGTAAAATTATGAAGAACACAAAGAACGGCAAGATTTGTAAAGCGGCTGTTTTATAAAATAATTACGAGGTGATACAAATGCCTCAAAAAGATACGAATAAACAATTTACGGTAGCAGTGTTCGGATATGGCGGTCGCGGAAAGATTTATGCCGATAACTTTCATACTCTGGGAATAAAAATTACCGCGGTATGTGATCCGGAGTAAAGCAGAAGAATTTTGGCAAAAAATTGCTACGACTGCGAAACGTATGCCGAAGAAAACGAATTTTTTCTTAAAAAACGCGCTGACGTACTGATTGTTGCAACGCTTGACGATATCACTACAAGCCGTGTATCCGCGCGTTAAAAGAGGGGTACGACGTAATTTTAGAAAAACCCATATCTTTTAAAATAGAGGAATGCGAAGAAATAGCAAAAATTGCCGAAGAAACAAATCGGTCGGTTTCGGTGTGCCACGTTTTAAGGTACGCGCCTTTTTACACCGTTGTAAAATCGCTTTTAGACAGCGGAAAATTCGGAAAAATCCTACAAGTTAATATGACCGAGGATATAGGCTATTATCATTATGCGCATTCGTACGTTCGCGGACCGTGGAGAAATAAGAAAGTTTCCGCGCCTGTTATTTTGGCAAAGAGTTGCCATGATATGGACTTATTTGCGTGGTTCATCGGTAAAAAATGTAGAATTTTGAACTCGTTCGGAAAATTAAGTTTTTTTAATAAAGAGCACGCGCCGCAAGGGGCAACAAAAAATTGTTTTAATTGTCCTTGCGAAAAAGTCTGCGTTTACAGTTGTTTCAAAATATATTTAAACAAAGAATATGAAAGGCTTGCCGCTTTGGCAAGACACGGCAGACTCGGAGCAACGGATAAAGAAATAGTTGAGTCGTTGAAAGACCCATCTAATAAATACGGGAGGTGTGTTTTTGCTTGTGATAACGACGTGTTCGACCACCAAACCGTTAATATGCTGTTCGATGGCGGGGTTACCGGAACGTTTACGCTTTCCGCTTTTTCCCAAAACATGCAAAGAACTTTGAAAATTTATTGTGAAAAAGGCGAAATTTACGGGTCTTCGGATGATAAAAAGGTTAAGTACACGTTTTTCGGCGACCCCGAAGAAAAAGAAATCGACGTTGTTTATGAAAACGAGATATATGCCTCACACGGCGGCGGCGATATGGGGTTAGTCAGCGATTTTGTAAAAAATTACGGCAAACAGCAAATGAAGTCGGATATACGTTTATCTTTACAGAGCCATTATATGGGGTTTGCCGCAGAGGAATCTGCAACAAACGACGGTAAAACGGTTTATTTATAAAACTACGCCGTTAAACAGTAAAATACATTGTCAGGATAAAATATTAACCAAAAAACCATTTACTTAAAGTAGTCGTTTTGTTAAAATAGAAACACACAAAAACTGTGAGGAATTGAAAAATGAAAATTGTATTATTCGGAGATTCTGTAACCGACGCGGGGCGGGACAGAGCCGCGGATTTTTACCCGAGTTCTTACGGATACGGGTACCCTAACGCGATTGCTACTCAACTTATTAAAAGCAATCCGCTTAAATATGAAATATATAATCGCGGCGTTTCTGGCGACAGAATCGTAGACTTTTCGCAAGAATAAAGCGCGACGTTTGGAATGTTTCGCCCGACGTGTTAAGTATTTTAATCGGAATAAACGATGTTTGGCACGATTTATTTGAAAATCCAAACGGCGTAGGCATAGTGCGGTTTGAGAAAATATATCGAATGGTTATAGAGGAGACAAAAGAACGGTTGCCAAATATAAAGATTGTTTTGTGCGAACCGTTTGTTTTAAGCGGTTCTGCGACAAAAGAAAAATACGAATCGTTTCTTTTAGTTAAGAGTTATGCAAAAGTTGTGAATAAACTTGCACGTGAATACGATTTGCATTTTTTGCCGCTACAGAAAGTGTTGGACGATGCGGCAAAACGTTTCGGTGTGGATAAGATTTTATATGACGGAGTGCATCCGTCTGTCGCAGGTGCGGGGTTGATTGCGGATGAATGGCTAAATTTGTTCAAAGGCGAAATAAACAAACAGTTTTAAAAAATAAAGAAAACAGAACGGAAAACGTTTTGTTTTCTTTATTTTTGGCGACTAATCGTTTTACTAATCCCATAAAATGCTGATATAATATACAGAATATAAGATACCGAAAAAGACATAACACATTATATGAGAATAAGAAGAAAAAAGAATTTGGATAAACGGCTTGCTGGGCTTACGGATTATATTATTCCCGTAGACGATACCGTAAAAGACGCAAGACTTGTTAATGAAAATAAGGACTACATAGATTTAAATAACGCTTTCGGAAAAGAAAGACCATTGTGTATAGAAATCGGTTGCGGCAAAGGCGGCTTTATTACCGAACTCGCGGCGCATAATCCCGATAAAATCTATATTGCCGTCGAAATGATGGATAATATCGTTATGATGGCTGCAGAAAACGCAAAAAGCAAACGACTTTTTAACGTTAAATTTCTTAATACCGGCGCGCAATATTTGCCGCGATATTTTAAAGAAAGCAGTGCTGAAACGATTTTTCTTAATTTCTCGCCGCCGTATCCGCAAAAGTCGTATGAGTGCAGAAGGCTTACCAACGATAATTTTATAAACGTTTATAATCATTTGCTCGCGTCCGGCGGCTCGATAGAGCAAAAAACCGACGATAAAGATTTTTTTGAATATTCAGTTAAAAAACTTTCCGCAGCGGGTTTTAAGGTTTTCGACGTAACCGACGACATAGCCTTTGAAGAAAGGAACGTACAAACCGAATACGAAAAAAAGTTTTTAAAAAACGGACTTAAGATATATAAACTAATCGCAATAAAACCGTAGAAACAAAAAAGGCATCCGAACAAACGAATGTCTTTTTTGTTTGGTAGCCCCACGGAGAATCGAACTCCGGATTCCGCCTTGAGAGGGCGGCGTCTTAACCGCTTGACCATGAGGCCTTTTAAATAACGCAAACATTGTAACATAAACGCTTGATTTATGCAAACAAAAATATGCGAAAAAATAAAATAACCTGCGTCTGCCGACGAAAAAGAAAATAATAACCCGGTTTTCTACGGGTGAATGCCGCGCTTGCCGCTTATGCATCTTCGTTATTGACAGGGAATAACGCCTGTCCGAAGCACCGCTTGTCGGTTCGACGACGGCTTTCTGATATTATTATTGTGGATTTTTTTTGCTTTTTCTATCGCACAGCGAAGGCTAACTTTATTGTAGCAAAAAAATTTACGCATTGCAAGATTTTACGACTAATATTTGACAAAACGTTTTTATTGTTTTATTATTTTATCGAAAACAAATGAAAAAATTGTTGAATTTCAGATTGCCGTTATTTTTGGCGGCTTCGTTTGCCACGGGCGTGGCGGTTTATTATTTTGTCTTAGTCGGACTTAGTATTTTAGCGATATTTTTCTCGGTTGCTTTTGCCGCCGCGTTAATCGCGTTTTTAATCGTTAGAAGAAAAGAAATTTTAAAAACTGCGGGTTTCGTCTTTATTTTCGTTATTTTTGCGACGGCGGGTTTTTTTGATTTTAAATTGCAGGTAAATTCATTTGATAATGCTTCTCTCGGAAACCACTATCACACGGTCGAAGGAGTGGTTAAAAACGTTACCGTAACGACGAACGGATATAAACTTATTTTAACGGATTTGAACGTATCGGGTTACGGCAAACTAAATTACGACGCTGCTGTTTACGTAACCGGAAGTTGTGATGCAGAACAAGGCGACAGAATCGCTTATCGCGATTTATTGAGAGATAAAACTCATTATTATGACGGCAGATTTTCGGCAAGCGACGTTGCAGAAAAAATAAAGTACGTATCAAACGTTCGGGCAAACGAGCTCGAAATAAAAGAAAGTATTCCGAACATATTTCAAAAAACTAATTTATGGATAAAAAATTCGTTATCGGGCGGGTTGAACGGCGACGAGTTTGCCGTTTCATACGCGCTTGTTTCGGGTAATTCGGAATACATGGATGACGACGTTATTTCGAGTTTCAGAGCGGCGGGCGTTGCTCATATTTTCGCCGTTTCAGGACTACACGTCGGGTTTTTTGCAACGATTTTAGCGTTGCTGCTAAAGAAAATACCGCTTAACCGTTATATTAAAACTGCTATAATTGTTTTTGGGTTGTTTTTTTATGCGGGCGTATGCGGATTCGGGGCGTCGTCGGTACGGGCGGCGATAATGGTTTCTTTATCATTATTTTTACGCGCTTCCGGTGAGCGGTACGACGGAATTTCCGCATGGTCGATTTCCGCACTCGTTATTACCGCCTTGTCTCCCGCGGAGTTGTTTTGCACCGGGTTTCAACTTTCGTTCGCGGTAGTGTTCGGTATGCTCGTTTTATCCCCGATGCTAACGAGAATTTTAAGTTTTACGGGAAAGCGGTTTTCTTCCGCACTCGGCACGGTACTTTCCGCACAGATTTCGGCGGTACCTATCTGTCTTTACTCGTTCGGTAGTCTTTCTCCGGCAGGGGTGGTTTTAAACCTTGTTTTGATACCGATAGTCGGCGTGGTTTACGGGGTGTTGATTTTTACGACGATTTTGGGCGGAGTATTCGGTATTTCTTACATAACTCTTTTTCTCGTCAAATATGTCGTTACGGCTATAATATTCGTTATAACCTCACTCGACGGACTTCTTTGGATGATTGGCGGGTTTACTTTCGGTGCGTTTGCCGTCTGTTATTATGCGGCAGAAATAGCGATGGGCGACATAGTGAACCTAAAAAATAGGATAAGAACGATATTATGCATAGCGTTATCGCTTACGCTTTGTTTAGGCACGATAGTAAAAGCTACGAATGAAGCAAAACCGCATTTTTATTTAAGCGGTAACGACGATATTTGTTTTTCGGTTTTTTCGGCAAAAAAAGAAAAAGTTCTGGTTATAAGCGAGTTTGAAAACAATTTTTCCGTAAGTGCTCTAAATAAAATTACGGGAAAAGAAAAATTTGCAGAATTTGATGCGGTGATAATTGAGAAAAGGCGCACTTCCGACAAAATTATGCGACTTGTTACGCGCCTTCTTACCGTTGCAAATATAAAGACGATTGTCGCGTTCGAGGTTGATTCGGCCGAAACGATTGAACTTGAATTACTTATAAATAAATCTTTTCCGAAAATAAAACTCTGCTTATTCGGCGACGGAGTTTGTTATAAGGGCGATGAATATGTTTACGAATATTCTTGTAACGGAGCGGCGCTTATAGCAACGCAAAAGGAAGGAGCCAAAATTTTAATCGCGGCAAACACGGGTGATTCGGAAAGTTTTGAATCGATTAAAACCGAGCGGTTTTATTACGCCGTTTCGGCAGATAAAACGGGACAAACTTTTTCGAGAATCGGTTCGCAAAAATATGTCTCTTATAGGTATAACGGAGTTACGAGCGACGCGCAGACTTACGGGTACTTAAAATTTTACGTGTAAAAGCGTTAAATCTTTTGTTATTTGTTGCAAAAACAACTTGAAAATGTTAATATGTATAATAGATTATGATGGTTAAATACGGCGAATTTAAAACAGTGTTAGAGCGTGGCGAAGTTTTTCCCGCTTATCTGTTCGAGGGAGAAGAAAAATATTTCGGAGAAAAAGGGTTAGAACTTTTAAAAAAGAAATATCTTTCGGAACCGTCGCTTAATCTCGCCGAGTTCGGTCAGGGAGAAGCCGTTGCAGGGGAGATTGTCGCCTCGCTCGACGCATATCCTTTTATGAGCGAAAAAAGATTTACCGTCGTAAAAGAATTTTATCCGACGGCTGCCGACGGAAGAATTTTAAAGAGATATTTCGAGGCTCCGTCTAAGTCGTCCGTGCTTGTCGTAATAAACGAAAAAAGTTGCGATTTTCTTAAAAAAACTGACGGAATATGTTGCGTTGATTGTTCAAAAGCGGATACGGGTACGCTTGCAAGATGGATAAAATCCCGCTGTGCGGAAGATAAAATCGACATCGATTTAGAGCGTGCCGCTTTGCTCGCGGAATACTGTTCTTCGGATATGTCGAGGATAATAAACGAAACGGCAAAGTTATGCGCTTATGTCAAAGACAAAGGGGCGATTTCTTCTAACGATATTGAGTTGCTTGTCAGTCGCGATTCCGATTATAAGATATATGAAATGACAGATTATATCGCGAAAAAAAAGTACGATCTTGCGCTTTATATTATAGACGATATGCTCTCTCGCGGTGAAACGCCTCAGAGAATCATGGCGAGCGTGTATAACTATTTTAGAAGATTGCTTTTTGCGGCGATAAGCGATATGACAGACGGAGAACTCGCTTTGGCTTTCGGGGTAAAAGAGTATGCCGCCATGAAAACGCGAAAACAATCTTTGTTGTTTAAAAAACGTGCGCTTAAAGCCGCGGTTGACAGACTTTGCGAAGCCGATTATGAGTTTAAAAGCGGAAAGACTTCTGCAGACGACGAAATGTGGCTCGCGATATTTTCGATAATGAACGATTAAGGAAAAAGTCGTATGGATTTTATTAACAGAGTAAGTGAAATTTTTAATAATTTTTTCTCCACGCCGGGACTTTCAATCGGTTTTTGCGTGTCCGTTCTTGTTTTCGCACTGTTGTATTTTTACCTGATGCGGTTTTTGATAAAAAACAATTCGGGTTCGCTCGTAATGTTGTTCGTTTCGGTTATGATTATCGCCTCGGTTATCGTTATGCTCGTAAGCGATATGAACAGCGCGATTTTTATAGCCGTCCCTATGACTTTCGTAATATTGACGGTCGTACTTTATTCGGTAGAAATTAAGCGTATAATTTACGCTAAAACGAGTATGAAAACCGAAATAAAACATAACGAGCGCGCATCGTACGACAACGAAAAGGTTGAGAACTGTATTTCGGAAATTATAAAAGCGCTTCAGAATATGTCAAAAAACGACGTCGGTGCGATAATCATACTTTCTAACGGTAACGTACCGTCTCAGATATTAGACAGCGGCGTACGCCTTGAAAGCGACATTTCGAGCGAACTTATCGAAAGCGTGTTTTTCCCGAAAACTCCGCTCCACGACGGGGCTATGATAATAAACGATACCAAAATAGAAGCGGCAGGTTGTTTTTTGCCTTTGTCGCAAAATCTCGACAATATTCCGAAAGGTCTCGGTACGAGACATCGCGCGGGTATCGGCGTTACCGAAACGATAGACGTGGTTTCGCTTATCGTGTCGGAGGAAACGGGCATAATTTCTATTGCTCGCGGCGGCAAAATAACGAGATACGCCGACACCGAAACGCTTAAAAAGACGCTAAATAAATATTATTGGCAAGGTCAACTCAGCGGGAGGAGATAAAATGGAACCTAATAAAGATTTATATAACATTTTTAACGATACCAACGAAGAAAATAAAGCCAAAAAAATTTGGGCAAATATAGGTATAGGCGTTTTATCCGTCGCGCTTGCGCTTCTAACGATAATAGTAATTAACTTTTAAATATGAGCGGCGATAATAAACAAGTTGAAAATATCGGTATTTTACCGACAAGTATTGCTTTACCTGATACTGACGATTTAACGGATTGGGCAGTTGTTGCCTGCGATCAGTTTACGAGCGAGCCGGAATACTGGCATAAACTCGAAAGACTTACGGCGGGCAAAAAAACCGCGCTTGATTTGGTTTTGCCTGAAATTTATTTAAACGATAATCCTGACAGAAGAATTGAGAAGATTAACGAAAATATAGACAGTTACGTAAAAAACGGGTGTTTTAAGTTTTTACCGAACGGTTACGTCCTCACCGTGAGGAGTACGCCGTACGTAAAAAAGAGAGTAGGGCTTATCGGCGCGCTCGATCTCGAACAATACGATTATTCGTCGAAAAGCAATTCTTTGGTGCGTGCAACGGAAGGAACGATTGCGGAAAGAATTCCGCCGCGTCTTAAAATAAGAGAAAACGCGGCGATGGAATTTCCTCACGTAATGGTTTTATTCGACGATGAAAAAAAAGAGATAACCGAACGACTTTACGAGCGGCGCGACGCATTGGAAAAACTATACGATTTTGAACTGAATATGGGCGGAGGAAGGCTACAAGGGTACTTCGTAAAGAACTGTGCGGAAATAAACGAAAAGTTTGCCGCTTTGCTTAACGAAGAAAGGCTTATCTCTAAGTACGGTAAACCGGATAGGTTTCTGTTTGCCGTAGGAGACGGCAATCATTCTCTCGCCACGGCAAAAGCACACTGGGAAAACGTTAAAAAAACGCTTACCGCAAAAGAATGCGAAACGCACCCCGCAAGATTTGCTCTTTGCGAGTTTGTTAACGTTTATGACGATGGGATATATTTTGAGCCGATACACAGAGTGGTAAGCGGCGTAAACCCGAAAGATTTTTTCGACGGACTGAAAAAAATCGACGCGGGAAACATCCGCGCGTATTTCGGTAATGGCACATATCCGCTTTACGGCAAGGCAAGTATTCCGGACGGGATATCTAAAATCGACGCATATATTGCCGAATACTTAAAAAAACATGGCGGAGAGGTCGATTACGTTCACGGTGAAGAAAATTTAAAAAGAATTGTTGACGAAAACGCTTTGAAAGTCGGCGTGTTGTTTGATAAAATAGATAAGAAAGATTTATTCGGCTACGTGTCCCGCAACGGGGCTTTACCGAGAAAAACTTTTTCTATGGGTGAAGGCGTGGAGAAACGCTACTATCTCGAAGGCAGGATGATTAAAATTGGCTAAAGTTTGCAAATTCGGCGGTACGTCTATGGCGGATGCCGCCGCATTCAGACAAGTTAAAAAGATAATAGACTCTGACCCCGAAAGAAAATTCGTGGTTGTTTCCGCACCCGGTAAAAGATTTCCGGGCGACGTAAAGGTTACGGATCTTTTATACAGGAGTTATGCCGAACTCATCGCTACGGGCTCTTGTAAAGAAAATTTTTCCGCAGTAAAAAAAAGATTTACCGAAATTGCGGAAGAACTTAATCTGTCCGTAGACATATTATCGATTTTGGATAAAACCGAAAAGGAAATAGTCGCTAAAAAGTCGGCGGAGTTTACCGCTTCTCGCGGAGAATATTTATGCGCGGTGCTTATGGCGGACTATTTAGGTTACGAATTCGTTGACGCGAAAGACGTTATAAGGTTTGACAGCCACGGCAAACTTAACGAGGAATATACGAACGACAAAGTTCATACTCGGCTTACAAAGTGCAAAAACGCCGTTATACCGGGTTTTTATGGTAAAGGCTTTGACGGAGAAGTTAAAACGTTTACCCGCGGCGGTAGCGACATAACGGGTTCTATTGTGGCGAGGGCGGCTTCTGCCGATCTTTACGAAAACTGGACGGACGTAGACGGATTTTTAATTTGCGATCCGCACATTTGTCCCGAAGCAAAAACCATTAAACAGATAACGTATAAAGAACTTCGCGAGTTATCGTATATGGGGGCGTCCGTACTCCATCCGGAGGCTATTTTCCCTGTGATGAAGGGCAAAATAGTAATAAACATAAAAAACACTTTCAAACCGGAAGAAAGCGGCACCCTAATCGTTCCAAACGAAATGTATAAGGGCGGAGACGGAAGCATTATAACCGGCATTGCGGGTAAAAAAGATTTTACGGTAATACTTATCGAAAAGTCGATGATGAATTCCGAGGTCGGTTTTATTCGCCGCGTATTGTCAGTTATAGAACATTACGGATTATGCGTAGAGCATCTTCCTTCGGGAATAGATACATTGTCCGTCGTTATCGCGTCCGAACAACTTAAAAACGGAGTTTTAAGCGATATCGTAAACGACATAAGGGATGACGTTAGCCCCGATTACGTAAGGGTTATAGAAAACGTTTCGCTTGTGGCGACAGTGGGGCACGGAATGACGCGCCGCCCCGGTACGGCGGCAAAACTTTTTGCCGCGCTTTCCGACGCTAACGTGAATATTAAAATGATTGACCAAGGGTCAAGCGAGTTAAATATTATAATCGGTGTTGCAAACTCCGATTATGAAAAGTGCGTAAAAGCTATTTATAATGCGTTTAACTAAAACGCTATAAATAAACAAATTTAATTTTATTTTTAGGAGGCAGTAATTTTTATGGATTACGCAAAAGAATCTCTTCGTCTTCACGGCGAATGGAAGGGTAAAATCGAAGTCGTTTCCAAGGTAAAGGTCGAAAATAAAGAAGATCTTTCTCTCGCTTACACTCCGGGCGTAGCGCAGCCCTGTCTTGAAATTCAGAAAGACTATAATAAATCTTTCGAACTCACCGGCAGAGGTAATACGGTTGCGGTCGTTACCGACGGCACCGCGGTTTTAGGTCTCGGCGACATCGGCCCCGAAGCGGGCATGCCCGTTATGGAAGGAAAATGCGTTCTTTTCAAAACTTTCGGTAACGTAGACGCTATTCCGCTTTGCATCAGAAGCAAAGACGTTGACGATATAGTTAAAACCGTTAAACTTCTTGCTGGCAGTTTCGGCGGCGTCAACCTCGAAGATATTTCGGCTCCGAGATGCTTTGAAATCGAAAGAAGATTGAAAGAAGATCCCGAAGTCGATATTCCGATTTTCCACGACGATCAGCACGGCACCGCAGTCGTTTGCGTTGCGGCTTGCATAAACGCGCTTAAAATCGTAGGTAAAAAATGGGAAGACGTAAGCATAGTTTTCAGCGGTGCGGGCGCAGCAGGCGAAGCAATCGCGAAACTTATGATATCCATGGGTGCTAAAGACGTCGTTATGTGCGATAGAAAGGGCATAATCTACAAGGGCAGAACCGAAGGTATGAACCCCGCGAAAGAAGAAATCGCTAACTTTACCAACAAACTCGGTAAAAAAGGCACTTTGGCAGAAGCGCTTGTCGGCGCAGACATCTTTATCGGCGTTAGTTCGCCCGGCGTTCTCACCGAAGAGATGGTTAAAACCATGAACAAGGGCGCAATCGTTATGCCTATGGCAAACCCCGTACCCGAAATAATGCCCGACCTTGCTCTTAAAGCAGGCGCGGCTGTCGTCGGTACCGGCAGAAGCGATTTCCCCAACCAGATAAACAACGTTCTCGCGTTCCCCGGAATTTTCCGCGGCGCACTCGATTGCAGAGCGATCGATATAAACGAAGAAATGAAGATTGCCGCCGCTAACGCGATAGCAAGCCTCGTTTCCGACGAAGAATTAAGACCCGAATATATTATTCCCGCTCCGTTCGATAAGAGAGTTGCTCCTGCCGTTGCTAAAGCGGTTAAAGAAGCGGCGATTAAAACCGGCGTAAACAGAATCTAATCGATTATTCGGTTTTTTGTAAGTGAGTTTTTTTGAAAAAGTTTACGAAATAGTCAAAACGGTACCCGAAGGCAAGGTTATATCTTACGGTAAAGTAGCCTTGCTTTCGGGTAATCCGAAAGCCGCAAGACAAGTCGGGTGGGCATTGCATGCAAATCCTTATCCCGGTGTCGTTCCTTGCCATAGGGTTGTAAACAGGTTCGGAGAGTTAAGTCCGGCGTTTGCTTTCGGCGGTGAAAACGTTCAAAAAAAATTATTAGAGAAAGAGGGAGTAATTTTCGACGAAAAAGGGCGTGTAAAACCTTGCTTTTTTATTTAATAAATTATATAATAATACTTGCCGTTTGAAAGTATGGTATATTATGTACGTTTTTCATCGGGGTGTAGCGCAGTTGGTAGCGCGCTTGGTTCGGGACCAAGAGGTCGCATGTTCAAATCATGTCACTCCGACCAAAAGGTCAAAGTAAGCGTTTTGTTTAACTTTGACCTTTTTTTATAAAAAGATTTAAGGCTAATAATCGTAGTGACAAAAGGGGAAACAATGCCGAAATATAAAATCGCCGACGTCGTTTTTGAAACGAATCACGTTTACGCAAACACGGCAAAATACTGCAAAGATTATCTTTATAACGGAAACGATTTACCTGAGTTCCGATTAACGATAACTCAAGAAGATATTTTAAAAGAAAAAGAATGCGAGACTGAAAATTTTCCGTTATTCGCTTACGAGTGCACCGCTCTCCATCGCAAATTAAGCGAACGGCTTTTTGACTTGCACGGTATAATTTTATTTCACGGCAGCGCAATCGGCGTAAACGAAAAGGGGGCTTACTTATTTACGGGCAAAAGCGGATCCGGTAAGTCTACGCATTCGAGTTTGTGGCGTAAATATTACGGCGATAAAGTTTTTATGATAAACGACGATAAACCGTATTTAAGGCAAATAGACGGTAAATGGTTTATTTATGGAACGCCTTGGAACGGAAAACATTTTTTAGGGGATAATGTTTCGGTAGAACTTAAAGCCGTTTGTAAAATAATTCAAAGCAAAACGAACAGGATAGAAAAAATGCTTTCGTCCGACGTTGTGCGTACCGTAATGGAGCAGACGTTAAAACCCGTTGAACAATGCGCGATGGAAAAGTATCTTTCTCTTATAGACGATTTGGTTTTAAAAACGGAATGGTACAATCTTTATTGCGACATTTCAGAGGAAGCCGCAAAACTTTCTTTCGAAACGATGGTCAGATAATAAAATAAATCAAAAAGGTCGCTTAAGCGACCTTTTTGATTTTAGAGATTATTTTTTCGTGAACCATATCAGTTCTGAAAGCGGAGCGGCAACTGTATACTCACCTTTAACGTAAGATTGTCCTTTGCCGTGTAACAGCCATTCTCCTTCGGGTATGATAACTTTTCTTTCTCTTACGCCTTTTTCGAGTACAGGCGCAACGAGAACGTTGCTGCCCAGCATAAACTGGTCGTTTATTTTTTCATAACCGCAATGCGGAAATTCATACTCCATAAGTCTTAAAATAGGTTCGCCCGAAAGGTAAGATTTGTTGACTTCGTTTAAGATATAGTCCTTAAACGCAACGTGAAGATTTGCCGCTTTTCTACAATACTCCAACTCTGTTTCGGATAAAACGTCCCAAGGAGCCCAAGAAAACTGCATCATAGGGAATAATGCAGAGGCTTGCGCCATCCTCACAAATAATTCGGGGTCAAATCTGTTTTTTAGATAATCGTTATACGTCCACTCTCCGCCGCCAATCATATCGGGGCAAATAAACGGTTCGCCGATAAGTCCCGCAAGCGCGCCGCAACCTATAAGTTCTTTAAGTTCAAACCACTCGTGTGCCCTATCGCGAAGTCGTTGTATACATATTTTGCCGGCACCGTTAAACGTGTCTTTATATTCGTGGTATTCATATCGTAACCCGAAGTTATTCCACGCTTCGTTTTGCTCGACGGGGGAATAATGTGGCGGCATAGGTCCGTTAATAAAATTTGTTGGTAAATATCCGCCGATACTTCCACCGTCAAATTTAAACCCGTCTACTCCGTAGTCGTTCATTAGTTTATGGAGTTTGTCATCTAAAAGTTTAACGTCGTTTTCGTCAGTAAGGTCAAGGGCAAAACTATAACCGTTCCACCAACTACACACCGCATAATCGCCTGCGGCATTCCTTAAAAAATGCTTGCAGTTGTCCGTTTTACCTCGAATTTTGCGTATCCATGCAGAATTGTCGTCGATAAAACCTTTTCCGTCGGAGGTGTAGTAGGGTACAACCCAAAGCAAAACCTTAAAACCCATTTCGTGAAGTTTGTCTATCATTGCTTTAGGGTCGGGGAATTTGAGTTTATCGAATTCCCATAAGCCGTATCTGCCATGCCAACCTTCGTCTATAATGAAAACGCCTGGTTTAAAACCATACCTAATAATGTTTTCGGCATATTTAAGTACGCCGTCCTGCGTGGGATCGTACGTAAATTGCATCCAGGTATTATATTGCGGGTATAAAAAGAAATCTTCCGGCAAAGAATTGCCGTGGAAAGGGAAATGCTTGGCAGTTGCGCCGGTATAAGCCGATCTAAGTGAATCACCGCTTTTTGAAACGAGAACCCTGCTTCCTTTCGTTGTAATTTTTCCGTCGTTAAATTCTATTTCAAATGGTTTACGCGAATAAATATATCTCCCGTGCGAAGAAACGTAGAAGGGAACAGTTTGATTAGGCGCATCTGTATAAAGATTTCTTTTAAAAATCGTTGACTTATCGAAGGGTTGCAGTTTGCCGTCGTCCGTAGAGCCGCCCCACCAAAATTCACCGTCTTCTATTTCTGTAACGGTTTGGTAAATCAATCTTTTGTTTTTCATAAATAAACGTTCTCCCGATAAATAATTTTATATTATTTTATAAATATAAACAGTATATCATAAAACAAAATTTAATGCATTGTTTTTAACCTATAAAAACGTAAATAAATACGAATAAAATACAATTTACACAGTCTATTTATAAACAATTTTTAATTGACATTTACGGTAAAATAAAGTAAGATAAAACTATATATAATTAAAAAATTTCCGGTTAATCGGTAACGGTTAAAAAAACGTTAAAACAAAAAACATCGGGACTTCATAAAAAATATTCTTTTATAAGGTTTTTGCGGTAAACAAAAAAGCCGCATAAAGCGACTTTTTTGTTTTGGCAGGGGAGACGCGACTCGAACACGCAACCGGCGGTTTTGGAGACCGCTGCTCTACCAATTGAGCCACTCCCCTAAAAACATAAGTGATTATATAATAATTTTTAATTTAAGTCAATCAAAACGGGGTATAAAATGGAAAAGAAATTTAAATTAGGCGTAATAGGTGCGGGGTTTATGTCTTCCGCAATCGTTAGCGGTGCTGTTAAATCGGGTTTTATCTCAAAAACCGACGTTTTGGTGAGCGACCCGTCGAACATAGCACTTGAAAAAATGCAAAATAATAACGGCGTATCCGTTACGAGCGACAACCTTAAACTTGCAAATTCATGCGAATTCGTTTTATTTGCGGTTAAGCCGCAAAGTTTTACAGAAGTCGCCGCATCGATAAACGGTTGTGCGTGTAATAAATTTATTTCTATTATGGCGGGCGTTAAAAAAGCCGGAATTAAAACAAAAATAGGGAATGACGTTAAAATTGCCAGGTGTATGCCTAATACTCCTTGTTCGGTTGGTTTCGGTGCGGTTGGCATTGATATATCCGATTATAACGACAATGTTGACGCGGAGTTTATTAAAGGACTTTTTTCGTCTTTTGCAAGCGTCGTAACGGTTTTAGAGGACAAGCTTAACGTTGTAACCGGGATAAGCGGCAGTTCGCCGGCGTATTTTTATATGTTTGCCAAATCGCTTATCGACGCAGGCGTAAAAAGAGGGTTAAGCGAAGATGACGCGGAAACGCTCGTAGTGAACACTCTTATAGGAAGCGGAAAAATGTTGTTAAACCGCAATAACAAAACTGTCGAAGAACTTATTTCCGCCGTTTGCAGTAAGGGCGGAACTACTATCGAGGCGGTAAAAGTCTATGAGGAAGGCGGATTATACGATTTAAGTGAAAAGGCCGTGAATGCGTGCGTAAACCGCGCGACTGAACTCGAAAACGTATGAAAAACGTAGACATATATACCGATGGTGCGTGTAGCGGCAACCCCGGAGACGGCGGATATTGCGCCATACTTTCGTATAACGGTCGCGAAAAAGTCGTTAGCGGATACGAAGAAAACACGACGAATAACAGGATGGAACTTTTAGCGGCGATAAAAGGGCTTGAGAGCCTTATCGAACCGTGCGATGTAAAATTATACAGCGATTCGAGATATCTCGTTGACGCGTTCAATCTCGGCTGGATAACGACGTGGCAAAACAACGGCTGGAAAAATTCCGGCGGAAAATCCGTAAAAAACGTAGATTTATGGAAACGTTTAATCGAATTGCTTGCCATACACGAAGTAAATTTTGTTAAAGTTAAAGGTCATTCGGATAACGAATATAATAATCGATGTGACAAAATTGCCGTAAACGAATATAAAAATCGACAAAGTTAAAGTAATAACGAAATTTTAATCATAAACTTAAGTATGAATAAAATTTCCGTTGCGGCAGCTAAAAACGTTTTATCCGTGATATGCGTTTGTCTTATCGGTTTTACGCTTTTGCTTTTTTGTGAATTGTACGTAGAAACGTATTACGCTCACGACTTAAACATGTCGAGGCTTTTAAGGACGGTTTTACTCGTTGCCGTTTCGGCGGTAACGGTTCTTACGCTTATATTTTCGACGTTTAAAAACGACTTTATATATAAACTTTCACTTGTTATTATCGTCTTGTCGCTTATCGCAGTTATATTTCTCTTTTACTATAAAAAAAGCGGTTTAGACGAGAAAATAAGTACGGTAGAGGATTTTCGCTCGTACATTGCGTCTTTTGGCGCAAAAGCCGCATTGATTTTTATATTAGTTTCATTTTTACAGGTCGTCGTATTACCGATTCCCGCGTTTATAACCGTCGGGGCGGGAGTGTTTATTTTTGGACCGTTTTTAGGCGCGGTGTACAGCGTTATCGGCATTGTGATTGGCTCCGTAACCGCTTACTTTATAGGAAAGATATTCGGCGTAAAAGCCGCCGTGTGGCTTGTTGGGGAAGCCGCTCTTGAAAAGTGGCGTAAATTTATATATGGCAAAGACAGAATATTACTTACGTTTATGTTTTTGTTTCCGCTCTTTCCGGACGACGTACTTTGTTTCGTTGCAGGGATAACCACTGTAAAACCCAAATTTTTTATCGTTATGATAACCGTAGTTAGAGTGGTAACGGTGTTTTTATCTTCATATTCGATAAACAACAGCATTATTCCTTATACGACTTGGTGGGGCATTGCTTTATGGGTTTTGTTCTTTGGTTTTACGATTTTTATGACCATACTGATTTATAAAAAAGGCGACGTAATCGAGAAGAAAATATTTAACAGAAAACACAAGTAAAATAAAGGCGATTTTACACATAATTATGTCAGGCATAAGATGATTATCATGAAAAAAATTATCGTAGTAGGTGGCGGCGCGGCGGGTATAATTGCCGCAATATTCGCGGCAAAAACAAATGAAAACGCAAACGTAACCTTAATTGAAAAAAACGAAAAACTCGGCAAAAAAATTTACATAACGGGAAAAGGCAGATGCAACCTTACGAATTTTTGCGATAAAAGCGAATTTGTAAAAAACGTGGTTCGTAACCCTAAATTCGTTATAGGCAGTATCTATTCGTTTTCTCCTCAGGAACTGTATGATTTTTTTGAGGAAAACGGATTAAGGTTAAAAGTTGAGCGCGGTAATAGAGTTTTTCCGGTTAGCGATAAAGCAAGCGACGTTACTAAAACGCTTGAAAAGCTTCTCGATAAATATTCCGTTTGCGTTAAACTTAACGAGCGCGTAGAAAGTTTAAATATAGTTAGAGATAAAATTTGCGGCGTGCAAACCGATTTAAACAGTTATGATTGCGATTCGGTTATAGTTTGCACTGGCGGCGTATCGTATCCGCTTACCGGCAGTACGGGAGACGGATACGTTTTTGCGAAAAGCGCGGGGCATAATATAACGGAAATAAAACCTTCGCTCGTCGGAATGGAATTATACGGTGAAAATTATCGCGACTTACAGGGACTTTCGCTTAAAAACGTTAAAATTACATTTTATATAAACGGAAAAAGCGTTTACGAGGATTTCGGAGAAATGTTATTTACTCACTTCGGCGTGTCCGGCCCCGTAATTTTGTCTTGTTCTTGCAACGTAAACAGACTTGATTTATCCAAAGCGATTTTATCTTTCGATTTAAAGCCTGCGCTAACGGAAAAACAACTTGACGAAAGGCTTATCAGAGAGTTTGCTTTATCAAAAAATCAAGCATTGCTTTCGGCGATGCGCTCTCTTTTGCCTAAGTCGCTCGTTCCTGCGGTTATAACAGAGGCAAACGTTCCGTTTGAGAAAAGGTGTGCGGAGATTTCTAAACAAGAAAGAAAAGCACTTGTTTACGCGCTTAAACACTTTTCTTTTAAGGTTAAAGGTTTAAGACCGGTTGAGGAGGCAATCGTAACTTCCGGCGGAGTAAACGTTAGCGAAGTTTCGCCTAAAACCATGGAGAGTAAACTTATAAAAGGGCTTTATTTTGCAGGTGAAGTTCTTGACGTTGATTGCTATACCGGCGGATATAATTTGCAAACCGCTTTCTCGACAGGCAGGAGCGCTGGTATTGCCGCAGCTTCGGATTGAGTTAAGAAAAAACGATTACTGTTTTTTATAAATATCGTTTTTACCGGTATTTTTCGTTTGTTAAAACGTTTTTTATATTATATAATATAACGGTAAAGAGGTTTTATCAATCTTTATTTTTACATTTGAGGTGGAAAATTTATGGAACACATTATGCGGATTGCGCTTGACGGACCTTCCGGAAGCGGTAAAAGTACCGTAGCAAAAAGACTTTCTAAAGAATTGAATATTCTTTACCTTGATACGGGTGCGATGTACCGCGCTACCGCGCTAAAAGCGCTTTCGCTCGGGATAGATACTTTCGATATAGGCGGAGTTTCCTCTTTCGTCGGAAATCTCGATATCGAAATAAAGTACATCGACGGAACGCAACATACTTTTTTAGACGGAGAAGATGTTTCCGAAAAAATTCGCGAACCGCACGTTTCAATGGCGGCGTCGAATATTTCGAGTTTAAAATGCGTAAGACTTAAAATGGTCGAAATGCAAAGAAAGATTGCGGCTTCTATGTCATGCGTTTTAGACGGCAGAGATATAGGCTCTTTCGTTTTGCCCGACGCAGACTATAAGTTTTATATTACGGCGAGCGTAGACGTCAGAACGGAAAGAAGGTATGCCGAACTCGTCGCAAAAGGACACGGCGTAGACAAAGATTTATTGAAAAAAGAAATAGAACAACGGGATTTTAACGATAAAAACAGAGATTTTGCACCGCTTGTAAAAGCCGATGACGCGGTTTTAATCGATACGTCGGATATGACTGTCGACGAAGTCGTTTCAAAGATATTATCTTATATAAAAAAGTAGGATGCGCGTTTTAATCGGAAAACATTGCGGCTTTTGTTTCGGCGTGGAGCGAGCGGTTGAAAGGGCAAAAAGCCTTAAAGGCGAAAGAAATTTCGTTCTCGGAGAACTTATTCATAACGAAAAGGTCAACGACGAATTGCGTAGAAACGGACTTAAAACCGTTTACGACGTAAACGATTCTGAACTTAAATCGGGAGATACACTTCTGATCAGAACTCACGGGGAAAAGAAAAGCACTTTCGATATCGCTGCAAAAAAAGGTCTTAACGTCATCGATTGCACGTGTCCGTTCGTTAAAGAAATTCAGAAAATAGTCTATAAACATTATAACGACGGAAATAAAATTTTAATTGTCGGCAATGCCGAGCATCCCGAAATTAAGGGAATAAACGGCTGGTGTGATGATTCCGCATATATTGTCTCTTCGCAAAATGATTTGCCGCAGTTTAATGGCGATAAAATTTGCGTGGTCGTTCAGACTACGTATTCTGAAGAAAAATTTGACGAAATTATAAAAAATTTTAACAGACAAAGCGTTAAAACAGTTGATATTTTCAAAACAATTTGTTATACTACAACAAAGCGGCAAAAAGAGACCTTTGCCATATCGAAATTGTGCGACGCCGTACTCGTTCTCGGCGGGGCAAACAGCAATAACACGCAAGAACTTTTCGATATATGCAAAATGAATTGCGAAGCGGTTTATAAAGTTTCAGATTCTGCGTGCTTTGAATACGAAAAAGTAAAAAAATTAAAAAGGGTTGGGGTTGTGCTCGGTGCTTCTACGCCGATTGAACAACTCCGGGAGGTTATCTCGAATATGGAGAAAATTACAGAAGAAAACGTTACGACGGAAGTTGTAGAAAGCGAAGAGGTTAAGGCACCCGCTACCGAAGCGGTACCCGAGACCGACGTTGTTAACGAAGTTCCCGCACAGGAAGACAACGTTTCCAAATCGGAAATGGAAAAGGCTTTCGAAGGCATCAAAAAAAGCAGAGACTTTAAAGTCGGTCAAGTCGTTAATGCGAAGATTTCTTCTGCAACTGATTCAGGTTTGACTTTGTCAATGAACAATGCCAAAAAAGATTTCGAACTCCCTAAGGACGAAATTTTAGGCGATTACGATAAAGCGGCGTACGCCGACAAAATCGGGCAGGATATACGCGTTATGGTCGTTGCCAAAAATCCGATTAAGTTTTCTGAAAGGGCTATGGAAAAAGTATTTAAAGAGGAAGCCGAAATCGAAGAAATTAAAAACGGCAAACTTTTCGACGCGATAATTACCGCAACCAACAAAGGCGGTCTTACCGGTAAGTTTGGCAGTTACGAAGTGTTCGTGCCTGCTTCTCAGGTCAGAATGGGTTTTGTAAAAGACCTTGAAAAATACGTCGGCAAGACTATGACGCTTAAGGCGGAAAAAGTCGAGTCGAGAGGTTCGCGCCGCCAGATAGTCGGCTCGAGAAGAGTTATTCTCGAAGCGGAAAAACAAGAGCGCGACGCAATAAGAGCGCAGAGAGAAGCGGAATTTTTCGCTAACATACAGGAGGGCGACGTTGTTTTAGGTACGCCCGTCAGATTTGCCGCTTTCGGTGCGTTTATCGACGTAAACGGTTTTGATTGTCTCGCACATATTTCCGACCTTTCGTGGACGGGCTGCAAAGATTGTTCCGAGGTGCTCGAAATCGGTAAACAGTACGAATTTAAAATTCTTAAAATCGACGCTGAAAATAAGAGAGTTTCCGTCGGATATAAACAACTTCAACCGAAGCCGTGGGATACCGTTCTTGAAAGATACCATATCGGCGACGTTGTTAAGGGTAAAGTTGTAAGAATAGTTGCTTTCGGTGCGTTTGTTGAGGTTGAAAAAGGAATAGACGGTCTTGTACACGTTTCACAGATTTCTAATCAGTGGCTTGAAAATCCCGTTACCGCACTCGAAGTCGGACAAGAAGTTGAGGCTAAAATACTTGACATTATTCCCGAAAGAGAAAAAATGACTTTATCCATTAAAGCGTTGTTACCCGAGGAACCTAAACCCGCAAAAGAAGAAAACGAAAAATCGGGTAAGGGTAAGAGAAAAGCAAAAGAGGATAACGAAGAAGAATTTGAACTGCGCGAATGGAAAGACGATAAGAGTAGCGGTGTTTCGATTGCGGATCTCTTAAATAACAAATAATTATAGTTAACAGTAAAAAGACTCGAACAAGTTTCGGGTCTTTTTTATTTTTAAATCGTTCTAAACGGTAAAAGATAAAAATAAAATATTACAAATGAAACTTGATTTTTTACCGGAAAAAATTCTTAATATTGTGGAAAAAAACTACCACAAACTTTCGGAAGTACGATTTAGAAAAAATTTTCCGATAAGCGTTTTATTAGACGGCAAAAGACGTTTTATAAGCGAAAGCGGTTTTACCGATAAATCGGATTTCGGTATATGTTGCGAACAAGTAGATATCGATTATGTTATAAATCGTGTAACCGAAAAATCTCTGTATGCTTTTAACGACGAAATAAAAAACGGCTATGTTACGACGAAAGACGGTATCAGAATAGGTCTTTCGGGAACATGCGTTACGGAAAGCGGTAAAATTGTTACGATAAAAAATTTTACTTCTCTTAACGTAAGGCTTCCGCATAAAATTAATAATTGCTCTGACACGATTTACGACGTAATTTTTGAAAAAAGTAAAAAGTTTATAAAAAGCACTTTAATAATCGCCCCGCCCGCAGGCGGCAAAACAACTTTGCTAAAAGATTTATGTTTAAAGTTCGATTGCTGTTCGCATATTCAAATACTTCTTATTGACGAGCGAGGCGAATTTTCAGACATTGTCGGAAAAAACATTGATAAACTATCGTATTCGGACAAACAGTATGCGTTTGACTGCGGTATACGTTCATTGTCTCCGAACCTTGTTATAACCGACGAACTTGCGAGCGAAAGCGATTGGAATTGTGTAAAAATCGCAACTTTGTCAGGGACAACCGTTATAGCGAGTTGCCATGGAAAAAATATAAAAGACGTAACTGAAAAAAACGGTTTTAAAAAAAATATTTTTGAAAGATATTTTGTAGTCGGATGCAATGGCAATCCCGGTAAAATAGAAAAAATATACGATGAAAACTTTAACGAAATATGTTTAACGTAGTTATAGGATGCGTTATAGTTGCGTTTACGACGTATTTGGGTTACGCCGTAAGCAAAAAATACTATTTTAAACGCAAATTTTACCAAAGTTTTTATGATTTCAATTTAATTATGAAAAGCGAAATAGCTTTCGGCAGAAACACTGTAAAATCTATAATAGAAAAAAACGATGACGGTGGTGAGTTTTACAAAAAAATAAAACGATACGTAGAAAACGAAAAGTATGAGAGAGTCGACTACTTTGCAGAATCGGAGAACGATTTTGTTTTAAACTATTACAAAACGATAGGCGAAGGAGACGCAGTATCTCAAACTAAATTTGTGGACGGAGCAGACGGTAGGTTAAAAAAATATCTTGAAGAGGCTTGCCTGAACGAAAAAAAGTATCGTACGCTGTATCTTAAACTCGGGTTTATGGTTGGGCTGATAATTATGATAATTATCCTATAAAGGAACGTTATGGAAATAGATATAATTTTTAAAATTGCGGCAATAGGAATTATAATAGCCGTTATAACGCAGGTTTTAAAAAAAAGCGACAGGGACGATATAGCAACACTCGTCGCGTTGGCGGGGTTAATTATCGTTTTAACTTTAGTGATAAATATGGTAAGCGATTTATTTGAAACCGTAAAAAACATATTTAGTTTATACTGAAATGATTAAAATAATAGCCGTTGCATTTATTTGCGCCTGCATAATTATTTTTTTAAGAAATATCAATAGCGAACTGACGATTTTGGTTGAAATTATGTCTGGCATAATACTTGTTTCAATGATTTTGCCATATGTAACGGAAACATTCGGTTTTTTTGAGGAACTTATCGCGCTTACAGGCCTCAGCGAGTCTTATTATAAAATTTTGTTTAAGGCTATAGCGATAGGTTATACGGTGGAGTTCGCCGCAGGCACGGTTTCGGACTTTGGGTTAAAAGGCTTTTCGGACAAGTTGTTGCTTGCCGGTAAACTTATAATTATAGGCGTATCTCTACCCATTCTCTATGCGGTGGTTAATTTAATTGCGGAGCTTGGTAAATGAAAAGAAAAATCGTTTTGCTTTTAATCGTGGCAACGGCTTTTATTTTCTTTGCAGGGTTGGGAAAAACTCAAACGGTTAAAGCCGACGCGTTGACGGACGAGATTAACGATCAAATAAACGACATCGATTTAAGCGAATTAGAGGATTTCTACGACTCTCTATCCGTTAATGATTTTGATTTTTCTCCTGTCGATTACATAAACGACCTTTTAAGCGGAAAAGCCGGAACGAACGTAGGCGATTTGGTTAAATATGCTCTTTCATCGTTTTTTTCCGACTTTATAACGTTTCTTCCGCTTCTATCCGGAGTCTTGGCTGTTTCCGTTTTCGGCGTGATTATGAAAAGCGTTAAAAGCGATGGCGGGAGTGCCTGCGGAGTCGTTTACTACGTGGAACTTTTGAGTTGCGTTTTACTTCTTTTACCCGCGTTATATTCCATAGTGTCCTCGTCGTTTTCCGCGGTTTCAAATATGGCGAAATTCTGTGAAATAGTGTCGCCGGTGTTGCTCACTTTAATGACCGCTTCCGGCGGAACTGTTTCGGTTTCGATATTTCAGCCCGCCGTTTTGTTGCTCGGTGGAGGAATGGTAACGATTGTAAACGCGTTTATTCTTCCTTTTGCGGTTTTTATTTTAATTTTCAGCGTAATTTCGGGCTTATCGAAAGAAGTTCGATTAGGAAAGTTCACCGAGTTTTTTACTTCGATTATAAAATGGGTTATCGGACTTTTAGCGACCGTTTTCAGCGTTTTTTTAACCGTTCAGGGCATTGTCGGCGCAGCCTCTGACGGGTTAAGCGCAAAGGCTGCTAAATACGCCGTATCGAATTCTATTCCGATTGTCGGAGGACTTATTAAAGACGGATTTGATTTAATTAGATGCGGGAGTGTTTTAATAAAAAATGCAGTCGGACTTTCTTCAGTCGTCGTTTTATTTTTTATCGTTTTAACCCCGGTTTTAAAAATCGCCGCATTGTCGATTTTATTAAAACTAGTATCTGCCGTAACGGAAACGGTTTCAGACGAAAAAATATCTTCAATATGCGGCAACGTGGCAAAATCTTTAACGTATTTCGCCGTATCGGTGCTGATATGCGGATTTATGTTTTTTATAACGTTTTTGCTGATAATTTTTACCGCAAACGCGTACATATAAAACAAACAACTTTAGCGAATATAAAAAGTTTATTTATGAAAGAATGGATTTTTAACATTTCTATAACGGCGGTGGCGGTTACCGCAATTTCGTTAATAGTTCCGGACGGTAAAACGGGTAAAGTGATAAAGGGAATTTTGCCGTTTATCGTGCTTCTCTCCGTCGTTAAACCTATATTAAATTTCAATTACGAGCAAAACGTAAACGAAATATTTGTTCCTACCCAAACCGAAGAGATCTATCAGGAAGATTTTTTATATTCGATAACGCGAAAACGAATTGCCTGCCTTGAAAAAAATTGCGAAAATATCTTAAACGCAAAAGGAATAACGGGGGCGAGCGTGAACATAGAATACGATTATGAAAACGGAAGTTATAAAATAAATTTAGTTACTGTCAATTTAAAAAATTCGGTTATCAATTCGGACAAAGAGCATATAGATATAAACGAGATTGAAGCAACGATAAAAAACTTTCTTGCAGTAGATAAAGGGATGGTGAAAATTATTGAATAAAGAAGGTTTGAAAAGCAGATTTAAAAACTTTTACGAAAAAATAAAATCCGGTAAAGCGCCTAAAATCGCCGTCGCGGTAATACTTTTAATACTCGTGTTGTGCTTGTTTATGTATAAGTCGCCGTCGGTGCGAAAAACCGACGATACGGCGGCAATTTCGGAATATACAGAAACGCTCGAAAACAGGCTTGAAAACGTTTTAAGCGCAATAACCGGAGCGGGCAGAGTTAAAACGATGATTACGCTCGAATCCGGACCGGAAACGGTTATCGCAATGAAAAGAACGACTTCGGTCGTCGATGGGAAAACATTGACTGAAGAAACTCCGATACTCGTCAACGGAAAAACGGTAACGCTTAAAGAACTATATCCGAAAATTTCAGGCGTTTTGATTGTTTGCGAAGGTGCGAACAGCATATCGGTTAAAACAAAACTACTGACCGCTACGGAAGCGCTGTTAAGAATCGACAAAGACCGTATTGAAATTTTAACGATGAAATAAAAATTTGACAATAAAAAATAAAAAGGAGAAAAAATTATGTCAAAGAAGAAAAAAATCATTATCCTGTCGTGCATGGTGGCTTTGCTTGCGGTTACCGCGATATTCAACTTCGTGCTTACCGTATCGCCGGAGCCTTCGGGCGCGCAAACCGTAAACGCCGCGAATTATTTTTCGCAGTACAGAACCGAGCGGCTTAACACCCGTAACGAAGAAATACTGCAACTTGACGACGTAATAAAGAATTGCGAAGGCGAAAGCGCGGAAAAAACCGCCGCGTTAAAAATGAAAACAGAACTTACGTCTATAACCGAAAGAGAACTTTTGCTTGAAAGTCTTATTCGTGCATACGGTTTCGAAGACGCAGTCGTAGTTATCGGGCTCGAGTCAAATAACGTAAACGTTATAGCAAAATCGCAACAACTTACCGCAGAGGACGCAGTAAAAATTTACACTATCGTTTCCGAAGAAATAAACGTTTCGCCCGAAAACGTAAAAATTATACCGATTTCTTAAAAACGCTATGCAAAATAAATATTTTGTGGTACAATTATCGTAAATAATCGTTATCAGAGGATATTTATGGCTCGCATAAAAAAATTGGTGAGAAATAAACACGAAGGAAAAATCGTCGTGAGCGAGGGAATTATCGGCGAGATTGTCAGTATAGCAGTTTCCGAAATGCCTTATGTTCAGTTTTCTTCGGCGATAAAGCACGACGATTATAATACGAATTCCGTAAAAGTGCGCGTAGAAAAGGACGGCGTTTACGTTGACGTTTACGTGATAATCCATTACACTCAATCGGTGTCAGAAACGGCGTTTAAAATTCAAGAGGTCGTAAGACATAACGTCGAGGCAATGACGGAGTATCATATCGCCGGTGTAAACGTTGTCGTTAAAGGAGTATCTTTCGACGACACGCCTGCCGAAACGAAACAGGATTCTTCTGTAAAGACAGAAGAAAAACAGGCGGATGTAGAAAAACAATCCGAGCAGAAGACGGCAAATAACGACATAAAAGAGGAAGTTAAGTAAACGAATGAGAAGCAAAGCAAGGGAAGGTGTTTTTAAATATTTGTTCTCAAAGCTCTTCAATCCCGGTGATGAAGGGCTTTTTGACGTATTGATAAAGGAACTCGGAGACGACGATAAAAACTTTGCAAAAGAGTTATTAAACGCCGCGTTAAACGGCGAATCGAAGTATACCGAAGCGATCGACAACCTATCCGAAAGATTCAGCGAAAGGAGAATTTTCGCGGCGGATAAGTGTGCGCTGATAATCGGAATGGCAGAACTCGATAATTTTCCGAATACTCCGACGGCGGTCGCGGTAGACGAGGCGGTAAAACTCGCCGTAACTTATTCTACGGAAAGAAGCGCCGATTTTGTAAACGGCATTCTCGCCGAATACGCAAAGGACAGAAAATGAGCGTTTTATTAGACGGAAAGACGCTTTCCGCAAAAATTAAAAGCGAATTAAAAGAGCAAGTTGCGGAATATAAATTGAAAACGGGTAAGGAGATAACGCTTGCGGTTATACTTGCGGGCGAAAATCCTGCATCGAAAGTTTACGTACGAAACAAAATAAAGGCGTGCGAGTTCGTCGGTGTTAAATCGCTTGCCTTTTATTTGCCCGATGACTGCGGAGAAGAGAAAATAATCGAGACGGTAAAAAGCGTTTCTGCCGACGATAACGTAGACGGCGTGCTCGTTCAACTTCCTTTACCGAACGGTGTAAACGAAAGTAAAGTTTTAAGTTTTATACCTACAGAAAAAGACGTGGACGGATTTAAACCCGAAAATCTCGGGAATCTTGCAATGAATAAAGAAGCCGTCATCGCGTGTACGCCTAAAGGTATTATGCGTCTTTTATCCGAATACGAAATTCCGCTTAAAGGTAAAAACGCAGTCGTAGTCGGACGGAGCAATATTGTAGGCAAACCCGTCGCAATGCTTTTGCTTAATGCAGATTGCACCGTTACGGTATGTCACAGTAAAACTCGAGATTTAAAAAAGATTTGTTCGGACGCGGATATACTTGTAGCCGCAATCGGAAAACCGCGCTTTATTACCGCAGACATGATTAAAGAAGGCGCAGCGGTAATTGACGTAGGAATAAACAGAACGGAAACGGGGCTTTTAGGCGACGTTGATTTTGACGGCGCGAAAGGTAAAGCCGCTTTTATTACACCCGTACCGGGCGGCGTAGGACCTATGACTATAGCCATGCTTTTGACGAATACGTTAGAGTGCGCAAAAAGGAGAAACCGTGGATTTTGACGCGAAGCATAAATCTTATTCGGATCTTTTCGAGAGTGAATTAAAAGAATATTTAAATTCTCAAAAAACGTCGGTTCCGAAGGACTTGTTCGATGCGGTGGTTTACGCTACCGAGGGCGGCGGTAAAAGAATTCGCCCCGTATTATGTTACGCCGTAGCGGATATGCTCGGTCTTGACAAAGAAGAAGTCAAATATTTCGCTTTGGCTATCGAATTTATACATTCATATTCTCTTATACACGACGATTTACCGTGTATGGACGACGACGATTTCAGAAGAGGCAAGCCTTCCGTTCACAAACGCTTCGGCGAGGCGACAGCGGTTTTGACGGGAGACGCTTTACTAAACCTTGCCGCGGAAACTTGTCTTAAAAAACCCGATTTTAGCGAAAAAGACGTTTCTGCAATGAAAATTTTATTTTATTGCGCGGGTATGCGCGGCATGATTAAAGGTCAGGTTTTAGATCTTCAAAACGAGAAAAATTCGATTGAGGATGAAAACGCGCTTACCGAAATTTACATAAACAAAACGGCAAAACTTATCGCGGCGCCTATACTTATTTCTTCTGTATTAAGCGGAAAAGATTATTTCGAAAAGTTAAGCGAGTATGCAAACGCGCTTGGTGTTTTGTTTCAGATAACCGATGATATTTTAGATGAAGAGGGCGACTTTTCCGTTATAGGCAAGACCCCTAAAAAAGATGAAAAGGCCGATAAACTTACCGCGATAAAAATATACGGAGTAAACGGCGCAAAGAAAAAAGCCGAAGAACTTTACGTTACTTGCAAAAGTATTCTTGCGGAAATACCGAATTCGGACTTTCTGTCTAAATTTACCGACGCGACTTACGAACGAAAAAAATAATAACCGAATAGATTAAGAACGTCCGAAAACGTTCTTTTTTTATAAAAAAGCGAATAATCGTTGATTTTATTCGTTTAATATTATATACTGTTAACGGTGGCTGAATGAAAATTTTATTATACGTAAACAAAGATAAAGACGCGGACGGCGAATGGCTAAAAAAAACCGCTGACTTTTTGAAAAAAGAGAATTTAGACTTTTCCGTTTTGACTGATGACGAACTTGACGGAAAAACTATTGCCGACGCGATTATCGTACTCGGCGGCGACGGAACTATATTGTTCGTCAATGAATTTGCAAATAAAAACGGCATACCCGTAATAGGCATTAACGCAGGTAAACTCGGGTTTTTAACCGAATTCGAAAAATTCGAAACGGAAAGCGCAATTAAATTTCTTATAAAAAACAAACTCGTTAAGGACGAAAGAACTACTATCGAAATCGGCGTTTGCGGTAAAACGTATAACGCGCTTAACGAAGTCGTTATCCAAAGAGTTTTCGACAATACCAGGGGAAGCGTTATTTCGGTTTCGGTTAAAATCGACGGAAACGAAATAGAGACGGTTACCGGCGACGGTGTTATAATTTGCACGCCTACGGGGTCAACCGCATATTCGCTTTCGGCTGGCGGAGCCATTCTTGCGCCCGGAACAAACGCGTTTTCTCTAACGCCCATTGCCGCACATTCTTTAAGCCATAGGCCGGTTATTTTTTCGGCAGATAACGATACGGAAGCGTCGCTTACGCGCGGCGGCAAGGCGGGGGTTTTTGTCGACGGCAAACTCGTAGCGTATATTACCGACGGAGAAACGGTTTCGGTAAGAAAGGCGAAGAGGAAAACGGTTTTTTTGAGAAAAGTCGGCTCAGACTTTTTTAAGATATTGACCGAAAAAATGAAATCGCAAAAACGCGTTTAGCAAGGCAAGAAAAATAAACGGAAAAGTTAAACAGATGACTAAAAAACAAAGACTTGAAAAAATTTGCTCTCTTATAAACGAATATGAAATTTCAACGCAAGAAGAGTTGACCGCTAAACTTAACGAATGCGGTTTTAACGTTTCGCAGGCAACCGTTTCGAGAGATATAAACGAATTAAACCTCGTTAAATCTGACGGGGCGCAGAAAAAAAGCAAATACGTCAGGTGCCTTGATGCTGAAAACGAGATACCACGTAAGATAATCGACCTCTTTAAACAGATTACCGTTTCTATCGCAACGGCGGGCAACCTAATTGTTATAAAAACGTTAAACGGCAACGGCGGTGCGGTCGGAATGGCGATAGACGAAATGAAATTTTCAAAAATACTCGGTACGGTTGCAGGGGACGATACTTTACTTATCGTAACCAAAAACGAAGCGGATGCGGAACATATAGTTAAAACTTTAAGGATGCTTTAATGCTTGTCAGACTTTCAATTAAAAACGTTGCGCTTATCGATAACGCGCAAATAGAATTTTCGGACGGATTGAACGTTTTATCGGGTGAAACGGGCTCAGGTAAATCGGTTATAATCGATTCGCTCAACTTTGTTCTCGGTGCAAAAGCGGACAAGTCTATAATTCGTTACGGCGAAAACGAATGTTCCGTTACGGCAGAATTTAATTTGCCGAGCGACTCGCCGATATATGAAATTTTTGACGAGACCGGAATAGACAGAGAAGAAACTCTTATCGTTACGAGAAAATTTACTTCTGACGGAAAAAGTTCGGTAAGGATAAACGGAGTGTCCGTTACAATCGGCATGCTTAAAAAGTTTACTTCTCTTTTAGTCGACGTGCACGGACAAAGCGAACATTTTTCACTTATATCTGAAAAAAATCAACTCGGACTCCTCGATAAATTCGGCGGAGCGAGCATTGAAAACGAAAAAAGTTTAATCAAAACCGACTTTGACGAATATAAAAACGTTACCGCTCGGTTAAACGAACTCGGCGGCGACGAGGGGACAAGGCTTACACGCCTCGACGTATTAAATTATCAGATAAACGAAATAGAATCGGCGGAACTGAAAGAAGGCGAGGAAGACGAACTTTTATCGCTTAAACAAAAGATTCAGTTCAGAGAGAAAATCTTTTATGCGTTAGATTCGGTAAGTCGTTCGTTTTCGGCAGAGGGCGGAGCATCCGACGCTTTATCTAATTCGTTGAAGATTTTATCCGGAATAACCGATTATGCAAGCGAATACAGTAATTTATACGAAAGATTTTCTTCGGCATATGCAGAACTCGAAGATGTTGCGGAGACCGCTTCTTCACTGTTAGAAGAGGTCGACGGTGATGAAATCGACGCAGATTACGTAGAAAATCGACTGGAAGAAATAAAAAAACTCAAAAAGAAGTACGGTTCCGACTTTAACGAAATATCTTGCTTTTTAGAGCGTGCAAAAGAGGAAAGGGACAAACTCGAAAATTTTAACGAAACCGCCGCTTTGCTTCTTGATAAAAAAGCAACTCTTGAAAATAAGATTTACGACGAATACGTTAAGTTGTCCGACGCGAGAAGAGCATCTGCAAAAGTTTTTTCTTCAAACGTATTAAACGAATTGAAAACTCTCGGTATGAAAAACGCTTCGTTCGAGATTGAATTTAATGAATCACCGTCAAGGGAGGAGTGTAAATTTGTATCCGCAAACGGTTTTGATTCAGTCGTCTACAAGTTCAGCGCAAACTCGGGAGAGCCTGCAAAAACGCTTGCCGCAGTAATCAGCGGCGGTGAAATAAGCAGGTTTATGCTTGCCGTTAAAGCGCAGACCGCAAAGTTTAGCGACGTTTCAACGTTTATATTCGACGAAATAGATGCGGGAATAAGCGGTAAAACGGCAAACGTCGTGGCGGAAAAATTTGCAGACATTGCCGAGGGGGTTCAGGTTATCGCCATAACGCATTTACCGCAAATATCCGCTATGGGAGACGTAAATCTTTTAATCGAAAAAACAGAAGAAAACGGCAGAACGCTTACGCGGGTTAAATCGCTTGATTTAAATGAAAAAATCGCCGAAATCGTAAGACTTTCCGGCGGTGGAGATTTAACCGATATAGCGGTAAAACGCGCCGTCGAAATTATATCCGTAGCAAACGATTACAAACAAATAAAAAGAAATAAAAACTAAAAAAACTTTAGAGAGTACTTAATCTATAAAAAACGGGTCGAATTGCTTCGACCTTTTTTTACTTTTTATAAATCACGGTATATTTTTGTACCGTTTACGCATTATAAAACAGACGGAGCGCATATGAAAAAATTTATATTTTGTTTTTTACTGGTTTTTACCGCATGCATATCATGTTTCGGATTTACCGCGTATGCCGAAGGCGATGATTTGTTTCTCGGCGGATACGCAGCAGGATTTACGCTTACCTCAAAGGGGGCGCACGTTGTGGGTCTTTCGGACGTTATAACCGAAAACGGAATAGTAAGTCCGGCAAAAAACGCCGGCGTTCAAACGGGCGACATAATTATAAAAATCGACAAATCGGATGTAAACGATGCAAACGACATTGAAGGCGCGGTTAAAGACGCTTGCCCTAAAACGCTTTGCGTTAAAAGAAACGGAGAGTATTTGTTTTTCAGCGTTACTCCGGTAAAAGATATATGCGGAAACGTTAAAATAGGGGTTTTCGTTAGAGACGATATGAACGGGATAGGGACTATAACGTATATAAAAGGAAACAAATTCGGTTCACTCGGGCATCCAGTTTTAAATGAAGACGAAAAAATAATGGAAATTTCAGGCGGCAAAATATTTTCATGTGAGATTAACGGCTTCGTTAAAGGAGAGCGCGGAACTCCCGGAGAACTTCGCGGAACGTTCGATAAAAAAAAGGCGGAAGGAGTTATACAAAAAAATACGGAAAGCGGCGTTTTCGGTACGCTTAACGAAAATTTTGACAAAAGCAACTTAAAGAAAATAACAGAGGGAAGCGCAAAAATCGGAAATGCTACGATTTATTCGACTATAACGGGACAAGAGCCGCAAGAGTATAACATAAGTATAGTTAAAACCGACGACCATAGCGAAACTAAAAATTTCGTTATAAAAGTAACGGATAAAAACCTGTTAAATCTTACCGGCGGAATAGTTCAGGGAATGAGCGGGAGTCCAATTGTTCAGGACGGAAAACTCATAGGGGCGGTTACGCACGTTTTTGTTAACGACCCGTCTCGCGGATTCGGTATATCAATAAAAAATATGTTAAATAATTAGATTATTAACGATAATTATGTCTGACATAATGTATAAATAAAAAATAAATACAGAAAATATTTTTGCACGGAGGTAACGATGTATAAAAAGATTTCTGTATTTTTTATTTTATCGCTGTTTATTATAAGCGTCGGTTCGGTTTTCGGACTTAAAGCAAAAATCGGTTTTGCAGAACCGGAGATAAACGTTACGAGTAAATCTGCATACCTTATGGACGCAGACTCTCGAACCGTAATATATAAAAACAACGAACAAAAACGCGCGCCGATTGCGAGTATGTGTAAAATTATGACCTTACTTTTATCTTTCGAAGCAATGGATGCGGGAGAACTTTCAATAGACGAAACATTGACTATAAGCGAAAACGCCGCAGGAATGGGTGGTTCGCAAATATTTCTCGAAACAGGCGGCGAGTATAAGGTCGGAGAATTGATAAAAGGAATTACGGTCGCATCCGCAAACGACGCTTCGGTTGCCATAGCGGAAAGACTTGCCGGAAGCGAAAGTTCTTTTGTCGATAAAATGAACGAAAAAGCTACTGCTCTCGGAATGAACGATACGGTTTTCGTAAATTGTACGGGACTACCGAAAGCAGGGCAATACTCTTGCGCAAAAGACGTTGCCGTGATGTTTTCAGAACTGATAAAACATAAGGCGTATTTTAATTATTCGGGTATCTGGATGGACGAAATATCTCACCCCAAGGGTAGAATTACGCAAATTTCAAATACAAATAAGTTAATAAGGTTTTATTCCGGTTGTGATGCGGGGAAAACGGGATATACCTCCGAAGCAGGGCATTGTTTAGCGGCGTCGGCAAAACGAAACGGAATGAGACTTATTTCCGTCATAATTTCCGCTCCGGACGGTAAAACCAGATTTAAAGAGGCATCGTCTTTATTTAACTACGGTTTTGATAACTTTACAAACAAGTTAGTTGTCGATTGCGAAAAACCGCTTGATTTAACCATAGGCGTTAAAAAAGGAAGAACCGATTCGGTAAAAGTAAAAACGGAAAGATCCGTTTACATTTTTTCCGAAAAAAGCGTAAAACACGCGGTAGAACTTTCGTTTACGCCGACATGCGACGCCGTTGCGCCTATTAAGGAAGGGGATATTTTAGGTACTCTTTCGGTTTACGACGGAGGGGTTGAAATAGATAAGGTAAACGTTATCGCCATGGAAAGCGTAAACGAAAAAAATTTTTGGGACGGTATCGTGGACGTTACCCAAAACTGGTCGATAGCGCAATAAAATTTTAATAGGTTATTTTGCAATAAAATTCAAAGCCAAGCGCCCGAAATTTATTCGGGCGTTTTATTTGCGTTTTTCTTTCTTATAATGTATAATAAAATGGTATGGATTTCGTAAATAAGTTTATTGAATACCTTTCGGTTTTTATCGCTCTTTTGGTTGTGCTTCCTTTACACGAGTTTGCACATGCCTTTGTTGCGGTAAAAAGCGGAGATATAACTCCAAAACTTTATAATCGCTATACTCTTAATCCTTTTGCGCACTTTGATCCTTTAGGGCTGTGCTGTCTTGTTTTGGTTCATTTCGGATGGGCTAAACCGATGCCTGTAAACCCTAACAATTTTAAGCATTATAAAAGAGATTGTTTTTTCGTTTCGGTTGCGGGCGTTTTAATGAATTATATTACGGCGTTTATTTGTTTTCCGCTTATGATGCTTTCGTTTCGTATACCGGATTTCGGATACTTTACCGCCGTTTTACAATTTACGCTTTACTATATCGTTTCGCTAAGTCTTGTTTTGTTCGTATTTAACCTTATTCCCGTTTATCCTTTGGACGGATTTATGGCGATAGACGTTTTCTGTAAAAAAAGAAGTTCTTTTTACTATTTTTTGAGAAACTACGGTATATACGTTTTATATGCGCTGTTTGCATTGAGTTTTATATCCGACATTACCGGAATACAAGGGCTTGATATACTCGGTACCGCGATTAACTTTATAGTCGGATATATTTCCGTTCCTATCTCTGCATTTTGGGGGTTGTTTTTTTAATGGCGGAGTTTGAATCTGTTGTAGAATATTCTACCAAACTTGAGAATTTCGAGGGGCCGCTCGACCTTCTGTTACATCTTATCAAAGAAGCGAAAATCGAAATTAAAGATATTTTCGTTTCGGAGGTAACGGAGCAATTTTTAACGTACATGAACGGGCTAAGCCGTCTTGACGTTGACAAAGCCAGCGAGTATCTCAATATGGCGGCAACCCTTCTCGAAATAAAATCGAAATCGATTTTGCCTAAAATAGAAGAGTTTACCGAAGAAGAGGACGAAGGACAAGCCCTTATACGCCAACTCGAAGAATATAAAATGTTTAAGGAAGTAAGCGAAGAACTTAAACAACAAGAAAACGTTTTAAGGTTTTACAAAGAGCCGGATAAAAGCGTAGGCGATGTGAGAATAGTTTATAACGACTTTAATCTCGACGGGCTGATAAAGGCTTTTTCTAAACTTTTAATGCGTGTAGACGACAGAAAAAGACAGCAAAACATATTAAAAGAAATACCCAAAGAAGTATTTACGGTAAAAGACAAAATCGAAGAAATAAGGGCTGTTCTTTTAGAAAAGGAAAGCGTTAGTTTTTTTGAGATGTTTAACCATCACTACACGAAAAGCGAGTTGATTACGACTTTTCAGGCAATGCTTGAACTTTTGAAATTGCAGTACATAACGGTCGTTCAAAACGGAGTATTTGACGATATAACTTTAACGTTAAGGGAAGACAGAAATGAAGAACTCGGCGAAATTGACGAATATAATTGAATCTATTTTATTCGTTTCCGGAACGCAAGTTGCCGTTTCGGATATTGCGGATAAACTCGGCGTAACCGATAAAGACGTGCTTAAAGCCGCAGAAGAATTAAAGAAAAAATACGAAGGCGATAGCGGAATAAATCTTCTCGTATTCAATAAAAAACTTCAGTTTGCGTCAAACTCCGCATATTCGGAAGAGGTTTCGGAAGTTTTAAATCCGATAAAAGAAAGAGAACTTTCCAAAAGCATGTTAGAAGTTGCCGCGATTATTGCATATAAACAACCTGTTACTCGTATCGATCTCGAAGAAATACGCGGTAACTCTGAATATGCCGTTCAAAAACTTTTGGAATTAGGAGTTATAGAACCCGTCGGCAGAAAAGACGCCGTAGGCAGACCCGTTATGTTCGGAACGACCGATAAATTTTTAAAGCGTTTTCAGATTTCGTCGCTCGAAGAACTGCCGAAGTATGAGGAACTTATAAATAAAATCAATCTGATACACGCAAACGACGTAAGCGACGATTATCTATATCGTAAAGACGAATACGTTGAAGAAACCGCCGCAACCGCAGACGATGGCAATGAGGAAAGCAAAAACGACAGTTCTATTAAAAAAAGCGGTAACTCAAGCGAGAGCGAGGACGGAGACTTCGATTTGCCCGATATAAGCGAAGAAGAGATTCCGGATTTTCTCGTAGGGGAAGAAGTGGAAAAGTTTTAATAAAAATAAATAAACAAATACGGTAAAAACACCCGCACTAAATTCGTGCGGGTGTTTACATATCTTTCGGTTTATTGCAAATATTAAGATAGTGTTATGGGTGATAATTTGCGCGTATTCGGTATTGATTTTTCCTATATTTATAAGCATCGGACTCGGTTTTACGGGAAAAGATAAAAAACTTATGTTATCGGCAAGACTTTTCGGTTTTATAAAAGTGTTTAATGCGGAATTCATAAAAACCGAAGGCGGGCTTTTAATGATAAAAAAGAGCGGAAAAAACACTTTTATTCCGTATAAAAAATTGCTCGGGTTAAAAAAGAGTTTCGAGCCGTTTAAAGATTATCACGTGTTAAGGGTAAAAACGCAACTTGACATAGGTACGAAAGAAACGATTTACGCGCTAACGGGCGGTTTTATCGTTAGTTTTGCAGAACAAACTGCAGGGGCAATCTTAAGGGAATTAAAGCCGTACGTAAAACTCGATAACGTAATATACGTGCACGAAAACGAAAGCGTTATAAGATTAAACGGAAAAATAGTTGCGGTAGTTAATTTGCTTACCGCCATTATAAGTCTTATTAAAATAATTACGGAGAAAATAATTTATGTCATCAGAAGAAAACAGAATAAATTCGGTTGTAGAAACCGCGCTTAAAAATTTAAACTCGATGCTCGACGTAAGCACCGTTATCGGTAAGCCCGTAAAAACGGACGACGGGGACTTGGTTCTACCTGTTGCAAAGGTTACGCTCGGCGTTTTATCCGGCGGCGGAGAATACGGAAAACTCGGTTTATTTAAAAAAGGTTCAGATTTGCCTTTTTCCGCAGGCAACGGGGCTATAGTATCCGTTAAGCCGTCAGGGTTTTTAATCAAAAACTGCGACGGGAATTACAAGATATTGTCGGTCGAAAGCGGCGCATATGAAAAAATTATGGAAAAGGCCACCGATTTTTTATCGGAACTAACGGTAAAGGACGAATAAATGAATAAGATGATTAAAAACGTTGTAATCGTTTTTGCCTGTTTAATTTCAACTTTTGCGATTTTTTCATTAAAAAAGAGCGATACCGCATTTGCAGATAACGGAAGTGCGGAAATCGTAATGGAGTTAAACAGTAAAAGGGTTTTATACGCAAAAAACGAAACCGTACGAAAATTTATGGCAAGCACGACAAAAATTTTAACTGCGATAACCGTTATTGAAAACTTCGACGTGAATTCGCTTGTTACGGTTACGAAAGAAACCGTAGGCGTAGAGGGGTCGAGCATTTATCTCGAAGCGGGCGAAGTTTTAACCGTTAAAGATCTTTTGTTCGGTTTAATGCTTCGTTCCGGTAACGACTGCGCGGAAACGCTTGCCGTATATTGTAGCGGTTCGATAGAAAATTTCGCTTGTCTTATGAACGAAACTGCTCGTAAAATCGGCGCGGTTAACAGTCATTTCGTCAACCCGCACGGTTTGCATAACGACGGACATTTTACCACCGCGTACGACCTTGCTTTGATTTCTTGTTATGCGATGAAAAACGATATCTTTCGCGAAATCGTTTCAACCAAAACCGTGGAAATACCGTTTTCGACAAGAAATTATAATCGAAGACTTGTAAATAAAAATAAAATGCTAAAGGAATTCGAAGGTTCTACCGGTATAAAAACGGGATTTACGAAAAAAGCGGGAAGGTGTCTTGTCTCGTCTTGCCGAAGAAACGGCATGGAACTTATATCGGTAGTGCTGAATTGTCCGCCGATGTTTGAAAGGTCAAAAGAACTTTTAGCCGACTGCTTTAACGAATATTCATACGAAAAAATTCTTGAAGCAGACGATATCATCGACTTTGTAGAAATAAAAGATTCCGATAAAAAATGCGCTATATACGTTAAAAACGATATATATTTACCTTTAACAAAAATGGAGAAAAAAAATTTCAGCGTCGTATACGATTATCCCGACAAACTCGTTCCGCCGTTAGAAAAGGACGAAACGGTAGGCACTATAAAAATTTACTATGAAAATAACTTGCTTTTTAGCGAAAAAGTCTATAATATAGTAGAGGTAAACTAAAAGGAAAAAGGATATGAGAATAAATAAATTTCTTGCCGAATGCGGAGTTTGTTCTCGGCGCGCGGCGGATAAACTTATCGAAGACGGAGCGGTCAAAATAAACGGCAAAGTGTGTTCCCTTGGCGACGAGGTTTCCGTAGACGACAGCGTAACGGTAAACGGCAAAAAGGTCGGAATAATAAAAAAATATGACTATTACATCATGAACAAACCGAAAGGTTATATTACCTCGGTTAAAGACGATAAGGGGAGAAAAACCGTAATGGATCTTATGCCGAGCGGTGAAAAAAGACTTTTTCCTGTAGGTCGGCTCGACTATGATACGGAAGGGCTTTTGATATTAACGAACGACGGCGAACTTACGTATAAACTTACTCACCCTAAAAACGAAGTACCAAAAACATATCTCGTTAAAACGGAAAAAGCGATAACGGACGAGGAACTTTCAAAACTACGCGGCGGAGTATATATTGACGGCGTAAAAACAAAAAAATGCAACGTGCGCGTTATAGAAAACAAAAAAGAATACGCCAAACTACATATAACGATAACTGAAGGCAGAAATCGCCAGGTAAGAAAAATGTTTGAAGCGGTAGGGCATAGCGTTGCTTTTTTAAAACGAATTAAGATCGGCGAACTTACTTTATCGGGATTAGACCGCGGTGAAGTAAGAAAACTTTCTCCGGCAGAAATCGAATATTTGTTAAACGTATAATCACATAAAAATGCGACCTACTTTTTAGGTCGCATTTTTTTATAATTTGTTATAAGCGGTAATTTTATTTTGTTTTTTTGATTTTACAGAATTCAGTTTTAGATAAGAAAAATCTGAAAGCATAATATAAAACAACGTCGAGCGTAAGTAAAACGGGCAGTGCAAGCGTTAAAAGCACGGTTTTGGTTTCACTGAAATCCCCGCCGAAAATCAGGTTGCCGGCAAAACAAATAAGCGTTACGTTAAATAAAACTATAAAACTTACCAAAATGCCGTCGGCAGAAACGTCAGACACGGTATTATAAGGATTTTTTCGTAAGATTATGCCACGCATAACAGGGTAAACAAGTAAGCATAAAACCATTATCGTCAACAAAAAAGGTGAAAAACTTACGCTGGATTTACATGTGAAAACAACGCATAATAGTTCGACTATACACAAGACAAAAGTTATAAGCGACGCGATAAAGTTAGTTTTGTTTATTAGAATACGTCCGACGCTGACTGCGGATTCTTTTGACGAAACGCGAATTTTAAAGCCTTCTTTCGCGGCGGAAGCCGCAAGTTCTGTAAAGTCGATTTTTTCAGAATTATAATCACGTTTAGACTGATATTCCGCATCGGAAATAGTATCGTAAAAACTTTGTTTCTCTTCCGCTTTTTCTTCTTGAACGGTGATAGGCTCTATAATGGTGCCCGTTTTTTTCTCAATAACAACGGGTTGAGGTGCCGGGGCGTTGGCTTTAATCAATCCCGATAAAATTGTTCTGAAATTCGCTTCGTACGCGTCTTCTTTAACGGCGTAAATTTCTTTTTCGGCGGGTTTTTGTACTTGTTCGCTTGTAGTCGGCGAGTTATTGTCGGTAGACTTTACTTCCTCAGACGTGGTTTTAACAGCGTTTTGTTCGGGTTTTTCCGCATAAGTTTCTTTTTTATCGTTTAACATAGCGGCGGCACTTTGATCTTGCACGTAAACAGGCGTTTTAACAATTTTTACGACGGTTTCCGGTTCAAAATCCATTAGTCTGTCAATAATCGCTCTCGAATACGACCAGTTAGAAAGATTGCCTTCTACATATTTTTTGCCGTTTTCCGTTAGTTTAAAAAATTTACGTCTGCCGCCGTCGGCGTCGTACCAGTAAGAATTAACGTAATTACAAGTTTCAAGACGTTTAAGCGAACTATAAAGCGTAGCCTGATTTATCTGGTATTTTTTTTCGCTTTTTTCATCTATAACGTTACTTATTTGTTGAGCGTACTTATCGCCGTCAATCAACGTATGAAGAATTATCGTATCGATATGACCGCGAATAAGGTCGCTGCTTATGGCGTGCTGTTCCATATAATCTCCGTAATCGTTTATTACCGTTATTATATAATTTTATACGCGCTTTGTCAACATTAAACGATATTTATATTTATTTGTCGAATTATTTGTTTTTACGCTGTTTTATTATATTTTTTGTTGATAATTACGTCAGAAAATTATTATATAAATTGAAATTTTTTACCTTTACGAAAACTGTAAAACGTAAAAAAATACGTTTGAATAGTTTAAAAAATTTTTCTTGATTTTATGCTTTTATATTTTGGTTATGATATACTTTTTACATAATAAAAATGATTTATTTTAGGGAGTGAATTATGGTAAACGATTTAATCTTTGTAAAGCCGGAAGAAGAAGGTCTTTCTTCTCGCGGAATTTCGGATTTTATAACAGCACTTGAGAACTACAAACTCAACATGCATTCTTTTATGTTTGTCAGGAACGGTAAAATACTTGCAGAAGCATATTACAAGCCGTTTAATAAAGATTTTGCGCATAGAATATACTCTTGCAGTAAAAGTTACGTTGCGCTTTCTATAGGCAAAATGATAGGCGAAGGTCTCGTAAAATTAGACGACAAAATGTCCGACTATTTCCCGGAATACGTTACCGAAAAAACCGGTAAATACATGCGTGCTTTAACAATAGAAGATTGCCTTAAAATGACTACGCCGTTAAACCACGTAAGTTATCACGACCCGAACTGGTCGATGAAAAAATCCGGTTGGAACGCTTCGTTTTTTTCCGGCGAATATCAGGAAATTAAGCCCAACGGTATGCTTTTTCAGTATGATACAGCGGCTTCGTATATGCTTGACGTTTTAGTCGAAAAATTAACGGGAAAAACGTTTTTGGAATATTTACGTCCGGAATTCGATAAAATCGGCGTTTCTAAAGATATATGGTGCGTCAAATCTCCTGACGGAAACGCTTGGGGCGGTAGCGGCGTTGTTACGACTCTTCGCGATTTTGCAAAGGTCGGCGAACTCGTGTTAAATCTCGGTAACTATAAGGGCGAACAATTATTGCCGCTTGATTACATGCAGAAAGCAACTTCTAAACAGATTGACACAATTTTTGATAATTATTACGACTACGAAGAATGCGGTTACGGTTATCAGATATGGCGACATCCTCACGGATTTATGTTAAACGGTATGGGCGGTCAATTTATATTTTGCTTTCCGGACAAGAATTTTATGTTTGTATGCAACGCGGATTTACAATGTTCCGGGTCGTCGGGGTCAAAAATTTATTATTTCGTAGAGAAATTGTATAAAAGTTTAGATAAAGGTGCCGAATTCAATCAAGCGGACTACGATAAACTTACTGCAAAAATAAACTCGCTTGAACTCGTAAATGGATTTGGCGAAAAGCATTCTCCCATAGAAAAAAAGATAAACGGCAAAAAATATGTTTTTAACGAAAATCCTATGGGAATTAAGTGGGCGAAAGTTGAAATCGACGAAAATGACGGTAAATTTATTTATGAAAACACTCGCGGTATAAAAACAATTCCTTTCGGACTTGAAAAACACGTACAATTCGATTTTCCCGAAACGGATTATTATGATACGCAGGTTTGGAAGCCTGCAAACCGCGGGCTTCATTCGGTCGCAAGCGCAGCGTTTACAATGGAAAATAATTTACTTATCAGAGTAAACGTTATCGATACCTGTTTCGGTCATCTTGCAATAACTTTGCAATATAAAGACGATATTTGTATGTTAAAAATGCTAAAAGTGGCTGAAACCTTTTTATTCGATTATCAAGGTCTTTCAATCGGTATGCTCGAAAAATAAATCTAATATTATTTCTATCATAATAAACATAAAAAACGTTAGTTATTTACTGGCGTTTTTTGTTTTATATTTTTATAAAAGCAATTAAAATGATTTTATTGTTAATCGTACTTAAAAATCGTTTGACAAGACGAAACATTTATGATATTATAATAAAAAACGCTTAACTATGCGTAAAAGCCGTGTTTTGCGCATAGTTATATATGTTGAAAATTTACTATTCAGCTTTACCCCTTACGGAAATTTTTTAAATAATCAAATAATTAAGAACGGACGGAATTCTATGAAAACCTATTTTGAAGAGCGCGAAATTTCATGTATCGAACGAATTAACGAAATCGTTGCCGAATTACCCTATTTTACGCAAGATTTTTTTATCGGAGTCGAAAATCGGACTTCTCCTCTTACAAGATTAAATTATGCGTACGATTTAAGGGTGTTTTTTGACTTTTTGACAAAAAAAATGTTTCGTAACAAAAAAATATCGGATTTAGAACTTTGCGATCTCGATAAACTTCAAGCGGCGGACATAGAGTTTTTTTTAAGTTATCTCTCTCATTACGAAATTAACGGAAAAAAAGAAACCTGTACCGAAACCGGTAAAGCAAGAAAGTTGTCTACCCTGCGCGCCTTTTACAGATATTTTTTCAATAAAGATAAGTTGATTGCAAATACCCCTTCTAAAGTGGCAATGCCAAAGATTCACGAAAAAGAAATTATTCGCCTTGATAGCAACGAAAAAAAAGACGAAATCGGAGATATGCTTTATACCGTTGCATCCGGCAACGGATTGACCAAAAAGCAAAAAGCCTTTCACGAAGTTACTAAACTACGCGATACTGCTATTGTTACTCTGTTTTTAGGCACGGGTATTCGTATAAGCGAACTTGTGGGACTTAATATCGAAGACGTTGACGTAGAGTCGAAAAGTTTTGTTGTAACGAGAAAAGGCGGTAACCGCGCTATATTGTATTTTAACGACGACGTCGCTTCCGCCTTGAGCGATTACCTTGAAATTAGAAAAAACGACCCTAAATTTCCCGCGGAAGAACGCGCGCTTTTTTTATCGCTTCAGGATAGAAGAATTTCCACAAGACAAGTTCAGGAATTAGTAAAAAAATACGCTAAAATCGTTTCCCCGTTAAAAAAAATTACTCCGCACAAATTGCGCAGTACTTTCGGCACAAACCTTTATCGGCAAACCGGAGATATTTACGTCGTTGCAGACTGTCTCGGTCATAAAGACGTAAATACTACAAAAAAACATTATGCAGCGCTAAGTGAGGACAGACGTAAAAACGCTGCAACTCATCTAAAAATAACCGGAAAGGACGAAGGTTGACCCCTCGCCCTTTTCAATCTTTAATTATTTTGGTAATTTTTATGATTTTATAGTTTTTATCAGGTTCGATGCATTTCCCGCAACTGTCGCATTTTTTTGTCGGATCTAAATCGCACCACTCGTCGCATTCGCCGCAGTCTATACATTCCCTATCATATAGTTTACATTTAATTTTCTTCTCTTCCATATATATATTATAGCACTTTATTCAACGAGTTATCAAGCGTTTTTAAAAACTATTATTTAAACAAACGTTTGACTTTGATGTTATAATATATTATAATTTATTCATGAAAAAGTACGAAATTGAAGAAAAAGAACGGCAAATTTTTGATTTTACCGCTAAATATATCGAAGAATACGGTTATCCCCCGTCCGTGCGGGAAATATGCTCTTCTCTCGGTGTAAAGTCGACGGCGACGGTTTATGCGTATCTTAACAGACTTAAAAGTAAAGGTTTGCTTGAAAAATCTCCGATGAAAAAACGCGCGTTAGCGATTTCAAACGGCGGCGCGAAATTTAAAAGCATACCCGTTATAGGAGTTATTCGTGCCGGAGAACCGATTTTCGCTATACAGAATCTCGAGGGTTATTGTCCGCTCCCGCCGGAATTTTCGGATTCCTCTGCCGATTTTGCGTTAAACGTTACCGGCGATAGTATGATAAATGCCGGAATTATGGATAAAGACGTAATTCTGGTTAAAAGTCAAAATGATGCCGTTAACGGCGATATAGTGGTTGCACTTGTTGAAGATTCCGCAACTGTAAAACGATTTTTTATAAAAAAAGGCAAAATCGTTTTGCATCCCGAAAACGACAATATGCAGGATATGATATTCGATAACGTTCAGATTTTAGGCGTTGTTAAAGGTTTAATCCGTAAGTTTTGATTAAAAAATAATCCCCGACTCGCTTTTTCCATGTCGGGGATTTATTTTTATAAATTCAAATTTTTTAACGCGATTTTACAATGTTCGTAAGTTATGCCGCCCTGCATATAAGCAATATACGGCGGTTTAACGGGTCCGTCTGCAGATAACTCAATGGAAGAACCTTGTATAAAGCATCCAGCCGCCATAATTACAGGGTCATTATATCCCGGCATTTCCCACGGAAGCGCCTCAACAAAACTGTCTATAGGCGAATTTTTTTGTATCGTCTGTATAAACGAGATAAGCCTTTCCGCGCTTCCGAATTTTATCGAGCGAGTTATATCGTGCGGCATTTCACCCGATATCGGCAACGTTTCGTAGCCGAGACGGCTTAAAACGGCACCGAAAAGCAACGAGCCTTTAAGAGCCTGCAAAACGGTGTGTGGCGCAATAAAAAGACCTTGAAACAGCGTCCTGTAACCCGCAACGTAAGAACCGACTTCCGCGCCGAGAGAAGGCGTCGTCATGCGTGCAGCAACCAAATCAACGTATTTTTTATCGCCCGCAACATAGCCGCCAGTTTGGGCGATTCCGCCGCCCGGATTTTTAATCATAGACCCCGCGGTAAGATTTGCGCCCGCTTCTATAGGCTCTTCTTTCTCTACAAATTCTCCGTAGCAATTGTCAACCATAACGCAACCGTCAAAACCGAATCCCCTGATCGATTTAATTGCACTGCGAATATCGTTCGCTGAAAGCGAATTTCTCCATTCGTACCCTCTCGAACGCTGAATATATACCATTTTAGGCATAAGCGTTTCAATTTCTCGCCGTACTGCTGTCAAATCGATTTTTCCGTCTTTAAGCGGAACGTATCTGAATTTTATATTGTATTCCGAAAGCGAGCCCGCCCCTCCGTCTATTATTTCGGAAAGAGTGTCGTAAGGAGTGCCGGTTACGGACAAAACCGTATCGCCCGGTCTTAATACGCCGAATAAGCACAAAGAAAGCGCATGCGTACCGCAAGTGATATAAGGCGAACAAATTGCGCTTTCCGCTTTAAAAACGTCCGCCATAACGGCGTTTAACGCCTCTCTTCCGTCGTCGCCGTATCCGTAGCCCGTTGAGCCGGAAAAATGCCTTAAAGCGATTGCGCGGTTTTTAAATGCGTTAAGAACTTTTTCTTGATTGTAAAGAGCATTTTTTTCAAGTTCGGAAAAAATTTCCGAAAGTCCTTTTTCGCACTCTGAAATGAATTTTTCGTCTATCATCGTTATCTGTTTCCTTTTAATTTATCTATAATGAATTCTGCGTTTTCTTCCGCACTGACCGGCGGAAGATTTATCACGCCCGGCAATTGATTTTTAAAAAAAGTAATTTGTCTTTTGGCGTATCGTCTGGTGTTTAATTTTATTTGTTCAACCGCTTCTTCGAACGAAATATTACCCGTTAAATAGGAGTAGATTTCTTTATAACCGATGCCCTGCATACATTGGTTTTTGTTCGTAACGCCGATATCTATAAGCGATTGCACTTCGGTTACCAACCCGTTTTTAATCATTGCGTCAACTCGACGATTTATTCTTTCGTATAGTATTTCTCGTGGAAAATCTATCGAAAACGCGGCGTAATCTCTTTTAGGCTTCTTTTCGTCGCATATAGAAGATTTCGGAATACCCGATTCATAAATTTCCAAAGCGCGAACAACTCGCTTTAAATCGTTTTCGTGAATTTTATTTGCGCTTAACGGGTCGACTTTTTTTAATATATCGTAAACGTACGCGTTACCGTTTTCGTCTGCTAAATCGATGTATTTTTTTCTCGCTTCAAGGTTTGCCGGCGCTTTTCCGTACGAATAATCGAATATAAGAGAATTAACGTAAAAACCGGTGCCGCCGCAAACAATCGGCGTTTTCCCCTCGCCTAATATGCGCTCTAAAATCGGTTCGGCAAGTTCTTTGTAATCTCCTACCGAAAAGTTGTCGAACGGACTTGCCGCATCGAGTAAATGGTATTCAACGCCTCTTAATTCCGTTTTATCCGGCTTTGCCGTACCGACGTTTAGCTCTTTGTATACCGTCATAGAATCGGCAGAAATAACTTCTCCGCCCGTTTTAAGAGCCAAAGCGACCGCAAGTTCCGTTTTACCCGAAGCCGTAGCCCCGCAAATAATAACGGTTTTACCGTTTAAACGATTCTTTTGAACCATTTTTCGATTTCCGTTTGCTTAATTTTTATTACCGCAGGTCTCCCGTGCGGGCATTTAAGACTTTTGTTTTTTTCAATGACTTCTTTCAGACTTTGCACGTCTGCGTCGGTCATTTTGTTGCCTGCTTTAACGGCGGCTTTACAAGCTTTTTGCGCTATTCTGTCTTTCAACGTTACTTTCAAATCGACGCTTTTTAACTGCGAAGAATCGCTTAAAAGGTCGTCGAAAAATTCTTTTAGATTTATATCGGATAGTATTACTGGTACGGCGGAAATTTTAAAAGCGTTTCGACCGAATTCGCAAACGTCGAAGCCCATGCTTTTAAGCAATTCTTCGTCTTTCGCGATAAAATCGTATTCTTCTCCGCTCGTCGTTAATACGAAAGGAATAATCAGGGGTTGAGAGACTACCGTCCCGTTTACGACGTTTGCGCTGAATTTATCGTACAACATTCTTTCATGCGCAGCGTGTTGATCTACCATATACACGTTTTCGCCGTCGTCGAAAACAAGATATGTGGATAACACCTGACCGACGTAGTTGAGAGGTCTTTCTACCGTGAGTTCGCTTTGAACGCTTTTGGTTTCTTTTTCCTTTTTTTCAAGGCTTAATAAATACGCTTTGTTTTCTTCGTATATGCTTTTTAATGTTTTCTCCTGGTCGGCGGCGGAAGAAGTTATTTTCTCCTCTCCGTACGCTTCGTCTGAAGCGGCGATTTCTCCCGAAGCCGGCGAACTGTCGTTTAATATGATTTTAGCAAATTTTATCGGTTTATCGAATTTATATTTATCCGCATCGCTCCTCGGCGATTTTGCGTAAAATCCCTTGTTTTCGTAAAGAGCGTTCATTGAATCTTCGGGAGCGGTTAATAAATCGTCCAATGCGTCTAAACCTTTTTTCTCTTCTTTAATTATTTCGGGAGCCTCTTGCGCGCCGTCTAAAACCTTAGAGACGGTAGAATATATCGCGCCGTAAACTATTTGGTTATTTAAAAACCTCACGTCCGTTTTGTTTGGATGGACGTTACAATCAACCTCTTCCGCCGGCATATGGACGTCGAGCATATAATAAGGGTATCTTCTTTTCATTAAATAAGACGAGTATGCGTTCGACACCGCGGACGAAATAGTTTGATTATTTATAACCCTTCCGTTTAAAAACACCGTTTGACCGGCGCGAGTACCTTTCGCAAATTCGGGTTTGCAAACGTAACCCTTAATCTCTACCCCGTTTTTTTCCGTATCTATATAATAACATTCCTTAATCGCCGCCGCACCGTATACGCTTACGAAAGCCGACTTAAACCCGTCGCCGAACGACTGAGCCATAACCCTTCCGTCTGCAACGAATTTTATTGCGATATCGGGGTTGCCGAGAACGAGTTTTGCAATCGTAGAACTGATTTCGTTTTCTTCAGAGCGGTCGCTTTTCAAAAACTTTTCACGCGCGGGAGTGTTGAAAAACAAATTATTAACGGTTATTTCGGTACCGTTTACCGCGGGACAATCCTCAGGTTCGCTCATTTTTCCGCCGTCGGACTCTATCATCGCACCGTATTCCTGTTCAAACGGTTTTGAAACTATCGTTACCTTCGAAACGGAAGCGATACTTGCAAGAGCTTCTCCTCTGAATCCCAAGGTCCTTATATTGTCGAGATCTTCCGCCTTGAAAATTTTACTCGTCGCGTGAGGAAGAAGCGCTTTTTTAAGTTCGCTTTTTTCAATACCTCTGCCGTTATCCGTAACTTTTATAGAGGATTTACCGCCTGCGGCGATTGAAATGCAAATTTGCGTAGCGTCGGCGTCTATCGAGTTTTCGATAAGCTCTTTCACTACCGAAGCGGGTCTTTCAACAACCTCGCCCGCGGCAATACGATTATAAACGTCGCTACTCAACAAATTTATAACGCTCATATTTTACTTCTCCGTTAATTTTTCTTTTAAATCGCCGAGTATCGAAAACGCCTGCATCGGCGAAAGATTGTTAATATCTATGTCTTTTATAATTCTTTCCGTTTCACTGTATTGCGGAAGGGTTTTTTCATCGTCTTCTGCTGCGTAAGTTTTTTCTTGCCCGCGAGTAATATCGGCTTTTTCAAGCGAGACGAGTATTTCTTTCGCGCGAGAAGTTATTTTTTTATCTACTCCCGCAAGTTCGGCAACCTCTATACCAAAACTTTTATTCGCACTTCCCCGCATGATTTTACGTAAAAACACGAACGACCCCTGCATTTCTTTCACCGTGATTTTATAGTTCTTTACGCCGGGCAAAGTTCCCTCGAGTTCCGAAAGTTCGTGGTAATGCGTTGCAAAAAGCGTTTTTGCTCGCAAAACGCCGGCAATGTATTCGACTACCGCCCACGCGATCGAAAGCCCATCGAAAGTGCTTGTTCCTCTGCCGATTTCGTCAAGAAGAACAAGGCTCTTATCGGTTGCGTTTTTAAGAATATAAGCCGTTTCAGACATTTCCACCATAAACGTACTTTGGTTGGAAGTAAGACTGTCGCTTGCCCCTATACGCGTAAAAATTTTATCGGTAAGAGGTATTACCGCTTTTTTTGCGGGAACGAAACACCCGATGTGCGCCATAAGCGTTATTATTGCAACCTGTCGCATATACGTGCTTTTACCGGCCATATTCGGTCCCGTTATAATCGCCATTCTGTTTTCTTCGTTATCAAGGATGCAGTCGTTGGGAACGAACCTGACGTCTAAAGTCGCCTCGACGACGGGATGTCTGCCCTCGGAAATTTCCATGCGGGAAGTGTTTTCTTCTATCGACGGTTTAACATATCCCCGTTCTCTCGAAACTGTTGCAAATGAAAGCAAAACGTCTAACGTTGCAATCGCGTCCGAAGCTTTTTTAAGTGCGGGAACGTATCCGCATAAAACGTTTTTAACTTCCGAGTAAAGCGCCGCTTCGAGTTGGACCGCCTTTTCTTCGCTTGAAAGTATTTTTACCTCTAACTCTTTCAATTCGTCCGTAATATATCTTTCCGCGTTTGCGAGAGTTTGCTTTCTCTGATAATCGTAAGGTACTTTTGAGGTAAAAGAATTAGTAACTTCGATATAATACCCGAAAACTCTGTTATAGCCGATTTTGAGCGTTTTAATGCCCGTCTTGTCGCGCTCGCGTTTTTCAAGTTCCGTAATCGCGCTTTTACCGTTTACCGAGAGATTTTTAAGTTCGTCGAGTTCCTCATTATATCCCGTTTTAATATATTCGCCGTCTGTCTTACATTCTTTTCTGCTTATCGCGCTATCGAGAAGTTTGACGAGTGCAGAAAAATCGTCTATATCGGAATTTATGTCTTTAAGTATATCGCAATTAAAACCGGAAAGCATAAATTTAATTTCCGGCAGCGTGCCGAGCGACGCGCAAAGATTTAAGCAGTCAGCAGGCAAAAGATTGTTGTTGGAGATTTTACCGGATATTCTCGCCACGTCCTTAAATCCGGAAAGCACGTCCGAAAGCGCGGAGCGAGAAAGCGTGTCGTTATAAAGTGTTTCAACACCCTTTAGCCTATAATTTATATCTTTTGCCGTACCGAGCGGAGAAAGTACGAAACTATGTAATTTTCTCGCGCCCATGCTCGTTTTCGTTTTATCCAAAAGCCATAAAAGCGTACCGTATTTTTTTCCGTCGCGTATCGTTTTTACCAGTTCGAGATTGCGAACGGTGTTCGCGTCGAGCATCAAAAGTTTGTCGCCGTTTACGACCGTTATGCCGTTAATGTTTACGAGCGCGTGTTTTTGGGTTTCTATTAAATATGAAACGAGTGCGCCCGAACTTTTTATCGAAGGGTCTTTTGCGTTAAACCCGAATATTTCAATTGATTGAGTTTTAAGCTGTTTTAATAAAGCGTTTAATGCAAGATTTTCGTTAAAATCGCTTTCCGGTAAATACGAAAATTTCGGCAAAACGCCTTGAACTACAAGCGGCGAAGCGTTAAAAATTTTAGCGGCTTTTTCGCATGCTACTATTTCCGCCGGGGCGATTTTAACTAATTTATCTGTTAAATCGGACATAACCGAATTACCGCGGAAGTTTTCCGCATAAAACTCTCCTGTGGTTATATCTGCCCACGAAAAGCCCGCTTCGTTATCTCCTACGTATACCGCCGCAATAAAATTGTTGGTTTTTTCGTCTATGTATTCGTCCGTTACGGTACCCGCCGTAACTACTTTTATGACCTGTCTGTCAACGAGTTCTTTCCCTTTGGTACTTAAAGACAGTTGCTCGCAAATAGCCACCTTTTCCCCAGCTGCAACGAGTTTGGAAATATACGCTTCCGCCGCGTGAAAAGGAATTCCGCACATAGGCGCCCTTTCACTAAGTCCGCAATCGCGACCGGTAAGCGTTAAATCGAGCAATTCGGAAGCCTTAACAGCGTCGTCGAAAAACATTTCGTAAAAATCGCCGAGCCTGTAAAAAACTATGCAGTCTTTATATTTTTCTTTTATTTGTTGGTAATGCACCATCATCGGAGAGAGCGGCATAATTTTTCCTCCTTTTACGCGTTATCTTTAACGACTTCGCCGTAAAGCGAAATTCCGTTTACTTCGTTAATTTTTACGTTTACAAATTCGCCGATAAGGCTTTTGTCTCCGTTAAAATATGCCATTCTTCCGTAAACGTCCCTTCCGAGATATTTGTTTTTCTTTTCGTCGTAATCCTCGCAAAGAATTTCGATCGTTTTTCCTTTATAGCCTTGCGTTTGTTTTCTGCTGATTTCGTTTTGCAATTCTATTAGGCGAGTGATTCTGTCGCGAGAAACTTCCTCATCGATTTGTCCGTCCATTTTAGCGGCGGGCGTGCCTTTTCTTTTAGAGTAAACGAAAGTAAACGCACCCGAAAACCCGACCTTTTTCGTGAGAGAAAGAGTATCTGCAAAATCCTCTTCCGTTTCGGTCGGAAAACCTACCATAATATCCGTAGTTATGGCAACGTCATCTACGTATTTTCTTAATAAGTCTACTTTCTCGAAGTAATCATTCCTCCCGTATTTTCTGTTCATAAGTTTTAAAATTCTGTCTGAACCGGACTGAACGGGCAAATGTACGGTTTTGCACGTCTTGTCGCTCTCCGCAATCGCCTTAACCATTTCCTCGTTTAAGTCTTTAGGGTGATTCGTCATAAATCTTAAACGGAATTTGCCAGGAATTTCGGAAACGCGCTTAATAAGCGAAGCAAAAGAAACGCCTTCTAAATCGTTGCCGTAAGAGTTGACGTTTTGACCTAATAAAGTTATTTCTTTATAACCCTCTTTTATTAAAGCCTCGCATTCGGTAACTATTTTTTCGGGGTCGCGACTTCTTTCTCTCCCGCGAACGTAAGGCACGATGCAATAGGTGCAAAAATTATTGCAACCGTAAGAAATGTTTACCCATGCGTTGGGATAACTTGTTCTCGCCTTCGGCGTGCCCTCGACAATTTCTCCTTCCTTTTCTTCGATTTCTAAAATTCTTTTCTTTCCGTTCAATCTTTCGGATAAAAGAAATTTAAAGTTTTCAAGATTATGAGTGCCGAAAACTATATCGATAAAAGGAAACTTGTTCCTGATAAGTTCACCCTCGCCTTTTTGTTGCGTCATACAGCCGCCGACGGCGATTATCAAATCTTTTTTAACTTTTTTAAGACCTTTAAGCGCGCCTATATTCCCCTCGGCTTTATCCTCGGCATTTTCTCTTATACAGCATGTGTTAAAAACGATTATGTCCGCATCCTCGTCTTTATCCGTCGGTTTATAACCTGCTTCGGTAAGTATACCCGCTATTTTTTCAGACTCGTGAACGTTCATCTGACAACCGTACGTTACTATACGATATTTTTTATCTTCTGCGATTTTATTCATAGTTTATATAATAACTTATATTATTTATTTTGTCAAATACTGAACGCCGCGCCGCATATAAAATCGCCTGTAATACATACTAAAATCGTATGAATAAAGGCTTAAAAATTTTATTTATAATTCTTCTGTCTGTCGGCGCGTTGATTTTATCCGCTTTTGCGGCGTACTTTGTTATGACCGCAGGAGCAACTCTCGATGCGGATAAACTCGTAAACGTTCATCGAACGGTCGTTTTTCTCGATAAAAACGGAGATACGATAGAAGAATCCTCGGGAAAATCGTCTGTTACGGGAATAGACGATATTCCGCTCCACGTGCAAAACGCCTTTATCGCGATAGAAGACAAGCGTTTTTACTCGCACGGCGGAACCGATTTCAAGGCGCTGTGTCGTTCGGGCGTCAAAAACGTTTTTTCGCTTTCGCTGAAAGAGGGCGCTTCGACAATCGACCAGCAACTTATAAAAAATACTCATTTAACGAGCGATAAAACGCTAAAACGCAAACTTACGGAAATAAAACTTGCAAAAGAACTCGATAAAAAATATACCAAGCGCGAAATTCTCGAAAAATATCTCAACACGATTTACTTCGGCAACGGTTGCTACGGCATAACGGACGCTTCCGAATACTTTTTCGGAAAAACGCCTAAAAATTTGACCGTAAGCGAAGGAGCGATTCTTGCCGGCACGGTTAAAGCACCGTCAAACTACTCGCCTAAAAACAACCCCGAAAAGTGTTTAAAAAGACGTAATCTTGTTTTGAGCGAAATGGAAAAACAAGGTTATATCGACAAAACCCTGTATACCGCCGCAGTAACTACGCCCTTGCCTGAAATAAAAACCGACAAAAAACCTGATAACGCTTTTTTAGCGTACGCCAAAAATGAGTTATCGTTTTTAATCGAAACCGACGCATATGAAAAAAACAAAACGATAGTAAACACTTCTTATAACGAAGGTTTTCAAAGAATTCTTGAAAACGTTTTTGCAGAAAACGATTCGGACTATAACGTAACCGCAATAATACTAAACAAACGCGGCGAGGCGGAAGCATTTTATTCTACGTCGGAAATACAAGAAAAACGACAACTCGGGTCGGTAATTAAACCCGTTGCGGTATACGCCCCCGCAATAGAACTCGGCACGATATACTCGTGCAGTAAAATTCTCGATGAAAAAACAGTTTTCTCAGGTTATGCGCCAGCAAATTATAAAAATAAGTACTACGGAAACGTTTCGGCAAAATTCGCACTGTCCAAAAGCCTTAATATACCGGCGGTTAAAATACTTTCTTTAACCGGAGTAAAAAACTCCCTTGAGTTTCTTAAAAAAACCGACGTCGAAATCACCGAAGCGGACGAAAATCTTTCAGTTGCGCTCGGCGCAACCGTAAACGGGGCAAAAATCGACTCGATTGCCGCAGTATACGCGTCGTTTATAAACGACGGCGTTTTTACGCCGGCACATTCGATAACAGGCGTTGTAAAAGCGAATAAAAACTTATATGAAAAACGAAAAACCGTACGACTGTTTTCTCCCGATACGTCGTACGTTATAACCGATATGCTAAGCGAAACCGTAAATAACGGCACGGCAAAAAGGCTTAAAACGGAAGATATTTTGCTTTCAGCAAAAACCGGCACGGTAGGAACGGAAAAGGGAAACTCCGACGCGTATTGCATATCGTTTTCTCCCGAATACGTTTTAAGCGTACGATATTCCGCAAAAGGCGGCAACATTATGCCGAACTCAATAACCGGCGGAACGGAACCCGCTTCTGTCTCTGCGGCGATATGGAGAAAAATTTATCCGAACGGAACGAATACGCAATTTTCTAAACCCGAAAGCGTAAAAGAACTTAATATAGACGAAATAAGTTATGAAAGCGACGGAGTAATCGAAATAGCGGACGAATTTGCTCCGGACAGATATAAACTTAAAGAATTGTTTACCGAAAAAAACTGTCCTAAAAGCACTTCACATAGGTTCACCCATCCTTCGGCTAATATAAATGATTTTTCAGTAAATAACAATAAGATTTGCATTAGATTATGTCTGGCACAATACTACGGTTTAAAGATTTACGTTCGCGACGGCAATAGTGAATCGCTCGTATACGAAGCAAACTCTTGTGTGCCGGAAGAAATTACTGTTAATATTCCGAACGAAAAAAAAGAATACGAATATTACGCTTTACCCTTTTTCAAAAACGGCGAAATAGTTAAAAACGGTGAGAAGATATTTTTAGGCAAAATAAAATCATCCGAAAGAGTTTCTTCGGATGACTGGTGGAAAAACGAATTTGAGTAATTCGGTTTTACAATTCATATTTTTCGATATTTGCCATAGCCTCTGCGATAAGCCCCTCAACGTCAAGTTTGCTTTCCGCTTTTATAACGCGTTCGAGATTAGGCTTAATTACAGGGAATTTCGGTAAAAACACGGTACAACAATCTTCGTACGGTAAAATAGAAGTTTCGTAAGTATCGATTTTTCTCGAAATCTCGATTATATCGATTTTGTCGAACATAATTAACGGCCTTAAAACAGGCATCGTAACTACGGAATTCGACGAAGTTATGCTTTCTATCGTCTGACTCGCAACCTGACCTAAACTCTCACCCGTGATAATCGCCTGATCGCCGATTTGTTTTGAAAGTCTTTCGGCAATTCTCATCATAAATCTGCGCATAAGCGTTATCATATACTCTTCGGGGCAATTTGCATGGATTGCCTCTTGTATATGTGTGAACGAAACTACGTAAAGATTTATACCGCCGTTATATTCGCCTATCTTTTTCGTTAATTCGATAACTTTTTCTTTTGCAGCCTCTCCCGTGTACGGAAAACTGTGAAAATGCAAGCAATCAAGTTTCATACCGCGTTTTGCGGTCATATACCCCGCGACGGGACTATCTATCCCTCCGGAAATTAAAAGCAAGCCCTTTCCCGCGGAACCTACAGGCATACCGCTCATTGCATGTATAACTTCGGTATATACGAAGGTTTTTCCGTCCTCTCTTATATCAACGTAAACCGTAAAAGAAGGATTTTTAACGTCTACGGTTAAGCCGTCGTACGTTTCCAAAAGTCTGCCGCCGAGCAATGCGGAAGTTTGAACGGAATTAGGTTGAAAACTTTTATCCGCACGATTTGTTTCGATTTTAAACGAACCGATTTTATTTTTACAAAGTTCTTTTACCGCCGTAAATATTTCGTTTATATCGTTTTTAACGACAAGCGCCCTGCTGTACGTATGTATTCCTGCCGTTTTAGATAACTTATCGGTTATCAAACCGTAATCGCATTCGTCAAAATCTTCAATCAGATATCTGCTGTGCATCGCAGTAAAAGTGTGTTTTATGCTTTTAAGCGACCGTTTTATATTTTCTTTTAAAAGTTTTTCAAAATAACTGCGATTTTTGCCTTTTAAATGTATTTCGCAATATCTGATAATTATAGCCTGTTCCATTATTTCATTATTCCTTTAAGTTTGGTTGCCGAAGCATTAAGTTCATTTATGAGAATATCGACTTCATCTTCGGTAGAATCGGACGATAAAGAAATTCTTAAAACCCCGTCTAATATCTTGTCTTTGTAACCGCATGCCTCTATAATTCTGCTGTATCTGTTTTTTGCGGAGCACGCCGACCCGTTGCCGACGTATATCCCTTTTGCTTCAAGCGAGTGCATAAGAACTTCACCACGAAGTCCGATTGCAGAAACGGATAACACGTAAGGAGAAGAATTTTCGCCCGAAACGATAAAAAATAAGTCTTTTATAAGTCCGTCGATAATTTTTTTCTTTAATTTTTCACATCTTACGTAGTTTTCTTTAATCGTCGTATAATGTTCCTTACCGGCGTATTCAAACACTTTGATTCCGAAAAAGTTTTCCGTACCGCTGCGATAACCGCTTTCCTGACCGCCGCCGATTAAATACGGCGACAGGTTTACACCTCTTTTTTTAATAAGCGCGCCTACACCTTTAAGTCCGTTTATTTTGTGCGCGCTTATGCTGTAAAAGTCTATATCGCCCGAAATCGTAAACGGGATTTTGCCGTACGCCTGCACCCCGTCCGAATGAAATATCGTTTTCGGGTTGATTGCTTTAACCCTTTTTGCTATTTCGGCAACGTCGTTAATCGCGCCAGTTTCGTTGTTTACGTGCATTATGGAAACAAAGTCCGTGCGATTGTTTTCGAGATATGCGTATAGTTTATTTAAATTAACTCTTCCGTCTTTTTCAAGGTCGATAAATTCTACAGTATTCCCTCTGTTCTTCTGTTCGAGAAAACTCTTATAAATAGCGGCATGTTCGCCCTTGTCCGTAACGAAAGTCCCGCGTTTAACCGCGCCGAAAACAGCGGTGTTATCGCTTTCGGTTCCGCAAGAAGTAAATATAACTTCATGTGCTTTGCTACCGAGGTTTTTTAGTATGCTGTCCTTTGCCGAGTTTATTTCTTTTTTAGCGTCAAGTCCGCCGCGGTAAAGCGCGGAGGGGTTAAAAAACGCCTCGTCGTTAAATTTTTCGGCATATTTCAAAGCCTCTTTACTTGGCTTTGTCGTTGCGGCGTTATCAAAATATATCATTAAAGTTTACCGTCCAAAACCGTTTTGCTCGAGTATCTTAATAAAAGCTTTATAAAATCTTTCGTGCATTCCGCAAAAAGCAATTTTTTACTGCCGCCAGTATTTACGACTATATAGTAAAAATCTTTACCGTCTTCAGGATATTCGTTAGAAGTTACGACAATTTTATCTAAATCGGGGCTCGAAGCGTATCTTTCATAAGTGTCGGACCCGACTTTGCCGAGTTTTTCTATTTCTCCGGTTTCAAACGAAATAACCGGATAACGTTTAACGTCTTTAACGACTTTCGCAATTTTTACAGACCCCGTAATAAAAGTATAGTCGTAGTCAATGCAAAAATTATTTTTAAATTTTAAAGCGACTACTGTAAATCCTATAAACAAAGCCGTCGGAAAAATTAAAAACAAAATATTTAATATAATGCTCCCTTTGCCGAACTCGGTATTAAAAAGGGCGATTAAAAACCATAAAATACCTGCGGCAAACGAAAGCGCGCCGAGCGTTAAAAGTATATAATATTTAGTTTTACCAGATTTTACTTTTCCGCATTTAGCGGATTCTTCGTAAAAAACTTCTTGCATGATATTATTTAAGCGTTACTATCGTTACGCCGTTCTCTCCTTCTCCTAATTTTCCTCGTCTAAAAGACTCCACGTTTCTATCCGTTTTAAGGTATTCTCTTACAGCCTTTAGTAAAATACCCTTACCGACGCCGTGAATTATTTTAATTTCTTCAAAATTATACATTACCGCCTTATCGATAAAGTTTTTCACGTCGTCTATCGCTTCTAACGTATTTTTACCGACAACGTTAATTTCCTTTGTCTCGGGCACTCCGGTTGTGTTACGCTTAACTTTTACGGCAACAGGCTCTTCGATTGCGGCGGTCTCGGAGTTAAAGATATCCGAAACTTTAACGATAGATTTGATATTGCCTACGCTTATTTCCGCCTCTTTTCCGTTATTTTTAACGGCAGAAATTTTGCCGTAGCAACCGAGCGACTTAACGTATACCTTGTTTCCGACTTTAACCGCTGTTTTTTCAACCGGTTTCAGTTCGAACGGGCCGGCGTCATCCGCAGTTAAATACCTACTGTTTTTAAGTCTGTTTCTAAGTTCGCCCGCTTTAAAAACTTCTTTACTTTCAAGCCCGGCGCGCTTTAATATGTCTTTCAGTTCGTCGATTATTTCTTCCGCTTCCGAAAGTTTGTCCGCCACTATTCTTTTAGTTTCTTGTCTGGCGTTTTGATATATTTTCTCACGCTCGGCGGTTATTTTTTCTTTTTCTTCGTTAATTATTTTCAAAGCGGCGGCTTCTTCTTGTTTTATTTTTTCACATTCCGCCTTGGCGTTTTCCGCTTCTCTGCGACTTTCTTCCGCTTTTTTCAATACGCTTTCAAAGCTTATCTGCTTATCGGAAAGCAAATTTAACGCGTCGTTAATAACCGACTTGTTTAAACCGAGCATACTCGCTATTTCTATAGCGTTAGAACTACCCGGAATACCAACGTTTAAACGGTAAAGCGGTCTTAACGTTTTCGTATCGAATTCCATGCTCGCGTTTTCAATACCCTCTTCTTCCATCGCAAAAACTTTAAGCCGTGAATAGTGTGTGGTTATTATACCGAAAGCATCGCGAGAAAGCAACCGTTTGATGACGGCAAGTGCAAGCGCACTACCTTCTTCAGGATCGGTTCCCGCACCTATTTCGTCAAGCAAAATAAGGCTTTTCCCCTTTGCACCGTCTATAATCTCGACTATGTTTTTTAGATGAGAAGAAAAAGTCGATAAATTTTGTTCTATGCTTTGTTCGTCGCCGATATCACAGTAAACGTCGTCGTAAACGGAAAAACAAGAACCGTCTTCTGCGGGCACGTATAAACCGCTTGCCGCCATAAGAGATAAAAGGCCTGTAAGTTTTAACGTAACTGTTTTACCGCCGGTGTTTGGCCCCGTTACAAGTAAAAACCTGTATTCTTTACCGATAGAAAGGGATACGGGAACGACTTTTTCGCTCGGAATAAGCGGATGTCTGCCTTTTTTTATAACCGTAATGCCTTTTGAATTTATATCGGGCTTAGTGCATTTATTTATAAAAGAATACTGCGCGCGTGCATAAAACGAATCAATTTCCGACACGTTTTCAGTGTTATACCGTAAAGCGTCGGACATAAAAGTAACCCGATACGACAAATCGGCAAGAATTCTGTGTATTTCCTCCGCCTCGTCGAACGCGGCTTTTTTAAGATCGTTATTAAGTTCCATAACTTCTTCCGGCTCGATAAAAACGGTAGAACCGGAAGACGACTGGTCATGGATAAAACCTTTTACAAAGCTTCTGTACTCGCTTTTGACGGGAATAACGTATCTGTCCTGTCGCATCGTTACAACGCCGTCCTGAAGGTATTTTGAAAGCCCGCCACGCATAAATGAATTAAGTTTTTCTCTTATTTTGGCATTTATATCCCTTATGCTTTTCCTTATAGAATAAAGTTTAGGCGAGGCGTTGTCGCTTATTTCGTCCTGAGATATTATTTTATCGGTAATTTCTTTTTCGAAATCCGGATTGACATACAGTCTTGCGGCGATTTCGGTAAGTTTTTTTATCGAATCGTCTTTAACTCCTATTATCGAAGTCTTTAATAATCTCGCACCTTTAAGACATTGCGCTATTCTTAAAAGTTCGGCGTTGTTAAGCGTTCCGCCGGCGTCTGCACGAGTGAGTTCGCTTTCCACGTCGTCGAAAAAATAAATACCGCCGGCATCCTTAACGTAAAGCAATTTATACGCTTCTTCTGTTTTTGCAACAAGTTCTTTTGCGCTTGCTTCATCAGAAACGGGCGTAAAAGACGAAAGGCTTTCTTTCGTCTTTTTTAAAACCGCATATTCGCATACTTTAGCAAGTATTTTATCGTATTCGATTGCTTTTAACGTTTTTAACGCTATCATATGATTATCTTAATTGCGCACCGAGCGTCGTTCTCAACTCGTTTAATATGTTTTTAACCGCTTCGTCTATTTCTTCAACATTAAGAGTGCGTTCGTACGATAAAAACGTCAGATTAAACGCAAGACTCTTTTTGCCGACGGGTACGTTTGTTCCCTTGTAAACGTCGAATAGTTTTACGCCGTCTAAAAGCGCACTCCCCGATTTTTTTATAGCAAGAATAATGCTTTCGCATGAAACCGAGTCGTCTACTACAACGGCAAGGTCTCTTTCTACCACCGGATACTTTGAAAGAGGTTTAAACACTATTTTGTCGTTAAACTCCGAAGCGAACAAATCGTAATCGAGTTCTCCGACGTAAATCGAGCCTTCAACACCGAGTTTTTCAACGACTTCGGGGCTCAATTGACCGAAAAATCCGACCTTTTTGTTTTCCACGTAAACGTCTGCCGAACGCGTGGGATGCATAAACTTTTTGTCTGAAACTTTGTAACAAGCGTTCTTACCGAAACAGAAATTATTTATCAGCCCTTCTACCACGCCTTTCGTAGTAAAAAAGTCTTCGTTTTCTCCGAAAATCGCAAACGCGAGCGAATTTCTCTCTTCGGGCAAATTTTCAAGCGGGAGTTTTTTCGGTATATAAATTTTAGCAAGTTCGAACAATCTGCCTTCGTAATTCTTTCTTTTTAAGTTATAAGCCGCCGCTCTTACGACCGAGGGTAAAACGGACGTTCTCATAACCGCCATATCTTCGCTTATAGGGTTAAGCAATTTTATCGCATTAGTTTTGTCGAGTCCGTATAAATCGAATTCTTTTTCCGACACGAAAGAGTACGTTATTATCTCGTTAAACCCGTATCCAACCAAAACGTCTTTAACGGCAGCGGTTTTCTTTTGTTTTTCGTTAAGTCCGCCGGCCGTTATTTCCGAAGTTTTGAGCAAAGTCGATTCAATGTGATCGTATCCGTGTTCTCTGATAATTTCTTCCGCAATATCGGGATAATCTTCCATATCCTCGCGATATAGCGGAACTTTAACGGTAAGCGCGCCGTTTTCGGTTTTTACGCCGAAAGTAAGTCTTTTCAGCACGTCCTCTATTTCGCTTTCAGGTATATTTATGCCGAGTACACCGTTTACCTTTTCTATAGTGGTGTTTATATATCTTTCTTTAATTTCTTTTTCGTGGAGGTCATATTCGTCGGTCGCGATTTCTCCGCAACCGAGTTCGTCGATTAAATGCAACGCGCGTTTTAAGCCCGTTTCAACCGACCACAAATCAACGCCCTTTTCATATCTTGCAGACGAATCGCTACGCTGTCCGAGCGCGCGTGAAGTTTTACGTACGTTGTCCCGCTTAAACGTAGCCGCCTCGAAAAGTACGTTTTCGGTATCTCCGACAATTTCACTGTTTAATCCGCCCATTACGCCTGCAAGCGCAACAGGCTTTTCTGCGTCCGCTATAACGAGATTATTCTCGTTTAACGAAAAAACCTTTTCGTCGAGAGTTGTTATTTTTTCATCGTTTTCGGCGCGGCGAACATTTATTTCGCTACCGCAAAGCGTTTTTAAATCGAACGCGTGCATCGGCTGACCGATTTCAAGCAAAACGTAATTAGTAATATCTACAACGTTGTTAATAGAACGCAGTCCCATAAGGAAAAGTCTGCGCTTAAGCCATAAAGGCGACTGCGCTATTTTAACGTTTTTAACGAGTCTCGCTTTATATCTCGGGCACAAGTCGAACGCTTTATTTAAAACTTTTACCGTATTTACCGTCGAAACGTCTTTATTTACTTTGAAAGAAAGGTCGGGCAATTTAAGCGGCTTATTCAATACCGCGGCAACCTCTCTTGCCAGACCGAGAACGGATTGACAATCCGGTCTGTTGGCGGTAACGTTTATATCGAGAATAATATCGCCGATACCGAGCAAATCTTTTACGTTTTCGCCGAGCGGCATTTTGTCGTCGAGGATAAGAATGCCGTTAACGCCGGCACCGGGATACCAGTCGTCGTTTATGCCGAGTTCTTCTCCGCTGCAGAACATTCCGTAAGACGGCAAACCTCTCAATTCGCCGGTAAAAATTTTTTCGCCGTTGTCAAGCGTAGAACCGTCAAGCGCGACGGGGACCACCGCTCCTACGAAAATATTTTTTGCCGCAGTGATTATTTGAAGAGTACCGTATTTACCCGCGTCGACTTTAGTTACCGAAAGTTTGTCGGCATTCGGATGCTTTTCTATTTCAATTATTTTGCACGTAACTATTTTATCTATGTTTTTACCCGTTTCGATTACTTCTTCAACTTCAAAACCGCAAGAAAAAAGTTTTTTTACGAGTTCGTCCGTCGAACAGTCTATTTCTACGTATTCCTTTATCCAAGATATAGGTAATTTCATATGTTTATCTCCTGTCGAACTGTTTTAAGAATTTAACGTTGCTTTCAAACATGGTTCTTATATCGGGAATTCCGTACTTTATCATCGTAATTCTTTCTATACCGAGTCCGAAAGCAAGACCCGAATAAACATTTGAGTCTATACCGCTCATTTCGAGAACTTTTTTATTAACAACGCCCGCGCCGAGTATTTCAATCCAGCCGGTACCCTTACAAAGGCTACATCCTTTACCGTGGCATTTACAGCAAGTAACGTCTACCTCAACGCTCGGTTCGGTAAACGGAAAGTACGACGGACGGAAACGCGTTTTAGTTTCATCGTCGAATATAATTTTAACAAACGCGTCTAAAAGTCCTTTTAAGTCGCAAAGCGAAACGCCTTTGTCTACAACAAGCCCCTCTATCTGATGAAACATCGGAGAATGAGAAGCGTCGTCGTCCGAGCGATAAACCCTGCCGGGGCTCAAAATTTTAATCGGCGGTTTTTTAGATTCCATCGTTCTCACTTGTCCCGGCGAAGTATGAGGACGAAGTAAAATATTATCCGCTATATAAAACGTATCCTGCATATCGCGCGCCGGATGGTCTTTCGGTATGTTAAGCGCCTGAAAACAATAGTAATCGGTATCGATTTCGGGTCCTTCGAATACTTCGAACCCCATCCCGGTAAATGCGGAAATTATCTTATCTCTCACAACGTTAATCGGATGCAAACTCCCGCCGAGCGGTGTTTTGCCGGGTAAAGTAACGTCTACCGCTTCGCCCGCGTATTTTTCACGAAGAGTTTTCTCTTTAAGTTCTTTTTCTTTATTAGCAAAAATAGTCGTAACCGCTTCTTTAAGTTCGTTAACGCGTTTTCCGAACTCCGCTCTGTCTTTCGCCAAAACGTCTTTCATTCCGCGAAGCAACCCCGTTACTTCACCGTTTTTACCGATAAACTTCGCTCTCAATTCGCCGAGCGATATAAGAGATTTGGCTTCCGCCGATTCTTTCGCCGCTTTTTCTTTTAAAGCCTCGAATTTTTCCTGCATAAATCCTCCTAAAAATCTTTATAATGCCGTATATAAATTTGCGTATAAAAAAACGCCCCGTTAATAGGGCGTGTTATACGCGGTACCACCTATTTTCATCTTTCCCGAAAAGAAAAGAACTCGTTGACCCTATAACGCAGGTCTTGCGGCAACGCCTAATTTGCATAATAAGCGGTTCAGCGTGCGGCTCCGGAGCGAAAAGGGTTACATTAAACGAAAAACCTTTCAGCAAAGCGGTTTTCTCTCTGTACGCCTAACGTAAACTAACCCAACCTCTCTTTCAACGCCTTTATATTTATTAAAAACTAAATACATTATAAAGGGAATTCAAACCTATGTCAAGAAATTATCAAACAAAAAAGAAATTACAATAACTAAACCAACATAGGAACTACGCCGAACGCGCGCCTTTTAAATAAAATTCGGGCACTTCGCCGACGAGTACCGCTTCTGACACGAGCACGGTAGAAGAACATTCTACCGTCTTTTTTTCAAGCGGAAATATAAGGTCTATCTCGCAATCGATTTTAACGTAAAGCGAATGAAGCGTTTGATTTATACCCGCAGACAGAAACTCTGAAACAAATTCACTTTTTACCCGAGGTACGGAAACGCTTTTAAATCTGACGGTAGGACCGAAACCCGATAAAATTCTTAACCCGCTAAACGAAAATAACGGAACAGGAATTCCCGAGGCAATTTTGTCTGACATAATCACCTCACATTTTACCGCTAAATCTTTATTGATTTTATTTATTTTTGCCGAGTTTGCACTGAGCAAGGTTATTTTACCCGAGGCGTCCTTTTCTACTCTTATAAGATCCGAATACTCTACCGACGATAACGATAAAAGTGATGCTTCGTTAAGCGACTCGGCGGAAATCGTTAAACTTTCCGCGCGGCAAATTTCATACACCTGATTAAAAACGAAATATCTGTTGTATGCAAACACAATGGCGGCGATAAAAAGTACGAACAAAAAAGAAAAGACTCTTTTTCTTTTTTTAAAGCGTCTTCCCTTTCGATAGATTTTTTCGGTAGTACACTCTATATCGTTTACCATAATATAGAGATATTCCGATTTAGTTCTTTTTAGACTTTGATTTGAATAATACGGCAAATAGGTAGCCGAATACGATTGCGGCGGTTATTCCCATTCCTGCAGCGGTTATTCCGCCGGTTATCGCGTCGAACAAACTTTTTTTCGCACCCTCAATTGCGCCTTTTGCAAGTAAGTATCCGAAACCGGATATAGGTACGGTTGCTCCCGCGCCCGCAAAATCCACAAGATATTGATATAAGCCTACCGCTTGCAACGCTACTCCTGACAGCAAAAATATAACAAGAATTTTACCTGCGGTTATCTTTGTATAATTTATGAGCAATTGCGCTATCGTGCATATCGCCCCGCCTACCGCAAACACTTTTATAAACGTTAAAACAATTTCCCATGCGTTCATATTAACTCTCCAAAACCACCGCGTGCGCAACTCCCGGTATACTTTCGCCTTGTTGCGACGAAACGGAAGAAAGTAACGCGCCCGTAGCCATAAGCAAAACGTTTTTTACTTTTTTCTTTAACAGCAAATCATATAAATACGAGTTAAACACAAGCGATATACATCCTGCGCCGCTACCGCCCTGATACTCGGCTTCGTTAAGATTATATACAAGCTCGCCGCAATCTACGTGTTGCTTTTCTATGTCGAACCCCTTTTCAAACAATAAATCTTTTAGAATTCTGGTACCAAGCGTTCCGAGGTCGCCGGTAACAATCATATCGTAATCGGACGGAGATAACCCCGTTTCTCCGAAATGCGTTATAAGCGTATCCGCTGCGGCGGGCGCCATCGCCGCGCCCATGTTATTTACGTCGACCACGCCGTAATCTACAACCTTTCCTACGGTTGAAGCCACGAGTTTAGGCCCGTTTCCTTTATCGGACAATACGCAGGCACCAGCCCCCGTTACCGTCCACTGCGACTGCGGCGGGCGCGTACAACCTAATTCCAAGGGATACCGATATTGCCTTTCCGCCGACGAAAAATGACTGCTTGTTGCACATATAACGTTTTTATAATATCCGCCGTCAATCATCATTCCGCCGAGGGTTAACGCTTCCGTAAAAGTTGCGCAGGCGTTGTATACGCCGAAATATCCCGTATTCATTCTTCTTGCGGTAAACGTTGCGGAAATTATCTGATTTAACAAATCACCCGCGATTAAAGCGTTTATGTCTTCTTCTAACCTGCCGGAAGCAATAAGTGCGTTTCTCACTGCAGTATAAAGCATTTTACTTTCTGCTTTTTCAAACGTTTTTTCGCCGAACATATCGTCTTTTGATTTTGTTTGTATATACTTACCTATCGCCCCGCCGCTTTCTTTCGGCCCTGCGGCAGCGGATGCACCCGTAATTACGGGCTTGTTTTTATAAAAAATAGTTCTATTCATTAAAACACCATATACCCGAAATAATAAAGTAATCCCACCAGCACGCCGGAAGCAATGCCGAAAACGATAATCGGTCCTGCAACGACAAACATTTTTGCCGCGGTACCGTAAACGTAGCCTTCGGTTTTAAATTCCATTGCGGGCGAAACTACCGAATTAGCAAAACCGGTTATAGGCACGATTGACCCGCCGCCGGCATATTTACCCAGCCTGTCATAAACGCCGAGTCCGGTTAAAAGCGAGCCGAGAAAAATCATTACCATAGAAACGTATGCGGCGAGTTCGTCGCCGCCTAAGCCTATAGCGTATTCAAAGAAAAACCTTACACCCTGACCTATGCAGCAAATCGTTCCGCCGACCCAAAACGCCCGAAAAAGCGAACGCGGTTCGTTTGTTTTCGGCGAAACCGCTTTAACGTATTCGAGATAGTTTTCGTTTTTGTTAGAGTTATCTTTCATTTTTTACCTCTTGTTTAATAAAGCCGCTTATTCTCGTTTCTTTTTCATCGAGCGGTTTGAGCGGCTGCGACTCAACTATTTTTCTCATTGCAAGTAATATGCGCAAATAAATTTTTTAATATACGGCAGTTTATTTTGTTTAGATGAATTGTCAAACTAAGTGCAACACAAAGAGAGAAAAAAGTTAAATAAATCTACAGGTTTTTGGTTACGACAAACCCCACGGCGCAACCGACAAGTACGGAGAGTCCGAAAATCCAAAAATTCTTTGCGATTTTAATATTGGAGTAACCCAGCGCTTTGAGAATACCAAGTTCCTTTCCGTGTGTGTAAATATAATTTTTTACATAGAACAACAACATAACGACGGAAGTTACAATCAGGCAACCGCCTGAAACGCCGGCTATTACTTCGCCCATAAGGACTTGTGCGTTATACATCGAAACTCCTGCCGCTGTCGTTATATCTCCTTTTATTGCCGCAAGGTCGATGTTGTAACTCAAAAAAAGCGTACACACAAAAACGGCACAACACGCAATAATTGATATTCCGAACAATTTTACGGTATCGCTTAATTTTATGACCATACCGTTACCACCCGATTTCGTAAGCGGTTTTCTGCGTTATGTTGGTGTAGATTTCTGCAATTTTACCGCTGTTCATTTTGATGACCGTATTTGCAACCTCCGCAATATTAGCGTTATGCGTAACCATAATGACGGTAAAACCGTACTCCCTATGTAATTTACAGATATAATCAAGAACTTGCCGTCCGGTATTTTCGTCAAGCGCACCTGTCGGTTCGTCTAAAAAAAGAACCTTAGGCCTTTTGGCAAGAGCGCGAGCAATCGAAACTCTCTGCTGTTCTCCGCCCGAAAGTTCGCTCGGATATTTTTTAAGTTTAGATTCAAGCCCCACCGCTTTTATAATTTCTTTATAGGCATCGTTTTCCGAAAGGTCTGCACACATTTTTACGTTTTTATCAACACTCGTGTTCGGTAAAAGATAAATTGCTGAAAAATAAAACCGACGTTATCTTTTCTAAACTCAGTAAGTTTTCTATCCGAAAGCGTAGTTATATCAACGCCGTCATACTCAATTATTCCTTCGTCAACGCGTTCGAGCCCGGATAGACAATTAAGTAAAGTTGATTTACCCGAGCCGGACGCTCCTAATATAACGACATAGTCGCCGTCGCTTATATGTAAATCTATACCTTTCAATACCTTATTTCTGCTTTCGCCTTTTCCATACGCTTTAGTTATACCTTTCGCTTCAATCATCTTCTTTTTCCTATAATTTTACTTCTCTACGCGTACATTAAATTTTGACGTTAGGTGGTATCGCCGCGTAAATAAAGAGATACTTCCACTATAAATCACGCTCTCCGTCAAATTGCTTTTTCTTCGTCTTTATCAACTGCGTTTTTGTAACTAATATAAATGTGGCACGGCGCAAATGTCGCCGCCGAAACGACAAGCGGAATGTTTAATATAAAAATGCCGCAACATAAAAACAAAATCGACGGAACTACAGATAATAATGATTTAGTAACCGAACTTTTCTTCCAAAAAATTATCCAACCTAAAACGTATATTAAAACGCAACCGCTACCGAAAATTATATAAGCCAAGCGTGCCCAGTTAAATAAATACCCCATCGTTAACGACGGAATATTTATTATCATAAAAATAAAGCAGCCCGATCTCCCGATTTGTTCTAAAATTTCTACAATCCTATTCTTATAATAATTTTTAAAACCTTCTTTATGCTTAAGCGCAAAAAACACGTTAGGTACCATTATCGCCGCTATAAAAATAAGCCATATATAATTAAACCATTTCATAAAGTTTTAATTCGCTTTTTCCATTAAGTTTATTATCACGTTTTACTTAATTTTATCGCTGTAACGCCGTTTTAAACCCTCGTATACGTCGGTAACCGCACGGCTTGAAGTTTCTTCGTCCCATGATAAAAAATTCGTCGCAATCATCGATGCGATACCGTGAACGTATACCCACATTTCGAAATAAAACGTCTTCACGTTTTCTTCGTCTGTTCCCAACTGTTTACATATTAAGTTAATAAGCGAATTCATCTCTTCGGGATTTTCTTTTACTTTCTCGCCGGACCTGTCTCGCATAAACAACAACTTAAACAATTCTTTCTCCTCGCGGGCAAAACGAATATACGCCATGGCGGTTGCCTTAAAGGGCGGGTATTTCCCTTCGGATACCTCTCTTCTGATATACGCTTGATAAACATCGTTTGCGGCGGAAATTATCGCTTTTAAAACCTCCCCCATATTCTCGAAACGACTAAAAATCGGACGAGAAGACGTACCGAGTTTTTCGCCGAGTGCACGCGTGGAAACAGCCGAAAAACCTTTTTCTCTGGTTAAATCGAGTGCTGCGGCAATTATTTCTTCTTTCGTAAACAAAAAATCTCTCGGCATAATACCACCCTCTGAAAATAAAATTACATATGTTGCATTACAGGTGTAATTTTATTTACACTCAAAAAAAATAACTCGTCAAGCATTTTTATAAAAAATAATAAAAAAGCCCGCGATGTTTTTCGCGGACTATTTAAAATTTTACAGTGTCTAAACCTTGAATTTTGCAGAAGTTTCGGCAAGGTAAGAAACGATTCCTTTAAAAATTGAATACGCCACTTTATATTGATATTCTTCCGTAATTAAAAGCGATTCGTCCTGCGGGTTAGATAAAAAGCCGCATTCGGCTATAACGGAAGGATATTCGGAACAATTTAGGATATAATAATCACCCGTCAGCGGACTGTATTTTTTTACCGATTCCGGCATATCGTTAAATGAATTTTGAACGCATTCTGCAAGTTTTGCAGACATCTCGTCTCCTTTTTTATAAAAAAGTTGTGCGCCGCGCCGAGATGAAAGCGAATATTTGTTTTGATGAACGCTCACGACAAGGTCCGGTTTTGCGGCGTGAATTATCTCTTTTCTCTTTTGCATGTCTTTTTTCTTTAAACTCCCCGTCGCAACGCCGTATAGCCCCGCGTCCGAAGGTCTGGTTAAAACCACACCGAACCCCGCTTCGGTAAGATATTTTTCAAGCTTTCTAACTATCGCAAGATTTATCTCGCTTTCTTTTACCCCTGTATTAACTCCGGTAACCCCGCCGTCGATTCCGCCATGCCCCGCATCGAGAACGATTTTTATACCGCTTACAGAAGTTTCACCCGCCGCAAGCGCGGACATTGAGCCGAAACAAACTATAAACGCTATAATAGTTAAAATCAAAGCGGAAACGATAATGATACTTCTTTTTTTAATTACAAACATACAGTCAAAATTGTTGATAACTATGTTAAAAAGTCCGAGTTATCAACATTTATACCCCTTAAAAAATAAACTAACGATAAAATATATTAAAAATAATTTACCGATATGATAAAAGACGCTTAAAGTTCCCTTTAAACGTCTTTTATTCGGCATAATATTTTATGTGATTTTTTTATTTTATTTACTTAAAATTACCGAGAGTCTCGTTTACCGATTCAACAAAACAGAAAGTTTCCGGAAATGATATGATAAAAGACGCTTAAAGTTCCCTTTAAACGTCTTTTATTCGGCATAATATTTTATGTGATTTTTTTATTTTATTTTCTTAAAATTACCGAGAGTCTCGTTTACCGATTCAACAAAACAGAAAGTTTCCGGAAATGATTTGACTATTTTTTCAAAGTCGACGAGTTGATGCTTATTTACAATACAAATCAGTATAGTTTTTTCTCTGCCGGAGTAAATGCCCGTACCTAAAACCTTGGTTGCGGAATGATGTAATTGCGTTAATATTTTTTTCTCTAACTCCTCGGGAGACGGCGTTATTATAACGAATTTATAAGCAGATTTCGAGCCTTTAAGCATCACGTTGCCGACAAAACTCGAAACAAATGAATACATAAGACATAAACACGCGGGCTTATAGTTTATACCGCCACCCTCTTTCGTGTAGACGAAACAAGAAGCAACCGCAACAACTGCATTAATCGCAAACGTAACCCAAAAAAAGTTTAAATTCGGTTTTTTCGTGCTTAAATATTTAGCGACAACGTCTGTACCGCCGGTGCTGGAGTTTATTCTGAAAAGCAGCCCGTAAGCAAGTCCGCTTATTAACCCGGCAATTATAACTGGATAAACAGTATCTATACCCTCGGCGTCGTATCTGTATTGTCTTAAAATTTCAAGTCCGTCAAACAATAAATATGCAAAGGAATAAACGAGTACATAAACAAGAGTTTTTATGGAAAATTTTTTATCGATAGCGAAAAACGCGAATAAACATAACGGTATGTTAATCAAAAGCGACATATAACCGATAGAAAAGTTAAACTTATATTGAATCATTACGGCTATACCGTTAATACCTGCCGGTGCAAACTTATTTTCGGTAACAAACAAAACGTAATTAAGCGCCATCATTATGCCAATAACCACAATAAGTAAATATTCAAACGCCTTCGCCGTCTTTTTTAACATAACGCACAAAAACCTACCGTTATTTTTATTAAATTTATTTTAACTCTTTTTTCTAAAAAGCACAAGCGTTTCTATGTGCTTCGTTTGCGCAAACATATCAAACGGCTTTACAAGTACGATTTCATACCTTAAATCCGACGGAATCTTATCGGTTTTTATTATTTCTCCTTTATCGTTCAACGTTAAAGTTCCCGTTATCAGCCCCGCGTCGCGCGCGAGCGTGCTTGGCATGCAAGAAACGTAAATTATCTTTTCAGGAAGGGTTTTAGTTATTGCGTCTATTACTTTAATATCGCAACCTTTTCTCGGCGGATCCAAAATCAAACATATATCGGATGAGTTTTTTCTCTCCTTTTCTATTATGTCAGGCATAATCTCTTCGCATTTACCAAGATAATTAGTAATTTTATCGGATAAACCGTTTTCAAAAGCCAAAGCGTTTGCACAATCAACCGCTTCCGGCACGATTTCTATCCCGACGGTCTTTTTTGCGGATTTTGCAAGGAGTGCTGTCATTAACCCCGCTCCGCTATATGCGTCTATAACGGTTGTTTCCGGCGTAAGCGCGGCTTCCTCTCTGACAGCGGAATATAATTTCGAACATACGGAAGCATTAACCTGCATAAAACTTTGTACGCCTACTTTATACTTTACGCCAAGCATATCCGCAGAATAGTCCTTTTTACCGTATAAAAGCCTAAACTTTTCACCGTAAATGGCGTTTGACTCATTTTTATTTACGTTATGATAAACCGAAAACGGTAATTTGATTTTTTTACTAAGTATTTCAATAAGGTCGTTTTCGCCTCGCAGCGTATCCGAAAGCGTTACTACCGTTATTATAAGGTTGCCTTTTACGTCTTTTACGGCAATTTCACGAAGTTCGCCCGTAAAGTTGTGCTCGTCAAAACCTTTTATATTAAACTTTTCGACATACTCATTAAACGCCTCAATAATCTGTTTTGTCCAGTCGGCGTTTATAAGACAATCACTTACGGGAACTATTCTGTGAGAACCTGCAGCGTAAAATCCTATAACTGTTTTTCCGTCAACCGACCCTACCGGTAATTGCAATTTATTTCTGTAACGAAATTCGCAGTCGCCTTTTACCGTTGATTTAACCTCGACGTTTATTCCCGCGATTTTTCTGAAACAGTCTTTAACGTTTTGTTCTTTAAGTTTTAATTGATTTTGGTAGCGTATATGAGAAAGATTACAACCTCCGCACTTACCGAAAACCGGGCAGGCGGGTCTGACACGTTCTTCAGCCGGCGTTAAAACTTCTATAAGTTTACCGAAAGCGCATTTTTTAGTAACTTTTAATACTTTATATCTGACTTTTTCGCCCGTAACGGCAAAAGGGACGAAGACAACAATTCCTTCGTCCTTAACGATACCCTCGCCGCCGCACCCCATCGAAGCGACGATTCCCGTCCTGATTTCATTTTTTTGCATACTATTTATCCTTGGTAATTCGTCCGATATAATTATTGAAAAATACGCGCATCACCTGTATGAATCTATCAAATATAAAATAAAAAATTACAGCGATAACGCCTATCGAATAAACCACCGCGCTTTTTATAAATTCCGGCATCCACTCGGGTAAATCGTTTAAGTTAAGCCCCATAACTAAAGTGTAATAAAAGTACATGCCGTAAAACGCCGCTACACACCATAAAATGCCTATTATCGCTCTCACGGGCTTTTTTACATTTTTATCGCTTAAATACGAAAATAATATGGGATATGCGCCGAAAAACCCGAAATACGCCGGAAAAACGACGGAATAGGCAAAATTAAAACCGCTTGCAATTAACGCAATAACTCCGCCGACTGCAAAAGCCAGCAAGCATCCCCTATACGAACCTCTGTAAAGAGGCATTATAACGAACGCCGACGCAACGATAAGCGCAAACAAATCCGCCGCGCCGATATACGCGCCTACCGTAAGAGAAACGGCAACGAGTGCCGCGCTTATCGCGGAAATAGCAAGCGTTTTGCTCTTCATTATCTGCAACCGCAACAAATATTCATCATGGTATTTAAACAGCACCATGTCGCGCAAAACGACATGCAGTCGTTCATACCGCTACCGCCCATCTGCCTGTCGTTTACGTTTTCGCTCTCGGGCGAAGAGTAACTTGCGCTGTTATTATTAGCGCCACCGTTAAATTTTCGGTCGTTAAAATCGGTTTTTTGACGAAGTTTAGAAAGCGTTTCGGAATATTTGGAGTTATACGGGTCCATATTTACCGCAATTTCAAGCTGTTTTTTACTTTCATTCGTCCAGTTCTTTTTATAAAAAACCACAGCCTGAAGATAATGCCACTCCGCGTTTCTTTCGGAATAAGCGTCAAGTTTTGCTTGCGCTTCTTCTATTTTTCCGTCTTTAAGCAAGCGTTCAATTTCATCAAGTCCGCTGCTGTGATTTTCGCCATGGGAGGAAGTTCTTTGCGATTTAATTTCCGCATAGGCATTTTCGAGTTCGGTAAGTTTTTTAGCCGCCTCGTTACCTCTTTCCCCCTCTAAAAACCTGTCCTCAGAGTATTTATCTTTAAGTTTTTTATAAGCGGCTTCTATTTCTTCATCCGACGCGTCGCTCGTTACGCCGAGTACTTTATAGTTGTCGTTCATTTTATTTCTCCATTATCTGTTTTGTTTGTACCGAAAGTCCGCGGAGCAAGATGTTATCGGTTAAATCGTGATTGAAATTATATTTTAAGTTTTTCGTTCTCTCAGAAATCTCGCCGAGTATATCGTAAAAAATTTCCGTAATTTCTTTGCCGTAAAAATTTAAAAGTTCGCGTTTGGTTTTTACATCCGAATGCATTGCCGCAAAAACGTTGTAATTTTTCTTTTTAACGTCTTTATCGTAATCGTCTATCGCGTCGATTAAATATATCCATTTGCCGACGTTATACGAAAGCGTTAAAAGATTTTCTTCCGCACGATCCCCCGCGATTATTTTTACGCACCCGGAAACTATATTTGCAAAGCAGTCGGAAACTCTGTCCACACTGTCGCATTTTTCTTTCTCGAGTGCACGGAGCGTATCATATTCTTTTTTTACGAGACCGTCAAGCAAAGGTTCTTTTTTTAACGCTCTTTTGTATCCTTTTTTTATAAGTGAACGCGCTAAACGTCCCTTTTTATCATCCGCTACGTCGTCGCACAGTTTATAATACGCCAAAATTACGTTAAGCGCGGCAATTCTTTCGGACAAATCCGTGATCCCTGCCATCGGTCTCTTGATTATCGGATGAATAATGCAACGGCGTTTTTCCACGCAGACGTCTTTGCCGAGAACGTTGTGCATTAACGCAGATAAAAACGCAAGATCGTAATTTAATAGAAACCTGCATCTTAAACCGCATTGTTTACCGATGCTCTTACATAAACCGCAATACATCGCTTTATATAAAACGGTGTCTTTAACGTACATGTTTGGCATGTCGGTCTTAACGTAGCCGAACATACTTTATCCCCTTTTTCTCGGCAACAATCCGACTTTTTTATATACCTTTGAAAGAGTTTTATACGCAAGTCTTTCGGCTTTTTCCGCGCCGCTTTTTAAAACGTCGTCTATATAACCTTTATCGGATAAAATCTTAATCTTCTCTTGCCTAATAGGCTCGATAACGGCGGCAACCGCCTCGCCGACTTTTATCTTAAACTCTCCGTACATTTTGCCTTCGAATTCTTTTTCGGCGTCCTCTATCGTTTTACCCGTGAAAGCGGCGTAAATCGTTAAAAGATTAGAGATTCCGGGCTTGTCGGGCGAATATTTGATTTCATTACCGCTGTCAGTTACCGCACGCTTGAATTTTCTTACAATCGTGGCTTCGTCATCGTTCATTGAAATAAAAGCGTTAAGGTTAGCGTCGGACTTGCTCATTTTTCTGTCAGGTTCTGCTAAACTCATTACCCTCGAAGCGGTTTTCGGTATATATCCGTCCGGGATTTTAAAAACTTCTCCGTAGCGGTTATTAAACCTTATCGCAAGATCTCTCGAAAGTTCAAGGTGTTGCTTTTGGTCCGCCCCCACCGGCACGAGTTCAGTCTGATAAAGCAAAATATCCGCTGCCATAAGCACGGGATAGTCCATAAGCCCCATATTTACGTTATCTTCGTGTTTCAGGCTTTTATCTTTAAACTGCGTCATTCTCGTGAGTTCTCCGGGATATGAAACCGTATTCAAAATCCAGGTTAGTTCACAATGCGCGGGTACGTGCGATTGCGCAAATAAAACCGACTTTTCGGGGTCTATACCGCAAGCAAGATACAACGCAGCAAGTTCGTAAGAATTGTTTCTTAAAACAGCCGGATCCTGCCGCACGGTAAGCGTATGTAAATCTGCAAGAGCAAAAATACCGGCGTACTCGTCTTGCAACATTTTAAAGTTTTTAAGCGCACCGAGATAATTCCCTATCGTAAGTATTCCGCTCGGTTGTATTGCGCTGAACAACACTTTTTTTTCTTCCATATTAACAGTTCTCCATTGAATCAACCTTTAAATTATTCCGAAACAAAAGTTTTAATCGCTTCAAAAACGTCTTTTTTATCTATAATTTCGTTGAAACGTACTTTTTTATTTTCGAGTTCTATAATTCCCTGCGGTATTTCCGCCGCGGTAACGGAATTAAGTTCTCTCGCCGCCTTAAACGCGTCGCTCGTCTTTTTACCGGTAATCGCCGACAAAACGCTTTGAGGAAATTTATAAGGGCTTGCCGTGGACAGCACAACAGTTTTACCTTCCAACTCATGGCGAAAATCGTAAAAAGTTTTTACTGCAACCGCCGTATGCGTGTCGAGAACGTATCCGTATTCTTCGAAAACGTTAAAAATCGTTTCGGCGCATTCGCTTTCGTCGCCGTAGCCCGCTTTAAATAAAACGTCCATTGACTTTTTCTCTTTATCCGACACTGAATATTTTCCGTTCTTTTTAAGTTCTTCCATTCGCTCGGCAGTAAAAGCGGCGTCGCGCCCCGAAAGTTCAAAGATAAGCCTTTCAAGATTACTCGAAACGAGTATATCCATAGAAGGTGAAGAAGTTTTAAAAAATTCTCGGTTAGCGTCGTAATCGCCGCTTGTAAAAAACTCGGTAAGCACGTTGTTTTGATTAGACGCACAAATAAGTTTACCGACGGGAAGTCCCATTTTTTTTGCATAATATCCGGCAAGAATATTACCGAAATTGCCGGTAGGAACGCAAAAGTTTACTTCATCGCCAAGGTTAATCTCTCCCGAAGAAACAAGGTCGCAATAAGCCGAAAAATAATATACTATTTGCGGTACTAACCTGCCGAAATTTATGGAATTTGCACTCGATAAAACAACGCCTTTGTTTTTCAACTCCGCTTCGGTCTGTTTATCGGAAAAAATCTTTTTAACCGCGGTCTGGCAATCGTCGAAATTACCTTTAACGGCATAAACCATCACGTTATCGCCGTCCTGCGTGGACATTTGCTTTTTTTGCATATCGCTTACGCCGCCCGTGGGATAAAAAACGCAGATTTTAATACCTTTTGCGTTTTTAAAACCTTCAAGCGCGGCTTTACCTGTATCTCCGCTCGTCGCAACGAGTATCAGAATTTCGTCTTTAACGCCCGCTATATCCGCGCCTGTTCTCAATAAATACGGCAAAAGCGTAAGAGCAACGTCCTTAAACGCCAAAGTCGGACCGTGAAACAACTCTTCCACGTAAAAGTCTTCGTCAAGTCTTACAATCGGCGCGGGGTCGTTTTCGTCAAAACGAGAATACGCGCTTTCACACGCTTTTAAAAGTTCCGTTTTGTCGTACTCGGTTAAAAACGAACCTATTACGGTTTGCGCCCGTTCCGCATACGAAACGTCTAACATGTCCTTAACTTTTTCCGATAAATCGGGAAATGTTTCCGGAACGTAAAGTCCGCCGTCAACGGCAAGACCTTTGACGATAGCCTCCGCCGCGTTTGATGCAAAATCTTTACCTCTCGTGCTTAAAAACTTCATATAAACACCTTAACTTTACGGGCGTTTTATCACCCGCATTTAAACAATATCGAAAATATCTTTTTACGCAAATAAAAATATAGCCGAAGATAAAACTTCGACTATAATTTTACACTATTTACTCTATAAAAAGCAACTATTCGGCGTGCTTTAATATAAATTCGGGCAAATCTTCTTTATTTGCGCTACAGGTGAAAGTAAATTTAACGCCATATTCTTTTTCAAGCATTTCAGCCGCTTCGAATATGGATTTCAATTCTTTAAGGGGTTTACCCGTAATTCTGGTAACGCCGTCCACGAATATATACTCGTTATCTCCGTTTGCGGCAACTATGCCTTTCAAAAAGCCCCTGAATCCGTCTTCGCCTTCTATTGCAAAGCCCGTAACGTTAAGAAATCTTATTTGAATTTTGAGGTCGATGGAACATCTGCTGTTATCGGTTATAAAAACCACGTGTCCTTTAGCCGTTTCCACCGCAGAGTTGGCGCAATCGATAATTTTTTTCGTTTTGCCTGTTCCTTTGAGTCCGTAAATGATTTTCATTATTTGCCTCCGTCTATTTATTTTGGTAATTCTATTTTATAATACTTTTCGATAAATTACAATAGGTTTTTTAAAATTATTCGGCGTAAATCAATAATTTTTTATGTAAATTCTTATCGCAAGCCATCAACATGCCGTCAAGTTCGTCGTCGCCCATAACGCTGCACCTGCCCTCGGCGTATTCGGCATCCACAAGCGCCTTCATTTGCGCGACTATGGGATGAGATTTATCTATTCTGTGTTCCTCGGGTAACTCGTAATATCCGTTTATCCAGTACGCTATTCCCGCCGCGCCGCTGTTGTTGTTTATCGCAACGTGAAGCGGTCTGTTAAGAATTTTGTTCGTATCGAAAATATTATAAATTTCTTCGTCTTTAAGTATGCCGTCCGCGTGAATGCCCGCACGGGTGGAGTTAAAACTTCTGCCGACAAAAGGTGTTCTCGGCGGAATAACGTAGCCTATTTCTTTTTCGAAATACTCCGCTATGTCGGTAATGGCGGTATAATCCATACCGTCGTTAGTGCCACGAAGAGAAGCGTATTCGATTGCCATTGCTTCGAGCGGACAATTACCGGTTCTTTCGCCTATACCGAGAAGAGAACAATTGACTGCAGAGCAACCGTATATCCATGCAGACGTCGCGTTCGTAACGACTTTATAAAAATCGTTATGTCCGTGCCATTCAAGCATTTCGCTCGGCACTTCGGCATAATGTTTTAAGCCGTAAATAATTCCCGCAACGCTCCTCGGCATTGCCGCACCCATAAAGTTTACGCCAAAGCCCATCGTATCGCATGCCCTGATTTTTATCGGAACGCCGCTTTCTCTCGAAAGTTTCATCAGTTCGGTCGCAAACGGCACTACAAAACCGTAAAAATCCGCTCTGGTAATATCCTCAAAATGGCATCTCGGTTTAACTCCGGCGTCAAGCGCGTCTTTTACTATGCCGAGGTATTTATCGAGAGCCTGCCGCCTCGTTAAATTCATTTTCTTAAAAATATGGTAATCGGAACAACTCGTTAAAACGCCCGTTTCTTTAAGCCCCATCTGTTTCACGAGTTGAAAGTCGTTTTTATTCGCCCTTATCCAACTCGTAACCTCGGGGAATTTAAGTCCGAGATTTAAGCAGGATTCTACAGCCTTTCTGTCTTTTTCGGAATACAAAAAGAATTCCGATTGGCGAACTATACCCTTTTCACCTCCGAGACGCGACATAAGTTTGAAAAGGTCTGTTATTTGTTTTACCGTAAAAGGAGACGTGGACTGCTGACCGTCTCTGAACGTAGTGTCAGTTATCCAGATTTCATCAGGCATGCCCATCGGCACGAAACGAGAGTTAAATATTATTTTAGGTATGCTTTCGTAATCGAAAATGTCGCGAAAAAGTTGCGGCTCTTTAACGTCTTGCAAACTGTAAGAATAAATTTTTTCCTCTAAAAGGTTGTTATATTTGCTCTTCTCTATCATTATTTAATCTCCTTTACGAATTTTTCTATTCTCGACAGACCTTCAATAATATCTTTTTCGGATATCGCATAAGAAAGTCTTATACAGTCGTCTCTTCCGAAAGCCACGCCGGGGATAAGCGCAACGCCGCGCTTTAAAGCGGATTTTGCAAAACTCATCGAACCGTTTATAACTTCGCCTTCAAAGGTCTTTCCGTAAAAAGCAGATACGTCTATAAACACGTAAAACGCGCCTTTCGGCTCTATAACCTTTATTCCGTCTATATTTTTAAGCGTGCTTACCATAAGTTTTCTTCGTTCGTCGAAAACTTTTTGCATATTAGCGATAAAGTCTTTACCGCGCGAATCCGTAAGCGCGGCAACGGATGCGTATTGCGCGATAGAACACGCGTTACTCGTGGTATGGCTTTGCATATTAGAAATCGCTTTGGCGATTTTAATCGGCGCGGCAAGATAACCTATACGCCACCCCGTCATCGAAAAAGACTTGGACATTCCGTTTACCACTACCGTATGCTCTTTCATATAGTCGTTTACCGCGGCGATGGAATAATGTTTTTCTCCGTCGTAAATCAACTTTTCGTATATTTCATCCGAAATAACGTATAAACCGTGTTTCTCTATTACCTTTGCAAGGTCTTTTAACTCGCTTTCGCTATAAACCGCGCCGGTAGGATTGTTCGGAGAATTTATTATTACGAGTTTAGTTTTGTCGGTTATCGCGCTTTCAAGCATTTCCGCGGTCATCTTATATTCCGTAGAAGCGTCCGCATTAACGGCAACGGTAACGCCGCCCGCAAGCCCTATAAGTTCCGGATAAGTAAGCCAGTACGGAGCGGGCAAAACCACCTCGTCCCCGTCGTCAACGAGTGCGGAGATTGCATGAAAAAGAGAACTTTTCGCGCCGGAAGATATTACGATTTGTTCCGGTAAATATTTCAATCCGTTATCCTGTTCGAATTTTTTGCATACGGCGGCTTTAAGTTCTGCCATACCGGAAGCGGGCGTATATTTGGTAAAGCCTATATCGAGGGCTTTTTTTGCCGCTTCCACTATATAGTCCGGTGTGTTAAAATCCGGTTCGCCCGCACCGAAACCGATTACCGAAACGCCTTCGCTTTTAAGTTTTTTCGCCTTTGCCGTTATTTCAAGCGTTAAAGACGGGGCGATGTTCGCCACTCTTTTAGAAATACACATAACATTCTCCTTTTATTCCTCGTCCGTGCCGGCGGCGAGTTTGCTTTCTCTGTCGGCTATGGCGAGGGCTTCTACCATTTCATCTATGTCGCCCATCATAAAATTATCTATCGAATGGAGCGTTAAACCTATCCTGTGATCGGTTACTCTGCCTTGCGGAAAATTATAAGTTCTTATTCTTTCTGAACGGTCGCCCGTGCCGACCTGACTTCTTCTGTTTTCCGAATATTCTTTATCTGCTTGCGATTGATAATAGTCGTATAGTCTGCTTTTTAAAACTTTCATCGCTTTTTCGCGATTTTTGGTTTGAGAGCGTTCGTCCTGACAAAGCACCACTATACCGGTAGGTATATGAGTAAGCCTGATGCAAGATTCCGTTTTGTTGATATGCTGACCGCCCGCGCCAGACGACCGTAAAGTATCCACCCTTAAATCTTTTTCGTCTATATTTACTTCTACGTCAGTAGCCTCAGGAAGAACTGCGACTGTCGCGGTGGACGTGTGAACTCTGCCCTGAGATTCCGTTTCCGGCACTCTTTGAACGCGGTGCACGCCGCTTTCGAATTTTAACTTTCCGAACGCCGATTTACCGGTTATGGAAAACACTACCTCTTTTATTCCGCCGAGTTCGGTGGAGTTATTATCGATTTCTTCGGTTTTCCACCTGTTTCTTTCAGCATACTTTACGTACATACGATACAACTCGTATGCAAACAAACTTGCCTCTTCTCCGCCGGCGCCAGCCCTTATTTCCATAATTACGTTTTTATCGTCGTCGGGATCTTTAGGCAATAAAAGAATTCTGAGTTCTTCGGATATTTTTTCAAGTTTGCTTTTGTACGAAACGATCTCATCTTCCATTAGGGCTTTCATTTCTTTATCCGTTTCCGTCGGAGCCATCGTTTCGAGATCGTCGAGTTCTTTTTTAGTTTTTTTGTATTCGGCGTATTTTTCAACCGTTTCGGACATATCCGCAAGTTCTTTGGTATACGCTTTCCATTCGTCCATTCTCGAAATAACGTCCGCATCTCCTACGAGCGCGTTTAATTTTTCGTATCTTTCGAGCATTTTATCAAGTTTTTTAAACATTAGGCACCGCCACAATTATTCTATCGATATTTTCGTAGTCTTTTACTGCAGAAACCAAAAATTTACCCGCCGCAATTCGTTTTATTTCTTCCGCTTGACCCGCGCCGCATTCGGCGATAATAACGCCGCTCGCGTTTAAGTAATTTTGCGCTTCGGCAAAAATTCTTTTGTAAAAATCAAGTCCGTCTTCTCCGCCGTCAAGCGCGAGTTTCGGTTCAAAGTCTTTTACTTCCGTTTGTAAAGTCTCTATGTCCGCGCTTTTTATATACGGCGGATTAGTTAAAATAACGTCAAATTTGCGACCTTTAACCGCGGCAAACAAATCGCCCGTAACAAATTCTATTTTGGCGCCGTTTAACGCGGCGTTTTCTTTTGCAAGTTCTATCGCTTTATCGCTTACGTCCGTGGCGGACACTCTCGCACCCGTTTTCTTTTGCACGGCTATAGCGACGGCGCCGCTCCCTGTGCATAAATCAAGCACCGTTTTTCCGCTATCTATATATTTTAAAGCCGTATCAACAAGAATTTCCGTTTCGGGTCTCGGTATAAGCACTCTTTCGTCCACTTTTATTGTAAAACCGTAAAAGTCGGTGTCGCCTATACAATACCACAAAGGTCTGCCGGTAATTCTTTGCGCAACGATTTCGTTTACCTTTTCGACTTTTTCCGCCGAAACGAGATCGTCCGAATACACCTCGTCTCTTTTTATTCCGAGTGCGATTGAAACAATCCACTCCGATTCCGCCTTTTCGGTAATTCCGTTATCGGAAAGTGTGTCGCTCACCCTTTTGGTAAGCACGTTCCGTTTTTCGGGAACGGCAAATTTAACCTCGGGTACGGTTTCGTCCGCATCCATTTCGAGAACTTTATTGAAAGCAGTTATAGCGACTTCGAGCATTTTTTCGTCAGGCTCTCTCGTCGTTATTCTTTGAAGCAAAAGACCAGGTAATTTAAGAGGATAAAAAACAAAACACGTCGTTTTTGAAAGTCCTTTTAAAAGTTCGTAAGAAAGCCCCGCAACGAGAGGAAGTAAAGCGATTTTACAAAGTAATCTCGGCGCGCCGGTAATAGATACGCCGACGAGAGATTCAAAACACGCGAAAACGATTATGCTTATAACCATTACGAAAACTATGAAAGTCGTTCCGCACCTATCGTGCACGCGAGAACATGTTTTTGCGTTTTCTGGCGTGAGAGGTAAACCTTTTTCGTAGCAAGAAATAGTTTTATGTTCCGCTCCGTGATACATAAACGTTCTTTTAATGTCTTTGAAAAACGAACAAAAAACTATATACAATATAAAAACGAGAAGTTTAACGCCGCCTTCGATAAAATTTTTAGCCCAAATGCCGAAAGTCGTGTTAAAAGCACTTTCAAGCACGCCGCGAAGCGTTTGCGGAAGCCACATAAACAAAAATATCGCAAGAGCAAGACCGACTACGAGCGAAATCGCCCCGACGACGTTCATTACGTTTACTTTGAGTTTTTCGGAAAGCCACTTTTCAAACTTAGTCGGCTCGCCCTCCCCGAAAACCTCCGCGCTTCTCATCAAAACGGCAGTACCGCCGAACAAGGACGAAATAAAGGAAACGACGCCGCGGACAATCGGGAGCCTTAAAAAAAGACACCGTTTGTTTACGTCTTTCAGTCTTTTGGTTTCAACTCGAATCTTACCGCTCTCATCGCGAACAGCCGTTGCCATCGAGCGTGCGCCACGCATCATAACGCCTTCTAAAACCGCCTGACCGCCTATCGAAACCCTCTTCTCTTTCTTTCTTTTTTCTTTCATAGATTTAAAAAAAAGGGCTTTAAGTGTAGAACCTACCCTTAAAGCCGTTTTAAATATAGCGATTATTTTGCTTTGCCATATCTCTTGTTGAACTTATCAACACGGCCGCCGGTGTCAACCAATTTCTGCTTACCGGTAAAGAAAGGATGACATTTGCTGCAAATATCAACCTTTATAGTATCGCCTTTTTTAGTGGAACCGGTTTTAAAAGTTTCACCGCAAGCGCAAACTACGGTTACTTCATGATAATCCGGATGAATACCCTGTTTCATAAAACACCTCAAAAACTAATTTACTCGGTAATTATATTATATTTTATGAGTTGTGTCAAGTATAAAACGCGCGTATCGACAAATAATTCAAAAACTTTTAATTATCCGTTCGTTAAGTTCTATTTATATTTTTTGTTTTTTATTTACTTGCTTTTCGGACGCTTTTATAATATAATGTATTAAACTTGCGATAAGCGAGTCGGAGATGTTTATGAAAGGCTGGGTATTGACCGGAGAAAAAGTTTTAGAAGAGCGGGAAGTAACCGAACCCGTTTCTTGGGCTGTTTCTCCTAAAATCAAAATAACCAAAACTCTCATCACCTTAAACGATTTGTTAAGATACGACGGCGAACTCGAATCCGAAAAAGTCGTTCTCGGCGAAAGCGGAATAGGCGTAGTCAGCGAGGCTGAGCCTAATCTTTTCGACCTTAAAAAAGGCATGCGCGTTTACGTAGAACCGAATCGCGAATGCGGCGAATGTTATAACTGCCTTAACGGCAATAAAAAAGAATGTTCCGAAATGCGCGTTGCGGGCGAAAATTACAACGGATTTTTAAGAGATTTCGTTTCCGCTCCCTCGGAAAAGGTTTTCGTCCTTCCCGAAACGGTTTCGGATTTAGACGCGCTCTTTATAAATCAAATTTCTCTCGCGATTAACGCGGTAGATAAACTCAACGTGCAAAAAGGCGATTACGTTGCGGTTATCGGCGGTAACAGTTTCGGCATAATTTTGTCGCAACTCCTTATTTATTATTCGGCTGTCCCCATTCTTATCACTTCAGACGATGAAAGCGCGGAAAAAGCGAAAAATTCCGGCATATATTACGTTCTCGGCGAAAAAGACAACGTTATTAAAGAAGTTGCCTCTATCACCGGCGGCAGAATGGCTGAAAAAGTTATCTACGTAAACGAATCCGGTATCCCCGCTACAAGAGCATTTTCGCTTGCTTCTTTCGGAGCGGACGTCGCTCTTACGGGCGTTTCGCTTAAAAGCAATTCAGTCAGTCTTAATCAAGCGATTAAGAAACAACTCGACATAAGGTGTTTAAACCACGGCTACGGCAATACGGGCACTGCGATAAATCTTTTGATAAATAAAGCCATTAACCTGTCGTTCGTTAAACCTAACGTTTGTTCGTATGAAAACGTACCCGACACATTCAAAACTCTTTCCGAAAACTATAAATCTACCGGAAAATACACCGAAACCGTTGTCGAAATGGTATAAAAAATCGTTACAATTCAAAAGGTCGCATAATTTGCGACCTTTTTCGTTTATAAGGCGTCTTTTTTGTTTTTCTTAAAACCGAAAAAACAAAACTTTAATATCTTACGTATCACCGCGGGCGGTTTAATGCAACATATTCTCATATACACACCTCTTTATATTATGTATACGCGCCGATTTGCCCGTTAGTGCAAGAAAACGCAAAAGAGTTAGGAATTGCGCAGTCTCTCTATTATCGCCCTTTTATCGACCTCTTTAAACACCGTGCTCCCCGCGACGATAACATTTGCGCCCGCATTTTTAACGTGCGACACGTTCTCAGCAGTAATTCCTCCGTCGATTTCAAGCAATATTTCTTTTCCCGTCCGCCCGATAAGCCGAGAAGCGAGTTTTAGCTTTTCAATCGTTTCGGGAATAAACTTTTGCCCACCGAACCCCGGAAAAACGCTCATAAGCAAAAACATATCGCAATCTTCCGCAACGTTTTCAAGTACCGAAACGTCCGTATCGGGGTTAATAGCCGCGCCGCACTTAACGCCGAGCGATTTTATCGCCTTAAGCGTATCCGAAAGTCTTTCTCTGCACGCTTCGTAATGAACGGTTATAATATCGGAACCCGCTTCGGCAAACTTTTCGATATATTTCCACGGACTTTCTATCATAAGATGCGCGTCGAAAATCGCTTGGGAATATTTTCTCGAATCTTTTACGAATTTCGGACCGAAGGTTATATTTTTAACGAAATTACCGTCCATAACGTCCAAATGTATTACGTCGGCACCGCATTCGGTTACGTTTTTTATCTCTTCTCCTATTCGAGAAAAGTCCGCCGAAAGTATCGACGGTGCAATAAGTATTTTATTCATTAACTTTTCCTCCGTTTATCCGTTTTTTATTTCGCTTTTACCGTCAAGTCCTAAATATCTTCTTCTTAGCTGTCCGCAGGCTCCGTCAATGTCCGCACCCATTCTTCTTCGTACGGTAGCGGAAATTCCCGCCTTTTCGAGTGATGCCGCAAACCTGTACGCGGCTTTATCCGTCGCCGCGACGAGCGTCCTTTCTTTAACCTCGTTTAGCCTTATTATATTTACGTGGCAAGGTCTGCCCTTTAACAACTCTATAAGTTTGCGCGAGTGCCGCTCCCCGTCGTTTTTGCCGGCTATAAGCACGTATTCGAATATGTATCTTCTTCCCGTTGCGTCAAAATATGCCGAGCAAGCGTCTAAAATCTGCTTAATAGAATAGACTTTCGCTATAGGCATTATCTCTTTTCGCTCTTCGTCAAACGGTGAATGAAGCGAAACGGTAAGGTTAACCGGCAAACCTTCTTTTGCGAGTTCGTACATTTTAGGAACTATTCCCGACGTAGAAAGACTTACGTTTCTCGCGCTTATATTAAGCCCGTCGGCGCAAGACAAAAGACGTAAAAACCTTATTACGTTGTCGTAATTATCAAGTGGTTCTCCGCTACCCATTAAAACTACGTTCGTTACCGCGCGTTTATCTTTAAGTCCGCCGCCGAGATATTTATTTACAGCAACCACTTCTCCGAGTATTTCCGCCGAAGTGAGGTTTCTTATAAGTCCTTCGAGACCCGACGCGCAAAAAGCGCAATTCATTCTGCACCCGACCTGTGTGGAAACGCAAAGCGTCGCGCCGTACTCGTATCGCATCAAAACGCCTTCGATTACGTTGCCGTCATCGAGTAAAAACAAAAATTTTTCCGTTCCGTCTTCTTTAGATTTAAGCGTTTCTATTATTTTAACGGGAACCGCAGAATAGTCGTTTTCAAGCGCCTTACGTAACGATAACGATAGGTTTGTCATTTCCGAAAAACCCAAACCGCCGTTGAGCGCGGTAAAAACTTGTCCCGCGCGATAAGTTTTTTCGCCGTACTTATCTGAAAACGTTTTTTTCAATTCATCAAGGGAAAATCCGAGTAAACTCTCTTTCAATTTCAGACGTGTTTCCTTTTTAATTTCGCAAAATAAAATCCGCATCCGCCGGATATGTCCGGCAAAAATTGCAACGTTTTGTCAATTTTTTCATGAGGAAGCGGGCTGTCCGTCGCAACAAGTTCGTATTCCGTGTGGTCCGCCAAAAACTCTTTTATTACGCCGTAATTTTCCACGCTCATTATTGAGCAAGTAGAATAGTACAAAAATCCGTTTTCCTTAACGTATCTGCAAACGGTATTTAAAATCGATTTCTGCTCTTCAATAAGTTTTAAAACGTCGCTTTCTTCTCTGTTTAATTTTATATCGGGGTTATCGCTCATCACGCCCGTGCCGCTACACGGCGCGTCGCAAAGTACCGCGTCGAAACTCTTTTCATACAAAGGATTAAAAACTTTCGCGTCGCAAACTTCTGCGATTACGTTTTCCCGCTTCATCCGTTTAACGTAATCTTTTATAAGTTCAACCCTATGCGGATATATGTCCCACGCGGTAACAAAATCGAATTTATGCGAAAGTCTTACGGTTTTGCCGCCTGGCGCGGCGCAGCAATCGAGCAAATTTTTCCCGCCCGATACCGCCTCGCATATCGCAATGGAACCTATAGACTGATAAGTGTAAACGCCAGCGTCATAATCTGCGTTACGAACAAAATTTTTAACGTTATACACGTTTACGAACGGCGTTTTTTCGTAATCGAACTTTCTGTCTTTTAAATATTCCTCGCCGTTTTTTTCATAAAACGCAACAGTCGTGTTATGAACTTCGCTTGCGGCAATGCGCTCCGTCCGCTCTTTACCGAATGTTTTTATAAGGTCTTTAATGACGAATTCGGGATAAGAATACTCTACGGATAATTTTTGTAGTTTGTCGTTCGGCAAAGGAATATCCGCAGATATAAATTTTCGTAGAAAAGCGTTTACAAAACCGCTCGCGCCGCCTTTACCGAGTTTTTTAGTAAGTTCTACGGCTGCATCGGTAACGGCGTAAGGCTTTTTACCGAGAAATTTTATTGAATAAGTCGCGATTTTAAGAATCGTTCTGACTGCAAGTTTAGGCGATTTCGGCGCAAGATATTTTATATAATAGGAAAGCGTTATGTCTTTATCCAAAACGCCGTAACATATTTTAGTGGTAACCGCCCTGTTTTTTTCTTCTATAGGCGTATCGGTAATCGCTTGCTTAATAAAAGCCTTTTCTCCGTAGACTTTGTTAAGAATAACGTAACAATCGTAAAAAGTGTTTACCATCAGGAGAAAATACTCCCTTCGACAAATTTGTTTCCTTTTAAAAACTCTTTAACGTTTAACCTTTTTCCGCCTTCTTTTTGCAATTCGATAACTTCAATCGCTCCGCCGTTACAACCTATAATGAGCGACTGTGTTGTTGCAGATACTTCTCCCGGAGTTCCGTGTTCGCCACACAAAGGGCGAACGGTGAAAAACTTATATTTTACTCCGTCCATAAAAGCGTACGCTACCGGTGCCGGATTAAACGCCCGTACACGATTAAAGTTTTTAATCGCACTTTCGTTAAAATCGAGTTTTGCATCCTCTTTCTTTATCATTTTGGTAAAGGACGCTTTCGCGCCATCCTGTTTAACGTAAACGGCGGTTCCGTCTATTATGGAATCAAAAGTTTTAAATAAAAGTTCCGCTCCCATAACGGAAAGTCTTTCAAATAATTCGCCGGCAGTTTCGTTTTCTCCGATTTCCGTTTCGCTTTGCGTTAATATATCGCCCGTATCTATTCCCGCATCTGTACGCATGATCGTTACGCCGGTCTTTTTTTCTCCGTTTAAAATAGCGTAGTTTATCGGAGAAGCGCCGCGGTATAACGGTAAAAGCGAAGCGTGCACGTTAATCACTCCGAACTTCGGTATATCTATTATTTCCTGGGATAAAATCTGACCGAATGCGCACGTTATTATTACGTCGGGCTTAAGTGCTTTTAAGTCGTCTACGCCTTCTTTTCTGATTTTATCGTATTGATAAACGGGAACGCCGCGCTCTACCGCTTTTACCTTAACGGGCGGCGGCGTTAAAACGTGTTTTCTCCCGACTTCTTTATCCTTGTTGGTAACGGCGGCAACGACCTTTACACCGTTTATATCGAACAGTTTTTCAAACGACGGAACCGCAAAATCCGGCGTCCCCATAAAAACGACACTTATCATTTTTCGTCTTCCGTCTTAATCGCTTTATCTACGTATAAAACGCCGTCTAAATGGTCGTTTTCATGACAAAAGGCTCTCGCTAAAAAACCGCTCGCTTTAACGGTAAAAGGCTTACCCTTTCTGTTAAACGCTTTAAAAGTTACGTTCATCGGGCGCTCGACGGTGCCCTGTCTGCCGCGAACGGACAGACAACCTTCTTCACCGATTTGCTTGCCGCTTGAAGAAACCATTACGGGATTTATACATTCGTATAACTTATCGTCAATATTTACTATAAAAATACGACGAAGAACGCCTATTTGCGGGGCAGCCAGCCCCACGCCGTCCGCTTTGTCGAGCGTTTCTTTCATATCGTCTAAAAGTTGTGCGGTTTTTTCACCGAAATCGGTTACCTCAAAACTTTTTTTTCTTAAAGTCGGGTCTCCGATTTGTATAATGTTTCTTAATGCCATTTTTCACCTATGCGTTAAAATATTATCGCTTTATAAATTCGGTTTAAGAAAGGTTGTTAGGGTTTACCTCTATGTAGACCGAAACGCTGCCTTTATCGTATTTATTTATAACGGAGTACACTGTATCGGTAAGTTCGCCGCTTTCGTCGCATAATCTCATAAGAACCTGATAACGGTACTTATTCTGCAATTTTTTAAGAGGCGCTTTCATACAACCGAAAAATACAAAATCCTTCTTTCTCTCGTTATAAAGCATATTTAATTCTTTGTATACGCTTTCGGTCGCCGCAAGCGATTTTTGTTCGTCCTCTCCGCTTATAAGCACTCTCACTATCTTTGTAAACGGCGGAAAACCTGTTGCCTTTCTTATAGAAATTTCTCTTTCGAAAAAACCTTTATAATCGTAGTTGACCGCAAAAGAAAGAACTTCGTTATCGGGAGAATACGTTTGCAATACTACTTTACCCGCTACGTCCGCACGACCGGCACGACCCGAAACCTGCGTTAAAAGTTGAAACGTTCTTTCGCCGCTTCTGTAATCGGAAAAATGCAAACTCATATCCGCGTCGAGAATACCGACAAGCGTTACCGCGGGAAAATCGTGTCCCTTTGCAATCATTTGCGTTCCGACTAATATATCTGCCCCGCGAGAAGAAAATTCCTCCAAAATCTTTACGTGTCCGTCTTTGTTTTTCGTCGTATCTCTGTCCATACGGAGAACTTTTGCCGCGGGAAAAAGTTTTTTCAGTTCCGAAACAACTCTTTCCGTGCCGACGCCGCCATATCTGATATACGGACTGCCGCATTCGGTACACGCCGTAACCATTTTGTATTTCGCTCCGCAATAATGACACAAAAGCGCGTCGTCCTCTTTATGATAGGTAAGCGAAACGTCGCAAAAATCGCACTTTTCAACGTGTCCGCACTCGGTGCAAATTACGGTTTTTGAATACCCGCGTTGATTTAAGAATATCATCGCCTGATTGCCGCTTTTAAGGCACTCTTCGAGTTCGGATAAAAGCGCGGAAGAAAACGGAGAATTGTTGCCTCTTCTCACTTCTTTTCTCATATCGACGATTTCAATTTCAGGTAAAGGTTTTGCGTTTATACGGTCGGGGAGTTCTATAAGATTATATTCGCCGTTTACTGCCTTAAGGTACGTGTCGATCGATGGCGTCGCACTGCCGAGAACAAGTTTTGCACCGTTAAGTTCCGCCCGTTTTAACGCCACCTCTAACGTGGAATATCTCGGACTCGACTCGCTCGTATAACTTCCGTCGTGTTCTTCGTCGATAACGATCAACCCAAGGTTTTCAAGCGGGGCGAAAATCGCGCTACGTGCGCCTACGGCGATTTTAGCGTCGCCGTTTCTGAGTCTCCACCATTCGTCGAATCGCTCTCCTGCCGATAAACCGCTATGTAAAATAGCCGCGCTGTCGCCGAATCTTGCGCGAAGTTGTCTGAAAGTTTGTGGGGTAAGCGCGATTTCCGGTACAAGAAATATAGCGGTTTTACCGCTTTGAATGGTTCTGTCGATAAGTTCGAGGTATACCTCGGTTTTGCCCGAGCCGGTTACGCCGTGTATAAGACTGACGGACTTACCGCCGTGCTCTACGGAGTACACCGCGTGATTTTGAGCTGTGGTAAGAGTTACGCTTCCTCTATCCGAAGATAAGTTTTTATACGGAGAGCGATAATATTTTTCTTTAACCGTCTCCAAAAAACCTTTCGTTATAAGAGATTTGACGGCTTGTCCGCCGAATTGCGAATTAACGGCAGATAAAACGCTCGTACCGTTTTCCGATAAAAACTTAAGTATTTCTTTTTGTTTTATTGCGGTTTTGGAAAGAGTGGCGCATGCCTCCTCGATATTCACGCCGTCTTTAACGAAAACGAGTTCGGTATATTTTTCCTTTACCTTACCCTTTCTCATTTCGACAGGCAAAAAAAGACGTAACGCTATCGCTTTCGGCACGTAATATTTTTTAGCCACGTATTCGCAAAGTTCAAGCGTTTCAGGAGTAAGCGCGGGCGTTTCTTCGATAAGGCGAGTTATGTTTTTTACTCGCTCGGGAGAAATTTCGCACGTTTCCTTTACACGAATAACAACGCCTTCGATATACGTTTTTCCGAACGGCACGACAACCCTGCTGCCCGCAACTACATTACGGTCGGCAAAGCGGTATTCGAATATTTTATCCGTTTCGGATGCGGCAATATCAACAATTACGTCGGCGTACATAAATAAAACGTGTTCACCCCGAAAGGTGAACACTTCGATCAGTCGTTGGTCGCGATAAGTTTTCCGTCGTAAATTTCCTGCGCGGCAACCGAAAGAGGTTTTTCGTTATCGGGAAGTTCGGTGTATCCTTGATTTTGCGCTTGTTCCATCAGTTGTCTCGCACGTTTGCTGGCAACTACGCATAATGCGTATTTAGAACCTATTTTGTCTGCAAGATCGTCGATCGGCGGTTTATGTATCATAATTTATTCTCCTTTTACTTTAAGTTTTTACGGAATTTTACCCGTTTTTTTTGTTATTCAATATTTTTTCGACCTCTTCGACCGCTCTTTCGAGGTCGTCGTTTACAACCGTATAATCATAAAGGTCTTTTTTGCTTATTTCGTAAGAAATTCTGTCCATTCGCCTTAAAATCAACTCTTCGCTTTCGGTATGGCGTTTTTCAAGCCTGCGCTTAACCTCGGCTAAAGACGGCGGCAATATCATAATGAGAACAGCCTCGTTAAAATTCTTTTTTACCGCAAGTCCGCCGTTTACGTCGATTTCAAGCAAAACGTCGTTAGTCTTTAACTTTTCGTTTACAAAGTCTTTCGGCGTGCCGTAATAGTTATCGAAGTGGTTAGAATATTCCAAAAATCCGTTTGCGGCGATTTTGTTCTCAAACGCCTCTTTGGTAATGAAAAAGTAGTCCTTACCGTCCACTTCTCCCCGCCGCGGCGCTCTCGTGGTACATGAAACGCTGAGTTTTACGTTGTCGTTTCTTTCGACGATTTTTTTAGCAATCGTTCCCTTGCCGACTCCGGAGGGTCCGGATATAACAAAAAGCACGTTTTTCATATCACTCTACGTTTTGTACCTGTTCTCTGACTTTTTCGATTTCGTTTTTAAGCGAAAGCGCGTAGCCCGTAATCGTTACGTCGTTTGATTTAGAGCATATCGTGTTGGCTTCTCTGTTGAATTCTTGCATCAAAAAATCTAACTTTTTACCCGTGCGTTCGGTTTTCGCTATTTCGCGGAACTGCGCAACGTGCGAAAAAAGTCTTGTAATCTCTTCGTCAATATTAACTTTATCGGCATAAAAAGCCGCCTCGGACAAAAATCTTGCCTCGTCGTATTTTACGTCGCCTAAAATTTCACGCATACGCGATTTGAGTTTTTCTCTGTAATTTTCTGTTACGGACGGCGCAACGTGTTTAATTTTACCCACAATATCCTCTATCTCGGTTACTCTCGAAAGCATATCGGCGCAAAGTTTTTCGCCCTCGGTTTTACGCATAGCGTTAAACCTTTCGCAGACTTCCGAAACAACGCAGACGAGAGTTCCTTCCAAATCCGAATAATCAACGTTGCCGTCGTCCGCAATAACGTCTGGCATTCTTATAATCGAAGAAACGGTAACGTCGTTCGGAACGGAAAGCCTTTCCGCTATTTTTTGAGCGGCTGCGTAATAGCCTGCGGCTTTTTCGAGATTAACGTTTACGGAAGCGGGTCTGACCCGTAAGTCGGTAAAATTTATAAACAAATCAACCCGACCGCGCGATATATATTTTGCTACGGTTTTTCTTAACGTGTCTTCAAACGCAATGAAAACGCGCGGCATTTTAGCGTTAAAATCGAATTGTCTGTTGTTTACGGATTTAATTTCCGCTGTGAGCGTAACGTTCCCGTCCGAATATTCCGCTTTGCCGTAGCCGGTCATACTTAACATAAAATCACTCCGCAAGTCCGTTATTGATAATATATTTTATCACATAACTTATTTTTAATCAACTCTTTACAAGCGATTTAAACGTTTCTTCGTCCATTATTTTTATATTCAACGCGCGCGCTTTATCGAGTTTACTCCCCGCGTTTTCTCCGGCAAGAACGACCGTTACGTTTTTAGAAACGGAAGAAAGCACTTCTCCTCCGAGACTTTCTATGATTTTTGCGGCTTCATCACGCTTATAATCGCTAAGCGTACCGGTCAAAACGAACTTTTCGCCTGCAAAAACGTTGCCCTTTGCCTCTTCGGAGTAAACGACCGTTATACCGAGAGACAAAAGAGCGTTTATTTCGTTCAAATTGCTTTCGTCGTTAAAGTAACCCGTTATGCAATCGGCTGTAATTTCACCGATATCTCCGAGAGAAATAAGCGTTTCTTTATCGGCAGACATCAACGCTCGTAAACTTTTAAAATTTTTAGCCAAATCGGAAGCGGTTTTTTTACCAACGTTGTCTATTCCGAGCGCGAAAATAAAGTTAGCAAGATTAACGTTTTTGGAGCGTTGCAACGCACCGTAGAGATTATCAGTTTTTGCGTCCTTAAACCCTTCGAGCGACAATAATTCTTCTCTTTTAAGCCTATACAAATCGCTTGCGTTTTCCACCCCGAAAGCGTCGTATAAAAGCAAAGCGGTTTGCTCCGAAAACCCCTCGACGTTCATTCCGTTTTTGCACGCGAAATTAGCAAGTTTAGCGATAACCCGAGGTTTACAACGTTTGTTCGGGCAAAAAAGATTTGCTCCCGTTTCAACGAGAGTCGTGCCGCAATAGGGACATTTTTCCGGCTTAACAACGTCTATGCAATCGTCAAACACTTCGGTCGTGCCGAGAATTTCCGGAATAACTTCGTTACTACGGCGAACTAAAACACGCGCGCCTATTTTTACTTTTTTACGAATTACGTCGCCGTAGTTATTCAACGTTGCTTTCTTAACCGTAGCCCCCGCAAGAAAAGTCGGCTCCAAAATTCCGAGCGGAGTAAGTTTACCCGTTCTCCCGACCTGCCATATTACGTCTTTAAGAATAGTCGTAATCTCTTCCGCCTCGAACTTAAACGCGATAGCCCAACGCGGAAATTTATCGGTACTGCCCATTTCTTTTCTACGCGAAAACTCGTTTACTTTTACCACCGCGCCGTCAGTTAAAATATCAAGAGATTTTCTCGTGTTTTTAATTTCATTTATGGCAGACATAACCTCGTTTATATCTTTGCAGACGCGTAAAAACGGATGAACCTTAAACCCGTTATCGCGCAAAAAGTCAACGCATTCTGTCTGAGTGTTAAAACCGCCTTCCGACGCATAATTAACGTTATAAAACATTATTTCAACCCGCCGTTTTTCGGTAACTTTCGGGTCAAGATTTCTTATTGCCCCCGCCACAGCGTTACGCGCGTTTTTAAGCGGCTCTTCGGCAGTCTTATTATATTCGTCCAAAACGGACAGACGCATTATTGCTTCGCCCTGGACCTCTATCGTTCCCTTATAATTTATCGTTAAAGGAAAACTCTTTATCGTAAGTACCTGCGCCGTAACGTCCTCTCCTTCGACTCCGTTACCACGGGTAGAAGCGCATAAAAATTTACCGTCTTGATAGGTTATGCAAATGGTAAGCCCGTCAAATTTATACTCTACGGTATACTCGAAAGATTTTTCTCCCGAATGAATTCGTTTATCGAAAGCAAGCATTTCCTCTTCCGTCGTGGCCTTGTCAAGACTGTAAAGCCTTTCGATATGTTTATGTTTTTTAAATGCCGTTATAGGTTCGCCGCCGACCCTTTTTGTCGGGGAGTCAAACAAAACGACGCCTGTCGATTTTTCGAGTTTAACGAGTTCGTCGTATAGCGCGTCGTACTCACCGTCTGAAACTGTCGGATTATCAAGCACGTAATACTCGTACGCATATTTATTAAGCGTATCAACGAGTTCTTTCATTCTGTCCATATCAAATCAACTCCATAGGCGCGTATTTTGCAGAAAGAGATTTTATCCCGACGCCTTTAAATGCAACGTCCACTATAATATTATCTCCGCTGCCCTTAACGTTTATAACGATTCCCTCGCCGAATTTTTGATGCCGAACTTTAACCCCCGATTTATAACGCGAAAAGTCGGAGTTCACCCGTTCCATAGGCTTATTTCCTTTAAGCATGGTCTTGGCATAACCCGAAGAATACCCGCCGCCGTTTGAAAAAGAATAATTTTCTCCGTCGGAATAGTCGTTTTTATATCCGTACCCTTCGCGATATTTATCTGCTGAGGGCGTTTTTGCTTCAACGGAATACCCCAAAGAACGTTTTGCTTCTTTAAAAAAGCGGGACTCCACCGTATATTCGCGTTTTCCGTATAAATATCTGCTCGTCGCGCGGAGCAAGTACAGCCTTTTTCTCGCACGAGTTACGGCAACATACATAAGCCGACGTTCTTCTTCCATATCCGTTTCGTTATCGTACGCCCTCGAAACGGGGAAAATTCTTTCGTCAAGCCCCGCCACGAAAACACAATCGTATTCGAGCCCCTTCGACGCGTGTATCGTCGCTATCGTAACGGCGTCGCCGTCGTTTATCGTATCGGTGTCGGTACTGAGCGTTACGGAATTAAGGTAATCGGAAAGGCTTACGTCGCCGTTATCTTTTTCAAATTGCTCGGCAGAGTTTAAAAGTTCGCTTAAATTGTATAGTCTTGAAGTGTTTTCTTCGGTTTTTTCGGCAAACTGTTCATAAAACTCGGTTTCTTCGAGCATATATCTCATAGTATCCGTTATGGCGTGTTTTTCCGAGTATTCTTTAAGTCTTTCAATAAGACTTCTGAACGCCGTCAACTTCTGTTTTGCCGCGCCGCTTATCGGCGAGTTTGCGATAACGCCCACACCCTCATACAAAGAAAAACCATACGAATCGCAAAACTCTCTCAAATCGTTAAGCGTTTTATCTCCTATTCCTCTTTTTGGAAACGCAACGCATCTTAAAAACGCTTCGTTATCTTTGGGATTGTTTATAAGTTTAAGATATGAAAGCGCGTCTTTAATCTCTTTTCTTTCAAAAAACCTGAACCCGCCGTAAACCTTATAAGGAATGCCGTATTTGGTAAATTCCTGCTCGAATGCACGAGATAAAGCGTTTACGCGCATAAATACCGCAAAATCTTTGTAACTTTCTCCACCACGAGCCATAACGTTTTTTATTTGCAACGCGGCGTAAGTCGCCTCGTTGTTTTCATCGGTACCGATAAAAGTTTCTACCCTGGCGCCGTCATCGTTATCCGTCCAAAGCGTTTTATCCCTTCTCGACGTATTGTTTGCGATTATGTCGTTGGCAAGTTTAAGTATTTTTTTAGTAGAACGATAATTTTGTTCGAGTTTATATATTTTCGCCCCGCGGTAAATGTCATCGAAAGACAAAATATTTTCGATTTTTGCACCGCGCCATCCGTAAATACTTTGGTCGTCGTCTCCGACAACGAAAAGATTGCCGTGCCTTACCGAAAGTCTTTGCGCGATTGCAAACTGAACTTTATTCGTATCCTGAAACTCGTCTATATGTACGTATTTAAATTTATCAGAATAGTAATCGGCAACTTCCGGAAACCGCGAAAAAAGTTCGTACGTTTTAAAAAGCAAGTCGTCGAAATCGAACGAATTAGAACTTTTGAGATTTTTTTCGTAAGCGGAATAAATCGCAAAAATTTCGTCGGCAAACTTAATTTCGCAATATTCTTTCTTAAAATCGTCCGGCGTTAAACAATCGTTTTTAGCGGCTGAAATATAGTATTTTGCCGATTTAACCAAGCCATCGTCCTCGAAGCCGAGTTCCCTTGTTACGGCTTTAAGCGCACGGTCCTTATCCGTTTCATCGTAAATCGAAAAGTTTTTGTCGTATCCGAGTTTATCCGCATTGGAACGAAGTATCCTTACACACATACTATGGATAGTCGAAACCCACATATCGGAAACGTCTCCGATAAGACCTTCTAACCTCTCTTTCATTTCTCCCGCTGCTTTATTCGTAAAAGTAATTGCGGCAATCTCGTAAGATTTTACACCCTTTTCAAGCACAAGATAGGCTATTCTGCTCGTTAAAACGCGGGTTTTACCGCTCCCGGCGCCGGCAATAACGAGAACCGCGCCCTCAGTGTCGAGAACGGGTTTTATTTGATCTTTATTAAGTTTTGACAAAATCTCTTCTATCGTTTTCATACCGTTTTATTTTAGCATAAACCGCCGTGCTTTATCAAGTAATGATTAAAAAATAATACCAAATATTTAATTGATTAAAATGCGCGTGTTGTGTTAATATACATTAGGGTGGCAGTATGAAAAAAAAATGGCTTAACGAAAAAACCTTTTTAGTAAGCGGCGCGAGCGGCGGTATCGGGTTTAATCTTTCTAAAATTCTTATAGAAAAACACGGTTGCAAAATTATCGCACTTGCAAGAAACGAGAAAAATCTTATTTCAGCAAAAAATTCTCTCGGAGATAACGGCGATAAATACGAATATAAAGTTTTCGACGTGTCCGTACCCGAAAACTGGAAAAATCTTTCAGAAGAGTTTTCGTATAATAACGTCAAAATCGACGGTATTATAAACAACGCGGGTTTTATGCTACCCTTCGCTACATTTGAAAAATATACCGAAAAAGAGATAAACGAAATAGTATATACAAACTTTCTCTCGGTTATATATTCGGTAAAATATCTCATGCCGCTTATAAAGCAATCTTCTACCCCTGCGATTATAAATATCGCAAGCGCGGCGGGCAACTGTGCGGTCGTCGGCGAAAGCATGTATTGCGCGACTAAATTCGCAGTAAAGGGATTTACCGAAACTCTTAGACAGGAATATAAAAAACGCGTGTACGTGGCGGGTGTTTACCCGGGTTTTATCGATACGAACATATTAAACAGAATGTCCGTAAACGATAAAGAAAACAAACTTATTCATAAACTCATGCTACCCGCGGATAAGGCCGCGAGAAAAATAGTTAAAGGTTTATGTAAGAAAAAATCAGCGATTATTACCGGGGCTGACGGTAAAAGTATGAGTTTTTTTGCAAGAGTAATGCCGAAAGCCACGCCGTCTATCGTAACTAAAGTATTAAAATCCTCAAAACTCGATTTATTTAAAGACGTATTTAACGAAAAGGAGAATTTAAAATGAAAAAAGTATTAACCGTACAAGATATTTCTTGCCTCGGCAAGTGCTCGCTTACGGTGGCATTGCCTATCATTTCCGCTTGCGGAGTAGAAACCGTTATTTTACCCACCGCCGTTTTATCCACGCATACCGCTTTCAGTGGTTTTACATTCAGAGATTTAACAGACGATTTAACCTCTATACTTTCGCATTGGAAAAAAGAAAACGTTTCTTTCGATGCGATTTATACGGGTTATCTCGGTTCTAAAAGACAGATTTCTATAGTTGCAGATGCATTTAAGCAATTTAAAACCGATGACAACTTTATCCTCGTAGACCCTGCCATGGCGGATAACGGTAAATTATATAAGGGTTTTGACGAAAACTTTGCAAATGAGATGGCTTCGTTATGCTCTGCCGCCGATTATATCGTACCGAATTTAACAGAAGCGTCTTATATGCTTGGCATTCCGTATCGCGAAGAGTACGACGAAAAACATATAAGAGACGTTCTCGTTTCTCTTACCGCACTCGGCGCAAAAACCGCCGTTATTACAGGTGTTTCTTTCGATAAATCGCACATAGGCGTTTACGCTTACGATTCGGTAAAAAGAGAATATTATATGTATTTCAGAGATTATCTTAAAGAAAGTTTTCACGGTACGGGCGATATTTTCGCCAGTGCGCTTACCGGAGCGCTTACGCTTAAAAAACCGCTTATGGAAGCACTTAAAATTGCAACCGACTTTACGTTTAACAGTATCGACCTAACGATTAAAAATCCTAACCACGACTGGTACGGCGTAGAATTCGAAAGAGCCTTTCCATCTCTTATCGAAGCAATAAACAAGTAAAAAACGGCGCGGAGGCGACTTAAATCGCCCCGCGCTTTTGTTTTTAAATTAAGTTTATTTTTAAAAACAATCACTTATAAAAATGAACTATTTATCGGAATCCTTAAAATACTTTCCATATTCGCAAACCTTAAAATTTTCAAACGATAAACCGGTTGCGTGTTTCATCTGCATTACGGCAACGTCATTCGGTTGCGAGAGCACAGTTACGTTTTTAAATTTTACGTCGTTTATGGGATAATCATCGCCGAATCCCGTTAGAAGCATCGGTATACGAACTTCGATTTCTTTTTTAAAGTTTTTACACACACCTGTTATGACCACGTTATCGAATAAAAAGTTTGAAAAATCAGGAGGATTAGGTCCCGATGCGCCGTCGTCGTTATACGTAACGCTTCTCGCTATAACGCAAGGCAACACGGTATCGTACATATAGATATTTTTTATATAACCGCCGCGTTTTTTGGTTCCCTTTATATGTAAACCGAAAACCGTATTTTTCAAATCACAGTCCCAGATAAAAACGTTTTCAATCCCGCCCGACATTTCGCTACCTATCGCAACGGCGTGCCCGCTAACCGCCTTTAAATCGAAAAGTCTGATATTTTTACACGGTCTGTTTATAACGTTGCCTTCGGGGTTTTTACCCGATTTTATAGCAACGCAATCGTCGCCCGTATCGAAAACGCAATTGAAAGCGGTACAGTTTTCGGAACTGTCGGGGTCCCAACCGTCGCCGTTGTGTATTCCGAAAGAACGGAACGTACAACCGCACGTTACTATATTATCGCAATAAATCATGTGCATATTCCATGAAGGCGCGTTTTCAAGGGTAACCCCGGAAACAACTACGTTTTCGCAATTGCTTAAATTAACAAGTCTGCCCCTTGCACGACCGGGTATCGTTTCTTCGTTTTCATAAGTTTTAATCTCGTCGCCAAGACTTTTTATGTAATCTTTCAGTCGTTCGTTTTCATAATCTATCGTGTTTTTGCAAAGTTCGTTACCTCCGCCGGAAATAACCCCGCCTCCACGAATAACTATGTTTTTGCAATTAGGAGCGCCGTACGCGTCAAGATTGCCGGCGTTAATAAGCGAAGCAAAACATTCCATTTCAAGCCCTTCGAAACGACTTTTTATCTTAGGCGTATAATCCTTTATATCCGAAGTTCCCTTTAACACCCCGCCTTTTGCGACGTAAAGTTGAACGTTATCTTTCAAAAACAACGCCCCGGTAAGAAATTCCCCTTCCGGTACGTAAACCAGACTCTTTTCATCGCAATCGTCAATCGCGCGCTGAATCGCCTCGGTATTTATGACCTTGCCGCCTTTTACCGCATTGTACGGAGGTTTGGTTACGTCCAAAATCTTTTTATCATCCGACGTTAAAACGATAAAACTTTTTTCATCTAATATATCGCCCGCGTTGTTTTTAGCTGTTATCGTTACGTTATATTCAGTGTTGCCTTTAAGTCCCGTAAATTCCGCATGAGTTTTGTCGGTAACGATTTTTTCGCCACCTGCAAGCGCAACCTCAAAAACGGGTTTGCCGTTTTCGTACTCAAACCTGTCCCACCATAAAATTATTTCGTCGTTAAATACGATTTTTCTTATTTCTCCAAACATTTGCTCTCTCTAAATTTTTTCGTTAAATAGCCGTATAAATATCTTTTAACGGTTTTATCAGTTCGTCTCCGACCATTTCGATTTTTCCGGCATCACATAAAGCGGCGTATTCTGCGGAAAGCGGCATAAATGCGGTTTTTGAGATTCCGTATTCTTTCGCCACCGAAGCCCCCTTACTCTCACCGAAAACGCTTATCTTTTTACCGCAATCCGGACAAACGAGATAAGACATATTTTCAACGAGACCTAAAACGGGTATTTTCATAAGTTCCGCCATTTTAACAGCCTTTTTAACTATCATCGAAACGAGTTCCTGCGGCGAAGCAACTATAACTATACCGCAAAGCGGCATTGTCTGAAAAACCGTCAAAGGCACGTCTCCCGTTCCCGGCGGCATATCAACGAACATATAATCGACGTCGCCCCAGTTTACGTCCGTCCAAAATTGTTTTACCGTACCGGCAATAACCGGACCGCGCCAAACCACAGGATCAGTATCTGACGGCAATAACAGATTAAGAGACATAACTTTTATTCCGCTTTCGCTAACGCACGGGGAAAGATACTTACCGTCCACCGAAATTGCTTTTTCCTTTATACCGAACGCCTTCGGTATAGAGGGTCCCGTTACATCCGCGTCTAAAATCGCAACGTTATACCCCTCGCGCCGTTTTGCAACTGCAAGAAGCGAAGAAACAAGAGATTTACCGACTCCGCCCTTGCCCGAAACTATTCCCACCACTTTTTTAACGTGTGAAAACTCGTTCTGCTTTTCAATAAAACTTTTATGTTCGCTACACTCATGCTCGCATGAACCGCAATCATGATTACAATTTTCGCTCATATAACAAACTCCTTCTTACAATATTTTTAAAACCGCTACTTTTAAGTATAAACTTTGCTCTGTACCGATAAGCGTTGCGTGGTCTTTTCCCTGAAAGCGAAGTTCAACCGTTTTTGCCCTTACGCCGCTCTCAAAAACGCTTTCCTCTATCATATCGGTAAACATTTTTACCGAAAGATGCTGAGAACAACTGCACGTGATAAGGTATCCGCCCTTTTCCACAATTTTAAGCGCCTGAATATTTATATCCTTGTAACCTTTACACGCGTTTTTAACGGTATCTGCTGTTTTAGTAAATGCAGGCGGATCCAAAATCACAACGTCATATTTTTTCTTTTCTTTTCTGCATTCTCTTAAAAATTCAAACACGTCGGCGCACACGGTATTAACCGAAAAGCCGTTTAATTTAGCATTACGCCTGACATAATCAAGTGCCGTTTCGCTAATATCTACCGAAGTAATTTCAGTCGCACCATATTTTGCCGCGCACATAGAAAATCCGCCCACGTTGCAAAAACAATCAAGTACGGTTTTCCCTTTAACGTAAAATTTTAAATTATCTCTATTCTCTTTTTGATCGAGAAAGTACCCCGTCTTTTGACCGTTTTCAAGGTCTACGAGCATTTTTACGCCATTTTCGATTATCGTAACCGTCGGCTCGAATTCGCCGTATATAACGCCTTTCTTTTCCTCGAGTCCTTCTTTAAGTCGAACTGCAACGTCGCTCCTTTCGTAAATGCCGCGCGGCGAAAATATTTTTACGAGCGCGTTTATTATCGTTTCTCTTCGAACCTCTACGCCGAGAGTTAAAAACTGCACCGAAAGATAATCGCCGTATTTATCCACGATAAGTCCCGGGAGCATATCCGACTCTGAAAAAACGGCTCTGTAATTATCGTCGTAACCGAGTTCCTTCCGAAAATCTACCGCCGCTTTAATTCTATCGTAATAAAACTTATCGTCGACGACTTCGTTTTTAAGAGAAAGCATTCTTACGATGATTTTCGATAAATGGTTTATGTATCCTATCCCGACGAAACGCCCGTCGAAAGAAACCACTTCCGCCACACTACCCTGCTTGTCCTTACCTTCGATTTTGTAAACCTCGTTAGCGAAAATCCACGGAAAACCGTTTAATATTTTCTTTTCTTCGTTTCTTTTAAGATAAACTTTGTACACTTAAAAATTCCTCTGCAAACACACGCGTTAAACACGCGGACTTTAAATTGTTTTCACCCGAATACGCAAGCATGTATTCGTTACACGAAAATTTAAATTTTTCAAATTTTACGCCATAATCGCCGCCCGATTTTATTTTGCATTCATAAGCGGTCCATATTCTGGCAAGAATATTTTTTTTATCAAGCTCGCAAATCGGCATTTTCTGTCCGCTTAAACTTAATATTTTTCTTTCACAGCGTAAAATTTTATCCGACATAATCTCAATATCCGTTGCGCAAGGCGACTCCGAGATAACGACAGCAAAAGCCCCCTTCGAGTGAGATAAAGAAAAATATACGGGGTCGTTTTTTATTCTGAATTTTTTGCCGTCAAAATAAAAATCCGCATCTATAAAGTTTTTATTCCCCGCAAAATCCTTCAAAGCATATTCAAGCAGTTTCCAGATAATTACGCTTTGTCTTTTTTTCTCGGGGTCGGTAATTTTATTAACGTACTCTCTCCTGCATACGGGCAAATTTTCGACAATCTCGTTTGCAACGAGAAAAGGTTCGTCGATAAATGAATAATATACTTTTATCATTGATTTATTATACCAAATTTCAACGTTAATATCAAGTCATAATGCACTCGGTTTGCAATAATGATACAATTTTAAAAAAACACTTGCTTTAACCACAATATTGTGTTAAAATAGCGATTATAAATCGGAGGTATTTTAATGAACGTTTGGCACGACATCGAAAGCAGTCGCATAACGCCCGAAGAATTTGTCGCCGTAGTGGAGATAAGCAAGGGCTCGAAACAGAAGTATGAAATGGATAAAACAACAGGCTTGTTACGCCTTGACAGAATTCTTTACACTTCTACTCACTATCCGGCAAACTACGGTTTTATTCCGCACACCCTCGCCGAAGACCACGACCCGCTTGACGTTCTCATTCTTTGTTCCGAAAGTCTTATCCCGATGAGTTTGGTAAAATGTTACCCCATCGGCGTTATCGTTATGAACGACAGCGGTCTTACCGACGAAAAAATAATCGCAATTCCGGAAGCCGACCCCAACTATAACTGTTACAAAAGCATTAAAGACTTGCCTAAACATATTTTTGACGAAATGAGACATTTCTTTATGGTTTACAAACAACTTGAAGAAAAAGAAACGAGCGTAGACGTTGAAGCCGGCAGAGAGGAAGCGATTGACATTATCCGTAAGTCGATAAATTCTTATAAAGAACATTTATTTGAATTGACCTCTAAATAATTAAATCACACTATCCATTTTACATAAATTAAGCCGCACCATTTAAGGAGCGGCTTAATTTGTTTATTTTATCGATTTTTATCTTTGCACCCTGCCCGAAGCATCGCCACCGGCAAGAGTTTCAACCTCTTTAACGGAGACCATATTATAATCGCCTTCAATGCTATGCTTTAAGCAAGAAGCAGCAATGGCGAATTCGATAGACTTTTGAGCGTCGTATCCGTTTAAGAGCGAATAAATCAGCCCGCCGCCGAAAGAATCGCCTCCGCCGACGCGATCGACAATATGCATCGCATACTTTTTGGAAAAATACGCATTACCTTCGGTATAAAGCATACCGGACCAGTTGTTATCGTTTGCGGACAGACTTTCACGCAAGGTGATAGCAACGCCCTTAAACCCGAATCTGTCGGTAAGTTTTTTAGCAACCGAAATATATCCGTCTCTGTCGAGTTTGCCGCCGTAAATATCAGTATTGTCCGCCTCGATGCCGAAAACGTCTTTTGCATCCTCCTCGTTGGCAATGCAATAATCAACGTAGTTGCAAAGTTCGCCCATAACTTTGCCGGCCTTTTCTTTGCTCCAAAGTTTTTTGCGGAAGTTAAGGTCGCAAGAAACGGTTATGTTTCTCTTTTTAGCCTCTTTAAGAGCCTCTAAAGTAATTTCCGCAACGTCGTCGGAAAGTGCGGGAGTTATACCGGTAAAATGGAACCAATTTACCCCGTCTAAAATCTTATCCCAGTCGAAGTCAGCTTTTTTCGCGGTGGCGATACTGCTGTTTGCACGGTCGTAAATAACCTTGCTCGGTCTTTGACTCGCGCCTTTTTCGCAATAATAAATACCCACTCTGTCTCCGCCGCGAACTATTTTATTCGTATCGACGCCGAATTCTCTTAAAGAGTTTACTGCCATCTGACCGATTTCGTGTTCGGGAAGTTTAGAAACAAACGCAACGTCTACTCCGTAGTTTGCTAAAGAAACGGCAACGTTAGCCTCCGCACCGCCGAAGGTGGCTTCAAATTTTTTGCTCTGCACGAATCTTAAATAGTTTTCGGGAGCAAGTCTTAACATCAATTCGCCGAAAGTAACGACTTTCATCTATATTCTCCTTTAAGTTTAATAAATTTATATCGGATTATCCGATTATTTCTTTAATCGCTTTACAATTTGCTGCTATATCGCCTTTCATCATAAAACTGCCGCCGACGGCGTAAATTTTATCAAATGCGAGGAATTCTGCAAGGTTAGTTAAATCTACCCCGCCGGTCGGGATAAATTTTAATTGAGGGAACGGACCCGACAACGCTTTTAACGCTTTAAGTCCGCCGTACACGTTTGCCGGGAAAAACTTAACCACGTTAATACCGAACTCCAAAGCCTCCATAATCTCGGTAGGAGTAACGCAACCGGGATAATAAGGCAAACCCTTTTCTTTGGCAAATTTTGCAACTTCTGCGGATAGTCCCGGAGAAACGATAAACTTCGCCCCGCTTTCAACCGCTTTTTGCGCCTGTTCGAGATTGATAACGGTGCCCGCGCCGATATTCATATCGGGGAACTCTTTTACGCCGAGCGCGATAGCCTCGGCTGCGCAAGCCGTTCTGAAAGTTATTTCGGCACAGTTAATCCCTCCGTCCGAAAGCGCTTTAAGAGTCGGTATTGTTTCCGACACGTCTTTGATAACTACAACAGGTATTATTTTGTCCATATAAAACCTTATCCTTATGATTTTTTATAATCGGTAACGAAAGTTACACGCTTATTTCGTTTTTAATACCGAGTAAATTTTTATTCTCCGATAAAATCGGGTCGACCTCGGTTTTTATAAATTCTTCGACCTGACTCGACGCTCTTCCGGTAAACTTTTTAGCGTCTAAAATCTCATCCATTCTTCCGTGTACCGCTTTAAACACGTCGTCGTTTTCAATCAATTCAATTAAATTGTTATCTTTTCCGTATTTTTTTACGTTTTCAGCGGCTTTCATTGAAAGAACGCGAATTTCCTCGTGAAGTTTTTGTCTGTCTCCGCCGGCTTTGACGCATTCCATAATAACGTTTTCGGTAGCCATAAACGGCAATTCCGCATCGACGTGTTTGCCGATAACCTTTTCGTATACAACGAGGTTTTCGGTTATATTCATATAAAGTTTTAAAAGCCCGTCTACCGCCATAAACGTTTGCGCGATTACGATACGCCGGTTTGCCGAATCGTCAAGCGTACGCTCTAACCACTGCGTCGACGACGTAATTGACGCGTTAAGCGGTTGTGTTATCGCAAACCGCGCAAGCGAACAGAGCCTTTCGCTTCTCATCGGGTTGCGTTTATACGCCATTGCAGAAGACCCGATCTGCGATTTCTCGAAAGGCTCTTCAATTTCTTTCATACTTTGCAAAAGTCGTACGTCGTTAGCGAATTTATATCCGCTTTGCGCTATCTGCGATAAAACGCATAGAACGTTATAATCGAATTTGCGTGTATAAGTTTGTCCCGTTACGGCGTAAGCCTTTTTATACCCCGTTTTTTCGAGAACTTTTTTTTCGAGAGTTTTAACTTTTTCTTCGTCTCCGTCAAAAAGATCCATAAAACTCGCCTGCGTTCCGGTAGTCCCCTTAACCCCGCGAAGTTTGACTTTGTTTTTCAGTTCTTTAAGCGACTCGTAATCGAGAGTTAAATCCTGAAGCCAAAGGGAAGCGCGTTTACCTACCGTGGTAAGTTGCGCGGGTTGAAGATGGGTAAAACCGAGCGTCGGCAAATCTTTATATTCAAGCGCAAACTTTTTAAGATTAAAAATAACGTTTACGAGTTTTGCGATAATTAAATCAATTGCCTTGTCAATCACGATAACGTCGGCGTTGTCGGTAACAAAACAACTCGTCGCGCCGAGATGAATTATTCCCGCCGCGCTTTTCGCTTGTTTGCCGTACGCTTTTACATGAGCCATTACGTCGTGCCTGACTTCTTTTTCAAAAGCGGCGGCGTCCGCATAATTTATATCGTTGACGTATTTTTTTAATTCGGCTATCTGCTCGTCCGTAATATTAAGTCCGAGTTCTTTTTCACTCTCGGCAAGAGCAACCCAAAGTTTTCTCCAAAGCGAAAACTTTACGTCGTCGGAAAAGTTTTCAGCCATTTCTTTAGATGCGTATCTCGTAATAAGCGGATTAACGTAAATATCCGTTTCCATAATAACCTCTCATACAATTATGTCTAATACAAACACATGTAAAAAACTTAGTATTTACAATACAATTGTACCTTTTTCTCTTACCGATAAAACAAGTACGTTTTTCTCTTCGTAGTACTTCGTTATTTCGGTTAAAAAGTCTTTAACGGTATCCGTTTTCAGCACGCAAAGCACACACCCTGCAAACCCGCCCCCATGTACGCGAACGGCTCCGTCTTTTATAAATTCGCTTGCGACGGCAAGCGCGCGTAAAATCGGTTGCTCGGTTTTACCCGAAACGTAGCAGTTCTGCAATTTCCATAATGAACTGACGCCGGACTCTCCGATACATTTTTTAAATTCGTTAAAATCGCCGACTGCAAGACTATTCGCCGCAACGTCTACCCTTTTATTTTCTTCATAAAAATGGAACGCGCGTAAAATCGCTCTGTCCGACACCTTGTCCGCAAGCGAAGAAACGTTTGCAACAAAATCTTCTTCAGGAACTTCAATAAGTCGCTTTTTACCGAAAAAGGCTGCAACCTGCTTCATCTCGCGCGGGATAGCGGCATATTCGTCGGTAAGGTCGGCATGACTGCCGCCCGTATTTATGAGAATAAACGCAAAATCCTTTGAAAACAATTCGACGTTTTCGACCCCGATTTTATTTTCGTTTGAAAAATCGAGTTTTTTAAGTCCGCCGTACGCAATCGCGGACTGATCGAGAAGTCCGCACGGTTTTTCAAAATAAACGTTTTCGGCATATTGCGCTATGTAAGATTTGGTTTCACAATCTATTTTATCTTCGTTGTATAAAAAGTTAAAAATTTCCGCTATCAGCACCTCGAAAGACGCGGAACTCGAAACACCCGCGCCGCCGCGAACGTTGCTCGTGGTAAAAGCGTTAAACCCGCCGATTTTATATCCGCGAAGAACAAGCCCTTTTGCAACCCCTCTAACGAGCGCAGCAGGATCGTCCGCCCCTTTCGGTTCTAAATCGGACAAATTAAATTTAATATCCGAGTATCCGTCGCTTTTGATGCAGATTTCATCGTTTTCTGTCGGCATAAAAAAGGCGAGAGAATCTAAAGATATGGCGCACGACATTACCTTACCGCCGTTGTGATCGGTATGATTGCCGCAAACCTCTACTCTTCCGCTCGAAGAAGCGATATACGCTTCTTCTGCTCCGAATAGTTTTTTAAACTCCGCAAAAGCGGTCTCATATCTCTCTTTCTGATAATCAAAGTTCCGCCCGCCGTAAAGCGAATCAAATAGCGAATATACTTCGGTTAAGTTTTTGTAAGGTTTTTTTGATACTGACATTTTAGCCCTTCTACCCGATTTTATAGTTATTATATCATTTATTTTTGAATTTGTAAATGTCTTTAAGCATATTTGGTATCCATATTTCGTACGGAATAAGCGCAATTTCGTTATAAACATACATTTCGGCAAAGTAAAGTTTATCCGCGTTTGCAAAGCGTTTTATCGCTTGACTTTATATAATATTTTAATATATAATAATTACCGATTACGAAAACCGCGTTAAGCGGTTCGGAGGTTTATTCAGACATGGATATGAAACGCATCGAAAAAAAGTGGCAAGAAAGATGGGAAAAAGAAAAAACGGGTTATTTTAACCCCAAAAACATTGACAAAAAATATTACTGTCTCGAAATGTTCTCTTACCCTTCCGCGGCAAAACTTCATCTCGGACATTGGTACAACTACGGTCCTACCGATTCGTTTGCCCGTTATAAAAAAATGAAAGGTTACGAAGTGTTTCAACCTATGGGATTCGACGCATTCGGGCTTCCCGCTGAAAATTATGCGATAAAAACGGGTATACATCCTAAAGAATCTACCGAACAAAATATCCGCAACATGGAACAAACCCTAAGAGAAATGGGCGCAATGTTCGACTGGGATGCGGAAGTTAAGACCTGCGAGGAAGATTATTATAAATGGACGCAGTGGCTCTTTTTAAAGCTTTACGAAAAAGGTCTTGCTTACAGAAAAGAAGCGCCCGTTAACTGGTGCCCTTCCTGCAAAACCGTACTCGCAAACGAACAAGTCGTAAACGGCGCGTGCGAGCGTTGCGGTTCTACCGTAGTAAAAAAAGACCTTACGCAGTGGTTTTTTAAGATAACCGACTACGCAGAAGAACTTTTACAAGGACTTAATAACCTCGACTGGCCCGAAAAAACCAA
>DPGH01000006.1:195995-210770 GCA_003523255.1 Clostridiales bacterium
CTCGACTGGCCCGAAAAAACCAAACTTATGCAGAAAAACTGGATAGGTAAATCTACCGGCGGTGAAATCGAGTTTACATGCGAAAGCGGCGATAAATTCAAAGTGTTTACCACCCGTGCCGATACGCTTTTCGGCGTGTCGTACGTCGTACTTGCTCCCGAACACCCGCTCGTTAAAAAACTTACTTCCGAAAGTCAGCGCAAAGCCGTAGAGGACTACGTTTACGAAACGTCTAAAACCAACGAAATAGACAGACTTTCCACCTCTCGCGAAAAAACGGGCGTTTATATCGGACACAATGCTATTAACCCTATAAACGGCAAGTCCGTACCGATTTACGCCGCTGATTACGTTTTATATTCTTACGGCACGGGCGCAGTAATGGGCGTTCCCTCCCACGACGAAAGAGATTTTGCTTTTGCAAAAAAATACGGTTTGCCTATTACTCGCGTAGTTAAGGGTGTAAATACCGACGACACCCTCCCGTTCCACGAGGACGGAATTTTGGTAAACAGTCCGGGATTTGACGGAATGACGAGCGAAGAAGCACGCAAAGCGATTTTAAGCAAACTCGCGAAAGAAGGAAAAGGCTCGCACAAAACCAACTACCGTTTGAGAGACTGGCTCGTTTCTCGTCAACGCTACTGGGGCGCCCCCATTCCCGTTATACACTGTGAAAAATGCGGCGTCGTTCCCGTTCCGTACGAGAATTTACCGGTTAAACTCCCGCATAACGTAGAATTTACTCCGGACGGAGAGTCTCCGCTTAAAAAATGCGACGAATTCATGAACGTCAGATGCCCCGTTTGCGGCGGCGAAGCGAAAAGAGACCCCGACACGCTCGATACGTTCGTTTGTTCGAGTTGGTATTATCTGCGTTATCCGGACGCAAAAGATTCTAAACGTGCTTTCGATCCGGAAATTATAAACAAAATGCTCCCCGTGGATAAATACGTGGGCGGTGCGGAGCATGCGTGCATGCACCTTTTATATTCGCGTTTTATCACGAAAGCTTTACGCGATATGGGCTACCTTAAATTCGACGAGCCGTTTAAATCTCTCGTACATCAAGGCGTCATTTTAGGTCCCGACGGTTTACGCATGAGTAAATCCAAAGGCAATATAATCGCCCCCGACCCGTACGTTGAAAAATACGGATCTGACGTTTTAAGACTTTACCTTATGTTCGGATTTTCGTATACGGAAGGCGGACCCTGGAACGACGACGGTATTAAAGCAATCGTAAAATTTTTCGACAGAGTGGAAAAACTTATACCTAAAGCCGCCGCGGTCTCAAATAAAACCAACCGCGAAATCGGAGAAAACGAAAAAGAATTGCTTTACGCAACGAATTACGCAATAAAATGCGTAGACCGCGACATGGAAAACTTCTCTTTCAACACTGCGGTCGCAAGACTTATGGAACTGCTGAACGCATTATATAAATACGACGCGATAGAAAGTAAAAACACCGCGGTATTCAGCGAATGCTTTAAAAAATTTATACTTCTGCTCGCACCGTGTGCACCGCATTTTTCAGAGGAAACTTGGGAAATGCTCGGCAACAAGAGCTCCGTATTTACCGCAAGTTATCCCGTTTGCGACGAAAGCGCGCTCGTTAAAGACAAGGTAGAAGTCGCCGTACAAATCAACAGTAAAATTCGCGTGAAAATATTTATTCCGAGCGAAGCTACGGAAGATGAGATAAAAAATCTTATTTTCTCCGACGAAAAACTTGCTGCGGAACTTGCCGGTAAAACAGTAAAAAAACTTATCGTAATTCCTAAAAGGATCGTAAACGTTATAGTATGAATTCCTTAAACCAACCCGCCAACGCAATCGAGAGATTTAACCCTTCTCCCGATTGCGGACTTACCGCCGAACAAGTCAATAAACGCATTACACAAAAACTGACTAATTCGGTAGAAAAAAAATATTCAAAATCGTATTTGAATATCATATACAATAACGTTTGTACCTTTTTCAATCTGCTTGGTTTAATCGTTCTCGTTGCCCTGCTTGTTTTCGGAAAAGACGACGTAAAACTCAGTAACTTTTTTTTCGTCATAATTTTTATGGCGAATATTCTAATAGGCATAGTGCAGGAAATCCGCGCAAAGCATTGTATCGACAAACTTTCGCTCATTACCGGAAAAAGCACGAAGGTCCTTCGAGACGGTGAAATCGTTGAAATCGCACCGAAAGACGTTGTGTTAGACGACGTTATCGTTTTAGGACTCGGCAATCAAATTCCGGCGGACTGCGTTTTAATCGATGGCGAAGCCGAAGTAAACGAATCGCTTTTAACCGGCGAATCCGATGCTGTCAAAAAACGCGTTGGCGACAGACTTTTAGCGGGTAGTTTTATTACTTCGGGCACATGTAAAGCGCAAGCAGAAAAAATAGGAAAAGAGAATTACGTCGAAACTCTTTCGGAAAAAGCGAAAAAATACAAAAAACCGCATTCCGAAATAATGGATTCGATGAAACTTTTTATTAAAGCGATAGGCGTGGCAATTGTCCCTATAGCGACTTTGTTTATGATTAAGTCTACCCTGCTTACAAATCCTTCCGTCAGCATATCGAAAGCGGTTTTAAGCGCGTCTACCGTAGTAATCGGCATGATTCCCTCGGGGATGTTTTTGTTAACGAGCCTTGCGCTTGCCGTAGGCATAATAAAACTCGCGCGGCATAAAACTCTTGTACAGGATCTTTATTCGCTTGAAATGCTCGCACGCGTAGATACTATTTGCTTCGATAAAACCGGTACGATTACCGACGGCAAGATGACAGTAGAAAGCGTTAAACTATACGGCAACGAAAAAATCGAAAACGTTCAATCTGTTATAGGCTCGATGATGTCTGTTTTAAAAGACAACAATCAGACTGCGATTGCTCTTAACAATTATTTCGGAACAAATAACGACCTTTCGGCGGAAACGGTTCTCCCTTTCAATTCTTCGAGAAAACTTTCAGCCGTTTCGTTTAAAGACAATAAAACGTTCTCCTTCGGCGCACCGGAGTTCGTGCTTTCAAAAGACGAATTCGAAAATATAAAAGAGGATATAAACGCATACGCAAAAAAAGGCTACCGCGTTCTTATTCTTGCCGAAAGCGGAGATAAAATAAAAAACGACACGTTACCGACAAACTTTAAACCGATTGCCGCGATACTTATCGTTGACCACATAAGAGAAGACGCGATTTCCACCGTCGCCTGGTTTAAAGAAAACGGAGTGGCTATAAAAGTTATATCCGGCGACAATCCCGTTACCGTGGCAGAAGTTTCAAGTAGGGTCGGTATAGAACACGCCGACAAGTATATAAGTTTAGAAGGTCTTTCCGACGAAGAAGTAGAAAAATGCGCTAACGAATACACCGTTTTCGGAAGAGTTACCCCCGAACAAAAGGCAATACTTATAAAAGCCATAAAAACAGCCGGGCACGTAACGGCGATGACCGGCGACGGTGTAAACGATATCCTCGCACTGAAAGAAGCGGATTGCGCTATATCCGTTGCATCGGGCAGCGACGCCGCACGAAACATCTCTCACCTCGTTTTAATGGACAATAACTTCAACTCGATGCCGAAAGTCGTTTATGAGGGACGGCGAGTTATAAACAACGTTCAAAGTTCAGCTTCGCTGTATCTGATGAAAACTTTTTTTACGATGATATTCGCGATTATCGCGCTTTGTTGTATGCCCTCTTACCCGTTCCAGCTTAATCAAATGATTTTGCTCGAAACGTTTGTAATAGGCGTTCCCTCATTCTTTCTATCCTTCCAGGCAAACGATAAAAAAGTTGAGGGACATTTTATCAGTTACGTTATAGGCAAATCGCTACCGAGTGCGCTTTTAATGGTTTTAAGCGTTTCTATCGTTGAAATTTTTCAGGCTTCGCTCAATTATTTCGAACCGGAAGTATATACGACCATGTCAGTATTCGTTTTAACGTTTTCGGGCGTAATAAATCTTTTTATGATTTGTAAACCACTTAACTTATATCGCACGATTTTGTTTTCGATAAACTTTTCAGTGGTATTCGCAGTATTCGTTATTACGATATTCAACGGCTTTCCTATACTTGAATACGTTAAAATGACGCCGTTTTCGGTTTACTGGCACCACCTGCTAATAGTTGTTTCGATAATATTGCTTGACGTACCGCTGGCTTATCTCTTCCAAATAATTTTCAAAAACGTTAATCTCGATAAACTCGTAAACAAAAACAAAAAAACGGCGTAGAACATTTTTTTATAGAATTGCCGTGAACTTCCACGCCATACAAACAAAACAAACCACATGCCTACAACCGACTCAAAAATGCACGGTTAGATGAAAACTTTATCAATGCCATTTATCATAGCAAAAAAGCACAAGACCTACTAAATCTTGTGCTTTTTGTGTTTTGTAGCTTTTTCGTACTACAAAGATGGTGCCGTGTGGCATAATTTGTACGAACCTATGTTAGAAGAAATAGCGGTTTTATCCGCCGTTTCTATCTCTTTTTCTGTTTTTGTGACGTGTTCTTTTGTTAATTTCAAGTGTTCGGGGCTATCTGTAAAGTTGTAGGTTATCACTATCTCATCGTCATAAAGTATTACTTCCCGTATAAACGCATTTACAAGTAGTTTTCGCACCTTAAATTAATTGATTTTTTATAATCCCTAATGGGGACACGCAAACGGGGTGTTTTTAAGGTTTTACGGCGATTAACTTATATATGGTAAATCCGTTTTGTAAAAATTTTTTTCGTACTCCGTTTGAACGTTTCTCTTGGCAAAGTTTTTTTCTTGCGTTACGTTATACACCTTAAATCCTGCGCCGGTCAACTTTTTTAATGAATACTCAAAAAAATTTTTATCGTCAGTTTTTTGCTCAATACTACCGCCCTGATGCAACAAATAATTATAAACGTTTATAAAATTGTCGTTTGTAAGTCTTCTGCACTCATATGACTTTTGAGGGTGCGGCGGAGAAAAATTAAGGTAAACCGTTTCTACGCTGTTTTCCTTAAAATATCTCGGTAAATATTGCGCGCCCGTATTAAAAAATTTAACGTTGGTAAGACCTTTTCTCTTTGCGTTTTCAGCCGCCATCATAATAATATTGTCCATCATTTCGACAGCGATAAAATTTACGTTGGGATTGCGCGTGGCAAGTTCGGTTATAAAACCGCCTTTTCCGCAACCGACTTCTATTCTTAACGGCTGTTCCTTAATAAAGACGTCGCAAAAATTTATGTAGTCTTTTTGTCGTGTTACAAGTCTTGCGTCTTTAACCGTATCGTCTATAGGTATAATATAGTCGGTAAGAGCGGCAAGCCGAATATCTAAATTCTTTTTTCTTCTTATTCTCATTGCGCGATATATATTTATTAAATAAACTTATAATATTTACCGAAATTTACTCCGTACTTTTTCTTAAACGGTTACTTAAAAACGGGTTATAAACCACTATGACTTACTCGTTTGCAAGTTCGTCTTTAAAAAAGGAATACACCCCCGAGGTCCAACCCATCATCGTGTGGTGAATATTGCCTTCGTCAAAAGTGTCGTCGTTACCTGCTATTACGTTGTATTTTTCATACGTCGTACCCGTTTTATCGTATACTTTTTCTAAAAGAGACGTCCATTTTTCGGCAAGTTCCCTTGCTTTTGCATTAAAACCGTAGTTTTTTAACGCAACGTAAGCAATGTAATGCAAAGGCGCCCAGCCGTTTGGGTACGACCATTGATAAAACCCGTAGTCTTTTTCCGTACAGCACAGTCCGTATTCTTTTACAAGCGCAAGATATGCGTTTTTAAGTCCGTCCGTACGCTTTACGTCTTCCATCATAACGAAATACGGATGAAAAGTTGCTGCCGACAAACACTTAAACTTTTTGCCGGTCTTAAAGTTATAGTCGTAATATAGCCCCGTCGCGTCGTCACGCATATATTTTATTATTGCCGCCTTTCGCGCATCCGCTTTTCCTTTCCAGTCGTTAACGTCTTCGATACAAAATCTTTCTTTAATCTTGCCGAGTAAATTTTCATAAAACCATAGGTTGCAGTTTAAATCTATCGGACACGCGTTTCTACACTCGACCCCGTCAAACCTCGGAGAGCAATCCCAGCCCGATTCACACACGGCAAAATGGTCTTTACCGAGTTCTTTTTTATCCCCCTTATAGTCGTTTAAAAGCATCCTTTTCATTGCGTATTGCGCGCCTTCGAGATATTCGCTGTCTAAAACGCCGTTATCGCCGTAACGGTTAAGCCCGATGTCTGTACACCTGTTTTTCATCCACCACTCGTATTCTTTTTTTAGCGAACCGTAATAATTTAATAGTTCGTCGCTATTGCCGTAAAGGTCGTTTACGGCAAACGCAAAATACGGCGGTTGACTACGCGATAAATAATACGTCCTCGTGCCGTTTGGTATAAACCCGAACCTTTCAACAAGGTATCTAAAATTTTCACAATTGTTTTCTGCCTGAACCCTTAACCCGTCCCTTACAAGCCCTACGTTTGTAAAATACGTATCCCAGTAATACATTTCCTGAAAGTAGTCGTTTATCGACGGTATTGTAAAAGGTTTCGGAAGGGCGATAACGCAACCGCCAACGTAATAAGCAAACAAACCAAAATGCGGTTTATGCTTTTAACGTGATTTTGTGTCATTTTACACACTCCTTAAAAATATTTTTTGCAAAAGGGTAAAATTTACCCTATGCTATATTAAATTTTACAATCGATGACAAAAAGTTACAATACGTATTCGTTACTAAAAAATATAATTTGGTAAGATTGTGTAAAATATCGTGTTATTTTAGTTTTGACGTTTTTTTAAGATTTGGATATAAAAATTACAAAATTTACCCTTTTTATTGACTTTTTTATATTTTGTAGTATAATTCTATTATAAAAGGCATTTAACCTTTTTACAAGGGGCAATATGACAAAAAACAAAGCGATTTATTTAAATAAAAATAAAGGAATAAGGTGTCCTGTAAAACAATCCGGTATGCAAGACGTTATCGTGATAAGTTGCTCGTACGAACACAACGCGCCGTCAAGCGCAACTTCGAGCAATTTAAAATTCGGTTATTATACCGTCAGGTACGTTATTGAAGGGCGCGGCTACGCTACTATAAACGGCGTTACGCATAAACTTGACCAAGATATGGTTTACATTTCCTTTCCTAATTCTAATTCGTCAATCGTGCAGGATGAAAACGAACCGTACGCCCTTGCCTGGTTTGTGGTAGACGGGCTTGCGGTTAAAAACATTTTAAGCGAAGTATGTTCCGAGCAAAAAGACATTATCTTAAAACTTACGCCGGACGAAAAGTTGCGTAAAATTTTTACCACAACGCCTTACAAGTGTAAAAACGACATAGAACACTCCGATTTTATCGCGCTTTCTGCCTTTTACGAGATTATGTACAGAATTGCGCGCCAAACAAGAAAAAATGCCAAGTCCGCATCTAAAACAAATTCGCACGTTAAAAACGCCTCGCAATACGTTCAGGATAATTATGCCGACCCGTTTTTATCCGTTAGCAAAATCGCAACCGAAATCGGAATCGCGCCTAAATATCTTTCCACTATTTTTAAGGCGACCACGGGGATAGATTTAAATAAGTATATTACTAATAAACGTCTTGCCGAAGCAAACGCATTATTAGAAAAAGGCGTTTTTTCGATAGCGCAAATTTCCGAGATGTGCGGCTTTACTTCGCCCTACTACTTTTCCGCGGTGTACAAAAAGTATAACGCAATACCGCCCTCTATGGTCGCCTCTAAATATAAAAACGAAATACACTCGGAATTAAACGCAAAAAGCATTTCCCCCACGATAAAAAAATCAACACAGGGACGGGATATGTTACACGGTTATAAACCCACGCATAAGCCAACCTAACCAGCCCCGCTTACACAAACGCAAGCGTAAAGCGGTATTGCATATAAAACCCTTATATATAACCGTTATATATCTCTCGATTGCGACACACAGCATAGGGCTTTTATATACAACCCGATATAGATACTTTACAAAAAAATAACCTGCGTAAAAAAGAGTTCGATTTACCCCGAACTCTTTTTAATAACGTAAGTTTTAAAATTTCCGCCAAACGAACTTGTTGACCACGCCCGTGTACGACTGTATTATCTTCACAACCTTTGTGGAAACGTTTTCTTCAGTATAATCGGGTACGGGGATGCCGCAATCTCCGTTTTCGTTCATTTCAACTGCCGTCGTTACAGCCTGTAAAAGCCCTTTTTCGTCTATCCCCGCCAAGATAAAACACGCCTTATCAAGCGCCTCGGGGCGTTCCGTCGAAGTCCTTATGCACACCGCGGGAAAAGGTTTTCCTATACTCGTAAAATAACTGCTCTCTCCGGGAAGCGTGCCGCTATCCGACACCACCGCGAAAGCGTTCATTTGCAAATTGTTGTAATCGTGAAAGCCCAAAGGCTCGTGCCGAATCACTCGCTTATCCAAAGCAAACCTGCTTTCCTCCAAACGCTTTTTGCCGCGGTAGCCGAAACATTGTTTACTTTAACTTCGGAAACGTTGTCGCCGCCGTAAACGTTGGCGGTTATTTTGCCGTTAAGCGACGAGCGGTCGAAAGTTACCAAAACGCCCTTTTGCGCGAGCGAGATAAGTTCGGCAACAGTTTCGCGCGCTACGGCGAACGCGTCGATGTCGTTGTGAATAATGGTGCCCTGATAAATAAGGTCGTATAACTTCGACATGTTTTCGTTAAAGTCATAATCGAAAACGTCGTATTTATCGGCGAGATCTTCGCTTAAATTTTTAAGTTTGTATAAATATTCGTAATCTTCGAGCCCGTCGCGTATGGCTTCTAAACGAATAGACGCGATTGCGGTATCAAGCCCGTAGCGCGAACCCGGGTAAATGATATATCCGTCGCCGACGGCACCCGGGAAAGCAAGCGCATCGGTCCATACGTCGCGGTAGGTATACGAACCTCCGTAAACCGACCAGATGTTAACCGCCCAATAGTGGTTGCCCTGAATACCGTAATCCATCATCATCCAGTTCAAAGCGCGCGCTTAAAAGGTTGTCGTCGATGTGATATGCGGGATAGGGGTTTGTGGGCTGTATGCAACCATACCACCACGAACCGTCGCCCTGTTCGGTGGCTTGCTCCAAGCGATAACGGTTGGCTTCGCTGTCATACCAGTCGTAAACGCCGCACCACGAATCGACGCCGTAATCGTCGCCGGCAACGTGGCGGTCGAGCGTTTCTTTATAGTTGGTCGTGCAAGCGTTGGGAATTTGTAAAAGAGCCGATTTTACTTTTTCTTTCGCGCCTTCGGGGAAAAGCGCGGTATCGGCGGCGAGTTCTTGTTTTAAACGCAAAAACTTCTGGTGAACAAAGCGCACGTTTTCATATTTGCCCATGTTGGGTTCGTCGAGTGCGTTGAACGAAAGTTTGAATTTTTTAACGTAGTTGTTTTCATCCGAACTTGCGCGGATAACTTCGGTCAAAAAGTATTTAAGTCCGTTGTAATCGAACGAAGTGAAGTTTTTGCCGTTTACCTGTTCGGTTATATAAACGAAAGGCAAATCGATGGTGTTTACCCGTTCGTCTTTTGCAAAGTTAATGTGTTTTTCGATAAGTTCTTTGGTGTTACATTACAGGCTGTTTGTAGCAAGCGCATATTTCCTTTGCAGGCTCATTCTTCTGCGGCAAATCGTCGTGCGATTTACGTTCAGAAGCCGAGTTACTTCGAGATAATTAAGCCCTGCCATATAGGCACATAACGTATCGTATTCAGCGGTGGTAAGTTTCATCTTCACTATAAGCCCGTCAACGACTGTATAATCGTTTTTCTGCTCATCATCGAGTATTGTTTCGGATACGCTCAAACCATCGGCAAGCGTTGCATAAATTAAAAGGCGAGATAGTTTTCTCGCCTTTTATCTTATGATTATTCTATTTTAACACTTAAACCAAAATAATCTCTTGTATAAAATAAAACGAACTCAAGATTCTCTCTCGGGTTCGTTTTATTCTTGTTTGGCTATCACATACGAAATAGCTACACTATCATTCCCGTTTACAGCCCCTCATTTTTGAATGCCACCTGCCATTCATTCACTATTCTATCAAATTCATTGTTCTGATACGCTTTAGGGACATAAAGATATTTAACTTCACCGTACTTGTACATCATTACGGCATAAGCATACGCAAAGGCATCCATCTCCATATCTTGCATGAAATAGCCCATATTCTCTTTACCTTCTTTATTCAAAGCGGTTACATAGTTATTCTCTTCCTCCGACCACTTCTTTGCAAGCTCTGCATTATTACATTTTGTCGGATCGTTTCGATAATCTTCAATTTCCAAATGTTGATAGATATGGCGTATTTCGTGTAGAAGAAAATATTCAATATGTAACGGTTCATTTTGCAGGAAAGAGAAATCAACAGCAGCAATATTCACGGTAACAATATTAGTCTTTTTGTCACAGCACGCAAAAATTGCAACTCTTTCATCGTAGCCAAATCTCCATTGAATTGTTTGGTTTGTTCTATAAAACCTAACATCAGAGTTTATTATATCGCTTATAATCGGTGAATATTGCTGCCGTAAAAGTTCAAACAGTTCTTTTTCTATCATATGTTTCTATTGCCCTTTTCTATAAATTCTTTATATGTCACAATATTCTCTTTTCCAACCATATTTTCTAAATAATTTCTAAACACATCATCAACCGGAATCGAAATAAATATAAATAATCTCTTTTTGGGACGTGAACAACACACATAGAACAGATTTCTATTTCTGATATAAGATGCCTCTTTGTCAGTTGGATAACCATTTTTAATCATCGGAATGTATTTTTCAAATTGATATTGATTCCACCCCCTACTAATAACAAAGACAACATTATCGTATTCTTCACCTTTTACACCATGTTCAGTTGAAAATTCAGATTCCGGATACAAAAAACTAATTGCTGACAAAAATTGAGTGTAATCTAAATCTAAAAAATCCTTTATGGTAGTGTTGCTATAAGCAGTCTCAGGTGCCGAATAATACAAGTCATAATAGTCCTCAATTTGTTGTGGAATCGGAATAAGTTTAGAGTCTAACACCGTTTTCAATACATCAATACTCTTTTGAAAACGTGTTATTGTCAATCGTTCTTGTAATGCTTTCCAGCATATTTTTTCTGCCTTCTTGTTAATTGGATATCTTTTTACCTTCAACGTATCAAAGAGTAACTGCATATTATTTTCTGTAAGAGCCTCATATACAGGCTCAACAGTATTCATAAAAAACAATAAAAAGACATCTTCTTTATCTTTCAACCCATCCGAAATAACATCCAGCAATTTATCATAACCTTGTTGCGAAGCCAAAACTTTGTGAGTTATCATTAGTATTTTTAAGTTTTCTTCAGACCCTGTAATATTATTCTCTATCTGATCTTTCAGCTTTGATAACCTTATCTGAAACTCTTCAATTGGCAACTCATCTTTAAAATTACGGTCCGTTCTTCGCTGACCTTTATAATCGTCACAAGTAATAACTGTTATCTCACCATCAAACCCATCTATTGCTGACCGTTGCGGTAAATCCGGACGAATAAAATTTAACATCTCAACAATTTTAGGAGCTGATCTAAAATTAGAACCCTTTTTAATTTCTTTGATATTTTCATGTTCTATAAGACCACAAGCCTTATTGGATTGGTATATAGTTTGCCACGCGTCACCAAAGAAACCGAATTGCGGACCTACACCTTTAGAAATGAAATATTCTATAAAGCGCTCAACAATTGACTGGAATGAGTCTTGATACTCATCAATTAATATCAACGGATATTTGTCACTAAAAATCTTTCGGAATTTCGCATTATCCAATAAAGTGTTAAAAAGAGAAATAACATCGTCATGATACAAGTATAAAATTCCATTCTCTTGGTATCTGTGCCCTAATGTATACTGTATCTCCATTATTTCTGTCATGTCACATTCTTTAGGTTGTAGCAGTTCATTAGAGGAGATAATTTTTTTTAACGCACTCTGATATTGCTTAATGGCATTCCACGCAAACGAATGGATCGTCGACGGCAAAATAAATGAATCTTTATCAAGCCTTTCCGCTATAACGTCAACAGCAGCATTTGTATATGTAATGCAAACAACATTTTGTTTCTTTTTTTGGAATTCTGACCATTTGTTCGCCTGTATCCATTCGATAACTCTATTAAGAGAATATGTTTTCCCCGAGCCCGCACCCGCTTCAACGCGAAAAGACAATCCTTGCTTAATGGTATCAATAATTATCTCATCAACCTCATCCGCTTCAGCTTTAGCTATTGCATAATTAGTCTTTACATCTTCACTCACAACTAAAACCTCCTGCACATCATACTAAAACCTTTTGATTATTCAACCACACTAACCCGTTTTTTATGTACGCCGGTACAGCATAGTTTGGGTTATCATAAATAAGATTTAATGCAAAATCTGTTTTGCTTTTTTCTTTGAACTCGAGGTTTACCTCTGACGGCATGTCGGACAATCCATAATAAGAACGATTTACATTTCTCAATGCTTCTTCTAAAGATCTGCCACATAGACCTTGCTCTTCCGTTTGGAATTCAATATGACAATTACCTATCGTTTTTCTCTCATCTTTTAAGTCAATCACATCTGACAAGGCAATTATATCTTTATCTTCTTCAGTATTACCATCAAGTTTACGAAGTTCCCGCATCCACCACTTTATCGTTGAGTTTGATGTAGTATTTCCTTCACTAACAAGCGCTTTGGTCCGTCCATCGCTTATAGAATCAATATCCGTCAAAATTAAACACGGGACTCCTAAAAAATTCATGAATGGAATAAATTTATATGCATACGCTCCTCCAATTTCAATAAGAGAATAATACTGAGCCGGAAGTTTATATTTTTGCAAATCAAACAACCCTTCTTTGTCAGATTTTTCTATCATATCTGGCAGCAAAAGTCTTTCTGAAGCTCCTTCTACAAAAATAATTTTATCTGCAAAAAAAATATCACATCTGCTAAGAGTAAGATATTTTTTAATAAAGCTTACATTGTCCGGGTCTTTCTTTGCAAAAGTTTTCAAATTTTTATAAACGACGCCGTTATTCGTCCTTTTGGCATATCGTATTTTTGAAAAATCGACCGTATTTGTTATATGCGCAGAATGCGATGTCAAAAATGTTTGAATATGCACATCAGTAATTGCTTGTAAAAACTTTTCTAAGTATTCCGCAAATGCACGTTGCATTTGTGGATGCATATGCGATTCTGGCTCTTCAATAAATAACAATGGGATGCAAGCATTATCTCCTTGCTTAATTTTTTGCGAATAATCTGCCAATAAAAACTCAATTTTAATTAAATTTCTATATCCTAAACCATTATGTGAACTTGGTAATGCCTCGTCTATCGTGTCTGATATATACGTAAGTTTAGTATTGCCCATTATTTGCTGATCAATTTTTAATTCCGTGCTTACACCAAGCTGCAATTCTTCAGCATTTGGATAACCAAAACCAACTGCTTTATTCACAACAGAACTAAGAAGTTCATCGCTCCGCTTTTGAACAGTTTTATTTGCATTATCCACAACTTCTCTTAAAGTCTTAATCTCCGACGATATTTCAGAAGATAACTCATCAACATTAACACTAAAATAACTCGATATTAATTTTGCTAAAGAATCCTTATCCTTTTGCATTCCATCTTCCCCCAATTCTCGTTCCGCATGGATTGCAAAGAACGGAAACAAAGATGCTAATTCATTCTGAGTTTTAGTCTGTATGTCTTTATCATCTTTGGGATTAATAGCATATATTTTCAATCCAAAAATTTTAGCAAAACTTGCTTTGAAAATATCGCGGATTCTTTCCAAATTAGGCGTAAAAACTCCATCTGCATAACAAGCCGCTTCAAATAATTCAAACAGGGCTTTTTCGTCTAGTTTCAAACCATATTCCGCTCTAATCAATACAGTCGTAGTATCCACATCTACATCTATTATAAATGGAGATAATGCACCTAAATTAGAATCAGGATCATCAAGAGAGTAATCTATTGTAAATTCAACCGATGTTACTTCTAATTTTTGGTTTAACTCGTCAAATGAAATATCTTTTTTCATAAATGAGGTTATTAAATTAAACAATCCCTGTCTTTTATTCAACGGATAATCGTCAAAAGATAAAGGGTTGTTTTCTAATACATTTTCAATAATGTCCATACAAGATGTTTTAGCAGTATTATTTCGACCAACAATTAGCGTCATACTGCCGTCAACATCCATCCAAGCATCGACAAGTAACCGATAGTTTTTAATGTAAATTTTCGTTAATAACATTTTCTACTCCTGTAATAACCAATATTTCATTTGATCCAGTTCCGCTTTTAGTTAATTTAATTATACCATATTTCGTCATTTCTTTCAAGTCGTTTTGGCAACAGATAGAAAGAAGTCCGAAACAGACGTTTCAGACTTCCCCACTTTTAGATATTTTCGTGTATTTGCATTCCGCCTTTTAGAACGATGATAATCGAATTGTCTTTCATAACTCGGATATACTCAACAAGGCGACGAATCGTCACATCGTTATATTCCGAAAAATCAAGACTGTCGGCTGACAGGCATTGCTTTATATTTTCTATTTCTGCATTTACTTTTTCGTTTGAATCCACCCTCCCTTTTATAATTTCAAGTTGCTCTCGTAAAACAACCATTTGAGAACTCAA
>DPGH01000013.1:0-359 GCA_003523255.1 Clostridiales bacterium
ACTCGCTATCTTTCTTTTCATTTCTTGTGTCCTCCCACAACTTTTTTATTTATTATATCATACTTCCCGTTTATCTTTTCCGTTTTTTTACATTTTATTTAAAAATTATCGATTTTACCGTTTATAAAACGAATTATAAAACGAAAAAAACGCCTTGCGGCGTTCCTGTTTTCGTGGACTTGGGCGTGAGAAACACGCACCGAGGACACTAAATATTATCAGGGCTCCCGAAAATATTTTGTGAAACAAAAGATTTTCGGAAAAAAGGAAAAGCAGGCTCATAGGGCAAGCCGTTGCAACAGCAACGGATGACCAAATAGCCTTGCTTTGACGTGGTGGAGCAGGTGATGGGAATCGAA
>DPGH01000013.1:563-23505 GCA_003523255.1 Clostridiales bacterium
TGGAGCAGGTGATGGGAATCGAACCCACCTCTAAAGCTTGGGAAGCTCTCATTCTACCGATGAACTACACCTGCAATATCCGAAACATTTTAACACATTTCGGATTTAAATGCAAACGTATTGACCCGAAAAAACGGGGTTTTTTACGCCGCGGTTATAAAACTTTAGATAAAAACTCTTTAAGGCGCGCGTCTTTGGGATTTTCAAAAAACTCTTTGGGCGAGTTTTCCTCTTTAATGACGCCCTCGTCTACGAACAGCACGCGAGAAGCGACTTCTTTAGCAAAGCCCATTTCGTGCGTAACGATAACCATCGTCATACCGTCCTCCGCGAGTTTTTTGATAAGGTCTAAAACCTCGCCGACCATTTCGGGGTCAAGCGCGCTTGTCGGCTCGTCAAACAGCATTACGTCCGGCTCCATCATAAGCGAACGGACTATCGCTATACGCTGTTTTTGCCCGCCGGAAAGCGTTGCGGGATACACGCCCGCCTTGTCTTCAAGCCCGATGCGCTTTAAAAGTTCGGTCGCTTTTTGCTCCGCTTCTGCCTTGGATTTGAGTTTTAATTCTACGGGCGCAAGCGTCATATTGTCCATAACCGTAAGATTATTGAACAAATTAAAATGCTGAAAGACCATGCCGACCTTTTGTCTTGCAAGGTTTACGTCTATATGGTTGTCGGCGTAAATCTTTTTTACAGCCGCCTTATACTCTTTGCCCTCGCGCTTTTCGTGCAAAAGGTCTTCGGCTTTTATTTTTTGTATTATCTGCGCGTCGAGCGTTTCCGCGGAGGCGGAAGGATTTTCCGCTTTTGCGGCGGCGTACGCTTTTTTATACGTATCGGAAAGCCTTATCACGTCAAAATGCAAATACGGGTCTACGGGGGTTAAAAGTTTGTCCTCAAACCATATTTCGCCGTAAGTCGGGGTTTCGAGCAGATTCATACACCGCAACAAAGTGGATTTGCCCGAACCGGAAGCGCCTATTATAACCACCCTTTCGCCTTTTTCTATCGTGCAGGACACGCCTTTAAGCACTTGTACTTTATCAAAGTTTTTATATAAATTTTTTACGCAAACGAGTTGCCCTTTTTCAGCGTTTATCACTTGCCCTTAACCTCCTTTCGATAGCCTTTATTCCGAACGTAAGCGCGTACACGATTATCAGATAGAATATCGCCGCGACGACCATCGGCGCGAGATAAGTTGCCATATATTGCCCCGAACCGAGAATTTTGGCGGCGAGAGTAAGGTCGTAAAGTCCGCCGACCATGCTTACGATAGAAGTTTCTTTTACGAGCGCGATGAGTTCGTTGCCGATAGCGGGTATCACGTTTTTGATTGCCTGCGGTATAACGATTTTAGTCATCGTTTTGCCCCAGCCGAGCCCGAGCGCGCGCCCCGCTTCCGTTTGTCCTTTATCTACGGACAATATGCCCGCGCGTATGCTTTCGGACACGTACGCGCCCGAGTTTATGCCGAATGCGAGTATCGCGGTTATTTCCATAGGAAAGCCCCTTATCGCAAACACGACGAAAGCCATTATAAACAACTGCAACGCCATAGGCGTACCGCGAAACACGGTAACGTAAACGCTGCAAATCGCGTTAGGTATTTTAAGCCACTTGTTTTCTTTAGGCATTATTTTTACGAGAGCGACGAGCGTACCGAGTATCAACCCGATTACCGCCGCGCCGACGGAGATTATAAGCGTGGTTAAAAGCCCGTTTAAAATCATCAATATGTAATCGCTCGTGGTAAATATAAGCCATATGTTATCGAAAAGACCCATTATTTTCTCCGATTTACGGAACAAGGGAATCGCTTAAAGCGGTTCCCCGAATTCCGTTATTCATTTATTTCAGAAACTTAACCTGCTATGCCGAGGTGTTTGGAAACGAGTTGCTTTATTCCCTCTTCGCCGAGTTCGTCAAGCACCGCGTTTATCGCGTTTAACAATTCGGTATTGCCTTTGGTTACACAGATTGCGTAAGATTCTTCGGTTGCGGTATCTGCGTCGTAGTAAAGGGCTTTGCATTTATAATTCTGATTTTTACTGCAGATATAGTTTGCGGGAATTTGGTCTACGATAACCACGTCCATCTGGTTTGCGCCCATAGCGTCTACCGCGAGTTGCGCGTTGTCGTATCCGGTTACCGTCGCACCGGTATCCTGCAATGCGCCGGTATAATCTTCTTCGCCGTCGATTTCGAGATTAGCGTATATGTCGCCGGTGGTATCGCGCTGAACGCCTATTTTTTTGCCGGCAAGTTCGGACCAGAAAATGCATTCGGTACCGTCGGTAGCGGTAGTCGCTTTACCGTCGAGTTCGGTATCGGAAGTTTTGTAAATTACGTACTGTACCGATTTGAAGTAGGGTTTAGAAAAGTCTACTTTTTCTTTACGAGCGTCGGTAATCGTTATGCCCGCCGCGCCGCAGTCGTATTTTTTGCCGCTTGCAACGTTGTCGATTATTACGTCAAAATCGGTGTTTTCGATAACGACTTTTTTGTTGAGTTTTGCGCCGACCTGATTCATGATATCGACGTCTACGCCTTTAATTTCCGTTCCGTCGTAATACTCGAACGGTGCGAAAAACGCGTTGGTGTCTACGTAAATCGCGTCTTCTCCGCAAGCGGTAAGACCGAATATGCAACCCGCCGTAAGTATTGCCGAAAGCAACAGTGTGAATAGTTTTTTCATAAGTTTTCTCCTTTGCCCTTTTACTGCGGGCGCTTTGTTTTTTGTTTAACGATACCCATTATACTCTTCTCCTTTTATTTGTCAAACATTTTTTGCAAGTTTTTTGAAAATTTTCAAATTTTTTTTCAAAATATGTGTTTATATGAATAAAAGTATGAATAAATTTTTATTTTATCCGAAAAATCGCAAATAAAAAACGATTTTACCCTTAACGAAAGCAAAAAAAAAGAAGAACCTTTAAAAGTTCTCCTTTAATTCGTTAATATAAACTATAAGAAGCAAACCTTTTGACTAAGGTCAAAATCTTTTAAGTCCTTACGGACTCATGCAAAAACAAAATGTTTTTGCGCTTCTCGTTTGAAAAATGCGAAATCGTAAAGCTTTGCAAGCAAGTTTCCGATTTCTTATATTATAAAATTTAGTTCGTTATACTTAAAAAGGCAAAGTCCTTTTTAATTTTCGCCGCCGTCGTTTATATAAAGTATACCGAGGCAATCTTCTCCGCAATGGCTGGTAACGGTGCCGTTGGCGTTGGTTACGTGTATATTTTTAAAGCCCCTGTTTTTAAGACTATCTATAGCGGAATCGACAATTTCCTTGTCGGCGGTGGTATACGTTACGAACGCTTCGGATAAATCGGGGTTGTTAAACTCTTCTAAAACGTCCTCGCAATAGCGTTTTACCACGTAAGAATAGTTGCCGCGGTACTTTTTGCCGGAAATCATTTTTCCGTCCTTAACGATAATCTGCGGGCGGATGCGTAAAATATTCGCACCGAGAAGAGTAAGCGCGCTGCATCTGCCGCCTTTATAGAGATAGTCTACGCGTTTAAGTTCGAAGCTCGCCTGCACGAAAGGCACTCTTTTTAGGCATTTTTCGTAAACATCCTCTGCCGATTCGCCCGCGCGTACGAGTTTGCTTGCGTAAATGGCGAGCAAAGCGATGCCCGTGGAAAGACTTTGAGAATCTATAACGTAAACGTTTTTAAATTTTTTAGCGACGTTTACCGCGTTGTTGTACGCGCTGGACATTTTAGACGAAAGCGTAAAATGAACGACGGCGTCGTAAGACTTTAAAAGTTTTCCGAAATGTTCTTCGTACTGATATTCGTTTACCGCGCCGGTTTTCGGCAACACTTTGTTTTTGTTGACGTATTCGATAATCTCGCTCGGGGCGATGTCGCCGTCAAAGTATTGCTTGTCGCCTAAAAACAGATTAAACGGCACGGTAGAAATATCGTATTGTTCTAAAAGCTCTTTACCCATATCTATGGTAGATTCCGCCGACACGGCTATTTTCATATTTTATCTCCGAATGTTTTATTTTTTTGCCACGATACATTATATTAAAAAACGTTTTTTACCTCAACCTACTTTTGCAAAAATAAAATCTACTGATAAACAGCGGCAAAATAGAGCGAAAACCGACGATTCTACTCTCGGTAGAATTTTAAAAATATGTTTTTTCAATTGATTTTTAAGAATTTATATGATAAAATATGCGTATGGACTTGAAAGAGAATTTAACCGCGAATCTTATCAGGTACAGAAAGGCCTCGGGGCTGACCCAAGCCGAACTCGCGGAAAAACTTAACTATTCGGACAAATCGGTGTCTAAATGGGAACGCGGAGAATCCGTACCTGACCTTTTCGTATTAAAACAACTTGCGGATTTTTACGGCGTAAAAATCGACGAACTTATTTCCGCACCGAAAGAAGAGAAACCTAAACTTTCTAAACTTCTTTCAAAAAAGCGGCTTATAACCTGCTCTTGCGCGGTCGGGCTCGTATGGCTTATCGCGACGTGCTGTTTCGTGTTTTTGGGGATAATAATACCCTCGCTCGAAGACACCTGGCTATCCTTTCTGATAGCGACGCCCGTCACTTTTATCGTTTTGCTTATCTTTACGGGCGTATGGGGTAAAAACCTTACCACCGCGATACTTTTAAGCTTGTTTATATGGACTTTTATGCTTGCGGTGTTTATGTGTCTGAATACGCTTTTGTCTCTACTGCCGGCAAACCTGTGGCTTATATTTTTAATAGGCATACCCCTTCAGGCGCTCGTGATTTTTTGGTTTTTATATAAAAAGATAGACAAAACGGCGAATAAAAACGACTGAAAAAGGTTTAAACGTTTAAAACTTTAAAATATATAAGGCGCGATAAAAAGCGCAAAGGAGAAATTATGGGAATAGTTAAAGCATTCGTAGGCGCGGTCGGCGGTAGCCTTGCCGATCAATGGCTCGAAGTAATCGAAGCGGGCGATATGTCCGACACCACGGTATTTACGAAAGGCGTTAAAGTTCGTAAAGACGACCGCAGAAATTCTAATAAACGCGGCACGGAAGATTATATTTCCGACGGCTCTATAATACACGTTTACAGCAATCAGTTTATGATTCTCGTAGACGGCGGAAAAATTGTCGACTACACCGCGGAAGAGGGCTACTACAAAGTAGACTACAAAAGTTCGCCCTCTCTGTTCAACGGCGAATTCGGCGCGTCGCTCGTAGAAGCTTTTTCGAGAGTAAAATTCGGCGGCGTACCTTCTAAAAAACAGCAAGTGTTTTTTATCAACCTGCAGGAAATAAAGGGAATCAAGTTCGGCACGCCCTCCCCCGTCAACTACTTTGACAATTTTTATAACAGCGAACTGTTTTTAAGGGCGCACGGCACTTACTCCATTAAAGTTACCGACCCGATTAAGTTTTACGCGGAAGCTATTCCGAGAAACGCCGAAAAGGTCGATATAAACGACATAAACTCGCAGTACCTTTCGGAATTTTTAGAGGCTTTGCAAAGCGCGATAAACCGCATGTCGGTTGACGGAATAAGAATTTCGCAAGTCGCTTCTAAGGCGAGAGAACTTTCCAAATACATGTCCACCGAACTTGACGAAGACTGGAAAAACATGCGCGGGTTTGAAATTCTTTCGGTCGGCATAGCAAGCATAAGTTACGACGAAGACTCCAAAAAACTTATCAATATGCGCAACGAAGGCGCGATGCTCGGCGACCCCGGCGTGAGAGAAGGCTACGTTCAGGGCGCGGTCGCTCGCGGTATGGAAAGCGCGGGCAAAAACCCGAACGGTTCCGCGGCGGCGTTTATGGGGCTCGGCTTCGGCATGAACGCGGGCGGCGGATTTATGGCGGCGGCTTCGGAATCGAATAACCGCGCGATGCAAAACGCAAAACCCGCGGCAAGCGGCTCTAACGCCGATTCCTGGAAATGCGAATGCGGCAGTGTAAACACCGGCAAGTTCTGCCCCGAGTGCGGCAAACCCCGCCCCGCAGAAGAAAAAGGCTGGTTCTGCACGGAATGCGGCACGAAGAACGACGCGAAAGCGAAGTTCTGCGCCGAGTGCGGGCATAAAAAAGGCTAATCGAATAAAAACGTTAATGCGGCGCGCCAAACGGCGCGCCGCGTATAAAATAGCGAGATAAAATCGCGAAAAAAACGTTATGTTTTTAAATATTAACGCGTAACGTTTAATTTTGCCCGACACGGAAGAAATCGGATATATTATGAATACCTCTGCAACGTACAAGTGCCCGAACTGCGGCGCGGGAATGACTTTCGACGCGGATAAACAATTGTTTATCTGCGATTTTTGCAATTCTTCTTTTACCGAAAGCGAGTTAAAAAAGGCTAACGAAAGTCAGGAGCGAAAGTTTAAAGAAGCGGAAAACGATACCGAGCGCGAAAGCGCGGAGAATGCCGCCGCGGCGAACGAAGAATTCAACAAACACATGAACGAATACGTGTGCGACAACTGCGGCGCGCGCGTAATTGCCGACGAAAACACGGCGGCGAGTTTTTGTTACTACTGTCATAACCCCGTAACTCTCGTAGGAAAACTTTCGGGCAACTTCAGACCCGACAGGATAATTCCTTTTAAATACGGCAAAAAAGAAGCGGAAGAAAAGTTTTTAAAGTTCGCTTCTAAAAAGAAGTTCGTTCCGCGCGGTTTTTTTGCCAAAGCGCAGATTGAAAAAATCAGCGGCGTTTACTACCCTTTCTGGATAACCGACGCCAACGTTGCGGCGGAAATAAAAGCGAACGCGACAAAACGCGTTTCCTGGATATCCGGCAGTATGAAATACGTACGCATAACCTATTTCGACGTGTTTCGCGCAGGCGACGTACATTTCGAGGACGTTACCACGTCCGCGAGCAAAAACGAGGATAAAAACCTTATAGAGGGAATACTCCCCTTTCCGTCGGAAGCGTTAATGCCTTTCTCCGCACCGTACCTGTCGGGTTTTACGGCAAAAAAGAGAGACCTTTCGAGTTTAGACCTTGCCGACGAAGTGCGGTATAAAATGCTTAACTATTCCTCCGAAATACTTAAAGCGGACGCGAATAAACAACATTACACTACAATTACGGTAAACCATGCGGACATAAACATTAAAGACAGCAAATGGGAATACGGTCTTTGCCCGGTTTGGGTTTTAACCTATCGCAAACGCAACAAAAAAAAGGATAAAGTTTACACGTACGGTATGAACGGACATACTGGTAAAGTCTACGGCGAATTGCCCGTAAGCGTACCTAAACTCGCGTTGCTTTTTACCGCCATCGCCGCGCCGCTTACCGCCCTTTTAACGTTTTTGGGAGGGTTGATATTTTGAGCGCGAAATTAAAACTTTTAGGTTTGGCGATATTAACGTTATTTTTCGCTACGGCATATATCTGCCTTTCGGCAATCACAACCTTTGCGGATACCCCTCGCATTTACGACGACGCGGGATTTTTACGAGAATACGAAATTACCGCGTGCGAAAATTCCGCGCTAAAAGCAGAAAAAGCGACGGGCGGCAAATGCCGTTTTTTCGCCGCGACGTTTAATAAGACGACGAGCACGGAATACTGGGGCGAAAACTTTTTAGACGATCACGGTTTTAGACAAAGCGACGATATAATTCTGATAATAATCACACGCGACAGCGGCAAGTATTACTACGATATGTATTATTACGGCGGTGCGCCGTCGAGAATACCTTCAAAAGAGGTCGATTATATTCTCGACACCCCTGCCGTTTACAACAATATAAAAATAAACAACAAACTCGGCGACGGAATCTGCGCGTTTTTCGACGTGTCGGCAGAGGCTTATAACGGCAGAGTCGGCGCGTCTTACTGGACGATAGGCATAATTTCTTTTTTGATTTCATCCGTGATAGCGGGCTCTGTAGTAGCGATTATAGTACATAAGTATACGAAACGCAAAAAAAGCGTGGACTATCCTATTGACGTGTTCACAAAAACCAAAATTACCGCATCTAACGAGGTTTACGTAAAATCCACTTCTTACTCTTACCCGATTAGTTCCGGCAGCGGCGGAAGAGGCGGTGGCGGCGGTAGGGGCGGCGGCTCCGGACACGCCGGCGGAAGATAAACCGCTTTTATATTAAAGAATGAAAAACCAACCCGCGTGCGGAAAACATTTTCCGCACGCGGGTTTTAATTTAAAACGTTTTAAGTAAAAATATCAATTAAGGGTTATATCTTTAAGTTTGGCGTATTTTTTAGCGGCGACGGCTTTTATTTCTTCGTTAACGAGGGAATATTCAAACGCCTCGTCGCTGATTTTTTTTGCGAGAAAAATCGCTTGCGTACTATACTGCAACGCGCCGAGGTCGCCGATAAACTTGCCGCTTTGGCGCGAACCCATAAAATCACCTCCGCCGCGAAGTTTATAGTCGTACTCGGATATTTTAAACCCGTCTGAATTGTCTTTTAATATCTTAAGTCTTTCGATAGCCTCGCCTTCCGTGGCGGAAGTAGTTAAAAAACAATAACTCTGTTTATTGGACCTACCGACCCTGCCGCGGAGCTGGTGAAGCGCCGACAGACCGAAACGCTCCGCATTGTAAATAACCATAACGGTAGCGTCCGGCACGTCTACCCCGACCTCTATAACGGTTGTAGAAACAAGTAGTTCTATTTCCTTATTCTTAAAAGCGTTCATAACGGCGGTTTTCTGGTCGTTTTTGAGTTTACCGTGCATAAGCCCGACCCTGACCGAAGGGAGTTTTGCGCAAACCTCTTCGTACAGTTCCGTCGCGCTGATAACGGACCCCTCCTCGTCGCCGTCTATTTTAGGGCAAACGAGGTACGCCTGATTGCCGCTTTTTATCTCCCGCTCGATAAAACCGAGCATGTCGTTATACTTTTCCGCGGGGACTATATTCGTTCTGACCGGAACACGCGCCGCGGGTTTATCTGGGATAGTCGTTATATCGAGGTCGCCGTAAAGTATAAGCGACAAAGTACGCGGAATAGGCGTTGCGCTCATAACGAGCACGTCCGGCGTAACCCCTTTATTTAAAAGCGCGCTGCGTTGCGCCACGCCGAAACGTTGTTGTTCGTCGCAAACGCAAAGAGATAGATTTTTAAATTCAACGTCGTCTTCTAACACGGCGTGCGTGCCGACGAGCACGTTTACGACGCCGGAAGCGGTTGCCGCTTTTATTGCGCGTTTTTCTTTCGCACTCGTGCCGCCGGTTAAAAGAGTAACGTTAAAATCTTTAAACACCTTTTTTGCGGCTTTATAATTTTGCTCCGCCAAAACTTCCGTCGGAGAAAGAATTACCGCCTGATACCCGCTTTTTATCGCAACGAAAACGGCGCAAAGCGACACTGCGGTTTTACCGCTGCCGACGTCGCCCTGCATAAGTCTGTTCATCACCTTTTCGCCGAGCATATCGGCGTATATTTCGTTTACGGCTTTTTTCTGCCCCGCCGTGAATTCAAACGGAAAACTTGCCGAAATAAAAGAAGAGAGTTCCTCTCCCGTGCAATCGTATTTGTTCGTTCTTACCTGTTCGCCACCGCCCTTTATAAGACGAAAAGCGGTGATAAGCGAAAAGTATTCTTCAACGGCAATTCGCTCCGACGCCGTTTTTATGCCGTTTAGGTCGGCGGGATTATGCACCGTGGCGTAAGCCGAAAACAAATCGCCGAGTTCGTATTTTTTTTGGAGTGCAAACGGGATAACGCTTTTAGGTTTTTCTACCGAAACGGCAAGTTTTACCGCGTCTCTTACCGATTTTTGCGTTAAGTTACCCTTTATTTTATACTGCGGAACGATGCCTTTTAACCTGTAAACGTTTTCAAGCGGCTCGAAAGACGGATTTACAAGGCTTGTAATGCCGTTCTCTTTACGAACTCTGCCGTAAAACAAATATTCGACGCCCGGTTTAAGTTTGCTTGCCACGTACGGTTGATTAAACCACACGACCGAAAACAAAAACCCCTCTTGCTGACAATTGAGTCTTACCGCGCCGCCCCTTCTGTAATACCTGACCACGGGCGAACTTATCGCTTTACCCGGCGTTAAAACAACGTCGTTATGATACGCTTCTCTAAGAGATTCGGTAGAACGCATGTCAATATACGCGCGCGGAAAAAGGCGGATAAGGTCCGCCGTATCGAAAATGCCGAGCTTATTAAAATCCTGCTCCCTTTTTTCGTTTATTCCGCGTATTTTTGTAAGTTCCATTTTGCCTCCGCAAAAGTAAAAGCGCATGCATGGCAATTCGCCCGTTATGAAAAAAGGAAAGATTTCTCTTTCCTTTAGTTATCTTTATTCGAGAGCGACGTAATAGTAGTAAATCGGTTGTCCGCCGAAGTGAACTTCGACGTCGCAGTCGGGGAACCTTTCTCCTACAGCCGCCGCAAGCAGATTTGCCGCTTCCTCGGTAACGTCTTTACCGTAGTAGAGAGTAATTATTTCTTCGTCGCTACGGAGTTTTTCGATTAGTTCGAAAGTAACTTCGTTAATATCCTTGCCTATCGCAAGTATTTTTTTACTGTCAAGCCCCATCACGTCGCCGACTTTAAGTTCAAAGCCGTCCATTTTGGTATTACGTACCGCATACGTTACCTGACCGACCGTTACCGTATCGAGCGCGTGTATCATATTCGCTTTGTTTTCGTCTACGGGAAGGTCGGGGTTAAACGCCAACGCCGCCGAAAACCCTTGCGGTATGTTTTTAGTAGGTATAACGTGTATGGTCTTGCCGCTGACGAGCGATTTAGCCTGTTCCGCCGCAAGAATTATATTCTTATTATTCGGGAATACGAAAACGTTTTCCGCGTTAATTCTGTTCACCGCGTCCGCAATATCGCTTGCAGAGGGATTCATCGACTGACCGCCTTCTACAACAGCGTCAACCATAAGGTCTTTGAATATCCCGGTAATTCCCTCGCCTGCGGAAATCGCCATCATACCCATAACCTTTTTCTCTTCCTCGTACTTTTTCATAAGCGCGCGGTTTTGTTCGAGCATGTTTTCGATTTTCAGCTTGTCGAGTTCGCCGAGTTCGAGAGCCTTGGTTAAGGCAACGCCCGGACAATTCGTGTGGACGTGTACCTTAACAAGTTCGAGGTCGCCTATTACTATAACGCAATCGCCTATCGTCATCAAAAACTCTCTGAATCTTTCGATATCGGCGGTAGTTGTTTTCTTTTTAAGATTTATAATGAAAAACTCGGTACAATAAGCGAATTCTATACTGCCGAGGCTCATGATATCGGCGTGTTCCATAGCGGTTTCGCCAGAAACGACGTCGGGTATAACGACGTCGCCCTCGACGGTTTCACCCATAAGGGCTTTAAACATACCTTCGAACACTATCATAAGACCTTTGCCGCCCGCGTCTACTACGCCCGCTTTTTTAAGTACTGGGAGAAGGGTCGGCGTTATTTCTACCGCGCCGTTGCCGACGCTAATAAGTTCGGGGAAAAACGATTCGAAATCTCTGTGTTTTAAACGTATGCTTGAAGCGTGCTCGGCAACCGTACGTATAACCGTTAAAATAGTGCCTTCTTTAGGTTTGCTTACCGCGCCGTACGCTATTTCCGCACCCGAAACGAGCGACTGCGAAAAAAAGCGGGTATCTACTTCTTCCGACTTTTTGAGAACGGAACACATTCCGCGGAGTATCTGGGACAAAATAACGCCGGAATTTCCGCGCGCCCCGCGAAGCGCGCCTTTCGACACGGCTTCCGCCACGTCCGCCATTTTGTTACTGCGAAGGCTCATCGCCTCTTTAGCAGCGGATTGAAGGGTTAAAGACATATTCGTACCCGTATCGCCGTCCGGTACGGGGAAAACGTTTAACGCGTCGATTTTAACTCTGTTTACTTCGAGCAATTTCGCCGCGGTAATTATCATCGATTTAAACATCGAACCGTTTATGGTTTTTTGCATTTTATAATAACTCCCGATAAATGAAGAAAAAATTCAGATTTAACGCTTACTTTTTAACGCCTATCACTTTTACGTTTACGGAGTCGACTATCATACCGGTAAACCGTTCCACTTTATACTGAACGGACTCTACGAGCGCCTCGACAACCGCTTTGACGGATACGCCGTATTTTACGATTACGGACACGTCTATAATAATTCTGTCCCCCGAAGCGCGTACCTTTACGCCCTTAACGCCGGAACGGAATTTAAAAAAACCTATAACCGAATCCCAAAAAGATGCGGGCACGAAAGAAACTATCCCGTAACAATCCATCGCGGTGTGAGCAACGAACCTTTCGATGGTATTGTCGGATACTATTATCTTACCGTAAATGTTATTGGTTTTAGCAGACATATCTCCCTCGACAATAAGCGATAGTATCATTCTACAATATTTGAACGCATTTTGCAAGTTTTTCGGGCAGTATTATAAATTTTTTTAACGCCGTCCGATTTTTGCGACAAATTTTTAACAAATATGCCGTAAATAAGTTGCTTTATTCTATATTTTGTGGTAAAGTATTCGTTGTTATCAAACAAAATCAACCCAAGCGGAGGATAAATTATATGAGTAAAGTATGCAGCGTGTGCGGCAAAGGTAAACTTTCGGGCAATCTCGTAAGCCACTCCAACCGCAAAACCCCCAAGTTGTACGAAGCCAACCTTCAAAAGGTTTCCGTTAAACATGAAAACGGCACCGTTTCTAAGGAATACGTTTGCGCAAGATGCTTAAAGAGCGGCAAAGTAGAAAGAGCGTAAGTTTTACAGCGAATTAAGACCCGTTTCCCGTTCGGAAACGGGCTTTTTTTCGTAAACAAAGACCTGCCGGTAAATAGCAGGTCTTTTCGTTTACTCATTTAATTTTTACGCTTCGCCTTTTATATAATTCCGTTTTGCTTTAAAAGTCGTTTCATTTCCGCCATGGCGCGGGCGCGGTGGCTGACCGAATTCTTTTCTTTTTCGCTAGCCGTGCCGAAACTTTTACCGAGTTCGTCGCAATAAAAAACGGGGTCGTAACCGAAACCGCCTTTCCCCTCTCTTTCGGTTAAAATCTTTCCGTAAACGTTGCCTTCCGCAGATATGACGTTACCTTTGTCGTAATACACTGCCGAACAGTGAAAGTGCGCGCCTCTTTCGGTAACGTTTTGCATGTTTTTCAGCAAAAGGTCTATATTAGCCTCGTCTCCGAAGCCGGAGTATCTTGCGCTGAATATTCCCGGTGCGCCTCCGAGCGCGTCTACGCACAAACCGCTGTCGTCCGATAATGCGGGAAATCCTATTTTTTCAGAAACGGTTTTGGCTTTTATAAATGCATTTTCGTAAAACGTTTCGCCCGTTTCTTCTATCTCCTCGTCGAACCCGAGGTCTTTATAGCCTACCACGTTTAACTCGGGAAACATTTCGGCTATTTCGCGTATTTTACCCTTGTTGGACGACGCAAGCACGAGTGTTTTTTTATTTTCCATTTTTTATTGCCTCGCTTAATAAAACGAATTGTTCCGCAGAAAGTTCTTCCGCGCGCGCCGTAGGCGAAATTCCGCATTTTTCAAGCAGTTTTGCGGCGCTTTCTTTACTCGTTCCGTATCCGGACGAAATATTGTTTACGAGCGTTTTTCGGCGGCTGGTAAAGGCTTTTCTCACGAGTTCGCGCACGGCGGATTTATCTGCTTTCGCGAATTTATTTTTGTCTATATCTATGCGCACCACGGCGGAATCTACGTTAGGTACGGGAGTAAATTTTTCTCTCGGAACCTGCATAACGATTTTCGCTTCTCCGCGTAAATTTATGCCGACCGTTATCGCTCCGTAGTCCGAAGTGCGCGGCTTTGCCGCAAGTCGCTCCGCAACCTCTTTTTGAACCATAACCGTCATAGAAGAAACGTTTTCGCCGTTTTCTAAAAAATTCATGATAATCGGCGTGGTTATGTAATACGGAAGATTTGCGACTAACACGTAACTCTCGCCGAGTCTTTTTTCTATATCGGCAAGTTTACGTTTCATAACGTCGCCGAAAATCACTTCGGTATTATCGAAACCGGAAAGCGCGTCTTTAAGCACCGGTTTTAAGCGTTCGTCTATTTCGTACCCGACGACTTTTTTCGCTCTCGCGGCGAGTTCTTTCGTAAGCGCGCCCGCTCCGCAACCGATTTCTAAAACTACGGAATTTTCGTTTACGCCAGCTTTTTCGGCGATTTCGCCGAGCACGAACGGATCGGACAAAAAGTTTTGCCCGAACGCTTTTTTGAACTTAAACCCGTATTCGCCGAGTTGTGCTTTAACGCTTTTTTCCATTTATTGCCTTTAAATAATACGTATAATATTTTTGCAGCGGCGCATTATATTAACGTAAAGAGAAAATCTTTACGGTCAATCATTTTTACCAATGATTAAATTTTGAGAATAAAGTCGGCGACGCCGACTTTATTCTTTTTAAAGTTTTTTAAATAATTCTCTTGCGTTTTGCATTATCCTGTCTGCAAACCGCACGTTGTCCTCTCCGCGTAAATTTGCGATAAACGCGGCGATTATCGGCACGTTTTTCGGTTCGTTTTTACTACCGCGGTAAGGCTCGGGCGCAAGATAAGGACTATCCGTTTCGATAAGCAGTCTGTCTGCGGGCACGTACGCAGCCGCAAGGCGAACGTTTTTTGCGTTTTTAAAAGTAACCGTTCCGCCGAAGCCGATATAAAACCCCAAATCGAGCAACGTTTTAAGCGTTTCTACGCTACCCGAAAAACAGTGCATCACCCCGCCGCGAAAAAACCGCTTGTTCTCTTTTAAAAGCCTCAGCGTTTCCTCCGTCGCGTCGCGCATATGAATGGACACGGGCAAATTAAACTCGCTTGCCATAACGAGTTGCCGCACGAAACAATCCTCTTGTTTTTTCGCGTCGTACGGCAGAAAATGTCTGTCCAGTCCTATTTCTCCCACCGCCACGCATTTCGGGTGAGATAAAAGCCCTCTGATTTTTTCTTCCTCTTCCTTAGAAAACCTTTCCGCTTCGCTCGGGTGAAAGCCTGCGGCAAAATATACGCTTTCAAACTTTTCCGATAAACTTTTGCCGCGCAAACTCGACTCCGCGTCGCAACCCATGTTTATCGCGACCGAAACCCCGCGTTTAACGTACTCTTCGATAACCTCCGCAGGGTTTTCAAAATCTTCGTCCGCGATGTGGCAATGGGTGTCTATATACATCGGCTAAAATACCATACTGCCGTCGGCAATATCGTTTTCGGGCGATAAAAAGGCGATTTTGCCCTCTTCGTCCTCGGCGCAGACTATCATGCCTTCGGACAAAATCCCGCAAAGTTTTACAGGCTTTAAATTCGTAACCATGGTAAGTTTTTTACCCACGAGATACTCCGGCGAATAAGCGTGCGCTATGCCGCTTACGACCGTCCTCGTTTCGTCGCCGACTTTTACGGTGAGTTTTAAAAGTTTTTTACTCTTTTCTACCTTTTCCGCCGCGATTACCTTTGCGATTTTTAATTCAACTTTACCGAATTCTTCTATATCGATTTCGGGCTTTGCGGCATGAGAATGAAGTTTAACCTCGGGCTTTGCCGCGGGGGCTGCCGCTACGGTAGCCGCTTCGTTTGATTTTTGCTGATTTTCCATAACTATTTTTTTAATTTCCTCGTTTTCTTTATTAAGGTCGAGTCGCGGAAATACCGGCGGTATCTTTTTCACCGCCGCGCCGCCGCGAAGATATCCGAATTTTTTAACCGTTTCAAAATCGGTTATTTTTTCTCCGTCTATTCCGAAAGCGTCTAAAATAACGTTCGGGCAACGCGGAGTGAAAGGCTTTAAAAAGATTGCCGCTATCCTTATGCTTTCCGCAAGGTTATACATAACGGTTTTAAGCCTTTCGCGCTTGGTTTCGTCTTTGTCGAGAAGCCACGGAGTAGTTTCGTCTATATACTTATTCGCCCTGCCGATAAGCCCGAAAATCGCGGTTAAAGCCTCAGGCGCGTTAAGGGCGCGCATAGCCGAGTCTACTTTATCGAAAAGACTTTCTGCCGTTTCGATAAGAGAGTCGTCTACATCCGCTTTTTCGCCAGGTTCCGGCAACACGCCGCCGAAATACTGGTTAATCATCGCGGTAGTTCTCGAAACGAGATTGCCGAGATTATTCGCAAGGTCCGCGTTTATTCTGCCGATAAGACTTTCGTTAGTATATACGCCGTCGGAACCGAAAGGTATTTCTCTCAACAAAAAGTACCTTAACGCGTCCGTACCGTAGCGGTTAACGAGTTGGTGCGGGTCGGTAAGCTCAAACTTGACTTTATCCTCTTTACTCTTTGAAAGTTTGTCGCCCCCGATTAAAAGCCAGCCGTGCCCGTATACCTGTTTGGGAAGCGGCAAATCGAGCGCCATTAAAATCGCCGGCCAGATTATGGAGTGAAAACGTATTATTTCTTTACCCATAAGGTGCAAATCCGCAGGCCAGTATTTTTTGAAAAGAGAATCGTCGTCCGAGCCGTAACCGAGCGCGGTAATATAGTTGGTAAGCGCGTCTACCCAAACGTAAACGGTATGCTTTTCGTCAAAGGTAACGGGCACGCCCCACTTAATCGACGTTCTCGAAACGCATAAATCCTGAAGCCCCGGCTTTAAGAAATTGTTTATCATTTCGTTCACGCGGGATTTAGGCTGTAAAAACTCGGGATTGTCTTTATACAGTTGAATAATTTTGTCAGTATATTTTGAAAGACGGAAAAAGTAACTTTCCTCTTTTTCCATCGTAACTGGTCTGCCGCAGTCGGGGCATTTGCCGTCTTTAAGTTGGGCGTCCGTCCAGAAACTTTCGCACGGGGTACAATACCAGCCTTTATATTCGGCTTTATATATTTCGCCCTTGTCGTAAAGTTCTTTAAAAATCTTTTGCACGGCTTTAACGTGATAGTCGTCAGTCGTACGAATAAACTTATCGTACTTTACGTCGAGCGCCGCCCATACCGATTTAAGTTCGTCTACAAGCGGATTTATAAATTCCATAGGCGTTTTGCCGAGCGCGGCGGCTTTTTTTTCTATTTTCTGTCCGTGCTCGTCCGTACCCGTCAAAAAGAACACGTCTTTGCCGAGCATTTTTTGATAACGCGCTATCGCGTCGCATATAACGGTGGTATAGCAATGCCCTATATGCCAGTGTCCGCTGGGATAATATATAGGGGTTGTGATATAGAATTTTTCTTTCATTTAACGCCTCTTTTTTAAGTGCTTTATTTGTATATTTTAACACATTTTTTTTTCATATTCAACCTTTATCGGGCATAAAATCGTATTATGAACGTTATTTTCGGCGCGGTACTCGTTATCGGAACCGCCCTTTTATTGTTTTTATCGCCGGACAAGGCTTTATCGGCGTTTCTTTCCGGCGGAGAAAAAGCCCTTTCTCTCACCGCGAAAATGCTCGTTATATACGCCGTATGGCTCGGCGTGTTCGAACTGCTCGAAAGATCGGGATTATCCGAAAAACTCGCCAAACTTTTAAAACCGTTTAACAAAATGCTGTTCGGCAAACTTCCGCCGTCTGCGGAGGGTTTTATCTCCATGAACGTTTCGGCAAACGCGCTCGGTATGAGCGGCGCGACGACGCCCATGGGCATTAAAGCGATAAAAGAACTCGAAAAATTTCCCGGCACGGAATACGCCATAACGATGTTTTTCGTTATAAACGCGACGAGCGTGCAAATAATACCTTCCTCCGTCCTCGCCCTGCGTACTTCTATGGGTTCGGCTTCTCCTTCCGACATAATTTTGCCGACCATTCTCGCCACGCTTTTATCTACGGTGATAGGTATTTTACTCGTTAAAATTTTCGTTAAAAGGCGTACTTAAATATGGCGTATTTTATCCCCGCGTTTTTTTTGTTCGTGTTCGTTTACGCGATAATAAAAAAGGTCAAGCCGTACGACGCCTTTACCGACGGAGCGAAAAACGCCGTTCCTTTCGCCGTAAGCATTTTTCCCTATCTCGTAAGTATATTCGTTTTAACGGAATTGTTTGAAATAAGCGGACTTTCAAATTTATTCAATAAAATTTTCGCGCCGATAACGGGGTTTTTCGGTATTCCGCAAGAACTTAACAAACTCGTGCTTATAAAGCCCTTTTCGGGAAGCGGCGCGCTCGGAACTCTGTCCGAAATATTTAACGAGTACGGCGCGGACAGTTATCTCGCCCGGGCGGCGTGCGTAATTTACGGGTCGAGCGAAACGGTGTTTTACGTTGCGAGCGTATATTTTGCGGGCGCTAAAACCAAAAAACTTGTAACGCCTATAATAATATCGCTTGTGGCAAGTTTTTTCTCGTGCGTGTTCGCGTGTTTCATCTGCAAAGTAATGTAACTCTGCGATATTAAAAATCCGAACTTAAAAGCGGACGGCAGAAACTGCCGCCCGCTTTCGGGTTAAATCTTTTACGATTTATTAAACTCTCTTGCTTCTGTCCTCTTCGACAAGGCTTTCGGTAATATCCTTAAGATTCATCACGCCCATATCGCCCTGCTTTCTCGAGCGTACGGAAACGGTGCCGTCCTCTTTCTCCTTATCGCCGACGATAAACATATACGGTATTTTATCGAGTTGCGCTTCACGGATTTTGTAACCGATTTTTTCGTTTCTCACGTCCGCTTCGGCACGTAAACCCGCCGCTTTTAATTTATCCGCAATCTCTTTCGCATAGTCCGCGGTTCTGTCGGTAAGGCTTAACACTTTGACCTGAACGGGGCAAATCCAGAACGGGAAAGCACCCGCGTATTTTTCGATAAGAAGAGCAAGCGTTCTTTCGTAACAGCCGATAGAACTTCTGTGAATGACGAAAGGATACTGTTTTTCGCCGTTTTCGTCCACGTAAGTCATATCGAAACTGTGTGCCGCCGCAAAGTCCAACTGAATGGTTATGAGCGTATCTTCTTTGCCGTAAACGTTTTTAATCTGAACGTCGAGTTTAGGTCCGTAGAAAGCCGCTTCGTCTTCCGCTTCTACGTAATCGAGCCCGATATCGTCCAAAATCTTTTTCATCAAGGCTTCCGTTTCGTTCCAGGCTTTGTCGTTATCGATGTATTTGTCTTTGTTTTTGCCGCGCTTGCTGAAACGGTAAGTTACGTCCTCTTTCATACCGAGGCATTCCAAAAAATAATAACTTAAATCGAGGCAACGCTTAAATTCTTCTTCGACCTGGTCGGGGCGAACTATAAGGTGTCCGTCGGACAACGTAAACTGACGAATTCTTATAAGCCCGTGCATTTCGCCGCTCGCTTCGTTTCTGAATTCGGTGGCGGTTTCGCAATATCTTACGGGTAAATCTCTGTAACTTTTAAGTCCGTTTTTATAAATCTGATACTGGAACGGGCAGGTCATCGGACGGAGAGCCATGGCGTCGGGCGAATTTTCGTCGCCGAGAACAAACATTTTGTCGCGATAATGGTACCAGTGCCCCGATATACGGTAAAGGTCGTTTTTAGCCATGTTCGGCGTTTTGGTTATCATAAAGCCGCGTCTTTCTTCTTCGTCTTCGACAAAACGCGAAAGTATCTGCATGATTTTCGCGCCTTTAGGCATAAGAATGGGGAGCCCCTGACCTATCACCTCTTCGGTCATGAAAATGCCGAGATCTCTGCCGAGTTTGTTATGGTCGCGCAGTTTTGCCTGTTCGAGCGCTTCGAGATATTCTTCGAGTTCGCTCTTCTTTTCAAACGCGGTGCCGTAAATTCTCGTAAGCATTTTGTTCTTTTCGTTGCCGCGCCAGTACGCTCCGGTTATCGAGGTAAGTTTGAACGCCTTAATTTTGCCCGTAGAAGGAAGATGCGGTCCGCGACAAAGGTCGATAAAATCGCCTTGCTTATAACAGGAAATAACGCTGTCCTCGGGTAAGTCGTTTATTAACTCTACCTTGTAAGGTTCCGAAAAGCCTTTAAAGAGTTTCAGCGCGTCTTTTCTCGAATAAACTATTCTTTCGATGGGCATATCGCTCTTTATTATCTCTTTCATCTCGTTTTCGATTTTAACGAGGTCGTCGCGGGTAATCGGAGTTTTGAATTCTATATCGTAATAAAACCCGCTGTCCACCGTAGGACCTATCGCGAGTTTGCTCGTCGGGAAAATGTTTTTTACCGCCTGCGCAAGAACGTGCGCCGTGGTATGACGGTAAACCTCGAGCCCTTCATGCTCTTTAAGCGTAACTACGGCAAGCGAACAGTCTTTATCTATAACCGTGGAAAGGTCTTTAAGTTCGCCGTCGATTTTCGCGCAGACGGCGTTTCTCGCAAGGCCTTCGGATATAGCCTTTGCCGCCTCGTATGCGGTTACGGGAGAAGAAAACTCCATTACCGAACCGTCTTTAAGTGTGATTTTCATAACAATACCTCCGTTAGTTTATAAAAAAATCCTTAAGACCGAAAAGTCTTAAGGACGAAATAATTTCCGCGTTTCCACCTTAATTGCCGCCCGAATCGCGAGCGACCGCTTAATTGCGCATAAGGGTGCGCGCCCCGTTCTGTTCCGGCGGTTTCGCTTTTCTTATCGGTTACGGGCTTACAGCCGCCGCCCGCTCTCTGAAAACCGTTATAAGACGCTACTTGTCCGAAAAACGAACTTATTCATCACGTATATTTTCAATTATAAACATAAAACCGCTTTTGTCAAGCGTTTTAATCAATTTTTATTGTAGATTTGTCAAACGTTTTTCGGTATTTTTCAAATTTTTTTTGAAAATTTTTGATAAACTTTGAAAATCGGGGTAATTTCCCGCCAATTTCTACAAAAATATTATACTTTTTTCGGAAAGATAAGTCAAGCGGAATTTTTATTGTACGACAACAACACCCGACGACGTTTCCGCCGGGTGTAAATGTCCGCCGTCCGTGTTTAAGATTTCTTTTTCAAAAATCTAATTTTCGGCTCGTTGTTTATTTCCCGTAAGATTTCCAAAAGTTCGGCGCGCTTTTGTAGCGGTGTTTGCCATACTTTTTTACCTTCCCGATTTCGTAAAGCCGAGTGCGGGCGATTATTATACACGGTAAGCCACGCCGACATTTTTTCTTGCAATTCCTCAAAAGACGAAAATTTCAATTTATTGTAGAAACCTTCTTGATCGCTACGGTGCGATCTTTCAATTTTTCCGTTGTGGCGCGGGGTATACGCTCGTATAAGTTGATGTTTAACGCCTATTTGATTTAACAATATATCGACCGTGTGTATTTTCCCTTCGCCCGTTCCTTTCGGGTTTGTAAATTCCGTGCCGTTGTCAGTCTGAATTGTTTTCGGTAAATACCCGAAGTAAATTAAAGCGCGTTTTACAAAATCGCGCGTCGAGTATCCCGATTTTTCTTTATACGCATATATAAACCGCTCGCGCGTCGCCTCGTCGATTATAGAATATTGATAAAATCTTTCGTCGCGGAATTTTCCGACGTTGCAATCGAGCGGCACATATTTTACGTCCATTTGCATTTTAATACCGAGCATTTCGGGCGTGTCGTAGGGCTTGTTTTCTCGTTTTTCAATTACCTTATGCGGACGCAATCCGTTTTTAACGACAAAACGATAAAACCCGAAGTAAGTACGTTTATAAGCATACTTTTGCCGAAGTTCACCCAACGCCTCGGCGTACCCGATGTCTGGGCGTTCTTTTAGCAACATCGCGATTTGCGCCCATTCTTCCGCGGTGTGTGCGTTGGGGTGTTTTGTATGCGGGCGCGACGATTTATTTTGCAGGCTTTCAATCGTTCCGTCAAACATTGTTTTCCAACGCCACAACGTGCGCTCGGAGCATTTGAATTTTTTACTCACTTTTAATATATCGACTTTTTCGTTAAGCCACATTGTGAGAGCCTTGTATTTTTCTTTTGCGCTATATTTTATGCCTTTCATATATTAAACCTTTGTGTGTAAAAAGCGGGCTACCGTGTGGCAACCCGCTTTAACGTTTATCCTTTATTTATTTGTTTGTCGTAATTCGCCCGCCGCCCAACGCAAAAACTGCGCTCTATTCATACCGCAATTTTTTATAATAGCGTCAATTTCCGCCGCCTCGGCAGGCGTTAATTTTGTACCCCACGTTACGGAGTCTTTTTTGTGCGTTTCGCGGTAACGTTTATCGGCGGCTTTTTGTGCCTCGCTACGTGTCATAGTTTAATCCTCTTTGATTTCAAGTGTAATGCCACAATCCGCCAACGCGGCGACCGCCTCGGCGTCGAGTCCGTTTTTGTGCGTGATTTCAAGCAACTTCGTTATCGCCATAATAAGATTTTCGGGCGATACTTGCATACTTTCAACCGTTTTTTGAGTGTTTTCAATAATTTTTTCAATTTTCATACCCTGTAACTCCTTGACTTAAATTTATTTTTTTGATATATTATAGATGACCTAATCGGCAAGGGGCTTTCGCCCCCCCCGCCTTTCGGTTAGCGGTTTACCGCTTGCTTTGTGCCTTGCTAACGACTTTAACGGTTACGGTTGCAACATTTCCGTTTTTGTCATAAGTTACTTTTATGTAACTTATTTCATAGCAAGGCTTTTGTTTTGGCTTGCGCATTTCGTATCACCTCCTTCAATCTTTGTACTTATATTATATCACTATGTAGCGATAAAGTCAAACGATTTTACGCACTTTTTCAAAAATATTTTGATAATTTTTGAAAACTTCCCCGCGCTCGTTTCCGTTCTGATTGACAGGACGGAATTTTTTTTATAAAATATATATAGTATCAAATAAAGGGGCTTTTGTTATGAAATGGTTTTATAATCTTAAACGCTCGTTACGGGTTTTGATTGCTTGCGCGTCGTGGTTGCCTTTTGTTGCGGTCGCGCTTATTTTCGGGGAAAGTATGCAAGGCGCGCAAACCGCGCTTGCGATTGTCTTTCTTGCGGTCGGTGTTTTCTTTACCGTGCTTGCCGTAAAATCACGCCCCAAAAAGCCGAAAAACGAGCCTAAAAACGACGATTTTAATATTTCTCATTTAGTACCCCCCCCCCC
>DPGH01000013.1:23732-104941 GCA_003523255.1 Clostridiales bacterium
CCCCCCCCCGAATTTTTGTGCTTCTGCGAGCGTTTTAACGCCTAAAACCGCCGCACGCGTTCCGTCTGTTTTACCGCAATACAATACCGACGTTAAAATAAATTTGCGCGAAAATTGTTTGACGGAACATAATATCGCCGTCGGCGATCGTGGAGTTGTTCGATTTGAAAAATCAAGCATTTTTACATCAAGCAACGGCTCGGCGCATATTGACGGCGCGTGTTATGTAAATGACATTAAAGTCGGTTATTTCCCTTACGAAAAATCTTTACGTTTATCAAGCGGAACGGACGACCGTTCTTTTACGGTTTCAAACATTGACGCCGATAACAACGTTGTGTATATCAATATCGACCTTCCGTTTGTTATAGATAGCAAACTTCCATATACGACTAAATTAAACGGCGTTACGTTCAACAATCGGCAAAACGCAATCGCAGAGTCGGTTGTCGGCGATAGGTTGCTTATAAAACACACCCCGACGGACGACTTCCCGCACACAATCGAGGTTTATAATTCCGTTACAAACAAATCAATCGGTGTGTTACCAAACGAAAACGCCGAAAAGATACTAAAAAAATATAAGGACGGTTGCCGATTTGACGGCGTAATCACGGCAATTTTCGGCGGAAACGACGGGCGCAATTACGGCGTCGAAGTAATGCTACTTGCTAAAATATAAGAAAAAGGACACCGCCGAGGTGTCCTTTTGTTTTATTCGTCGGGCTTGCCCGGCGTTTTCTTTATAAGTCGCTTAATAAGATCAAGCAATTTTTCAAAAACCTTGTCTATTGTCGTAACCTTAAAAAAGTTATAGGCGGTCTGATTGATTGCATAAATTGCCGCCGCGATCGCTAAAAAGTATGTAATCTCAAATTTCCCTACGATAAGTAAATATATTATTGTGGCAATCACGGACAACCCGATCGAGATTATCAAATAAACGTAATGCCGTGATTTTTCGGGCAACTTCTTAAAGAGATTACAATATTTCATTATGCCGAGTATTATAACCCCTACAACCGCGATAAGCGTTAAAATCAAACCGTATTTCGCGAAAAACGCAATTATTTCGTCCATACCTTATAAATCCTCCTTTGCTTTTGCTTTACATTCTTTACGAAAGTTCTGCAACGTCGTAAATTCGTCGACGTATTCCGTATTGTTAGGATCGGCAAGATAATTATTGATTATCGCCTCAACCGCATTTTGCGAATATTTTTCGCGCACGAAAGAGGCAACCAAACGATTATACCGCTCCTCTTTCGTTTCGCCGTGTTCCGCAAAATACCAATACGCCGCAAAATCCGCGCGGACATCTTCCGCCGTTATTTTGCCGTCGTAATAAAACGACACCTCGTCCGCCGTATACGCAATGTATTTGTTGCCGTCGTCCGTTTCCCGTTCTTCCTGCGCGATATTGTCGTGCAGGATAACGCGCGATTTGTTGCCGACAAGTTCGATTTCAACATCTTTAATCGGCGAGTTTTGTTCCGTCTTTGTGCTTTGAGTTGATACAATCATTTTGTGAGCCTCCGCTTATTTATTTTTCTTTGATAGTTCGATACAACCGATTTCGCGATACTATGCAACATATCGACGTTGTATTTTTTCCGCACGCCCCTACTATCGGAATTTTTCACGTAGCCGAAGTAAGCGACAATTTTATACGCCCGTTGTATAGACATTGAGCCGCTTTGTTCAACTTCTTTGTTTGCCCGCAAGTATGCCCGACGCAACCGAATAAATATCGCGCCGCGGATCGTTACGTGGCTTGCGTGCATACGATAGCCGCCAATATCCAAGAAAGGACACGCACGTCTTGACGGCTTTACTTCCCTTCGTTTTTCCTTTTCCTCTTTAATCGAAAGAAAATCCGTTGTTTTTCCGTATTTCAACGATAACGACATCGCGTTCGATAAATACCGATTTACGATTTGTATATCTTTTGCAATATCCGCCGCGCGGCTACCCATAAAACCGAAGTCGTCCATAAATGACGCGACCTCTTTTATAAGTGGCGTTTTCTTGCCGCGTTTGAGTTTATTTTGATTGCGCGCGTGCCGCAATACATAAGACATCAAAAAATTAAACAACCACGCGTCGAGGTATCCGCCTATTATCAAGCAACCTTCGGGCGACATTTTCGCAAGTTCTTCTAATAAAAGAATTATCCAACGCGCCGACGGGATTTCTTTTCTTATAATTGCAATGATTTTTGCGTATTTTGTTGTTTCATACGCGTGTTTTACGTCGGTTTTGCGGGCGTGGCGTATATTATATTTTTTCTTGCGCAATTTTTTCGTTACAAACTTTTTCAACCCTGTTTGCCCGCGTTTTGGAATTGACGCAAATTGCGACGGTAAAATTTTTGCATTGAGTAACGGTTTCAATCCTAAATATGCAACGTGGTTAAAAATTTGGTGGAATATACAACAATACGCGATTTTTCGTACTTTTCCGTTCATTCCGTCTTTTCTGTTATGAAAAACGACGGGATCAAGTTCGAGGGCGTTCGCGTTCCCGTTTAACAACCGTTTTAAGCGATTTTCTACTTCGTAGCCGATATTTATTATTGCCTGTTGTTTTAAGTAATTTTTGTTTTCGCCTATTTCCCGCGAGATGTCTTGACGACGTATGCCCGCATATTCTTCCACGGTGGACGACACGTCGTTGCGCTCCCATTTTTTAGCGAAACAATCTTTTACCGCTTGAAAAATCAAATCTTCTGTCAATTCATTATATCTTTGTTTCATATCGCTTACTGAATTTATAGTCAAAGGGTTTTCGGGTAACCGATTATTTTACGTCAGACATCGGAATATTACTACTAACCCCACTCGCACCCCGCGGGCGCGCGTATCCGTTTGACGGGATTTGCGGTTTTACTTGATTTTTGCTATTGCAAGGGCGTTACGGCGTTATGATCTTTCCCGATCAAATAAAATTCAGTAATCCAAGGCACGCCGTTCCAATTCGAGTTGAAAGGCGAATTGTTCAAATTCTCGTAAGCAAGACCGCCATTCGTGCCATTGTTCAAATTACCAAAACGCCAAGGACAACGCACGCCCGACGAGTTCGTGCCATACACGGCAACGCGCCACACCGTAACACCCTATATTTTTTAATTGTTGTATAATTGCATGGGTCTTGCCCCTTTATGCGGGTTGCCCCGCATATTCACCCCGCTTTTTTTCCGCCCCTGCAAGCCAAGGCACGCCGTACCAATTCGAGTAGAAAGGCGAATCGTCCAAAGACTCGCAAGCAAGACCGCCATACGCGCCATTGCCCAAAGTACCAAAACGCCAAGGACAACGCACGCCCGACGAGCGCGAGCCATACACGGCGGATTTGAGCCACCCCGACGACGATCCGCCGACGGTATCCACAAATAAAACGGGTTTGTCCGTAATTTTGAATTTTTTAACCCAATTCCACCCAGCCGCCAATCCTTCATACGATAATCCCGTATCGTTGTAATCCGCCGTTATGGACGACGCGTATTTCGTTGCGTTTTTACATTCTTTAATTGCGTAGTCAAAACCGCTCGTTGCGTTTGCGGTAACATTATACAAGACATCAAGCCCGATAAAATAAGCACCAATCAAAACTTCCATACCCGCACAACGTAACGGATATTTACCGTTTGTAAGCGACACAATCGAGCCGTCGTTATGTTCCGACACCTTTTCCGTCGTTCCCGTATCCCACGGGGCGGATTGCACCCACGTCGTCGCGGTGGTTGTAATGGTTGCCGACAATTCAAGATTTAACGCCGTGTATGCCGCGCCGTCAATCGTTATGCTTTCAATGCTTAATATTTTCGCAAACCCATTTGAGATATTGCGGGCGTTTGCCGCGCCGCGGTCGGGTGCTTTCGTTGCGTCCGCGTTGTCGCCGACGTATACATTACTTCCGATAACGAAGTTTGCGCCTTGTGCGGTGGTTACAATAACACGTTTAACATCGCTTTCCGTAACCGCCACAACATAGGACGGCGAATAACTCAAACACCCTTCGCAAATTCCCGAATTTTCGAGGTTGAAGTGTCGGTGTTGCCATTCATACAAAATCCATTTTGCATTTGCGTCCGCGCCGCACCCCTCGTTTGCGTTCCATTTTTGCGCCGCCGTTTGCCCCGCTGACGCCGAATTGAAGTTTGCCGGGTGTTTATTCGCGCCACTTGTCAATTTGCCGCCCGTTGCAAGCGAGCCACCGAAAGACGCGTGCCACGTGAGCGGACGCGGGTTGCCGTCAAAATCGACGTTATCGTTAAACGGTGCATATCCTTCGGCGGGTGTTGCGCGCCAACTTTTCGTTAAATATGTGCCGTCGTCCGTTTCCTTAAAGTACGGCGAAAGTTGGAACGTGTACACGGGAGCAGTTTCGCCCGTAATATCAAACGCGGCGTCGATACCCTCAATCGCAGTTACGTTCATTTTGCCGTTTTCAAGCGATAACGCGTTCGCGCGGATATACCACGTTAAGCGGTTTTCGGTTGCCCAATCCTCGCCGTCCGTTCTTCCCGTACCTTCCGCGTCAATCCACTTGTTAGCGTTTGCAACAACGCCCGCGTCGGTCGATAGATTTTGCGCTTTTTTATCTACGAGCCAATCAAGCGGCGTGCCGCGACTTTCCGACGACACGGAGGGGCTTACAAACCTTACCGTATGTATCTGATTGTTGTTAAGCGCGCACATCTTGAAAAATCGTTCAAGAAGTGTAAAGCGGTCGCCTTCGTCTTTCGATACCGCATTATACCACGTTTTGAAAATACTTGTCGTATTCGTATCGTTTAACAATGCCGCATAAAAGTTGTCCGCGCTTTGAAGTGCGTTTTTCAAATCAACTTGACGGACGCAATCATTATCCTCGCGCGGCGCGCCTGTTTTTTGGTTGCCGTACTCGTCGAATTGCGACACTTTATTCGCCGACGGTTCAACCGATAATTGCGATTTATCGACTTTTTTTTCAAGTTCTTCCTGCCGTGCGTTTTCGTTCGCTATGCGCTGATTTTCATTCTTTATGCGCTGATCTTCGTTTGCTTTGCGAGTATTTTCGGCAGATATACGCGCCGTTTCATTTGTTTTTCTCGTATCTTCCGCCGCACCGCGCGCCGTTTCGTTCGTTTTACGCGTAGACTCGTTATTTTGCCGCGTGGTTTCGTTCGATTGTCGTTCCGTTTCGCTTGTCTTTCGGGTTGTTTCATTGCTTTGCCGCGTGGTTTCGTTCGATACGCGGTTTTTTTCTGCGTCGGCGCGATTAGTTTCAGCCGCCGCCCGCGCATTTTCCGCCGCTTGCCTTGATGTTTCGTTTTTAGATCTGACATCTTCCGCGCCCACGCGGGAATTTTCCGACACAACGCGTTTATCTTCCGCCGATTTTCGGGCGGTTTCGTTGCTTTGACGCGTGGTTTCGTTTACGTTTCGCGTATCTTCGGACTTTACGCGCAACATTTCGTTTTCTTTTCGCACGGTTTCGTTGTTTTTGCGACTTGTTTCGTTTTCCTCTCGGACGATTTCGGCGGATTGCCTTTCACGTTCCGCCGCCTGCCGCGCGGTTTCGTTGGATACAACCGACTCCGCAATGCTTTCCGCGTGGCTTGCCTTTTTATCCGCCTCATTAGCCGTTGCAACCGCCGCGCTCGCGCTTTCTTCCGCCTTGTTTGCGGTGTCTACCGCCGCGTTTGTTTTGTCCGTCAATTCCCTTACAATATTCGGGTATGCCGTTCTGATAGACTCGTCAACGTTAATCGCGTCGTCAAACGTAATATTGATAATTTGCGTTTGAAACACGGGCGCATTGTCTTTGCTTTCCGTTTTTGTAAAATAAAGTTGCAAATCAACATTACCTTCGCGCGTAACGTAATCGGGCAACGGATACGTGATTTTATATTGCCCGCCGCCGTCGTCGTTGCTCTCGTTGTAGCCCGTTTTTTCAACCGTAAAACCCTTGTCGGTATCTTCCGCAAGCGTTTTTTCTTCCGAAACGATTTTGACTTTCGGCGTAAAACCGAAAAGATCAATCGCGCCCTGCCTGCGGTCGATTATAAAAACAAGCGAGTCGACAAGATTGTTTTCTCTTACGCCGATACGCAAATTTTTACTGCTCGGCACTTTGCCGCTATAATTGATAATCATAAATGCCTCCCGTCAATTTTTGTTTGTATTTCGTCAATCCTATGATGTGCCGACTTTACCGACGACTCCAACGCCGCTATACGCGGCGGGATTTCCGATAAATGCGCGTCGGCTACCGTTTGCTCCGTGCGCGATACGCGCTCGTTCAGACTGTCTATTTTATCCGATATACTACGATTGCCGAGCATTATCGTTTCGTTTTGCGACTTAATGTTATCAAGTTTCGCGTTTACGATTGCCGTGTCCGCGCCGTCTTTTTTTGCGCGATCTTTACGCGTAGAAAAAAACGTTATTATCCCGCCAACGCCGACGGCGATTGCCGCTATCGTGCCGATAAGACCAATTACTTCCGTTGCGTTCATACATCGCCTCCGATTTGGTTTTCAAGATCGTTTATTTCATTGCGCCAAGATTGACGAGCGAGTTTTGTTTCGGCATAATCTTCGGCGGATATATACCCCTCGGCAAATTTCAAGGCTTTGTAATCGCTATCGGAAAGCAACCGTTTTAATTCGGCGATACGTGCAAGTTTCGCCTGTTTGTTTTCATTTTCTTTTTCCTCGTCGGTAGACGGATAGGGGTACAATTTACCGTTTTTCCAACACAACTCGCGGTTGCACAATTTTTTATACTCCGCGTCGGTTATTGCCTTATATCCGTTTAATTCCGCTTTTGATTTGTCGCCGACAAAAGTTGCAGTACAAAACATTTCGCCGTCTTTATATACGTAATACATATCACACCCTCCGTTTAATAAATTGTAACAGGTTTTTTATAAATCGTTAGTTCTGATTTGTCGATATAACCGTAAGCGTCATTATTGTTTGCTGCGCCTGTATAGTAATTATATCTAAAAAATAACCTTGTACCCGAGTTTGACACTCCCGTCAAAGTATAAATCGCATTACCGTAAACATAATAGCCGCCAACGCCGGGGAGCGGATACCCCGACGGCGATCCGTCCGTAATTCTTTGATAAACATCATTGTCCGTCAATTCCGCTAAAATGCTGACGATTTGAAACGTTGCACGAAAAACTTTATATTTATCAATCATTATGTAATGACAATATAAATGTTGCGGCAATGCCGCGACCGCAGTTTTCGCCTCTCCCGCAATTTTACTTGCCGCCGACGCCGTTGCAGACGCAGTTTGCGCGATATTTACCGCGTTTTTAGCCGCGTTGTTTATATCGGTAATTTCTTTAATTGCTGTAATTTCTTTTGCGCCGAGCGTAATTGCGCCGTTTGACATCGAAAAATAATAGAGTGGGAGTTCGTAAACTTTGTTTGTTGTTTCTGACGAATATTGATACGTGTTTTCTTGCGTTAAAGCCGCTTTTAATGCGTCTTTGCTCACACCCGTGCGCGCTATGATAGAAAAGTTTACACCATTCGTTGTAGGTTTTGTTTCGATACGTGCAATAATTACTCCGTATTTTCCGTTTTCAATAACAACGGAAACGCTTTCGGAATTTTCGACTTCACACATACGCCCCTGCACAACGAACGCGCCACTCCCGATTTTTATTGTGTTGCTCGCAACGGTCGCTGAAAGTTCGTTGCCGTATCCGGCATAATATCCGTTCGCCTTGCCTTGATCCACAAACCTCGACCGCACTTCCAACGCATATAAATTCGCCTTGAAGTTTTCCGCACCTTGAAACGTTACGGGTTTTAATGACATACTTTTGCCTCCTATCCTTTAATAATTTCCGTTAAAAGAATTTTCTTAAATCCGAGTTTTATCTTCGTTTGCTCTCCACTTGCGGAAAGCGTTGTCGTTTTTTCGCTTATCGGCAACGTTTTATATAATTTTCCGTTGTAATAAAGCGAAACGCTTGTGTAAAGCGGATACTGCGCAAAATCTATCGGATCGCGCACTTTGCTATTATCAATAACGATATTATCGACGTAGCGATTGTTTGCCAATTCCGATATTGCGTCCGTTTGCGCGTCGGCAAGGTATTCCGCCTCAAACCATTTTGTTTTTACTGGATAAACGCGTTTTTGAATATTTCCTGCCGCCGTTGACGAAACGATTTGATTATCGCTATTGATGTAATAGTACACCGTTTGCGACACGCTACCGAGTGAGCCTTTGATTGTTGCAACGGCTTTATTTACCGCGTTCGACGTGGTTGTCAACTCGTACAAAAAATCGCTTAAATCTACACTTAACGCGTCCGTATGCTTTGCGAACGTAAAAATTATTTTACCCGCCGCCACATCGTATTTTGTTTCTATGTTGTATCCGTAATATTTCAGATACCCCTTCAAAAACTTGTAAGCGTTCGTAATCTTGTATTGCCCCGTATAATCGCCAAATAAAGCGGTTGTAACCGTGTTGTCCGTCGGAATAATTACCTCGACGGGGATTTTGTTTACCGCGGTATCCACACCGTCAAACACCGCCGTTTTGACCTTTTGGAATATCGCCGACAATTTTCCGTTAAAACTCGTCGTCCAATCCAACAAAACCTCGGTATCCCATAATGTTTTTAAGTCTTTCCCTTTTACGGTTTGTTTGTTACCGTCAACCGTAATTCCGTCGGTAAAACACGCGTATTTATAATTGCCCGCGTCGTCGTTCAATACTGCGATTTTTGTATCGGTCGTCGTATCTTCGCAGACGCCTTCGGCGGAAAAACCGTCCGCGTCGTAAACACGTTCCGTCAATTCATACGTTGCGTAAGTTACGTTTGCGACGTGCTTTTGTTCTTCGTTGTATAGTGCGATATACATTGCCGCCGCCCTCCTTAATCGTATAAATAACGCCGTATCGACACTTCGATTTTTCCCGTTGTGCTTGCCGAGATATTCGCGCCGATATAATACTCGCCCTGCGGCAAATATAAAAACGATTGCTTTGTTTTATCCGTTAAATCATATCCGTTTGTAGATACGCCGTTTTGCGTTACCGTTATTTTCTTTTTTGTCGCGTTTATCGTAACTACCGCCCCCGCGGCAGGTTCTGACTGAAAATCTATTTGCGATATAATTTCACCCGCAAGCGATTTAATGTAGATGTTCAGCCCGTAAAAAATGTTGCCGCTTATCGTAATATTGAGCGGGGCGGGCGAAAAGAAGTCGTTTCTCGCTTTATGTTCGCTATTGAATAACGCCCCCGAAAATCCAAACGGAAACGACATCGGGAACACGGGATCAAGTTCCGATTTGCCAAAAATAAACGAGTCCTCGATAATTTCAAACCAATACGTTTGCCGCTCGAGCGTAAGCGTTTCGCAAAATAAACCTTCCGACGATATTTCGGTTTTTGTAATTGATTTCAAAATAACGTCGCAAAATTTATCGGTAATGCCGTCGTCGTATTCAAATAAAAAATCCGACTTCCCGCAAGCGGATAAAAAAGTCAAAAGACTTTTATAGTTACCGTATCCGTCCGAGCCGTCGGCATTAAAATATATTTTTAACGTGATAGGATCAAACGACGGCTTTACGTTCGTTAAATGGTTGCCGTCGTTGCTTTCCTTGTAAGACGTCGCGAAACCGTTTCCAAGCCCCTGCGGCTCGGCGGCAAGGGCTTTTTCGGTGTTTAAGTCGAAAGTTATTGATTTGTCGAAAGTATGTAAATAAAATTTACGCATTACATTGCCTCCGCTAATTTTACGTTTATTTTTTCGACAAGATCGTCAACGTCAACTTCCTTTGCGTAATTTTCGATTACAACGGTAACGTTTTGCGTCTTTTCCGTTTTGCTATAATCGTAATTGTACGTGTCGCCCGACGCGGTATCTGCGCCGATTTGGTCGTAAACCGTGCCGCCTCCCGTTTGATTGCTTTCTTGCGTTTCCTTTACGACGGCGTTTACGTCGTCTATATTTTCAACGTCCGACGTATCAAGCCGCAGTTTTACTTCGCCGATATGCGCAATATTTACGCCAAGCCAACCGAGCGCGGAGTTTATACCGTCAATAAGTTTATTTATAATTCCTATGCACCAATTTACCGCGTCCTCTACCCAGCCAAGCACTTTGTTTACAATCCAAATAACGCCCTTAAAAATGCTTGTTACGACTTTACCGAAAAACTCGAATAAAGGCGTTAGCCAATTCAAAAGTTGCCCGATTATTTGCAACGGCACTTTTAAGGCATTGAGCGCGACGGTTAAAGGAATTATACAAACGTCAAGGAGCGGTGAAAGCAATTCAAGCAACGTTGACACCATTTCAAGCACGGGCGACAATATTTCCATAATCATATTGATTGCCGACGCAATGTTTTCGCCGATAAGCGTGATAATCGGTGTAAGCAACGACATTATTTTACTTATAAGCCCGATTATAACGTCGAGAATAGGTTGCAACGCACTCGTAAGCGTGCCGATAAGGTTGTTTATACTTTCGCGGAACGCCTCGCATTGCGTGTACAAAATCAATAATACCGCCGCAATCGCCGCAATTATCAAAACGATCGGGTGTGCCTCAAGCGCTGAAAACGCCGCGCCGAGTTGCGGCAATATTTTGATTATACTTCCAACAAGCGAAACGATTTTACCGATACCCGTTGCAAGCGGCGCAAGAGCCGCCGTTACAAGCAGTATTTTGATTACGAGTTCTTGTTGCCCGACGGTAAGGCTGTTAAACCAATCCGCAATCCGTTGCAACATCGGTATTACGTTCGCATTGACATATTCCGTAAGAGATTGAATAAGCGGCGATAATGACGCGCCTATTTGCAAAACAACGTTTGAAAGCGATTGTTTTAATAAATAAATCGTGTCGTCAAGCGTGGCAAGCGATTTTACTTGCTCGTTCGTCAGATACGACATTCCTTCAAATTCGCTTTTGAATTTTTGTATTTCTTCCGCACCCGCGTTTAGGTAAGGCAACATTTCGTTTGCGATTTTATCACCGAAAATTTCGTTAGCGTAAGCCGCCTGCAACGTTTTATCTTTTACCCCTGCAAGCGCAGTCATTACTCCGTCGATCATTTCTTCCTGCGACGAAAAGTTTTCAAGAGATATTCCAAGCGATTGCACCGCTTTTGTTGCGTTGTTGCTTATCCCCGACGACAAATCGAGTAAAGCGGCACGAGCCCTTATGATACCTTTATTGTAAACCTCCCAATCTACACCCGCCTGCGCGGCGACGTATTTCAATTCCTGCACTTTTTCGGCGGATATACCGAGGCGTTGCGAAAGATCGTCAAGTTCCGCACCCGTTGACGCTGTTTTAACGCCAAGAGCCGCAATCCCCGTTATAGCACCCGCCGCCGCAACGGAAACGGGCGTTAAAGCCTTTCCGACGCCTTGTATCTTATCGCCGACGGATTTTACATTGTTTGCGAGTTTGTCAAATTTTATGTTGTTTAATTCTTTGAGTTTTTCTTGTAATTGTTGCGCTTTTGTTTCGGCTTGCGCAAGTTCCGTTTGCACTTTCCTGTATTCTGACGTGTCAACGTTGCCGCTTTCTTCGAGTTGTTTAAGACGGGAGCGCAACATTTCCGCCTCTTGCGCCGTTTTGTCGATCGCCTCTTGCGCAACTTTTTGCGCACGGGCGAATTTTTCGCCGTCAAATTCGAGTTGCAGACTCTTTTGCAACGCAGTCAATTCCGCCTGCGCCGATTTCGAGTCTTTTCGGACGGCGTTTATTTCTTTCTTAAATTCGGTTGCGTCCGCGCTGATTTTTACGGTCAACCCTCTTATACTGTCAGCCATTATCCGCCGCCCCCTTTTAAGAATTTCACCGCGTCGCCGGGGTTTACATCGACGACGTTTATACCGCGTTGTTTTTCTTTTTGCCGTTGCTTTTCTTTCAATGTTTGACGCATTTTCGATATATCAAGCGACAAAATCAACACGTAAAGATCGTTAAAATGCAATTTTTCGATAAATGCGGTTTGTATGTTATGCTCAACGCATTTTTGCATTATCGTTATAACTCGCGGCACAATCAAGTTATTGCGCCTTTCGCCTTGCCCTTTGGAAAACTTATCGTAAAGGCGCAACAATGCTTGACTGTGCGTTACAAGTTTTTTTGTGTTACCGCGCTCCCGTTTAATGCAATATCGAACACAACCCGCATTTTGCTTGTGAGTTCGTTCAGATACTCACCGTCGGCAATATCGAACATTTGACAAAATGATTTGAAGTCGGGGATAGCGTCGCCCTCGATAAAACAATACAACGCTTTTAAGTTCGATAAAATATGCGCCTTATCGTTAAGCCCGTCCGTTTTGATACGCTCGACGTATGCAAATAAGGTTTCACGGCTTGCATTTTGCGGAAAGTTGCTTTCCCAACGCTCCTCGGCGAAAATAGAAGTGTCGATTTTTACGTCGATCGACTTTTTCGTCGCAACGAGTTTATCGTTTTCGATTTCTTTTTCAACAATCGGTAAAGTCGTTTTTATCATTTTGTCTTACCTCGCTTTACTCCGCCATTTTCGGAACGGGTACGGAATTACCGAAAGTGTCATAATCCGCGTCGCCGGGGTAAACCGTAAGACGCGTTACAATTACTTCGTTTCCCTTGTCGTCTTTATACTTTGCCGTTCCGTCCGACGACATAAGGTTTGTGCCGACGATTTCAAGCGGCAAATCAAACGTAGACTCGTTGATGTCGTCCGTGTTTTGGTCGTAATTTTCCGACGGGGCAGACGAAGTAACGCCGTAAAGCCACGTTTTAGCAACGGGCATTGAGCCGTCCTCGGCATATCCGCACGTTTCAAAATACAACGCGTGCGTGATATTTTTCGTTTGCTTGATACTTGCAAGCCCGTTTGCCGTTTGCAACTTACGCCCCATTGCAACTTCGTATCCGTCGTTTATATTGTTTTGCGTAAGCGTTCCCGTTTCGCCCTTGTCGTTGACGATTGCGGCGATACGGCGACCGTCGCCGTAAATCTTTTTAACCGACGCGTCGCGTTGCAATGCAATTTTTGTTGACGTGCCGAGGTCAATCGGCGTGTCATACGTTCCGCCGCTTTTAAGTAACGCGTATTTTGCGTTTTGAATATTAAAGCGCACGAGTGTTTTATTTTCGGACATTTTAATTTCCTCCGTTATTATTTAAGGTATTTTTGATTGTGTTGAAAATTTCCTGCTCGCAAACGTCAAAGCAATTTCGGATAAAACCTTTGTACGGCGATTTTTCGGAATATTCCAAAACATTTGAAAGCGGGACGCCACTACGCGCCTCACCCCTTTTGCCGCCTTTGCTTTTTCGCCTTACTTTGCCCGTTGCAACCCTTGTATTGCCGACGTATCGCACGTCGGGATACTTTGTCTTAATCTTCCACGATCGCGCCATTTCGCCCGTATCGCGGGGCGTAACCGTTTCGATTTTTTCTTTGAATTTTTCCGCGCCCGCCTGTACCGCTTTTTGCCTTACGTCGAAGGACGAGTGCAAATACTCGGTTAAAATGTCGTCAATCGCTTTCGATATGTCTTGTATGTTAATTTCAGACATCGCCCGCCGCCCCGATAAAAGAAAATTCAACGTTTATTCCGCGGTATTCGTTGTCTACGTCGGGCAAATCGCTTTGTCCGTTCACAACGCGATACCGTTTGTCGGCAATAAATGCGTTTATAATGTCTTGCACGCGTTTTTCCGCCGCCACCGTTCGTGGATCGTTCTTTTCATACGAGTAATAATACGTAACGTCGATATAACGCTTTGTAAGCAACGTGTTTCCGTCGCCGTATGATTTCGGGTTACACGAAAGCCGATACACGACATACTCGTCATTGTTTACGCGAACGGATTTCCCCTCGATTTTATCGGTTTTTATGCGCCGAATATGGTGCGACAATATCCCGTATTGCAATAAGCAATTATCGAGTTTTGTTTGCACGTCCGTTTTTACGTTCATTATTTAACCTCGTATTTCTTTACTTGAAACTCTAACATCTTATTGTTTTCAAGGTAATTATCGGGCGACGAAGTAAGACGGAACGCGTGCGCGTCGTCGATCACGCCGTTTTTGAAAACGATAACATCTTTCGTTGTCAACGCGTCGTAAACGGCTTTTACATATCTCATACGAACACGAGCCGGGCAAATAAGCCCGTCCGCCTGTTGCTGTATCGCATTGTTGCCGTAACTATTGAGCCACTCGCAATAAAAACAATCCGTCTTGATTTCATTTCCGTATTCGTCGCAACCGATTTTCACTTTTATTGTTTCGTATTTTGTTTCGTTGCCGACACCCGCCGTATAAACCGAATTTTGTACGGCAAATTTTACAAGCGTCCTACGCCTCGATACTTCTTGCATACTCATTTTGACCGCCTCATTTGCGATATAAGCGCAACAATCATTCCGTCTTTTTTAACAAGCGTGTCCTCTTTTCCTGCGTCGCGCGCGTCCGCCCATATCGTTTTTACAACGTAAGCCGTTGACGACGTTAATTGTTTTTCGGGAACGCCCGCACTTTTCATAAATTCGACGGACTCGTCGATGTAGTCCTGCACTTCTTGTTTTTTGAGCGGGTCGGCGTCGTAATAACCCAACTTGTATAAAATCTTGTCAATTTCTTCCATTTTGACCTCCTGCCGCTTGTCGGCAATACATTAGTTATTTGACACAAACCCGCTTAAAAGCAAATTAGGACGATTTCGCCTTCTTTTGTACGGTCATAAAGCCGTTCCACATCGCAGGCGCGCCACCGACAAACCCCGTAACTTTAAGCGCGATAACGCCTTCTTTGAATTTGTAGTCGGTGGATTTTGCAACGTCAACCGGGGTAAAGTACGCAAGTTCGTACCCCGCAAGTTTTCCGTAAATGATGTACGGATCGCCGTCGGCAACGGTGGCGAAAGACGCAAGGTTGCTCGTGCAAACAAACGGGATACCGTTTATCGTACCGCGGTCGCCTTTGATAACGATGTCATACGCACGGCGTTTGTCCGTTCCTTTTACTTTCGCAAACTCTTTTAAGGTGAGTTTGTTGAGCAAAATCACCGCGTCGCCCTCGACGCTTTCGTCGCCTCCGTAATCAAAAATGATGTTGTCGAGCGTATTTTCGTCAACCGTCGCAATCGTTTTTCTTTGCGCCGCCTCAATGGTGCTTGCGGGAGCGTTGATAATACCAACCAACTCCTCGTTACCGCTACCCGCCGAGCCTTTGCCTTTGACAATCTGCGAGTTGACTTTCTTATACCACGCGCCCAACGTTGCCTTGCTGATTTCAGCCATATACTGCGGGGCGGGCAATTTTTCGACTTCTTCGTTTACTTCGCAATACGCAACAATCTTTACTTTGTTGATGTTGGCGTATCCGAAAGACGGATCGGCGTTCGACGCGGGAGCAGTTCCTTCCGCCGTAATTACGCCCTCGCCGTAACTTTTCGTGAAAGGTTTTTTATAACTTTCACACCCCGCGCCTTCAAGGTGCGTGTTATTGACGAGTTTATCAAGCGTGCCGACCTGTTCAAACGGGGGCGTGATGTCATTCGCCACACTAACGCCGAGCGCGGTAGAAGTGGACGCCACGGCACGCAATTCCATTGTTACAGATTTACCCGCTTTAAGGCTTGCGGCACGTTTTTCGAGTTCGTCGGATTGCGCCTTGCGCATTTCTTCGTCCTTTGCTTTCTTTTGGTCGGCGAGCGTTCCGTTCGGAAGTCTTGCGGCGCGTAATTCTTCGGCTTTCTTTTCCGCCTCGTCCGCCGCCCGCTTGTCGGCGTCGTCTTTTTTGATTTGCTCAATCTGATAATTGAGTTTGTCTACCGCCGCGCGGATTTCCGCAAATCTTTCCGCGGTGGTTTCGGTTTTGTTAAGTTCCGCTAAAAGCGCGGCGCGCTTTTCGAGAAGTTCTTTAAGGTTCATAGTATTTTTGTTCCTCCAAATAAATGAATTTTTGTTTTTCAAAAGTTAGGTTCGCTTTTTCCTGCTCGCGCTTTTCGTTATCCAACGCAACGGCGCGCGCGTTATCCAACGCGCATTTATCGTTATCCAACGCGTCCGTTGAGCGGGCATATATGGAAGTTTGCGGATACGCACCGTCGTTTACGGCGGATATTTCCACAACTTTTGATATTTTTGTAATACGCCTTGTCGGCATTTCTTTGTCGAGATCGTTCCATTCTTCCCCCGACACGGTGATACCGAAACAAAACGACATATCGGTTATATCTTCGCGACTCACGGCGGAACACAATTCGCTTGCGGTTGCGTTCTTTTCAATGTCAAGCCGCGCAACAATTTTCATTCCCTTATCGTCAACCGATATATCCATTGTCGAGCGTTTTCCCCGGCGGTGTCTTGCGACAGGCAACATACCGTCGTTGTGATTGATTAAAAACTTGATGTCGGACAAATCCGACTCGTCAAGGGCGTGCGGATCAATTTCCTCAAAAAAGTAATTGCCGATTTGCGTTCTTTGATTAAAAACAATCGGGTAACCTTCGATTATCCCTTCAAGCGGTTTAACCGCCGCCCGTTGCCCCGTTATTCCGCGGAGCATATATTCGTTAGGCATTTTTGACCTCCTTTTTTGTCTTGTTGTTTAATTCTTGTAATTGATATGCGTTTGCTATCGACGCGTCGATGTAATTCAACGATACGCGCGTCGGTTCGCCGTCTGGTTCGTATCCAAGCAACTCTCGGCGTTCGTCGCGCGATAACAATGCGTCGTCTTTCGTCATTTCCGCAATCGCTTGCCTTCGCGTATACGACAACGACTGCACAAGTTTGTCGTAATACTTGATTGTATGCCCGGCGTTTATTTGTGCGGGCGTGAAAAGCGTTATTTTCATTGCATTTGCTATCGCAATTAAAATCCCTTCAACCGCCGTTTGATAAAACGCCGTATACTCTTCGTCGGTATATTTCCCCGTGTATATCGGCACGGAAACACCAAACGGCGACAACAATTCGTCGCGGATAAAGTTAAATATGTTCGTCGGAATATCCGTCGAGGATATATTGACGGGCGAAAAACTTGCCTCGTAATCGGTTGCAACTATGCCAGACTCGCTTTTGAAAAGATGTTTTTCAAATTCTTCGCGAGTTATTTCTTTTTTGTCAACGTCGGCGATTGAGTTCATTGTCAATACGCCTTTTAAGGATAGCGACGCCTGCAACGATTTCGGGATCGCCTCTTTTATCACGTGCAACGTTTGCAAATTCGCAAGGATTGCGCGATTGTCGGGAAGTCCGTTTACATCGCCGCCAAAATACGGGCTTGCGCCGTAATCGTATCGCACGTGAATTAAATCGCTATACGGCAAATCGAACACTTCACCCGTTGCGTCGCTTGTAAGTTCCGCACGCAATTCCCCGTCCGCCACGTATAATTTTACCGTCGCGCGTTCTATCGGGTAAAAACCGCGCGTCTTGCGGTAAACAAAATTTGTGTTTGCGATAGGCACTTCGTCGTATGCCCAATAGATAAAGCAATTTTTGTTTACGAGCGTTATGTATGCAACCTTGTACAAAAAATCGTTGAGATTGCAAAACGGATTGACTCGCCCCGCAAAAATATCGTTTATAGAGTCGTTGCAAGCGCGGACACTTCGCGGGTTGTCTTTTTCAATTACCGATTTCAAACTACACTTTTTTACTTCCGAGCAAACGCGATGTATTGCCGTTTTTACGATGTCGCTTGCGCATATATCACGCCCGAAAGACGAAAATAAAACACTATTCGCGTTTATGGTCTGATTGTAAGCCGTCAACCGTTGGTCTAACCCCAACAGGGCGGATATTGCTTTTTTAATCGTTCCCAACGATAAACCTCCTTTCGGGCAAAAAGAAAAAGCGGATCAAGCACCACCAAACGACACCTCGGTATTTGATAGTGATTGATCCACTTGTTTTTTGACTATTTCAAAAATAGGATACGCCGACTATTACGGCAAAATTCATATTAAATTTACTTCATTATACGCAATATATAAAACGAAGTCAAGAGTTTTTCGCCCGTTTTGCTCAAATTTTTTGCGCGGGAATAGTAAAAGTATATTCAATTTTGCATTTTTGACAAAAAAACGTTGCGTTTAATATGCCCGTCCGCATATCGTATTTACCGAGCAGACACTTATGTATCGGACATCTGATTTCACTTTGATATTTTGATAATTTGGGATTTTCTTTAACTTGCTTTGCCATATCCGCCGCCCCCTATTTTCGACATAAATTCTTTCTTGTACATTCGCAAAACCGCGTTTGCGATTATTTTTGTCATAGTACCGTCAATTTTGTTGCCAACGTAGCCTTGTATTTTTTCGGGCATAACAAAACCGCTCGAATTATGCTTTAACGTTGTATTTGCCAAACACCACCGACAAATTGCGTTTGCGCCGTAATTTACTTGATGTGCGCGTAAATCGACTTCGAGTGTACGCGTTGGAACATTCAACGCCTCATACGTCATTTTTACTTTTACAAGCACGTTTTCACCGAAGTTTTTTTCGGTGGTTTTCGCAAAATTTTTCGCGTGCCATTCGTCGTAACCGACTTTATACGGACGGATACCGAATTTATCATACACCTCGCGAATAAAATTTGCCGCAACGTCGTCGTCGATTATATTTCCTTTGACTATGCGGCAATATCCTTCGTCCGCCCATTGACGATAATTTTTCTTTTCGGGGTTCGTCGGAGAGTCCGTGGATTGCCCGTCGCCCGCCTTTACCTCGGTTACAAAATACATCGTGTAATAATACTTTACGGGATCATTCGGACGCATAAAAAGATACGTAACGGCGCACAAATCGTTTGTTTCCGCAAGATCGACCGCCACAATGCACCAACTTTTTTTGAAGTCCGACAATTCAAACGTGCTATCGACTTTGATAATTTCGGGATCAAGCCAAGCCGACGACGATAATTGTTTGATGTTAAATTCCTTTGCAAGGGTAAAGGCGCGCGACGCGCCGTCCGTTCGAGCCTCTTCTACAAGTTGTCTTAACGTCGTTATTTTCTTTGCTACACCTAAAAGCGGATTTGACTTTTGCCAACTTCGCTCGTTATTCCAAACTTCGCGCTCGGAGTCTTGCGTATAAAGCCACACAAGCCACCGCGGGCGGTCGATTTCGCCTTTGAGTACCTTTCGGGCAAGTTTCAATCTTTCGTCAAGATAGCCGCCGTTTACAAGCCCTTCCGTTGTGATTTCAAAATACAACGGCTCGTCCTGTGTGGTAAGCGACGACCGCAACGGTGCGACGGTTGAATTATCTTCCATTTCGTGTACTTCGTCAACGATTGCTATTTTAAGATTTCGCCCTTCCTTTGCGCCCATTTTTGCGGACATCTTTTTGATAGAGCCTTTGTTTTGCGCGGAAAATTTTCCCGTTTTCTTCTTTTGTTTCGGATTGCCGAAAAATATGCCTTTTATATTTTTTCGTGTAACACGCGACATCGCTCGCGACTCCTCACGGAAAGCGTTTATACAATCGAATACAAGCCCCGCCTGCTCGTAATCGTTCGACGCGCACATTACTTTTTGCCCCGCCTCACCGCAAAACCATTCAGACAAGCACAACGCCGCCGTAAACGGTGTTTTGCCGTTCTTTCTTGCAATGAGTAGCAGTACTTCTTGAAAGCGGCGCACCCAACGACCGCCGCCCAACAATTCCGTATCGAACACAAAAAAACCGAATACCGCCTCGGCAATCGCTTTTTGATTTAACGTCAAAATAAACGGTTTGCCCGCGAAAGGCGACTCAAAGTGTTTAATTTCCTTTTCGATAAAATTTATCCGCTTGTGCGCGCCGTCGAGATTGAAACGGTAAATATCGGTATGATAAAAAATATCCTGTATAAGCGTTTCAAGCGTCGTTTTAAGTTCGCGCCCGATAACAATTTCACCCGAACGGCAACGCTTGTAATATTCAATTAAAAACGAGTGCTTGCCGCCGACATCTTCGTTTAACACTTGCCACCCCGTAACCGGGGCAATATCTTCGTTTATAATTTCCCACTCAGCCGCCGCCCGCGTTTCTTGATTATTCGTAATCGTCGAGATCGCCGTCGTCGTCATTGCTTAAACCTCCCAAAAGTTCACGGTTTAATTTTTGTGTCGCCGACGTGTATTGCGCCATATATTTTACGCGCATTTTTCCCGCCGCCGTTTCGATTTGCCTTGTCGCGTCAGACTTACTCACGATTACCGACGGCAAATCTTTTATTGCTTCGAGTTGCGCATAAAGTTCCGCGACCTTGCGGATATAACGGTCGTAAGCGTCTAATTTTACCGCGTCAACGCCGCCGCGGGCGTAAATCTCTTTGAGCCTTGTATATTCTTCGTTTGTAAGTTCCTGTTTTGTTTTCGCCATTTCAAAACCCTTCTTTACTTTTTCAAAACTTTTCCCGAAAAAAGTCAAAACTTCGGTGTGTGTTTTTTTTGCTTTGGGCGTGGAGTCTTTTCGGATTTCAAAAAATTTTTTCGGATCGGGGGGCTAAAATTTATTTTTTATTCCCTGTAATCTTCCCAATATTTATTTATCCAACCGATAACAACGTCTTGTATTGCCCGACGCGATACGTCCTGCATTGCGCGCCTTATGCACTCCTCTTTCGGCGTATCTATATGCACAAGTTCCGCGCCGTACTCGCTCACCATTTGCTCGCGTTCATATTGCCGCGGATAACCGCCGATAATATATGCGTCCTGCCATTTGCGCCGCTCGGTTGCCGTTCTGATTTCGTCAAGCAAATAATCGCGGATATTAAAAGCAATGCGCTTTGTTGCGTCGGGCTTATCGTATAAGCCGCAAACACATATCGACCGATGTATCGCGTCAAGGTTTACAACGATGTCGTTACGCGTTGCAACGCTATTTACATACGTCGATTTTCCCGCACACGGCGATCCGTAAACAAGATAAACACGTTTTTGCCCGACTGCGTGTCCGAAACGATTATGTATAGCATTGTGGCAATCGTGGCATAACACTTCGATATTATCGGGATTTAGCGTAATATTCACATCGTCGATATTATCGAGCGTCAATTCGATTTTATGGTGCGGTCGCAATTCGGAGACATCGAACGTTTTACCGCAACGCGCGCAAACGCCGCCGCTTTTAATTTTGCACATTTCCGCAAGCGTTAAATAATCTTTACGGCAATAAAATGCGTGTATAGGATCAAGAGCCATATCATACCCCCTCGCCGTCGTCAAACGGAAGTTTTCCGTTCTTCTGTAATTCTAACGCCTGTTTGCGCAATTCCGTCGTTTGGGGATCACGGGCAAAATCTTTCGGGAAACGATTTATTGCTAAAAATTGCAACATCGCCGAGTCGGGTTTCGCATAGCAATGTTTTTCGGTCTTTTTCGTTCCTGTAATAACGCCCTCTTTGTCTTTATACGTGATTTCCGTTGTTTCAATATACTCGTATCCTGTGGCAACTTTGTACGCCGTATTTATCAAATCCGCCTTTAATTCATTTTTTGCATTATAAAGTGCGTCGGTTAATTCGGGATATTTTTTCTTATATTCCGCCCATTGCGTTTTGCCCACGCCGTAAAATTCGCATAATTGCCCTTCGGTTACGCCGCACCGCGTATAACGCCTTATTTCGTCCAAATAAGGTAAAACCTTATTTGCATATTGACTTTTTGCACCGCGCTTTTTTTCGGGTTTCGCTTTATTTGGCAATTCTCGCGAATAATCCACGGTAGATTTAACATCGGTAATTTTTTTCTTTGTTTGTTTCGGCATTTCTTACCTCCAATTTTTTATTATTGCACGCCCGACGATTACAAACGGGAAAACCGCAAACGCAACGATTAAAGGAATACAACACGAAAGCCACGAAAGGCGCGTTGCGGCGCACAATTTCAAGGTGAGTAAAATTGCCGATGTAGGTAAACCGACAAGGCACAAAAGCAACGAAACAAGGTAAACCGCGCTAATTATTTTTTTTAACATTTCTATCCCTCCGCTTTATTTTTTCTATGCTTAAAATCACATATCCGTCAGAAACGCCGTATGTACCGCCGTTGAAAATATATGTGATTTTCACCGCCACGCGTCGCCCCGTGTAACACTCGCCGTCGTATTCGCGTAAAATAAGCATATCGCCGACGGCGTAATCACGATCGTTGTATCTGATTTCAAATTTCTTGACGCCTTTTTCAACCGGGGAAAAATATTCGGGTAAAATTTTTAAGTCGATTATTTTCGCCATTTCGCACCTCGCAAAATAAATAACTTTTCCGTTTTGCTTACTTTTCGCCGATTGTTTAAGTGTGACTGCGTTTCCTGTTCCCAAATACACACAAAATCGTCTGGTGCAACATACTCGCTTATAATCACGATGTGCGTTTTTGACTGCTCGCGACACCACTTCCAAAAATCCGACGTGTTAAATTTTTCTTTGTACCCAACTCCGCCAAAATAAGGCGGATCGCAATAAATCAAAGCCGTTTCGTTTTTCGGCGGTATCAAATCGCGATAATCGCAACACCCGACAAGAATTTCACGCAACAACGGTAATTGTCGTTTGAAGTTTTCCTTGCTTTCCTCAAAATAATTACGCGTCCTGCCGTCTTTGGTGGTTGCCGTCGCCCCGTAACACCCACCATAAACGCGCGCATTATACGAGGCAAATAAAAGTACCGCCGCACGATACCACTCGTCGTATTTTTCGGCATTATCGCGCACATCGTAATAATGTTCCCGCGTCGGTATTTTTAACTCGTCTAAAAGTGCGGGATTTTCGCGACACGTTTCTACAAGATTACAAACAAGCGGATCAATATCACTCCCGACGCGTTTTTCGCATTTTATTTTGTCGATAACGTTAAACCCGCCGACAAAAGGTTCAATATACGTTTTAATTCCGTTGTCGTCTATGTATTCCTGCAATATCGCGGCGATTTCGTTTGAAAATCTCGCTTTACTCCCGATGTATTTCATTTTTTCGCCCTCCCGCGTTTTCTTTCTCAATCATTTTCGCATATAGATAAACGCCTGTTGTATATTCGCTTGTTTTTACCGTAAACATCGTAAATCTATAACGACCTTTATACGCTTTTTCAAATACCGCCTGCGGGTTTGCGTCGCCGTTTACGATCTTGCGAATTTTTCGGCGCGTAAACTTACAGTCTGAAACACTTACCGACGGTTTTTTTAGATTTTTCGACGTTACATATCTTTTTGTGCCTCGTGGATCTTTCATTATGTATCGGCACAACCCTTCGTATCCGCTTTCGTCGGCTTGCAGTCGGCGCGTTTGCGTTCTTGCACCATTCCGCCACAACCGCTCGGCAATATCGCGGTCGGGAAAGTTTGTAACAATATGGTGATGTACGCGCTTTTTCCCTTTTTCTTCGTTTTCCTCAAACTCTGTAACATACACGTATTTTAACGGCGGAAAACCGTTACGCGCGGCGTAATACTTCAACCTGCGAATAAACTTTGCAAACTCTTTTTGCGCAAGTTCGACCGTTGCAGGGAGTTTTCTTGTTTCATACGTAAACGTTCCCCAAATATCCGCGTCCGTAAAATTTGTGTTTATAAGCCGTATAACGTTTTTTGTCGCGTTTGTCGCATTGAGTTTCTTCTGCGCTTTGCGGCTTTCACGGAATTTTCTTGCCCTTGCCGTTGCTTTTGATGTATCCCAAACAGGATAAATCTCACACTCTAACACTTTACCGCTTTTTATTGTTTTTGTCCGATAAGTGATAATGTGCTTATCTTCTATCAACCCTGCGTCGAGTTCTGATTGTTCATATAATTCTTCTAAATCGTCATACTTTCCGTCGAGTGAATACTTCGCCATTTCTTTCCTCCGAATTTACGGCGCAATAAAATGCAAAAGAAAATATTTAACTCTGCCGGGGATTTCGCCCCCGCAGGCGATAAGGGGTTGCACCCCTTAACCCCCGCAAGCGTTGCACTTTCTTTTTATCCTTCGTCGATAAGATAATACTTCATTACGAGGACGATAATAGCACGCTTGCGGGGTTAAAAGTATTGACATTTTTCAACCTTTATGATATAATATATATATAGGTTTGGTTGATGTTCGCGTCAATCTTTCGGGGCGGTTATAGTGCCAAGTATAGCCGCCCTTTTCCTTTGCCTTTATATAGTGTGTTTTAATTGCCGTCGGTAATCGTTGTTGCGCTTTTGGCGGCTTTTTTCTTTTCCTCGATAAGATTATCGAGTTTTATCACGTATTGCCTTATTGCGTCGGTTGCACTTAAAAAGCCAAGCAACCGCAACGACTCCTTCGAGAAAACACGCAAAGCCAAAGCGCGATCGAGTTCGACGGTAAGATTGTAAATGTTTTCGCCGTGAGATCTTCCGTCGTGGTATCTTTGTTTTGGCTTGTCCGCCGCCCCCGCAAGATTGATTTCGTCTTTCTCGTAAATATCGAGCGGCTCGCATTGCAACACGTTGCAAATACTTTTTAACGTTACTCTATTTGGCAAACAAATATCGTTTACAATCTTGCTCAATAAAGGTTTATCGACACGAGCGTCCGCTTTCCGCACCCCGTCGAGAAGTTCTTTTTGCATTATACCTTTCTTTATCATTGCCTGCTTATATTTCGACATCTAAACACTCCCCCGCAAGCGCAAACGCAAATTGTATCGCGCTTTTCGTTCGTTCTGAAAATTCACACGGCGTTATTGCCTTGTCGTCGATATATAAATCGGCGGATATTTTTCTTGTATCGCCGCCGTATTGTTTAATGCGGCTCGGCGCATTTTCGTTTACATAATCAAACGTAAGCCCGCGACGCTTACACCACTCGACCGCCGCCCGCAACAACTCGCCGTTGCGACAAGTGTTTAATATAAGCGTTGCGCCGAGTTCCTTGTAATGTCGTATATTATAAAACGTGTCCGTCGGGATACCTATATCGGGATATTTATCCTCGCACAATGTTCCGTCGAAATCGACGGCAATTATCATATCTTTAATTTGTTTCAACATATAGCCCTCCTAAAAATGGAAAGGGCGGCGTTTCCCGTCGGGTAAAAGGAGTAAACCCGTCAATATTCGAGTGCCGCCCGTTATAATCCTTAAACTTCCACTTTTGAGCCGTCGGAATATGTAAACGCAATTACAACGTTACCCTTCGCGTTTGTGGATATACTCACTTTTATACGCGAAAATTTTACCGTTGCCGCACCGATTATATTGTCTATAATCAATGTACCCGTCGTAACTAAATACTCGTAACGTTCGTCCGAAAGTTCGACGTTATGCCCGGCGCAATATTCCCCGAAGTCTGAAAGCCTTTGTTTTAAGCATTTTATGTTTTCCTCGCGCTTTCTCTTTTCTTCGAGCATATTCTGATATTGCCGCGCCCCTTCGCAACTGCAACGTATCGTCGCCGCCTCGTCTGCCTGTGCTTGACTTTCGTATGCCGCGTCGGGCAACGTTTGATTGTGGCAATAACGACACGTCGGAAAATATGTCCGTTTAGACACACCGTGATCGTAATAAATCGCGCCGCGATTTTCCGTTTCGTAATCGTCCTCCTCTTCCACGTATCCGTTAAGATGTTTGTTGCTTTCCATTGATAAAACCTCCGTTTTGTGAATTTTGTATTATTTGTTTGCGCGTGCAAGATCCTTTGCATTTACTTGCAGGGAGCGTGCAACGTTGGCAAGCGTCGATATATTTCTTTTCTTTATTCTTTTTCATTGCGACCTCACATCAATTCAAATAACGATGTTTGCGCCCGTTCCGCGTCGAGCCACTTTATACCCCTTGCATAATATTCGGGATCAATTTCAAAACCGATGTATTTACGTTGCAAACGATAAGCCGCAACCGCCGTTGAGCAACTACCCGCAAACGGATCAAGAATTAAATCGCCCGATTTTGTATGTTGATTTATGATTTTCGTTAAAAGATTGAGCGGCTTTTGATTTTGGTGTATTTGCTCTTTTCCCGTGATTTTCGGTACTCGCCATATATCGTCGAGCCGTCGCGTTCCGTCAACAAACGGCGCACGCCCTTTATTTGCGTAAATAATAAACTCGTAAGATTTCCCGTATTGAGCGTCAAGGTCGCCCGCGGTGTGGTTTCCTTTATCCCATACGATAAGATTTTTTACCGTGAAAAATTTGTCCACTTCGGATTTGAAAAAATCCACCTTATCCGAGCCGCAAAACATATAAAGCGGAGTATTGTCTTTCATTACGTCGTACAATAGCGGCATAAGGTCGATTATAAGTTGCGGGTTATCGTCGTTTTGTATTGTCTTGCAAAACTTATGATCTTTATTTTGCCTATGATGTGAGCAATAATTGATGATATACGGCGGGTCGGTAATCACGCAATCCGCGCGTATGTTCGATTGCAACATTTCGCGAAGTCCTTGCAAACAATCTTTATTGTAAATTTTGTTAGTTTCAAAATTCGAGGTCATTGTCCGCCGCCCTTTCTTCCGTGATGTAATTCTTCCCGATAATGCGCATAAATTCGGCGCGGGTGTGCGTCTGTTCAAACCGTTTTTGACATTCAGCCTTTAATCGTAAATCAAACCCGCGATCGAAGTGTACGCCCTTGTCCGACATATTGTGATACTCCGCCGTCAGATACACCCAAAACCCGTATTTTTCGCTATTTTTACGATTTGCGCCGCCGTAAATATGGTGTTTATGTAAATTGTCCGTCCTGCCTGTTATATAACATCGTTTTTCGGACTGCATTATTGATTGTGCCATTATATACTCCAATCGTCCGCTCGCACTTGAAAAGCGTCGCCGTGTTGTATTATATCGGGATAGTTGCTTTGTGCGATTTTTATTGCATACTTGTCGATTTCGTAAGCGTGATACTCGACATTTGTAAAACCCAACCGATCAAGACAATATCGCCCCGTGCCTATTCCGTCAAACATAGATAAAACAAGTATCTTTTCGTTTTTCGGAATAAAATCGAGCGCGTGGCGCAAAATGTGAATTATCACTTCCGCCGTCCACCCGTTGCCGAGTCCTTTATATGCTTGACTATCCGACACCGCACGACAATAATCGTCGGGCAATGTTTGCAAGCGGCAACATTCGGCGACAGTCAATTTTCGGATTATGTAAAAACCGTCGGGCAAATTGACCTCGTATTGCTTTTCTTTAATCGTAATGTATCCGTGTTTGACTTCGTACACCTTTTCGATTGCATTTTTCGCGTTTTTTCTTTTCTCTTTGTCTTGTTCCGTTGCGGGCATTGCCACGCCCGACGCGCCGTATGTTGAGTTATAGCAACAAATATTTTGCACGCTTGTAAACTTGTATTGCGCTTTTATTGTTTGCGCCTTTCCGTCCTTTGTGGTGTTTAGCGGAAAAACCCGCTCAATTACGCCTGTATGTCCGAGTTGACCGCCCGACGTTATATCCGCCACAAAATCACGGTGCGACGACGTTTGATACCCCGCCGTCAGAGTTCGCGCTTTGTCCGCTTTTCCCGTTCCGCAAGGTATCGCAACTGGATTGTTATAAATCCATTTTCCATTTGCGGTAAGAGTCGGGGTTTTCCCCTGTTTCACGCCGCCTTTGTTAAACCCGTGCGCGTTCTGAATTATAACAGGCTCGTAAACAACTTGCGTGTGGTGTTTTTTGAAGTAATCGCGTGCGTTTCCCGCTTGATGTTTCAAACAATATGCTTTGTCTTTATCTGTAACGCCGCTTTCCAAAATATCCGAAAGCATAATGCCGCGATCTTCGGGTTGTCCTACCCCGCCGCAATTATGCACGTAAAAACGTTGCCGATTTTGTGCGGATACAAGTGCGGAATTGATTTCGATATATCTTGCGCCCGTATCGACATCGAACAACATACCACTCCAAACGCCCAACTCGTTTTTAATTTGATTTTTTATCGCCTGTGCCGCCGATTTATTATTTTCGTAAAGAAAAAAATCGGGGTTAAACTTTTCTTTTGCTATAAGATAATTTTTGAATAATTCCCAACCTAAACCTTCCGCCGTGGTTTCGCGATTGTTTTTTTGCGCTATGCTCCAATACGTGCAAGGGCTACCACCAATCAAAAGTTTAATCATTTCGTCCTCGCATTACAACAACCATTGACGGAAACGGCGCGGCACATTTGCTTTCGTTGAAGTGTAGCCGCCCGCGAATAAATCGCACTTCGTGTTTTTTGTATATGTAATCGTGAAAATACGAAGTATCCGTCCGTGCGGGGATAAGCATAACAACAAGCGTTGCCCCCCCCGATAGGGTTTCCCTGTAAGCCTTTGCAACCCATTTTGACAAATCGCGCCCATACGGCGGATTGCAAAAAACAATTTCGCCGTACCAACTTTGAGAAAGTCCGTCGATTTCTTTTGTAAAATAACGGGCGCATTTTGCGTTTTGCGGCGTTGCGCACGGATCGAGCGTAAAATTAAATTCCTTATCGAGTTCGTCGAAAAAGGCTTGCGGGGTTGCCCATTCATTCGTTTTGCTTGTAAACATTGCCTCGTTAATCATTGTCCGCCGCCCTTCTGTTCTTTCTGCAAGTGGCAAAATGAGATATATAACCTTTGCCGTCAATAGTTCTTATGAGTTTTGCATTTGGTGCATTTTGCACGATGTCGCCGCGCACGACGCGCCCGTCCGCCGTTACAAGCAATGACGCACCTTTTTTATTTTCTTGATATTCGATTTCGTTATCGTCGCACGGCATATCGCGATTATTTACCGTTTTTACCCAAACAATCGTTGCGCCGCACATTTTACACTTCGTCTTTTTTAACGTTGACATCTTGCCACCTCAATTTTTTTAACGTGAGTTTTGCGGAAACTTAAATTATCAATCTCATAACGATCCTGTTTGTATTCGGCGCGTCGCAAAATCCCCGTTTTTACGTCATTATCAAAAAATGTAAGTTGTATTTTCTTGCCCAAAAGAGCGTTTAATTCCTTGCTTTCGTGCGTATAGATTTTTTTGCTCATTTGTCCGCCGCCCGTTATAGATAAATCATCTCTTTCCATACTCAACACCATTCACAACCCTTTAATCACATCAAAAGTAAGCGCGGAAAGCGAGTCCGCGGTAACGTCTTTGTCTATCGTGTATCCGTCCGAATAAATAAGCGTAACAATTTCATTATGATCGTCCGTCTTGCGATACACCGCATTTATAACGCCTATGTCAAGAGCGCATATAAGCGGTTTTAAGTATTTTTCTACAAATAATTTTTTGTTTTCCCTTTTTGCCAAGCGGGAAAACGTTTCTTTGGTTTGGTTGACTTGCATTTTTATACCTTCCTGTTTTTCTTTTCCCATAAAACAGACTTCTTCCCGGCGCGAGCGTGCTTGTAATCAATCACAAGCCACAATACAACCGATACCGTTACAACAACAATGAGTGATGTTAAAACAATGTTAAGTATCATTTTGTCTCTCCGTCCTTTTTATTTCGCCCGCAACCGCTGTATTGCCTTTTAGCGATTGTGCGCACGCCCAACAATATTGATTGCCCGTATACGTTTCGTCCATTTCTCGCCCGCAAACAGGGCAAATGATTTTGGCGCGTGCAATGTTCTGATTGTCTTTCATACGTTAAGCCTCTTTCTTGTTTTTGCATTTGTCGAGGTACTCATAGACGGCTAAACGTATAATCCCGCTTACGCTATGCACGCCTTCGCTTTGCTTTGCAACATCGACGATTTCGTCGTAACGTTCTTTTGAGAAACTCGCGCCGACCGTTACGGTTTGTTTTTCGCCCGTCGTTTTGTTCATTGTGTCCGCCTCCTTGTATAAAAAAATAGACTTGCCGTTGAAAGCAAGTCTATATAACAAAAAAATAGGTTTGCCCTCAACTGACAAACCTATTGTAAATCAACATTTAATCAATTTTTATTGCCGTGCGCGGGCGCGGGTATATGTCCTCCGCGTGCAATAAATCTTTCCGCAGAGCCCGCGTTTACCGCTATTATCGGCGCAAAACCCAAAAGTCCGCCGAACTCCACCGTTTCACCCACAGTTTTGCCGGGTACCGGGATAAGTCTTACCGCGGTGGTTTTGTTGTTTACCATCCCTATCGCCGCTTCGTCCGCGAGTATAGCCGAAAGAGTATCGCAAGAAGTATCTCCGGGTACCGCCACCATATCTATACCCACGCTGCAAACCGCAGTCATCGCTTCAAGTTTGTTAAGCGTTAAAACTCCTTTTGCCGCGGCTTCTATCATACCCTCGTCTTCGCTGACGGGGATAAACGCGCCCGAAAGTCCGCCTACCCTCGAACTCGCCATAAGTCCGCCTTTTTTTACCGCGTCGTTAAGTATCGCAAGACACGCCGTAGTGCCGTGAGCCCCGACAGAGGTCAGACCCATTTCTTCGAGTATTCTGCCCACGCTGTCGCCTACGGCGGGCGTCGGCGCGAGCGATAAATCTACTATTCCGAGTTCCGCACCGAGTTTTTCGGCGGCGCGCTTTGCCACGAGTCCGCCTACCCGCGTTATCTTAAACGCCGTTCTTTTAATCGTTTCTGCGATTTCGGTTATATCGCAATCGCCCGCTTCTTTTACGGCGCGATATACCACCCCGGGACCCGAAACGCCCACGTTTATAACGCATTCGCCCTCGCCCGCGCCGTGGAACGCACCCGCCATAAACGGATTATCTTCTACCGCGTTGCAAAACGCAACGAACTTCGCCGCGCCGAAACCGCCTTTATCCGCAGTAAGTTCCGCAGCCTTTTTTATTACTTTACCGACAAGTGCGACCGCGTCTAAATTTATGCCCGAGCGCGTGGAGCCCACGTTTACCGACGAACACAAAATATCCGTAGAAGCGAGCACTTCGGGTATGCTCTCTATAAAAGACTTTTCGTAAGAAGTCATGCCTTTATGCACGAGCGCGGAATAACCGCCTATAAAATCCACGCCGACGGATTTCGCCGCGTCGTCGAGGGCTTTCGCGATAAGGCTCTCTTTTCCGACGAAGCCCGCCGATATAAGCGAAATGGGCGTTACCGAAATTCTTTTGTTTACTATGGGTACGCCGTAAGCGGCGGAAAGTTCGTTTGCCACGGCTACGAGATTTTCGGCTTTTCTGCAAATAAGGTCGTAACAGTTTTCGGCAGTCTTTTTCGCCGTGGCGCCGATTGCGCCGAAAAGCGAAAGCCCCATGGTTACGGTGCGCACGTCGAAGTGCTCTTTTTGCACCATGTTTACGGTTTCTACAACGTCGTTTAAGTTAAGCATGGTTACACCCTGTGCATCGCGTTGAAAACGTCTTCGTGCTGAACGATTATCTTTACGCCGATTTCTTTACCGAGGGCTTCGGCTTTATTAACGAGTTCTAAAAACGTTCCGTTATATCCGCCGAGATTTACGAGCATTATCATCGTAAAACAACCTTGCATGATAGTCTGGCTTATATCTTCGATATTGATGCCGCAATCCGCAAGCATGTTAGAAACGCCCGCGATTATACCCGGCTTGTCCTTTCCTAAAACGGTTAAAACTGCTTTCATAACGCCTCCGTGCGAAATATTTTCGCATCGATTTTCGTTTATTTTACCATTTTACGAAAGTTTTTACAAGTTTTTTTATACCCCGCGCGAAAAATCGTTTTTATTGCGCCGACTTAACGGTCGCTTTTAGAAAAAAACACTTTATCCCCGTAATACTCTTTAAGATATTTTTCGTCACGCTCGGGGAGATTGCCTGAAAGTTCCACTTCTCCGCAATTACTTAAAAGCACTTCCCTCACGATTTTTATGTTCTCGCCGGAAAGCAAATCCGAACGTTTTAACCGCCGAAAATGCCAGTCGTAAACCCTGCCGGAATCCACGTACACCCTTTTACTTTTTCTCTCTAAAAGATAGGTCATAAAGTCTTTGAGTTGCTCTCCTTTAAACCTCGAAGGAAGGTACGACGCAACGTCCTCCCACTTACGTTTAAGCGGAATAAGCATAAAATTGAAAACCCCGTCTACGGATATTTCTTCTTTTAGTCCGAGTCTTGCGGCGGCGTACTTTTTATCGTCTTCGAGGTCGGCGGCGATAAGTCCGGTAAAAAGTATTTCCTTTTCCTCCGGCGTAAGACCGTAAAGGTTTACCGCCGTTTTGAAATAATCGTATTTATAATATATCGCGACCACGTCGGCGACTTTATCGAGCGTTTCGGCGCGGACCACTTCTTTAAACCTATCCGGGCAACTTATTTTAACGGTTACTCTGCCGCCCTCATCTTTTACGACGGCGCCGCCGCCCGCCCCCGAAACGAGTTCTTTAACGGAGTTCGCCACGTACTCCGCGCCTTTTAAGTTTTTAACGGAATCGCTTACAGTTATAACAGCCATACGCTTTAGTCTATGCCGGTCGCGCGGTTTTTATTTATTCCGGGCAACAAAACGTTGCGAGAAAAACCTTTTTTGCGCGCGGCGGCTTTTTTCACCCCCGCCGCCTTACGATAAAAACACTTGAATATTTCGGTTATAAGTACTATCGAAACAGCCGTAAGCACGCATTTTACCCACAACAAGGCGGACATAGGCGATATTCCGAAAGGTTTATAGCATACCTGAACGATAAACGCGTGCAAGACGAAAACCCCCGCGAAAGTGAAAATCATGATTTTATCGTCTTTAGCGTTTTTGAATATGCTTTCGGACCCGAGTTTCGCGCTGTTGAACGCGTTGAAAAGCTGAAACGCAACGAACAGCGTAAAGGTTGCGCTTTTAACTTCTCCGCCGGACGCGCCGAGAAAATTGAATACGTATTGCAAAACCATGACCGTGCCGATAAATACGCCGTTAAAAAGTATACGGAACAGCATTTTAACGCTTACGATGCTTTCGGTACGCCCCACGGGTTTGTCGCGCATAACGCCCTCGTTAATACGCGTAAGTCCGAGAGTCAGCGCGGGCGGTCCGTCCATTATAACGTTAATCCATAACAGTTGCAAGGTGTTAAACGGCGCGGTCAGCCCCATAAGCGCGGCTATCGTTATAAACAGCAATGCGGACACGTTTACAGAAAGTTGAAAGGTTATAAACCGCTGAAGATTTCTGTACACGTTTCTCCCGAAAGCCACGGCCTTTACCACAGTCGCGAAACTGTCGTCTAAAAGCACCACGTCGGCGGCTTCTTTGGTTATTTCGCTTCCGCTTTTACCCATTGCCACGCCGACGTCCGCGTGTTTAATCGCGGGCGCGTCGTTTACGCCGTCGCCCGTTACCGCAACCACCTCGCCAGAGGATTTCAGCGCGCGTACCACGCGGAGTTTCGTCATGGGAGTGCTTCTCGCAATAACGGAAATTCTTTTTAACGCTTTAATCAGCGCTTCGTCCGAAAGTCCTTCTAAATATACGGCGTTTACCGCTTCTTTTTCGCTTTTGGCTATGCCGAGTTTTTTTGCTATTGCAAGGGCTGTCGTTTCGTTGTCGCCCGTAAGCATTATAACGCGTATGCCCGCGCTTTTGCACTCTTCCACCGCTTTATACGCGTCTTTTCTTATCGGGTCCGACAGAACCGCGTACCCGTCGCATACAAGACCGTTTTCCGTTTCCGCGTCGAACGAGTCGCCCTTTTTGAAGTCCTTATGCGCAAACATTATAACCCGCTCTGCCGCGGACTGACAGTTTTTCATTTCCCCGATAAGTCGGTTTTTCTCCGCGGGCGACAGTGCGCACCGCTCTAAAACCCTTTCGGGCGCGCCTTTAATCAAAAGCCTGATTCCGCCGCCCGCATATATCGCGGTAACCATGTACTTTTTATCCGAATCGAAAGGCACGCGCTCGGTTACTTCAAAAGATTTTCGGTACTTAACCGAGTCTTGCTTTTTTTCTTTTTCGAACGCGCACAAAAGCGCGCACTCGGTGCCGCTGCCCGTAAATACTTCTTTATCGTTTTCGTACACCTTTTCGGCGGATGAATTGCAAACGAAATTTTGAATAACCTCATCGTTCGCCGCGCTTACGGGAACGGTTTTGCCGTTTACGCCGACGAACTTTACGAGCGTCATTTTGTTTTCGGTAAGAGTACCCGTTTTATCCGAACATATAACGCTGACGGAGCCCATCGTTTCGGTTGCGACCATTTTTTTTATAAGCGCGTTTTCTTTTGCGAGTTTAATCATATTAAGCGCGAGCGACACTGCGACTATGGTCGGTAAACCCTCTGGAACCGCGGCGACTATCGTTATTATGCAGGAAATAAAAAGTTCCTGCACGCCATCGAAACTCAGCGAGCCCGAAACCGCAAGCCTTATTACCGACGTTACGAATACCGCAACGGCGAAAGTCGTGCCCACGGCGGAAATGGTTTTTCCGAGCGCGGCGAGTTTATGCGACAGCGGCGAAACGCCTTTATCTTTGGCGGTGAGTTCGCCGGCGATTTTACCCGTTTCGGTATCTTTACCGACGGAGGTAACAACCATTTTACCCGTTCCCGTTTTTACGAACGTGCCGGAATATACACAGTTTTTTCGCTCCGCTATAGGAACGTTTTCACACCTTATGACGGCACAGGTTTTACCCCCGGGATGGCTTTCGCCGGTAAGGGCGGATTCGTCCAAAGTTAAATCGTCGCACTCGATAAGTCTGCCGTCGGCAACTATTTTATCCCCTGCGGACAGCAAAATAACGTCGCCGCAAACGACGAACCTTTGAGATACGGAAACTACTTTTCCGTCCCTTATAACCTTTACGCTTAAATCACCGCAAAGCCCGTTCATGGCGAGAAAGGCTTTTTCGGAACTGCCTTCCATAACGAGGGTTATCGTAACCGAAAGGGCGATAGCCGCGAGTATGCCGAGGCACTCTGAAAAATCGGCTTCGCCGGTTTTTAAAAAACTTCCGAACTTAGTTCCGAAAGCGATTAAAAAGCCTATTAAAAGTATTGTCATCATAGGCTCTGCGAGCGCGCCGAAAAGCCTTTTAATAAATCCGTTTTTCTTTTTTGCTTCGACAAAGTTTTTACCGTATTTTAAAGCCGAATCGACAACCTTGTTTTCGGTCAGCCCCGTTTTCGGGTCGCTACCGAAAAATTTCAGCGTTTCTTCCGCGGTTTTGCAATGAAAGTCCATAGAAATCTCCCGTTTACAATAAAATTATGAACGAATGATTAAATATATGATTTACGAATGGACAAATACCCTTTAAAGTGGTACAATAAAATATATTTCACGAGGTGTTTTATGAACGATTTTTTAACGATTGACATTAAAGGCTATAAAGCCGACCTACCCATATTAAAATTGCCTTCGGGCGTGAAAATAGCGTTTTTCAATTTGCACGGGGCGAGCGAGATGACCGAACACTGCGGCAAAGAACTCGCTAAACTCGCAAAAGATTGCGACGTGCTTTTGACCGCGGAGTCGAAAGGTTTGCAACTTACGCACGTCGTCGCGAGAGAACTCGGAATGAACTATTACGCCGTGGCGAGAAAATCTAAAAAACTTTATATGCAAGACGGTATCTGCGTAAATTACGGTTCTTCGATAACTACCGGCAAAGAACAGTCTTTTTACCTTTCCAAACACGACGTAGACCTTATCAAAGGCAAAAAAGTCGGCATAATAGATGACGTTATTTCTACCGGAGAAAGCGTTAAAGGGCTGACGGAACTGGTAGAAAAAGCCGGCGGTATAGTTTACAAAAAACTTTTCGTGCTGGCAGAGGGCAACGCGAAAAACAGAAACGATATACTGTACCTTCAAAGCATACCTCTTTTATAAACGATTTTAACGGAGCAAGCGAATGAAAATACTGCTCGTAGACGACGAAAAACAACTCGTATCGGCGCTCTCCGCCATACTTAAACAAAACAAGTATTCGGTAGACGTCGCTTTCGACGGAGAAGAAGGCTTGGACCATGCCCTTTCCGGCGTATACGACCTTATAATACTCGACGTTATGATGCCCGTAAAAGACGGTTTTACGGTACTTAAAACTTTGCGTGAAAACAAAATCGACACGCCCGTTCTGATTCTTTCGGCAAAAACCGAAACGAGCGATAAAATAGACGGGCTTAATTCGGGCGCGGACGATTACCTTACCAAACCTTTTTCTACCGAAGAACTTTTGGCGAGAGTCAAAGCGCTTTTGCGCAGAAAAGAAAAGTTTACGGGCGACGTTATAACGGCGGGCGATTTAACCCTTAACAGAGATTCTTTCGAACTTGCCTGCGGCGATAAAAAGATAACGCTCGGCAAAAAAGAATTTCAGATACTCGAAATGCTCTTTCTGTCGCAAGGCAAAAGCATCGATAAAGAACGCTTTATCGAAAAAGTCTGGGGATACGACACCGACGCCGAATATAACACGGTAGAAGTTTACGTTTCGTTTTTGAGAAAGAAAATGAGCGCGATAGGCTCGACCTCCGAGATAAAATCCATAAGGGGGCTCGGCTACACGCTCGGAGTTAAAAATGGTTAAAAAGGCGCAGAGAGAATTTATACTGCTGACTACCGCGATACTTTTCGCCGTGTTTGCGGTAATTTTTTGCGCGTCTTATTTCGTCTTGAAAGTGGACTTTAACAGAACCGTTTCTTCCGACATAGACGACGCGTTTTTTACCTATGACAGAACGGAAGGAGCGATAGTCAAAGACGATTCTTTCGTCGCCAAACTTTTATCTTCTGAGCCGCGCGCCGACGGCACTTACTGGATAGACGCGCGTTTTGACGCGAACGCGTTAAACGAAGATTTTATAAACCGCGTGGTCGCGTTTGCGGAAGAAAAAAATTACGACTTCGGCAATTACGGCGAAGTTTACTATAAATTGATAAGATCCGGCGACAAAACGCTCGTAGCGGGCGTTATCGCGACCGAACTTTACGCAACGCTTCGCGCTAACCTGCTCACGGTGTTTTTGATTCTCGCGATAATTTACGTTGTGCTGTTCTTCTGCGTATACGGGTTATCGTTTAAAATAATAAGACCCGTCAGAGAAACGCTTATGCGCGAGCGACAATTTATTTCAAACGCCTCGCACGAACTTAAAACGCCCATCTCCGTTATATCCGCCAACGCGGACGTGCTTAAATCCATCGACGATAACAAGTGGATAGAAAACATCCGCTCGCAAACCGTGCGTATGGAATCGCTTGTAACCGACCTTTTAACGCTCGCAAAACTCGACGAGGGTGCCTTCAAACTCGAAAAAACCAAGTTTAACCTTTCCGACGCGGTTTTGAGCGCGGCACTCCCCTTTGACGCCGTTGCGTTTGAAAACGGAAAACGTCTTGTTTTCGACGTACCGGAAAACGTTTACGCGGAAGGCGACGCGCAAAGCGTGAAAAAAATACTCGACGTGTTGATGGACAACGCGGTCAAGTATTCTTCTAAAAACTCCGAAATAACCGTATCGCTTAAAAACGACGGAAAACCGACCCTATCTGTTTTTAATTACGGAAGCGACGTGCCGGAAAACGAAGCGGACAAAATGTTCGACAGATTTTACCGTGCGGATAACTCCCGCGCGCGAATTACGGGCGGCAGCGGTTTAGGACTTGCCATCGCCAAAAACATAGCCGCCGCCAACAAATGGAAACTTTATTCCAAATCCGTTTACGGCGTTTCTATGACGATAACTTTGGTACTTTAAAGCCCCTTTCCCTTTTTTATTATAAACTTATTTCGTCTAATTGTTTAAGCCAAAGTGCGCAGACCGCGTCCGACGGCATACGCCAGTTGCCGCGCGGAGAAAGGGTTACCGCGCCTATCTTTACGCCGTCCGGCATACACGAACGTTTGAACTGCTGGCTGAAAAACCGCCTTACGAACACTTTAAGCCATTTTAACACGGTAGCGGAATCGAACTCCCCTTCAAAGGTTTTAAGCGCGGAGTAATAGATTTTTTCGGGCGAAAAACCGCGTTTAACCATATAATACAAAAAGAAATCGTGCAGCGCGTAAGGACCGACAATATCCTCGGTCTTTTGTTTTATCTCGCTTTTATCCGGCGGGAGAAGTTCCGGGCTGACCGGCGTATCCAGTATATCCGTAAGCACGGCTTTAAGTTTTCCTTTAGAATTATCTCTGTAGTACTCCACGAGTCTACGTACGAGCGTTTTCGGAACGGACCCGTTTACCGCGTACATACTCATATGGTCGCCGTTATACGTAGCCCATCCGAGCGCAAGTTCGGATAAATCGCCCGTGCCTACCACAAGTCCGTTTTGCATGTTCGCAACGTCCATAAGCACTTGCGTGCGCTCTCTCGCCTGTGAATTTTCGTAAGCGGCGTCAAGCGAACCGTCGTGCTTTATATCTTTTAAATGCCTTTTTACCGATTTCGTAATATCTATTTTTTTCAGCGACGCGCCGAGCGATTTTGCAAGAGCGATGCTGTTTAAATACGTTCTCGACGTGGTGCCGAAGCACGGCATGGTTATAGCGAGAACGTCTTTTGATGATTTACCCGCAAAACCCGCCGCCGTAACCGAAACGATTGCGGCAAGAGTAGAATCGAGCCCGCCCGAAAGTCCCACTACGAGTTTTTGACTATGCGTGTGGACAAGCCTTTTTTCAAGCGCTTTTGCCTGCATGGTAAGTATAAGCCCCTCTTCTCCGTCGGGAATAAACGGCGTTTTACTCAAAACTCTTTCGGGCATACCGTTTCTCGAAGCGCTGAACGGAATCTTTTTATACTCGCACTCGGGCAACGTAAAGTCCTGATTGAAAACCTTGCTCCTTTCGTAATCGAGATATTCGAGGTCTACGCAAGCGGTTGCAAGACCGTTATCGAAGGGCACGGTTTCGGCAATAATCTCGCCGTTTTCCGCAATAAGCGAATGCCCCGAAAACACAGTATCGGTGGTAGACTCGCCGTCGCCGGCGTTTGCGTAAACGTAAACCGAAACGGTTTTTGAAGAGTGGGTTGCCACAAGGTTTCTTCTGTATTCTATTTTGCCCGTATTTTCGTCGCTCGCGGAGAGGTTCACGATAACCCGAGCCCCGTGCACCGCGTGCGAAATGGAGGGCGGAACGGGCGTCCACAAATCCTCGCAAATTTCCGCGGCGACTTTAAATGACTCTTCGGATTCGTCGCAGAAAATAAGATTACGCGAAAAAGGAACGGTTACCATATCGCCTTTTTCATCCTCGCCGAGTTTAACTTCGGAATATCCGCCGTCCGTTGCGGCAAAGCACCTTTTTTCATAAAATTCGTTATAGTTCGGCAAATACGTTTTCGGCACGAGCCCTAAAACCTTACCGTTGGCGCACGCCGCCGCCGTATTATAAATCAGTCCGTCTTTTTTAAACGGAACTCCGACGAACACAAGCATTTTTTTATCCGCGGTAAATTGCGCTATTTTTATAAGCGCGGCTTTCGCGGCGGAAAGCAAAACGTCGGTATAAAATAAGTCGCCCGCGGTATACCCCGTAACGCACAATTCGGGAAAAACGAGCAGTTCCGCATTATTTTCGTCGGCGAGTTTTATGCCGTTTAAAATGTTTTCGGTATTGTATTCAACGTCGGCAACTTTTATTTTCGGCGTAAAAGTTGCCGCCTTTATATATCCGAATTTCATAAAAAACCTCTTTCGTTATATTTTTATAAACTTATTTTACACGTTTTTATTAAAATTAGCAATAATTTAAGACAACAAAAAAAGCGATTTTATGCGTTTTAAGCAAAAATCGCTTTTTTATCTTAATTTAATTAACCCGCTAATCAGTCGTCGTAACCGTTGGGGTTTTTAATCTGCCAGTTCATCGCGGAGCGGCACATATCCTCGATGCCGAGCGTCGCTTTAAATCCCAAAACTTTTTCCGCAAGAGAGGGATCCGCGTAGCACTCGTCTATATCGCCGGGACGACGGGGCATTATTTTGTACGGTATGGGTTTACCCGTTACCTTTTCAAACGCGTGTACCATGTCGAGAACGGAATATCCGTGTCCGGTACCGAGGTTTACGATGAGAAGACCGGGATTTTCCGCAAGTTTATTTACCGCGAGAACGTGTCCTTTTGCAAGGTCTACAACGTGTATAAAATCTCTTACGCCGGTGCCGTCGTGCGTGGCGTAATCGTTACCGAACACGCCGAGGTATTCTCTCTTACCGACCGCGACCTGCGTGATATACGGGCAAAGGTTGTTGGGTATACCTTTGGGGTCCTCGCCGATAAGACCCGATTCGTGCGCGCCGACGGGGTTAAAATACCTGAGTATCGCGATGTTGAAAGATTTATCCGACGCGTAAAGGTCTTTAAGCATATACTCTATAAAGAGTTTGGTGCTGCCGTAGGGGTTAGAAGTGGAGAGCGGAAAGTCTTCTCTTATCGGCACGCTTTTCGGTTTTCCGTATACGGTTGCCGAAGAAGAGAACACAAGGTTTTTAACGTTGTGGTCGCGCATCGCAAAGCACAAAACCAAAAGCCCCTCTATGTTGTTTTCGTAATATTCGAGCGGTTTCTGGCAAGATTCGCCCACCGCTTTAAGTCCCGCAAAGTTTATTACCGCGTCGATTTTGTTTTCTTCAAAAATTTTATCGAGGATTTTTCTGTCTCTTATGTCGCCCTCGTAAAACTTAATCTTTTTTCCAGTGATTTGCTCTACGCGCTTTACAGCCTCGTATTTGCTGTTTACGAGGTTATCGACGCAAACCACGCCGTGCCCCGCGTTTAAGAGTTCTACCGAAGTATGCGAGCCGATATAACCCGCGCCGCCCGTTACTAAAACGTTCATAAATATTTCTCCTTTTTTATTTTATTATTTCGCCTCTTCTATCCCTGCGGATTTAAGAAAGCGCTTAAAGCCTTTTAAGCCGTTTTCGTCCTTTTTGAACACCGCCGTATTGCCGAGTATCTTTTTGCAAACGTCGTTTACCTCCCCGATAACGCGCGCGTCCGCCGCGGCTTTGTCTTTGCAAAGCCCCTCGGAATACAGTTTTTTAATCATGTTTCTGTGAACGTAAAGGTCGTTATTCTCTTTCGCGAGGGCGGCTTCGTCGTAAGCGGCATTGCCGCAAAGAATATCCGCTATCGCGTTTAACTGGCGTTTAAGCCTGCCAGGGAGAATATACAAACCCATCGCCTCGATAAGCCCTATACCCTCTTTTTTAATGTTGTGATATTCGGGATGAGCGTGGAATACGCCGTCGGGATACTCTTCGCTCGTGATATTGTTTCTTAAAATAAGGTCGAAAACGTACTTGTTACCGTCTTTTCTGAGGACGGGTGCAAGCGTGTTGTGCGGCGTGCCGTCCGTTTCCGCGATAATGCCGCAGCTCTCGTCGCTGAAAACTTTCCACGCGGCGATTACGTCTTTAGCAAGATTACCGGCCGCCTCAGCGTCGTCGCTTTCTATTCTTACAACGCTGTTATACCAGTCGGCAATACCGACTTTAACGTTTTTATATTTAGGCGCGGTAAATTCGCCCGCCGCCTTGTCGTAAGGCGCTTTGTGCATAGGCATTAAATGCCCGCCGCCCTGAAAATGCTCGTGATTGAGTATCGACCCGCCGACTATCGGAAGCGCGGCGTTAGAACCTATCATATAGTTAGGGAAAAAGTTTATAAAATCGATAAGTTTATCTATCGTGTCGGAAGCCACGTGCATAGGCGTATGATTTTCGCTTATGGCGATTAAATGTTCGTTAAAATACGCGTAAGGCGAATACTGCACGAACCATTTTTCGCCGCCCATGGTAAGCGACACGGTACGTATGTTTTCTCTCGCAGGGTGGGTAGCCGTGCCTTTGTATCCCTCGTTTTCTTTACACAAAAAACATGCGGGGTATTTGCTTTTTTTAGGCGCGGTTTTAGAAAGCAGTTTTGCAATTTCTTTATTGTCTTTTTCAGGTTTGGAGAGGTTTACGGTTATTTCGAGATACCTGTCCCCGTCCGGGCATTCCCATATAAGGTTGCGACCGATTGCCGTTTTTTGAACGTAATTGTTTTTTATCGATAAATCGTAAAAATATTCGCACGCCTTTTCTATGCCGCTTTCCTCTTTTATCCTGCGGAATTCCGAGTTCACGACCGAAGGAAGCGGCGATAATATGCCGAAAATATAAGTGCTGTAAAGGTTCTCGAGTCCGGGCTCGATAAAGCCTTTTTCTACGCCGAGTTTTTCGATTTCGGCGGTGAGTTCGTCGGGAACGGTAAACGTTTCAACCCGAGAAATGTCTTCGTCGCCGGAGTACGGCTCGTCCTCGTCAAACTCGCGGAGAAGAATATTTCTGAAATATATCTCGTCCCTCGGGTTTAGGTGCAAAAACTTTTCGGCGTACCTTAAAAGTTTTTCGATCAGCAGTTTTCCGTCAGTCATTGTTTTCTCCTTATACGCCACCCTGAACGGTTGGCTTTTTGGTTTTATAATAATAGTAAAACTCGCATTCTTTTTCGGAATTATAGAGTTTTTTGGTTCTGTCCGCGCGCCTGCCGAAAGCCTTTTCGAAGCCTTTGTCGCTCGTTATCAGAAACAACGACCAGTCGTCGAGTTTTTTAAACGCCTTGCCGAGTTCCGAATAACACTCTCTCGCGGCTTTTCTGTCGTACACGCGCTCGCCGTAAGGCGGGTTGGTAACTATCGTTCCGCGCGACTCTCTTTCGCACAATTCCGCCACCGGGCGAACTTTGAATTTAACGTTGTCTTTTACGCCCGCCCCTTCCGCGTGGCGGTTTGCAAGGTCGACCGCTTTTTTATCTATATCGTACCCGTATAAAACTACGTTTTTATCACGCCTTTCGCCGTCTTTCGCTTCTTCAAACGCGCTCGCAAACGCGCTTTTATCGAACTCCTTCCATTCGTTAAAAGCAAACCTGCGGTTTATGCCCGGAGCAATGCCGAGCGCGATGCGCGCCGCTTCTATAACGATGGTACCCGACCCAGCGAACGGGTCGCAAAACGGGTCTTTATAATAAAAATCGCTCATTAAAAGCAAGCCGCTCGCAAGCGTTTCTTTTATCGGGGCGATACCGACGAGTTCACGATACCCCCTTTTATGCAAACCTTTGCCGCTTGTATCCAAAAGCAAGGTAAAAACGTTTTTATAAAGCCGGAATTCTACGTGATGCTCTGCGCCGCATTCGGGTAAACGGTTTAATCCGTATACCGCACACAACCTGTCGGCAATCGCCTTTTTTACAACGCCCTGCGTTGCCGAAACGGCGAAAAGTTCGCTTTTAACGCATCTGCCGTTTACGGTAATCGCCGCGTCTTTCGGTAAAAACCGTTCGAGCAAAAGCGATTTTACGCCGTCGTAAACGTTGTCGAAAGACGTTGCCTCAAACTCGCCGAGTTTAACGTATACTCTGTCGGCGGTCCTTAAATTTATATTGCACCGCGCAACGTCTTTTGCGGTGCCGGAAAAAGATATGCCGCCGTTTATAGCGGGCGATTCGGGCAAAGACAGCCTTTTAAGTTCGCTTTTAAGCGTTCTTTCGAGTCCCGAAGCGCACGTCGCGACTATATCGAAATTACCGCTCCAATCACATTTTTCCATTACGGTTTTATTTTAACTTATGCCGCTTAATTTTGCAAGCGTTTTTACAAATTCAAGAGATTAAAAAGCGGAAATTTTAGGTCTTTTTTTTTGCCCGCGCCTTTTCTTAAAACAAAGCCCGCGAGAAAATGAAATCTACGCGCGGATTTTCGGTAAAATTTTTCATTTTTTCTCTTGTAAAATATTACGTGGTATGCTAAAATGAAAATATCGAAACTATACAAGGTGCATAAATGAAAAATATTCACATAGCGGTTGACCTCGGCGCTTCGAGCGGCAGGCTCATCGCGGGTTACGACGGAAAAGAGGGACTTATCACCGAAGAAATACACCGTTTCGGTAACGGCGTCAAAAAAGAAAACGGAAGCCTCGTTTGGGATATTGACTCGATTTTTAACGAAATCGTTACGGGACTAAAAAAATGCTTTGAAAAGTATGCTGAAATAGACAGCCTTGCGATAGACAGTTGGGGTGTGGACTACGCCCTGATTAAAGACGGCAAAGCGATTAAACCCGTTTACGCTTATCGCGACGGGAGAACCGAATCCGCAATCAAAGCGGTGCACGGAATTATTCCGTTTGAAAAACTTTACGAGCGCACCGGCATATCTTTTCAGCCGTTTAACACGGTTTATCAGTTATACGCCGATAAACTTAACGGCAGATTGCACGAAGCGGACGCGTTTTTGATGATACCCGAATATTTAAATTACCTTCTTACCGGCGTAATGAAAAAGGAATACACTAACGCTTCTACCACGGGGCTTGTAAACGCCGAAACGAAGGAATTCGACAAAGAGATAATTTCCGCGCTCAGGCTTAACGAAAAACTCTTTACCCCCCTTTCGGACGGAGGAGAAACGGTCGGCAATTTAAAACCCGAAATAGCCGAAAAAGTCGGCGGCAACCTTACCGTTAAACTCTGTCTTTCTCACGATACGGCAAGCGCGTTTTATACGGCAAGCAAACTCGGCGGCAAACGCTCCGCCCTTCTTTCGAGCGGCACGTGGTCGTTGCTCGGCACGGTTACCGATGTTTTGCACAACGGACAAAACGCGAGAGAATGCGGGTTTACCAACGAGGGCGGCTACAAAAGGACTTTCCGTTTTTTGAAAAACATAATGGGTATGTGGGTGGTAAACAACGCCGCGAAAGAGTGCGGCCTTTCCCCGAAAGACTTTTGCGACGAGGCGGAAAGCAGTGAATACAATTACACCGTAAACGTAAACGATGCGGAATTTTTCGCGCCGGAAAGCATGACGGAAGCGATAAAAGCCCACCTTAAAAAGTCGGGCGCGCCCGCCCCGAAAAGCACCGCAGACCTTGCGAGTTGCGTTATATACAGCCTCGCAAAATCTTATGCGGAAAGCGTTAAGGAAATGGAGAAAATCGCCGGACAAACGTTTGACGATATAGTTATAGTCGGCGGCGGAGCGAAAAATAAAACGCTTAACGCGCTGACCGAAAAATTCTCGGGCAAAAAAGTAATCGCCGAGCCGATAGAAGCGACGGCGATAGGAAATATTTTAATACAAAGAGGAGAATAAGTTATGAATTCAATTTTCGAATACGCGAAAGCGGAATACGCCAAAATCGGCGTGGACGTAGAAGACGCGCTTAACACGGTCAAAAACGTACCCGTTTCCGTTCACTGCTGGCAAGCGGACGACGTTGTGGGCTTTGACGCGGGGCTCGGCACTTCGGGCGGAATAATGGCTACCGGCAATTACCCCGGGAGAGCAACCTGCCCCGACGAACTTTTTTGCGACCTTGAAAAGGTGTTTTCGCTCGTACCGGGCAAAAAGAAACTAAACGTGCACGCATGCTATGCGATAAGCGAAAAACCCGTCGGAAGAAACGAAATCGAGCCGAAACATTTTAAGCCGTACGTAGACTTTGCCTTAAAGCACGGCATAGGGCTCGACTTTAACCCGACCTTTTTCGGACACCCGATGGTTAAAAACAACTTAACCCTTTCCTCTCCCGACGAGAGTGTAAGAAATTACTGGATAGAACACGGTAAACGTTGTTTGAAAATCGCGGAATACTTTGCCGAAAAAACCGGTGTGCCCTGCGTAATGAACATATGGATACCCGACGGATATAAAGACATACCCGCGGACAGGCTTTCGCCGAGAGCGCGTTTTAAAGCCTCGCTCGACGAGATACTTTCGGTTCCGTACGACAAGAAAAAAGTTTACGTTACGCTCGAATCGAAAGTTTTCGGCATCGGACTTGAAAGCTACACGGTAGGCAGTGCGGAATTCTGCCTCTCCTACTCCGATTACAAACATATTACCCCGCTTATGGACAACGGGCATTATCACCCGACTGAAGTCGTAAGCGACAAAATCTCTTCTCTCTTATTGTTTAACGAAAAAATAGCGTTGCACGTTACGCGCCCCGTGCGCTGGGACAGCGACCACGTGGTGCGACTTGACGACGAAACGAAAGAAATCGCGAAAGAAATAGTGAGAAACGACGCATTGGACAGAGTATTTATAGCGACCGACTATTTCGACGCGAGCATAAACAGAATTTCGGCGTTCGTAACCGGACTGCGCGCTGTTCAGCAAAGTTTGCTTTTAGCGCTTTTAGAGCCGAACGATAAGATGAAAAAACTGCAAAACGATGACCTTACCTCGCTTATGGCGATGCAGGAAAGTCTTAAAACCATGCCCTTCGGCATTGTCTGGGACGAATACTTGAAAAGAGAAAACGTAGTTAAGGACTACATGCCCGAAGTTAAAGAATACGAAAAAACAACTATAAACAGAAAATAAGGAGAAATTTATGAAAGACGTATTAAAAGCACCCTTCCTTACGGAAGCGACGAGATTGCTTACCAACTCTTACAGACTCGGCTGGGACGAACGTAACGGCGGCAATCTTTCTTACCTTTTAAAAGAAGAAGATTATGCCGAATATATTTCCGGCGAAGTGATTCGCACTATCCCGATGAATTTTTACGCGCCCGAACTTATCGGCAAAGTGTTTTTGGTAACCGGCACGGGCAAATATTTCAGAAACGCGGAAATCGACCCCGAAACCAACCTCGGCGTTATACGCGTTGCAAAAGACGGTAAAACTGCCGAACTGTTATGGGGATATAAAGACGGCGGCAAGTTTACGAGCGAACTGCCCGCACACCTTATGACGCACGTGGAAAGGCTTAAAATCGACGCAAACCACAGAGTTGTCATGCACTGCCACCCGACCTACACCATCGCCATGACCATATGCGAAGATTTGGACGAAAAAGAATTTACCAAAAAACTTTGGCGCGCGAATACCGAAGACGTAGTTGTTTTTCCCGAGGGCGTTGCGGTTCTCCCCTGGCGGCTTTGCGGCACTAACGAAATAGGCAGAGAAACAGCCGACAAAATGAAAGATTATCGCGTGGTAATATGGGCGATACACGGCACTTTCGGCACGGGTTCTTCGCTTGACGAGGCTTTCGGCCTTATCGAAACGGTTGAAAAAACCGCACAAATTTATATGACAGCAAAACAGTACGGCATTAAAAACACCATTACCGACGAGCAACTTTTACAACTTGCCGAATTCTGGCACGTAGAAGGCAAAATCAAAAAAGGTTGGTTAAACTTTTAATTTGCCTTTTGAAACGCAAAAGTTAACCCCGCCCTGCAAAATTACGCCGGGCGGGGTTTTATTTTCGATTTATTTTTACGCAATCGATTTTCTTTTATGCGCAGACTTATTTATTGAAATATCTTTTCAAAAGTCCTTCAAACGCTTTGCCGTGGCGGGCTTCGTCGCGAGCCATTTCGTGAACGGTATCGTGTATGGCGTCGAGACCTAATTCTTTGGCCTTTTTAGCAAGCGCGGTTTTGCCTGCGGTTGCGCCGTTTTCGGCGTCTACGCGCATTTCAAGATTTTTCTTTGTGGAGTCGGTTACCACCTCGCCGAGAAGTTCGGCGAATTTTGCCGCGTGTTCGGCTTCTTCAAACGCCGCTTTCTCCCAGTATAAACCTATTTCGGGATACCCCTCTCTGTGCGCTACGCGCGCCATTGCAAGATACATGCCGACTTCGGTGCATTCACCCGTAAAGTTTTGACGAAGTCCTTCTAAAATTTCCTCGTCAACGCCTTGAGCAACGCCCACTACGTGCTCCGCCGCCCAGGTTTTATCCTCGCCCTGCTCCTTGAATTTAGATGCGGGCGCATGGCACTGCGGGCAAAATTCCGGCGGATTATCCCCCTCGTGTACGTAACCGCATACGCTGCAAACGAATTTTTTCATTGTCTTTTTCTCCTTTTAAATAATTATTTATCTTTTTGACAGTCTTTACAAAGACCGTAAAAAACCAACTTTTCACCCGTTACTTTTAAACCGAGTTTTTTAAGCGCGCTCTCGTCGGCGACTTTATCGAACACGTCGACTATTTTACCGCACCCCCTGCATATAAAATGCGCATGTGGCGAAATATCGCCGTCGTAACGAATTTTTTTATCTTCCGTTTCGAGAGTGTCTATCTCTCCGCTTTCCGAAAGATTTTTCAGGTTACGATATACCGTACCCAAACTCACGGTTTCATCCTTTTCTCTCACGGCGTCGTATATCATGTCGGCGGTGGGGTGGTCTTTTCTGCTTTTAATGTTTTCTATTATAAGCTCTCTTTGTCTTGAATACCTCAACCCTTTACCTCCTTTACGCGCATAGCCGTTATGTTGCCGCTTTAACAAAATTAAACGTTGCGTTATTTTATAACAAGTAATGATTATCATTATTATATATTATAATATTCGGGTTGTCAAGCGTTTTTATAAAATTTTTTAAAAACCCCGCCGGCGTTTAATAAAGCAAGCGATAAAAAGGCGTACCCGTGGATTTTTACTTTCGGGTACGCTATAAATATATAGATTTGTTGCAAAATGCGGTTATTTTTCAAGTCCCGCAAGATAGTCTATGCTTACGCCGAAAAATTCCGCCAAACGAATCAGATTGACGAGCGACGGCTCGCACGAATCGTTTTCCCACAGACTTATGACCGATTTGCCTACCCCTATCGATTTTGCGAGAGCGATTTGCCCTAACCCTTTTTCAAGCCGAAGGGTTTTAAGCCTTTCTCCGAAAGTTTCCATATAAGAAATTTTCCCACAATAATGGGAAAAATACTTAACTTCCCATTTAATGAGAATATAATATTTTAAAAAGGAGTGTTTACTATGGAAAAGTCAGAATTAGGGTTTTTACTCGGGTTCTTTTTCGGTATATTAGGGCTTTTGGGGTTACTTTCATGCACCGAACAATATGAGAAAGACGAGTTTATGTCCGGCTGGTGGAAGAGTTTTATTATATCGATAATTATCGGCATAATTCTCGTTGCGGTAGTGTGTTGCGGCACTTGTGCGGCATACGCCACATATCGTTAAATTTAACCACCGTCAGGCGTTAAAGACGAATAAGCGGTTATACAAATAAAGCGGAAGCGAGACTTTTGCCTCGCTTCCGCTTTATTTAGCTATCGATAAAATCAAAGTACTGCGTTAAGCCACTTTTTTATATCTTCGTCCGTGGCGCGGTTTAATACTTTGCCGGGCCTCCATTTTACCGAATTATCGCATAAAGTTTTTAGCACGCTTTCGGTTTTTCCGAGTCCGCTGCCGCCCGAAGTTGCAAACACCGCAACGGTTTTGCCGGATAAATCGACGCCTTCGATAAAAGTGTTTACAATCGTAGGTGCAACGTACCACCATACGGGAAAGCCTATCAATACCGCGTCGTAACAAGAAACGTCAGGAAGTTTACCGGCGATTTGCGGACGCGACGACGGGTCTTTCATCTCTACGCTACTACGACTTTTGTCGTTCGTCCAGTCGAGGTCTGCTTCCGTATAAGGGATAAGTGGTGCGATTTCGTAAATATCCGCACCTGCGATTTTTGCTACTCTTTCGGCGGTTTTTCGGGTTACGCCGCTTGCCGAAAAATACGCTACCAAAATTTTACTCATATATCTGCCTCCTAAAATTTATTCGTGGTTTATTGCGTTTTCGGGTTTGCCCTTTTTAAGTCTTATGAACAGGATAACGGCGTAAACGATAAAAAACGCCGCAGCGGGAAACGCCGCTCCGCCGCAATCTATTAAAACGTCTTTAACGGCGGGTCCGCGGTTAGAGAAAATTTGTATCGTTTCGTCTATCGATGCGACGATTGCCGAAACGCCCAATGCGAAAGCGGGGTTTAACAAAGAAACTTTTTTTACCGTCAAAAACAAAAGGTTAAGTTCTAACGACAAAATCATAAACTCCGTCGCGTGCGCCATTTTACGAAAAATGCCGTGGGTTACTTTACCCTCGCCGAAAGTTTTGTCGAGCGCGGGTTTAGCCGTTTCGTATACCGAACCGGAAACTTCGGCAGACTCCTGCTTCGGCAATACGGAATTGCCCCATATAAAGCACAGCGTTAATAAAACGGCGACGGAAAGCGCGATGAAAAACGCAAGCCGCATTTTGCTTCCGTTTAAAAATTCGCGCTTTTTCATAACCCGTCCCCCGTATTTAATTTATCTGTGATATTTCAGTATAAGTTTTTTAAGCGGTTTAAAGTTCGCCGCGGATAAATCTTTAGCGCAGAATTTTACCGCCCAGTTTTGTTCTCTCACTACGCCCGGTACGTTTATACGATAATCGGAGCCGCACACGAGCATATCCTGTACGGGTATGATGAATAAGTCCGCCCGGCTTGCCGCGCCGAGTTCGGTTACCGCTTTAACAAGCCCCTCTTTCGTAGAAATATCCGCTTTTACGCCGAGTTTAATCAGGCTCTCTTTTACGCCGGAATAGAAATTATTAAAATCCCATTCCGAAGCGTTGTCCAAAAATCCTTTAAGCGTATCGTTATCGTGCGTACCCGTATAACATACGCAGTTTTCGTCTGAATTCTCGGGCAAATACAAATTGCCTTTATCTCCGTTAAACGCGAACGAAAGAATTTTCATACCCGGGTAACCGGTCTTTTTAAGCAACTCGCGCACGCCGTCGTCTATAATGCCGAGGTCTTCCGCGACAATCTTGTCCGCGTTTATCTTTGAATTTATCGCGGCAAACAACTCGTCCGACGGGACTTTAACCCATTCGCCGTTACGCGCGTTTTCCGCGCCGTAATCTACCTCGTAAAACCTGTCGAGCCCGCGGAAGTGATCTATACGCAAAAAATCGTATATCTTAAGCATCTTGTAAAGACGCTCCGTCCACCACTTAAACCCGTTTTTTTTCATATAGTCGTAGTCGTAAACGGGGTTGCCCCAAAGTTGACCGTTTTCGCAAAAATAGTCAGGAGGAACGCCTGCGACCTTTTTAGGAGTAAAATCATCGTTGATTTTAAATAAGGACGGCTCTTTCCACACGTCTACCGAATCGAGCGCGACGTACAGCGGCAAATCGCCCATAATGCGCACGCCCTTAGCGTTTGCGTACTTTTTAAGCGCAAGCCACTCTTCTTTCGCCTCGTATTGAACGAACTGCCAAAAAAGAATTTTATCTTTATACTCCGCGGCGAATTTTTTAAGCGCGGCGGGGTCGCGGCGTTTGTATTCTTCGCTCCACTCGTAAAAATGCTTTTGTCCGGAAGCGTATTTAAGCGACATAAACAGCGCGTAGTCGCGATATTCGCCCCGTTTTACGAACGCTTTGAACTTTTTATCCGATTTATCGAACCGCTCGAAAGCCTTTTCTAAAAGCGGATAACGCGTTGAGTAAAGCGCGCCGTAATCGATGTATTTACCGTTTTGGCGAGAAAAATCCGCTTCTTCTTTTTTTAACAATTTTTTCTTTATCAAAACGTCGGGACTGATAAAAAAAGGATTAAACGACTCTGAAGAAACCGAAGAATACGGCGAATTGCCGTACCCCGTTTGCACGAGCGGCAATATCTGCCACACCTTTACGCCTGCCGACGCCAACGAATCTATAAACTTATACGCCGCTTTGCCGAAATCGCCCGAACCGTATTCGCCGGGAAGCGAAAATATCGGCATAAGCACGCCTGAACATCTTTTCATGTGTTTAAAAGCGGGCGGGTCGATAAACTCGCCCCACCCGTTCTCCCGTTAAATTTTAAATTACAATACGATATACGCTTCTCTTTCCGCACCTACGGACACGTATTTGATTTTCGCGCCTACGGCTTTTTCGATAAACTCTATATACTCTATCGCCTCTTTCGGCAAATCCTTTTTATCGCGACAGCCGCTTATGTCTTTTTTCCAGCCTTTAAGCGTTTTAAATACCGGTTTATACGCTTCGAGATTCTGCGGGAATGGGAAGTCGGTAACTTCTTTACCGTTCAACTCGTAAGCGACGCAAACGTCTATCTCGTCGAAATCGCTTAAAACGTCGAGTTTCGTCAGCGCGATTTCGTCGGCGCCCTGCATACGTATACCGTATTTGCTTGCCACCACGTCAAAGGGTCCTACTCTTCTCGGTCTGCCGGTAGCCGCGCCATATTCTCCGCCGGCGTCTCTTAACGCAACGGCTTTATCGCCGAAGTATTCCGCGGTGAAAGGTCCTTCTCCCACGCAGGTGGAATACGCTTTCATGATACCGATAGAAAGGTCTAACTTACGATTCGGTATTCCCGCGCCGACGGGTGCGTACGCCGCTATGGAGTTAGACGAACTGGTATACGGATATATACCGAAGTCTATATCGCGGAGCGCGCCGAGTTGCGCTTCGAACATGATTTTTTTGCCCTCTCCCGCCATTTTGTCGAGATAAACGCTCGTATCGCATACGAAAGGAAGAAGTTTGCCGCCGTACGTTTCAAGATGCTTCATCATTTCGTCAACGCTTATCGGCAAGCCGTTATACACGTTGCATATGGTAAGGTTTTTCCATTCGACTATATCCTCGAGCCGTTTTCTTAAAGCGTTCATATCGGCGAGTTCACCCATACGGATAGCCTTTTTCATATATTTGTCGCCGTATACGGGCGCGATGCCGCGTCGGGTAGAACCGTACTTTTTATCGGCAAGTCTGCCCTCTTCGAGGCAATCCTGCATAACGTGATAAGGCATACAGATAACCGCTCTGTCGCTTATTTTAAGATTGTCGGGCGTAATTTTTATACCCGCGTCGGTTAATCGCTTCATTTCTTCTACGAGATGTTTAACGTCTATAACCATTCCGTTACCCATAACGTTTACCACTTCTTCGCGAAGAATGCCGGAGGGTAAAAGGTTTAATATAAATTTACCTTTTTCGTTTACGACGGTGTGTCCCGCGTTGTTGCCGCCCTGATACCTTACCACCACGTCGTAATCGGAACTTAAAAGGTCTACCATTCTGCCTTTGCCTTCGTCGCCCCAGTTGATACCCGAAATTGCTGTTAACATACTTTCTCCTTAATAATGCGATGTTTCGCAAATTTACAAATAAATTATCGCGCTTTTATTCCGTTTTGTCAAGCGCGGGTCAATTCGTTTTACTTATACAGGCTATCGCAAATAATTAACCGCCGTTACAATGCAAAGCCGCCGTCCGCGGTAATAGTCTGCCCTGTGATATAAGCCGCCGCGGGCGAACATAAAAAATATATCAGTTCCGCTATCTCCTCCGCCGTACCGAAACGCCCGAGCGGGATTTCGTCCTTTACGGCGTGTTTTTCTTCTTCGGTAAAGCAGTCGTTCATCGGCGTGTCTATAACCCCCGGCGAAACGCAGTTTACGTTTACGCCGCTTGTCGAAACCTCTTTAGCGAGCGCTTTGGTAAGACCGATAAGCGCGGCTTTGCTGGCGGAATAAGCCGCCTCCATACTCGCACCCGCACTGCCCCATACGGAGGACACGAACACGATTTTGCCGCTTTTACGTTCTATCATTCCTTTAAGCAAATCGCGAGAAAGCATGAACGCCGCTTTTACGTTTACGTTAAAAACGTCGTCCCATTCCTTTTCGGTCGTTTCGGTAAATAATTTATAGAGGTCTATACCCGCACAGTTCACGAGCGCGTCTACGTGTCCGAAATCTTTAACCGCTTTTTCGGAAAGCGCGCGCACGTCCTTTTCGCGATTTAGGTCCGCTTTGAAAAGCGTAACCCTGCCGCCGAGCCCGGAGTTCTCAAGGGATTTTAAGAGTTTTTCCGCATTGCGTTCGCCGTTATTGTACGCCGCCAGAACGAAATACCCTTCCGACACGAATTTTTTTACCGTCGCGCCGCCGATACCGCCGCTTGCGCCGGTGATTAAAGCAACCTTCATTACAAACGTCCTTTAAAACAAAACCCGCAAACAAGTTGCGGGTTTACGTATTTTTAGCCTTTAACGCGCTCCATGTATTCGCCCGTTCTGGTGTCTACTCTTATAAGTTCGCCTTCGTTTACGAACATCGGCACCTGAATTTTCGCACCCGTTTCGAGCACGGCCTCTTTCGTGGCGTTGGTCGCGGTGTTACCCTTTACGGAAGGTTCGGACTGCGTTACGCGAAGTGTAACGAAGTTTTCGCACTCGACGGAGAACGCGGAGCCTTTATAGAACTTAACGACTACGGGGTCGTTTTCTTTAATATATTTAAGCGCGTCCTCAACCTGCTCGTAGTTAAGCGGGGTAAGATTGTATTCGTCGTCCATAAAGTAATACAGTTCGCCGTCGTTATAAGAATAGGTCATATTCTTGGTTTCGATGTGGGCTTCCTGAATCTTTTCGGTCGGGTTCCACGTTTTTTCGAGTACCGCGCCGGTTACCACGTTTTTCATCTTGGTTCTTACGAACGCCGCGCCCTTGCCGGGTTTAACGTGCTGAAAGTCCACGATGGTGTAAATGTTGTTTTCGTACTCGAAAGTAACTCCCTTTCTGAAATCGCCTGCTGAAATCATAATGTTTTCTCCTTGCTGATAGCCTTGTTTTTTATAAAATAATTAAATTTTTATCGTCTTCGAAAAACCTTACCACTTTATCGTTTTTAAGATAAACGGTATCTTCTATCCTTATACCGAACTCTCCGTCGAGATATACGCCGGGTTCTACGGTAAATACCATGCCGTTTACGAGCGTATCTTTACTCCTCGGCGAAACGGCAGGGCGTTCGTGTATGTCAAGCCCTACTCCGTGTCCCAAAGAGTGTGTGAATTTATCGCCGTAACCCGCTTCGGTTAAAATATCTCTCGCGATTTTATCCGCTTCCGCCGCAGGGGTTCCGCTCGTTATCAGTTCTTCCGCTTTAAGGTTTGCTTTAAGCACCGCGTCGTACGCCTTAACGAACTTTTCGCTCGGCGTGCCGAAATACGCCATTCTCGTCATATCCGAGCAGTACCCGTTTACTTTGCAACCCATATCGACCAGAATCGGCATGCCGCGTTTAAGCACGGTGCCGCCCGTAACGTGATGCGGTACCGCCGCGCCCGCGCCGAAAGCGACTATCGTTTCAAACGAAACGCCTTCCGCGCCGTGATCGGTCATATACTTTTCGATTTTATCTCTTAAACTCGCCTCGGTATCGCCCTCTTTAACAAGGGTTATCGCCGCGTGATAAGCGTCCTCCGCAATCTTGCACGCCTTTTTGATTTCCGCTATTTCCGCTTCGGTTTTAATCATGCGGCGGGCGGCTATGTAATCCGCGCCGTCTTCTATTTTTTTAACCGAATTTTCAAGTTCGCGATATTCTTTTACTGTAAGCAAATTAAAATCCGCGTACAGCGTTTCGGTTTTTTCCGCTTCCAAAAATTCCGCCACGGCGGAAAGTCCGCTTGACAAAACGCATTCGGTACCCGCTTTTTCGAGTTCGGGTTTCGCCGCGGAAAAATAACGCGCATCGGTAAAGTAAACCTTTCGTTTACCGTAAAGCGCGTAACCCTCGGCAATATCCGCGCCGGAAAAATAACGCCTGTCGCTTCTTCCTGTCAGTAATAAGTATTCTTTATCGTTTTTTTCGTTAAACATAGATTATGTTATATTGTACCACAATATATGGCTTTAAGTCAACGCCGTAACGGCTTTTTATAAACTCGGTTTGATTATGGTAACCGATTTTTCGGTATCGAAAGCGTTCCACGGGAATACCTCTTCCGGCGGTTGCACTCTGAAAACCATTCTTTCTTTACTTATCGGATGGTTAAACGCAAGATAAAACGCCCATAGCGCGAGATTGCCTTTTTTCGCTTTTTCGCCGCCGTAACGCATATCTCCGTATACGGGGCAACCCAACGCGTTCATCTGCACGCGTATCTGATGCGATCTGCCGGTGCCGAGCCTTACCTCGACGAGAGCGTTGTCCCCTACGGTTTGCAAAACCTTATATTCGAGTTCGGCGCGCTTTGCACCGACTTCGGTCGGCGTACACACGTAAACCATATTGTTTACGGCGTTCTTTTTAACGTAGTGAACGAGAAAGCCCTTTTCTTCTTTCGGCACGCCGCAAAGAACCGCGTAATATCTTTTTTCAAAGTCGCCGCCGCGAAGTTCTTCGGACAGCCTTGACGCCGCTTTAGACGATTTCGCGAATACCATAACCCCGCCGGTCGGACGGTCGAGTCTGTGAACGAGCCCGAGATACACGTTGCCGGGTTTGTTATACTTTTCGCGTATATACTCTTTGATAATGGTAAGCATGTCGAGGTCTTTGCTGCTATCCTCGCACGTCGGCACGCCTTGCGGTTTTAAAACCACTATAATGTGATTGTCTTCGTAAAGTATGTTAAGATCTTCCATAATTTATCCGTTTATCCAGATTCCGCTGTTCCCGCACGGGAGAATCAGCCCTTTTTCTTCGGTAACGAGTCCCACTTCGTACGCGTCGGTTTTTCCTCCGCGGCGAAACGCTATCGCCTTTTCGAGAATATTTTTCATTACCTGCGGTTGAAGCCCGGTAGTGTAACTGTTTATCAAAAAGAACAGCGGGTTGTCCGACAAAACTTTTTCGCATAGCGTTACGAGCGGAAAAAGTTCGGTTTCGAGTTTCCACGTTTCGCCTCCGGGTCCCCTGCCGTAAGACGGCGGGTCCATTATAACGGCGTCGTATTTTCTGCCGCGGCGAATTTCCCGCTCGACGAATTTTTTACAGTCGTCGATTATATATCTGACTTTAGGGTTTTCTATACCCGAAAGTCTTACGTTTTCGCCCGCGCGCTCTACCATGGCTTTCGCCGAGTCAACGTGGCACACGCTCGCCCCCGCTTTGGCGCAAGCGACGGTAGCCCCGCCCGTATACGCGAAAAGGTTTAACACGCTTATTTCGCGCCCCGCGGAAGTTATGAGTTCTCTCATAAGATCCCAGTTTACGGCTTGCTCGGGGAAAAGCCCCGTATGCTTAAAGCCCATAGGCTTTACTTTGAATTTCAGATCGCGATAATTTACCGTCCATTCGTCGGGCATTTTACCGAAAACTTTCCATTTGCCGCCGCCCGTTTCGCTACGGAGATATTTCGCCGCAAGCGAAGGGTATTTGTTCATATCGAAAGAACTCGGCCAAATCACCTGCGGGTCGGGTCTTAAAAGAGTAACGTCGCCCCAGCGTTCGAGTTTATACCCGTCCCCCGTGGCTATCACCGAATAATCTTGCCAAACAGCCGCTTTCATTAGGCGGTAACCTTTTCCACGCCGACGATAACCGCCGCGCCGTCTATATCGAATTCTTTAACGAAGCCGCAAGGTTCTTTTTCGCAAACGTTATCGCATAGCACGACAGATTTAAGCGAATCGCTTGACATTGCCTTTTTAACCGAAGCGTTTTCGGTTTTATAGGTAACGTTTATTCTGTCTACGACTTCAAAGCCCGCTTCTTTTCTCATGGTCTGTATTTTAGAAACGAGTTCGCGCTCTATCCCCTCCTCGCGGAGCTGCTCGGTTACGTGCGTATCGAGAACGACGGTAAGACCGCCGTCGCTTGCGGAAGTATACCCCTCCGCGCTTTCGGTCGTAATGATAAGGTCGTCTAACGTAAACTCGAATTCGTCGCCTTCGTAGTTCGCCTTAAACGTTTCTCCTCGCTTTACCGCGGAAACGAGAGCCGCATCGCCGAATTTATCGAGATATTCTTTAACCTTGCCGAGTTTTTTGCCGTATTTAGGCCCTAAGGTTTTAAGTTGCGGTTTGATTTTATAGTTTATAAAATGAGCCGCGTCGCGGAGATACTCGACTTCTTTAACGTTAAGCTCGTCTTTCGCAATAGCAAGAAGACCTTCGGTTAAAACCGTTTTTCTTTCCGAACAAACGTAAATTTTAGAAAGAGGCTGACGGTTTTTAATGTTGCTCGAATTTCTGCAGGCGCGCCCGAGCATTACTATATCGAGCACATTTTGCATGCCCGCTTCGAGTTCGGGGTCTATCGCGCTTTCGTCCGCTTTCGGGAACGGGCACAGGTGTACCGATACCGGTTTGTCTTTATAAAAGCGCGGAACGAGATTGCGATAAATAGATTCCGCCATAAAGGGCGTAAACGGTGCGGAAACGTAAGCCACGGTGGTAAGCACCGTGTAAAGGGTTACGTACGCGGCGATTTTATCGTCCGTCATATCGTGTCCCCAGTATCTTTCTCTGCCGCGGCGAACGTACCAGTTCGAAAGTTCGTCGGTAAAATCCTGCAACGCGCGCGCCGCGTCGAATATATCGTACTTGCCGAGGTTTTCGTCCACGGTTTTTATAAGCGAATTGAGTTTGGAAAGCACCCACTTATCCATAAGACTCAATTTACAGTTTTTGATATCGTAAGCGGACGGGTCGAACTTATCGATTTCGGCATACAGCACGAAAAACGCGTAAGTATTCCAAAGCGTACCCATAAACTTTCTCTGCGCTTCGGACACCGCTTCGTCGTAAAAGCGCGAGGGGAGCCACGGCGCGGAACCGGTGTAGAAATACCATCTTACGGCGTCTGCGCCTTGCTTATCGAGCACCGTCCACGGGTCAACCACGTTACCCTTGTGCTTGCTCATCTTAATACCGTTTTTATCGTTTACGTGTCCTAAAACTATACAGTTTTTAAAAGGCGCCTTATCGAAAAGCAACGTAGAAATAGCAAGCAAAGTATAAAACCATCCGCGGGTTTGGTCTACCGCCTCCGATATAAAATCCGCGGGGAAATGTTTTTCGAACAGTTCTTTGTTTTCAAAGGGATAATGCCACTGCGCAAACGGCATCGAGCCGGAATCAAACCAGCAATCGATAACCTCTTTTTCTCTCACGAAAGTTCCGCCGCATTCGCATGCGAACGTACAATCGTCTATATACGGTCTGTGGAGTTCTATATCGCCTTTTATGCCGCAAAGTTCTTTAAGCTCTTTTTTGCTGCCTATAACGTGCACTTTGCCGCACTTGTTGCAAACCCACACGGGCAGCGGAGTACCCCAGTATCTCTCGCGGGAAATACCCCAGTCTATAACGTTCTCCAAAAAGTTGCCCATTCTACCCTTTTTAATGGTTTCGGGTATCCAGTTTACCGAATCGTTCGCCGCGATAAGTCTGTCTTTTACGGCGGTCATTTTGATAAACCAACTTTCTCTCGGATAGTAAATAAGCGGCGTGTCGCAACGCCAGCAGAAAGGATAACTGTGCGTAAACTCCATGGTTTTAAACAGCAGTCCCCTTTCTTTAAGGTCTTTTATTACGAGTTTGTCCGCGTCTTTTACGAACAACCCGCCGAGCGCGCCGCAACGCGCGTCCAGTTTTCCGTCCGGCTCGACGAGTTTAACGGGCGGCAAGCCGTATTTATCACCGACTCTTTTATCGTCCTCGCCGAACGCCGGCGCGTTATGAACTATGCCCGTGCCGTCTTCGGTGGTTACGTAATCGTCTACCGTTACGTAATAGGCTTTTTGTCCTTTTTCTTCGAGTTCCGATTTAACGAAATCGAAAAGCGGTTCGTATTCTCTGTATTCGTACTCTTTGCCGAGTTTTTCGTTTACGACTTTATAGTCCTCGAAATATTTATCCGCAAGCGCTTTTGCGAGAATATACTTTGTTTTGTCCTCGGTTTCTATCTCGACGTAAACCTCGTTCGGATTCATACATAAAGCCACGTTGCTCGGCAAAGTCCAGGGCGTGGTAGTCCATGCGAGATAGTAGGTATTCTCTTCGTCTTTAGACTTAAAACGCGCTATTACCGAAGTTTCTTTAACGTCTTTATAGCCCTGCGCAACCTCGTGAGAAGAAAGCGCGGTGCCGCAACGCGGGCAATACGGTACTATTTTATAGCCCTTATACAAAAGCCCCTTTTCGGAAATGGTTTTAAGCGCCCACCACACCGACTCGATATAGTCGTCGTTATATGTTACGTACGGGTTTTCCATATCCGCCCAGTAGCCTACGCGGTCGCTCATTTTTTCCCATTCGCCGGAATACTTCCATACGCTTTCTTTACATTTTTTGATAAACGGTTCTATACCGTATTTTTCGATTTCTTTTTTACCGTCTATGCCGAGAAGTTTTTCCACTTCGAGTTCTACGGGAAGTCCGTGAGTATCCCATCCGGCTTTACGATAACAATGCTCGCCTTTCATAACGCGGTAACGCGGTATAATATCTTTAATTACCCTCGTTAAAATATGCCCTATATGCGGCTTGCCGTTTGCGGTAGGCGGTCCGTCGTAAAAAGTAAATTCTCTCGCGCCTTCGTTTTCGGACTGATTTTTCTTAAAAACGTCGTTATCTTTCCAGAATTTTATTATTTCTTTCTCTCTTTCCGCAAAATTAAGCGACGTATCGACTTTATCGTACATAAATGCACTCTCCGTTTAAAAATACCGTTATTATCTATCGTATAGTATAAAGAAATTTGTCGGTTTTGTAAAGTCAATTTTTATATTATTTGACTTTTTACTTAAAATAACTTGCGTAAAAAATTTTTTTAAGTTAGAATATATAAGCCGCGCTATGCGGGGAGTTAGCGATGCCCTGTATCCGCAATTCGCTTAGCGGAGCAGAATGCTTTTTCGAGGTTCGGTCTGTGGAAGGCAGGACTTTGCGTGGAGCGTTGATGCCGGGGTCTTATGCAACGGGTACTTGCGAACCGTGTCAGAGCAGGAATGCAGCAGCACTAAACAAATCTATTCGTGTGCCATAAGGTAGCTTCGGCGGAGCCACCTGCAAGGATACCGCTTCGGCTTTCCTTGCCGACTTAAAGTTGCGCGGTTATTTAAAACGTAAAGCGGTCTTTTGGTAAGACCGCTTTTTTGTTTTTTCTGTTTTTATAGCGCTTTAATAATTGTTCGTATAATATGCGTAATCTAATACGAAAGTTATTTCTCTGCCGGCAAAACTATCGTTAAACATGCCTTTTAACGCCACGTTTTTACCTTCGTATTTCCAGCCCGTAAACTCGTAATTGCGGGCGTGTTTAGGCATCGCGTTCAAAACAGGCAAAGAATACTCTTCGCCGATAACGAACGTCATGCTTTCAACCCAGTTGGCCCAAACGGCGGTATTACCGCTTTCCATCGTAAAGTTGACTTTAACTTTTTGCTTTTCGACAGGACTGTAAACGGGGCGCACCGTAACGTTTTCGGTTATGTTAGAAAAATCTTCTCTGTCCCACTTAACCGTGTAACCGTCTTTAGCGGGCGGCGCCGGCACGTCGCTATCCGGAAGCGAATGTCCCTCCTCAACGGTAAACACCACGTCGGCGGCGTTTTCAAACACGAAAGTTATCGTATAATATATCGGCTCAACCTCGCCCGCCTTAGTATAAACCGGTTTAACCCAAAGGTCGCCCGTAACGCGTGAAAAGTCGGATACGGACCATTTTACCGTATATCCCTCTTTTTGGGGAGGTTCGGGCACGTCTTTTTTAGCAATACCCTCGCCCTTTTTAACTTCGATAACCACGTTCGAACAAGTCCCGTCCATATCGAAAGTTACCTTACACGTTACCTCTTGCGTGCTACCGCACCCCGTAAACGCCGCTACGGACGTTACGACGAGAAGCGCGGCAAGTAAAAAACAGAATTCCTTTTTCATCTTTAACCAGTGCAAACGAATTACGCTTGTAACGTTAGTATACCACAAAAACGCAAAACGTTCAAACGTAAATCGAAAATTTTACGATTTATTACAAAAACGTTTTTAAGCGTTCCTTTTTATAAGCTAAAAAACGAAAAAACGCTTGCGCGCGAGCGCGGTATGTTGTATAATAGTCTACGAACTAATTTGTAGTACCCGAATTGTATTAACGTTTTATACGGAGATGTGATTGACTATGGCAAATCAAACCAAAAAAAGTTATTTTAAGGCTTTTTTCAAAGAAGGGTTTTTTATACCCGCCGCGCTTATCGGCGTGCTGATTACAGGCGTGCTCGCCGCGGAGTACCAGTTTAAGATTGTAAGAACGATACTTAAAAACTCCAACCTTGCGGCGGCGGTTATAACGATGGCGGCGATACTCGGCGTTTTAGCGGTAATATATCTCGCGCTGTCCGTTAAAAATAAAAAATTCACCGCGGCAGACCCCGTTTCTATGGGTTTTCTCGTCGGTGCGGTGTTTTATTTCGTGTTCGTCGCGGCGGTAGTTAAATTCGCTTCCACCTGGCGTGTTCTTCTCTCGGTTGCGATGCTTTTATTCGGAACGAGCATAGTTCTTCTCAATTCGGTTTATAGGACGGGCGAAGAAGATGAAAAAGTTTACGCCAAAAAAACCGTTAAAGCATATTACGGTTCTATATGCGATAAATACACTTTTCTCACGATACTTATCGGCGCGTTTTTATTAGATTGCGTCTGGTTTATGCTTATAAACAGAACGACGAGAATAAAAGCCGTTTTGTTCTCAAACGCTTTGCCTTGCATACTGATTGCTATAGTCGCGATATTTTTTATCGCCTCGTTGAAAGACAGAAAAGCCGGCGTTGCCGACGGGGTGGCGTTTTCTGCGATTATCAGTTTTCCCGCGGCGTTGTTCCAGGTGATATTCGCAAACGTTTCGGCGGCTTCTAAAACCACTTCTTACGTGTGTCTTGCATCCCTCGTTCTCCTCTTTGCGGCGTTTACCGTAATAAGGTATTATCGTTTTGACATAGACGCGGAAAGCGAAGCGAAAATCAACGGCGTAAAATACGACGGCACAAACTATTTTGCTGCGGCGCACAAATCTTTCGGTCTTTTCTCGGCGATAGCGTTCGGCGCGGCGTTCGTGCTTTTAACGCTCGTTCTGTTCCGCTATACTCAACTCAAAAATTATCTTACGCTTAAACCCGAGGTTAAGGCGCAAGTCAAACTTTACCCCTACCTCGTTATTAACGGGCTTTGCTACGCTTCGCTCGTTATGGGCGGCGCGCTTGCGCTCGTAAACGCTTGCGCAAAGAAAATCACGTTAGGCGACTTTACGCTTTTAACATGCCTTTCTTACACGATATTCGGACTTATCTCTTTCGCGTTTTACCCCGCGAAAAGGTTGCCATATCTTATGGCGGCGGCATTCGTTTGCTGTCTGGTAATACTGGTAATCAGAATAAGAACGTTTTCAAAAAGAAAATAAATTTTGACAAGCAAGCCGTTGCGCTTTGCGCAGCGGCTTGAATTTTACTTTTAACCCGCCGGGAAATAAGGCTTTACGCTTAAATCGCCTTAAACCGCCGACGGCAAGAGAGAAAACGGGCGATAAAGCCCGCGGTTTCGGGGAAAATGAAAGAAAATGCAAACAACGCGTTTAACGCTATAAAAAACGGCAAGGCGTTCAAGCCGTCGGATATTTTTTTATTCCTCGGCTTTGCGCTGTTTATCGCCGTTTTATTTTTGGCGTTCGTTATTCTTCCCGAGAAAACGGAAGCGGAAGGTTTTGCCGTTTACAAGTCGGGCAAACTCGTTTTTACTTACGAATACGGTTCTTCTCTCCCCGCGGTAGAAAACGAGTTTTACGAAAACGTTTCGCTTAATATCGAAGAAAAGACCATAAGAGTAAGTTTCGGGGACGAATACAACGTAATAATTTACGACGACGATGCCAAAACCGTACGCGTAAAAGATGCGAACTGCACGGGCAAAGACTGTACGCGCCTGACGCTTGATTCCGGCGACGGCGGAGCGATATTTTGCGCGCCGCACGAACTTAAAATAGTTTTAACGCGCGGCGACGACGCGCCGATTATAGGTTGATTATGAAAACGGGTACGAAAAAAACGGCGCTTGCGGGATTACTCGCCGCGCTCGCGATAACGGCTTTCACGATAGAAAACCTTTTCCCTTCGGTCGTTCCCGGCGCAAGACTCGGCATTTCAAACGCGTTTATACTTTTTGCCGCGGTATATCTCGGCTACGGTTACGCGTTTACGGTTTTAATCGTAAAAGCGGTAGTCGGCAGTTTGCTGACGGGCAACGTTTTTGCCGTAACGTATTCTTTGCCGGCAGGGCTCGTGTCGCTCGCGATAGAAGTTTTACTGTTAAAGCGCGGAGAGCGTTTCGGTCTGCCTGCGATAAGCGCGACGGGCGCGGTGATAAACGCGGCTTTACAGAATTTAACGTTTTGCGTTATAACCGGACAAGCGGAGTATTTCGTTTACGCGCCGTACCTTACCTTAATAGGCGCGGCGGGCGGCTTAATAGTCGGGCTTGCGGTATATTTTTCGGTTAAAAGGCTTCCCCCGCCCGGAGGGAGCGATTATATAAACAATAACAGGGAGGATAAAAATTGAGTATCAGAAAAGGCAAAAACTATCCTTACGGTATACACGTAAAGGATATGAAGTACCTGACGAAAGACTTGCCCATCGAAAAGATGCCCGAACCCGCCAAAGTGTACATCAGCATGTCGCAACACATCGGCGCGCCGGCGTTACCCGTTGTGGCAGTCGGCGACAAGGTTAAAAAAGGGCAACTCGTCGGCGAGGCGAGCGGCGCGATTTCGGCTAATGTTTTCGCTTCTATAGCGGGTACCGTTACGGAAATTACCGACATCGTAAACGGTATGGGGCAAAAACAAAAATACGTCGTTATCGAAAACGACGGCTCGGGCGAAGAAACGTTTTTTGACGAAATGACGAGTTTCGAACCGAAAGACCTTGTCGAAAGAATAAGGCTTGCGGGTATAGTCGGACTCGGCGGCGCGGGCTTTCCCACGGCGGTAAAACTTTCGCCGAAAACAAAACTCGACGCGCTTGTTATAAACGGCGCGGAATGCGAGCCGTATTTAAACTGCGATTACAGACTTATGCTCGAAAGAACCGAAGATATATATAAAGGTATAATGTACACGGCGCGCGCGCTCGGCATTAAACGCATTATTTTCGGTATAGAAGCAAATAAGCCGGACGCCATAGAAATTTTCGGCAAATACTCGGATATAGAAACGGTCGTTCTTAAAAAGCAATACCCCATGGGCAGCGAAAAACACCTTATTTACTGCACCACGGGCAGAAAAGTGCCTTGCGGAAAAATGCCGTTCGACGTTGGCGTATGCGTGCAAAACGTAAAAACCATGATTGCCGTATACGAAGCGATAGAACTTAACCTGCCCCTTGCTAAAACGGTTATAACGGTAAGCGGTCTCGGCGTTAAAAATTCCAAAAACCTGCGCGTCGCGCTCGGCACCCCCTTTAAAGACATTATAGATTATTGCGGCGGCATGGCGGACGACGTGGTAAAAATAGTTGCGGGCGGTCCTATGATGGGTAAGGCTCTCGTAAACCTTAACCAGTATACGAGAAAAACCGATTCTGGTTTATTGCTGCTCAAAAAGGGCGAAGCAAGCACCGCTTCCCCCACCAACTGCATCAACTGCGGTAAATGTTCGGATAACTGTCCCATGCGCCTTATACCGGCGTTTATGGATTCTTATATTCAGGCGGGCGATTATCTTGCCGCCGAAAAACTCGGCGTTATGAACTGCATAGAATGCGGCTCTTGCGCGTACAACTGCCCGGCAAAACGCCCGCTTGTACAGAGTTTTAATTTTGCAAAAGGCAAGATTAGAGAAATACGTTTAAACGAAGCCCGCAAGGAGGGAAAATAAATGGCGGATTTAAGTTATTCGATTTCGCCGCACGTTAAAAGCGGCAATTCTACTAAAAAGATTATGCTTACCGTTTGCGCTTCTCTTTTACCCGCGTGGATAGCCGGCATCGTCTTTTTCGGTTATCTCGCCGCGCTTACGGTATTGATAGCGGCGATTTTCGCGCTCGGCGCGGAACTCGTGTACCGTCTTATTATGGGCGAAAAGGCGATAGAAATTATAAAATCTTTCGACTACACCTCTCTGGTTACGGGTATGATAATAGGTCTTACCCTCCCCTCGACGGTTCACCTTTACATACCCGCCCTTGCAAGCGTTTTTGCGGTAATAGTGGTAAAAATGCTTTTCGGCGGAACGGGACACAATTTAGTAAACCCCGCCGCCGTAGGCAGAATTTTCGCGTTTATATCTTTTACCTCTATACTCGACACGTTCGTTGCGCCGAATATAGGAGCGTTAAAACCCGTGGCGATTACCGGTGCGACCAGCCTTAAAAGTTTTCTTGCGGACGGTTCTTCGCTTTCTACGATAGACCTTTTGCTCGGAACGGGCGTTGCCGGTTGTATAGGCGAAACCTGCAAGATTGCGATTATCGCCGGCGCGATTATACTTGCCGCGTTCAAAATAATAAAAATCTGGCTTCCGCTTATATCCGTGGCGTTATGCGGACTTACGGCGGTTTTGTTTGCGGGGTTCGATTTTTCGGCGTTTTTACCCGCTATCCTCTCCGGCGGATTTTTATTCGGCGCGTTTTTCATGGCGACGGATTACGTTACCAACCCCACGACAACCGCGGGTCAGATAATTTTCTTTTCCGCGTTCGGTATTTTAACTGCGGTTTTAAGAAAGTACACCGGATTCGAAACGACTTCTTTCGTAATTCTTTTAATGAATATTTTGGTTCCGCTTATCGATAAAATATCGCTGCGCAAGCCTTTCGGTTACGTTAAGCCCGAAAAACGCAAGGAGGTTAAGTAAAATGAAAAAATACTTTAAACCTATTATGGTTACGCTTGCGATAATACTCGTTTGCGGCGGACTTTTGGCGATTCTATCGGACGTGCTTAAAGTTTCGTCTGAAGAACGCATTCAGCGCGCGATAAACAAAATTTACACCGAAGAAAGCGTTTCCCTTTCTGACGACGTAGACGTTTACTCCGTGGATATGTCGGAGTTTGACGACGTAGGCAAAGTAAAAGCGTGCTACAAACTCGACAACGGCGACTATCTCGTACTTGCAACGGGCAAAAAAGGATATTCAAACGGTACCGTAACGCTTTACGTTGCGATAAACGGCGAAGGAGTGGTTAAAAACGTTGTGGAAGATTCTTACACGGGTCAAACGCTTATGAGCAAACTCGGCGGACTTTACGAAAGGTTTGTCGGAAAAGACTATTCCGAAAATCAAGACGGCGTAAAAGAAGTCGTAAACGGGGCGACGGGTTCGTCCACCGCGGCGTCGAACGCGGTTTACGTTGCATTGCAATTCGCCAAAAAACTCGGCAAATAAGGAGAAAATTATGGGTAAATTCAAAAAAATCGCAACCGACGGTCTGATATTCAATAACCCGACGTTTCGTCTCGTTTTAGGAACCTGCCCCACGCTTGCGCTGACAACCGCGGCAATGAACGGTATAGGCATGGGACTTGCGGTAACTTTCGTGCTGATATGCTCTAACGTACTTATATCTTTACTTAAAAAAGTTATACCCGATACCGTAAGAATACCAGCTTTCGTACTGATAATAGCGACTTTCGTTACGATAGTAAAACTCGTGCTCGATAAGTTTATGCCCGACCTTTACTCTATGATGGGCGTATATTTACCGCTTATAGTCGTAAACTGCATAATTCTCGGCAGAGCGGAAAGTTTCGCTTCTAAAAACCCCGTACTCGATTCCGCTTGCGACGGGTTGTTTACGGGACTCGGCTTTACCGCCGCGCTTACGCTTATGGGGGCTTTCAGAGAAATTCTCGGAAGCGCATCCGTTTTCGGCTTTAAATTGTGGGACGCAGACGCTTTTTCGATAGGCTTTTTCTCGTCGAGCGCAGGCGCGTTCTTTACCTTTGCAATATTTATAGCGGTATTCAATTACGTGGTAAACAAAGTGCAAAAAAAACGCGCGCTTAAACCGAAGGAGGTAAAATAACATGGGAACTTTGCTTTTAATCGCCCTTACGGCGACGTTTATAAACAACTTCGTAGTCGTTCAGTTTCTCGGAATATGCCCCTTTCTCGGAGTATCGAAAGACATAAAATCGGCTACGGGCATGGGCGTTGCGGTTACGTTCGTTATGACGCTCACCTGCCTTATCACCTATCCCCTGTACACGCTTGTACTCGTACCGCTCGGACTCGAGTATCTCGAAGTTATAGTATTTATATTCGTTATCGCGGCGATAGTACAGATGATAGAATCCGTTCTTAAAAAATTCTCCCCAACGCTCTACAACGCGATGGGTATTTACCTCCCGCTTATAACCACCAACTGCGCGGTATTAGGCGTTGCCGAACTCGTTATCGACGCAGGCACTGCAGAGGCTTTCGGTCTGACTTCTATGGGACTTTTGAACTCCGTCGCGTACGGATTTTTCGGCGGCGTGGGCTTTTTGATTTCCATAGTGATAATGAGCGGATTAAGAGAAAAATTACGCCGTACGCCCTTTAACAAGCATCTTGCGGGCTTTCCTATAGCGATGCTTACCGCGTGCTTTATCGCGCTGGCGTTCTACGTTTTCTCGATGATAAAAATTTAACGAGGAGAAAAAACGAATATGAATCTTTTGGCTGAAATAAACTGGGGAAGTTTCGGAATAGTTCTTGCGATACTCGCCGTACTCGCGCTTTTCTTTACCGTTCTCATACTCATCGTAAATAAATTCTGCGCGGTAGAAGAGGACCCTCGCATAGGTCAGGTGGCGGAAAAACTTTCGGGCGCGAACTGCGGCGGCTGCGGATTTGCCGGTTGCGCGGACTTTGCCAAAGCGCTTGTCGAAGGCAGAGCGTCCGTATCGAGCTGCGCAGCGACTTCTGCCGAAAATAAGGCTTTAATAGGCGAAATACTCGGCGTAAAACCCGAAACGGGAGAACCTACCGTTGCGGTCGTAAAATGCGCGGGCGGACTTGAAGAAGCCGCTAAACGCTTTAACTACGTAGGCAACGCCGGTTGCGAATCTATAAATCAGTGCATGGGCGGCGATAAGGTTTGCTCTAAGGGGTGCCTCGGCGGCGGCAGTTGCGCGGCGGTATGTAAGTTTGAAGCGGTTGCCGTAAAGGACGGCGTTGCGAAAACGGATAAAAACGCCTGCGTATCATGCGGTGCGTGCGTAAAAAAATGCCCGAAACGCATTATAGAACTTATCCCGAAACGCGCGAAAATTTACGTTGCATGCTCCTCGGAATGCCGCGGCAAGGACGTTATGACGGCTTGTAAAGCGGGTTGCATAGGTTGCGGACTTTGCGCCAAAACCTGCCCTAACGGCGCGATAGAAATGGTAAACAACCTGCCGGTAATAAACTATGCGGCATGCACGGGCTGCCTTGCATGCATGAACAAGTGCCCGAGAAAAATTATTCGCTCAATGTAGCGATACATATAAAATTAAAAGCACAAGTTAAGCCCTCCGCATAATTGCGGAGGGCTTAAAGTTTTTAAAATCGTTATTTGGTTACGGTAATGCGCTCCATACTCCTCGGCGCATCCGGGTCGTTGCCGATAAGACAAGCGACTTTGCAAGCGAACATTTCGGCAAACAGCGCGAAAGCGAAAACCGAAATTTCTTCTCTCTCGCTGAAACTAATCAGCGCGTCGTTACAACGTGAAAACTTACCCGTCAAAACGCAATCGTTGGTAACGAGAAGAACGGGCGCCTTTAGCAACAACATTCTTTCAATACATTTAACCTGATCGGCGCGGAGTATGCTTTGCATTTCTTCGTCGCCGTAGTGTCTTGCACAAAATATTATCACCGGCGTATCTTTGCTTACCGAAGCGAGCGGTCCGTGGTAAAAATCGCTGCCCGCGTAACCGCGGGTATGCGTATAGCACGTTTCCTGCAATAAAAGCGCGGCTTCGAGCGCGACGGCATAATTAAGCCCGCGGGACAATACGAAGCCGTTCGTCATATCCTTAAACTTTTCGGCATACTCGCTCGTAAGCGCGTCTACCTGGGTAAAAACGGGTGCGAATTCCCGCGTTAACGCTTCTAACCGTTTAAGCATAGAACGCTTGCCCGAAAGTTCGGTTGCGAGCCATAGCAGTAAAAAGGTCTGAGCCTGAAAAGATTTCGTCGCGACGACGCTTTTTTCCTCCCCCGCGTTGCAAAACAAATGAAACTTTGCTTCTTTTGCGACGGGGCTGTTTTCGTCGTTGGTAACGGCAATCGTTATCGCGCCTTGCTCGTTTGCTTTTTTAAGCACTTCGAGCACGTCCTCCGCCATACCGGATTCGCTGCAACCTATAACTATGCTGTTAGCGTAGTTGATTTTGCCTTTGTAAATTGTAATTACGCTCGGCGCGGAAAGCCCTACCGTATAATCGGTATTTATTTCGAGAACGTATTTAAAGTAGACCATTGCGTTATCGCTTGCGCCGCGCGCCGCCGCAACGAAATTCGTTGCCTTGCCGCCTTTTATCGCGGAAACGAGAGATTGCATTACGTCGGCGTTCTTCTCCCGTATACCCGAAAAGATGTCCGGTATTTCGCAAATCTCTTTCCACATCAGCGTGTCTTTATAATTCATTCGTTCTCCTTTCGACTCCCGCGCGAAACGAAGTCTATTTTATTTCGGGTAAAGAAGCCGCCGCTATACTCTGTCCCACGCGCTTGTTGGACTCGTCGGGCATGGTTATGTTAATATCCGCATATTCGGGGAATTCGGCTTTTAATACTTCTTTCGCCTTTTCGATTATTATCGCGCCGCCCTCTCCGCTCGTAACTCTGCCAAGTATGAGAAGGTGTTTGATTTTGTAAAATTCCGAATAATAAGGTATGGCGTAGCCGAGATATATACCTATATCCTCGTAAATGGTTTTCGCCATCGGATCGCCGTTTTCCATAAGTTTTTGAACGACTTTGAGTTTCTCCGCGGGAGAAGAACCTTCAGGGAATTTGTATCCCGCGCTCTCCGCGAGTTTGATAACGCCGTCTTGCGAAAAATATTTAACGCCGCAACCGTAATCGCCGCTCCATTCGTCTACCATTGCTTCTTTAGAGAAGTCAACGGGTACGAAAGCGACTTCGGACAGCCAGCCGTTTAACAGACCTTTATCGTTTATATAACCGACCGCTTCGCTGGTGCCCATCGCTATGCCGAGCACGCTGTCGTCTTTAAGGTCTATTGCGCCCGCAAGCGCGGTAACGTCGCCGTCGTTAGCGACTTCGAGCGGAGCGCCGAGTTCTTTCGCTATGTTTATATACATAGGCTGAACGTGTTCTTTATAGTCCTCTTTGGGTACTTTAAGGAAAAGCGACGCAACCATGATTTTGTTGTTGATGTAAACGCCCGCGCTGGAAACGCCTATCGCGTCTACGCACGGCATTTTGCTTGCCGCGGTCTTCATCGCAGCCATTATTCCGTCGTAATGATAGTGCCAGTCCGAATTGATTTTCGGAAACCACACGACCTCTTCGCTGTAAACGACTTTACCGTCTACTACCGCGCTGACTTTTCTGTCGCTGCCGCCCGCGTCGAAGCCTATTCTGCACCCGTCGAGATGCCCGCCTATCTTCATCTGGCAATTCTTTTCTTCGGGAAAATCTTTACCCTCCGCGTAAACCACTTCGAAAGGTTTTTCGTACACGGTTTGCATAAAGTCCACGTCGAACGCTCTTTTGCCCGTAAGCGTGTAATCCGCTTTGATTTTTTCGTAAACGTATTTATCTCCGCCGATATAAATTTTGTATCCGCCGACAACCCACAGAATGGATTTGATTATTCTTTCGGCAATATCGTAATTTTCTTCGCGGCGACTGTCGTCGGCGTAAATATCGAGTTTGTAAACGTAATTATATCCGTCGTTTCTTTCTACGCAAACGGAAAGAGTTTTAGCGCCCGCGTTTTTAACGCTTGCGCGGTAGTCGCGTAATACTACGCTTAAAGGTGTAAATTTTTCGTCGTACTTAGGTGTAAATTTCATATAATCGTCCTTTTTGCGGTTTTTACCGCGTTTTTATCTTTTTTGTTTTACGGCGGGTTCTCTTAAACCAAAGCCGCCGCGCCTATTATACCCGCGTCGTTACCGAGCGTTGCAGTAACGATTTTGGTTTTAGGCGCAAATTTGTAACCGTAACTGAATTCCTCGAGATAGGCGGTTACTCTCTCCGTAAGATTTTTACCTTCTTTACTGATACCGCCGCCGAGAATAAACACGGGCGGGCGGAAAATATTAAGCATATTCATAATCGATTCGGATAAATAGGTAACGTAATTATCGACTACGCGTTTTGCGGCGGGATCGCCCTTCTTTTCGCACTCGAAAGCCGTTCTACCGTCGACCGCGTCTATATTGCCGCCGACGTATTTCCACATTTCGCTGTCGCCGTCCGCAAGCATCGCCGCTTTGGTTTGCCCTATAAGCGCGGTAGCGGAAACGTAAACCTCTACGCACCCGTTTCTGCCGCAGGTGCAAGGCGCGCCGTTCATTATAAGCGTGGTATGCCCGAGTTCCGCGCCGCGACCTTTACCGCCCTCGTACAGTTTGCCGTTTATCACGATGCCGCCGCCCACGCCCGTACCGAGCGTAAACATAACCGCAGAATCGTATCCTTTTGCCGCGCCGAACAGCACTTCTCCGAGGGTCGCCACGTTAGCGTCGTTGGATATTCTTATTTCGGTACGGAATTTTTCTTTTAACAACGCGACGAGCGGAACGTTTACCCACCCGAGGTTAGGCAGATGTTCTACCACGCCCCTTTCAACGTCTACAAGTCCTGGACAACCTATGCCTATGCCGCGAATGTCTTTTTCCGTCAGATTGTTTTGATTTAACAGCGTTCTTATTTGTAAAAACAGATTGTCGATACAAACGTCTGCGGTTTTAGCGGTTTTAACACGGTTTTCGCCGATTATTTTACCGTTTTCGTCAACCAGCCCGACTTTTATCGTCATGCCGCCTATATCTACGCCTATAGCCTTCATTATCGTCTTTCCTCCAGCATAGATTTAACTTTCATAAGACGGGTTCTGCTGCTCCTGTCGCTTTCTTCTAACTTCATAGAAATGGATTTTATCGTTTCTTCGAGGTTAGGTATCATAACGAATTCGAGCGCGTTTACGCGTCTTTTGCTCTTTTCTATTTCGTCCGCAAGCATCATAACGGTTTTTTCCGTTTCGGCGAGTTTAACGAGTTTAGGTAAAAGTTTGCCCATAAGTTGTACCGAATAGTCCGCCTCGCTCGTTACCTCTGCGAAAGAATACGGAAAGGGATTTTCGGTCTTGCCGTCGTTAAGCGTGAGTTTAGGTACGGCAAGGTTCATAACGTAACCTTTTTCGCATTCCACGTCGGCGGAAACGCTCGGCATGGAAAAATTAAGCAACGTATCCGACGGGCTCATAAATCCGCGCGCTACGGAAAACTGGGTAAGCGCGGCGGCAACGTCTGCCTCCACGTCGTCCCGCTGACGCTTGTTTTCTCTTATCAGCACCGAAAAACGCCTTATCATCTCGTCAGTTTTGTCTTTCAACAACTTATGCCCGCGAGTAGCCGTTTTAAGTCTGGCTTTTAACTTATTAAGTTCCATCCGCGTGGGATTAACGTTTATTTTAGCCATAACGGTTCCTTTGGGTTATTTTATTCTCCGAGATATTTTTCGATGTATTTTTCTTTTATACGTTTAAGTTCGCTTCTCGGCAATATCTTTAAAAGTTCCCAGCCGATGTTAAGCGTTTCTTCTATGCTCCTGTCTACGTTAAACCCTTGCGAAACGTATTTAAGTTCAAACTGCTCCGCAAATTTTGCGTAAAGTTTATCCGTATCGGTAAGCGCGGCGTCGCCTAAAATGGCGGCAAGTTCTTTCGCTTCTTTGCCGCGCGCGTACGCGGCGAAAAGTTGGTTCATGGTGTCCGCATGATCTTCACGCGTTTTACCCGCGCCGATTCCCTTGTCTTTAAGACGGGAAAGAGAAGGCAAAACGTCAATCGGGGGCGTAACGCCTTTTTTATAAAGTTCTCTCGAAAGGATTATCTGTCCTTCCGTTATATATCCCGTAAGGTCGGGAATAGGATGCGTCTTATCGTCCTCCGGCATGGTGAGAATAGGTATCTGAGTTATAGACCCGCTTTTGCCTTTAATTCTCCCCGCACGCTCGTACATGGTGGCAAGGTCGGTATACAGGTAACCGGGGTATCCTCTTCTCCCCGGAACTTCTTTTCTCGCCGCCGAAACTTCTCTCAATGCTTCGCAATAGTTGGTTATATCCGTTATTATAACGAGCACGTGCATACCGAGGTCGTATGCCAGATACTCCGCGCAGGTAAGCGCCATACGCGGCGTAGCGATACGTTCTATAGCCGGGTCGGATGCAAGGTTCGTAAACAATACCGTTCTTTCTATCGCACCGGTACGCTTAAAGTCCTGAACGAAATATTCCGCTTCTTCGTACGTTATGCCGACCGCCGCGAAAACGACCGCGAACTTTTCGTTACTGCCGATAACCTTGGCTTGCCTTGCAATCTGCGCGGCAAGTTCCGCGTGGGGAAGCCCCGACATGCTGAACACGGGCAACTTTTGTCCCCTTACCAGCGTGTTAAGTCCGTCTATCGCGGATATGCCCGTCTGAATAAATTCGTTAGGATAATCGCGCGCGGCGGGGTTAATCGGCTCGCCGTTTATATCCATGTATTTTTCGGCGATTATTTCCGCGCCGCCGTCCCTCGGGTTTCCCATTCCGTCGAAAACCCTGCCGAGCATATCTTCGGAAACGGCAAGCCTTTGCCCGTGTCCTAAAAACTTGGCTTTTGCGGAAGATATCTGGAGACCCTGCGCCCCCTCGAAAAGTTGAACGAGCGCTTTGTCGTTATTTACTTCGAGCACTTTGCCGCGGCGAATTTCGCCGCTTGCCTGCTTTATTTCGACGAGTTCGTTATATTTTACCCCTTCTACGCCCTCGACGAGCATTATAGGTCCTACGACTTCTTTTATGGTTTTATATTCCTTTAACATCGTCCCCTCCGCCGATAAGCCGTTTAAGCCCGTCGTTTATCTCTTTGTCTATTTCGTCGAGTTCCGCTATTTCGCTTTCGGCGATGTACTTTGCTCTGCCTATCTTCTCTCTTACGGACATATTTATTATATCCGAATACTCCGCGCCGCTCTCCAAAGCCTTTTCGCCGAGCGTGTGGAAATCATAAATAAGTTTAAGCATTTTATACTGTTTGCCGAGAGAAGCGTACGTATCCACCTCGTGGAAAGCGTTCTGATGCAAAAAATCCTCTCTTATCGATTTTGCCGTTTCCATCGTAAGTCTGTCTTTATACGAAAGCGCGTCCGCGCCGACGAGCCTGACGATTTCGTCGAGTTCGGCTTCTTTTTGAAGTATAACGCTCACGAACGAACGCATTGCGGAAAAATCGCCGGCAATATGCTCGTCAAACCAGCTGCTTAAACGGTCTGCGTAAAGCGAATAACTTATAAGCCAGTCTATCGCGGGGAAGTGCCGTTTATACGCGAGCGAAGAGGAAAGCCCCCAGAAAACTTTAACTATTCTTAAAGTCGCCTGCGAAACGGGTTCCGAAAGGTCGCCGCCCTGCGGCGAAACCGCGCCTATCGCGGTAACGGAACCTTCTCTGTCCGCTTCTCCGAGTATTTTAACCGTACCCGCACGCTCGTAAAATTCCGCAAGTCTCGAAGCGAGATACGCTGGGTACCCCTCTTCGCCGGGCATTTCTTCAAGTCTGCCGCTCATTTCACGCAAGGCCTCTGCCCAGCGAGAAGTGGAATCCGCCATTATCGCCACGTTATAGCCCATATCTCTGAAATATTCGGCTATCGTCATGCCCGTATAAATAGAAGCCTCTCTCGCGGCGACCGGCATATCCGAAGTGTTTGCGATAAGCACGGTTCTTTTCATTAAAGGCTCGCCGCTTTTGGGGTCCTTGAGTTCCGGGAATTCGTTCAAAACGTCCGTCATCTCGTTGCCGCGCTCGCCGCAACCGACGTATACTATTATGTCCGCGTCCGCCCACTTTGCGAGTTGGTGTTGAACGACGGTTTTACCGCTGCCGAAAGGACCCGGAACAGCCGCAACGCCGCCTTTCGCTATCGGAAACAGCGTATCGATAACGCGCTGACCCGTAACCATCGGCATAGAAGGCGTCATTTTGGTTTTATAGGGTCTTGCCTTTCTTACCGGCCATTTGGTGAGCATGGTAAGAGGCTTATCTCCCGTATCGGTCGAAAGAACGGCAACCGTTTCGGTAACCGTAAAATCGCCCGATTTGATGTCTTTGATTTTGCCCGCGCCGACATTGTACGGTACGGAAATTTTGTGGCGCACGCTCGGCGTTTCGTCCACATAGCCTATTTCGTCGCCGCAAGCGACCTTATCCCCGACTTTAACGGTAGGTATAAACTTCCACTTTTTTTCGTGGTCTATGCTGTCTACGCTTATCCCGCGCGAAATTCTCTCGCCGTAATATTCGTATACCTTTTTAAGCGGTCTTTGTATTCCGTCGAAAATGCTTTCGATAAGCCCCGGCCCGAGTTCTACCGAAAGCGGTTCGCCCGTGGTTTCGACGATGTCGCCAACGCCGAGTCCGCTCGTTTCTTCGTATACCTGAATCGAAGCCTTGTCGCCGCGGAGTTCGATTATTTCGCCAATCAGTTTTTTGTCGGAAACTTTTACCACGTCGAACAGTTTGCTGTCCGCCATGTTTTCCGCTACGATAAGCGGACCCGACACTTTGATAATTCTGCCCTGCATACTAACCCTTTCAGTTCTCCTTGTCGTTATTTATAAAAACGTCCACACCGAGGGCTTTTTCCATCGCCGCCCTTATCCTCTCGCTACCGTAGCCGCCCGCGCCCGACTTTGCCGGAACGGGTAATATTATCGGATACGGGGCGTTTACGTATCTTTCGGTAACGTGCTCTATCGCCCTCGCGAGTTCGTCGGTAATAAAAATGACCGCGTAGTCGCTTGCGAGTTTTTTAACGGTTTCGGCGGCTTCCTCGGCGTTTTTTACCGCAAAAGCCTCCACACCGACGGAAGAAAACGCAAGCACTCCGTCGCCGTCGCCGACGATAGCCATTTTACCTTTCATAATAAGCCCTCAATCTCTTTCTTATCTCGTTTTTATCCGCCCCGCCGTTTATTCCCGAAAGAATTATTCTTACGTTGGCAAGGTCGGCGAGTTTATATAAACAATACTGTAAAAACGGAAGCGCGCCCTCGGTGGCGTACTTATCGCGTTTTACGTATTCAACGGCAAAACTTTCCGCCGCCCGCTCGAAGTCCGAAAGCGGTTTACCGTTTTTCGCGGCGGTTATCGCCCGCGTTAAAAAATCTTTATCGTCCCCGCGCCCGTATTTACCTAATAAAGCGTCGTAAGGCTCTTCGCACAAACTTTTAAGGTCGGCTTCTTTAAGCCTGCCCTCTTTAACGAATTGATTTTTGGCGTAAGCGTAGTTTCTCGTTCTCAAAGCGATGCCTGCGTTTGCCGCGTCCGCTTTTACCGCGTAAAGGTCGGAAAGATATTTATTCTTTTTAGAGACCTCGCAAATATCCGCGAAATACGCCTTTTCAAACGCCGCGGAAATACCCGCTCCCGTCGCCGTGCCCGAAACGAAAGCCTCGTCTGCATATAAAAGAGCGTCTTTCATATGCTTCGGCAACTCGTCGTAATCGTCTTTTAAAATTTTTTCTTTAAGCGTTTCTTTGGCGATAAGTCCCGATACGTCGGTAAGTTTATCGGCGTCGAGTTTTAAATATTTGCACTTTATGAACGCTTCGGCGTTTTTATAGTCGCTTTTCGCGAGAAGGTAATGCGTTATCTCGGGATACGCGCACGTTTCTCTTATAAAATCGAAAAGCGCGCTTTTCTCTGCGGCGATAAGACTTTCGTAATCCGCGCCGGCGGCTTCCGAAACGCTTTTACCGAAACCCGTTTCCGATAGAATTTTAACGGCGTCGTTTACGGTCGCGCATTCAACGAGACGGTTAAGCCGTTCTTCGCCGATAAGATAAATTTCCTGCGAGCGCGCCCGCGCCGCCGCGTATACTGCGTTGCTCATGATAAACCTTAAAACAATACGGAAGCGACCCCTGCGGTCTTTTCTTCCTTAACGCCTTCTATTATCGCCGCAAACGAAAGGTCTTTGTCGCAATTTTTGCCGACAAGTTTTACACCGCCGTTAAAATCGCCCCTTTCTTTTGCCACGGATAAGTTAAAATTTTTAAAACAGGGCATTGCCTCGACGTCCTTTTCCGAAAGAACGCCGTCTTTCGATAAAACTATAACGTCGCCCGTTTCGGCGTTTTCCGCAATCGACCGCTCGACAAGCCTTAAATAATACGTTTTGCTTACCGAACGTAACTTGTCGAGCGCGACTATAAACGCGTCGTTTATTACGTCTCTTTTGGCTTTAAGAATAATCTTTCTGCCGTCGAGTTCGGACAAAGTTTTTCTCTGTTCGATTCTTTTCGCAGCCTCGGCGTCCGCTTCCGACGAAACCTTTTTAACGAACTCTTCCGCTTCGGCGGTAGCCTTAGCCGTGATTTCGTTCGCTTTTTGTTCCGCCGCGGAAATAACCGCCGCGGACTTTTCTTCCGCCTCGGCGCCTATTTTTGCGATTATCGCATCTTTACCCATTATATTCACCGATTAAGCGAGTAAAAGTATAGATACTACGAGCCCGAGTATCGCGTAAGTTTCGACCATTGCCGGGAAAAGTATGAGTTTACCCGAAATGCTTTCGTTCTTCGCGATGGCGTGTATGCCGCCGACAGCCGTTTTGCCTTGATATATGCCGGTTACGAGACCGGTTATCATAAGAGGCAAAGACGCCGCGAAAACTCTCGCGCCCTCTAATGCGGTGGTAACGTTCGCCGCGTTGGACGAACCGATTATCGCGAAAACGAATCCGTAAATACCCTGCGTTGCGGGCAGAACCACGAGTATCAGCACTTTGCTGAACTTTTTGGGGTCTTCCGCAAGTACGCCCGAAGCCGCCGAACCGGTTTTGAACAAACCGATAGAACTGCCCACGCCGCAAAGCGCGGCGCACAGCGCGAGTCCGAGATAGGCAAACGCCTGTCCGTTTTCTGCAAAGCCGAATAATGTGCCCATAAGTCAAACCTCCGTTATATGACTAACTTTTATTTTGTAACGTAAATGTATTTAAGTTCCGAGCCGAAAGGCGTAAACTTTTCGCCCTCGCCCGTATAGAACTTCGAAAAATATTCTATATACTGCAACCTGCTGTCGTGTATATACGCGCCGAGTACGCCCATCGCAAGGTTAAACGCGTGTCCGATAACCATCACGACCGCGCCTAATACGTAGCCCGCGCCGCCGCCCGCGATAAGACCTAAGCCCATATCGTTAAACGTAGAGGCGATTATCATGCCCGAAATCATAAGTCCGAACAAGCGCGCGTAACTCAATATATCGCTCATCAGATTTATAAGTCCGTAAATCGCGCCGAATCCTTTAGAAAACTTGCCGAAGCCTTTTTCGTTCCTTCCCGCGGTGAGCGCTGCAAGCGCGAGAGCTGAAAGAGTAACTATAAGCGCCGGTTTTTGTATTTTATCGAAAAAGGCGGTAACTTCTTCGCTTACTTCAACGTTTAAGTAACCCATTAAAAAGTTGAAAACCGCGCCCACGAACCCTATAAAGAAAAGCACCCATAAAAGTCCGTCGAATATGCCGCCGAGAACGTCCTTATGCTTAAAACAATTAAGGGCCTTCATAAAATACCCCGTCGCTATCTGAATAACGCCGAGAAGCAAACAGAAAAGCAATATCGTCATAATGCTATTCATGTTAAGCGGTTTTGCCGCTGGATTCGGCAAAAGGGAAAACGGCATAATTTCAAACCCGAAAAACGAGTTGAACAGCACGCCGAAAATTATCGTAAACACGCCGCCTATCGCTATAACGTTCCACAATTTTTTGGCGCCGCCCGGGGTTTTTATGCGCATGGAAAGCACGCTGCCGAGCGCAATCATCAAAAGGCCGTAGCCTATATCCGCCATTATAACGCCCATAAACAACATAAAAAAGAAGAACACGGTTTTGTTCGGGTCTACTTCTCTGTAATCGGGCGGCGAATACATATCCGTAACGAATTCCGCCTGCGACACCAGTTTATCGTTTTTTGTAAGCGTAGGAACGGTTTCCCCTTCCTCAGGCTCGCAAAACTCGGTAAACACCGCGTCGGACACGGTGTAAATCGCTTTTTCAACCTTTTCGCGGTTTTCTTTCGGTAAAAACCCTTCGAGCATAAAAGTCGACGCGGTATGCTCGAATTTCGCGCCGGAAACGGCTTTTTGCGTTTCAAAACGGTATCTGTCGGATAAAACTTTAAGTTCTTTAAGATACTTCGCTTTATCGCAAATCTCTTTTTCGAGCCTTTCGGTTTCGGCGTCAAGTTCGAGAATTTTTTTCTCTTCTTTAAGGGCGGCGTCCTCGGGATATACCGCGTCCTTAAAAGGACAAGCCGTAAAGCCCGCTTCCGTAAGCAGCGCGGAAAGTTTATCCGCTTCTTCTTTAAGCGCGACCGCGACTATAACGGGCTGTCCCGCTTCCGCAAGCACCTTAACGTCCGAAAATTCTTCGAGAGAAACGGCGTCGGTAAGTTTTTTAAGAGATTCCGACTTAACCGTGCCGAAAAACGTTTTTACGTGAGGAGTATCGACGAATTCCGAAAATTTGCTTTTTATTGTAACGTAAGGCGTTAAATTAGCGCATAAATTAACGCGTTTTACTCTTTCAAGCTTTATTTCCGCCGTTTTTTCTTCGGCGCGCTTTATTTCTTCCGCAACGGCGAAAAGTTCGTTTTCTTTTTCGGTTATACGCGCAAAATCTTCGTACGAAACGACAAACGCGCCGAGCGACTCTTTAACGCCGGCGTATTCTTTATCGTTTTTACGACGCTCTAAAAGTGCGGTCAGCGTTTCGACCGCGCTTTCTAACGAAGCGTGTTTTTCTTCGAGTTCCTCGGGCACGCAAACGACCTGCGAAACGCCTTCGTCCGCGTTTTTAAACGAAAGTTCTACGCACCCCGTTTCGGAAAGCGCGTCAAGCAGTTCGTTCCTCGCGGAAGTCATTCCGACGAGCCTGATTTTACTCATCTCGACGATAGCCATTTTACTTAATCAATCCTTCGAGTATAAAGTCCGCCGCGTCCAAAAGTTTTTCTTTTGCGCGGGTTTTCATCTCTTCCGCTTCTTTTTCGCTTTTCGCTATTTTTGCGGCGTATACCTCGTCGGCTTTTTTATCCGCAGCAAAAAGCGCGGCTTTTTTATAATCTGCGGCTTTGACTTTCGCTTCTGCCTTTATAGCCTCCGCCTTGGCGTCGGCTGCGGCGCGAATTTCTCTCGCACGGTCGGCGGAAAGCGCGATTTTTTCCTCGGAAAGCCGTTCCGCTTCGAGTATGGTTGAAATGATTTCGGTCATAAAACCCCCGTAAAAGTATACGCCATACGTAACGTTTTAATTAGAACTTTAATATTATTATATTATATAAACCAGACTCCGTCAAGCGAAATTTAAAAATTAACCGTCTATAAAAATTCGTTTGCATACCGTCCGTTTTTTGCGATAAAAAATTTTTTTCCGAATTTTAAATTTACCCGTAAAAACACTTGCTTTTTGGTTTTAAATTTGGTATATTATATCAGCAATGGAACGGACGGGAGCATAGCTCAGCTGGGAGAGCATCTGCCTTACAAGCAG